>JBFLKU010000013.1:0-52430 GCA_040883315.1 Eubacteriales bacterium
AATAGATAAAACAATATAGAACGAGAACAAGTCGAATAAATATTGTCTATTTTACTTGAAATGATACCACATGTCATGTAATATGTCAAAACAGCCATATATTGCATGCAAAAGAGGCAAAAATACAGGAAAGGAACAGCATATATGAATAAAGATAAATCTGAATACAATGAACTACCAACTATGCTTAATGCCAGTGAAATTTCTGAAGTTCTAGGAATTTCTAAGGCCAAAGCATATGAACTTATGAATTCCAGAGAATTTCCTACATTAAGAATCGGCAAAAGAATGATGGTAAGTAAAGAGCAGCTGATTCACTGGATTAATAAAGAAAGCAGCTGCTTATGATTGATGAACTATTTAAATTAGATACAGTGGATGCCGAAAGGTTACAGGATACGCCTATCGCCCCATTAAGATATGTAGTTGAAGATTTGATACCACAGGGATTGCATATCTTAGCTGGGAGCCCGAAGATAGGCAAAAGCTGGCTTATGCTCTACCTTTGTCTTCAGGTATCAAAAGGTGAACCTATCTGGGGATATACAACCAATAAATGTGATGTATTATATCTCTGTCTTGAAGACACATACAAACGCATACAAAACAGAATGTTCGAGATAACAGATGATGCACCCAGCAATCTATATTTTTCAGTTACTGCAGCTCTTCTTGCAGATGGATTAAAAGAACAGATTAAAGATTTTATCAGCGATCATAGAAAAATAGGTTTAATTGTAATTGATACATTCCAACGCATACGAGGCTTATCCTTTAATAACAATGCTTATGCAAATGATTATTTTGATACTTCACAACTAAAAGATATTGCTGATGACTATGGAGTTGCTTTGATACTTGTACATCATCTAAGAAAAGATACTTCTACTGATCCTTTAATGATGATTTCAGGAAGCACCGGAATATCCGGCGGTGTAGACTGCAACTATATATTAGTCAAGGAAAAACGCTATTCCGATACAGCACGATTGATAATATCCGGAAGAGATACAGAGTACCAGGAGATAACATTAAAATTTGAAGGATGTATATGGAAGTTTGTATCCTGCGATAAAACAGAAGATATTATAAAACGGGAAATACCTGATTTTGTTTTTCAGCTTGTATCATTTATGGAAGATAAAGAAATATGGTCAGGAAATGCAACACAATTACTTTCTGAAATGAATGATGAATTAACTCCGGTTAATACAGTTACAAAGCTGATAAACCAATATCACGACACGCTGTTTACTGATAATGATATCCTTTATGAGTACAGCAGAACAAGTAAAGGAAGAATTATTCAACTGCAGCATGTCGAAAAATATGACAGCAATGACAGTTATGACGGCGAATTACCTGCCGGAGAATAACTGTCACAGCTGTCATCAACTGTCACAATAGTGACAGTTGCAAGAGGTGAATTATTAGATTAATCGATAATTTACCTCGTAAGCCCTCGGCAGAGCACACTGACCTTGCTTGCAAGGTCTAGTGTGTTACACCGCTTAAAGGCTAACAGCAGATAATTAACTAGCTCAAATATATAATATTTTTCTGCTGTAAAATGCTTATCTGCAGCAGCGGTGACTGCGGCGGCAGGATAGCATTTGCAAAGCCTTTGCGGTGTACTAAAAAACACTATGGAAAGGAAATAATTATGTTTGCAATAATGAGATTTGCTAAGAGAAAAGGTGGACAAATAACTTCGCTTGAATCTCACAATGAACGAAGGAAAAACCAATACAAGAGCAATCCAGATATAGACTTAACTAGAATTTTGAATAACTACCATATCGTTCAGCCGGAAAAAGCTATCATGCTGAAATTATGAAGAGAATTACGGAAGCAGGATGCAAGAGGAGAAAAGACAGTGTACTTATGGTTGAAACACTTATTACAGCCAGCCCAGAGTTTTTTGAAGCTATAACTCAGGAAGAACATAGAAAATTTTTCGAAAGAGCTGTACAGTTTATCAAAGATGAAATAGGTTGGCAGAATATAATATCTGCTGCAGTACATATGGATGAGAAAACTCCTCATATGCATATCAGCTTTGTTCCGATAACAAAGGATAAGAGACTATCTGCAAAAGATATAATCGGTAATCAGAAAAAACTGTCAGATTGGCAGACAAAATTCCATGAGTATATGGCAGAACTCTGGCCGGATTTTGAACGAGGACTTTCTGCAATGGAAACCCACAGGAAACATATACCTCTTTGGCTGTACAAGCAGGCTCAGAATCTCGATAAAGAGTTTGAGAGCATAAAAGGAGCAATAAATGGTATAAGTTCATTCAGCACAGCAAACCAGCGTGATGAAGCCATTAAAAAGCTTGAAAAGTGGATGCCGAAAGCACAAAAGTTTACGGCGCAGGTTAAGTGCAGCGAAAACTATATAAACAAGCTGAAAACAGTTTCATATCGCAAACTGCGGATAAACAGCAGCAGCTTCTTAATAGTTTATCAGATGAAGAGCTACAGGCTGAAAAAGACAAATACTTAGATATTATAAAGAAAATGAATGAAAGGTGAAAAGGTTATGGGAAAGGATAATCTACTAAAATTTGAACAGTTAAACATGTATGGAGTAGGCACAAACTACTTCGTTTCAGCTATAAAAATAAAAGGAACTACTTTTATTGTATCAAGCTACTTTGAGAAGAGCAAAAGCTTTTACGATTCTGTTGATAGTGTAATAGAAAAACAGGTCAATTCATTGTAAAGGTATAGACTATGTGCAAAATTCAGGGTATACTAAATTTAAGCTAAACTACCTAGAATTTTGCACTAATCAAAAGGAGCTAATATGCAAAATTATAAAGTAGGATTATATTTAAGGCTTTCAAGGGAAGATAATAATTCTGACAATGAAAGCATGAGCATTTCTAATCAAAGGACAATACTCGCCGAATACGCAAATGAAAGGGGTTGGGAAATAGAAGATATTTATATTGATGACGGATACTCAGGAGTTAGTTTTGAAAGACCAGAATTTATTAGGTTAAAAAAAGATATTGAAAACAAACGTATAAATATGGTTATAACCAAAGATTTATCTAGGTTGGGACGAAACTACATTCTGACAGGAGAATTTACAGATTACTTTCTTCCTAAACATGGTGTAAGGTACATTGCAGTCAACGAAAACTATGATAGTACTATCGATAATGATTTTATGCCTTTTCAAAGTGTTTTTAATGAGTACTATGCAAAAGATACTTCGAGAAAAATTAAATCCACGAAATTAGCACAAATGAAAAAAGGTGAATTTATCGGCAGTCAGCCTGTTATGGGATATATGAGAAATCCTGAAAACAAGCATCACTTGATATTCGAGGACGACGGAGCAGCGATTGTAAAGCGAATGTTCAAAATGTATGCTTTAGGTAATAGTGCACGACATATTGCAGATGTATTTAATAATGAAGGCATTCTAACGCCTAGAGAGCATTACTTTAACCGCACAGGCAAACCTAACCCGTATGTTGATGACTCTAATAAGTGGGGAAGTTCAACTATACTGCGTATGCTGAACAATCAAGTATACATTGGCCATATGTGCCAGGGCAAACGTCAGAAAGCAAATTTTAAAGTAAAGAGAAGAGATGTTATACCAGAGAATGAGTGGATTGTAGTCGAAAACACTCATGAACCGCTGATTGATGAAATAACATGGAAAAAAGTTCAGACTATCTTATCTCGAAATAAAAAAGGCTCGAAGCCAAGACTAAAAAAAGATAAAACCATTGCTCTGTTTTCGAACAAAATTATTTGTGCTGACTGTGGTGCTAAAATGACTTTTACCTATACTAAAAACAGTAAATATAGATATTATTATCGTTACCGTTGCAGTACTTATAACAATCAAGGCAAAAACGCATGTGGTTACAATTCAATACGAGAGGATGAACTAGAGACCATTGTATTAAACGAAATAAAAAAATTCTCGAAAATTGCTGTCAAAAATTCTGATAGAATGTGCGAAAAACTAATTACTATAAGTAACAGTATCCAAAATCAAAACAATGGACAAATTGAACGAAAAATCAAGAAAGTCCGCAGAGACATTCAATCGATATCATCAAAAATTGATGTATTGCTAAGTCAAATGGCTGGCAACAACATTACCGAAACTATGTTTAAAAAGTTAATCAATGAATATGAGCAAAAGCAAAATAATCTCAATAGTCAATTACTAGAGTTAAAAACAGAACTATCAAAACAAAAAACCGATAACTCTCGAATTGAAAATCTAGTTAATAAATTCAAAAAGAATGATTATATAACCAAACTAGATAGAGAAACTGTAGTTGAATTAATTGATTTTATAGAAGTATTCAAAAAAGATAAAATCGAAAACGAATATTTGCAGAGAATTGATATTCATTATAACTTTGTTGGACAAATATTTTCGAAGGATTATGATAGTTTGAAGCTATTCATGAATCAATAAAGAAAGGTAACTGTAAATGGATGCAATAAAAAAATTATTCAACTATGAAGGTACCGAAAAATTTGTAGTTGTAAATAGCAATGATAGTTTAGTAAGGTTAACTGCGTTTTCTGTTTTTTTCAAAGGGAAAGAACTGGGGAATATTTCAAAGCTACTAGATAGCAGCGAAATATATCAACCACAAATGGAAGATACTAAACTCGAAGAAATCTTAAAGAGTAGCTTTATTAGTCGAACATTATCAAATTATCACAATACGATATTTGTTATGAATCTCAATTGTGGTTTTAAAGATAAAACTAACGCTAAAGTATTCTATGAAGCAGGTATTTTTATAAACGGAAGAAATTATCACGACTCATCTCCTATAGAGACTATCATGCATGAACTTGGACATATATTTCATTTTGCAGTTACAGAAGGAGGCTATTCTCACACACAACATTTAGATGACATTTTGTCATCAGAAGAAGTGAAAAATGATATTGCACTTCAAGGATATTGGCTTTGTATATCCGATAGAGCTGGTGAAAATCTATTTAAAGAGCAATATGCAGACTTATATATGATTTCTTATTTGTACCAAACATCGGATACATATGAAAAGCACCAAATCTACAGTTTAATAAATGATGAAACTAAAAAAATCATAAGTGAACAATTTGAAAAATACTATTTATAAAGAAAAAACACCAGACTGATTGCCTAGTGTTTATGGTGGAGGGAGGTGGATTCGAACCACCGAAGTCGTCGACAACAGATTTACAGTCTGCCCCCTTTGGCCACTCGGGAACCCCTCCAGATAATGGAGCTGGTGATGGGACTTGAACCCGCAACCTGCTGATTACAAATCAGCTGCTCTGCCGATTGAGCTACACCAGCCTAATCAATGAAATTTTTTGGTGCCTCAGGACAGAATCGAACTGTCGACACAGGGATTTTCAGTCCCTTGCTCTACCGACTGAGCTACCGAGGCAAAAATGGCGACCCGGAAGGGGCTCGAACCCTCGACCTCCAGCGTGACAGGCTGGCATTCTAACCATCTGAACTACCGGGCCATTTTGTACTATTCATACTATAGATTAAATCCATACATAATTATCTTTATTAAACAAAAGATAAATTGGTGGGCCTTCAGGGACTCGAACCCCGGACCGACCGGTTATGAGCCGGTTGCTCTAACCAACTGAGCTAAAGGCCCTTATCCAGTGAACAATACAAAAAATATATGGTGACCCTAGGGGGAATCGAACCCCCGTTACCGCCGTGAAAGGGCGGTGTCTTGACCGCTTGACCATAGGGCCATATTTTGTTTATTTGGTCGGGGTGAGAGGATTCGAACCTCCGGCCCCATGGTCCCAAACCATGTGCGCTACCAAACTGCGCTACACCCCGTCCCTTAATAGTGACCGAAATATAATATACTACAACATTTGAGTATTGTCAATAAAAAAATCCAAAAATAGAGAACTTTTATTCCAGTATTTAAGGGTGTGTTTTTAGGGTAAAAATCACAAATATCCAGCGAATTCTGCAACACATTTTTATAAATAATTCGGTTTAAAAACTATACAATAAAATACATTCTCTGTCAATATGATTATTACCACTTTATTGGTATCATATTGTTCTTCAAAAGGAACTTGTTTGTTTTTGAAAAAGGCTTGCTTCCAAAAAATCCTCGGCTAGCTGACAAAGGGCTTGGATGAGCGGATTCTATGATATAGTGTCGGCTGTTTGTTATCAGCTCTTTCTTGTTTCTGGCAAAGTTCCCCCACAAAATAAAAACTACAGGCTTTTCTCTTTCATTCAGGTATTTAATAGCATTATCTGTAAATTGCTCCCACCCTAGGCTTCTGTGTGATGCCGCCTGATGTGCTCTTACTGTTAGCACAGCATTTAGAAGAAGTACACCCTGCTTCGCCCAATGCTCCAAACACCCAGATGTGCTTATAGGCACTCCCATATCATCATTTAGCTCTTTATATATATTCTTTAAAGACGGAGGTATGTCCACTCCCTCTTTTACAGAAAATGCAAGCCCATGTGCCTGATTATCATCATGATAAGGATCCTGCCCTATTATGCATACTTTTGTGTCCTCATAAGAACAATATTTAAACGCATTAAAAATATCATTTTTATCTGGGAACACTTTTTGGGCGGAGTATTCTTTCACTAGCTTTTCCCTAAGTTCTGAATAATATTCCTTCTTTACCTCTTCATCAAAAATCGGCTGCCAGTCATTGCCTACGTTTATTGCCATGCTGCTCTCCTTGTGCTAATTTTTAAATATTATATCATAATAATATAAATAAATGTAGAGCACCTATAATATGTTTATGCGGAGCGATCAATAATCAGTTTATCAGCAATCAGCGCAATAAATTCACCATTTGTAGGCTTATAATTTTTAGTATATACATTATATTCAAACAGTTCGTTGATATATTCTATTCTGCCTCTATTCCATGCCACATCAATGGCATGTCGAATTGCTCTCTCCACCTTGGATGCAGTTGTCTCAAATTCATCCGCTACAGATGGATATAGTCTTTTTGTTATGGAGTTTATTAAATTCGGCTTTTCCACCACCTTTTTCACAGCAATTCGCAAAAACTGATATCCTTTTATATGCGCAGGTATCCCTATAGATAAAAAAATGGACGTTATCTGCTCGTCTAAATTATGGCTGGCTTTTTTCCCCGAGTTAACATATGTAACATTTCTTTTCTCGTCTATATCTGAGCCAAAGCTTTTTATCCTTTTCATAATCAAGCTTAAATCAAAAGGCTTAATCATATAGTAATGCACATTCAGTGCCATCACTCTTTTCACTATGTCTTCGTGCCCAATAGCAGACAGCACCATAATCTCCGGCACTACTATTCCCTCTTGGTTTATGCACTCCAGCACTCCTATGCCATCAATCATCGGCATAATTAAATCTAAAATCAGCACATCTATCTCCATTGCCTGCAGTGCCTCAATTGCCTCTTTTCCATTTTCTGCTCTATAGACTACCTCTGCAAAATTGCTTTCATTAATTATCTGGCACATTTGATCCAGCAATGTTGTATTGTCCTCTGCTACCATCACCCTTATTTTCTTCATATAATCTCCACTTCTTGTCTTTATTTATATTCACAACGCTTATTGTCGATAATTGTCGATGCGTGTCGGTTTATACCATTATTGTAATTATTTTACTTCGACGATATTTGAATTATATCATATGAATAAAAAAAAACAAATCCCAAAAATTCATATTTTTGAGATTTGTTATTAAAATGCTATTTCTATATGCCCTATACTATATCCAGCCTAATGCAATAAATACAATCATCATTACTATATCCAGACCGAATAGTGAGCCGATAAATATTCTCCTATTTTTAGGCTTTGCATCGTAGCACAAAAATGCTGCTAGGAAAAACGGAATATATACTAATATCCACACTGTCAGCATGCCCCACCACGGATATACCCATTGAAAGATTGGTGATGCTGCCAAAGGCACTTCTATCAGCGAAATTATCAGTGCATTCGCCACAGCAAATACAATTCTATTGTTTATTCCTAGGATTTTCATGTTCTTGTCTTCCGGCAGCATTTTGGACATTATTAATCCTGCCACGGAGAACATGAAGCTTATCTCTATTCCCACACCTACTAAAATAACAAATGCCGTACCGCCGCTTGCTGTCCAAAGTGCATGCCCAGCAAAGTGCTGGATAAGAGCATTAACAATCTCTACAAACCAGTGAACTGCATACAGTGCCAAGCCTGCCGCCAATTGATTATATTTTTTTTGTTCAAATGCAGTAAAATATACATATAGAACAAAGGCAAGCATAACAACTAAGTTCCAATGCAGGTTGTCAAGCTTGCGAAGCATAGATAAAGTCTGCTGCGTAACTTCTGGATGATTCAACATAAAATCTCCTCCTTCTTTTTATAGTCTAATAATTACATATATTATACAAAAAATCAACAATATATGTAATATACAAAAATATTTTGATTAATTATCAGAAAAGCAAAATAAATACTTTGTATTTAAAATAGTTTGCTAATATGAATTTGTAATGATAAAATGAATTATATGTTGAAAAGTATTAGCAAACCTGAAAAAATAGGCATAAAATCGCGAATAAATGTTAGAAAAGCTGCCTATTCTGTGATGATAGCCAGCTGGCTGCAGATAGTAGCTTCATTTTTGCTAGCAGTTTTATATTTCATGGGCAATTCTACATCCACATTTGTTATGGTTCTCGTCCTCATACCTGTAGTAGTATTAGGAAATGCTCTTTTGATGAGAAACTCATGGAGCGTGCTGACAAGCAGAACTGAGCAGATGGAAATGATGCAGACAATCAGTGGAATAGACGAGCTGAACAGAAAATTAAGAGCACAGCGCCACGATTTCATAAATCATCTTCAAGTGGTTCACTCTCTTGTACAATTGCAGGAATATGACGAAGCTGCCAAATACATATCATCTACATATGAAGACATACGTCAAGTTGGCGAGCTGCTGAAAACAGCAAACCCGGCTATCAACGGATTGCTGGCTGCAAAAAAACAAAAAGCCAGCGAACAAAACATAAATTTGGAATTCCATATTACAGCCAGAATAAAAAACGCACCCATTCCGGATTGGGAGCTTTGCAGAATATTTTCAAATCTTCTAGACAATGCAATATATGCAGCATCAGAAAACGGCGGTTCTGTTCATGTGACTCTGCGTGAAGATATTAATAATCTATATTTCGCAATAGAAAACTCAGGCAATATCCCAGAGGAAACACTGGAAAAGATATTTGAACCTGGCTTCACCACGAAGGGCGAAAAAGGCACAGGAATGGGGCTATATATAGTTAAAGAGACTATGGACAAGTACGATGGGCACATAAATATAGATACAGGAGAAAATGTAACCAGATTTTACGGATACATTCCTGCATCTCACAAAAACATAACAAGTGACATTTGAGTATGATATTTGTATATTGTATTCGCTTTTTATAATAAAGAACATAATATATAGTATTATATCAACATATGAAATAATTACTGGAGGTAATTAATATGGAAGTTATAAATGAAATCTTAGATTTTGCCGGAAATATTGGTTGGATTGCGGCAGTTTGCCTCTTAGTGGGCACAATATTAATAATTATTGAGATGTTTACACCTGGTTTTGCAGTTCCGGGTATTAGTGGTATAATATTACTATTGCTTGGAATAGTCTTTACTGCAGACTCTTTTTTCCAAGGTCTTTTGATTTTCTTGATAATGCTAGCTATTCTTACAATTGTTTTGATAATTGTAATACGGTCTGCAACAAAATCAAAAGGATTACTCTACAAGTCCCCTATCATACACAAAGAAAGTGAAACTTCAGAAAAAGGATACATCAGCACAAACGACATGAAAGTGTTTATAGGAAAAGTCGGCAATGCAGTATCCGCACTTCGCCCTGCAGGCACATGTGATTTTGATGGTGTAAGACTTGACGTTGTGACAGAGGGAGACTTCATTGACAAAGGAAGCGTTGTAAAAATCATTAAGGTAGAGGGACGCAGAATTGTGGTTTCTTTACAAAAATAAAAAATAACTAATCAAGAAAGAAGGTAACACAAATGGGAGCAGGCGTAGGATTTGTAATTTTAATAATTATACTAATTTTTGTAGCTATAGCTATTCTATTTTCATTCATTCCTGTTGGGCTATGGATATCAGCAGCTGCATCAGGAGTAAAGGTCGGTCTTATTCAGCTAATCGGTATGAGACTGCGTAAAGTTTCACCAGCTAGAATAATCAGACCAATGATTATGGCAACAAAAGCAGGACTAGAATTATCCATTGATAAACTAGAAGGTCACTTGCTGGCAGGTGGTAATGTAGACAGAGTGGTGCATGCACTAATAGCATCACAAAGAGCAGGAATAGAGCTAGGCTTTGAAAGAGCATGCGCTATCGACTTGGCAGGACGTGACGTTTTAACAGCTGTTAAAATGAGTGTTCAACCAAAAATCATTGAAACACCTATAGTAGCAGCTATCGCTAAAAACGGTATTGAGTTAAGAGCGAAAGCCAGAGTAACAGTACGTGCAAACATCGACAGACTAGTTGGTGGTGCAGGCGAGGAAACAATCATTGCACGTGTAGGCGAAGGCATCGTAACAACTGTTGGTTCAGCAGCATCACACAACGAAGTGCTGGAAAACCCAGATTCCATTTCACAAACAGTTCTAAACAAAGGATTGGATGCAGGTACAGCATTTGAAATTCTATCTATTGATATAGCAGATGTAGACGTAGGAAGAAATATCGGTGCACAGCTGCAAATGGATCAAGCAGAAGCAGACCTGAAAATAGCAAGAGCAAAGGCAGAAGAACGCCGCGCAATGGCTGTTGCACAAGAGCAAGAAATGGTAGCCTTGGAGCAAGAAATGAGAGCAAGAGTGGTAGAGGCAGAGGCAGAAGTACCAAAAGCTATGGCAGACGCTTTCAGAGCAGGCAATCTTGGTGTAATGGACTATTACAACATGCAAAATGTTAAAGCCGATACAAAAATGAGAAGCTCAATCTCTGATATTGGCAAAGAAGGAAAAAGCAAAAACAAGAACGAAGACTAATAACAAATAATTACAAATAATATGTAGACTGCAATGTGTATTGTGGTCTGCATATATATGAAAAGAGGTGAGTTGGTGGAAAATCTAGGCGGACTAATATGGCTTATTATTGTTGTTGTATCCATAATTGCTAGAGCTCAAAATAAATCCAAAAAGCAGCAACAAAATCAGCAATATAAAGATGTCCAATCTACACCAAAAAAAACTACCTTGCAGTCTCAGCTAAATCAGGTGATGAATCAAATAAGCGAAATCAAAACAGCCGCTATAGATCAGGCAAAGCAGTCACTTGATGTAAACGCCAACACAAGAAGCATCCAAAGCCAGCCAACTAGATTACCGAGCAACCAAAGCTCGCTAGAGGGCACAAAAGTGGAAGGTTTTCAAGTTGAAGGCTTTCAAATGGAAGGTACTCAGGTGGAGGGAACCCGAATGGAGGGTACCAAAGTTGAAGGTCTCTCACAGATGCACAGCACTCTAAAATTCAGCAAGAATAAAAAAGCTGTTACCGAAAGCTCAATGAAAAGCGGATTTGCAGGCGAGGGATGCGACGAGCACTACGACATGGAGATTGCATACTCTAAAAATGCTAGCACTGGTAAACCAATACAGACTTTGCGTTTTTCAGACAATCCCATTATTCAGGGCGTAGTGATGGCACAGATATTAGAAAGACCAAAAAGGTAGCTAGGCAATATGATAAAGGTTTTATTAGCAGACGACGAACAAGGCATGAGACTTATAATAAAGAAGTTTTTAGAAAAGTCAGGCGGATTTGAAATAGTCGGTGAGGCACAGAACGGCAAAGAGGCACTGGAACTGCACGAAAAGCATAAACCGGATGTGATATTCATGGATGTCGAAATGGATGTGATGGATGGTTTATCTGCTGCAAAAGAAATAGCAGATGTTGATCCCAGATGCAGAATCGTCTTTGCTACAGCCCACGACAAATACGCACTTGAGGCGTTCAAAATATATGCCTTTGACTATCTAGTTAAGCCATTTGACATGGACAGAGTGATGAGCACACTGGACAAGGTAAAAGAAAGTGTTTATCAAGTTGAGACCAAAAACAGCGAGGCTGTGAAGCCAAGCGGTATGTTCTGCAAAGAGCTTAACAAAATAATGATAAAAGACAAAGAATGCATGGTTTTTGTCGACATGGCAGATATACATCTGGTTCAGAGAGAGGAAAGAAACACAGTAATCTATACCTCTAACCAACGTATCGTGACAAACGAGCCGCTGGGAGAGCTGCAAAAGCGACTGAACGAAGAGCTATTCTACAGATGTCACAAATCATACATAATAAACTTGGCAATGATTTCCGAAGCGTATCCATACGGCAGATGGACATATGTAATCAAGCTGAAAAACATCAAAGAGGACGCTTTGATGACATACGAAAAATTTAATCAGCTATCTGAAAGATTTGCATAAACACTACAAATATTAAAGCGAAGATTTATCTTCGCTTTTTTTATTTCAAAAGCGTACTCTTCTCTATACTTTTCAATTAATATATTATATGCTATAATCTTAAATTATAACGTCGGCATCTTTATGAGCCGAACAAAAATACAACAAAATTTTGATGTCAAGTATCCCAGTGGGAGCTTGAACGGAGGTAAAAATGACAAACACAAACACATCTAGCAAAACCAGAAAACTGGTTACCCTCTCTCTACTAACAGCAATTACATTTATACTCGGGTTTACTCCAATCGGCTACATTCATATCACGCCTACCTTCGCAATAACATTATTACATATTCCAGTAATAATAGGAGTTGTAGCAGAAGGTTTCGGCGCTGGCTTAGTGTTAGCATTGATTTTTGGACTGACAAGCATACTACAAATACCTGCTGGCCTTTCTCCACTGGGAGCATATCTATATAACTTGGGTCCTCTTCGCACAATAATTATTATCTTCATTCCAAGATTAATAATACCTGTGACAGCATACCTTACTCATTCTCTATTGCAAAAATCAAGAAAAGGTGTTGTAAATAAATCAACTTATGTTGTTACAGCATTAGTTGGCTCACTCACCAATACTTTTTTCTTTTTAGGATTCATGTATATGCTGTTTTTGCCGGAAATAGAGCAAGTAGCATTGGCTTTTGAAGCAACCACTGATACTCTTTTAAAAGTATTAGGTGCTATAGTAATTTCAAATGGTATACCGGAAGCTATTGCCGCTATGATAATAGTACCACTAGTATGTGTTCCATTAGCTATAACCTCAAATAAAAAAAGAAAAGGAACAGTAGATGATAGCGACATTTGATATCGGAAACTCAAACATAAAAGTAGGCATATACGATGGCGACGAGCTGCTGCAATATGCCAGATTTAAAACAGACACTAGAAAAACATCTGATGAATACGGTCTTCTATTGATTAACGTATTTAACTATTCAAATATTGATAAAGAAAAGATTACAGGGGCCATTGTGTCCTCTGTAGTCCCTTCTATCAACTATACTATTGAGCATATGCTCAGGACTTTCTTGGACGTTAAGCCCATAATAATAGGTCCTGGCGTGAAAACAGGCATGGATATTTTCTACGAAAACTCATGGCAGGTGGGTGCAGACAGAATAGTCACCTCAGTAGCTGCCAAGGAAATGTATGGCTGCCCTGTAATCGTTGTGGATTTCGGAACAGCAACTACATTTAATGCAGTAGATAAAAACGGCAACTTTATAGGTGGTGCTATAATGCCCGGCATAAAGCCATCTACAGATGCATTGGTAGAAAGCGCAGCAAGACTGCCAAAAATAGAATTTGTAGATCCGGGCGTTGCTATAGGCAAATCTACAGTTGAAAACATGCAGTCCGGAATTATAAACGGATTCAGCGGCGCTGTAGACAATATAGTAAATAATATGAAAAAAGAAATTGAAGGCGATGTTACAGTAGTTGCAACAGGCGGAATGTCCACATTGATAGGACCTGCCAGCAAAACCATAAACAAAATCGATGCGAGACTAGCCTTGAAAGGCTTAAAGATACTATACCAAAAGAATTCTAAATAAGTGTGCTAAGGGGACAGAAATGAAAGTTAATGTAGCAATGCTCGGCATTGGAAACGTAGGAACAGGCGTTTATAAGACATTATTAGAAAACAAAAACATTATTCAGCATAGAGATGATGTAGAATTTAACATATCCAAAATAATGGTTCGCTCACTGGACAAAGCTAGAGATCAAAGCATTCCTCAAGAAATATTGACATCTGATTTCAATGATATTTTAAATGACGACAGCATCACTTTGGCTGTGGAGCTGATGGGAAGCGTAGAGCCTACCCTATCCTATGTCACCCAGCTTTTGAAAAAAGGTGTTTCCGTAGTGTCTGCAAACAAGGATATGATTTCGCAGCACTGGCCTCTTTTGGAAGCATGCGCAAAGGAAGGAAAATCCGGGCTTTATTATGAAGCAAGCGTTGGCGGCGGAATCCCAGTAATAAAGACATTTATTGACTCGCTGCAATCAAACAAAATAGAAAAAATTTGTGCAATAATAAACGGCACTACAAATTATATTCTTACTAAAATGTCCGAGGAAGGACTGTCCTTTGAAGAGGTATTGAAGGATGCACAGGACAAAGGACTGGCTGAGCCAGACCCAACCAGCGACATTGAAGGATACGACGCAAAATACAAGCTCTCTATTTTGTCATCCCTTGCTTTTCACTGCAAAATCCCAGTTTCAGAGATTTACTGCGAGGGAATATCGGGAATTAAAGTAGATGATATAATATATGGCAAAGAATTTGGCTATACAATAAAGCTATTGGCTATAGGCAAGCGAAAAGGAAAAGACATAGAAGTGCGTGTGCACCCTGCCTTTATACCGGAGAGACATCCTCTGGCATCTGTACGAGATGCATACAATGCGGTGTTTATAGAGGGCAATGCTGTAGGCAAACTGATGCTATATGGCAAAGGTGCAGGTGCCAGCCCCACAGCAAGCGCAATAATATCCGATATGGTTGTGGCAAGCCAAACAGAAAAGCATAAATACACTACTTTTGAAAACACAGAAAATGCAAGTGACAAAATAAACTTCGTAGACAACTGGCTGGGCGAATACTACGTGCGGCTGACTGTTCCAGATAAACCCGGCGTTTTGGCAAGCGTAGCTGCAATATTTGCAAAGCACAATATTTCTCTTGAATCTCTTGTGCAAAAGTCAAAAGGTCATGTGGAAGTTCCTATTATATTTATCACACATACTGCACGCGAAAAAGACATAAAGCACGCGCTGCAGGAGATGAAAGACACCAATGCAATTGTTGACATTGACAGCCTAATAAGAGTGGAGCATTAAATAGATGAGTATACTTGAAAACATAGCCGAAGCACTGAAAACAGGCCGTGCACCTGATGTGTCCAAGCTGGTGAATGAAGCACTGGCAGATGATATATCTGCAGAGGCAATACTGAATGAAGGCCTTATAGCCGGAATGAACACTGTAGGTGTTCTATTTAAGTCCGGCAAAATGTATGTACCGCAGGTATTGATTGCCGCCAGAGCAATGTATGCAGGGCTGGATATTCTAAATCCAATTCTCACAGCACAGGCTGTGGATCCTCTCGGAGTGGTAGCAATAGGCACAGTGAAAGGTGACATGCATGACATCGGCAAAAACCTGGTTGCTATGATGATGGAAGGTGCAGGGATAAAAATAATTGATTTGGGCACAAATGTGACACCGGATAAATTCATTAGTGCAGTAAATAATGACGGAGCACAAATTGTGGCTATGTCTGCCCTACTAACCACCACAATGCAGGAAATGAAAGTGACAATAGATGCCATAGAAGCCGCAGGAATCAGAGATAAAGTGAAAATAATGATTGGCGGAGCTCCTATCACACAGGAATATGCAGATGAAATAGGCGCAGATGGCTATACTGCAGATGCAGCCAGCGCTGCAGAAATGGCATGTGAATTTCTTAAAAAATAAATAATATAAAATGGATAGCAAAGTATGAGGTAAGTAATGAAGATTATATCTAAATTAAAATCAATTTCAATATTTCTGATAGCTGCAATGGCACTTTTTCTATTGCCTGCCACAGCCTATGCAAAAGAAGGAGTTGGCGTAACAGGCTCATTTTCTTCATATAAGTATAAAGTAGTGCAAGGCGAAAGAGTGGATACACCGCAGGTTAATGTTGTGTTTATAAACAACTATAATCATAGTGTGCAGCTTAAAATATACACCGATACCCCCGAAGGCGTCACCATCCCTATAGACCAAGAGGTAGTGACTGTTGCCGCAAATTCCCGAGTAGATGTACCAGTTGTTCTAATCGTAGCAGAGGACACTTTGCCGGGAACATATGACATATGGGTAAAGGCAAAATTAATTGAAGACATAGAAGAAGGACGAATAAACATAGGCTCAGAATTCGCTCTGAAAACCAAGCTGACTGTTCTAGGTGAAGCCGCAGATTTGGATATTGATGTGGTTGATGAAGTAGGCGAGCCTATAAAAGCCATAATGAACCTTTATCAGATAGACCCGGATGGTTCCAGAGCTCCCCTAGCCTATTCTGATCGTGGTCATTTGGTGGAAAGAGTAATTCCCGGCGAATACGAAGTGCTGGCATTTTGGAATGATTATCAGCTGGTAAAGCATAACTTCACAGTGGCTGCCGATGAGCAGTACAGCAAAACACTGGTGGCACAGACTGTTCAGCTATATTCATTCACAGCGCATCCTGTATTTGTGGAAGGAACAGAAAACGAGCTGGCAACTGCCAACCTCAGGTTTATTCTCCACAACATATATAGGGAGCTAGAGGACGCCCGTGTATCGCTGATAGTATATAAAGATGATGAACTGCTTGAGCAGAAAGATATATTCTTATACGAGAAGCTAGAGGTTAAAAAGCACGAGCTAGGAATGTACTACATTCCATCGCAGGGCTGGGACAGAGCTGAATATAAATTCGTGCTTCAATTTTTCGTGGATGAAAAAGATGATAACGGCAATATACTTGATTCCAAACTATATGCAGAAAGTCTTCCTGTCACTTTGGATACAAGTTCGGGATTGACATTCAAAAAATTATCCGAATTCTTCAGCCCGCAGATGATATTGATCGTAATACTAGCCGCGGTACTTGCCGGCATATTCTTCCTGACAAAATATCTGCTGCAGCGTGCCGGAAGCTCAGCACCTAAATCACCAATTGTTCCTGCACCAAAGGCAGCACCTGCCCTTTGCCCGGACTGCCACGGCGAGGAAGAAGTGGAATGCCCTACCTGCGACGGAACAGGCAAAACATACTATGGCTCTATAGAGGAAGAATGCCTATACTGCTCTGGAGTAGGCAAGGTAGTATGTGCCACCTGCGTCAACCCCAAGCAGCTGATTGTGTGCCCAAGATGCAATGGCAACTCCAAGGTAGACGGCGAAGAATGCAGCTACTGCAACGGACTTGGTCATGTTCTCTCTGTTCAGTACGCCAGATACAAAGGCGACATAAAGATGAAACTAGGCAAGAAGAAAAGATAAAAATTAATTAACAAACAAAAAGCAGGCTGAACAAATTCAGTCTGCTTTTTTAAATCATAATAAAGCTTAACTAAAACGGCAATCCGTAGAGTTTGTATACCGGGCAGAAAAACAAATACTCCCACTTTGGCTGAACAAAAGTGAAGATGATAAATAGAATCTGCAGGATAACCAGCAGCAGGATTGATTTTCTGGTGTAAACAAAAAGTCTTTTTCTGGAGCTGCATATTATGTATGTAAGCACCCAGCCTATCAGCAAAACTACCATTCCTGTAACCATTCCCGTATATGTTAGCTCGGCTAGCTTGGGAAATAAAAGAGCCACAAGCGAATATGTGCCTATCATAATCAGCGGAATGAAAAACGTCATAATATTGTGTGCCACCATAAAGTTCTTATAGTATTTGCCTATTATCAAAAATTCAATAAGTGCCACCAAGGTTGTTGGCAGAAAATAAAGCTTTGCCTGCTCCCATAGGCTGTAGTTTATCGGAAAAAACATAGCCAAAAACTTATTGGGATGCGAATGATAAACGTTGTTCGCCACATAGATAAAAAATGCAGCTAGGAAAAAACCAGCAATATGTACCCCTATGTATAGTTTCTTTTTTGATTCCATAATAACCTCCTCCTAATTATATATAAGTATTCTATCAGCATATTTAGCGCATATAAAACTAAGTTGCTGCTATTTTTCGCTAAAATAATACATATAATAACAAAACATAAGAAATATATATAATAAACACAAGTTTATTAAAAATACCTTAATAAATTTGAAGAAAAACCAACTAAAATGGCTATTAATGTGCTATAATTATCTGCGGCAATCGTACGGGAAAAATACATGAGTTTTTCTAAAAAATTGTTGACAAGACCGCTATAATATATTACAATATCGTAGTCTGAAATTGACGGGGTATGATTCGTTAGCTCAGTAGGTAGAGCACCGGACTTTTAATCCGGGTGTCCGGGGTTCGAATCCCCGACGAGTCACCAAAGGGATGTTTTCTTGGAAAACATCCCTTATTTTTTGTTAATGCGCGAAGCCCAGCGATAGTTGATTAGCATACAAAGTAATGCGGTTTTGCGAAGCAAAAAATCAACAAGTAGCGGTGCACTTTCAGGAAGTCGCCTTTTAATTTGTACTAAAACTGAGGCAGCGATAGTTCATTTCTAGCGAAGTGGAATGGACAAATAGCGGTGCATCCAGCGAAAATATAGAAGTTCAAATTTCCCATACTCTCCCATCTATAGACATTTAGTATGCAAAGTGGTATTATACATAGGAATTTTATATTATAAAAACAACTACAGATAATTTAAAAAAGCAGGATGCCAAATGAGCGAGCTTAGACAAAACAAAATAATATTACATATTCTAGTTATAGTGCTAAGCGTTACTCTTCTGTTCTATGGCGATATGCTGCTCTTCAATTTATCATATCTGGTTACCGTATCTATCTTGCTGCAAAGAGCATTTAGAATTCAATCCAAAAAAAGATGGAAAGCTACCCTTTTAGGTACATATGTATTAATACTAATCTTTCAGCTGACTTTCTGCAAAATGGTAATCTTCTCTGATAATATCGGAAAAATCAGCAGTATTATTGCAAAGCTTATTGGAATAGCTCTTATATTCATTCCTTTTTACATTGAAAGATTTGTGACGATGAATAAATACGTCCATTTCTATCTGCCTAAATTCAACGAAGTAAAAACCGTTAGCTTCCACGACATCTTGCTGGCAAAGAGAAAATTTGACACTATAAAGAGCGGAATAAGCGGAGTGAAAAACAACATAACATATTCAAACATAAAAAAAATAGCCAAGGAGTTTCCAAACCATAGCTCGAGAAAATATATAAATCAGAATTCTCTATCAGACAGCTATTTTGACATGGCATACAAGAGCCTTGAAGACCCCTATATTTATATAGTCATTTCAAATACCGGCAGCCCAGCTAGCGATATTATATCCGTATTCACCAGAAAGCAATTCAACCATGCCTCACTATCTTTTGACAGCGAGCTGGAGACAATCATCAGCTACAACGGCGGAGCAAACGTGTATCCCCCCGGTCTCAACCACGAGCTGATAGAATATTTTAATCAAAAGGAAAGTGCATCTATCATAGTCTATAGGCTAAAGGCAACTTTGGAGCAAAAGCAAAAAATGATAGAAAAGGTGAAGGAGATAAACGAGCAAGGCAGCGCATACAACATGATGGGTGTAATATTGAAATACTC
This sequence comes from Eubacteriales bacterium, assembly GCA_040883315.1. Lineage (GTDB taxonomy): Bacteria > Bacillota > Clostridia > Christensenellales > UMGS416 > JAFGUF01. Next base: position 19,897 of record JBFLKU010000013.1, read on the forward strand.
CCATAAGCCAAATATTATGTTCTGCTCACAGTTTGTATACACCATGCTGAAGCATGCAGGGCTGGAATATTTTGATGCAAAGGACTGCTCTGTGAAGCCTACTGATTTGATTGAACTAGACTATTATAGAAAGCTGGAATATGCTTATAAGATTACTTTTCAGTAAAGACAAATAAATGATTTATTATTTCAATATATGAGTTTTAAGTCTTTATCATTATTTAAAAACTCTTCACATTCTTTTATATTTTTAAATTTATTTGTATAAATTGGCTTCGTAAGTTCAAATGACATTGCTAGCTTTTTACAATATTGTTTTTCTTCAGATAACATCTTATTGCTCGTTGGAAAAACATAATTGTATCCTAAGTTTGATTTATGAACTGTCGCTGCAGAAAAATATCTTATACCAAGCAATGATTTGTTTTTTTTATATTTATCATGTACCCATTGCATTAGCAATTGAGGAATTATATATTCTGATGCAAATGGATCTTTTTTAAATCTCCTTACATAAGAACACGCAGCAATGATTGGATACCAAAATAAATATCTTCCTCCAAGTTCTTCTATAGATAAATTAATATGTGAAAGTCTACCTTCTTCACTATCTGTTTTTTTCTTCAATAAAAAGTCTTCAGGTTTTATTGCAAGCTCCAGTACATCAATAACAATATCGTCCGCATAATTAAAAATACTATTTATTTTAAATCTAGATACTACCGTTCCTTCGTCTGTAAAATTAGCACCCGACTCTTGCATACTTAGTTCTAGTGATGTACCAAGATATAAGCTAGGATGACCGGATATACTATATCTAGTTGTGGATACTTTGTGCCTCATTTTAAATGGAACATGAAATATTATTTCCCTTGTAATATCAAGATTTGATTTTGATAAATTTCTTGCCCGATAAAGCACCAATCGCTCTTTGTCAAATCGAAAACCTTTATCAGACTTACTTTCATTGTAAACTCCTAATGGTACTTTAAATAAAGCGCTTATAATATTACTGAATTTCTCATATGCAATATGGGGAAATCCATTATGGTATTCTTTAATACATATAACAATTGAGCTACATATTTTTCTTATTTCTGCCAAATACTCAAGGTTCACATTGTTTTTTTTCAATATATCAATATAGTAGTCATATAAATTATCTAGCGTTTTTGAGAAATCCGTACTGTACCACTCTTTGGGCAAATGAAACTTTGTATCATTGAAAATTTCTCTTAATTTCAAAATATCTACACTAGTGCTTTTAGGTACACTTATAATCATTTCTTCACCACATTATTAAATCATATTAAGTTTTTTACTAGAATAATTTTCTTGTACAAACCAAACAACATCCGTCACATAAGGCTTATTATTATTCCACGCCTTTGTAAAGTCCATCTTCACTCTTGTACCGTATGTAGCAATAATCAATTCCTTTTTATCACGAATATAGCCTGTGATAGTCATCCAGTGCCATGTGTATTCGTCTATTTCCTTGTGTGGGTTTCGCAGAATAAGAAGTGCAGGCAGAATGCCCTCGTCAATCAATTGGGTTATTTTATCAAATACTTCATCAGTAGTTTGAGATTTATCCATTATCTCATAGGATATATCCACCGTTTTTCCCTTGGCATAGTCCACGCATTTGCGGCAGAAATCATCAGGGTCTGTCATAGGCCCAAATTTGGGCTTTATGCTCAGGCGCACATCCTCCATGAATTCCAAAAACTCATCTTTATTAAACGGCAGTTCATAGGGGTATAGCTGCCGTGCACTCTGGCTGGTGGCGGCTAGATACGCCATTGCAACAGATGCCGTGGTAGGCCCGCAGCCGGATATGGCACTCAGCTTCTTTTTAAACCAATATTGGTTTGCACCGTAGAATACGCTGGCGCCGTCATATATCTCTATTTTTTTTATTTCGTTTTTGTTTTTCATATCGTTTCCTAGTACTGTTTTGAATACTATTCTACCATATAATATGATATTTTTACCAGTAAATCACGGTTTTTCTATCTATAATAGTATACATACAGAATGTACAATGCAATATGCAGCACCATAAAAAACGGAACTGTAATGGAGAATTTCTTTTTGTTTGTCTTGTGGTGCCACGCCTTCATTCCAGCATATGCTCCCCAAGGCGCAAAAAGCGACCATATCAGCAATGCTTTTTCAGGGATTCTCCACCTGTTTTTTATGGCTTTGGCTTTGTCTATGCCATATATAAAAAATGTTATTATATTTATTGCTAGTATTGTGTAGATAATTATTTTTGTGCTCATGTTTTTGTGTTTTCTCTCTAACTGTAATTAATCTAAATACATTCTCTGCATTATCAATATTATAAAAATTACTCAGCAGTCTTTTCTTCCGGCACGTATCCCTTGCCGTATCTAAATGGTATTGCCACCTTTTTATTAAAAAATGCAATTATAGGACCCATGAAAAATGCCGTGACCACTGTGCCGATGCCTACAGTTGCACCCAGCAAAAATCCGGTGATTGTGCACACTACATCTGTGCCTATGCGGCAGTATTGAAATTTTGCGATGCCCTTTTCAGCCATCAGAAGGGCTACTGCATCATATGTAGACACGCCCAAGTCCCCAGTAAAATACAGGGCAGAGCCAAAACTTATTATAATTATTCCTATTAAAAGTGCGAAAATTCTGACTATTAATGTAGGGTCAGGAATCAGCGTGGCAAAAAGCCAAGATGAAAACTGCACTACATAGCCCAGCAAAAATATGTTTATTAATGTGCCAAGTCCTATTTTGGTTTTGTCGACGAAAAATACTCCTACCAGCATCAATAGATTCAGCAGCAAATAAAATGTTCCAAATCCTATTTTCAGGTGTTCCCATATGCCATGTGCCAGCACCTGAAATGGATCCATTCCAAAAGTTGAGAAATTAAATATTCCCACGCTGAACCCAGCTGTCAATACACCTAGAACGGTCATTAAAATGCGTCTTTGCTTTTCTGTCATTATGCCACCTTTACCTATGTTAATTTCCAAAGTATAGCACTAGCATAGCGACATTGTCAATTTATATACTGCGGCTGTCTTTCTGCCTGCCGGTTATCAGCCGAATGCCTGCAAATATCAGCACCATGCCCACTATGTATATGGGCTTAATGCTCTCGCCCAGCACTACGCACGCCAGCACCACAGATGCCACAGGCATCAGCCCTGTAAAGCCCGCCGCTTTGTTTGCGGCCACCTTCGCCAGCCCGCTGAACCAGCATACATATGCCAGCGAAGATGCAAATACGCCATAATAAAGCAGCGGCAATGCAAGGTTTATAGAAAGTAGGTGTTTGTCCATATTAATATATTCGTATATACCCAGTGGCAAAAGCAAAACAAACGCAATAAACATTACATAGAATGTAGATGTCAGGGGCTTTTCATTTACGCTTTGTTTTTTTCTGAATATTGTAAACATCGCCTCGCTTACAACGCTGAGAAACATAAAAAACATTCCCAGCACTTCCTTGCCCTCCGTGGCTCCTACGCTTCCTTTGCTAATGTTTATCAAAAGTATTCCAGACACGCATACTGCCACACCCAGTACCATTATCTTTGTCATCTTTTCTTTCAAGAATATCCATGCCAGCACAGCCAAAACAGCAGGTGTAGTACTCAGAACTATTCCGGATTTGACAGCTGATGTGTATTTCACGCCCAGCATCATAAAGAGCCTGAAAAATACTATGCCTGCGAGGCTTTGGAACAGTATATACTTCCAGTCACTCTTTTCCACATCGCTTATTTTTATTTTTCCCTCCACCATTCTGGCAATAGACCAAATGGACATAAAAGCCACAAATAGGCTTATATCCACAACGAAAAATATTGGGTAGCTGTTCAGCATTTTCCCAACCACCACAGATGAGCCTGCCAGTATCATGCCCATGGACAGCTGAAAATAGCCAATAGATTTTTTGTTCTTCATTTGTTTCTCTCCTTAGTGTATAATTATAGTTGTTTCATCTGGTTTTTAAAGCTCCAGATATTTGATTTTTAGATAGTGCCAGATATAAGGAGAAAATATGCATATAGATTTAAATAGAAAAAGCAAAGAGCCGATTACAAAGCAGCTCTATAATGAGATTAAGCTGCGAATACTTAGCGGCATACTGCATGCGGATGAGAAAATTGTATCTTCCAGAAAATTATCCGCCCAACTAAAAATATCTCGCAATGTTGCACTAGATGCATACAATCAGCTGATTGCAGAAGGATATCTTTATACAAAGGACAGATCCGGCGTGTTCGTTTCGGGAGGAGTGCAGCACGACCTGCCGCAAATCAAAATGCCCGATGCAAAGGACAAAATCATCGGTCTGCAGCATGAACCACAGAAAAACCAAATAGATTTCAGAACCGGAATACCGAATTTCTCCATTTTCCCAAAGGAAAAGTGGGGCAAGCTATATAGGCAGATTTGCATGGATTTGCCTATCAATCAACTGGACTACTATGAGCCTAGGGGATGCTACGAGCTGAGGCTTCAGCTTACAAAGTATCTGTATAGAGTTCGCGGAGTGAAAACCAGCCCAGAAAACATATTAATAACCAGCGGTGCAGCACAGGGATTCAACCTGCTGGTAAAGCATTTTTCAAAAATAAATAAATCAATACTCACGGAGGATCCTATCAGCTATGGCATCACGCAGATATTAGACTATTATGGCATGGATATAAACACAATTGCTGTAGATGAAAGCGGAATGCAGACAGAGAAGCTGACACAGGAAAAGTATGCTAAAATAAATCCTTCTCTCATCTTCACCACGCCATCGCATCAGTTCCCAACAGGTGCTATACTGCCAATAAACAGACGAATCCAGCTAGTGAACTATGCCAAGGGGCACGGAAGCTACATAGTGGAGGATGACTACGACAGCGAATTCCGCTATGCTGGATACCCAATCGCATCTATGCACAGCCTGGCACCCCAAAGCATCATATATCTGGGTACATTCACCAAAATGCTCTTCCCTGCCCTACGGCTAGGGTACATAATACTTCCTGATAAGCTAATAGATGATATAATGCGTGCAAAATACATCGGCGATTTGCACTCGCCTATTTTGGAGCAGATAACCCTCGCCAAGTTTATTGAAACAGGTCTTTTAGATAGGCACGTGGAGATATCACGCAAATATTATAATAAGAAATGTGAATTTTTGATAAATCAACTTGAATCTCGTTTTGGCAGCACTATAAATATCTATGGTCACTCGGGCGGCATCCATCTGATGGTGAAATTTAATAATATATATATTACAGATGAGATACTAAATGATATAGAAAAAGCAGGTATATTAATTAAACCTGCTAAAGACCACTACATAAATAATACTGAATATAATAATTGCCTGCTCTTTGGATTTGGCAATGCATCTGATGAAAATATAGAACAAGGCCTGTCAAAAATACAGAGTATCCTTAAGTGTTAGTTATCCTTGAATTCTGCTAGCTGCCTATTTAGCTTTTTCATATATTTTCTTCTGTTTAAAATAGCTATGGCAAGACCTGAGGTAACAGCAATAAAGTCTGCTAGAATAATAACGCCCAAATTGTCAATCTCAAAAAACAATAACCCCATAGTTGTACCCAGAATAATGATTGAACAGAGCAAAATATAACTGGGGATTATGTTGTGAGGCCATATTCTGCCTACTATTTCCATGCTGATTTCTGCAGTCAGCCATATAATGCTGCCAAGCAAAACGCTCTTTAATATCATATCTAAAGATAGAAAATCAGCGGAAAATACAAGCCATACAAAGAAACATATAAATATTGATATTACTATTGTAATTAATAGGCGAATCAATCCCTCTTTCGTAAATACCATATTAAAATCCCAGCCTTTCCTTGAACGCTCTAGTATATCCTTTAGATATGTCAAAATATTCTTTGTATCCTGCTAATTTTATTATAAGCTTGCCCTTAAACATTGGGGAAATTAACGTTATCTTTTTCATATTTACAAGCTCAGATTTATTTATCCTAAAAAATCCTGCTGAATAAAATTCCTCTTCGAGCTGATAGAGTTTCTTTTTAACAGTGTATTGTTTGCCGTTTTCCAGATTTGCAAATATTTCATTATTTACAGCATTAAAGTATGATATATCCTTTATTTCTATGGGCACAAACGAGCTATTGCCCATTCCTAATATCATGCCATCTGATACAATATCATAGCTCAACAACCTAGTAAAATTACTGAATTCTTCTAATTTATCATCGGAAAATATAATCTTTATATCTCCGTCATCACAATTACAATATTTATCCTCTGCAATCAGTATATTGGCAGTTTCATCTATTATAATATTATTACTTGAAAGAATATTTAATATTTTTTCTTTGTTTTTTTCACTGACTAATAATTTCGCCTTCAAAACATCACCTACATACCTATATAAATATAGTAATATCTATTTATCCTTTCTATACTTCATAATTGCAAACGAAGCTATATAGAACATTATACCAAATACTGCAAGTATAGCAATTATAAACGATGTACTTAATATTTTTTCTCCAAAAACTATATCAATTCCATATACAGATCTTATATTCAATATTGCTTCCTGAGGTGCGTTGAAAAACACATCGTTTATAATATCACTTACCATTATTCTTCTTATAACTGATGCCCCTTGCAACAGCGGAAATGACTTAATCACGGTTTCCGCTCCACCGCCGAGCATGCCTACAGGCACATAAAGCCCCAGCAAAAATCCCAGTAGAATATTTAATATGCTATTTGCAACATTAATAGATGAATTGGTTCTCATCAGAAGCACAAAGAAAAATTCTAGACCTGAAAAGCATATATTAATTAATAAAAGCATTGATATCGTTTTCGTAATATCTATTAGGCTAAGTAGCGTTCCTCCCTTTGCCACAATAAATATTTCTCCTATAGTAAGGCAGACAATAGAAACAACAAATCCAACTATGACCGCAGAAAATATATATCCCATCATAATATTTATTCTTTTTGCAGGGGTCACGTTTAAATCATATTCTGTGCCTGCCACAACATCATCAACTCGAAAACATAGTATTATAAGTGGTACACTTACTGCTGGAATACAAACTAATCCACCAATTATCCATGAATTAATCATGCTCTCTATTCCCTCTATATTGCCAATTGCATCTTTTACATAGTCTACCTGCATCTTAGCCAAAAAGAAAAGATATAGTGCAGTAACAATAAAAACACTTAGCAGAGAAAAGAACAACGCTCCCCTATCACGAAAATATTTTTTTATATTTCTATTTATCATAGATTTTATCTCAGCCATCATTCTCTCCTTTGCCTTCTTCTGTTGTCAGTGCTAAAAACACCTGATCCATATTTCCCTTAATCATTTCAAATCCACCTATTTTGTTTTTCAAATTTTCAAGTATTTCTACAGCCTGTATGTGGTTTTTAATATGTATATTAAAGTACTCTGTTTCTTCTTTAAATTCTATTTCTTTATCCATAAAATAATCTCGTATTTCAGATTTTTTTCTAGGGTATACTTTTAATACATCTCTGCTGTATTTAATTTTTAGGTTCGTGGGGCTGTCATTTTCTATTATTTCACCCTTGTCAATCATTATTATCCGATCAGCCTGTGAGGCCTCCTCCATATAATGTGTTGTCAAAAAAATTGTTGTGTTTTGCTGCTCTCTTAGATACTCAATAAATTTCCATAGGCTTTCTCTTGTGTATGGGTCCAGTCCTGTTGTAGGCTCATCCATTATTAGTATTTTGGGATTATGTATCAAAGCTCTGGCGATATCAGCTCTTCTTCTTTGCCCGCCGCTTAGTTTTCCATACCTTCTATTTAGTATTTGGTTAATGCCAAGTTTAGTTTTTATATCATCTATTCTATCGTCTATTTCTCTATTTGATAGTCCATAAAGCTGACCTCTGCATTGTATATTTTCTCTTACGGTTAAAAAATCATCCAGCATTGGTTTCTGAAATACTACTCCTAGTGCTTTTCTAATCTTGTCATCATCTTTGTCTAATATATTGCCATCTATTTTCACTATACCTGCAGTTTTTTTCAACAAAGTAGATACTATATTGATGGTTGTGGATTTTCCTGCTCCGTTTACTCCTAAAAATGCGACAAACTCACCTTCTTCCACTGAAAAGCTTATAGACTTCACAGCCTCTACGTTGACATATTTTTTTTCTAAATTATTTACTATTATTATACTCATTTCTGCCTCCTGATTTAAGTATACATTTATACGAAAATATAAAAACAAAAAACATGTGACATGTATAAATATTGATGTAAGCTGCTATATTTTCACACTGAAACTAAAACTTATTCTTTTTGCAATTGACATATGCTATAATAATATAAAGAAAATAACGGAGAATAATATGGACTACGATATACTAGAGATATTTCCCTTTTTAAACGATCTTACAAAATCAGAATACGATACATTCACCTCCCACTGCATCAGCAGAAAGCTGCCTAAGGGGCAGATGATGGTAGGCGACAATAATAGGTGCGGCGGCGTTCCATTGGTTATGGCGGGCTGTATGCGTCTTTTCAGGACATCTGAAACCGGAAAAGACCTGACACTATACAAGGTGGGAAAAGGCGAGCTATGCGTGCTGGCGGCTGTATGCTCATTTGCCAATCTAAAATACGATTTCACAGCAGAGGCATTGGAGGACAGCATATTAACAGTAATATCTGTCGAAGGCTTCAACTACATGATGAATAAATCCAAGGTATTCAGCCAGTATATTTTTGCCTCCGTTGCAGACAAGCTGATTGTTGCACTCAATGCTATAGAGCTACTGAATTTTTCAAGCATAGAAGATAGAATAAAAAGCTATCTTACTATGCATGCTGATGATAAAGGCATAATAATAAATACCCATGAAAACATAGCAAAAGATATAGGCTCATCCAGGGAGGTAGTATCCAGAAAGCTAAAAGAGCTGGAAAACGACAACTACCTGCAGCTAAAAAGAGGCAAAATCATATTGAAAGAATAATTCCCTTTGTGATTTTGTTACAAACATAAATATAGAATTAATGTATCCTTTCAATATAACTAGAAAACAAGTAACTTTGATATATTGAAAGGATGTTTATTATGGCAGTGAATTTAACAAAGAGTAATTTTAAAGAAGTAGTTGCAAACAGCGACAAGCCGGTTTTAGTGGACTTTTGGGCAGCATGGTGCGGACCATGCAGAATGCTGACTCCTATCGTTGAAGACCTATCAAACGAATTCGGCGATGATGTAGTTATTGCAAAAGTGAATGTAGACGAAGAAATCGAATTGGCACAGGCATATGGTGTTATGTCTATTCCAAATGTGATTATTTTCAAAAATGGTCAGGTAGTAGACAATTCAGTCGGAGTACGACCAAAGCATTATTATGCAGAAACATTAAAAAGAGTTATTGGTGCATAAGGCGCTCCTTAGAAATCCAATATTAAATGAAAACTGCTTGCGTCCTTTGGACAGCAAGTAGTTTATTTTTTGTTCACAATTTTTGGACAAAAGCGAAATAAATAATATGTATGATGTACTTAATAAATAAGATTGGAAAAGCGTATGATAAGAAATCTGTTTAATTTAATTACTGCATGGCTCAGCGTAGTACTTCTGATTATGGTAGTAGTTATATGGATATTCAGAATATTAGTACAAAAAAAGATTGTATCAAAAGAGTCATTTATATATAAAGCAAACAGAATGCTGAGAAAGTATCATAAATTTACAGGCATCGGTTTCTTGGCTGTGGCTCTTGTACATGGTGTGCTGTCATCAGCCGAGCTTTTGTCCATAAACTGGGGCAGTGCCAGCTTTTTCTTCATTCTCTTTATGAGCATAGGCTACCTTATCAAGAAAAAGATGACAAGAAAAGTGTGGCTGAATATCCACAGAGCTCTTACAGCAGCTGTAGCTATCACTTTTATCATTCATTTATTTGATGTGGGAATAAGCGGAATTAATCTTCTGAAAACTCCTGCAGCATCCTTGGACAAAGCTGAGATAACGATGGAAGATTTGGCATATCTTACAGATGAATCTGCAATTGCTTCAGATGGAACAATACAATACAGTGATGGTGTATACACTGGTGTTGCAGACGGATACGGACCGGATTTGACTGTTGAAGTAACTATTGAAAACAATCTTATCACAAATGTGGACGTAGTTTCACATAATGAAGTGAACGAAAGATTCTGGTCTCTGCCAATTGCTCAGCTACCTTGCGAGATAGTAAAAGCGCAAAGTATAGAAGTTGACTCAATATCAGGTGCCACATACACATCCGTTGGAATTAAAAATGCAGTTCTCGATGCACTAAGCCAAGCTATAATATACGGTGAACTGCCAAATGAAGAAGCTGCACCAACAGGCGGACATAGGCACGGCGGCGGACATGGAGGCGGTGAGCGCGAAGAGCTGGAACCATCGGGTGCTTTCGAATCCCCTTTTGACTCTCCTTAATTATATAAAGAACCTGTCATATTGACAGGTTCTTTTATTGTTTATTTTCTCGCTTTGCTCAAAAACACCGAAAGCGCCGCTCCCAGATTTTCATTTTGCACCACTACATCCTTGGGCACATTCAGGTGAATAGGAGCAAAGTTCCATATACCTTCTATCCCAGAAGACACCATTAAATCCGCTACTTCCTGCGCCTGCTGTGCAGGCGTTGTGATGATGCCTATTTTTATATTCATACGCTGAGCTAGATTTTCAAATTTATTCAGCGGAAATACTCTCTTTCCAAAATAATCTCTGCCTATTTTCAAAGGTGAATTATCAAAAGTAGCTACTATCTCCATGCCGCATTTTTCAAATTCTCTATATGCTGCCAATGCCTGACCTAGATTTCCCATACCAACTAAAAAGGCTTCATTGATGTAATTGTAGCCAAGGGTTTCTTCCAATATCCCTATCAGCTGCTTCACTTCATAGCCCACCTTCGGCTTTCCCACAGCTCCTGCACTCTGCAAATCCTTTCGCACCTGCACGGAAACCAAATTCAGCTCCTCTGCAATATTCGTGCAGGAAACAAACTGCTGTCCAATAGTACGCTGCCTAACTAAATATTGATAGTACATAGGCAGCCTTCTTAATGTGGGATCTGGAATGTTATTCATAGATTTTACGCTTTCTATAGATAATTTAATATCTATTAAAACATACCACAGATATAAAAATATGTCAATTGTAATATTTCATGCTTTCGTCGCATAAATTATTCTATTCTCATCTAATATTTCGATAAAATATTATCCTTTAAAATTGTATACTTATTCTCTTTATGTATTTTTTATTAACTATTCATTTTTTCTTTGTTTGTTTACTTTTGCTGTGATAGAATTAATTTACTAAATAATTATAGAGGGAAAAGAGATATGAATATTCTGCAGATCGCTATTTTGGTTTTTATAATCATAGAATGTCTCAATGTATTCACGCTGTATACCAATCCAGGAATGAAGATAGGAAACGGTATCGGAGTGTTTAATGCGTGGCACAAAGCACAGGAAGACGAAGAAATGAAAGATTTCGTCAGCTACATGTCATCATGGGTGGCAGGAACAAAGCTTATCTTCATAATGCTTGGAATTGTAGTAATCATATGCGGCAATTTTGAAACCCAGCTGGCAACTGCTGCAGCTATGGTGATATCTATCGCTTCATATTTCCTGAAACTGAACCCACTAATTAAAAAAATGGATTCAAAAGACCAAATAAGCCCAAAAGGATATTCCAAAACCTTAATGTATATGATACTTGGCTTTATAGTCATTTTTACTATTGCGTTTATAATAGGTCTGGTACAGTATCTATAGCCTGCTGATCTATCTTTGCGGCTCCATCAAAAATTCTTTAAGAAGCTGCACAGATTCTAAATCTCTCCAGCTTGCCTTTTTGAGCGAGCCATCATCAAGTGAATAAATTGTCGCTTGTTCATACGCCAGCAGTATCAGCGAATGCGTTGCGACTATAAAATGGCAGTTGTTTTCTTCTGCCATGTTTTTTATTATGTGAAGCAAAGTAAGCTGTCTTAGGGGAGAAAGCGGCACAGTAAGCTCATCTAGAAAATATAGCCCATTGGGTCTGATGCGGCTATTAAAAAGCCATATAAAGCTTTCACCATGCGATGCCGCCATCAGCATGTCATCTCCATATATCTTATTCATTGTATTGTAGCTATTTTGGTATGCTGCTACCGCCTGATTTTTGGTGAACTGCGATTTGTCCTTGTATTCTTCTTCCACTCTGCGCAGCTCGGCGGCCTTATCATCCTTTTGTGCATTTATTTTTACGTAAAATGTATTTTTAAATTCCCCTTTTAAAGTTATACATAACATTATAGAGTATCTTTATAAAAAGTCTATTAGCACGAAAGTGATATTTATCACATTATTTAATGTCTATATAACAGTATAATATAAGTATAATAAACAAAAAGGGGCGATAAAATGATAGAAAATAAATTTGATTACACTATAGGCAGCGAAAAAACTATAGAAAAAATAATATTAGACGACAATGTGAATATCAACCACATGATCCTGCCAAAAGGCGAAGGACTGCCGGAGCACTATTCCAATTCCAATGTATATATGATAGTAGCAAAAGGAAAGGTTTCATTGGTGCTGAATGATCAAGAGCACCACGACCACTCTGCCGGCTCAATTTTAAACATTCCTTTCAACACAAAAATGAATGTGAAAAACAACGATGAAGAAATAGTAGAGCTATTTGTGGTAAAATCACCTGCACCGCATAAATATCAGGAGTAGTATTTGCTCAGCTCATGTACATTAGCAATATCGAAGGTATTCTTTTCAAATTCCAGAATGCCTTCTTGTTTTAGCTTGGAAAGCTCTCTGGATAGTACAGACCTATCCACCCCCAGATACTCTGCCAGCTGGTTTCTATTGTATGGAATCTCTATTTTGGTCTCCCCTTCTCTATTTGCCGTATCTATAAAATATTTTGCTATTCTCTCTCTTGTTGTTCTGGATGTCAAATAATCCAGCTTTTGATTAAGGAGAATATTTTTGCTTGCCAGCATTCTTACAAGGTTTGTAATCAGCCTATTGTGAAATGCACAGGCAGAGCTGCATGTGATAAGCACCCTGTCAAGCGGAATAAACAATACCCTGCTATCTTCTCTGGCAACTGCACTGATAGGTGCTTCCTCCATTCTGGATGCTACCAAGCTTTCCGCAAAAATCATATCTTTTTCAATGGTGGTCACCAGTCTTCTATTGCCATATATGTTTTCTTTCACTATGTCCACAGTTCCATCCATCACCATGCCAAAGCTTTTCACATGGTCACCCTGAAAGATAATATAGCTGCCTTTTTTATATGATTTTTCATATGCACCAATGCATGCAAACAGCTGTGTCTTCTGCTCCGGGCTAATTCCCTCAAAAAGTTTTCCGCTTTCGTACATAATTGCTCCTTAATATTTTTATCATGTGATATATGTCACATATTCCTTATTCGAAGTATACTACAATTAAAATAGAAATTCAAGAAAGGATATAAAATGAAAAGAACAGTTATTGAAATTGATAGAGACGCCTGCATAGGATGCGGGCAATGCGCCAGTGCCTGCCATCAGGGCGCAATAGCCATGGTGGACGGCAAAGCAAAGCTAGTGAAGGAAGACCACTGCGACGGACTAGGCAGATGCCTGCCTCACTGCCCGGTAGATGCAATACAGCTGGTGGAAAAGGAAGTAGAGCTGCCCAAAAAAGAGGCTGCCCCAGCACCATGTGCATGCCCTTCTACAGTTGCTAATAAAATAGATAAAAAAGAAAGCACGGATTTTAGCGGTGAAATATCCACCCAGCTAAACCAGTGGCCATGCCAAATACAGCTGGTAAACCCTGCCGCACCGTATTTTGAAAATGCGGATTTGCTGATAGCTGCCGATTGCTGCAGCTTTGCATATGGTGATTTCCACAGGAAATTCATGAAGGATAAAATCACAATTATCGGCTGCCCAAAGCTCGATACTGTGGATTATTCCGAAAAGCTAACTGATATATTGAAATATAATAATATAAACAGCATTACAGTCGCCAGAATGAGCGTTCCGTGCTGTGGTGGTCTGTCATTCGCTGTGGAAACTGCAATAAAAAACAGTGGCAAAAACATACCACTGAATATAAATATCATCTCAACTGATGGTGAAATAATTAAGTAGTCAAACCAATAACCCTCATATAATAAAAAGAGCATAAAATATATAAGTGCTCTTTTTTGTTTTCTAATATTTAATATCGATTGGCAGTGCTTTTGCCAGCTTTACCAGCAGAAGCATGTCATTTTTGCCGATGTTTCCTTTGTATAGCTGCTTTTCCTTATTCATCTGCAGCACCTCACCATATAGCTTCTCGTGGTCTGCATCAGCCACCTTTGCCACAGTGTCATATCCCGCTTCATGCAGTACATATGCAAACGTGTGGTTAACCCATCTGATTCGGGACAAATCAGACAGCTTTGCTGCCATCAATATTTCATCCGCTGATATTCCTGTATCCGTAGATAATTTATTTCTGCTTTCTGCGCTCTGCACTCTATCATATACATCTAGTGTTGTTTTTATTCCTGCACTTGCCAGTTTCGTTTTTACATTTTCGGATAAACATTCAAAGTCTGTTAATTGAGTGGGCTTCTCAACATATGCGTTCAGCTCTAGACGAAGTGCATTAAGGTATTTTTGATCCAAGCCTATCTTTTTCGACACATCCTCTATTTTCGCCTTGCTTTTCAATAATTTTTGCAGTTGTGCTACATTCTTTATTCCTATGGTTTTAAACTTTTCAATGCTTCCATAGATATTTTCCTTAAGCATAGCTCTGCTAGGTATCATATATGCATCTTCTAGCACTTTTTTGTATTCATCCAATGTAATTTTTTCAATATCAATGTAGTATCCCATTTTACTTCACCTTTTTTTGTCAATTAACCAATGTATACTTTGCCCTGTCGGAATTTTCAAAATAGTCCAAAACTATCATTATCAATACAAAAGCTAGTATTATATTTATTAAAATATTAACAGCGCTTAATACTAAATTATAGCCTTCAGTATATAAAACTCCTATCAAGCCTAATGCTAAGGAAGTCAAAACTGACACGATTCTAATGCCTATAACAGGGTATTTTACTTTTTTTGTTCTTTTATCCAGCATAACTAAAACAAAAATGAAAAAAATTGAATTAATAAAGATACTAACAAAATTAATAGAATTTCTCATCAATTCTCCTTTTTCTATATCAATGCCATTTAAAAAAACAAAAACAGGAATAAAGCCCATTAAACAAATCAAACCCACTACTAAACCTATTATAGAAACTGTTTTTATAAAGCTCAGCCAGCCGCCCAGCTTTGTTTTTTCGTTTTCTATAGGGATAAATTTCTTAGCCTCAATCACCCTATCCAGCAATTCCTCAGCAGTTCCCGACCTATCTTTTGCTTCCTTGCTTATTTTTGATAATATTGTATCCAGCAGTTCTTTATATGAATCATAGTTTCTTTCAATATCCAGCATCTTTATAGTGCCGTTTCTGCCGTCTTCACAGATTATCTGTATTTCGCTGCTTGCTCTTATCTCTGTAATCATCATATATGGAACGGTAGCTTTAGCTATCAATTGGTGGTCTCCAATATAAATATTTTCGTTTGTTGTCTTATAAAATATATAATAAATTATTACACCCATTGATATATCTATAATCGCAGCTGAAAAGTTATGTTCAAATGCTCTATGCGTTACTCTTGATAAAATCAATATCAGAATATACAAAAACGCTAATCTTACATATTTCTTATTATTTTTAAACTTAAAAATGTCCATATACACCTCATTATTTTAATATGCATATTCTACCATATTTTTGATGTGTCTGTATACAAAAATACTCCCTAAAAATCAGGAAGTATTTTTTATTAACTCTTATTCTCTAGTCATCCAGTGTGGCTGCCAGCTCTGCCAATTGAATAAACTGGCTCTTGTATCCGTTTTCATCATCGCCCTTGGAGTCCTTTGCTCGCTCTATCAATGAATCGTAGCTTGCATCTGCTGCGTTTTCCGATTTTTTCAACAGTAATGCAAATTCGGTGACAGCTGTTGCAAAGAGGAAATCATTATCCGGTGTATATGTGAAATTGCCTAGTCCTGCCATTTTGGTGAAAAGTACGCTTTCGTCCTCGTCCGGCAGTTTATACCTAAACTTCACATACATCCAGTCTTCCACTTCGAATGCATCGCCTTCTGCTTGCTCTTCGTCATTTCCCTGAAATACTAAATCATCTACTTTGCCGCTGCCTTCATTGCCCACCAGTATCAGCTCGTAAAATACTGTCACGCTGTGGCCTGCACCCACTTCACCGGCGTCCTTTTTGTCGTCGTTGAAGTCTTCATCGTTCAGTCTTCTGTTGTCATAGCCTACCAGTCTGTATTCCTTTATGGCTGCAGGATTAAATTCCACCTGTATTTTCACATCTTTTGCCAGAGTATACAAAGTGGATGTCATATCGTCAATCAGCACTTTTTTCGCTTCCATCAGGTTGTCAATATATGCATAGTTGCCGTTTCCTTTGTCAGCTAGGGTCTCCATCGTGTTATCCTTTACATTGCCTGTGCCAAATCCTAGAACAGACAAGAACACGCCGCTTTCTCTCTTTTTCTCCACCAGCTTCTCTAGTTGATCTTTGGAAGAAGGTCCTACATTGAAGTCACCGTCTGTGCATAGAATTACTCTGTTGTTTCCATCTTCAATAAAATATTCCTCTGCAATATCATATGCCAGATTTATGCCTGCCCCGCCAGCTGTGCTGCCGCCTGACTTCAGCTTCTTAATGGCCTTGCTTATTTCTAATAAATCATCGCCGTCGCAGCCTTCCAAAACTACGCCCGCAGCACCGGCATACACCACTATAGATATCTTGTCTTCTGCACTCAGCTCCTTGCTCAGCATCACCATCGCGGATTTTACCAGCGGCAGCTTGTTTGGGTCATTCATAGATCCTGA
The DNA here is from genome assembly GCA_040883315.1 of Eubacteriales bacterium. Classification (GTDB taxonomy): domain Bacteria; phylum Bacillota; class Clostridia; order Christensenellales; family UMGS416; genus JAFGUF01. The sequence continues at coordinate 36,995 of JBFLKU010000013.1, forward strand.
AACATCCAGCAAAAATACCAGATTGCTTGCACCTGCGTCTTCTTTTTCTATGTATTCGCCCTGTACAGCCACTCTGGCTAGGTAGTTGTTTTCATTCCATGGGCATGTACTGATAGTAACTGTTGCATCTATGGGATGTTCGCCATCCGGCTGAGGATAGTCATATTTAAAATAATTGATGCATTCCTCTACGCGCACTGCATCCACTGGAGGAAGTTCGCCCTCGTTCAGATATCTTCTGATGTTGCTGTATGATGCCGTATCTACGTCTATTGACAACGTAGACAGCGGTTTATCCACCGGAGAAGTGAATTCACTTTCATCATATCCTTCATATCCTTCGTTTGGATATGCAGGGGCTTCATAGCTGTATGAGCTATAATATTCCGCTCCACTGTCCTTTGATGAACAGCCTGAAGCCAAGGCTGTCAGCATCAGTGCAGCAATTATTGCAAAATAAAATATTTTCTTCATTTCTCCACCTTCTTTCACTTAATATGCACATTTTACCATATTTCTGATATTTGTACACAAAAAATACTTCCTCATAATAAGGAAGTATTTTATATAAATCATTTTTTTAATCGTCCAGCGTGGCTGCCAACTCGGCAAGTTGAATAAACTGACTCCTGTATCCGTTGTCATCGTCGCCCTTAGCATCCTTTGCGCGCTCTATCAGCGAATCATAGCTGGCATCTGATGCATATTCCGAATCTTTCAGCAACAGTGCAAATTCTGTGACTGCAGATGCAAACAAGAAGTCTTCATCTGGGCGTTTGGTGAAATCATCAACGCCTGCCATTTTTGTAAACAGTGTGCTTTCGTCTTCATCCGGCAGTTTGTATCTCAGCTTCACATACATCCAGTCTTCCACTTCAAATGCATCGCCTTCATCTTCTTTTTCATCGTTGTTTTGGAATATTAGGTCGTCAATTGTGCCGCTGCCTTCGCTGCCCACCAGTATCAGCTCGTAAAATACTGTGATGCTGTGACCTGCACCCACTTCTCCGGCGTCTTTCTTGTCGTCGTTGAAGTCTTCATCATTCAGTCTTCTATTGTCATAGCCGATCAGTCTGTATTCCTTTATTGCATCAGGATTAAACTCAATTTGAATTTTCACATCTTTTGCAATTGTATATAACGTAGACGTCATATCATCTATCAGCACTTTTTTTGCTTCCATCAGGTTGTCGATGTATGCATAGTTGCCGTTTCCTTTGTCAGCCAGTGTTTCCATCATGTTGTCCTTTGTGTTGCCTGTGCCAAAGCCCAGAACTGAAAGGAACACTCCGCTTTCTCTTTTCTTCTCTATCAGCTTTTCCAGCTCGTCAGTTGTAGATGGTCCTACATTGAAGTCGCCATCTGTGCATAGAATAACTCTATTGTTTCCACCCTTAATAAAGTATTCTTCCGCAACTTCATATGCCAGCTCTATGCCTGCACCACCTGCTGTGCTGCCGCCTGCCTGCAGTTTGTCAAGTGCTCTTTGTATTTTGCTTGCGTCGTCGCCGTCAGCTCCTTGCAATACTACTCCGGATGCACCAGCATACACAACAATAGATATCTTATCCTCTTCAGATAGTTCCTTGCTAAGCATTTCCATAGCGGATTTTACCAATGGAAGCTTGTTTTGGTCGCTCATAGATCCTGAAACATCCAGTAAGAATACCAAATTGCTTGCTCCTGCGTCTTCTTTTTCTATGTATTCGCCCTGTACAGCCACTCTGGCTAGGTATCTGTCCTCGTTCCATGGGCATGTGCTTATAGTAATATATGCGTCAAGTGGATGTCTGCCCTCTGGCTGCGGATAGTCATAGGAAAAATAATTGATGCATTCTTCTATGCGAACTGCATCTTCAGGCGGCATATAGCCATCAGTCAAATATCTTCTTATGTTGCTATATGAAGCTGTGTCTACATCAATCGAGAATGTGGAAAGTGGATTTTCCAAAGGAGAGTTGAATTTACTTTCAATAAATTCACCATACTCCTCATTCTGATACACCTCGGAGTCGTCAATAGGACTAGAATATAGTGCTGGCGGCTCTAAAAGCATTTCATCCGACATTTCAGATTCCTTAGAATATTGATTAGTTGTTCCTTCTGCCGGCTGCGGCGCTGCGGTTGCAAAAGCTTCGACAGAGTCTTTTTCCTCTTTTACGTCATGGGAAGGTTGAAAATCGTCTTCTGCCTTTTTGCTGCATCCTGATAAAAGGCTTGTCACTACAAATAATGTGATTATGGTAAAATATAAAAGTTTTTTCATCGCTCCTACCTTCTTTCTTTTGATATCTATTATGACGCCATTATACTACATAAAGTTCCATAAATATCTATTTTTTATCATTATTTTGCCTTTTTTTCTTCACACATTTTCCCGTAATTTAACATAATTTCATTCACTCGTTGGCATTTTTTGTGTGCTACTGGATAAAAAAAGAATAAAAATAGCGAGAAATTCACATTTTATTAACAAAAGTGTGCTTTTTTTAACATTTTATTGTTTATTTTTTAATGCATACATTGTATAATACACATGAAGTTAAAGGGACGAAAACATTATGTATTTTTAATATTCGTAGGGTGTATTTTTAAGTATTAGGAGAAAATTACAAAGTGAGGGTATACTATTTTATCCAAACATTACATGAAAAATGAATTTTTTAACAAGTAACGAAAAGAAAGCTTTGTATGTGCTGGCAGGTATATCCGTGCTGGCAATCCTAGAATACACAGTATTCGATTTCAGAATAATATCATCAAGCATTGAAGATTTTCTTTCTCTAATCGTCCTCGGATTTATTGGTATATATATACTCACCCAGCCCAAGGCACACCAAAAGGTAAAAGATAGACTAGTAGGATACTATGCAGTTTGGCTTTTGGCATGTGCAGCAATATATTTGGTAATATACTTCGGATGCGGTTTCTTTTTCGGCTTTGGAAGAAATCCATTTGACAGAAGCTTAACTGGAATACTACGCAATGTCTTTTTCTTCGGCGGTGCTATCGCACTAAAAGAATGGATCAGAAATTTCGTAATAAACAAAGCAGAGAAAAAGACAGTATTGCTATACGGCATGATAATCGTTGTTCTCTACACGCTTATCGAGGTGAATATCTTAGATTTGATATCCTCTTCCAGTGTAGAGGAATTCACCATAATTCTTTGTGAAAAGATTTTGCCGGTGCTCACGCTGAATATATTCTTAACCTATGTTTGTTATATAGCAGGAAGCATTCCTTCCATTATATATATGTTGGCAACAAGCGTGCCAATATGGTTCTTTGAAAATCTACCGAATCTCGAATGGATAGTCGTGGCAGTTTTGGGTGTGGCATTCCCGCTGATAGCCCTGCTGGCACTGATGGAGACAGTAAACAATGTTTCAAAAAAGAAAGCTGTTAAAATTAAAAACCATCCGAAAACCATAAATTTTGTAGTATGGATTTTTGTAATTGGCTTTTGCCTAGTGGCTGCATTCTTCACGGCAGGTCTGCTGAACACCTTCCCTACAGTGTTGGTATCGGGCAGCATGAGCCCCACAATAAACCGAGGCGATGTGGTTGTTATTAAAAAAATCGATGAAGATACAGAAATATTCGTGGGAGATGTAGTGATATTCAACGCAGGTGAATACGATGTTGTTCACAGAGTGGTAGATATATATTATGAAGACGGTACCAAAAAGTTCGTGACAAAAGGTGATGCCAATGAAAACATTGACAACCTAAGCATAGAACACAAAAACATAGGCGGAGTAGTTGTTGCTACGATACCCTATATAGGTCTTCCAAGGCTGCTGATAGAATCGGCAGAATACGAAAAAGAAATAAACGGAACATAAAACTGATGATAATTAGGTGTATATATTAAATGGTAGTAGCGAAAAGTACAAAAACGATATTGGTAATCCTTGTCTGGGTATTGGCAGTGGTAGCATTTGCATTCACAATGCTGCAAATTCTAAACCCGACAGAGCATACAGTAGAAAAGACAATCTATGAATCTGATATTACATCAGCCATAGACTACAATGTACGACTGACAAATACACCCGTATACAACAAGCCAATGGACGCAGAACCCGCTAAATACTATATAGTTCCTTTCACAGACTATATTTCGCTGGACTGCAGCTATTCATTGGAGAGTGCATATGAGGCAGACATACAAGCAAATAGCTATGCAACTGTGTTCCTTATATCATATATCGACGAAGGAAACGACGAAGTAATACTTTGGAAAAAAGAATATACTCTATCAGACACCGAGGCCAACCAAACTACAGGAACATCGATATCCGGCGAAAAAGGTCTTAAGCTTCGCCTTGAGGAATACGACACTCTGATAGATCAAATATTCGATACATATGGCTTTAAGTCTAATTATTACTTAACAATAATGTATACTACAGAGTTTACAGTATCCTATAACGGGCATCAAGAGAAAAAGACACTTCAGCCAAAGCTGAGAATTAATTTGGAAGATTTGCTTTTTGAGGTTCAGGAAGATAGTCTTTCAAAAGGGAAAATACAGATGAGCCAACAGGAAACTGTGGCTGATGAAATAAACTGGGAAATGGTGATAGTAGGCGGCGCAATATTCTTGCTTCTTGCAGTCTTTGCAATGCTTCTGCCAACCAAGATACTTTCTACTGCTTCACTATCAGAACAGGAAAAGATACTGAAACAAATAAATATCAAATATGGTGACAGAATAGTAAATACCTTTGATATGCCAAGCATGCAAACTAAGGCAGCAAAAGTAGAAGATATTACAGACATCATAAAAATAGCAGATGAAACAGGACAGCCTGTATTCTGCACAAAATCAGACGGCGAAACCCACTACTACGTGACAATCAATGACGTGATATATTATATCACTGTAAATGGTAAATAAAAGGAAGGGAAAAATGAAAAAGCTAATAGTCATATTTTTAATAATTACTCTATTTGCTATGAGCACAGCCTATGCTGTTTGGACAGATTCTGTTTCTACCAGAGTCACAGCCACCAGTGCAGTTGTCCGAATGGACTACACCAGAAGGCAGGAAAACTCAAACAAAATAGACTATACCATTCAAAACATGAACCCGTTGAGTAATTCTAACCCTTACTTTACTATAGAAGAGAATGTCACAAACCTAAATTTGGGTGACAGAGTAGAAGTGCGATATACCCTAGAAAATACAGGCGACGTGGCAGTGACATTAGATGGATTTTCATTCACAGGAAAAGCATTTGACCCCACATGGGATATATTGAATGATTCCGTCATGGTAGACTATGAAGTGACAAACAACAGTGCAAACCCTCACTTTAGTGCTACATCCACAGTATCAAATCTGAGGACAGCAACGCAAGTAACGTTTGCAAACAGCCAAAACAACATTCTCCAGCCGGGAGATACATGCAGAGTGACTGTAACATACTACAGGGAAAGCGTTTGGTGGCTAATCGATATTTTTTCAGTCGATGTAACCAAAACGGATCACCCTATGTATTCAGTATATAGATAATAATTTTACTACAATAGAGACATACTTTAGGAGGCAAAAACTAATGAAAAAAAGGAACGTTGTAATCATAGTACTGCTAATAGCATTACTTTTGATGGGAAGTGCATATGCATTATGGACAGATTCAGTAACAGTAGAAGTGACTGCACAATCAGCAACAATGGACGTACAAATAGTTGAAAGAACAGAAAATATAACTCCACCATCAGGTTTAAGTGTTATAACCTATTTAGACGCACCAGTACCAGCAACAATCAATGCTGCTAACCCAACATCTTCTGTTACAGAAGGAATTGTTAATTTCATCCCTGGTGATGTTGTAACATTGACTTACAAAATTGAAAACAGAGGAACAATTGATGTATTGCTTACAGGCGTAAACATCACATATCCGGGTGCAACACAAACATTGCAATCACTAACACTTCTGGACTGGACACTTACTGAATATGTTGGCGGCGTTGCAACAGGTGACTCAATCAGCGGAAGCGGACATCTGGGAACAATCACTGCAAACACAAATGCATCAGCATCAAACGTAGGTATCTTGGCAAATGCTGCTACAGACTACTGCCTACTAACTGTTGAAGTGCAAATTGATGATCCATCAGGCGTGCCATACAGCAGTGTACTAGAAACATCATTCACAGTTACACCTGTATTTACACAAGACTAACAATACTAAGTGTTTACACTTTATGGACAGCTTCGGCTGTTCTTTTTTTGTTCAAAAATCTATGGTGACTATGTTACATTCAAAAAAGCTAGTATATTATATCATTTGTATAAACAACAAACCTTATATAAAACTATGGAAAGCGAGTGAATATAAATGAAAAAGTTTTTACTTATAATAGCAGCAGCCACGCTGTTTCTAGCATCATGTACAGCTGTGGATACACCAAGTGATACCTCTGCAAAAGATATCACAACAAGTGAACCAGCTGCAAAGGCAGAGATGATAAACAACTCTCCTGCAGAGTTTGAAGCCAATATGGAAGGCGAATTCCTTCTGCTGGATGTAAGAACACAGGAAGAATACGACGCTGGTCATATCGATGGATCTACATTGATACCTGTTACAGAGCTGCAAAGCCGACTAGATGAGATATCAGACTACAAAGATAAAAAGGTACTGGTATACTGCAGAAGCGGCAATAGAAGCGTTACAGCATCTAATATACTGCTAGACAGCGGCTTTACACAAGTATATAACCTAGAAACAGGATTCAACGCCTGGTCAGCATATAAAGGCCAATAAGGGGTGACGAATGAGCATTAAAGTAGTAGAATATTTATGTCCGCAAAATCATATGTGCCCGGCAGCCATGATATGCCCCGTAGGTGCTTTGACACAAATCGGCGAAAGCGCCCCGGTGGTTGACAACGACAAATGCATAGACTGCGGCAAATGCGTGCAATACTGCCCAACAGGTGCACTGCAGCTAGTGAAAGAATAATAGGATATAAAAATCAAAAAATGTCTGCCTAGTGCAGGCATATTTTTTTGTCATACTTTCGTACTACTGCAGGTAGTACCAACGGACTAGCATGAAAATCATTTGTTTTTCATACTGTTGGTCAATATGCTTTGTAATACTTTTGTAATACTATATATTTATATAAAATATATGGAAAGATTAATTACAAGGAGAGAAAATGGACAAAAAAATAAAAAACCTTCTCAGCCATAAGCTGCTGATACTGCTGCTTTCTATGCTGCTTCTGGCTTTTGGAATATACAGCTATGTGAAAATACCAAAGCAGGAAATGCCGGATATAACAGCTATGTACGGCTTTGTTCAGGTGACTGCACCGGGACTAAACCCAGACGAAATCAATGAGAACATAGTTGAGCCCATTAATGATATTATCAACGATTATCCCGAAGTGGAAAGTTTCCAAACCACCATTTTAGACAATGTATGCATAATACTTCTGGAGATGAATATGGACGATTCATCTTCGCAGGATACGCTGGAAGAGATTAAATCCAAGGTGCTGTATCAAGATATGCCAGATAGCGTGACGGACATGCAATTCATCACAGATATGAAAACTCCGCAGGCAATCTACGCAGTGCACAGCAAAGAGCTGGATGAATACTCCATAACCAATATAGCCAAAGAGCTGGCACAGGATCTGGATACGGTTACAAACGTGGTGAAAACCAAGGTAGACTCCGCATATTCCCAGCAGGTGGTAGTGAAAATAGACTACAAAAAGCTAAATGACCTGCCTCTTACTTTGATAGACATATACAGCATACTTTTGGCAAACTCTGCTGAGATCCCCCTAGGAATAACAGAATTCAACGGCGAATCATCCAGCATTATAATAAACAGCAATTACGAAACACTAAAAGACATAGAAAACATAGTGCTCTTTGCCAATGAATACAGAGTGTATAAAATAGGCGATATTGCAGATGTTTCGCTGCAAAATACAGAAAGCAAAAAAACATATGAATTCAATTCAGAAACAGCTGCCTTTGTTGAAGTATATTTTGAAGAAGACATAGACTTCACAGTAATCGGCGATGAACTGCAGCAAAAGGTAGATGACTTTGAAGCAAGCAGAGAAGAAGATGTTACGATTTCAGCCATGACATTCTCTCCCCAGTATGTAAAAGAGCAAGTAAACCAAGTGATGATTAACCTTGCGCAGTGTATAGCCATCGTTATGCTTGTAGTTCTAGTGGGGCTTGGCATCAGGAATTCGCTTGCTATTGCCATCACTATTCCTGTTATAGTAATGACAACTGTTGGCGTGCTATACATGCTGGGACAAAAGCTGGAGTTAATCAGCATAGCTGGATTGATAGTATCCATCGGAATATTGGTTGACAACTCCATAGTAATATCAGAGGCGGCACAGCACTACATAGACAAGGGATTCAAAAACAATGTCTCCTGCCACAAAGCTGTACGAGACAATTCCATACCGGTGCTCTCATCCACTCTCACAACAGTTGCCGCCTTTGTTCCTCTGCTTATGCTGCCGGGCATAGCAGGCGATGTTGCCTATACTCTGCCTTTGACTATATTAACAGCCATTATACTTTCATACATCATAGCTATGACTCTAACTCCGACCTTGGCAAAAATATTTTTCAGACCAAAAAAGAGCAGAAGGCAGAAGCATTCTTTAAAACCAGAAAAAAATAAATTTCTAGAAAAAGTGCTTATTTTCACTTTCAAGCTTTCTGTTATTCCTGCTGTTGTGTCGTTTATCATCCTAGGTATTCTGTCCTACTTTGTGGTGGAAAACCTGACGATTGATATTTTGCCAAAAACAGAGGCAAGCATAGTATATGTAGACTATACATATGATGAAAGCGACAACGAAAAGACATACGAATATGCCAAAGATATAGAGGAAATCGTAGCCCAACAGCCAGATATAATCAATTATGGCTTTTCACAGGGCGGCGGACTGCCGAAATTCTACATCACTCTCGGTACTGTCAGCCAGCTTCCCCAAAATGGCAGATTCTTTATAGAGTACGACTGCGATTCGCAGGATTTGCCGGACTATATGAGTCTGCTGGAAGCAGATCTTCAGCCGCTTCTAGATGAAGGCGAAATTTCCGTAAACAGGCTGGAGCTGTCTCAGCCGGCTGCACCTGTGCAGATAGTTCTATCATCCAATGATTACGAAGGACTATTAGACAAATCCAAAAAAATATTTGATGAAGTTTCCCTGCTGGATTCCTTCAAAGATGGTCAGCTGCTGGCACCTGAAACCAAAACCGACCTGATACTAAAGCTGGACAAAGAAAAAATAGCACTTAATCAGCTGACAATAATAGAAGTGCAGCAACAGATATCCACAAACCTTAACGGCATAAGAGATGCTCTGTATAAGCAAGATGATACTCTGCTGGATGTAAAAATAATTCCGGATATTGATAACTTAGACGATTTATTGGACTTAAATATAAAATCCACAAACAATACATCCATAAAGCTGGACGAAATTGCCGACCTGCAGGAAATAGAGCAGCTCGAATATATCAGCATGTTCAACGGCATACCATCAGTCACAATAGATGCATATATGGCAGACGGATTCAGCACATATAATTTGGAAAAGGATATTTTGAAAATCGTAGACAAATACGACGATGGAAGCATAATTATAAACAAAAAAGGCGACAATGAGCTGACAAACGAAATACTTAGCTCCATATTGCTTGCATTTATGGTGGCTTTGCTGGCAATATATTTGATTATGTATTTCCAATTCAAGTCTTTCATCCAGCCGCTGATCATTCTGATGTCCATACCACTTTCATTCATCGGCTCACTGGCAGCACTTCTGATAATGAATGAAAACATCACCCTTACAGCGCTGCTAGGCTTGGTTTCCTTGATAGGAATAGTGGTAAACAACGGAATACTGCTGGTAGAGTACATAAATAGAAGCCTGAATGAAGGCAATAGCGTTGCAGATAGCTGCGTGCTCTCGGTCAGCCGAAGGCTCCGCCCTATCCTGCTATCGAGCCTGACAACCATACTAGGCATCATTCCTCTGGCTGTATTTGGCGGCGACTTTTTCCGTCCGCTGGCTGTCACATTTATGGGCGGAATGTTCACCTCCACTCTGCTTGTGCTTTTTATAATTCCTCAGCTTTACTACATTACAAAATCGAAAAAAGCCAAAGAAGCCAAAACCAAAGTGTGATATATTAACGAATATTTCCAATTCTATAGAAATATAAGTGTAATCCTGCTATAATGAATATTAGATTATAGCAGGAGAACTTATGTATAAAACAGTATTAATAATTTTATCCCACATGTTCGCTTTTTCAGCCGGTCAGCTGCCGCTTATAATGCTGGCATTCTACAAAAAGCTGAACTATCGCTATGTCCATAGCTATCAATCAATATTAAGAATTATCACAATTTCTGTAGTTCTAATTATAGTATCTGTATACAAAATGGTATATATCGCTATATATAACCAGCAGATTATTCCTAGCATAAATACGAATATATCTCTATTTTTCGCTATTGCGTTTATTGCGTGCGTATTTTTGAGCATATATTTTATTATAGATAGAGCAATAGTTCATTTTAGTTCTAAAATCCGCAGATTTATTCTTAATCTGTCTGCCGGAATAACAGTATTTCTGGCTATTTTCACTATATTTCAGTTGGTTTCGCAGTCACAGGAAAATCAGCTAAATTACATAGACCTAGCTATCAATTGGATATATCCCATACTTACCGGTCTTTTGTCCCTGTATGGCATAATCTCATTAGTTTTTTACAAAAAATCCAGTAGAAATCAGAGAACCTATTCAATAATTTTTATTCTGGGAATACCTTTTATTATTCTGGATATCTTATTTACAGAAAAGCTAAATTTTATGCTCACCTCCCTTCCATACATTGCATATATAATTGCAGTTTTTTATGAAGTCTTCAGCAGTGCGGCAGACCAAATAAAGCCGCCACAAACCAAAAACTCTGTGATTAAAAAACAATATCAGCTGACAGACAGAGAAATGGATGTGTATCTGCTGGCTGCACAGGGGCTTTCCAATCAGGAAATAAGCAAACAGCTTTTTGTCAGTGTGCATACTATAAAAACCCATCTGCAACACATATTTTCCAAGCTGAATGTAAGCACCCGATATCAGCTGATGCAATTCGAAAAAGAAAACGCACAAGATAAGGAACAATAGCTCTGCCGCAGAAAATAAATCATTTTATTTCAAATAGTTTATTTTATAATGTGCTAACATGCATTATTTTTAATTATTATGTTATTTTAAATATTGCTTTTATTTTTATAAAATATCTCTATAATAGTAATTCGGCAATATCATATTTGATATTCCGTAATAATTTTTTACTCTCTAAAGATTTTGATTTAGCACCTATTTTAGGTGCTTTCTTTTTATTCATTCCAATTTGCAATTGGCATATTTGGCTATGTATGATAAAATATCCTTGATATTTCGGAATAAATGAGGTCATTCAAATGCGCAAAAAAAATATGCCCGTATTGCTGGAGTCAAAGCTTTTCACCCACCTATGGGGCGGCAGCCTGCTGAAGGAAAACCTGAATAAAAAATATTCAGATGAAAATGTAGGCGAAAGCTGGGAAGTGTCTGCACACCCAAAGGGAAACTCCACAATAGCATCCGGCGAATATGCCGGCATGGCATTTGGTGAATACTACAAAAAAGTGCTGGGAAATAAAGCAGAATATCCTCTGCTTATCAAGCTGATTGGCCCAAAGAAGGATTTGTCTGTACAGGTTCACCCTGACGATGCATATGCAAAAGTGCACGAAAATTCACTAGGCAAAAAAGAGGCATGGTATGTGCTTTCAGCTCCAGAGGGAGGAAAGCTGATAGCGGGCGTAAACTGCACCAAGGAAGAGTTCAAAGAAGCGGTAGAAAACGGCAAAGCCGAGAAAACACTCAACTACCTAAACTGCAAAAAAGGAGACTTTATATCCATAGATTCCGGATTGGTGCATGCACTTCTGGCTGATGTAATAGTCTATGAAGTACAGCAGAATTCCGACATCACCTATCGTATATACGACTGGGACAGAGTGGACGAAAAAACCAAACAGCCAAGAGAGCTGCATGTGGAAAAAGCATTTGAAGTAATTGATTTTGAAAAGTCAGCAAAAATGGAGAGATCCTCCGGTGCTGATTATCAGATGCTGACAGACAACGAATATTTTTCACTTTCAAAAATAAACTTTGAAGGCGAATACAAGGACAGCAGCAAATCCAGCGGTGCATACACCATCATAAAGGGTCAGGCTGACGTTTGCATAGACAATGAAATACTATTTTCGGTATCAAAAGGTGATAGCTTCTACGCACCTTATTGCAATAATTTTACTATACTTGGAAAAGGAGAAATGCTGAAATCCACAGAAAAATAATTTCAGCAGAATAATTATGTACAAAGAGAAATATAATGAATGGCTTCACAGCGATAAGCTGGATGAAAAAACAAGAGAAATACTGAAAAACATGAGTGAGGATGAAATAGAAGACAGCTTTTTTAAGGATATCGAATTTGGCACAGGCGGCATAAGAGGCGTTCTGGGCATCGGAACAAACAGGCTGAACATCTATAATATCCGCCGAATAAACTATGGCTTTGGTCAGTACCTGGTGGAAAACCTGCCCGGCGCTAAGGAGCAGGGAATAGTAATTGCCCACGACAACAGGCATATGTCCAAAGAATTCACGTTGGAAAGTGCCAGAGTATTAAATTCATTCGGCATAAAGGTCTATCTTTTCCCAGAGCTTGCCCCTACCCCGCAGCTATCATATGCTGTCAGGTATCTAAATGCCGCAGGAGGCATTGTGATTACAGCCAGCCATAATCCGCCGCAGTACAACGGCTACAAGCTATACAATGATTTAGGCTGCCAGCTAGTGCCCCACGAAGCCAACAAAGTGGTGGACTATATAAATAATCTTCCGCCGGCACTGGAAATATCAATACCTGATAATACAAAAGAAAACATAATATATCTGGATGATGAAATAGACACAAAATTTCTGGAAATGGTCACAGATATATCAATAAAGAAGAATGCAAAAAAAGAAAATTTGAAGGTCGTTTTCTCTCCTCAGCACGGCACCAGCTATAAGCTGGCAAAAAAAATGCTGGAAGATGAAAAATACGATTTGATACTAGTCAAGGAGCAATGCACACCTGACCCGGATTTCACAAATACCAAATCGCCAAATCCGGAAGAACCTGCAGCATTTGAGCTATCCATAAAATACGCCAAGCAGGCAGATGCGGATATATGCGTGACAACGGACCCGGATGCAGACAGAGTAGGACTTGCGTGCAAGGATTCAAACGGCGAATATCAGCTGCTGACAGGCAATCAAATGGGTGCTCTATTTTTGGACTACATAATAAAAAATTCTGATGTTGATTTGTCAAAATCCTATGCAGTCTCTACAGTGGTTACATCGGATATCGGCATGCAAATATGCAAAATGAACAATATTCATCTGGATGTGGTGTTGACTGGCTTCAAATTCATTGGCGACGTGATACACAAATATGAAGAAAACCAGCCAGAAAAAAAATTCTTCTTCGGTTACGAAGAAAGCTATGGCTATCTTTTCAGCGACCAAGTCCGCGACAAAGACGCACTGCAGGCAGTATTTATGGCGTGCGAAATGGCCGCAGTGTACAAGGAGCAGGGAATCAGCCTGCTGGAGAAACTAGAGGCAATATACCAAGAATACGGATACTATATGGATCAATTGCTTAATTTCAAGATGAGCGGCTCTGAGGGAATGGAAAAAATCGCAGAGATTATGAAAAGTCTGAGAGAAAGCGGCATAGACGAAATGGGCGGCATCAAGGTGACTGAAACACAAGACTTTGGCAAATCAATAATGGGGCTGCCAAAAGCAGATGTTATAAAAATGTATCTGGAAGATGAAAGCTTTGTTGCCTTTAGACCAAGCGGCACAGAGCCAAAATTCAAAGTATACTGCTGCATAAAAGACACAAGCAAGGAAAACGCAAGTGCAAAATTTGAGAAAATAAAAATAGATATAGAAAAGATTATTAAAGGGTAAGCTAGGAGGATTTTTTTGAAAACTAAAACTATTGTAATAATTATTTTAATCGGGCTGGCTTTGTTCGCTTCCCGAAACTACATTAAGGATTTTGTAGGTCCAATATTTGACGGCAACGATGAAACAACTAGCTTCACAGAGGAGCAGCAAAGTGCATTGGATGATTTTAAAAACGGCGTTTCCAATGTGTTCAGTCTGTTCAAGGACAATCTATTCTCTTTGGATGAGCTAGGCGATGCGGACGTGGTGGATGATGAGAAGCCTCTAAAGAGCATAGGTGAGATGATAGACAACGATGATAGCTTCTCTATAACAGATATTAGTATTAGTTCACTAAATCTGGAGAATCTGAACAATGAGCAAATCGCAATGCTCGCAAAGGCATTGACTGGCGAGATAACCATGACCGAGCTGCTAACCAGCGGCAAATTCACATTTAAGGATTTGCAGGATATGGGGCTATTTGAAGTGATAATGGATAATTTGAAAAAGAAAGATTAAATATTTGAGCAAAACAAAAGCACTTAGCATTCGCTAAGTGCTTTTAAATTTAATTCTTATACTTCTACTATTTTGCCTTCGCAGCCTGCTCTGCCTATCATTGCAGCGTTTGCTTCGTCTGTGTCCACATGCATTGCCAATGCAAAGCTGTCTTTCACTCTCACTACAACGTCTTTGAAAATAATAGGTCTTGCTGTGTCCACTTCCACTGCAACTATTTGCTTGTCTTCCACACCTAGGTTTTCTGCGTCCTCAGGTGTCATATGGATGTGGCGCTTCGCTACAATCAATCCCTCTTTAATCTCTATTTCGCCTTTTGGGCCTTTTAGAGTTACCGCAGTTGAATTGTGTGTGTCTCCGCTTTCTCTCAGGGGTGCTACGCTGCCTAGTGCATAGCAGTCGGTTAATGATACCTCAACCTGTGTTTGCGGTCTTAATGGCCCAAGAATAACAACATTATCTATCTCCCTTTTCGGGCCGACTACTGTCACTCTCTCTTCACAAACAAATTGTCCGGGTTGTGATAAGTCTCTAATTTCTGTCAGTTCATATCCCTCGCCAAATAGTACGTCCGTTGTTTTTCTATCTAGATGAACGTGCCTGGCTGAAACTTCTACTAAAAAAGTTTTACTCATATTTCTCTCCTAGCTTTATGTCGTTGCTATCAACGCAAATTATCTACGCATTCTTTCCTTCACCTTGGCAGCCTTGCCTGAACGCTCACGCAGATAGTATAGCTTTGCTCTGCGGACTTTGCCCAGTCTTGTTATCTCTATGCTGTCAATTTTAGGGGAGTGTATTGGAAATGTTCTCTCTA
>JBFLKU010000014.1:0-44088 GCA_040883315.1 Eubacteriales bacterium
TATAATTCTTTTTAGACATTTTCTTTCTCCTTTTTTTTATTATATCAGCTGTAATTCTTCACTTTCAACCCTGACTTGTTTTAGGGGGGCACGTCAGTTTTGATATTTTTCAAACTTTTTTGATAGATAACTTGCCATATTCTTGCCAATTTCAACTGCGGTTACATGAAAACTTTTACTCAGAAAAGGGATAGTAGCTTTGCCTGTTCCTGCACCTATTTCAAGAGATTTTACATCATATTTTAAACTTGAGTAACTCAAAATATCCTCAAATAATTCATTAGGGTATTCAGGACGCATTCTATCATAACTAGAGACAATATCATCAAAATGTGTTCTTCTATCTCTTTCCCAACCTGTTCCAACTTCTGCCATCTTAATCACCTCATAATAGTGTTAAATAATTCTTTATTTGTCCATAGATATTCTCATATAAAATAAATTATAACTATATATTACTTGTTAATCAAGTTACAATCCCAACATCTCCTTTACTGTAGTATTAGCCAACTTAACAGCGCCAGTTAAAACAAGCAGATTGAAAGACTAATATAGTGTACTTCAATTATTATATATTTTATGATAAACTCATATCGCATGAAATTTTAAGAGGTGGATTATGAGTGTATCGTTTCACATTGAAAACAAGACTTCAATTATTAAACAGGCTTCATAGAATCCTCCTTATAATGTATTGAAGGAATATTATATAAGGAGTCATTAATTGATATAAATAACATTATATTAAGGGATAATCATATACACTCTTTTTTGATTAGTTACTATTTTGTCACTCTATTTTTAGTAAAAAAACTGTACTGAATTGGAAAAGTCAGATATTGAAAAATGTATAATTATATTTATAGTCATTAGTTGAAAAATGTATAATTATATTTATAGTCATTAGTTGATACTATTTAGTAAAATTTTTATTTCATAAATTATTTGGATCAGAATCCTTTTTCATATATGCTAGGCTATATGTGTTTGGGCCGCTATGTGCTGTAACTATACAACTTGCTTGGATAATTATTACTTCCTTAAAATAATTTTTAGATTTCACGATATCTATTAATAATGGCAGTAAATTGGCATTATCTATTGTGTATCCAATAAAAATAATGTCTGACTCAATTTCGTTAAGATTTTTTAATCTATCTTCAAAGTACTTTTGTATTACTTTTTCGAAGGATCCCCGATATTTTTTACCGGGCACTAAAAAACCATCTTTTGCGATTATCTCCATCTTTATACTAAGAGAAGTAGCGGCAAAGTATTGCAGTGCACTGCAGCGGCCTCCGCGACGCAGAAAATCAAGTTTCTCTGGCAAAAATGTAATAAAAACTTTTGGTATCATTTCATTTACTTTTTTTATTATTTCATCAGCGGATTTATTGTTTTGTGCCATTTTACCTGCCTCATATACCAAAAGAGCTGTACCGCAGGTTAGGCTTCTTCCATCTATTATAGTTATTTTTTGATTCGGAAGCATGTCGGCAGCTATACGACCTGCTTGGCAGGTTACTGTTGTTTCACCTGATGTTCCGATAAATATAATCTCGCTGTGTGTATCTGCATATTTTTCAAATACATTTAAGAAATCATCAACTGTAGGAGCCCCTGTTTTAGGCGACTTATTATATTTATTTGACCAATCAATAACCTGCTGCTGATTTATTTCAATTCTCTCTTTATAATTTTTTTCATCAAGAATAATATACATAGTAACAATGTCTATATCAAATTTTTTAAATAATTCATGGGGCAAATCACATGTTGAATCAGTTATAATCTTTATACTCATCATATTCTCATTTCTGTTCATATTCAATAATATAATAACTAAGGTTACAATATTACCATATGCATTTTCATATATTTAAGAATGACATACTTATTTATATATGTCAACATAAAGGTCTAGTTATATATCTAGATATGATACTATAAATAACTTGATTTGTTGTGCCAACGGCAAGAATTAAGTATAGGAAAGTTGCAGACGAAATAGTAGTGGGTGCATCCCACATAAAAAAATACAATATTGAGGAATTAAAGCAGGCGTATAATTTAATTAATTATTTGTTTGATAGGGCAAGTAGTATGAGTTTTTCACCGACTAAATATTATATTAGAAAATATTCGGGCACTGTAGAGGGCAGCTCAGTTTTCAGTACAATTGTTTTTGCATTACATTATTCCGGGTATCTAGCAGGGTCATTAGCTATGTATAAAATAGTCCTGTATGGTTCAGTATATTGTACAGAATGCAGTAAATACATGCAGAAAAAAAGAATGTTTTTGTTTGATTTGGAAGCTGAAAATAATTTAAACGATTTATTTTATTATCTAAACAATAAAAATGTAGAAAGCCTTGAAGCGTTAATCAGAAACAATCCATATGATAAGAAGACGAATTATAAGAGAATTGCTAAAGGCACACTTTTTTACTGTGAAAATCTGAAAAGAGGACAATTGCGTTTAGAGTATTATGATTTGTAAAGAAAAGGCTATAACATAGACAGCAAATCAACTATCAACTATCGCTTAAAAGATTTTCATATAAAAATGCTGAATAATATTAAAATGAAAAAAGAATCTTTTTTCATTTTAAAATATAGGTTATTAATTTTATTTATTAAAAATGCGGAAAGCCAAAACAAAAGCGACCAATTTATCCGGCACAGTACATAATCTATTTCTTGTTAAAATGTACACGGCAATAAGCATTTCTAAATTCAGTAAAAGTCATTCCTTCGTATTGTCGGAAAACTCTCATTAAATATTTTTCATCTGTAAAGCCTGATAGTTCAGTAATTTGCTTAATAGGCAAATCCTCTGTCAGCAGTGCTTGTTTTACAATCTCCAGCTTGCATAATGTAATATGCTTTTGCACAGTATGGCCTGTTGCTTTTTTAAAGATTTTGCATAAGTAATTTTTGTTGTAATGAAATTGCTGAGAAACTTGCTCCAGAGTGATTTGATTATGGGCATTAACACGAATCCATTCCTGTATTTCATATATTTTACGCGTGGAGTCTTCACCATGAATCAGTGACTGCCTATATTGCTCTGCAATTTCTAGAAGTAATGAAGATAGCTGATAGTTGGAAGCCAAAGGGCTGGAGTACTTTGCTTGCTCTATATGAAGAAGCTGTATGCCAAGAAGAACCAATCGTGAATGAGTCGTACAATGCATATACATAGGGATGCTTATGCAGCTTTCGCCAGCTTTGTCAGAGTCAAGTGCTGAAAAGTGAAACCAGAGATATGAAACGTCTTTGGTAGATTGATAACCTGAATGTTCTATATTTGGGGGCAATATTAATAAATCTCCAGGACGAACTGTGAAGAAATTATCCGAAATTTTGATATTTGCCATACCTTTTATGCCTATAATTAAGACCCAGGTATCAATTGTACGGCGCGGATGTAACCATGACTCTGCAGTAGCAAACCATCCGCCGGATACGTATTTGGCAGGTGAAGCTAAATCAAAAAACAGAGTATGCATAATATTGTCCACCTTTTTACCTTAATCGTTTACTTACAATAATATTGAATTGTACTATAATTAAGAAAAATCATAAAATTACAATTCATATACTAAGAAATACATGTTATTTATTATACATTTTTAGTAAATAATCTGTCAATTTAAGGAGTGATGCACATTGGATGAAAAAAGGCAAATGCTTAAAATGGCTCTGCAACCGCCATCACTGAAGGATATATCCCCTGAAGGATGGCTAAAAAAACAATTAATTGTTCAGAAAAATGGGCTGACTGGGCATATAGAAGAGGTATGGAGCGACCTAGGATCGAATTCCGGCTGGCTGGGCGGCAGCGGAGAAAGCTGGGAGAGAGGGCCATATTATCTAGACGGATTAATTCCACTGGCATATTTGCTGCAGGATGATTATTTAAAGACAAAAGCGCAAAAATGGATAGACTGGATAATAAACAGCCAAGATAAAGAGGGCTTTTTTGGACCTGCAAGCAATAACGACTGGTGGCCTCGAATAGTAGCATTAAAAGCTTTAGTGCAATATCATAACGCAACAAATGATGAGAGAGTAATACCCTTTTTAAAAAAATACTTTATGTACCATCTTCTGCATATAAAAAACAGACCTTTTGAGATGTGGGGTACAGCCCGCGGATTTGAAGAATTGTTACCGATTTATTACTTATATAACATAACAGAAGAATCATACCTAAAAGAACTGGCAGAAATTATAATAGAGCAAAGCTATAATTGGGGAAAGATATTTAATGACTTCCCATATCTTGAAACTACACATAAGTATATGAGCAGAAATCTATTTGTACTGGTAAAAAGGCTAAGCATTTTTTGGGAAAAAATAAATAGCAAAAGAAAAAATAGAATTCCAAAAGTAAAAACAAAAGAACAAATTGAAAAAGATAACAATTCTAAAAATTTGCATATATTTCACGAAACACATTCAGTAAACATTGCAATGGCATTCAAAATGCCTGTTTTGGAATATTTGCTTGACGGTAACAACGCAAACCTACATACGGCAAGAAACGGTATTTCACAGGTTATGAAATATCATGGGCTTACGAACCATGTTTTTTCAGGAGATGAACATTTGAATGGGCAATTGCCAACTGTAGGTTCAGAGCTATGCCTTGTGGCAGAGTATATGCATTCATTGGAAACAATGCTGTCAGTAACGGGTGAGAGTGAATATGCAGATATTCTGGAGCAAGTAGCCTACAATGCGTGGCCCGCAACATTTCTGGAAGATATGAGTGCGCATCAATATGTACAGCAAGTAAATCAAATCGAAGTATCAAAAAAGAAACGTGGATGGTACGATGGATTTGATGAATCAAACATTTTTGGGCTTGAGCCCAACTATGGGTGCTGTGCGGCAAACATGCACCAAGGATGGCCGAAGCTTGCAGGCAGCATTTTGATGAAGGGAAAAGGAGGCATTACAGCAGGAATATATGCACCGTGCACTGTGGAACTAGAAATTGCAGATAGCGGAGTACGTTTAAGGGAAGTTACAGAATATCCATTTGACGGAGCTATAGAGCTGAATATTGAAAAAATAGATAATTCTAAAAAGGAGCTTAATTTTCCGCTCTGGCTGCGTATCCCCACATGGTGCAGGAATTACACTTTATTAATCAATGGTGAGCAGACAAAATGTGATGCAATAAAGGGGTTTGTGCAAATAAGCCGCACCTTTAAGGAAGGCGACAGCATAAGGCTGAATCTAAGTATGGAGACCCGATACGAAAAAACAGGGAGGGGAAGCATTAGTATTCATTACGGAGCTTTGCTGATGGCACTGCCGATTGACGGCGAGAAAAGAAAGCTCAGAGGTGAAGAGCCGTTTGCAGACTGGGAGATATATCCTGTATCCAATTGGCGATATGCGGCTATAGAAAGTGAAATACAAAAAGGAAATATTACTAAGAAAGAAACAGATAAATATCCATTTGGAGACAATGATTGCCCCATAAGCATAGTGATGAACATGGCATCGGCACCACAGTGGATGAGCAAGAATGGTGATGTAGATTCTTTTCCTGAATTATTTGTCGTTCCCAGAGCAGAAATCGAAGAGAAAAGGCTTGTGCCGTTTGGCAGCACTAGGCTCAGAATAGCGGAATTTCCAATAGCAACAATTAAGGAGGAGTAGACTATGACAACAGTACAAAGATCAAAAGTAAAATCTCGGAACTGGATTGCAATTGTTTTGCTGGGTTTTTCGGGTCAAATAGCGTGGGTTGTAGAGAATTCATGGTTAAATTCATATGTGCACGATATTATCACTCCAGATCCTAGAGTAATTTCATTTATGGTAGCCGCTAGCGCGATTACGGCAACTGTTACCACACTGATTATGGGCACGCTCAGTGACCGAATAGGCAAGCGAAAAGCTATGATTTTTTTCGCCTATATTCTATGGGGTATTTCCACTATTCTAATTCCTCTGTCCGGTGTAGCAAAATCCGTTGGGATTGCGGTATTCTTAGTTGTGCTGATTGATTGTGTTCTCACCTTTTTTGGTGCCACAGCTAATGATGCCTGCTTCAATGCATGGATAACTGACATTACAGATGAAACTAATAGAGGCTTTGTAAGCGGAATTATAGAGTTTTTTCCCCTTTTAGCAATGGTTATAACAACTGTTGTTTCCGGCATTATGATAGAAATTTTAGGTTATTCTATATTCTTTGTGTCGCTTGGCGCAGTTGTAATAGTCTGTGGTATTATAGGCGGGCTGTCCCTAAAAGAAGGAATAGTCAGTAAACCAGCCCAAGAAATAGGATTTTGGAAGCAGCTTTTTTCAGCATTCTCCAAAGAGCATGTAAAACAAAATAAAAAGCTCTTTGCTGTTCTTACCTGCATGTTGATTTTTACGATTGCATTCCAGATTTGTATGCCTTATCAAATAATATATTTTACAAAAACATTAGGGTTTAGCTATGATGAAATAGGAATATACCTTGGTTCCATGACGCTGTTGGCCGGAATATGCGGCGTGCTTTATGGATATTTAGTTGACCGCATTGGAAAACCGAAGCTAATGATTGTGGCATTAATTGTTTCAATCATAGGTTATTTTTGTGTTTCATTGGCAACTACAATGCTGACTTTATGTATTGCAATGTTTGTTATGGTTTTTGGAATGATTGCTAGGCTGGTCGTAAGCGGTGCATGGATTCGTGACCTGACACCTGAAGGTGAGGTAGGAAAAATTCAAGGAATACGTATGGTGTTTTGGGTGCTTATACCAATGGTTATAGGACCGTTTATTGGTGAGAAATTAATTGAATTTTTCGGAGAAGCAGTTGTTGTAAATGGTAGAAGTGGATATTTACCTTCAAAAGAGATTTTCGTAGCTGCCAGCCTAGTTACGCTGCTTGCATTTATCCCTTTGCGTAAGTTTTTAAAGAATAGTAAAAATAGAGAGCAAGCTTAACTTTAGAGCGATTTCGGCTCTGCACACAAAAATGGCTTATTCAGCCGTTTTTCTGTATATATTCCTATGTATCAAATTCACGGGCTTTTGCGACTTTGCACTGGATTTTTAGTTTTGGTATAATTGGCAAATGAATTCAAGAGAAAACTATTTTTTAAAGCTGATGAAGTATATAAAAAATGTTTACAATATGTGTTGGCATATGATGCTTTGGCAATGAATTCTCCTTTCATAAATGAATGTATTAACTTAAATATTGATGCAGTAATCAGAGTTAAAAAGAGTTATATTCTATCAGTGAAAAAAGTAAAAAGAATAACAAATAAGAAAGATTATATCCATGAAAGCAAGATGGAATATTGAAAACCGAGTATTTAATAATCTCAAGAATAATGCAAACCTGAATCATTGTTTTGTGCATGGCGGTAATGCGGTTGAAGCTGTTCTTTATCTGATGTTTATGGCTTCAAACCTTTTTCAATTATTCAAGGTACGACGGTTGAAGAATCATATTCCTATTCAGAGAGAATTGATAAGATTGTTAATGAAAGGTCTTTATCAAAAGGATAAAACAGATATATGATAATAAATACATCATGATTTAAATACAAATGAATAGAGTTTATAATTCAAAACGCATTGTGGGGAGGGGGCATTATATTTATTTTTTGGGTATTCTTATAAATGATTTCCTCTCAATAGCAAAAATATAGTAAAATATGGGAGAGAAGCAGACTAAACGCGAAATTGCTCCTAAAGTAATATTGCAGCTTCAGAATTAATTCTACCGCTAGGTATACAAAGTGTGATAAAATATTTCTATATGATGAGCAAGAACAAGATTGCCTATTATGTTGCGGATATCAAAAGGGAGGTATGTTTTAATGGAAAATAATAAACAGAACAAAAAACACTACTCAAAAAGATCAGGTGCTTTATATTTCTTCGGATTTATAGGTGCAGCAATTTACTACATTTCTATAGCTACTACTTTTTGGGTAGGTGTTCTTGGGTTTTTAAAGGCAATAGTTTGGCCTGTGTTTCTAGTATTGGAAGCATTAAAATTCCTTGGCGCATAGTATATTAACTATATAAAAATAATTACGCTATTTTGGATATTCTTCAAAATAGCGTTTTTCGACGCAACCAAAAAATCAGAAGAATAAGAAATAACATAAAAGCAAAAAACTAGCGAAAATTTATTTTTCAACAGCAAAAAAGCTTATACAAATTAAGGTCATTCAAGATAATACAGAAATAGAAATATCATAATTACGTATGAGATAGAAACGAAACAAATAAAAAGTGCAGAGCAGCTATTCTAGCTGTTCTGTTTTTATTGCGGATAAATTGTTCCCGTGTAATATCAAAATTACGAAGAAATGGTATAAGTTGTTTAGCAAACACGAAATTGCTCTTGCATAATACTACAATTAATATATACTAATATTATACACTTTTACTAAAACATCACTTAAGTCTACTTACACAAATATGTTATTACACGGGAGGAATTATGACTCAACTCAAGGATTTTTTCCAAAAGCAGAAGATGATGACCAAGGTACTACTTAGTTTACTACCAATTCTTCTGTTGTCTATTTACTTTTTTGGTCTGCGTACGCTGTTAATTTTAAGCGTAGTAACCATAACAGGAATTTTATGTGAATACGGCATAATGCGACTTATAAACGGTGAGAAGGCAAAGGTTTCAGAGGCGCTGCTTGTATCCTGTGCTTTGTTTACGCTTACGTTACCGCCAGCTGTTCCCCTATGGATTGCTTCTGTAGGCATAGCTTTTGGAGTAATATTTGGTAAATGCGTCTTCGGTGGATTCGGTAAAAATATTTTCAATCCAGCGCTAGTTGGCAGGTGCTTTATTTACGTTTCATTTCCTGCCCACATGACTGTAACATGGGCTGAACCTTATAGTGGTCTGTTTGGGGGTTTTGTAAAATGGAGCAGCGGAATTGATGCCGTGACTTCTGCTACACCTATGATTTTGATGAACAAAGAAGGCATTATGACAAATTACATTAATTTGTTCCTTGGAAATGTGGCAGGTTCAATTGGAGAAACAAGCGCACTGCTTATTATATTAGCAGCAGTTTATCTAATTGTTACAAAAACAGCCTCATGGAAAATAATGATATCTAGTCTTGCTTCTTTCACAATACTAGGCTCTATACTTTACTTTTCAGGAGTTACTGCAGTAAATCCTTTGTTTGCTATATTGTCCGGTGGTTTTCTGTTTGCTACAGTATTTATGGCAACTGATCCGGTATCAGCGCCGAGGCAAGATGTATCCAAGTATATATACGGAGCATTAATTGGTATAGTTGCCATGGTAATAAGAGAATTTTCCATTTTTACAGAAGGCATCATGTTCGCAATTTTGATTATCAATGCATTTGTGCCTCTTATAGATAGAAATATTAAGATTCTAAAAGAGAAGAAAAGTATTGGAAAGAAGGTGGAAACATGAAAAAAGGTCGTGTATATACTATTGTTTTCATGCTGATTATCAGTGCTGTTTTTGCGCTGCTCCTAGCTAGTGCGAATGCCTACTTCCTGCCAAAAATTCAGGAGAATGAGCTACTGGACGAGAGAGTCGCAATTCTCTATGTTTTTGATATTGATCAAAGCGGCAGCCCTGAAGAGATACTAGATCGATTCGAAAAAAATGTTAGTGAAACAATTATCGAAGGCATTGATCTCTATGAATATACTTCTGCAGATAAAAAAGCTATAGCTTATGCTGTTCCTTTTACTGGAGCAGGCTTATGGGGAAGCATTTCTGGGTATATGGGTGTAACAGATGACTTTAAGCAGATCACCGGTCTTGTATTTACTGACCAAAGTGAGACTCCAGGACTGGGAGGGCGAATTGATGAACTTGCCTATAGAGAACAATTCAAAGACTTGAGAATTAAAGAGGGAAAGCCACTAGCATATGGAGAAGACGGAATAGACGCCATAACAGGTGCAACATTAACATCCAATTCAGTTTTACGTATTTTAAATGAATTGCTCGCGGATACAATCAGTGAGCTGGAGGAGGTATCCAATGACTGAGAAAATTAAAGACGTCATTTCGAGAAATGTATGGAAAGAAAATCAAGTGTTGAGGATGATTCTTGGTATTTGCTCAAGTCTTGCAGTCACAAACCTAATGTTAAACTCATTGGTTATGGGTATCGGTCTGACATTTGTTACAGCTTTTTCGAGTTTGACGATTTCCCTATTACGCAATGCAATTCCTCATAGAGTTAGAATGATTGTGCAGACACTGATTATAGCGTCATACGTTATTTTGGTTGATATTTTTCTGAAAGCTAATATGACTGAGGTAAGCAAAGCGTTGGGACCATATGTAGGATTGATAATTACAAATTGTATTATTATGGGACGTGCAGAGGCGTATGCACAAAAGAATCCACCTTTTATTTCTATGCTGGACGGATTTTTTGCAGGTATAGGCTATACTGTCATACTACTAATTGTTGCATTGTTCCGCGAACTACTTGGTTTTGGCACAATATTTGGTTTTGATGTAAACTTCTTCGAGTTTGAAACATGGACTATTATGGTAATGCCGCCAGCTGCATTCTTTTTGATAGGTACGCTGATTTGGATAACATCCAACATCTTAACTAAAGATAAAGGTAAAAAGTCTTGAATGAATTTAGAAAGGAGCTAGACGTTTATGACAACTGGAATTAATCCATTAGTAATATTTTTTGCATCAATATTGACCAGCAATATGATTTTGTCCAATTTCTTAGGAATGTGTTCATATATATCAGTATCTGGTGAGTACAAGACTGCATCAAGTCTAGGAAAATCAGTTACATTAGTTATGGTCTTTACAACTGTTCTCAATTACTGGATATATAAATTGGTAATCGTACCTCTTGGACTTGAATACCTACAGTATGTCCTATTTATAATTATAATTGCAACTTCTGTGCAGATTATAGAAATGGCTATGGATAGATTGCTGCCGGATTTACATATAAAGCTGGGTATCTTCCTGCCGCTGATTACTGTTAACTGTGCAATTCTAGGTACTACGCTCTTTATGGTTATTAGAGAGTATAACTTTCTGCAGTCAGTACTGTTTGGTTTAGGCAGTGGAATAGGATGGTGGCTGGCGATAAGTGCATTGGCAGCTATACGCGAGAAAATGGGAAAAGCAAAATTGCCGAAGGGGCTTGAAGGACCAGGAATTGCATTTATTATCACGGGTATTATGGCTTTAGCCTTCATAGGCTTTTCGGGTATTTTCACTATAACTTAATAATAAGGAGGAGCTATGGAAATATTAACAACGGTTTTAGGTGTAACTGCAATATCAGTTGCTCTTGCGATTATAATAATTATAGCCGAGTACTTCTTTAACAATTATGGTGAATGCGAAATAGACATGAATGACGGCGGTAAAGTACTCAAAGTTGAAGGTGGGTCTTCCCTACTTTCTACACTTGCAGGACAAAAAATATTTATTCCCTCGGCATGCGGCGGGAAGGCGACCTGCGGACTATGCAAAGTTCGTGTCCTTGAAGGTGCAGGACCTTTGCTACCAACTGAAGAGCCATACTTAAGTGAGGAAGAGCGTGAGAACAATTATAGGTTGTCCTGTCAAGTAAAAATAAAGAACAATATTCGTATAGTAATTCCTGAAGAGTTCTTTAACATAAAAGAATATATGACAACAATAGAGTCTATCAATCAGTTAACTCATGACATTAAAGGGCTAAGGTTAAGGCTACCTCAAGGAGAAACAGTACGATTTAAAGCAGGACAATATGTTCAGCTTTATACCAAACCTTACGACAAAATAAAAGAGGTTGTTTATCGAGCATATTCGATTGCCAATGCTCCATCCGACAATAAAGCTATTGAACTAATTATAAGGCAAGTACCGGATGGCTTATGCACAACATATGTACACAAACATCTTTCAGAAGGTGATCAAGTTAAAATCAACGGACCTTATGGGGACTTTTATCTTCGAGGAGACTGTAGTGAAATTGCAATGATAGCAGGTGGCTCTGGTATGGCACCAATGAAATCAATCATACTAGATGTATTGGAAAAGGGTATTGATATTAAAATGAACTTTTTCTTTGGAGCAGTAACAAAGAAGGATCTTTACAACATTGAATATTTTCAGGATCTGGCTGCACGTCATAAGAATTTCAACTTTATACCTGCGCTATCAAAGCCGGCTCCTGAAGACAACTGGGATGGCGAGGTTGGACTGGTAACTGATGTTTTCAAGAACAGCATAAAAGATGCCACAGGAATGGAAGGCTATCTATGCGGCAGTCCAGGAATGATAAAAGCATGTATTAACGTTATGGGTGAGCGAGGCATACCCGAAGAAAAAATATATTATGACAAATTCTAAAAAGGAGGTCTAAGTATGAAACAGAGCCCTGAACTAGATATTATTCAAGCAAATATGATGCCCGGAACGCTCTCAGCACATGGTTTTCTAGGCAATGATAGCCGAAATCTCTCGGATATTCTTTTCGCGGATGCTAAAGCTCTTGAGCAAGCAGGTTTATCAAAAGAAGAATTATATGATAAAATGCAGAGACTAACCGATTTAGGAGCAGAGAGTCTAGGTAGGCCAACTATTGTTGATAAGTGCTTTGAAGTAGAGGTAGAAGGCTATAAAGGAAAGCTGGCTTGCCCATTTAAAGACAATGTAACGGTAGATAAACGCCAGACAATCGTTAGGCGCCTTGATACAGGTGTCATTTTACGTTGGACAGACCTTAGCATTCACATGATAAGAGTACATGGCTTCTTTGAAGGGCACGGAAGCATATATCGCCTTGACCCTGTTGAGCTGAGCAGATTCCTTGGAATACTTTAAAAGCATAAAATACGGAGCGATTTCGGCTCAAAGTTCAAAAATCAGCTATTCAAGGCACTTTGCGGTGCCTTTTTGCATGTATCAAATTTGAAGGTTTTGCGGTTTTGCACAGGTACTTTAGATTTGGTATAATTGGGAAAAAAGGCAGATGAGTTTGAGAGATAATTAGTTTTTGAAGCTGAGAAAATACATTAAATTAAAATCAGTAGATCTAAATTATCTACGAAGGATTAATAATTTCATTATTAATAAAGCAGTTAGAAATAAGGTTTTAGATACTGGATAAAAAAAGAAAATGAAATATTAAAACTTAAAACTCACAACATCTTGGGGAGGGGGCATTATATTCATTTTCTAATTTTATCAAGTAATTTTACCACTCAAGAGCAAAATTATAGTAAAATACTTGTAGTTGATGAGTAAATGCGAAATTGCTCATACTAGTGGATGAAATTATAAAATTCTAGGCATATCACTAAGCAAAATATTTGCAGAGAAATAATTGTTAACTAAAAGATGAACTGTATATATTTTAAAAAGTATATTAAAGTAAAGGGCGAAAATATAACTGAAATAGAGAAAGGATTTTATATATGGAATTTGAATATAGTAACAAAAAAGCGAGGATAATACAGAACATTATTCAATATTTCTTGGTGAGCATATTAATTCTATTAAATATTCTCACTATAGTTTTTAGGCTACATTTAGTATATATTCTGATTTCACTGATTTGTACACTGTTCAACGTAATATCAGTAATAAAAACATCGGTAAATAAAATTTTATTATCTAAAATTAAAATAGATGATACTGGCATTGAATATATTTCGAAAATGAAAAGAGTAGCGATGCAATGGGAAGATATTAGTTTAATTGGTATGGCAAAAACGCCAGAGAAAATACGCTCGAGAATAATAATATTTTCAACTAGTAGTGATCAAAAAGTTTTATGCGAAAGAATTAATTTTGATAATATCAGTGAAGACTACATTTTTTGTTTTTATAGTAAAGAATTATTTACAGAAATAAAGCGATATTGGCAAGATGTAATAATAGACGAAAGGAAAATTATGGATCGAAATTTGTAATATAATTTTATAAATTCATATTAGTATATAATGTTAAGATTAATTGGTGTAATACTACTAAATAAAGGAGCGATTTTAGGTCAAAATCCCAAAACCAGCTTATCGAGGTGCTTTCGAGCACCTTTTTTAACGTATCAAATTTGAAGGTTTTGCGGTTTTGCACAGGTACTTTAGATTTGATATAATTGGGAAAAAAGGCAGATGAGTCTGAGAGATAATTACTTTTTGAAGCTGATAAAATACATTAGCTTAAAATCAGTAGATCTAAATTATCTACGAAGGATTAATAATTCCATTATTAAAAAAGCAGCTAGAAATAAAGTTTTGATACTGGATAAACAAAATAAAATGAGATATTGAAACTTAAAACTCATAACATCTTGGGGAGGAGGCGTTATATTCATTTTCTAATTTTATCAAGTTATTTTGCCACTCAAGAGCAAAATTATTGTAAAATACTTGTAGTTGATGAGTAAATGCGAAATTGCTCCCTACTTTCCTGCATTTTACGACCGTCGTTGACAATTTTGTACTGCTACAAACTCATAGATTTTTCGCAACAGAACCAATATTATCACTGTGTAATTCGACAAGACTTCGTACAATGGAATTACCTTAGTTTATTGTCCTTACAGCTAATACATAATTATATACATAGCGAACATCACCTTGTGGACCAAAATACATAGGATAATCTGATTTATTCCCAGACTTTGGATCACTTCTTACAGCGCCACAACCATGAACATCCATGAGCTCATCAAACATTTCGCCTTGAGCTTCTCCAAAAGAAACATAGCAAGCGTTTTTAGAAATATTATTACCATCTTGGTGGGTTGTACTTGACCAATAGTAGCCATAATTCATATCACCTTCAAGATTTATCATTTTTGTTAAAACAAACAAGCTATCGATTGCAGGAGAATTTGTCGTATCAAGACTTCTCGAATAATCCACAATACTTTGCAGTTCCTTTATATTGGGTAGTCTCCAGTCATCATAATCAGCAAGCTCAAGATTTTCTGCATAATATATGGCTTCTTCCCAATCTCTTGTTTGTCCATCATCACTCATCTGCCACATTAGTCCCGTTGCCAAATCACTAATTGTTCCATCACCATTATCAATAAACACATTTTCACCATATAGTTCATTACCACGTACTAGTCTAAAATATCCTTTATTATCTTCATTAGAATTTTTTTGTATCAGGGGATATCCTTTAATTCTACCATCGATGAAGTTCACACCAAACACTGTCGCTTCACCATTCATAGTTGTGCTAACATAATGGGTGCTGGACCAAGTTTGTGCATCTATTTCTCGCTCACCAATACTTGTATCGCCGATTTGTTGATCAAAAAAATCCGTATCAATAAAGAGTACTTTCGCTGTCTCTCCACCTGATTCACCGGTGTACTGAATTAACGAAAATACTTCCTTAATTGAAGGGATTCTCCAATCATCATAACCGCCAAGATTCGAGTTACTCGCATACTCTATAGCTTCATCATAAGTCATTTTTTCACCCATAGTTTGCTGCCACATTAAATCTGTTACATTATCTGTAACCGTTCCATCACCATTATCTGTATAACTAGGTTGATTACCATCATAGTTCGCATCTTGTCCATAAAATGGGTCTGTCTTTGATAGCTCTCCAACTACTGCATTATCTGTATAAAATTTAGTAACACCTGTATCTACGATTGGATAGCTAAGTGTTACTTGGGCAATGGTGTTTTCAGTCTTGGTGGTGTCTACGATTACTTCATCATTTCGAAAGTTAGTACCACTCGATGCAGTTTCTAGATTCTCACTATTTTCTATTGAAATTGGATTTATTTCATCAGTTTTTAGGCTGCTGCAGGATATAAGCATAATAACAGCAACAGAAATTAGTATTACTAAAATATTCTTTTTCATATTTAACCTCGTTTTTTATTTTATATAACTGTATTGTAATATGTCTTTGTGTTTTTACAAAAGTGCATTATTTTTAAAAGTTTATTTTACAATACTGTGTGTACTAGTATAAGCTAATATTATGGATTCTATATTAATATTTTGTGGCAGTTGTATGGCAAAAAAGACCATCTTAATGAGTGTGCAGCGTCGAAAAAAGTGGACACCAAAAATGTATAATCATATGCATAGGAGGAGTTCGGAATGAGCAGTAAAAACACAAAACATTCGCAGAAAATGGGGGACAGCAAGGCATGTAGTCGAAAGCGGCAAATCAGGAACTATTTCGGTTCAAGCCCAAAAGCTAACCATTCAAGGCACTTTGCAGTGATTTTTCCATGTATCAAATTCGCATGTTTTTGCGGTTTTTCACTGAAATTTTAGATTTGGTACAATTGAGCAATAGATTCAAGAGATAATGGCTTTTTGAGATTAATGAAATACATTGCGGGGTATTATATTTGTTTTCGTGTATTCCTATAAATTATTCTGCTGAATGGCAAAAATATGGTAAAATACAAGGATTATTGAGTAGAAGCGAAATTGCTTTATTTTAATACTGCTATTGCTACGGTGATGACAAATGGATAATTAAGATAAAATGTGATATAATATAAGTTAATGATATAAGGATTGTTATACAATAATCATCACTTAAACAAATCATATTATTGATTGAACTCATTATTCATTTTTCTGCTATACTTACAGCATTTTGAATACTCTCAGTTTTTTATATGTGCGGTACGAGTAATGTTAACGCATTTACACTCCTGCAACAAAGCAACATCCTTTTTGGATACTCTTTTAAACAACAAAACAGAATATTAATTACGTACTTAATATCAGTCATTTTATTACAAGAATTAGATTGGTTTTAATCTGTTTTAGCAATTTTCATCAACATCTCAAAGGAGAGAAAGTGAATATTAAAATTAAAGCGCGCGTAACCACTGCTTTGCTTCTTGCTGCTGGTACCGGTAGCCGCTTATACCCCTTAACTAAGAGCGAACCAAAATGTATGACTTCAGTTAACGGTAAATCCATTCTTGATAGAATGATTGCCAGCTTAAATTTCCATGGGTTTAAACGGCTGGTAATTATAACAGGACACTTGGAAAGTAGCATCCGCAACTATCTTGGTAACAGGATTGGAGATATGAAGATTGAATATATTCATAGCCCCTTATATAAGTCTACAAATAATATATACTCCCTATGGATGGCCAGAAAAACAATTATCGAACCGTTTCTTTTGCTGGAGAGTGATTTGATTTATGACAAAGAATTGCTGGCAAAAATGCTGACACCAGATAGAATTGCTGTGTCCAGAATGTGTGAGTGGATGAACGGCACCTGTGTATTGCTGAATAAATCAGAGATGGTAAAGGAATTTATCGCGGGCAGCACAGATGAGATTGGAATGGATTCGTTTAAAACCGTAAATATATATAGCTTTTCTCTGGAATCATGGAAGAGAATTGTGCAAAGACTGGACGAAAGTATATTGATCGGAAAAGTAAATGATTATTATGAGACGGTTTTTGCTGATTTAGTCGCTGATAATGATCTTGCGCTAAAAGCCGTTGAATTCGATGAAAGTCTATGGTATGAAATAGATACAGTATACGATTTGGCAGAAGCAGAGAAACTTTTTGCATCTCAGGTATTAAAAAGGATGCAGGTGATAAATGATGCAATTTAATAACATGACTCAAGAAGAAAAATATGACTTTATTTTATCACAGCATGGAGGGTATTATCGGTACGGTTTTGTTGATCATGCCTACCTTTATAATCTATATTTTCCACCCCGGAAAATGATTAAGGCTTTGCAAAAACAGATGCATAACCTGATTCTTAATTATCCAATGGCACAGGATGCAATTTGTGCACTTGTTGGTAAAATTATCAATCAGCCTTTGGAGAGGATTGTGGTTGGCAACGGAGCCGCTGAATTGATAAAAATTATCTCAGGGCACATAGCCAAAAAGCTAATTATTCCGGTCCCTTCATTTAATGAATATACCAATGCAGCCCCTTCGAATGCAGTTGTCGAATTCCCATTGGAGTTTCCGTCATTCAGACCGGATGTTGATAAATTTTCGGCAGAAGCTCGCCGTATTAATGCAGACATTGCTGTTATTGTTACACCGAATAATCCAACATCAATGCTGGTTCCAAAATCCGATATTATCAGACTTGTCAATAAACTTAAAGCATTTAATTGTATGCTGATTGTTGATGAATCCTTCATTGATTTTACGAAAATTCCGGAGGAGAACACGATGGAAAGCGAGATTGATAATTTTAGTAATCTCGCTGTCTTCAAAAGCATGAGCAAAGCGTATGGAATCTGCGGGCTGCGAATAGGGTATATGCTGACTTCCAACATAAAATTTGCGGAAACAGTAAGAGAGGGAACACATATATGGAACATAAACGGATTCGCAGAAGAGTTCCTCCGACTGCTTCCTGAATACAAAAATGAATTCATAGAAAGCTGCATAAAAGTACGGTCTGACAGGGATAAAATGTATAAGCAAATCTGCGAAATAAATGGGATGACGGTTTATAAGCCAGATGCAAACTTTATATATTGCCGAATACCGGACTCTGCTCGCAGTGATCCTGAAATCGCCAGAGATATGTTCGTCCATCATAATATATATGTTAAGCACTGCTTAGGTAAGACTCAGCCAGAATCGGACCGCTATCTTAGAATTGCGTGCCGAACTGAAGATGAGAACGGTAAACTGATTAAAGCGCTTATTAAGGTGCTGGAAAGCTAGAGATAAATAATCGCTTATGAAAAAAGATTATGATCAAAAATCATCTGATCCGACAATGCTTTATTTTGTCAAAGACCTTCCTAATATTATTTCGCTTGCAGGCCTTCTTTGTGCGTTGATTGGAATCTATTTTGCTATAACAGGCATGTTCAGACTGGCTATTGTAATGATTCTGTGGGCTGTATTATTTGATTGGGCGGATGGCATTGCTGCAAGGAGAATGAACAGCCGAACGGACAACCAGCGTGCTTTCGGGCCGCAGCTGGATTCGCTTATTGACATAGTCAGCTTCGGCGTATTTCCGGCAATATTTTTGCTTAGCTATGGGCAATACAAGCCATGGTTTTTACCGGGAGCTTTTTTGATTATCGGCACGAGTGCGATACGGCTTAGCTATTTCAATGTTTTTGGTATGATTGACAAAAGAACCTATAAGGGACTGGCGCTGGACAATAATGTTCTCATACTGTCTTTAGTATTTTTGTTCGAAGGTTTTTTCAAGCAACCAATGTTTGCTATTATATTATATATAATTTTAGTGGTCATGCTGGCGTTTAACCTAGCCCCGATTAAAACATATAAATTCAGTGGAAGATGGTTCTATGTTCTGATTTTTTACGTTTTAGCAATGACTGCAGTATATATATTTTGTGCTTAAGCAATGTGTGCTTTTGATGTACGCAGGTAATTATGGAATAAAGTAGGATGTGATAAATTGGATAAGTCAAGTGAGATGAAATACTTACAATATATTGTAAATGAAGTGCAAGATAAAATTCTTTTACTGCAAAGGTCTATAATTAAAACAAAGCAGATAATTTTAGATTTAAAAAAGGACATATGGAGTAATATCGGCGAATCAGACTCTACGGAAATACAAATGAAAAGGCAAGAATCTAATCAAGCGGTGAATTTCTTGGATAAAGATACCTCTCGTCTAAATGTGCTGAACAGGTTAATATTGAATCCATACTTTGCAAAAGTTAATTATTCTTATGTTGATACGAAATTATTCAGCTATATAGGTCTTAGTTCTTTGATGAATAAAGAGCTGGAACTACTAATATGTGATTGGAGGTCACCTGTTGCGAGCCTTTTTTATGATTCTGAGTTAGGCGATACGTCCTATCTTACACCAGAAGGAACAAGAAAGGTAACGCTGACAGCGAAAAGGCAATTCAAAATATCAAACAGCAAGTTGATTTATATGTTAGATACTTCTATGCAGGTTAGTGATGATATATTGACAGAAGAATTATCTAAAAACACATCAGATAAAATGCGAAATATCGTTAATACTATTCAAAGAGAGCAGAATTCAATTATCCGAAACGAAACTGATAACATACTTATAATTCAGGGTGTAGCAGGCTCGGGGAAAACTTCCATAGCATTGCACAGAATAAGCTTTTTGCTGTACAGGAACAGGAGCAGTTTGACATCAAAGGATGTATTGATAATCTCTCCAAGCAGAATATTTTCTGACTATATATCCAAAGTGCTTCCGGAACTGGGAGAACAAAATATATTAGAGACGAGTTTTTCAGATTTAATTGAATGTGAAATCACAGGGATAAACACTAATTTTGGATCACATGACATAGATTATGAGCATATGGAAGATAACACAGTTAGCTTTGATATTAACCAGATGAAGGATTTTATTGAACATAAGGGCAATAGGATTTTTACTGCGAAAGATTTTATTTTTGACGAATACTGCATTGATGCGGAATATATAGAAAATTTGTATTACACAAAATATAGGCATATGGGATTTCTATCAAGAATAGAGTACATATATGATATTATTGTTTATAAAACAGAAGGTGATCTGAACATAAAATTAAAAGGCAAAGAAAAGAAGAATGTAAAGTCATTTGTCAAAAGTATGTATTTGACAACTAGCATTAAGGATATTTACGCAGAGTATAAGACGTGGAATGGTAAAACCCCGAATGAAAAAAAAGACTACAGGAGTTATATGTTGAAAGCTGAGGATATTTATGAACTGGTGCTCTTGAAGAGTTTAATTAATAAAACAAAAAAGTTTATGAACATTAAGCATTTAATAATCGATGAAATGCAAGATTATTCCCCGGTTCAGTATAATATTATAAAAGAATTGTTTGATTGCCCTATGACGATTTTAGGCGATATCTTTCAAAACACAAATGAGAATGGTGGAATAAAATCATTGGATACATTTAGAGAAATATTCGATAATAAATTTAAAATAGTGAAATTAAATAAAAGCTACAGATCAACATTGGAAATAATGCAACTAGCAAGGCATGTTCTGAATAATGATATTGATATTATTCAACGTCACGGTGCTAAGCCCGTGGTAAGTATTATGGATTCATTTGAAGATATGTGCGAAAGAATACTCTCAGATGTTCAAATTACTAGGAGCATAGATGGTTCAAACTGTGCAATATTGTGCAAAACATCTGAACAGGCAGAGGCAGTATATAATAATTTAAAAGAGAAAATCGAAGTTTATAAAATAACGGAAAAAAGTAACGAATTCAAGAATGGGGTTGCAGTTGCGGCGATTGCTTGTGCAAAGGGATTGGAATTTGACAGCGTTTTTATTCCATTTGCAGATTCTGATAATTACAATATGGAATTGGATCGTAATATTTTATATGTAGCATGCACCAGAGCACTTCATAAACTTAATATATATTCATCAAGCGGGAACATTAGTAACTTTTTAACGGATTATAACAATCAGGGAAATTTTCATTATCTTGTTATTAATCTTTATAAGTGATATTATTAATCTATTAGGAGAAATACGAAAGATACCTTTTCCCATAAATCTTATATTTGAAGCGATTTATTTTGCAAGCACATTTATTTAATTTCAATATATCCTTTGTATTCGTATTTAGTTCTCATAATAAATTTGAAAGAGAAATATTCAAATCGGATATGGAGGCTCATATGAAAACATTGAATTTAACAGATAAGGTGCTGATTTATTTATTAGAAAATTATAAAAGAAATAATAATTCTTCTAATGCGTCATTCGCTGCTGTAGCAAGCAACTTTTCCAAACATGAGGAATCACAGCTGATTGATGCTGTGACCAAGCTGAAAACAGATGGATTTATTGAAATAATGTACTACGACAGTAAGCCGGGGTCCATTTTTGTAATGTTATCCGCACTAAGGCAGACAAAAGAAGATGCTTTTGCTGAAAAAGGTTATAACTCGTATAGTGAAATTATGAATATAATTTTGCCGTCTAAAAAGAAGTAATATTATATTAGCTGTCCTCTCGATTTCAGACTGTGTCTAAAAACGTTCACTATACATATATAGTAGCATATTTATGGGTGATAAAACTCAGGAATTGAAAAATTCGATTTGCTATTCAACGATTGTTTAATGCAATGTAAAAATCCTGAGGAATGATGAGAAGTGGTCTCTTGATATGATTTCTTCTGTAAAGCAACTCGCATTGTAAAATACTAGAAACCTATCAAACATTCATCTTACATACTTATTTTGTATAAATGACTGTATCTGCTGCATCTAGTGGAATTGTCTTTAATTTTATTGAATAAGTGAGTTCAGAAGGTCTGCTATTTAAACCAATAAAAAAGCACAGTACAACAGATGGAGAAGGCAACATAACGGAATACACTTATACAAATGCTGGCTTGCAAGGATTATACAGTGAAAGGTAATTAGATTATGAAAAGAATAGAAGGAATAATGTGGATAATACTAATAAGTATAGTTATGATGTTGACTGGTTGTTCATATTCCATCAAGTTTAAAAGCAATGAAGAAGATGATATTAGGGCATCACAAGGACCAGTTTATATGTTAGTATATGACGAGGCGTTTAATTCTTTGATGTGTTTTCTACCTCTAGATTAAGAATTGAATTAACTGAGTTGTATATTAATGGTGTATGTAGGAGTGTTCAGTCTTATACAGGAGAAGTAGCGGCTGGAAACATCCCGAAAGTTCTTTTTGATTTAAGAATAGTTTCATATGATAAGGATGGAGCGATAATTGGAGAAGAAATTTATAATAATACATTGATTTATGATGCTGAAGATAAGGATGAATTGGGAGATATTCCGAAAAAGACACAGTATTTGATTGTTTATAATACTAGCAATTTAAAAAATATAGGAAGCTTAAAAAGTGCTAAAGGGTTACGAGGACTTAGTATTATATTTGGATATAATTTGCAGGATATTTCACCAATAGAAAAATTAACTGATTTAGAGGTTGTTAATTTACATGATAATGAATTAATAGATGACATTTCTGTTTTAAAAGACTTAACTAAGTTGAAAATGCTTAGTATCAGCGAAAATAAAATAACGGATATATCTGCATTGAAAAATCTTGATGAACTAAGATATCTATCTATTGGTGATAATGAAATTGAGGATATTTCTATACTAAGCAATCTGGAAAAGCTAGAATGGATTAATTTGAGTGATAACAAGATTAAAGATATTACACCATTATCTAATCTAAAAAAACTAACATATTTAAATATTTGGAGAAATGAAATAGAAGATTATTCACCATTGGATGAAGTTGGTATAGAATATAATAAATGAGAAGTGGTTTTGGAGAGCTATTTCGGCTCTGTATTCAGAAAGGGGCTTGTTCAGCCACTTTTTTGAATATTTTAGATGTATAGAATTCACAGGAATTTATTCATCTATATCACGTCGAAAAAATTTGCCATCGCAAATTTAAAATTATATATAATAAGAAAGAAAATAAATTTAAGTCAGAAAGCAAATGAAAAGCAGGGCAGCTATCCTATCTGCTCTGCTTTGATAATATCCCGCTCTCGAAGAAGCGGGAACAACACCACCCGCTAAGCGGGTGAGAAAAGAAAAGGTTAACCGGTGTAAAACATAATCGTTCTCCGATATAATTAAAGTGATTCTGACCAAAGAAACACTAAAAGGAGAACGATTATGAATGACAACAGTATATCACATACACGATGGAACTGTCAGTATCACATAATATGGATACCAAAATACCGAAGGAAGGTCATATATGGGAAGCTGCGTAAAGAAATAAGAACGATAATCCGACAATTATGTAGTTATAAAGACATAGAAATAATAGAGGGCAGCGTAAGCAGCGACCATATACACTTATACATGAGAATGCCACCAAAGTATAGCGTATCGCAGATAGTAGGATATTTGAATGGGAAGAGCAGCCTGATGATTTTCGAAAGGTTTGCAAACCTGAAATACAAATTTGGGAACAGGCATTTCTGGGCAAAAGGTTATTACGTCAGCACCATAGGGCTTAATGATGCAACGATAAGAAAATATATCAGAGAGAAAGAAGAGGCTGATATGATAATAGATAAAGTAAGTATCCGAGAGACACAAGATCCCTTTAGGGATTGCAAGAGTAACACAGACAAAGGTCAGAATTAATGTGCTTTTAGGCACAGTCAGCAATGGCCCCTTATAGGGGCAGTCAATACTGCCTGCTTTGCAGGCAGTGACTCATGCTCATTCAATAGAAAAATTAGTATATATGGCAAGAAATATTTAGTAAGGTAGTTTTAAATGATAATATATTTATTGGTTGCACTATTTTCTACGATTGTAGGTGCCGCAGCAGGATTGGGTGGAGGAGTTATTATAAAGCCTGCACTTGATATGTTAGGTGACTACAATATAGTCACTGTATCAGTGCTTTCGTCTGCTACAGTGCTTGGAATGGCGGTCACGGCAACAGCAAGACAGATTCATAAAGGATTTAAAATCACTAACTCCATGGTAGTGATAACAACTGGTGCAGTATTTGGCGGAATTTTAGGTAGTGTTGTATTCGCCTTAATAAAGGCAAGAATAGAGTCAGATGCAGTTACAATTATGCAGTCTGGAATATTAATTGCTTTACTGATACTGTGTTTATTATATACAAAGCTACCTAGATTTCATATTAAGTCTGCTATAGGGCAGATTTTCGCAGGACTTTTATTGGGGATGCTAAGCTCTTTTTTGGGAATAGGCGGCGGTCCTATAAATATAGCAATATTATATATATTGCTTGGATTCGAGATAAGAGATTCGGCAAAAGTATCAGTTTTGATAATACTTTTTGCACAAACTGCGGGATTAATGGTAAAGGCACTAAATGGATTGCTATATCAGGTTGAAGATTTCTCGATGCTTTTTGTGATGATTCCTGCTGCTATTGCAGGAGGACTAATTGGCTCCAGCTTGAATATTAGACTACCTGAAAAAGTATTGGCATTTATTTATAAAAGCACTGTAATATTAGTAATATTAATATGTATTTATAATATTTCCGTATTAGCATGATTTTAAAATAATTATTAATATATAACAAACTTACTTTTATTATCATTTTAGCTTCAGCCTTTAACTGTTTCAAGGGCATATTGTCACATTGAACCCAAAAGTCACTTTAGACTATATTTTTATATGTTGAATCCACAGCTTTTATGTTCACAATAAACTGTGGTGTTAATAAATTCTAAAAAGAAACGAATAGGAGTGTAAGAGTTGTAGCTGCATTTTTTTAGCATTTATGATGCTGTATATGTTTGTATTCATTGGGTTCGATTTCAGTATATTAAAAATTAAGAAACAAAAAGAAGTACAGGAATTATTCCATGTTTCCGTAGATGAAAAGAAAGACAATTATGTTATTTATAAAAATAACTATGGAAGTAATGCACTATAATGCAGACGCTACAGACTATTCAACATGCCTGCAATATCTAAGGGCTAGATATTACAGCACAGATAGCCAAAGGTTTATTCAGGAGGATGATTATAAGGGGAGGTTTACTAGGCCTGCTTCTATAGCGGATTTTCATATATTGATATTGAATATAAAAAATTCTGCCATTATATTGCGCTGATTGTTACTAAATTTCATTAATTTTATAAAAACAAGGAAATTAACCGTAAAAATTGCTATAATAATAATATAACAAACGAGAAGGTGTATTTATGCTGAAAGGTTATTCCTTGAAAGACGCCCCGATGACATTCGACTTTATTAAGCAAAGCAAGGGAGAAACTCATTTTCATGATGACGTGGAGCTGCTTTATGTTTTTGATGGAAAAATGGAAATCGTCGTTGAGAAAGAAAAATATCAATTAGATAAAAATGATTTTTTGATTGTAAATGCCAATAAATCTCATAGTTTCATCCTATCAGAAGATGCCTTGATTGGTAGCTTTTTAATACCATACACAAAACTGAGCGAGCTGACAAAACAAACATATATTGTTTTTTGGTGTAATTCAACTATTGACAAAAGTTCTGCATATGAAGATGTTCGAAAGATTGTATTTGATTTGGCTAATGAATACATACAGAATTATGGGATAGGAGAAATTCGGCTAATATCAAAATGCTATGAGCTGCTATATCAGATTTCGAAGAATTTCCTTATAACCAGCCAAGACACCAATAATGACGATTCTATTGATGAGGACAAAAAGAGAATAGAAGAGATAACACGGTATGTTGCAGCCAACTATAGAAACAGAATCAGCCTCAATGAATTGGCGGAGATACTGTTTTTGTCAGATGCCTATCTATCTAAATATATAAAAAGACATTTCGGAATGAATTTTTTGGATTATCTGAATAATGTGAGGCTGAATCATGCTGTTGAAGAACTACTTTATTCTGATATGCCAATAACAAGGATAGCACTTGATAATGGCTTTGCAAGCGTTGCTACATTCAATAAAGTATTTAAGCAAAAATACAATATCACTCCCTCTGTTTATAAGGCTGACCATCATAAGCATCAGGAGGAGTCGGAGGGTGTGAGCGATGATGATGAAAGAATATTTGAAAAGGCGAAGGAAGTGCTAGGGGTTTATGAATCCAGCCGTGACCAGAAGAGGGATGCACAAACATTAGTAGAAAATATAGATGCAGCAGTCGAAAAGGAATACCAGAGAGTATGGTGCAAAATGATAAATATTGGTGCGGCACAAGATTTGCTGCACTCTAATATGCAGGAGCATATTGTTGCCCTCAAAA
This sequence comes from Eubacteriales bacterium, assembly GCA_040883315.1. Classification (GTDB taxonomy): domain Bacteria; phylum Bacillota; class Clostridia; order Christensenellales; family UMGS416; genus JAFGUF01. The sequence continues at coordinate 26,756 of JBFLKU010000014.1, forward strand.
AACAATTGAAGTTTAAATATGTGCGTATATGGGATTTGTATTCATCGGAAATGTATATAGATATAAATGCTAAAAATCACTTCTATAATTTCGATAAACTAAATAGGGTGCTGGATTTTCTGGTTTCAAACAATTTGTACCCGTATATCGAGCTAAACATTAAGCCAAAAATTTTGATAAAAAATTCTCGGACTCTGCTTATATCAGGAGAGAAAAGAAAGATATTCCGAGACTTGAATGCTGTGGAATGTTTTTTTGAAGCACTCATTGTGAATTTGATTGATAGATACGGTGCGGAAGAAATAGAAAACTGGTATTTTGAGTTTTGGAAAGAGGAGAATTTAGAACAGACCGAAATGAATATCGCTCCTAATGAAGAGCCGGAGAAGTACATAAAAGTATTCGGGATTATTTGGAGACTGTTTAAAAAATATATTCCCAAGTCAAAAATTGGCGGTGCTGGGCTTTCCATAAGATACGGAGAGAAAAATCTAGTAGATATTTTGCGAAGCTGGAGCAAGGAAGAAGAAAAACCAGATTTTTTATCTTTTTATTGTTACCCATATATAATGGGAATGGTTGATGGAGATCAGGTGAATAAGACTTCAACCGATAGGGACTTTTTAAAGAACTATATAAAAATAGCAAAAGAATTAATGAGCGATGCAGGATTTTCTGCTAAAGAGTTTCATATATCAGAGTGGAATTCAACAGTTTCAAATCGGAATTTTTTAAATGACAGCTGCTACAAAGCTGCCTATATAATCAAAAATCTTATTGATAGTTTTGACAAAGTGGATCTATTAGGCTATTGGCTGGCTTCGGATGTATTCGCAGATTTCTATGACTCGACAGAGGTGCTGAATGGAAGCAGCGGATTGCTGACAAAGGATGGGATTCACAAGCCTGCTTTTTATGCTTTCGAGTTCATGAACCGATTATTCAATAAAGTGGTAAAAAAAGGCGATAGGTATGTTGTCACATCTAATGGGAATTCAAAATGGGGAATTGCCTGCCACAATTATAAATTTTTAAGCTATAAATATTTTATGAGCAGCGAAGATGAAATTGAAATAGAGCAATTGCTCCAATATTATGAGGATACGGATGCTATAGAGTATGAGTTTGTACTGGATGGACTAGATCCTGGCTCATATCAAATAAAAACATACTCTATAAATAATGAGCACGGAAGTGTTCTGAATGAGTGGATAAAGATGTCGTGCCCTGACACTTTGGACTATCAGGAAATTGAATATTTAAAAAGGATTTGTGTTCCGCGCTTGAGTATACGCAATGTAACGACTGAAGAAAACGTTTTGAGATTCAAAACGACACTGTCCGCAAATGAAATACAATATATCAACATAGAATATAAGCTGAAGAAGCAAATAAAGAGGTGAGCAAAAAAACACATACATTTTTTGCTCATTTTTTCACGTAGCTAAAAACACAATTTCATTTTGTCTAAAAATCAATAAATAAAGAACAAAATACCTAGAGCGAAAAAACCAAGGCATAGGTATAATTGAATTACAATAAAATTTGTATGCCTAGGAGGAATAGAAATGAAGAAATTACGTATTGGTATAATCGGCTGCGGTGGTATCGCAAACAACAAACATCTACCATCACTGAAAGCGTGTGAAGAGAAGAACGAGATTGTTGCATTCTGCGACATAATTGAAGAACGTGCTGTGAAGGCAGCAAAAGAATATGGTACAGCAGACGCAAAAGTATATACAGACTATAAAGAAATGCTTAAAGACAAAAGCATCGAAGTTGTACATGTATTGACACCAAATGTTTTGCACGGTCCAATAACTGTTGATGCACTAGAAGCAGGCAAACACGTTATGTGCGAAAAACCAATGGCACATAACACAGAAGATGCAAAGAAAATGATAGAAGCATGGAAGAAATCCGGCAAGAAATTCACTATAGGATATCAAAACAGATTCAGAAATGAAGTACAAGCACTTCATGAAGCATGTGAAGACGGTGAATTAGGAGAGATTTACTATGGTAAAGCTCATGCAGTTCGTCGCCGTGCAGTTCCTACATGGGGAGTATTCCCGGATAAGTCTCTACAAGGCGGTGGTCCATTAATTGATATAGGAACTCACGCATTGGATATTACATTGTGGATGATGGACAACTATGAACCTGAAAGTGTTACTGGCTCAGTATTTTATAAACTAGGTGGACTAGAGCAGGCAACAGAAGGAAATATGTTTGGATCATGGGATCCAAAAACATATGAAGTGGAAGACTCAGCAATGGGATTTGTTAAGATGAAAAATGGTGCAACTATTAATATTGAAGCATCATGGGCACTAAATATGCTGGATTCAAGAGAAGCAGCCACTACATTATGCGGCACAAAAGCAGGCGCTGAGATTCGTTCAGGAATGAGCTATGCAAAGAATGAACTAATATACAATAGAGGCAAAAACGGACAGCTGATGGAAGAGACGATTTCACCTGCAGGACACATTGCATACTTTGAAGGTGCTGGCTCTGCAGAGGGTATAGTAGAAGCGAACCAATGGCTGGATGCAATATTGAACGACACAGAGCCATTAGTGAAGCCGGAACAGGCATTTGTTGTTACACAAATACTTGAGGGCATTTATAAATCATCAGAAGAAAAGAAAGAAATAAAGTTTTAACAAGGAGGCGTTAAATATGAAATTAGGTTTCGTTAGTGCCATTCTTGACACATACACTTTTGAAGAAATGATAAATTTTGCATCAGAGAACGGCTTTGAATGTGTAGAAGTGGCATGCTGGCCTCAAGGTAAGGCTGAGAGACGCTATGCAGGCGTATCTCATATAGATGTTGATAATCTTTCAGACGATAGGATTAAGTACATTCAAAAATATTGCATAGACAAAAATGTTGAGATATCTTCATTGGCTTTCTACCCAAACCCAATGGATGGAGATGACGAGAAGAGAACAGCAAACATTGAACACTTGAAAAAGGTAATTAAGGCAAGCAGCGCACTAGGCGTTGGAATGGTGACTACTTTTATTGGCAGAGACCAGCACAAGACAATAGAAGAGAATTTGGAATTGTTTGCACAAATATGGCCTCCGATTATCAAACTGGCGGAATCGCTAAATGTGAAAGTGGCTATCGAAAATTGCCCAATGCTTTTTGGACCAGATCAATGGCCAGGCGGACAAAATCTGGCTACTACTCCAAGAATATGGAGAAAGATGTTTGAGATAATACCAAGTGATAATTTTGGTTTAAATTACGACCCTTCACACTTTGTGTGGCAAATGATAGACTACATTGCACCTTTGTATGAATTCAAGGACAAGATTTTTCATGTTCACTACAAAGACATAAAAGTATACAAAGACAAGCTAAATGATGTAGGTGTTATGGCATATCCTCTGGACTTTATGTCTCCAAAGCTGCCTGGTCTTGGTGATGTAGATTGGGGTAAATATATATCTGCACTTACTGACATAGGATATGAGGGCTACACCTGCATAGAAGTAGAAGACAAAGCCTTTGAAGGAAGCGATGAAAGAGTTCGCGCTTCGCTGACATTGAGCAAAAGATATCTTAGACAGTTTGTTATTTAGTTAGGAGAACTAAAATGGAGAATATAAAATTTGGAATAATAGGCTTCGGCTTTATGGGGCATGTTCACGAAGATGTGATTACAAATCAGGTAGAAGGTGCTGAAGTTTCAGCAATATGTGACATAGTTCCTGAGCAGATGGAAGACGCTGTGACAAAGGATGTGCTGAAATTCACCAACATGGATGATTTATTAGCTATTGAAGAAATAGACACAGTTCTAGTTGTTATACCAAATCAGCTGCATAAAGAGTGTGTTATCAAGGCTGCAAAAGCAGGCAAAAACATTATTTGTGAAAAGCCAGTGGCTATGAGTGTGGATGAATTGGATGAAATGCTAGAAGCTGTGAAAGAGAACAATGTTCGATTCACGGTGCACCATCAGCGTCGCTTTGATAAAGACTTTAGAACAATAAAAGAAGTTTATGACCAAAAATCATTAGGCAAGGTATATACAATACAATCCAAATTATATGGATTTAACGGAAATATGCATGACTGGCACGTATTTAAAGAATTCGGCGGTGGAATGCTATATGACTGGGGAGTTCACCTAATAGACCAGCTTCTATTTATGGTAGAGGGCAAGATAAAAAGTATATATGCCGATGTTCGCAATGTTATAAACGGAGAAGTGGACGATTATTTTAAGATTCTTCTGAAATTCGAAAACAATGTAATGTGCGAAATCGAGCTGGGTACATATTTCTTATCTGACAAGAAAAACTGGTTTGAAAGACACTGGTTTATTGGCGGCGACAAGGGAAGCGCATATGTAGATGGATTTGAACCGGAAGGCAGAATAGTCCGTACTTCTCATTTGCTGGAAAACGTAGGGAAAAAAGGCGAAGGTGCTAAATGGGGACCAACAAGATCATTTGGCAATCCACAGCCGGGAACTATACTTACAGAAGAATTACCAGATGTAGATTTTTATCACAAAATGTTTTTTGAAGACTATATCAGTGCACTTAATGAAGGACATGAGTTTTTGGTCAAGCCTAGTGAGGTTAGAAGGGTACTGCAGCTGATGGATGCTATACGGCTATCATCAGAAACAGGAAATTCAATTGCATTTGAAAGCTAACAATATATTGTTATAAAAAATCATTGTTATATTAAATGAGTGATATTGCTCTAGTGTAGAGAAGCTATGGAGTAACCGTGGCTTCTTTATGCATTAATGCAGAAATATAAACTTCGTAATATATTTAAAACTCTTGTTAATACAAATACAGATAAAAACACAGTTTACGCAACGTGAAGACATCTTCAGGGATTAGGAGAATAGGATGAAGTTATTGGCTGATGACAAACAATTTTATAAGCAAATAAGAACCCTTGCCATACCAATAATATTGCAGGGGATGATTATGGCTGGTGTAGGTATAATGGATACCTTTATGGTTGGGAAGCTGGGAGAGGCACAACTATCGGCAGCATCATTGGCAAACCAGTTTATATTAATCTATATCATTATGTGCTTTGGGCTGGGCTTTGGCGCAACAGTATTAACAGCACAGTATTTTGGAAGCGGCGACATATCTTCGCTGAAGAGCATAGTGACTATAATGCTTAGAGTTATGATTGTGATGTCTGTGTTGTTTACGGCACTGACATATATATTCTCTGAAAATATAATGAGTATATATACACCCGATAAAGAGATAATTGAAAAAGGAGTTCTCTATTTTAGGATTCTTGTTTTCTCGTTTTTCTTTATGTCCATCACCGTTGCAGCTACGGCAGTATTAAGATCTGTGGGGGAAGTGAGGATAGCACTGATTACATCTATAATCACTTTTTTTATAAACATTGGATTCAATTATATTTTTATATTTGGTAAATTAGGAGCACCAAAAATGGAAATTGAAGGTGCAGCGCTAGGCACTCTGATTGCAAGAATTATTGAAGCATTAATTATCGGAGGTTATTTTTTCTTTAGGGAGGAAAGAATTCGTTATAGATTAACCGATTTATTTAAGTCATGCAAGAAATACATATTGATTTATATTTCCATATGCCTTCCTGTGCTGGTTTCGGATACATTGCTGGCATTAGGCAACAATATGATATCTGTTGTTATGGGGCATATCGGAGCAAGCTTTGTGGCAGCCAATGCAATTATATCCCAGGTTACAAGGCTGACAACGGTCTTTACGCAGGGAATTTCCAGCTCGTCAAGTATTATCACAGGAAATACACTGGGCACTGGTGACAAGGAAAAGACATATAACCAAGGCAAAGCTTTTGTGCTTTTGGCATTTATATTGGGAATTGCTGCATCTGGTATTTTGCTATTGGTCACTCCGCTTGTTATTAATATGTTCGAGATAACACAAGAAACCAGAGAGATAGCATATCATCTGATGTATGCTATGGCAGTAATGATTATTTTCCAGTCGGTAGAAACTACTCTAACAAAGGGAGTGCTTCGCGGCGGAGGGGACACAAAGTTCCTTATGATGGCTGATGTAATATTTCTGTGGCTTGTTAGTGTTCCTTTGGGCTACCTGCTTGGGATAGTGTGGGGGATGTCTGCGTTTTTCATCTTCATTGGTTTAAAGGCAGACATTTTAATAAAGGCAATTTGGTGCTTCAAAAGATTACTAAGTGGCAAATGGATGAAAAAAGTGGGCGAAATTCAGGTGGATAGCAATATTTAAAATAGCTAAGTTTACTTTTGGAAATACATATATTGCCAAATAACCGCTATTTGTGCGAACAGACCACGTTTTTTTTAATTATCAATCTGGACAGCAATAATTAATATTCAATTTATGCTTTTTTATAGCTGTAATTTAAAAATATAAAAAATGATGTCAAAAATTAAACGTTACAAAAGTTAATATTAAGAAGTGAAATGTTTTCTAATTTATTATAATAGGAAATGAGATAGTATATAAATAGTATCATATAGAGAATATAGAGAAAGGTGTTTAGTATGTTTAACGACTACATTATTAGAGAAGACAGCTTAGAAAATGTATTGGAAAACGGAGAAATAACAGGCTTTAAATTCGCAGTTAAAATTGCTGACTACAGAGGCTGCTTTTTGTCTTTAGTAAATGGATATTTCGTAGAATGCGATGGCATAGAATACCCAGCTGACAAGCAGAAATTGGCTATCAATGGAAAAGAGCCTAGAACATATGAAGAAATTAAAAAGTGCGTTTGGGAACATTGGGATTATGACGATGAAGCGTATATATATGTTGAAAAAAAATCTGGACTGGCTCCCGGAGTCCATTGCATTCGTCTGCAGCAGTCCATTCTGATGCAGTATGGATACATGCCGTGGGATGAGGAATGGGTGAAAAACACACCAGTACCAGGAAGCGGAGCTGGAGCAGGAAAGAGCAACATTATCAGCGAATTTAAACTCGAGCTAAAGAACCCGGAGGTAATGTGATGTCAATTAAAAGAGGAGTATCATTCTATAGCTATCAGCAATCCCAATTTTTCAAAAGGCTAGGATGGAAGGATATGATAGAGGAAGTTCATAATAATCTTAAAACTGATGGAGTAGAGATTATCGATGAAGCCACTATTAGAAACTATCCATTCCCTACAGATGAATTTGTATTTGACTGGAACAACACTATGGCTAGATATAACATGAAGGCTGTGACCATGGATGTTTATTTAGATGTTCACCAATTCAGAGAACATGTTATGACACATAGAGAGGCTGCTGAAAGACTAAAAAACGACATTAAAATTGCGGCAAAGTTAGGATTTGAAAATGTCCGCGTTTTGTGCCTTGTACCAATAGATGTTATAGAGATGGCGTTGCCTACAGCAGAGAAGTATAACGTGAGAATCGGCAAAGAGATACACGCACCGCTGCCTATAAAGCACGGCATAAATCATAAAGCTATTGACCCGGTACTAGACCCTAGAATGGTAGATCAAATAGTTGATTTAGTGGAAAGAACGAAAACAAAGCATGTTGGATTGGTTCCGGATTTTGGTGTATTCCAATATAGGCCAACGGATTTGGCAATAGATTATTTCAAGCGTCATTATGATGAGAACATGGTTGATTTAGTTTTGGATAAATCTAGCGATGGATATAGCACATTGGAGATTTTGAAAATATTAGATGAGAAATATCCTGATCATAAATTTAATCATATGGGATTAGCACCTATTTCTATTAATGAATCTTGTGCCAAAACTGAGGATATAAAAGATATCGTTCCATACATAGTAAGCATACATGGCAAATTCTATCACATGACAGAAATTGATGGAAAGCCGGGGCAGTATCAGGATGAATCGATAGATTATGCAACACCAATTAAATACCTTAAAGAGTGCGGATACGAAGGATATATAAACTCTGAATTTGAAGGACAGCGTTTCTGCCATGATTTAGGGGAACAAGGGATGATTGATGAAGTAGAACAGGTGCGAAGACATCATGAGATGCTGAATCGTTTGATTAATGAATAAGGGGGTACTATGGATTTCCAAGCATATAACAAAATTTTAATTACTGATAAAGAGATTAGTAATGTAGAAGTTGGCGATGTAGTAGTGGGATATGAATTCAAAATAAAATACCCGTCATACAGGGGTACTTTTCTCAGCTGCATAGAGGAACTGAGATTTGAAGTGGATGGAGAGCTAATTTCAAAAGACGCAATTTATTTCATACTAAACGGAAAACAATTTCTGATAGATGAAATACCAGAGTGCTATAAAGAATACTGGTTTGTACGCGAGAGTGCAACTATTAGAGTGAACCAAATGAATGGTATTACAAAAGGCGAACACAAAGTAAATGTGTATATGAAGCATAGAGTACCATACACTGGCTACTTCGGCGAATATCTGGTGCTTGAGAGCAACGTAACAGAACAAATGAAAGCCAGATAGAAAGGGAAGTGTTGAGATATGCAAAATGATATTAGATATGGAATAACATTATACAGCTTTTCGACTGAATATATTCACGGGAAATTAGATTTAGAAGGAATAATAAAAAAGGCTAGCGACATGGGCTACAAAGGTGTGGAGGTGATACCTGCACAGATGGCGCCGGAATATCCGTATATTTCTGATGAATGGATTGCAGAGCTGACAGGTCTTCTAAAGAAATATGACCTAGAACCTGTTTGCTGGAGCGCATATATAGATATGGGTATCAGGACTGACAGAGACCTGACTGAAGAAGAAATAATCCAGTTTACACTGAACGATTTAATCTATGCTAAAAAAGCGGGATTCAAAATGGTGCGTACGCAGCATGCTATTTCACCGGAAATATTCAAAAAAATGATACCTTATTGCAAAAATTTGGACGTGCAATTGATAATTGAAATGCATCATCCCCATCATCCTGATGTAGATGTATGGCAGGAATACTTCAAGATTATGAGAAATGAAGGCAGGGGATATTTGGGATACTGCATCGACTTTAGCATCTACCAAACAATGCCTCATCAATTGTATCTAGACCAAGCACTGTCGTATGGTTGCCGTCCTGAAAAGCTGGATGAAATAATTGAGCTTCATAAAAACGGTGGGGATATGGATGCAGTAAACAAAGGTGATTTTAATAAAATAGAAAAGCACACAGCTGAGGAGATGTTTGGAAAATTTTCTGCACCAGCTAGAGTAGAGGAAATAGGCGAATATATGGATTGCTGTTTCTATATCCATGGCAAGTTCTATTATCTAGATAATGACGACCACGATCCGTGCATACCATTTGAAGAGCTGATACCAGCGATAAAAAAATCAGGATTTAAAGGATATATAGCTAGTGAATATGAGGGACATCATTTTGATGAAACTATAGATTCAGAAGTTCAGCTAAAGCATTTTATTAGCTTGAACAAGAAAATTTTAGAGTCCTGCTAGGGATGCAGATATTATAAGTAAGTAGGAGAATGAAATGTCGGACTTAAAGAAAAAGATAAAAAAAGTTGAGATGTGTGGCAAAGAAGTAGATGTAGTTTTCACTGAAATGATTAGACCCACAACCAAAGAAAAGCTGGAAGAGATGGATCCGGAAACTCGTGTAGATTATAAATATCTTCCACCACTGAATACCAGAACATATATTGCGGAAGACGGTATTGAATGTATGCAGGATGTTCCAGTGAAGATGAGAGACGGTGTAACAATTTATGTAGACATCTACAAGCCGGTAAATTCAGGTCCTGTTCCACTAATTGTATCATGGAGTTTCTATGGAAAGAGACCATTTGACGGACAAAGCGAATGGCAAATTATGGGGGTTCCACCTGGAACAGTTTCCGATATGTCTAAATTCGAAAGTGCAGACCCGGGATATTGGTGCCGCAGAGGATACGCAGTAGCCAATGCAGACCCAAGAGGCATAGGACACTCTGAAGGAGATTTCATACTTTTCGGCTCTCAGGATGGACAAGACGGATATGATTTCATTGAGTGGGCAGCAGGGCAAGAATGGTGTAATGGCAGAGTAGGGCTTTCAGGCAATTCATGCGTTGCTATGACTCAATGGAGAATAGCATCTCAAGTGCCGCCGCATCTAGCATGTATTGCACCTTGGGAAGGCACAAGTGATATGTACAGAGAGAGCCTCTATGAAGGCGGTATTCCTGCACATGCATTTGTATCAATGGTTTTGCGTGATGCTGTGGGATACAATTATGTAGACAACATGGTTTTGAATGCACAAAAATATCCATTTATAAATTGTGAATACTGGAAAGATAAAGACCCGGAGTGGGATAAGATTAAAATCCCTGTATATGTGACAGCGTGCTGGAATCACTTCCATTTGCGCGGCTCTATCGAAGGATTCAGAAAGATTAAGACTTCAAAAAAATGGCTTCGCGCACACAGAGATTTTGAGTGGCCGGATGCATACTCAAACAAATACCTAACAGAGCTTGAGAGATTCTTCGAAAGATATTTGAAGCTAGAGAGAAACGGCTGGGAGCTGACACCAAAGGTTCGCATTGAGGTTCAGGATGCATATGATTTTGACTATCAAACTGACAGACCAGAAGATAGATTCCCGCTAAAGAGAACAAAGTATCAAAAGCTGTATTTGAACGCAGCTGATATGTCCATGAATGCAGATCCTGTAAAGACGGAAAGCAAAACAAGCTATGATGGTGCAAAAGAGGAAGTATGCTTTGACTATAGATTTGATGAGGATACTGAACTGACAGGTTATCTAAAACTTCGCCTATGGGTAGAGGCAGACGGACATGATGACATGGATTTGTTTATAAATGTACAAAAGCTAAGCACAAAGGGAGAATGGTTACCGATTACTTTATTTGGCGAACCACACCCGGGTGCATGGGGCAAGATGAGAGTATCAAGGCGCAAATTGGATGAAAAACTATCCAAGCCTTATCAGCCGGTGCAGGCGCATACATGCGATGAAAAGCTAAGCCCAGGTGAGATTGTACCTGTTGATATTGAAATCTGGCCAACAAGCCGTATTTGGCATAAAGGTCAGCAAATAAGAGTTCAGATCGCAGGAAGATATATTCGTGAGAATTGGTTTGAACCACTGCAATGGGAAAGCGACAATGAAGGCAAGCATATTATACACACTGGCGGTAAGTATGATTCTTATCTGCAAATCCCGGTAATACCACCTAAATATCAGGATGGTGACTACATCTACAGATAAGGGGCTAAAGATGATGGAGAGAATAGAAAAATTACTTACAAGAAGAAGCATACGTTCGTATAAAGACACAGATATCACACAAGAGGAGCTGAATGCAGTGCTGGAGGCTGGAAGACATGCGCCCAGCGGCATGAGCCAGCACAAAGTGAAATTTGCAGTCTGCAAACGTGGCAAATCAATGGACAAAATAATATCAGATATGGATAACGATCCTTTTTACGGTGCAAAAACATTGGTTATAGTTTTTGTGGATAAAGGCGCAAGAACACCGATGCAGGATGGGTGTCTGGCTCTTGGAAATATGATGAATGCAGCACATATGGTTGGGCTGGGTTCATGCTGGGTAAGCTCTGCAGCACCATATTTTGAATCTGAAAAGGGAAAAAACAGAATGAAAGAATGGAAAGTCCCAGATGAATATTTTTGTGTGGGAGCGATAGTATTAGGATATCAGGAGGGTGAGGCAATGCCTCGAATGGTTCCTGATGACTTGTACATGATATTGGACTAAGTTTTTATAAAGGAGAAAAGCAATATGGCTAAATACGATACTGATATAGTTGTAATAGCAGCTGGTCCTTCCGGATTGAGCGCAGCAGTGCAGGCGGCAGAAGACGGTGCAAATGTTATAGTGGTGGAAAAAGCAGCTACTGTAGGCGGAGCTGCAAACATGGGCATGGGTCCTTTGGGAATCGGCACTAGATATCAAAAGCAGCAGATGATAGATATATCTGTTGAAAAAGCATTTAACATGTTCATGGAATATACTCACTATATGGTAGATGCTAGACTAGTGAAAAAATATTTTGAGTTGTCCGGCGAAACAATAGAATGGCTGGAAGAAAAGGGCGTGGAATTCGAAGGAGCTTTCCGCTATTTCCCAAAATCTGAGGCTACATGGCATATAGTCAAATCTGATCAAGGCATTGGACCTCGTGCTGCTTCATTTATGACTAAGGCACTTTATGAGAGAGCTTTGGAGTTGGGTGTGAAAGTGATGCTAGAGACACCTGCAAAAAAAGTAATTATGAATGATGGAAAAGTGTCCGGCGTATTGGCAACAGACAAAGCGGGAAATGAAATTGAGATAAGCTGCAAAGCTGCCATTATATGCACAGGCGGTGCAGGCGCAAATGCAGAACTTATAAAAAAAGAAACTGGCTATACTCAAGGCGTAGATATGTTCAATTTTGCTATTCCGGGATTAATAGGCGATGGAATGAAAATGGCATGGGAAGCAGGCGCAGGAAAGATGCCTGTACGCATAGAAATGGCAGCAAACATCGAGGGATGTGACGAACTGCCCCAAAGCGTTTCAAATGTTTTCGGACAACCCAACCTATTGGTTAATAAATTGGGAAAACGCGTAATGAACGAAGAGCAAATGCAGAACACAACGTATCTTTCAAACGTGGTTTCAAAACAAAAGGATAGAGTTTGCTACAGTATTGTTGATTCTTCCATAATCAAAGATTATGTCAGAAATGGTGTTGACGTTGTAAACCTAGTGCGTACAAACCCAGATGTTTCTGACTTCTTCGATGGAATAAAGATGGCGCTAGACAATGGTTCTAAAGATTTCTTCGTTGCTGATACAATAGAAGAGCTGGCAGAAAAAGCAGGCATAGATGTAGACAATTTAGTAGAAACATTTGATGACTATAATGACTACTGCGAAAGCGTAGATGAGGAATTCTTCAAAGGAAAGAGATACTTGAGAGAGCTAAGAAAGGCACCGTTTTATTGTGCAAAGGTACGTGCAGGCGGATACGGCACAGTAGGCGGAGTGAAAATAAACGAAAACTGTGAAGCTATAAATGAAGATTTTGAGCCAGTTAAAGGACTATACTGTGCAGGCTCGGATGCATGCAATATATATGACGACAGCTATATGTTCTTGCTTCCCGGCAATTCGATGGGATTTGCAGTGAATACAGGACGCATAGCTGGAATGAGCGCTGCGGAATATATAGAGGAGTAAACTCTGATGGTAAACATTACTATTAACAACAAAAGCTTAATAGTTCCTGAAGATAAAAATATTTTGGAATGTGCTTTGGATGCAGGAATATATATCCCGCATCTCTGCCATCATCCAAACCTGAAAGACATTGGTGCATGCAAAATGTGCATCGTAGAAGTAGAAGGAGAAGATGGGCTGGTTTCATCATGTACTCTATATCCAAAAGATGGCATGGTGATTACTACCGAAAGCCAAAACATATTGAAAAAGCGCAATATGTCAATGGAGCTTCTTTTGGCAGGACATCCAGAGGAGTGCACCACATGCCCTAAATACGGCAAATGCGAGCTGCAAAGCCTTACGCAATATATTGATGCTGGAAATGCAAGACTTCACCATAGATCCAAGGGCATGAAATTAGAGGAAGAAAATCCACTTATAGTGCATGACATGAACCGCTGCGTGCTATGCGGAAGATGCGTGCGTGCGTGCAGCGAACTGCGTGGAGTAGGCATACTGGACTACATGAAAAAGGGCGATGAAGTATATATAGGGACAGTTGAAAGCAAATCTTTGAAGGATGCAGACTGCAGATTTTGTACTGCCTGCGTAGAGGTTTGCCCAACGGGAGCAATCAGAGACAAACTATCTTTGATGGATTCAGGCGAAAAGAAAGAGGATGCTTTGGTTCCCTGCAGGTATGAATGCCCCGCACATACAAACATACCGCTCTATGTTCGATATGTTAAAGAGGGAAAGTATGACGAGGCAGCAGCAGTAATAAGAGAAAAACTGCCATTTCCAAAATCTCTTGGCTACATATGCAACCATTCATGTGAGCTAGGGTGCAAAAGAAACGAAGTGAGCGAACCTATAGCTATACGTGACATAAAAAGATTTGCAGCAGAAAATGACACAGGCAAGTACTGGAGAGAAAAAGGAAAGCAGCTGCCGGATACTGGCAAAAAAGTGTGTGTAGTAGGCGGCGGACCTGCCGGATTGACAGGTGCATACTATCTGAGAAAACAAGGGCACGATGTGACTATAAAAGAAGCTAGAGAAGAAGTGGGCGGAATGCTGAGATATGGTATCCCCAGCTATAGACTGCCAAATGAAATAGTCGCAGAAGAGGCTGGATATTTGCTGAATACCGGAATCAAACTAGAATCGAATACAATGGTCAAAGACCCTGTTGGACTGCTAAATGAATATGATGCCGTTTTGATTACGATTGGAACTCATAACGGAGTGAAACTACCGCTCGAAGGCAATGACCTTAAAGGTGTGCTGCTCAACATTGACTTTTTAAGAAATGCAAGCATGGGGCAGGAAACCGGAATGGGTAAAAAGGTAGTAGTGCTAGGAGGCGGAAATGTTGCATTTGACTGTGCCAGAACTGCCAAAAGGCTAGGTGCAGAGGAAGTGACTGTTGCATGCCTGGAATCAAGAGACACAATGCCTGCTGATGAAGAAGAAATAGAGCAAGCAAAAGAGGAAGGCATAGCAGTACATCCTGCCAGAGCTTTTGAAAAATTAAACGGCACTGGCGTTGTAGAGAATATTGACCTTATGGAAGTAGATAAATTCTATTTTGATGAAAATCGCCGTGCGGTGATTGAGAAAAGAGAAGGCTCAGAATATTCTATTGAAGCTGATACTATAATATTTGCAGTAGGACAAAGACCTGGTTTCACAGAGGAAATGGGACTATCGATAGGGCATGGGAATAGGATTATTGTAAATGATAAGATGGCAGACGAGAGCCACAAAGGTATTTTTGCAGCAGGCGATGCAGTGACGGGAACGCAATCTGTTGTGAAGGCTGTAGCATCAGCTAGAGCTGCCTGCAGTGAAATAGACAAATACCTAGGAGGCGACGGAGACATCAGCGAGAAGCTGGCACCTGATTATGAATACAATGATGAAATTGGAAAGATAGAAGGCTTCGGATATCTAACCAGAGAAAAAGAAGACATAATGGAGGCTGACAAAAGAAAAGGCTGCTTCGATCTAGTGAACAAAGGAATAGGCTGTGGTGCTATAAATGATGAAGCTAGCAGATGCCTTCAGTGCGATTTGCGACTGAGAATAAAAGAGCCTCGTTTATGGAACGAATATTCCACAGGTAAGGGGGATGAAGAATAATGAATATCCTTACTAAAGTTGAAAAGAACTCTCTTATGGAGATGGGCTGCAAAAAAAGCGCAGTTGATGAAAACTGGAAAAAGTATCTAAGCTCATCAAACAGTAAAAAATTAGTAGTTGCGCTGGACAATGATGACAAAAGCCGCATTCTGCTGGATGTTGTGGAAAACAATATTGAATTATTTATAAAGGGTCTGCAGGACACTATAGAGACACTGGACATTCAAGAGACATTCGTACTGGTTCCTACAGAAAAAAAGAATATTTATAACAAATTACCAGAAAAAGCCAAAGGTATGGAGATTAGCATAGTACATAGTGATTTTGCAGATCCGATATATTATAAAGGTGCTATATTCCATAATCCGGCTACAATCGTAGACATAGGCAAAATAGCGGATGAGAAATATTCAAATGAAACATATATATCTGTAGAAAAAGATGGAGAGGCGGAGTCTATAAGAAGCGTTGCTTTTGGAACATCATTTTCTGAGATTATTGATACCTCTAAGGATGATATAAAAGCTATTAAAATAGGCAACCATTTGTACTCATCGGATATATTGGAGACGGACATTACACCCTATATGCCGTTGGGAGACCATGTGGTAAGAGTGCTGAAAAAAGATACTTGTATAGTAACTCTAGTTCAGGATCAGCTGAAAGAGTACATGAAGACAAGCTGCGGCAAATGTACATTTTGCAGAGAAGGATTGCTTTTGCTGCATAGCTATGCAAGCGAAATAACGCAAAACAAAGGCAAAATAGAAAATATAGATTTTCTTAAAGAAATCGCAGAAACAATGGAAGGAAGCTCTTTGTGTTCGGTTGGTCTGCAGGGAGGCAAGCTGACACTGGATAGCATTTCTTTATTTGAACAGGAATACAAAGACCATATCAAAAAGAAAAAATGCGATGCAGGTGTTTGCACATCATTCATAAGCATATATATAGACCCAGATGATTGTACTGGATGTATGGACTGTGTGGATGTGTGTCCTGTGGACTGCATTGACGGAAAAAGCAATTACATACATATGATTGATGAGTTTGACTGCATTAAGTGCGGCAAATGCATAGATGCATGTGAAGAAGATGCAATAATAAAAACCGAAGGGAAAGTACCAAAGCTGCCCAGGCGTTTGACAAAAGTTGGAAAATTTAAATAAGATTTTAATTATAAGGAGGACAAAAATGAGAGAAGAAATTTTGGGAAAAATTATTGAGAGGGCTGCTAAGCTATTTGGAATGGATGCTAGTGAAATTACGGAAGACACTACATTCGAGGAGTGCAAAGCCAAATCTGCGCATATCTCACAAATAACAACCTATCTTGAGGATGAGTATGATGTAGAAGTCCCGTTCATGGGATTTAGAAAGCAAAAGACTTTTGGTGAAGCTGCAGACTTCGTAGAAGACATAGTTGAAAATATGTAGTAATATTGCTGCGGTGTATTCGGCATAGGTATGATAGCATGATATATGGTATTGGCACAGATATAATGTGCATAGACAAGCTGAATGAAGATTTTCTAAAAGATGATGATCCTTTTCTACTAAAGACATTTAGCGATGCAGAAATTGCTGAAAGTAAGCTAAGGGGAAATTCATTAGTATATTTTGCTGTGCGTTTTGCCGGGAAAGAGGCAGTTTTCAAGACGTTGAACTGGGATGGCTCACACTGCAGTTTTTCGGATATTGAAATACTAAACAAAGCAAATGGAACCCCATATGTAGTATTAGGTGGAAAAATTAAGAATTTTGCCAAAGACAGGGGCATTAAGAAAATATCAGTTTCATTATCTTATGACAATGGATATGCTCTAGCCTATGCGATTGCTGAAAAGTAGTGGAAGCTTATTTCGAGAAAATAAGAAATGGAGAAGAAAATGAAAGTACTAGGAATATCTTTCGGAAGAAAGATGCAAAATTGTGACATCCTTGTTAAGGAAGCATTAATGAAAGCAGAAAACGCA
>JBFLKU010000015.1:0-69714 GCA_040883315.1 Eubacteriales bacterium
CAGAACCGCTGGTGCGAGTGATGATAGAAGGCGTTGATGAGGATATGATTAAGCATGATGCTGATTCGCTGGCTCAGTTGATTAGGCAAAAGTTTGCCTAGTACAAATAGCTAAAATATCAATATGATTAGATTTTACAAAGTGGCTTTTCAGTCACTTTTTTTATTTGAATTATGAAATACTAGAAATTAAATTGGTATAAAAATCTAAAACCTCACTAAGTGCTTAGTGAGGTTTAGCTATGCAATGAACTTTTTTTAGTATTATGTTTGAAAAGTAGTAATTAAGAGGAGAAGTAACGACTATTGATTTTTTAGTTCATTGTACATATCATATGCTTCTTTGCTGTCTATTCCGTCGTGCACGATAGCGCGCACTGCTTGAACCATTGCTATTGGGCTATCTGATTGGAAAATGTTTCTACCCATGTCTACACCTGCAGCACCTCTTGACAATGCGTTGTAGCACATATCCAAGGCTTCTTTTTCAGGCAGCTTTTTGCCGCCAGCAATAACAATTGGTACAGGACATGACGCTGTAACTGTTTCGAAATCATCGCAATAGTAGCATTTCACTATTTGTGCACCGAATTCTGCAATCATTCTGGTTGCCAATCGGAAATATTTCGGTGTTCTTTCCATTTCCTTGCCTACTGCTACCACACCCATTGTAGGTATACCGTATGAATTGCCTGTGTCTATAGCTTTTGAAATATTCTCTATTGATGAGAGCTGTCCTTTTGCACCTATGAATACCTGCATAGCCATACAGTCTGCATTCATTCTTACTGCTTCTTCTATGCTTACGCTTACTGTTTCAAAGCTAAGGTCATCATTGAGTATTGATGAGCCTGATGAGCAGCGAAGTGCCACAGCCTTTTGGTAGGATAGTGCAGGCTCTATGCATGCAGCTAGTGCACCGCGAGTACCCATGAATACATCGATATATGGTGCTAGAGGCGGTATTTTCAAGTCAAGTCTTTCAAGACCCGATGTAGGGCCTAAAAAGTATCCGTGGTCAAAGGCAAGCATCAGTGTTCTGCCGCTTTGTGGATTGAATATCTTTGATAGTCTGGACTTCATTCCCCATCCGTAGTTGTTGCAGCCTTTTACATGGAATCCATTGGTTTCCTGTGGAATTCCCACTCCGTAGTCTTTGGTTTCTTTAATATTATCTTTATCTGCCATTTTTTTTATCTCCTTATAAAATTTATCTAAATCATTTTGTTTGGCTATGTTAAAACATTGCCTAGTCAACCTCTACCTTATCCTGCAATTGGAAAGGAGCAAGCATAAATACAGCCTTCATTGGCTCATCATAATTGTTCATCAAATGGTGGGTTTCGCCTGGCTCTGCTGTGATTAAATCTCCGGGCACACAATTATATATTGTTCCATCTATTGATATGTCTACTTTTCCTTCCAAGATTAAAAAGCTCTCTTCCATAATGTTGTGGAAATGGTTTTTAAAGTCCTGTCCCGGTTGTAAAACTACAACTCCGGCGCTCAGCCTCGGTCCCTTTCTTAAATACTTTGGTCCGCTATCACCAAAGCGATACTCTCTATCTTTTTCTTTTACTAATTGCATGTTACACCTCTCGTATCAATATATTTTTACAACTTATAGCCCGGGAGCCTTCCACATATGAGATATAAGTCCTCTGTCCGAATTAAACATTTGTGTTTTGTTAATCTCTTTCCACGTATCATATATTTCTAAATATTTTTTATGGTTCTCCATGTTTGGAGTATATTCTTTTTCAAACTGTACCAATTGTTTGGCTGCATCCTCTATGCTGGCGTATAAGCCCGCACCGACACCTGCGCATATGGATGTACCTAGAGCGGTGGCTTCCTTAACCTTTGGAACTTTCACCTTTGCACCCAGAACGTCCGATACAATCTGACACCATAAATCACTCTGTGAAGCTCCGGATGCGAATATTACTTCATCTATTTTTTTGCCGGTTGTTTCGCTTATTATCTTGGAATGTCCAAGAGTTACTAGCGCTGCATTTTCCATTAAGGCTCTGTAGAATGCTCCTTTAGTGTATTTCTCGGGGTCGATTCCGAAATTCACAAATGCGGGGGAAGCATGTTTCCACTCTTTGTAGTCCATAACGCTAGAGAATGAGCACAGTATACCGTGTGAGCCAACAGGCACTTTTGCAGCCTGCTCTTCAAGCAGAGTGTATGCCGATATGTTTTTTTTCTTTGCTAGCTCTTTTTCCGTTTCGCAGAATGCATCTCTAAACCACCTCATTACTAAACCGGGGAAAAATGCTATCATTTCATACTGCCAAGTATTTTCGAGTATGTGGCAGTTGACGCGAAGCCTGCAGTCTTCATCTACCTCAGGGGTATCAACGTTATACTCCAACTGCCAGAAACTTCCCCCGAAAAGTGCAGCCTGGCCAGATGAACATACACCTACGCCTACACATCCTAGGTTTGCGTCTCCGCCGCCTGCAACAATAAGGCATTCCTCGGATAATCCAAACTCCTCTGCCATTTCGCGCAAAATTTTACCGATTGGCTTGCCGCATTCGTATACATCAGGATATATATCCTCTTTTAGTCCGCACTTTTTTGCGATTTGATTGTCCCATTTGCGGCTTGAAAGATTGAACATTCCGGTTGTGCATCCATTAGAAGGCTCTACTGAGAGGATTCCTGTTAATTTATAGGTTATCCAATCATTTAGCATTGTTACTGATGCAACTTTTTCATATACTTCAGGCATATGGTTTTTCACCCATAGTATTCTAGGAAGAGCACCAAGAGCAAAGGTTTGCCCTGATTCTTCGTATATATCCTTTTCGATGTCATCACTTAACGCTTTTAGCTGCTTTACTTCCTCATCTGCTCTGGCATCTACATTTGCACAGGCCCAGATTTCTTTCCCTGAAGAATCGTATAGTACAATACCCTCTCTCATGCTGGTAGAGGAAATGGCTATGATATCCTTTGGGTTGATTTTTGATGTCTTGATGCTCTCTTTTACACAGTTCATCATTATTTGATAATTCTTATCGACATCGAAATCCATGGAATTTGGATATCTCGGGTCTTCGTTGTGTGTCCATTCCTGCTGAGACACAGATATCTGGTTGCCTTCAACATCAAATATTACCGAGCGAAGGCTTCCCGTTCCTGCGTCTATAGCCATTAGATATTTGCTCATCATTTTCTCCTAAATCAAATTATATTAATAATCCAGCAGACTTTGTGCTGTGTCTTCATCAGTTATAAATACATTTACTAGCTTTCCTACAAGTGCGGAATGGATTGCGTCCAGTTTATCTTTGCCTCCGGCAACTCCTATCACCTTTTTGCCGTTTTTAAGCAAAGAGATATCGGAGCTGATTAGTCTTTCGTTTAAAGAGTTTTCAATTATGTTTCCGTCTTTATCATAGAAATGGCTTAAAATATCTCCTACTGCTCCTTGCATTTGAAGAAGAACCAGATCGTTATTGCTTACTATATTATATTTAAATATTGTAGCTGTATTTGTTACGGCACCTATTCCCACTACAGACATAGATGCTAGCTGCGTCATATCAAGTATCTCTTTTATTGATGTTTCCTTTAATATAGTCTGTGCCACTTCTTTGCTGGAAGCAACCAAAGGGGCAGGTACTACATAAATATTTGGAGTGGGAGATGAAGTATTTTTTTTATGTGCACCATTTATAATAGATGATGTGTAAAAAGAAACTCCGCCAGATAGTGAAACCAAAGACAATGGTTTTTCGACTGCATATATTAAATGACTGACTGTTTTGGAGACTGTGTCTCCGTAGCCTATATTAATATAATCGCCAGCTTTGCTTTTTTCTTCTATATATTGTGCTGCTGCCTGTGCAATTGTATCATTTAAATCATCATTGCCGGATGTCGGCACAACGAATACATCTTCTAGTCCATACTTTTCCATAAGCTGAATTTCAGACTTTATGCTGTTTTCAGCACTCTTATTTATCTTGAATTGAACCACGCCCTCTGTTTTTGCTTGATTCAAATACTTTACTACCTTCATACGGGAAATATCCAATTTTTCAGCTATTTGCTGCTGGGTCAAATTGTCTATATAGTAGAACCATGCTATTTTCATAATTAAGTTACTCTCGCGCATAATGTTCCCGCCTTTGTTGATATTTACATTTTATCCGCCTCGAAACAAATGTTTATACTATATAAAGATTAAAAATTAAACAAATGTTAGACATGCGATAATATGTTTATTAATATATTGAGTATATCAGCTAAAAACGTGGTTGTCAACGAAAAGAATACAAAAAATATTATATTTTTGTTGACAAATTGCACAAAGTGAATTATTATTGAAGAAACAAATGATTTGAAAGCAAACATATGTTGGAAAATGACTGTATTACTGTATATCTAGTCAAAATAACCTAAAGAAGTGAGGACGATATGGGAAAAAGCGATAAAAATGAAAAGCTTTTACGCGTAGAAAAGATATATAAGTCCTTTGGCAGCAACGTTGTTCTTCGCGGCATTGATATGGAGCTGAAGTCCGGCGAAGTGCTGGCACTGATTGGCGGCAACGGAGCAGGCAAGAGTACCCTTATGAAAATCATTATGGGTATTTATCAATGCGACAAAGGAAATATATACGTTAACGATAAACTTTTGCATTTGTCGAATGCATCGGCTGCATTGGCAGCAGGCATATATATGGTTCCTCAGGAGCCTATGCTTTTTCCGAATATGACAGTTGAAGAAAATATATCAATGGGCTTTAAGGGAAAGCAGTCCGAGCTAAGAAAAAAAATAGTTGAGCTGATGAAAAGCATTGGCTGGGAGCTGGATCTGGAACGAAGCGCGAGCAGCTTATCAATCGCCGAGCAGACTCTAGTGGAGATTATAAGAGGACTTTTGAGAGAGGCCAGAATACTTATACTAGATGAGCCAACATCTGCATTGACATTTGACGAGGTAGAAAGCTTCTTTAAGGTGGTTAAAGACCTTAGAGAAAAAGGAATAGGTATTATATATATTACTCACAGATTGGCAGAAGTATTTGAAATAGCTACACATGTTTCCATAATGTGTGACGGAGTAATCACATTAAATGGTCCTGTAAGCGAGTTTAACAGAGATATGCTGATACAAGGGCTGCTGCCATCTAGCGGCGAGCAAAAAGAAAGAGTTGAAATTGAAAGAAAACCTATCGATTATGAAAAGCTGAATCCTGTATTTGAATTAAAAGATTATTGCGGATATGGATTCAACAATATATCGCTTAAAGTATATCCGGGAGAAATTCTGGGGCTTGCCGGCGTCGTAGGCGCAGGACGCACAGAGCTGGTGAGAACAATATTCGGAAGAGACAAAACCCTTTGTGGAAAAGTGAAATTGGACGGCAAAGACATTACTGGCATGAAAACAAATAGTGTTTTGAAAGCGGGAATAAATTTAGTTCCTGAAGACAGACATAATCATGGGCTATTTAAAATAAGTGCAGTAAGCGAAAATATAACGGCATCTATGCTGGACGGAAAAGAGATGGGCAAATTTATCCTGAATAAAGCTAAGGAACAGGAATTAACCAGCAAGTACGTACGTGATTTTAGAATAAAGGTGACAGACAATATGCAGATGGCAGGAAGCCTATCCGGAGGGAACCAACAGAAAGTAGTAATAGGCAAATCGCTTTCTACTCTTCCTAAGCTGGTGATTTTGGACGAACCTACAAGGGGAATAGACGCCGCTGCACGTATGGATGTGTATAGAATAATTTATCAATTGAGAAGCCAAGGTGTGGCAATATTGCTGATTTCATCAGATTTAGAAGAAATAGTGGAACTGGCAGACAGAAGTATTTCAGTATTTAATGGCAGGATAAATGCAGAGTTCTCAAAGCAAGAGACGATTATGGATAATCTGACTGCAGCATCCTTTGGAATACATAAAGAAAAGGAGGCAGTACAATGAGTTTGCTTAAAAAGCTAAGTAGAGCAAGATGGCTGTCAAGCTTCATTTTCTTGATTGTATTGTTTGTAATAACAGGCATAATTAATCCTTCGTTTTTAAGCTATTCGAATATAGTTAGTGCATTTAACAGCAGCGTTGTTTTTACGCTTCTGGCAGTGGGAATAGCATTTGTAATAATGACTGGTGAGATAGATGTATCTATAGGCTCTACCATGGGTCTGTCTGCAGCGATAGCAGGAACTATTGCCCAAAGAGGTGGTAGCATAGCAGAAATGCTTCTATATGCGGCAATATTGGGAATAGCTGTAGGTGCAATAAACGGCGTGGGTGTAGCAATTATAAAAGTACCATCCTTGATATTTACTCTTGGTATTATGGGGATTGTAAGGGGTCTGGTATATGTTTATTCAGATGGTCGTACGGTAGAAAACTTTGCAGGAGACTTTACGAATCTGGGAAGCAAAACAATATTTGCGGATATAACTATATACTATGCAATAGTTATTGTAGTAGTTATAGCAGGTCACTTTATTTTGACTAGGACCAGAAGCGGTAAAAACTTCATTGCGGTAGGAGACAACATAGGAGGAGCTACATTGATAGGTATTCCTGTGGTTTGGACAAAAATGCTGGCATACATCCTATCCGGAATATTTGCAGCGATTGCTGGAGTGGCGTTTGCTTCAAAATATGGACAAGTAAATATAGTTGCAGGCTCGGGATATGAAATGTCTGCAATAGCAGCGTGTGTATTAGGCGGAATAAGCCTATCCGGCGGGTTGGGAAGCGTATTGGGCGCTGGAATCGGTGCCGTGATTATGTCTGCAATCAGCAGACTGCTGGTATTCATCGGTCTTTCATCGGATTTTGATAACACAATAAAAGGCATTATGCTAATTACTATAGTTGTGGCTGATGCATTGATGAATACGCGTTCTGTGGAAAAAGCAAGACGTGAAAGACTCTCGGCAAGAGCATCAAGCCATAATGATGTGAAGGTAGGTAGCGACGATGAATAATGGATTTAAGCAAAAGATGAAAGCAATGGTTTCAAGATGGGAATTTGTTCTGGTAATGTTCCTTGTTGCTGAATTTGTAATATTTGGAGCAGCTGATTTCCAAAAATTCATGAGACTGCCATCGATATTTTCAAGCATAAATAACTATATAAGCATTTGCATAATTTCGCTTTTCGTCACTTTTGTTATGATAACAGGCGGAATAGATATTCAGGCTAGCTCTATTGTTGGATTGACATCAATAGTAATCGGTGTACTATGGAGCGATGCAGGGCTGAATATATGGATGGCTGTATTGCTGGCAATAGTAACAGCAGGATTATGCGGCGCATTATCAGGATTTTTGGTTGCGTACTGCAATGTTCAACCTATGGTTGTGACGCTTGGAGGAAGCTTTCTATTCTCGGGGCTGGCACTTTTGGTTTCAGGGCTTTCGGAGACTCCTGCATACAAAGGCATAAACGGATTCCCGGGGAAGAGCGCAGCAGGAGATTTTGTTTCATTCAGAGCATTGGGTAAATTCAAGCTATTTGATGTGATTCCTATTCAGATAATAATATATGTAGCATTGATATTAATATGCTATTGGCTTCTTCATAAATCAAGATACGGGCGCAAAGTATTTCTAGTAGGAGTTAACAGAAAAGCAGCAGAGTATTCAGGAGTGAACAGCAGATGGGTGATAATGAGCACATATATTTTGACAGGTGTCGGCGCAGCTATAGCAGGAGTACTGCTGACTGCCAATGTAGACTCTGCAAAATATAATCTCGGCTCTACTTTCACGCTTTCAATAATCACAGCTGTAGTACTTGGAGGTACATTATCGACAGGCGGAAAAGGCAGCGTGATAGGCACAGCATTGGCAGCAATAGTAATATGCATTCTGCGCTACGGACTGCCGCTATGCTTTGGAGTGAGCACTCAGAACCTAGATTTGCCAATTGGCATTATGCTGGTGATTGTTGTTTCGGCACGTGAACTGGCAGCTAACCCAAAGGTATCGTCCCATATAAAGAGGATGTTAAAAAGAGAGAAAAAAGAGATATAAGGTGCATATAAGTTTAGGGTATTTACTTACTCTAAGTATAAATAAACATAATAACAAGGAGGATACAATGAAAAAGTTTTTTGCGATGTTACTAGTAATAGTAATGGTATTTTCATTAGCAGCATGTAAAGACACAGCTCCAGCTGATGACAATACAAAGCCAGCAGACGACGGACAACAAGTAGAAGAAACAACAGGTAGTATAGAAGGAATGACGGTTGCTTTTATCCCTAAACTAACAGGTAATTCATTCTTTGAAGCAGCTAATGACGGTGCTCAAAAGTATGCAGAACAATGGGGAATCGAAGTTAAGTATATGGGCAGTGCTGCAGCTTCTGTTACTGACCAACTAGAAGTTATTCAACAAGCTATTGATGCTGGTGTAGATGCAATTTCTATTTCTTCAGTGGATGCAAAAGCATTGGATGAAAAGCTAAAAGAAGCACAAGACATGGGTATCGTTGTAACAACATGGGACTCAGACGTATCATCAGATGCACGTTCTTTGATGGTATCTCAAGGCACACCTAAAATATTGGGTGAAATGCTGGTAGATATGGGTGCTGACGCATTAACAAACCGTGGCGTTGACATAAACGGCGAAGTAAAATATGTTTGGCACTATTCACAAGCAGCTGTTGCAGACCAAAACTCATGGTATGTAGCTGGCGAAGAATACATTAAAGAAAAGTATCCAAACTGGGTAGCAGTAGCTGATCCTTTCTATTCAGAGCAAGATTCTCAAAAATCAGTTTCTATCGGTGAATCAATTTTTGAAGCATATCCTGACATAGACCTAATCATCTGCAACGACTCAACAGCATTGCCAGGACAAAGCCAAGCAGCACAAAACAAAGGCCTGACAAAAGATGACGTAACAATTACTGGCTTCTGCACACCATCAGGTATGACAGCATATCTAGAAGCTGGCATAGTAGAACAATGGGGACTTTGGGACTGCGGTATTCAAGGCGCTCTAGGCTGCTACTTTGCAGCATACTTAGCAGCTGGCAACGAAGTATCAGCTGGTGATGTAATAGACGTACCAGGAATCGGTGCATGCTCAATAGTAACAAACGATGAGCTAGTACCAGGGGATTCTACTCCTGAGAAAAACAACGGTGTTGTTCTTCTTCCAGAGCGTGTAGTCTTCACAGAGGAAAATGTAGCAGACTATCCTTTCTAATAAGCCAAAAGTTATAAAAAGAGAATAGCAAAAACATACAAGTTAGTAAATAAAAAGCCATCCTGCGGATGGCTTTTTGTATATCAGGTTTGGTAAAATACTTATTTATTTTTTGTTTTTGCAGGCTCTAGTGATATTTGTCTACCTCTTATCATTACATTTTTAAATCTGCTTATCACGTTAGTAGCATCAAAATCTGCTATCTCTACAAACGAAAACTTATCGTATATATCTACTTTGCCGATATTTCTGCCGCTGATTTCGGTTTCGCCTACAATGCAGCCAACAATATCTCGGGGTGTTATTTTGTCCATTTTGCCTACATTTACGAAGAACCTAACCATACCGGATTCTGCACCTGTATTTTTGAAGTTTGCCTTGATTATATTATCACCTGTATTGCTGACTTTTTTCTTGCTTTTAGCTTGCGATTTTAGTAGAGCACATGAAACGTCTTTGGCATTGTATCCTTCATTTTGCAGTGCTTCTATTACTGGGTAGTAATCATAAAAATCACCCTTAAGAAGCTCATGCTTTATGCCATCTATAATCTCTTGAGATTTTATATTTTGAATATCTGATTCACTAGGTATAGATGATTGCTTTATTTCACACTTAGTAAATCTTTGTATTTCATTTATTCTCTTTTGGTGGTTTTTGCCGTTTACAAATGTAATTGCTGTGCCGGCTCTTCCGGCTCTTCCTGTACGTCCTATTCTATGTACGTAGTATTCGTCATCAATAGGTATATCAAAGTTTATTACAAGCTCCACGTCATCCACATCTATGCCTCGTGCTGCCACATCGGTCGCTACTAATACCTTTACGCTGCCGCTGCGGAATGCATTCATCACCCTGTCTCGCCCGTTCTGACGCATGTCACCGTGTAGTGCTGAAGCAGCAATGCCCTTGCTTTGCAATTCCTCTACCACTTCGTCAACCATGCGTTTTGTATTGCAAAACACTAAAGAAAGCTGTGGTCTGTGGAATTCATATAATCTGATTAGTGCATCAGTTTTTTTGATTTTTACTGTACTTATGAATCTTTGCTCAATGCTAGCAACTGTTAAATTTGTGCCTACTGATTTAATAAGCTTTGCATTCTTTTGATAATTTTTAGTTATACGCATTATGTCGTTTGACATTGTTGCAGAAAACAGCACTGTGATTCTCTCTGATGGAACATCTTCAAGAATAGTCTCTATATCTTCTCTAAAGCCCATGTTTAGCATTTCATCTGCCTCATCCAATACCATAAGCTTTAAATTGCCTAGTTTAAGCGTGCGGCGACGCATATGATCCATCACTCTGCCGGGAGTGCCTATTACTATTTGCGCACCAGATTTCAGCTGTCTTATTTGGTTGTTTATAGGTGCTCCGCCGTAGATGGGAACAATATTTAATCCTTTTTTATTTTCTGCACTGCGGGCTATTTCATTGGCAGCCTGTACTGCTAGCTCTCTGGTGGGGCATAGTATTAGTGCCTGTACGGATTTGTCCTCCGGATTAACTAAATCTACAGCCGGTAGTCCAAAGGCCATAGTTTTGCCTGTGCCTGTCTGTGAGTGACCGATTACGTCCTGTCCGCTTAGTATTAAGGGGATGCAGTCGGCCTGTATATTAGTAGGGATTTTGAAGCCCATATTGTCGATAGATGTTAAAATTTCCTGTGATAAGCCTAATTGACTAAAGTCATTGTTCATTAAGTATTGCCTTTCTTATTGCTAATATGTTCTAGAAAATTATATAAGTGAGCATAAGAAAAAAGCATTTCAAACAAATAATGCATTTTAGTTAGACAAATATCAATCATTTTAATCAAATCGGATATATTATTTATACATTTTCTGATCTAGAGGACTTTCAGCACTGGGACAAAGTGCCGATGACATTCATATAACACTTCCCCATATAAATAATTCAAATAGAAATATGTCACATTTTTACGTTCGCCTAATTATATAGGATATACCGCAAAAGTCAAGAGAAAGTTTGATATGCATCAATAGCGTTGCGGAAGCAAACCGAAATATTGCCGTTGATTTAAGTTTCGCAATGTAACCTATTTGTGGCTTTAGATATGCTTTGAACAGAAATAAAGCTAATCTTTCTCTGTAGATTTTTTTATTTTTCTGTATTCGCTTGGGGTTACATTCTCATACTTCTTGAAAATTTGCGTAAAGTGAGAGAAATTATCATACCCAAGCTCCAGAGCAACCATACTGACTGATATATTCGAATTCTCCAAAAGATTTTTGGCTACTTCAACTTTTGTTTTCATAATATAATGCTTTATATTCTGCCCAGTTTCTTTTTTGAATAGCTTTGTAAAATATTCTGGGCTCAGGTGAATGTAGTCTGCAACGTCTGACACTGATAAGTTTTTAGAAAGATTTGTGACTATATATGTTTTTGCTTTTTCAACATCATTTTTCGGTGCAGATTCATGCTGAGCCGTGTCCAACACATGCAGCATGAAGTTGACGGACTTTTTAAAGGCGTCAACATTTTTAAAGCCATCCATATAATCGTTGTATTGATATTCCTCTGAAAAAAGATTGGATATATTTATATTGTTGTCATCGAGGTAGCTGAAGAATATCTGAGTTAGCCTTTGATGCAGATTGCATAGGTTTTGAAAATTTGCATGGTTTGATTCTATCATTTTATCTATAAAGGATAGTATCTCGGTACGAAGCAAATTATTATGTTTTGAATTTAGTAGCTTTTCCCAGCGAAATACACTTTCGCTAATATCCATTGTTGAAGAGAAATCTTCTTCATCCGGAGAAGTTTGATATATGCCAGGTTTTTCTGTTACATTATCATTTATAAATGAGTGCATTTTCCCTAGTTCAGCTCTAGCAGAAGATAGAGTTGTAGGTGTGCCAATGTAGCATGCGATATCTGGAGACAGATTTTCTGCAAGATGCTGAAAGAATACATTGCACTGGAATTGTGTGCAGGGAAAGTTGGCTGAATTATCCGAAAAGAGCAATATTACGAATTGCTTAAATTTATTTATTGCCATTAATGAATAGATGGGATATTCAAGGTTTGCTTTTGACAATGCGCTTTTTAATGTGCTTCTAATGCTGCTATTGGAGAAAGTATCTAAATCCGAATGACAGTAGGGAAACCATTCAATTACAAATAACTGAATGGCAGAGTCCATGGCTATCGGAAAACCTAAATTGTTCAGCAGGTTGACAGACTCGGTGACATTCTCTAGGGAACTAGAAAACAGATTGGCTACGGTACGGTCTGTGAGCTCTAACTCATTTGTCTTATATAGCTTTCCGTAAGAATATAGTTGCTTTTCTTGACGATTATGATAAATTTGGTTAACTGCTTTCTTTAGCGAAGCCTCTATCTCGTCGTATGGAGCAGGCTGTACTATATAGTCAAAGCATCCGAGCTTTAGGCTCTCTTGAGCATATGAAAAATCCGCATGGGAAGAAAGCATTATGCTTATTATATCGGGATATTTTTCATTAATCCATCTGATTAAATCTAGTCCGGTTTCATCCGGCATTTCTATGTCTGAAAGAACTATATCAATAGGAAACTCCCCAATTATTGATTTTGCTTCCTTTGAACTATAGGCTGATTTAACATTATCTATTCCGATTTTTTCAAAATTTACTGCAGACAAGATCCCTTTTACTACAGAAAATTGATCATCTACGACTAATATATTCATAAAATTATCACTCCTTCAAAAGGCGATTTACATAGGGAGATGGAATAATGCACTTGCCCCTCCTGTTGGTTTATTAAAGAAAGTAGCTTCATAATCTTTTTTATAAATTAAGCGTATTCTATGCTTTAGATTGCTTATTCCTACATGATATTCCTCGAAGGCATAGTCGTCTTCTGCATTTAGTATTTCAAGCATTTCTTTGCTATATCCTATGCCGTTGTCACTTAAGCGTATTCTGATAAACGGCTTATCCTCGATTATAACCTTGTCAATATTTATATCGAAACGTAGTATGTTGTTTGATTTACCGCCATACTTATATGAGTTTTCTAGGAAAGTCTGTATGATTAGCGGAGGAATTTGGCAGCTAAGCAACTCTGGGTCAATATTTTGTGTGACCAAGAACGGCTTTACTCTGTCAAGCAGCACTATATGATAATAATCATTGACTTCATCAAGCTCTGATTTAAGGGATACTAAAGTCATATTGTCATGGAAAATATAGCGAAGGTGATTTGAAAAAGACAGTATCATCAAACGCATTTTTTCATATTCCGTATTTTCAAGCATATTATATAGGCTTTTTAAGCAATTCAAGAAGAAATGAGAGCGAGTTTGCAATTGAAAATATTGAAGCATAGCATGCTCTTTCTCTTTATCCTTGTTTATGTTTTCTATTTGAAGGTGCACTTTTTGGTCAATCAAATCATTAAGTGCCTCGTTTATAGTCTGGAGCTCCGATATGTTGCTGTTGTCCACCACATAAGTGCCTTGAGGCTGGCTAGAGAGAAGCTCAGAGGCATTTGCTATCTGGTTAAGCGGATAGATTAGTATCTTGCTGATTAGGGTGTAGATAAGCAATATGAAGCCGCATATGACTACTAAAATGAATGCAAGAAGTATGGCAGACAGCCGAGAATAAATCAGAATATTTTGCTGGGATATAATTATGCACACATTTATGCCGCAGTCTGCAATTTCTCTTGATTGGATAACAAATTTTGAAATCAACAGGGAAACTACTCCGTGCTTTGGCTGCGTTATTTCCTCCATTGAAATAGAATTCTCTTCTATATATTCTGTGTTTGTTAAAACTCTATTTTCATCATAAAAAGCAAATTGGGGAAAATACTGATCACTGCTTTCATTTCCGGTTGAAGATAAATATTTTAGGTCTATCGCAGAGCAGATATATAAATCATTGAGTTTAGAGGTATAAAGAAGAATAGCATTCTCGTTTTCGCTGTATAACTGCCACGAGGAAAAGAAGGAATCAGGAGCTTTTTTGCAATATTCTTTTAGAGTAGTTATTAAGTTTGCATTTTTCAGGGTATCTTGAGCAGCAGAATTTTTTGCACCGAATTTATACATTGAAATGCTATTTGATTCGTCAAATATCATAATAATGCCCGATGAAGGAACTCTGTTTTTTATAATTTCTCGTAAATTGTATTTCAGCAGCACTTCCTGATGAGAAGGAAGAGAGTGAAGAGACAATAATCGAAAATCATAATTATCAAAATATGTATCCTGTGTGAAAGACACTAAATCATCCATCATATAAACAAGCTCATTTGTGTACACATCCAAAGAGGCATTGTTTCTGAAATCAAGCTGCTTTTGATATGTGGAAAGAGTATAGTAGCCGAACACGCCTAGGCCTAGGAGTACTACAAACAGAATTATGGCAAAATACATTACAAAATATTTTGTGATGGATATTGACTTTCTCATAAAGCAATTACCTCGTGTATAAAAACGTTTAACATTACGCTCCTTAAAAGTTAAAAAATAATTATAGGTTTCTCATATAAAAGAAGCCGTATAAATATATTTTAAGCCAATGAAAATCAAAAGTCAAAGAATAAGAGGGTGTTTATAGAATTTCTAATATTATCAGCTATAAAACCAGCAAGAAACTGTGATTTTTAAAAATGAAAACGTTTGACATTATTTTATTCAAATGATACAATTTATGTGAAAGATGCTATAGGAAGGAGTAAAAGATGGCTTATATTGAATTTAATGCATTATCGGTGTATTTAGGCGGATCATTCTCTGCCAAAGTATTTTTGCCGGAAATGGACAAGCTAGAGCTTGACGATTCAGGACATAAAAAAAGCTATCCGGTTTTGTGGCTGCTCCATACAAATGGAGGCAATGCATTGGATTGGCTGCGCACACCTGCCGAGCAGTGTGCTATTGACAACGGTATTTTTATCATTGCACCTGATGTAGGGCATACTCTATGTACAAATATGGAATATGGTGCACCCTACGAAAGATTTATGTACGAGGAGTTTCCGGCAATATGCAAAAATACATTTCCGATTTCAGGTAATCTAGAACTAAACTGGATTGGCGGAGTTGGTACAGGAGCTTATGGAGCGGCGAAAATGGCGATAAAGCATCCTGATGTTTTCTCGAAATGTTTGATATTTGACGGATATTTGGATATGAAAAAAATATGCGACAGGGCAATTATAGGTGAGCAGACAGGCATACATCACACGAAGGCTTCATTGGAGGCGGTGTTTGGTGAGTTAGAGGAATTTATGGGCAGTGAAAATGATATTTTTACTGAGGTTTCTTCGGCAAAGGCAGGAGAGTTTTATATGAGCTGCTCAAAAGATTCAAAAAATCTAGAGGAGTACAAAGTATTTGCAGAGCTTCTAGGAGAGAAGACAATCTTTGATGAAGGTGACTATAAGGCGGATGATTTAGTACTGGAAGAGGCACTTCCAAGGGCAGTAGGCTGGGCGTGCAAAAAGGCTAAATGGGCTGAAAAGGAGTAGGATATGGCAAATATAAGATTATACTATTTTTCCGAGGCACTGCAGATGAAAGTAGGCGTAAATGTTATAATCCCAGAAAACACTTGGGGACATTCGCTGGCTCACAGAGAAAAAGGATATCGTTATCCTGTTCTTTGGCTTCAATCAGGCGGTGGATTCGACTATACTGACTGGCAGAGGTATACAGCACTAGAGCTTTATGCAGCTGAAGCTGGCATTGCAGTAGTATGCAGCGGAACATACTGCTCTGGCTATATGGATACGAAGCACGGGGACTTTAAATATTTTACACAGCTTTCTATAGAAACACCAAAAGTAGTACGCCATCTTTTCCCGCTGTCTGAAGACCCGAAATATAATTATATTGCAGGATTTTCTATGGGTGGATACGGCACGATGAAATGGATGCTGCGAGACCCTGAACAATTTGCTGCATTTGGAATATTCTCAGGCTCCAAAAACATTGTAGACATGCTGCCAGATAAAGAAGACAAAGATTCGGATTTTTATATGTTCCCATTTGCATTTGGAGATAAATCAAACGTGAAAGACACAAAGGACGACAATATATATATGCTGAAAAAGCAGCTAGAAGCTGGAAAAAAATTCCCCCGCGGATACATGGCAACAGGCGAAGAAGACAGCCACTATGAAGATAATATTAGGTTTATGGATTTGTACCACGAGATGGGACTGGAATTTGAAGAGGTGCGTGACCACGGAGCACACAACTGGGAATACTGTGATAGGCACGTCAAAAAATTTATTGATTGGATAGATGTTCAAAATACATATAAAAGAAATGTGGAATAAATCTTTTTTAATTAATATGTAAACCTTTGACACTAATTAAGATTACTTAATAAAAATGGATTAAATTTTCGAATTTTAGTTCATATATATTTTACAACTTTACAGAGGAAAGGATATAGGAAATGGAACAACAAATTGTTATATTGCCGGGTACGCCTGATGATGAAAACAGAGAATATTTACCAGAGATAATTAAGACGACAGATACTGTAGTAAACGAGAATGGCAACAATTCGCAGGTGTATCCTGAAAGATTGAAAGAATACAAAGAAGCACTGGCAGATGACATGGAGGACATATGGTATGAATATGTGCCTGCCAGCTATGATGAAAATAAAAAGACGCCATTGGTGATAGGGATGCACGGCGGATTGATGACCGGCTGGGGACAGGCTATTTATACATCATGGACGATGATGGCAGATAGGGATGGATTCATCTGTATTTTTCCAAATGCCAATAAGCGCCGCCTATGGACCGTGGAATGCAAGCCAGAGGAGTGCGACCCCAAGACACTGGAAACAAAGCCTGATGCATTTTTATTTAATCAGTTCCCAGAAAAGATAGAAGATAATCATGACATAAAATTCGTTCTTGCATTAATTGAACTGATGAAAGAAAAATATAATATTGATGCAGGAAGAATATTCATGCAGGGCATGTCTCTAGGCAATATGATGACTGGTCAGTTCAGCAGATATTTTGGAAATATATTAGCTGGTGCTGCAGGTGCAGGCGGTCCATCGGATTTGCACTTAATTTTCGACGATGATGGAAAAATAAACAATAGAGCAGGGCATTTGGCAATATGGCAGTCCAGACCGGAGCTAAACGGATTGCCGCCGGGAAAATGGTTTGATGAATATAGGGTGAATACATACAACAGACTATACTGGATGAGACTAAATGGATGTGAATTCGTGCCGCAAATAAGTATTAAGGGTGAATACAATTACGCATTTTATAAAGGCAAAAAAGCAGACCTTGTGTATTTAGACATCAAAAATAGGGATCACGGACAAACCCTTGATGATGCAGCTTTGGTGTGGGATTATTTCTTTTCGGGTGTTAAAAGACATGAAGATGGAACAATAACCTGCACAGAAACAATTGAAGAAAGAAAGGGAGATGAATTCTCTATATCTGTTGCTGATGGATGCAAAAAAGCGTGGCTAAACAATAGCATTGTGGAAATGTCATCGCCCGCTATCAAGTGGCAGAAGCTGAAATACCACGGACTAGACGGGGGACAAAAGGTGAGGGGTGAGTATTTATGTGTACCATTGTCTTTTATTGCAGATATATTTGGAGCGGAATACGAAAAAAGCGATGACACACTCTCAGCAGTACTGAAGCTGAAAGACGGCAGAAGGCTTCAATTTGCCAGAGGAAGCATAGGATGCGTAGTGGATAATTCTATTCGCAGTATGTACTGTGAAGCACTGCACAGGAATGATGAATTGCATATATCGATTGAATGGTTCTGCTCTGCAATGTATGACCTTCATGTTTCATCATACGAAGGAGTGACATATGTAACAGATCACTTCTCAATTCTTTCTATGAATATGGCGGATTTAATACGCGATCTATTAAACGACAGACCAGTACCGGAAGATTACGATTCTTGGATTTAATAAAGGAGGATAATATGGCTAAAAAAATATCAGAAATAACAGCATATACTTTTGTAGGGGACTTTGGACAGACTGTAGAAAGATTCGAGCTGAAGCTAGCTGGCACAGCAGACAAAGTTGAAGCGTCGGATTTCAGAATTATTGGAGGAAGGAAAGACATAAGTGGGAAAGTGCTTTCAGAGGGCATCACTAGTGTAGAAGCGAACGGAAAAACTTTGGTTTTGAATTTGGATCCATTTGTGTATTTTGACGACTTTGCTATTGAAGGTGAAAACAACGCTTCTGATTATGGATTCAAAAAAGCGGATGTAACAAATGTTGTTACCAAAATTGCAGATGATTTTGAATACTGCAATGAAAACGGAGTGAACTATAGGCTGTATAAACCAGAAGTAAATGGCCCTCGTCCATTGGTTTTGTTTTTGCATGGCGGAGGAGAATGCGGAACAGACAACAATATGCAGATGACAGGCACGATGGGAGCTGCAAATTTGGCTGAAAGATGGCCTGACATGTACATTATGGCACCACAAGCACCGGATAATGGGATATCCCTTGAAGAAATGCTATCTAAATATTTCAAAAACGGTATAATGGGCAAGGTGGTGATTGGCGGACCGACTCAAACCACCAAAGGAAGCCGCGGCTGGAATAGAGAATATGTTGCTAATGTCTGCGGAATTATCAGAAAGATGATAGCTGATGGATTGGTAGATGGCAGAAGAGTATATGTGACTGGAATGAGCATGGGCGGAGCGGGAGTAATTCACACGCTTTCTGCAGATGCAAATCTTTTTGCAGCTGCAGCACCTATGTGCCCTAGCATGAACGGAGAAACATATGCAATGCTATGCAAGCTGCCAAATGTGCCTACGTGGATAAGTGCTGCATATATAGACCATCAACCAGGAAGACATGCATATCTGCACAGAGCAATCGAGCAACTGAGACTGACAGAAGGCAGAGATGTAAGGCTGACGCTTTTCACTCCCGAAGAGCTGGAGGAGTACGGAATAGGCTGCCATCCTGAATTGACAGAAAAGCAGATATATAGCGAAAATCACAACTGCTGGACATTAACTTTACATAATGAACACTGCATTCTAGACTGGCTGATTTCAAATGAGAAAAATTAGAACAACATTGCTTGACAATGATTAACATCTTGTGTTACTTTTCTTTATATAGACATAAGCGAGGAGACGAAATATGGCCACGATAGTAGACGTTGCTGAACGTGCCGGAGTATCTATTGCTACGGTATCTAGGATAATGAACAATAGAGGACCGATTAGCGACAAGACAAGAAAAAAAGTATATAAAGCAATGAAGGAGCTGGACTATAAACCAAATGAAATAGCCAGAGCCCTTCAGAAAAAGAAGAGTCAGATTATCGGGCTAATTGTTCCTGTGATAGATTACGCTTTTTTCAGCAGGCTTACAGATGCAATTGAAGAAACGTGCCAGCAGAACGGATATAAACTGATGCTATGCAAATCAGGTGCAGACGAAGCGATGGAAAAAGAAATGGTATCTATGCTGCAGGGAAACAAAGTGGACGGAATATTGCTGTGCAGCAGGCTTGGTGATGCATCGATTTACACTGAGTTTAGTTTACCTATTATAAGTATTGACAGAGAAATAGAAAAAATTCCATCTGTCACTTCTGATAATTACAATGGCGGAATGATGGCTGCAAAGGTATTAATAGATGCAGGCTGTAAAAACATTCTTCTCTTTGGCGGAGATGTGCCAGAATATATGCCGATGCATTTAAGAAACAACGGGTTCTATGACGAGTGCAAAAAAAATGGAGTGGAATATATTGAATATACTTTGAACAGTGAAGAGGATTTAAGAGAGGAAGTGCCTGCAGACTTTGTAGATTTGCTAAAGAAAAATCCGCAGATAGATGGAGTTTTTGTGAATGGAGATTTGATTGCGGCACGTTTATTTCATGTTCTTGAAAAGGCAGGCATTGATGTATTGAAAGATTTGCCTGCGGTTGGATTTGACGGAATGGAGATTTCAGAGATAATAAATTTGACTACTATAGAGCAGCCGATATGGGAAATAGGCGAGTGTGCAGTTGACCTGCTTCTGAAAAAGATTGAAGGTAAAATGGTGCCTGAAAGATCTATTCTTCCGGTAAAGCTTATAGAAAGAAAGAGCACATTATTTAAAACAAACAAACAATAAAATATATACCACAGAGGAATATATTCATCTGTGGATTTTTATTCGAGACAAATGTAAACGTTTAATATTTACATTATAGAATAGAAAATGAATATGTAAGGAGAGAATAATACAATGAAAAAAAGGATAATATTATTGCCGGGAGAGCCAAATGATGATAATCGCGTCTATCTGCCAGAGGAGATAAAAGGCAGTGAAATGGTGGTGAATGAAAACGGAAACAACTCGCATATATATCCAAAGCTTTTGAAAGAACAAAAAGGTGTGGTTGTGGACGATGGATTAGAAGACATATGGTATGAATATGTACCTCAAAGCTATGACCCGTCTAAAAAAACACCGCTTGTATTGTCTATGCACGGTGGGCTGATGACAGGCTGGGGACAGGCGATTTATACTTCATGGACACACGTAGCAGACAGAGAAGGGTTCATAGTAGTCTTTCCCAATGCTCATTCCAGAAGGTTTTGGACTATAGAGTGCGAAAAAGACAAAATTGAGATGCTTACAAAGGAAAATGACATAGGAGTATATTTGCATCCGTTTCCAGAGGATATAAAAGAAAACCATGATGCCAATCTAGCGCTAGGCTTAATTGAACTGATGAAGGAAAAGTATAATATTGACGAGGGCAGAGTATATATGCAGGGTATGTCTCTTGGCAACGCAATGACATCTATGATGGCAAGATATTATTCCAGCAAATTTGCAGGAATGGCTGGCTCTGCTGGTCCGTCAAGTATCGGACTAATGTTTAGTGAGGACGGCACGCCAAACCACCATAGCCTGCCTGTGGCTGCGTGGCAATCCAGAATGGAGCTGGATGCCCCACCTCCGGGAAGCGACGATGATATTCAGGATGTAGTAGCTGCAAACAGAGAGTATTGGCTGATTATAAATGAATGCGATAGCTTGCCGGAAATAAAAATAGTAGGCGAGAGTAACTTTGCATTCTATAAGGGAAAGAAGGCAGACTATGCATTTCGTGATGTGAAAAATCGTGACCACGGACAGCCATTTGACGATGCTGAAGTAGCATGGGACTATCTTTTTTCAGGAGTAAGACGAAACGACAAAGGCGAAATCGAACACTTTGAAACGGTAGAGAAAAGAGAGGGAGACGCTTTCAACATAGCTGTGTCTATAGGCAGTGAAAAAGTTTGGATAAACAACGCAGTAAAGCAAATGAAAGGCAAGGCATTTAATTGGCAGAAGCTTAAATACCATGGACTGAATGGTGACCAAATAGTCAGGGGAGAGTATGCGATGGTTCCGATATCCTTCCTAACAGAGGTATTTGATGCTGCTGCTATAGTATCAAAAGATGGAGGCAGCGTAGAGCTATTTTTGAAGGATGGCAGGGAAGTGCAGTTTGCCAGAGGATGTATTGGTGCTGTGGTGGACAACAAGATTACATCTATGCTGTGCGAGGCTGTGCAGCGAGATGGAGAACTGTATGTATCGCTGGAATGGTTCTGCAGATATCTCTTTAACTACACAGTAACATCTTGTGATGACGTAACATATGTTACAGACCATTATGCTGTGCTTTCAAAGAACATGGCAAGACTTATAAAAGACATTTTAGCAAAATAAACAAGTAGTAGTGAATTGACCAAAAGGAGAAAGGATAAATGAACAAGATAAAAATATTGCCAGGTGAGCCGAATGACGACAACCGAGACTATCTTCCGCAAGCCATAAAAGGGAGCCGAATGGTGGTGAATGAGAACGGAAACAATTCGCAGGTATATCCGGAAAGGCTAAGCGAAAACACAGGAGTATTGACAGACGATTTAATAGACACGTGGTATGAATATGTGCCGGAAAGCTATGACCCGTCGGAAAAAGCACCTCTGGTTTTGTCTATGCACGGCGGACTAATGAGCGGATGGGGTCAGGCTATATACACTTCATGGACTTTGTTAGCAGACAGAGAGGGATTTATATGTGCATTTTTGAACGCCAGCCAAAACGCCATGTGGACCATAGAGTGTGATATGGATAGTATTGAGGAGATAACACAAAGCAAAAACGGAGCACCTGCATTGAATTTTCCTGAAGGAAGCGTTGAAGATTTTCATGATGTAAAGGCTACAATGGCATTGGTTGAGCTGATGAAGGAAAAATATAATATCGACGAGAGCAGGATATATATTCAGGGCATGTCTATGGGCAACTGCATGGAAGACCAAGTGGCTAGATATCATGGAGATGTTTTCGCAGCTTCCGCAGGGAGCGGATGTCCGACGAACTGCAAATTGCTATTTAAGGATGATGGCAGTATTATAAACAAGGGTGGGCCATTGGACGTATGGCATTCAAGGCTGCAATTTGATAAAACGCCTTATCACTACAATATGGACGACAGAGAAGTGATACTTGGGAACATAGACTATTGGAAAAAACTGAACGGCTGCCGTGACATACCGCAGATAAAAATTGCTGGCGAGAAAAACTTTATTTTCTATAAAGGCGATAAAGCGAATGTTACGATGATGGATGTGCACAATAGAGACCACGGACAGACCTTTGATGATGCTGAAATGGTATGGGACTACATGTTTTCAGGAGTGAATAGAGAGGGCGGACAAATAGTACATACACCACCTTTGATTGAAAACAAAGGAGATAGCTTTGCAATAGCCATAGCCGAAGGATGCAGCAAGGCATGGGTAAAAAATAAAATAGTTGACATTGGTGCAGAAGTCTTTACATGGAACAAGCTGAAATACCACGGACTCAATGGTGATGCAATTATAAGAGGGCAGTATCTAAGCGCTCCTATAGAGTTTATTGCAGATACTTTCGGAGCACAATATAGTGAATCTGATGGAGGGCTATCAGCAGAGATAACACTAGAAGACGGCAGAAGGATGCAGTTCGCCAGAGGATGCATAGGCTGTGTTGCAGAAAACAGGGTGGAGAGCATGCTGTGCGAGGCTGTTATGAATGGTGACAAGCTGTGCATTTCGCTGGAATGGTTCTGTAGTTTCGTGTATAATATGCACGTATCAGAATTTGATGGAGTACTTTATGCCACAGACCATTATTCAAAGGTGTCGAGGTATACTGCATGGGTTCTGCAGGATTTGTTGAGAGAATGAATTTAGGAGGAAACTAAATTGAATTTTGAAAAATTAAAGGAGTATCTTGATTCGCTAGAGAGCGAATTTGGGATACATGGTGTGGACTGCAAGGTAACCAAGGGAAATGAAACTGTATTTAGGCATATGGCAGGTCATTCGGATTATGATGGCAAAGTAGGGGTGTCTGACAACGATTTGTATTATATTTATTCTGCCACCAAGGTCATCACTATGGTCAGTGTGATGCAACTGGTGGAGCAGGGCAAAATAGCACTGGAAGACGAAGTATCCAAATATCTTCCCGAATATAGTCAAATGGATGTAGTGGAAGATTTTGCTGTTGGAGAATGGCCGTTTGAGTGGCCAAAGCCAGAAGACAAAACCCATAAAGCCAAAAATACAATAAGAATAATTGACTTGATGACCATGACATCAGGGCTTTCGTATGATACAGAATCATATGCTATAGAAGAACTGAAAAGAAAGACCAACAATAAGGCGACCACTAGAGAAACCGTGGCTGCAATTGCTGAAATGCCGCTTATCTGCGAGCCAAGAACACGCTGGGCATATAATCTGGGACATGATGTATTGGCAGGAGTAGTAGAGGTGGTATCAGGTGAAAAATATGGAGACCATTTAAGAAAGCATATATTTGAACCATTGGGCA
Source organism: Eubacteriales bacterium (assembly GCA_040883315.1). Taxonomy (GTDB): domain Bacteria; phylum Bacillota; class Clostridia; order Christensenellales; family UMGS416; genus JAFGUF01. The sequence goes on from JBFLKU010000015.1 coordinate 24,123, forward strand.
TAAAGGAAATGTATTTTCATCTGAATGACGCACAAAAAGCTAGACTTTCTGCACAATATGTATCCGATTTTGAAACAAAAGAGATAGTACCTGTTGAAAACACAAATAGATTTAAGCTGACAGAGAACTATGAAAGCGGCGGTGCAGGGCTGGCGTGCACTGTGGATGCCTACAGTACTTTCATCCAAGCCATAAGCAACAATGGAGTTGGGGTTAATGGAAACAGAATTATAAGCAAGGAATCTATAGACCGTATCAGAGAGAACTTTTTGCATGGTCAGATGCTTGAAGACTTTATGAAATCAGGAAAAAAAGGCTACGGATACGGACTGGGAGTGCGTACACTGATTGACAACAGTGAATCAAAAAGTCCAATAGGAGAATTTGGCTGGGACGGGGCTGCTGGTGCATATGTTTTGATTGACCCCATCAATAATATAAGCATATATTATGCACAGCAGGTGCTTGGATGCCTTAGTGCGTATTATACTATACATCCTAAAATAAGAGACTTGACATATGAAGCACTAGGTATATAAAGAAATATATTTATCGAAAAAACATGCATTGTGAAAATTTCACTCTGCATGTTTTTATTTTATAACAGTATTTGTATATGATGCTAGAAGGGATTTCCGCCTTCATCATCCAGTCCAAAGAATTTCAGAGCCTCCTGTATAGCCAAATCCCAGAAACGCCACTCGTGCTTATAGCCATCTACCTCATACCATTTTGCATCTAATCCAATCTCTTTAGCATGAGCTTGGAATTCCAGGTATGCGTCATATAACAGTATATCTTGCTTGCCGCATGCAAACATCAATTTAGGCAGTTTGCCTGTTGGAGCAAGTTGATTTATTATTTCCCACACGTTTTCGTTGGAGTTTAAAAATGCCTCTATTCCGCCTGCGTTTGCAAGAACGTTTTTCATTCGTGGCTCATTGGAATTTAGAAGAGGGAAGCTATGGTCAGGGCCTATTTCTGACATATCCATTGGAGCGGCAGACAAGACAGCTGCGGCTGCGAATTTATCCGGGTGGTTTGCAGCATACTTTATAGTTCCTCGCCCTCCCATAGAAAGACCTGCGATAAAGTTATCTTCTCTTTTGCTTGAAACAGGAAGCCAGCCATATATTAGCGGCATCAATTCCTCTGTCAGGTAGTCGAACATGCTGAATCCCATCATAGAGCTATCCCAGTTCGAATAATTGGAATTCAGTGCAGACGGCATTACAACAACTAGGTTTTTTTCTGTCGCATAAAGCTCTATGTTTGTTTTGCGCACCCAATCCGTATTGTCGCCGAATGTACCGTGAAGCAGCCATAGAACTTTGTATTTTCTGTCGCTTAGATAAAATTCAGCAGGTGTAATATCTCTGGGTTTGTCAGGAAGAATCACGGAAATTTGGTGATTAGATTTTAAATACTCGCTTTCAAAATTATATACAAGTAAAGACATTTTGTTGTTCCTTTCCTACGTTGTGTATTCACTATAGCTCTACTTTGAATGGAAGCATTGGCAGGTCTGCGCTATTGTATACATTATCTACGCAGTATGGGTGCCATGCGAATTTCACTATAGCGGTTTTATCAATTTCAATATCTGCGGATTCAATTATCATATGATTTCCGCTTACAGATACTTTTACATTCTCGTTTTTCCTTTCATCTATAAATAGATCAATTGTTTCGGCTTTGTCACCTTTCACGTATAGCCCGCTTCCGCAGTGGGCAAACTCAATATCGATGCAGCCCTCGCTTTTTGAATATGAAGAAACGGATGGTGAATCGGATAGAATATCATATCCATATACTTTGGATAGTGCCTGTAAAGCAAGACGCTCGCCTATTGGTTTCTTTTTCTTTGGATGAATATCGTATTGAAGCCCTGCATCCATAGCACATATCAAATTGACTTTGGGGATATTTTTTGTTATGTCTTCCTGCACCTTGCGCATAGGAACAAAGTCAAGTGGCTCCATCATATATTCAAAAGATGCGAGCTGAACGATGATAAACGGCAGCTCATTTGTCCACATGTCTCGCCAGCAGCGTATCATAGCAGACATCAGCTCTTCGTATAAGTGCGGATATGCCTCGTCAGATTCGCCCTGATACCATATTACGCCGCTTATTGTAAATGGTGAGACGCTCTTAAGCATAGTCCTATGTAGTACGCTAGGGCAAAATGGTGAAAATGGAGCATATTTATATGAGTTAAATTTTTCAAAAAAACTCATCATTCCTTTGCTTGGCTTAATTGGCTCTTCGTTGGTTACTCCGAAATCCATTGGGAGAGATGAAAGCTGCTTTTGTAATTCGCGATATTCTGCTATCCCTTCATCATAGTTCATTTTCTTCTGCCATTTATCTGCTTCATCTACGAAAAAGCATAGATTGCCGGTCAAATACTCTCTGGATGTGAACACGGATGCAGATGTTCCGCCCCATGTACAGTTGATGATTCCTATAGGTACACCCAGCGTCTCGTGCAGCTTGTTTGCAAAGTAAAAGCCCACAGCAGTGAAATATAATGATTCTTCTCCGCCTTGCTTTCGCCATATACCTACTTCTGAGTAGTCATTATATTCTTCCTGCCTGTCGTAGGAGAGCTTCGGCACTTCAAAGCATCGTATATCGGAATTAATTATTTTTTGCGCAGTTTCTTTATCTTCGTCAAAGCGCAGCAGGAACTCCATGTTGGATTGTCCACCTGCAAGCCATACTTCGCCGATGGCTATATCTTGAATCTCTAAAGTTTCATTATCTGCTGTGATATACATAACCAGCGATGTGGCTGCTTGCATAGGCGGCAGATAAACCTGCCATTTGCCGTCTTTTACTTCTGCGCTGGCTTCGCCATCGCCTAGCTGTACAGTTATTTTTTTGTGTCCTGATGCCTGCCCCCATACACATATGGGGATTCTGCGCTGCAGTACCATACCCTTTTGAAAAATTTGCGGTAGAGTAATATTACTCATAATAATTTCTCCTTTAGCCATTTTTACTACTTGTATTCTATCTCTTTGTCTGCTTCTTTGTCATAGTAAGTTATTATATACTTCTTAGTTTTGAAGTCTGCTTTTAAAGTTGTGAAGTATTCGTCCTTTTTCCAAGTTATCTCTAGCTTGCCGTCCTTTTTATCTTTACCTATTATTATATCACCATTAAAGGCGGGATACTCATTTCTAAATCTCATAATATCATACATTTTTTGCAGCATAGGTTTTTCTACAGTTTGCTCTATCTCATCTAGTGAATATACGTGGCGATTTATGCTTCTTCCTTCCTCGCCCCGTTTCAGTGCATCTATGTCGTTTTCGCCAGCAAGAAGCCCAACATAGTATACTTGAGGTATCCCGGGTGTATAGAATTGCACTATTCTTGATAATAGGTATGCATCGTCATCGCAGCTTAGTGCAGAATAGTATGTGCAGCCTAGCTGATATAGCCTTGCTTTTTTGCCGGATGTTTTAATCATTCCCCCAGGGATTTTTATAAATGGCTTTGCATCGGCTGTTATTTCATCTACTTTGTCACGAACCACATCTATTTCGTCATCTGTCAGCAGTCCTGCTACGTCCACAACACCAATGCCATCGTGTGTATCTAGCGTGGTAAACTGCTTGTGAGGGCAGATATTTAGCCAGTTAATCAGCCTATCTGTGCGTCCTGTCATCAGGCCGTGAAGCATAAGCATAGGAAGTGCGAAATCATACACCCAGTATCCGTGCTCAGCCATCTTAAGCTGTATATGGTAGTTCTCGTGAATTTCAGGAAGCATCTCTGTGCCTTTTGCGTTTAGGGGCTTCATGCCTATCTCAAGCACTTCCCATATTTCAGGCTCTACGAAGAAGCAGCTGGTTCCGGGCTTTTTGGATGCGTATGCAAATGCATCAAAGCGAATTAGAGGAACGTGGTCGGCAATTCTGCCTAAGTTGCGTTCGTAATATTCTTGAGTTGCTTTTGAATATGGGTCTATATCTATCTGTTCTTCAAAAAATGTATTCCAAAGCTTCACGACCTTGCCATCATCTCTGGTGAACTCCAAATATGGGCCTTTCATTTTTCTGCGATATAGTGCTTCCATTTCTTCTTCGGTTGGCTCGCCGTTTGGCCAGAATTCATCCCAATGTATAAACATGTCTCTATAAGGCGACTGATCGCCGTTCTTCATGTAGTCCTTGAATTCATTGCAGCGAATAGACACATGGTTAAGCATGAAATCGGCCATCAGATAGTATTTATCAGACAAGGTGTCTATGTCCTCCCATGTTCCAAAGGATGGCTCGACTATATCATAATTGATAACGGCAAACCCTCTGTCGCCTGATGAGGGAAAGAAGGGCAGAATGTGGACTCCACCGAATACACCATCGAAGTGCTTGTCCAGCACATTATCTAGCTCCTGCAGATTTTTCCCCATGCTATTTGCATATGTTATCAGCATCACTTTATTTTCAATTTTTTTCATTTGTTGTCCTCCAGAAATTCATGTAAACGTTTAATATTATATATATCAATTATAATTAATATAAAGAGCATTGTCAATGCTAAATTCCACTAAATAGCTGTATATAGTCAATTTGGAAAAGAAAAATGTAGATAAAACGATTGACATAAAAACTTGTGAATGATAGTATGAAAATAAAAAAGGAAAGGATAATACAAATGGCTCTTTGCAGAATAAATTATTTTTCAGATGAACTAAAAATGAAGATGGGAGTAAACGTAATTATTCCGGAAAATAAGTGGGGATATTCATTGGAGGATAGACCAACAGACTATAAATATCCTACAGTATGGCTTTTGTGTGGTGGCGGATTCGATTACACAGACTGGCAGAGATACACGGCTGTGGAACTCTTTGCTGCACAGCATGGAGTGGCAGTAGTGATGCCGGGAGTATATTATTCTGGATATATGGATACTACAGAAGGCAATTTTAAATATTGGACACAAATATCCAGAGAACTTCCGGAATATTTGAGAAGAATGTTTCCTCTATCTAGTAAAAGAGAGGATAACTTTGTAGCCGGATTTTCAATGGGGGGCTACGGTGCATTTAAATGGGCAATGCAGCAGCCGGAAATGTTTGCAGCGTGTGGAACGTTTGCTGGGGCGATAGGCATTGTTCCAAGAAAACGAATTCCAGAGAATGAGAGAATTGGTGAACCGTGCCTTAGAGACGAAGTGAAAAAAGAAGGTTTTTGCATGCTGTGGGCTGCCTTTGGTTCAGCTGCACTTTTGCGAAACACACCAAATGACAATCTTTTTATGCTAGAAAACAGACTGAAGGAAAAGTGCGAGCTTCCCGAATTCTATATTGCAATTGGCTCTGAAGACCCAACTGCAAATGAAGGGTATAAGGTTATGGATACAATGAGGAAGATGGGACTGGAATTCAAAGAAATAAGAGACCAAGGTAAACATGACTGGGAATACTGCAATAGGCATATTGAGAGTTTCTTAAACTGGCTGCCTATTAAAAATGCTTTTAAGATGGAGGCGCAATAATGGCGTATATAGAATTTAATGCATTATCAAAATATTTGGGTGGCAGCTTTTCTGCAGGAGTGTTTGCACCTGAACTTAAGGAAATGAAAGATGATAAGCGAACTGATAAAAAATATCCAGTACTGTATTTGATACATGACGACGGAGGGGACTTTTCAGACATTCACGGCATTGAGGGAATTGAAAAACTGGCAAGCGAACTAAAGATGTATATTATTGCTCCATCCATAGCCCATTCATTCTGCTTGGATATGGATTATGGCCCTGAGTACGAGAAATTTATTTCAAAAGAATTCCCTGGAATTTGTCGCAATATGTTCTCAATAAAGGATGCAGGCGAGGGTGTATATATAGGAGGCATCGGCACGGGAGCATATGGTGCTGCAATGATTGCAAAAAAATATCCTAAGATGTTTGAAAAGTGCATATGCATTAACGGGCAATTTGATGTAGTTGAATTATTTCAAAAAGCAGAAGATGGAGAAGCCCTGCCATATGAGAATCTAGAAATGCTTAAAGCAATATTTGGACCATTAGAAAAGCTGCGAGGAAGCGAGAAGGATATTTTAGCTGATACAAGAAAAAGCACAGATATTCCAATTTATATTACAGCAGAGAAAAAGAATGCTTATTATAATGAAAGCATACAATTCTCAGAAAAAACAGCATGCATAATGCAAGAAGGAAAAGACTTGAGTCAAATGGTAAAAGATGCAATTTGCTGGCTTATGAAATAAGCATAAATAATAGACTTAACGATATTCTATATCCGGGGTATGTTTCCAGATACTCCGGATTTTTTATATAAAAAATCACCTTCCCATTGCAGCTTTTTTTAAAATGCATTTGGAAAGGTGATAATGAGTATATATATTTTTGGAGAAGCTAGCCTTTTACTGAACCGATTGTAATACCCTTTACAAAGTATTGCTGGAAGAAAGGATATGCAATCAGTATTGGCAGAACAGCCAGAACAGCTATTGCCATACGTATACCTATGCTGGGAACACTAACATTTAGCTGTGCACCCTGCGAGTGAGTTTGAAGGAAGGTTACGTTATTCATAACTACATTTAAGAAGTTTTGAATTCCGTATAAATCCGTTCTTTCGGTTAGGAAGTATACGCCGTTTGTCCAGTTGTTCCAGTAGTTAATTGCCGACATCAGACCAATTGTCACTATAATCGGCTTCGACATAGGCAGAACTATGTGGAAGAGAGTGCTCATTTCGCTGGCACCATCAATCTTTGCAGATTCCAGAACTTCTTCAGGAACGTTTTGCATTATGAATGTTCTGACTATAATTACATAGAAGGCATTCATCAATAGATAAGGAACTATCATGGCTGCAAGAGTATCTTTTATATGGAAAATACGAGTGTATACCATGTATGTCGGAACAAACCCGCCATTGAACAACATTGTGAAAAACAGTACGAAGGAAATAGCATTTCTTCCAGGCAAATCCTTTCGGGATAGTGGATAAGCAAACAGCATTGTTACTACTAAGCTCAAGATTACTCCGACTGTTGTTATTATAAAGCTCATCATATACGCTCTGGCTATAGAGCTTCTAATTGTCCATAGATATTTATATGAACCTGCGCTCCACTCGCGTGGGAACAAAGAATAGCCGAACTTTGCTAATGCAGTTTCTGATGTTAATGAGCTGGTTAGAAGAAGCAGGAATGGAACTATACATGCCAGTGTAAGCAGACCCATCACTATTCCCATAACCACTTTGAAAGTTTTATTATTATAAATCATTTTTTTATATCCCTCCTATGCTGGTTTATCTAGTCTCGAACAGTGCGCTGCTTTTATCGATTTTATATACTATTTTATTTGCAACATAGACAAATATAAACCCTAAAACCGATTGAAGGAAAGAAGCCGCTGATGAACGTCCTATGTCATTTAATTCAAGCAATCCTCTGAACACATAGGTATCTATGGTTTGGGTTGTTGAATACAAAAGACCGCTGTGCATAGGAACCTGATAGAACAGTCCGAAATCCGAATAGAATATTCTACCTATAGACAATAGAACCAATGTAATTATCATGTATTTTAACGATGGCAGTGTTATATGGATGGTTTGCTTCCATATGCCGGCACCATCTACAACGGCGGCCTCGTAGTATGCCTTGTCTATTCCTATTAAATTGGAATAGTACAGTATAGATGTGTAGCCAAATGACATCCACAGGTATACAATAGTTATTATCGCCGGCCAATACTTTGCCTGATTGTACCATGAGATCGGCTCCAAGCCGAAAATCGGTAATATGGATTTGTTTACGAATCCGTTGCTTGGGCTCAAGAATGCAAATACAATGTAGCTGACAATAACTGTGGATAGAAGGAAAGGTATCAGAATGATTGTTTGGCTGAATCTCTTAAAGAACTTTCTTCTAATACTATCTAGTGCTATTGCTACAAAAATACCCATCAAGTTTCCTAATATGATGAATCCAAGATTATAAAGAATAGTATTTCTAAAAATCAAAAGTGCATCATTTGAATTGATGAGGTACGAAAAGTTTGAAAGACCAATCCACGGACTTTTCCAAAGCCCAAGTGCATAGTTTACCTTTTTAAATGCAAGAAACAGACCTGCCATTGGCATGTAGTTATTTACAAGCAGATATATGAACCCGGGTATAAGCATTAGATAAAACGGAAGATATTGCCTCATTTTGTTCTTGCTCATCTTTGAAGCTCTTTTCCTCGTTTTCTTTGCTATTATCAAGGTATTTGTTTTTTTGTACTTATCTTGTTTCATATAAAATGTATCCCTCCTTATTCTATATAATAAATATTAGCTAAAATCATGGGAAAAAACTATCATATATCTGATAAATACTGTCACTTTTCTGCTAAATATGCTATAGAAACCTATAAAATGCGATAATTCGATGAAATTTTAACAAATTAACGAACTCATTGCTTACATTGCCATAACATCAGAAAAGTGATGATTTAAGACAGAAAAATGATAGATAATCACGAAAAACATCTGATATGATGATTCTGCGGACAAAATATGTTCGCGTATTAACGCGCTAGAAGGAGGAACGAAATGAAAAAAAGAATACTAGCATTATTATTTATTTGCCTAATGTTGGCAACATCCGTTTTATCAGGTTGTAATAAAACAGATGGGTCTGATGTGAATTCAGACAGCAAAGAAACAGGTAGCAAGGATAAAGCATCAAACGACAGCGAAGAATATCCTGTTATCAGAATGAACTATGCTATTATCTTCTCAAATGAAGACGAAAAGATGATAGAGGATGCCCTAAATGAGATTATGCGTGAAAAAGCACATGCAGAAGTCGACTTGGTAGGTATCGAGTTCGCTAACTGGGTAACTCAGCTGAACCTAATGCTTACAGGCGGTGATGATTCACTAGATATCTTTACATCATTCTGGTATACATCTGAAAGTAATTTAGTTTCAAACGGACAAGTTATGGCTCTTGATGATTTAATTCAATCAGACGGACAAGGCATTTTAGAGCAGTATGCAGGATATGAAGATTATCTAAGCTGTGCTGAAATCGATGGTAAACTATACGGTATACCAACAATAAACCCATGGGTATGCGAAAACTTATACATGACTCAAAGAGCAGACGCAGAAGCAGCAGGAATTGACTGGGATACAGTAAACGACCTAGATTCTATGACTGATGCCATGATTACTTTGAAGGAAACAAATCCTGACAAGTACTATATTCCAGGATCAACAGAAACATATTGGGTTCCAAAAAGCATTGACTATTTGGGAGACATGAATTTGTTCGGAGTATTAACAGACCCAGCAAACAGCACTACTGTTGAAGATTATTATAAATCTGAATACTTCTATGACTTTCTAGACCATGTAGAAGTATGGAAAGAAAATGGATTGATTAGCCCAGATCCACTGAGCAACTCAAACCCAACACTTTCTAACCTGCTTTACGGCATAGCCAACGGCACACCAGGCTACAACTGGGATGCACAAATTGGTGTTGAAAATACTTCAGCTCAATTTGGAATAGACATGGTAGGAACAGCAATAAATGACTGTTTGGCAACAAGTGGTGAAGTTACTACTTATATGTGGCACGTTAGCTCATTCACAAAGAATCCAGAAGCTGCTATGAGAGTTCTGAATGTACTATACTCTGATGCAGATGCAGCTCAAATTCTTGCAAATGGTATCGAAGGTGTTCACTATGAAGTAAACGAAAATGGACAAATGGTATATCCTGAGGGCAAAACTGCAGTTGACTTAACTTGGACAGTTGGCAGCTCAATGTATTTCCCTAACTCAACACTTTGCAAAACATGGTTCTATGAGCCAGTAGATTTGTATGAGCAAATGAAGGAAAAGAGAAACACAGTTGTTGTATCAAAAGCACTTGGTTTCCAATTTGACAGCTCAACAGTTGCAAACGAGATTACAGCATGTTCAAACGTTTTGAAGCAATACTACATGCCATTGATGTATGCTGAGGTGGATGTTGAAGAAACACTTCCGATATTCCAAAAAGCATTAGAAGATGCAGGTATTAACGTAATTATCGCTGAAAAGCAAAGACAACTAGATGAATGGCTTGCTAGTCGTTAATTAAGGTAAAATATTAGAACATTGTTATTTTGTAAGGGGTGTCGAATAGATACCCCTTCAACATAGAAAGGATAGACATGGAAAGTAATGCTTACAGTACAGAGCCATCAAAGCTTTGGAATAAATCATATATTTTTATACTGATGATAAGTGCTCTGAATGCATTTGCCTTCTTCATGATAGCAACGATTTTATCAAAATACTTGGTAGGAATCGGTACAACAATTACACTGGCAGGAATAATAGTTGGTCTGTTTTCAATAACGTCATTGTTTTCGAGACCGCTATGTGGATTAATGGCAGACTCACTTAATAATGTTAAGTTATTAAAGTGGAGCAATGTTTTTCTTGCGATCGGATTTTTAGGTTTTGCATTTACAAAAAATATACCTCTACTTATTATATTTCGAATTTTAAACGGAATAGGATTTGCAATCGGGGGCACAGCACAGGTTGCATTAGCAACAAAATATATACCACAAAATAAAATGGGTGAAGGAATCGGATACATGGGGCTTGGAATGGTGCTTAGCTCGGCAGTGGCACCGGGAGTTGGTCTGATGATTGCGGACGGTTTCGGAATGGGAACCACATTTATTGCTTCATCAATATTGACAGTAGTAGCTTTTTTCTTTTTATCTTTTTTTAAGGAAGAGCAGAAAGAAACAAAGCGATTAGATTTGAAAAAAATAACTTTTAGTGACATTATTGCACCAAAAGCACTTCCATATACATTCGTAGCAAGCACATTTTCGTTTATTAATGGTATTATCGCGTCATATATTGTTTTATTTGCTGACGAAAAAGGCATTGTAGGAATTAGTTCTTATTTCACGCTATACGCCGTGGTACTTCTGGTAATACGCCCTATATCGGGAAAGATTATGGATAAAAAAGGTATTAGGGTTACGGTGCTGCCGGGGCTTCTGCTGACGGCTGTATCTATGTTTTTTCTCGGAAGGAGCTCGGCACTCACAGCCATTTTAGTAACGGGAATATTCCGTGCCATAGGTCAGGGTGCTGCTCAGCCTTCTTTGCAGGCGGGCTGCATAAACAAAGTAGGCAGAAGCAAAAGCGGCGTGGCAACCAGCACATATTATCTCGGGGGAGATATTGGGCAGGGCATAGGGCCTATGATAGGCGGAGTAATACTAGCTCAAATTGCTGGGGTTGCAGGATATCGCATGCTGTTTGATTTGTGCGGTGTGTTGATGCTGATTGCTCTAGTATTTTTCTATATGGTAACGAGGAAGGAGAAAAAGACAGATGAAAAAACAGCCACTACCTAGAATCACTCCGGAAGAGGCGGGGATATCTAGCGAACAGGTACAAAAGTGCATTAAAGAACTAATGCATGACAAGACATATATGAATGGATTTATGGCAGCTAGGCATGGGAAAGTTTTTGCTGAATGCTGGTGGGCGCCATATGGACCGGATATAGTTCATAGCAATCATTCATTTGGCAAAAGCTACACAGCCACAGCAATAGCAATAGCAAAACAGGAAGGCAAGCTAAACTTTCAGGAAAAGATGGTGGATGTTTTTGCACAGGAGATAGCAGAGCGAAACATAGAAGTGCCTGATTTGATGAAAGAGATAACAATAGAGAATGTAATGACCATGACAAATGGAATGGAGCACCATCCGGAGATGTCAGAAGACTGGATAGGTGATTATTTCCGAACGCCTATGAAATACAAGCCGGGAGAAAGATTTATGTATAATAGCTCTGGGTCATGTATGCTGGGTGCAATAATTTTGAAAAGATGCGGACAAAACCTGAAAGAATATTTAACCGAGCGATTATTTGAAAAAATAGGTATAGATACAGATAGATTTGTATGGCTGAAATTTCATAACGGTATCGATGGAGAGCCTGGTACATTTGCAACAACAGAGGACAATCTGCGACTAGTGCTGCTATATATGAATGGCGGCAAGTGGAATGGAGAGCAAATACTTGATGAAGATTTTGTGAAGGCCGCACTTTCTGTTCATGTAGACACATCATATGCACCCGAGCAAAAGGATGGCAGATGCGGATACGGATATCAGCTTTGGGCTTGCAGCATTCCGGGAGTGTATCGATTCGACGGCGGACAAGGACAGTACGGAATAATATGGCCGGAAAAGGAATTAGCTATATCTCTTCATGAGGGTGGAATATGCCCATATGGACCGCAGAAAACACTGGATGTGCTTTATGAAAATCTGCTTCTTAAGCTGGCTGACGAACCTTTGCCTGAGAACAATCAGGCTTATAAGAATCTAGTAGAATACGAAAAAAGCATGGCTATGCCAAATGACAAGCCAAATGAAATAGAAAATGTATTTGATTTTAGCGGCAAATATAAAATAATTGAAGGCAAAACATCTCCTTGGTTTGCAGTAGCACCGGGCAAGATAAACCTTTTTGAGATGTTTCAAGACACAGATAAAAATCCAAACATGGACGAGTTTGTTATAAAAACTGACCATGAAAAAATTACATTAATAGTTGATGACTATGCAGTATTTGAAGTATATTTTGATGGGAAAATGCGCCTGCATTACACAGATAGTGTATATCCTGAGCTTGGTTACAATTGCTCTACCGCTAGGTATTTGGATGAAAACACGCTGAAGATTACAATCCACTGGATGAATGGATGGTTTGTAACGGAAATGACTCTTTCAAAAGATGGAGATTTGTTTGCCATAAACACAAAAAAGACAAGGCTGAGAGATGGGGACAATTGGATGGAAGAACAGGCAAAAGCGACAAGATAATTATACGGCATTAGCCATGAAAGGAGCACTGGTGTATGTATGATGTAGTGGGACTAGGTGAAATATTAATTGATTTTACTCCGGCAGGCAGAACAGAAAATGGAATGAAGCTCTTTGAGCAGAATCCCGGAGGAGCGCCGGCGAATATGCTGGCAGTCATCAGCAAAGCAGGACTTAAAGCTGCATTCATAGGCAAAGTAGGCAAAGACATGCATGGGGAGTTTTTGAAAAGAACTCTTGAAGATATAGGAATAGATACCAGTCAGCTTTTGGTGGATGATAGTGTATTCACTACGCTTGCATTTGTGAGCTTAAATGAAAATGCAGAAAGGGATTTCTCATTTGCCAGAAAACCCGGAGCAGACACGATGATTCGCTATAGTGAAATAGATAAAAAAATGCTGTACAATACAAAGGTGTTTCATATAGGTTCACTGTCTCTAACGGACGAGCCTGCAAGAGGAACTACTATAGATGCGATAAAAACAGCAAAAAAAGCAGGAGCGATAATTTCATACGATCCTAACTATAGGCAGCCATTGTGGAAAAGCAAAGATACGGCGAGGATGCACATGAAGTCAATACTGCCATATGTAGATATAATAAAGATATCTGACGAAGAGACAGACCTGCTTACTCCATATAATGACCCGCACAAAGCCGCAGAGTATTTAATTGAAAGAGGAATTAAACTTGTTGCGGTCACTTTAGGCGCAGAAGGCTCATATATTGCAAATGAAAAAAATTCAGTTTTAGTTTCTGGGTTTAGAACATCAGTTGTGGATACTACAGGTGCAGGTGATTCGTTTTGGGGCGGCTTTGTGTCTAGGCTCATTTTATCTGACAAAAAAGCAGAAGAATTAACTGCTGCTGAATTAAATGAATTCGGGAAATTTGGCAATGCAGTTGCCAGCCTGGCAATTGAAGGAAGAGGCGGAATTCCTGCTATACCGGATATTAGCAGAGTGCGAGAAAGGCTTAAAAGTGTTTAGAAAAAAATTTGACTAAAGATTTATTCATTATGTGAATATTTTATATCAGCACTTTAGTGTTTAATTGAATATAAATAGGTATATAGAAACATAGTAGAAGGAGAACATGATGGCTGCTATGAAGAAATCGTTTTTAAAACAGATATTATATTTTATGATAATTCTCATTTTTCTGTTGAGTTTTGTTTTAGTTGTATACTCAGCTTCGTCTTATTCTATTTTGACTAATCAGATAAAATTGGATTTGCAGAATTTCCTTAGCCTATACGGCGGCGAGCTGAAAGGCCGAGTAAACCAAATGGATACTGTTCTGAAAAATGTGCTGATACAGAATTCATCTCAGCTTCAGCTTCTAAAAAGCTCTGAAGAAACAAAAAGATACTATGCTACACGGGAAATAATGACGTATATACGCGATGTGGCACTTAGCAAAAGCGGAGTAGAGTGCATAGTGGTGGCAGACAACCTCTATGATATATGCTTGGATGCACAGAGCAGCTCTATGACCTATTGGGATAAAGAAGCACTAAGAGATTTTACTAGAAAAAGTGCAGTGATAGATGATATGTCATCTAAATGGGGCTTTGCAGAGCTGAACGATAAGAACTATATATTCAAAATGTTTATATATAATGGACGTGCTGCAGCGGTATTTACCAGCACAGAGCAGTTTATGGCGACAATATCTATAGAGGAATATGGCGACAAAATCTATTTACTTACTGATGGCGAAGGTGTACTGCAGGAGGTTGTAGGGGAATACGAAGAATCTAGAATTTTGGGTAGAAAACTCAGCGATATAGACATGAATAATTCCTTCAAAGCAGAATATAAAATTGAAAATGGACAGATAATGCTATATAGTATTGTGGAAAGTGCCAGCATGTGGAAACAAACAAAGCTGAGCATGGGGGCGATGCTGGGCATACTTTTGCTATCCATTGTTTTTGGTCTTCTTTTAATCAGATATATACAAAGAGAAATGATATATCCCATGAAGAAAATGGCAGAGGGAATGAAAAATGTTGATGAGGGCGAATACACTTTGCATTTTGAGGGTGAATACAGAACTGAAGAGTTCACACACCTTAAAGATTCGTTCAACAAATTGATGGATGAAATTGTAGGACTGAAGATAAAATCATATGAAAAAATAATTGAGCTGAAGGATTCACAGCTAAAAATTATAAGGCTGCAGATGAAGCCACATTTCTTTCTGAATGCAATTAATACAATAAACAGCCTGGGAAGCATGGGCAAGACCAAGCAGCAAAACGAATATATTGATGCTTTGTCAAAAAATATTAGATATATGTTCAAGTCTAGCCTGCACACTGTGACGCTAAGAGAAGAAATTCGGCATGTTGAAAATTATTTTAAAATGCAGGAGCTGAAATATCCCAATAGCACTTTCCACTATATTCATGCACAGGAAGAGGAACTGGAATGGAAGATTCCTCAAATGATAATACAGACATTTGTAGAGAATGAATTTAAACACGCACTTTCAACGGATTATATTCTTAGTATATTAATAAAAGTAAGCAAAAGAATATATAAAAATGAAGAGATGCTGGTGATAGAAATAGAAGATGACGGAAAGGGATATCCGCAGGATGTGATAGACTATATGAACGGCAGTGAAGTGTACACTGAAAATGCGGGCAGCAGAATAGGGCTTTGGAGCATTAAAAACATGATGGAAATAATGTACGAAAGAGACGATTTGATTGAAATATACAATATTGAACCACATGGATGCAAAAGCAAAATATATGTGCCTGAAAAACCACTGCACGAAGTAAGCGACGCCGAAAATAACAAGACAAGCTAATAGACGCAGGAGGAGAAGATGTATTTACTATTTGTTGATGATGATATGCATACGCTTGAAGTAATAAAAGAGTCTGTAGACTGGAAGTCTTTAGGTATGGATAAGGTTTTTACTGCAAGCAGTGCATCTCAGGCAAAGAGAATAATCAAAAACAACAAAATTGATATTATAGTAAGTGATATAGAGATGCCTAAGGAGTCCGGTCTTGATCTTCTAGTTTGGATAAGGAAATCTGGAATAGATGTGGAGTTTATTCTGTTAACTTGCCATGAAAAATTTGAATATGCAGCAAGTGCAATAAAATGGGACGCGGCAGGGTATCTTACAAAGCCTTTTGATGCGGATATTATGAAGCTTTCAATTAAAAAAACGATTGCCAAGATAGAAGAAAAAAGAAAACTAAAAGAAAGCAGTCTTTTTGAAGAGTGGATGCTAAAAAACACAAGACAAGAACAGCTCCATTTTTGGCTGATTCTCTATAGCGGGATTATTAAGCAGAATAGAGAAAGAATTAGCAAAGAAATAGAAGTGAGAAAACTGAAGCTTGATACTGATAAAAAATATCGCCTGATTATGACCAAAATCACAGATTATGAAAATCAGCTTGAATCACTTGGTGATGAGCTGCTGTACTTCAGCCTTGAAAATGTGCATTCCAATATTTTGTGCGGACAGGACGAAAACTATTGTGTAGTAAGAAAATCAAGCGAAAATGACATATGGCTTCTTACGACCATTTTGGAAGACGAAAAAACAGACCTAGAAGTTCTATGTAAAAAGCTGACAAAATATTGTGACCAAACACTGAATATAAAAGCAACATGCTGCATCGGAAACCCGTGCCATATGGAGGAGCTATATGAAAAGGCTGCAAAGCTGGAGGATTTGATTCTACACAATATAGTTTTTTACGGCAATTATTTTCTAGAAGATAATGCGATGGCAAACCACAGTGAAGAGGCAGAGATTTTGGACGTAAGTAAGCTGACAGAGCTATTGGATAAGCATGATAAAGTGGCTTTGCTAAATTACATTAAAGAGATGATAAGGCTAAAAACCAATAACCAGACGTTGGATGAAAGAAGCCTTTATATGATGAAGCAGGAAATCCTTCAGGCCACATACGCACATTTGCTTCAGTCGGGCATTCAGGCGACAAAGCTGTTTTATGATGAAACTTCAGCAAAGCTTTCAGGCAAAGCAGAAAAATCATCAATAGATATGATAAGATGGGCTAGCTACTTGCTGGAGCGATCCTTTTCATATGAGAAAGAAATAGCAAAAACCAGCACTTTGATAGACAGAATTAATTCGTATATACATGAAAATTATAAGGAGAACATCGGCAGGAATGAACTGGCTACAGTTTTCTTTCTGGCTCCAGAATATCTTGCAAAGCTATATTATAAGAAGACGGGTAAGTATCTAAATGACTATATAAGAGAATATAGAATAGAGAAAGCTAAGTGGCTGCTGAAGAATACTGATGGCAAAGTCAGTGATATAGCACAGGACGTTGGCTTTGATAATTATTCGTATTTCTCTACCTTATTTAAAAAAAATGTGGGTATGTCTCCCAATGAATATAGGCAGAACTCATAAAAATTACAAAAAAATAACGCAATTTTGTGTAAATATCACAATATTAGTCTTGTTTTTAAAAGAAAAGCACTTGATTTTAATATAATAGACCAATATATATTTGCTAAAATTAGATTATCTTAAGAAGGAGGTTATTATTGTGAAAAATATTAACAAGTTTATTCTAGTATTAGCAATTCTTGCATCAATGATTCTGGCAGCCTGTGGCAAACCAGATTCAACAACACCTGACAAGGTATCTTCTCCGGATGATAAAACATCAGGTGAAGAAGTGACATATGATAAAGTGGTTTATGCATATGCTACATTCAACAACATTCCAACAGAGGAAGTTTTGGCAGAAGTAGAAGAGGCAATCAATGTGATTACACGTGAAAAAATAGGCGTGGAAGTAGAATTGATGCCAATTGCTATTTGGGACTATTCCTCCCAAGTGAGTCTATCACTTCAAGGCGGAGAAAAAGTTGACATATTCCAAAGCTTAGGCGACTTTAACATCGCTATCAGCACAAGCATGTGTCTGGATCTAACAGACATGATGGATGAGTATGCAGCGGAAACAAAAGAACTGATTGGACCGGACTGGCTGGCAGCATGCAGCTACGAGGGAAGACAATTTGGTATTCCTACATACAAGCCAATAGCTTTGACACCAATGTTTGTTTACAGACAAGACATAGTAGACGAGCTAGGCATAGATATGAGCAAAGTGAACAGTGCGGCAGATTTGACAAGTGTATTGGAAAAGGTAAAAGCAGCATATCCAGATATGACACCTCTAGCAGCTGTAAACACAGGAAATATCGGTCTAGGATTGACAGTTGAAAACGTTGACTATCTGACAGACAATTATTACGAGCCAAAAGGCGTATTGATGAATGACCAACTAACAGTTGTTGATTATTATGCATCAGACGAATTTGCAGATTTGTGCTCACTAGCACGCACATGGTATACAAATGACCTAGTAATGAAAGACGCAGCAACAACATCAAGCACAGCAGCAGAACTGATGTCAGCAGGCAACTACTTCGGATACATTGCATCATACAGCTATCCTGAAGAGGACACAGCAGCTTCTCTAGAAGCACAATGCGGTGGATACGACCTAGGTGCAAAAATGATAGGTTCAGCATTCCTGGATACAACAGCTATTAATGCCCTGACATGGATGGTTTCATCTACTTCAGATGTTCCAGAATCAGCATTAAAATTCTTAAACCTTACTTTCACAGATCAAGAAGTAATCAACCTGATAATCTACGGACTAGAGGGACGTGACTATGTGAAAAACGACGATGGCACAGTTAGCTATCCAGAAGGACAAGACCCATCAACAGTTCCATACACAGCACAGCTTTCATGCGGAACATTAGGAAACTTCTTTGTAATGTACCCAATGGCTGGCACAAGTGTAGAATCGCTAGACTGGGAACTAGAGCAAAACAAAAATGCAAAAACTTCAGTTGCAATGGGCTTCACATTTGACAGTAGCAACGTTAAGACTGAATACACAGCAGTAGCAAACGTAATCAGCCAGTTCCTACCGGGATTAATATGCGGAAGCATCGACCCAGAAACTGAAATTCCAGTATTCTTGGAAAGACTAGAAGAAGCAGGATTAGGAACAATTATTGAAGAAAAACAAATGCAGCTAGATGCATGGGCAGAAAGCAAATAATTTTTTCTAATAATAACTGACACATGTAAGTGGGGATATTTAATCCCCACTTACGATTTGTATGACAAACTTATACCTTATGAAATGGGGAATTAAAATGAAAAAAACTAAGGAAAAGAGAAATAATCTCACCAAGACGGTGCCGCTTCTTTTGATTTCGCTTCCCGGTTTGATATATATATTCATCAATAACTATATTCCAATGTTTGGTGTATTCCTTGCATTCAAGGACTTTAACTACGTAAAAGGAATATTCGGAAGTGACTGGAGCGGATTTGACAATTTCCACTTCCTATTTAAAACACGTGACGCATGGATAATGACAAGAAACACTGTTTTGTACAATGTAACATTCATAGTAGTGGGTACTATTTTTGCAATATTCGTTGCAGTAATCATGTCTGAACTTGGCAAGAAAAAGAGAGTGAAATTTTTTCAGTCATCAATACTTTTGCCCAATATGCTCTCATGGGTTGTAATAGGATATGTAGTATATGCATTTTTGAATGCTGACTCTGGATTTATAAATAATACTGTTTTAAAAGCTCTTGGCAAAGAAGAGATATCATGGTATTCCACAACAGGCCCATGGCCATTTATATTGGTCTCTGTGCATCTGTGGAAATATGTAGGTGTTAGCTCTATTATTTATATGGCCAGCATAGCAGGCATAGATGCTAGTATTTTTGAGGCAGCTCAGCTGGATGGTGCATCCAAGCTGAAGCAGGTATTTAAAGTAACCATCCCTATGCTGAAGCCAACAATAATAATATTGACAATGATGTCTATAGGAAGAATATTCTTCTCTGACTTTGGGCTTTTCTATCAAGTACCACAGAATTCAGGAAGGCTATTTGATGTGACGCAGACAATAGATACCTATGTTTACAGAGGACTAATGCAGCTTCGTGACGTAGGAATGTCAGCAGCAGCAGCACTTTTCCAATCAGTAGTAGGATTTATATTGGTTGTTACTGCAAATGCTATCGTACGCAAAGTGGACGCTGAGAACGCACTATTTTAGGAGGTGGATATAACATGAATAATAATGAAACAAAAAAAGTAATAAGATTTTCAACTATAGTTATGTCTATCATATCAGTTCTTACACTGCTACCAATAGTATTGATAGCTATAGCATCTGTAACAAGTGAAAATGTATTGGTATCTACAGGATATACATTTTTTCCATCTGAATTTAGTCTAGATTCATATTATTATATGATAAAGCAAGGGGCTGTAATATTGCGAGCATATGGCATTTCTGCTCTGGTTACTGTTACGGGAACTCTTATAAGCATTCTACTAACATCGATGCTTGCATACCCCATGTCCAGAAAGAACTTTAAGTATAGAAACACTATTGCGTTTTTCGTATTCTTTACTATGCTCTTTAACGGGGGAATTGTATCATCATATATTATGTGGTCACAAATTTTCCACATTAAGAATACTATATGGGCATTGATAGTTCCGAATTATCTAGTAACAGCATTCAATGTATTTCTAGTAAGAAATTATTATACCAATGCAATACCTGATTCGATTATTGAATCTGTACAGATAGATGGAGCAGGAGAGCTGAGAGTATTCTTCAGCATTATGGTTCCGTTGGCTATCCCTGTTGTTGCAACAGTAAGTTTATTTACTGGAATAATATACTGGAATGACTGGATAAACGGACTATACTATCTGACAGATTCAAAACTATACGGTATACAGAACCTGTTGATACGCATCATGGACAACATACAGTTTTTGAAGAGCGGATCCAATGTAGCACTTTTGGGCACACAGAATATCGAACTGCCGGGCACATCAGTAAGAATGGCCATGGCAGTGATAGGAATACTTCCTATATTGATAATTTTCCCGTTTGCACAAAAATATTTTATTAAAGGTGTAGTTTTGGGAGCCGTTAAAGGATAGAGAACGAAGATAGGAAAGGAAGAAGGAAATGACAGTTAGAGAAATAGTAGACGAGATTATAAAAAAAACAGGAGTAAAGCCCCTTCCTTTGGATAAAACTTGTGACCAACTGATGGCAGGCAGCTTTGATGCGAAAGTAACAAAGGTGGCTTCCACATTTATGGCTACAGTAGATGTGATAAAGAAGGCTGCGGAAATAGGAGCAGAGCTTATAATAACACATGAGCCTACATGGTTTACAGGGGCTGACGACACTGAATGGCTGCAAGATGATCCGGTATATTTGAAGAAAAAAGAATTACTTGATGAAACAGGCATTTCTATATGGAGATTTCATGACCATATGCATTTTGACAATGAGGATGGTATTTTCAGAGGCTTTGACGAGGAGATGGGCTGGAAACAATACAGAATGGAGCCATCAAAGGATACGCCCAAAGACTTTAGGATGAAGGGTAGGTTTGATGGATGCTATCAGATACCGAAAACAACTTTAAAAGACCTTGGCGGTTTTTTTAAAGAGAAAATGGATATGGATGTGGTTCAGATAATAGGCAACCAGGATATGAACGTGGAAAGAGTAGGCGTTTTGCCTGGCGGCGGCAGTTTGGGGCTGGGGGTTGAACACATGCCAATGGATTTGATGCGCTACAGAGAGCTGGATGTATTAGTCTGCGGAGAAATACTGGAATGGACTTTGCCTGCATATGTCAGGGATGCATATCAGATGGGCATGAACAAGGCAATACTCGTGCTGGGGCATGAAAGAAGCGAAGAACCGGGCATGAAGCATCTGGGCAAATGGATGGAATCCTTTATGCAAGGTATTCCGGTGGTTTTTATTGATGCAAAAGAGCCATTCATTTATTTATAATTAATGATAAAGAGGAAGAAAGCATGGCAGTATTAAGTATAAATTATTATTCACAAGCTAGAAAAGGGTTTACATCATTTACGGCAATTTTGCCAACTGATCCGCCACCAATTGAAAACAAGCCAATAGAGTACTTGCAAGGGCCTTTTCCTACGATATATTTGCTGCACGGATATTCCGGAAACAGGCTGGACTGGCTGATGAGAACGCGAATAGAAGAATGGGCAGCAAGCAAAGGATACGCTGTGGTGATGCCGGATGGAGCAAACAGATTCTATTTGGATAATGCAGTGACAGGAGAGCTCTATGGTTCATTCGTAGCAGAGGAGCTAGTGGAAGTGACTCGCAAAATGTTTCCGCTTTCGCACAAAAAAGAAGACACGGTAATTGCTGGTCTTTCAATGGGCGGATATGGTGCATTGAGAAACGGACTGAAATATAATGATACATTCGGTGCAATCATAGCCCTATCATCAGCGTTGATTACAGATATGATAACTGAAATGAAACCGGGAGATAAAGACCCGATTGCTTCATATGAGTATTATAATCATACATTTGGCGAGCTTAAAAAGCTTCCGGGTAGTGACAAAGACCCCAAGCATTTGGCTAAAATTGCAGGTGAAAACAGACCACGCATTTTCTTGGCATGCGGCAAAGAGGACTTTTTAGTGGAGTGCAATATAGACTACCATGAGCATTTAGAAAGCATAGGATATGCTCATGAGTGGTGGTATGAAAATGGTGTACACGATTTTGATTTTTGGAACAAATCTATGCGGGCAGCACTCGAATGGCTAAAAAAACAAAATTGAATAGTCAGGCTGCATAGAAAGGAGCAGGTATGAAGCTGATAGGCGAAAAGGTATTGACCCTCACTGTTACGGTCGACGAACCCAAGCGTGTGGGAAAGACACCAGAGGGAGAACTGATGATTATCCCAATAACAGGAGGAAAGTTTGAGGGAAAAGACCTGAAAGGGAAAGTATGCCCAGGTGGAGCAGACTGGAACACAAAAATAGATGATGAAACAGCACATGCCTTTGCAAAATACTGGATTGAAACAAACGATGGTGAGATTATTTCGATTCAGAATGAGGGAATAATTAACCTAAAGAGAGAAGATGCGGTAATCAGTACGACGCCGAAATTTCAATGTGATTTAAATGGTAAGTATGCTTTTTTGGCTACAGATACATACGTAGGTGAATTGAAAGCGATAGCAAAAGACTGTGTTGAAATTACAGTATATAAAATGAAATAAATAGAAAAATAATAAA
The DNA here is from genome assembly GCA_040883315.1 of Eubacteriales bacterium. Taxonomy (GTDB): domain Bacteria; phylum Bacillota; class Clostridia; order Christensenellales; family UMGS416; genus JAFGUF01. Next base: position 47,225 of record JBFLKU010000015.1, read on the forward strand.
GCAAATGAGTAGAAAGGCGGATATTTGGGATTATGAAAGGTGATATTATTGTATTGGAGCCTCACCATATTGAGGCGGGGGCGAAGATCGCAAAGCATATTTTGTCGGCAATAAAAAATCTGGATAGAAAATTCATTATTACTGTTTCGGGTGAATCAGGCAGCGGAAAATCAGAAACTGCAAAAGCTATAAGCGATGAGATGGAAAAGGAAGGAATCAAAAGCACCATTTTGGGTCAGGATGATTACTTTGTGCTGCCTCCTAAATCAAATGACCTGAAAAGAAGAGAAGACAGCTCATGGCTGGGACCTCATGTAGAAGTGAAGATGGATCTTTTGAATCAAAGCATAGCAGCTGCCTTAGAGGGTGAAAAAGAAATCACTAAGCCTATTATCAGCTATGATGAAAACGATGTATCAGAAGAGAAAGTGAAGCTAGAGGGCATTGATGTGCTTATCCTGGAGGGCACATACACTGCATTGCTCAGAAATGTGGACTGCAAGGTATTCATAAACAGAAACAGGCTGGACACATTGGAACATAGAAAAAAGAGAAACAGAGGCAATGAAGTGGGAGACCCATTTATTGAAGACGTTTTAAAAACTGAGCACAAAATAATAGCAGGTCATCAGTTTTTGGCTGATATTATTATAACCAAAGACTATGAAGTGATAATAAAGTAATAATAATTAATAGTATTTTCGGAGGCAAAAATGGCAGTAAAAAACAAAGTGCAGCTAATAACATATGCGGATTCTCTAGGCGGAGATTTAAAAAATCTTAATACTGTTCTAACAGACTATATGAAAGACGTTTTTAAAGGAGGAGTGCACATACTTCCCCCTTTTCCGTCGTCAGGAGACAGAGGATTTGCACCAATTGATTATTTTCAAATCGAAGAAAGCTTTGGCGGATGGGAAGACATAAAGACCATATCAAATACACACGATGTAGTAATAGATTTGATGGTAAACCATATATCCCGACAATCACAATATGTTAAAGACTTTCTTGAAAAAGGCGATGATTCCGTATACAGCGATCTTTTTATAACTCTGGATAAAATATGGGAGGATGGTGAGCCGGTAGATGAAGATATCGCAAAAATCTTTCTTCGCAGAACACGCCCATACTCGGAATATGAGGCGAAAGACGGCAGAAAAATAAAGCTGTGGACTACTTTCGGAAAAACAGAGCCATCTGAACAGATAGACGTAGATATACATTCTGAAACAGCCAAAAAAATGTTTGAAGACATTTTGAAAAACTTTAGCCAACAAGGAATAAAAATTGTTCGTCTAGATGCTATAGGATATGTTATCAAAAAAATGGGCACTTCTTGCTTCTATGTAGAGCCGGAGATTTATGAATTTCTAGATTGGATATTTGCTGTTGCAGATAAATATGGACTAGAATTGCTGCCGGAAGTACATTCGCACTATTCAATACAGTATAAGCTAGCAGAGCGTGGAGCATGGATTTACGATTTCATTCTGCCATATAAAATACTGGAATCTATAATGATAAAAGAATTTGATAAGCTGGCGGAATATCTGAATGAGAGGCCTTCCAAACAATTTACTATGCTGGATTGCCACGACGGAGTACCATTGATACCGGATTTGAATGATTTGGTAGATGTGGGCAGAGCAAAAAAAGTGGTAGAACTGTGCGAACAGAGAGGATCAAATTTCAGTAGAGTGGTTTCAGAGGCACACAAGCTAGAGGGTGGATTTGACGTTCATCAAATACGCGGAACTATATACTCAATTCTGAATGAAAACGATGATGACTATATTGCTGCCAGAGCACTTCAGCTTTTTGCACCAGGGATACCGCAGGTATATTATGTGGGAGCACTAGCCGGCAAAAATGTGTATGAAAGAGCCGAGCAAACAGGTGACGGCAGAGAAATAAATCGCTATAATTATTCTTTGGATGAAGTGAAAACGGAGATCCAAAGAGATGTGGTTAAAAGATTGATCAAGCTGATTAATTTCAGAAATGAACATCCTAGCTTCGATGGTGAATTTTCGGTAGATGAAGTATTAGATTCGGGAATAGTGATGAGCTGGAAGAAAAACGACGATTTCAGCAAACTTACAATTGATATGGATAAAGGTGAATTATTAATTGAATATTCAGAGAACGGTGAAATAAAGAATTATTATGTATAAAGCATCACGGGATGCAAACTTAATCAATTTGTGATAATAAGGATAAACAGACATACAAGACACGATTAAAGCCGCCTATTGGGCGGCTTTAATGTATATAATAGTATAAAAACACGAAGTAATTAAAGAGCTTCTTTAATATATTATATAGTAATAATCAAAAAAATATATAAGGAATAATTGAAAATATGTGGTAGAATATATGCAATAATAATTGGCGTAGGAGAAAATGATGAATAATATCATGATTGATGAGATAAATAAACTAAAGAAAAAGCATAATGCAATTATTTTGGCTCACTATTATCAAATACCAGAAATACAAGCCATTGCAGACATGGTTGGCGATTCATTTGGTCTTAGCAAAGAATGTGCAGAAACTGATGCAGATGTTATTGTTTTCTGCGGCGTAAAGTTTATGGCAGAGAGTGCAAAAATATTAAGCCCACAAAAAACTGTTATATTGCCTAATATGGATGCGGGATGTCCTATGGCAGATATGGTGACGGCAGATGATGTAATAGAATTAAGAAAAAAATATCCGGAGGCTGCATTTGTGTGCTATGTTAATACATCGGCAGAGGTGAAAGCGGAGTGCGATGTGTGCTGCACGTCATCAAATGCTGTAAACATAGTAAATTCGTTGAAAGAAAAGCAAATAGTTTTTTTACCGGATAAAAACTTGGGAAGATATGTTGCAAACCAAGTAAAGGATAAAGAGGTAATTACAATAGACGGATACTGCATAGTACATAACAGAATAGCGGCAGACGAGGTATTGGACATAAAGATGCAATATCCGGAAGCGCCGTTCTTGGTTCATCCTGAGTGCACAGAGGAGGTAGTTCGCCTTGCAGACTTTGTAGGAAGCACGGCACAGATACTGAAGAGAGCAAATAAGCTATCTGATAAAACCATTATAATTGGCACAGAAGAGGGCATACTTCATAAGCTGAAAGAACAGAATCCAGATAAAACATTTATTGTTGCTTCAAGTAATTTTATATGTAGAAATATGAAGAAAACAACGTTGCAAGACCTTCTGAATTCGCTTAATGGACTGGACGAAGGAGACACCGAAAAGGTGATAGAGCTGGATGAGAAGGTGATTCTGAGAGCCAAAGCCAGCCTAGAGAGAATGATTGAACTAGGCTGAGGAGCGATATGAGAAGATATTTATTTGATGAATCTATAGACGACTTTACAGTACATGAAGTGGATGTGGCTATTATAGGCAGCGGTATTGCAGGGCTTTATGCCGCCTATAATCTGAAAGAGACTACATCGTGCGTGATATTCACGAAGGACAAAACGGACATAAGTTCTTCGTCTTTGGCACAGGGGGGAATAGCCGCTGTGATGGAGAGCGAGGATAAATTTGAATATCACTTTGAGGATACCATAAAGGCAGGAGCTGGACACTGCAACGAAGAAGCAGTGCATACTATTGTAGAGGAAGGCCCGGAAGATATTAAAAGGCTGATAGAGCTTGGCATAAATTTTGACACAGACAGTGAAGGAAATCTGAAATCCACAATGGAAGGCGGACACCAAAAAAGGCGCATACTTCACTGTGGAGGAGATGCAACAGGAAAAGAAATCGTCAGGATATTGAAGCAGCTGGTGAGCGAGCATGAGAATATTTCATTGCTGGAAAAATACTTTGTAGCAGATATTATAAAAGATAAGAAAGATAGAGTATGTGCAGTAGCTGCATACAATGATGGATGGCATATTTTCAAGACAAATCATGTAATTATCGCGGCAGGTGGAATAGGGCAAGTATATAGATATACTACCAATCCTTTGGTTGCTACTGGCGACGGAATAGCTATGGCAAAAAGAGCAGGAGCAGAAATTGTTGATATGGAATTTGTTCAGTTTCATCCCACTGGCTTCTATAGCCCGGAAAACAGAAACAAGCAATGTTTTTTAATATCTGAGGCAGTAAGAGGAGAGGGCGGATTGCTATACAATGATAAAGATGAGAGATTCATGGTGGGAAGACACGAAAGATGTGAACTGGCACCTAGAGATATAGTGGCAAGAGAAATATACAGAGAGATCGAAAACCAAGCATCGCCATATGTTAAGCTGGATATTTCTCACAAAAGCAAAGAATTTCTGCAGCAACGTTTCCCCACTATATTTGCCAACTGCATGTCTTATGGAATAGACATATCTGAAAGATTTATACCTGTAGGGCCTGCACAGCACTATATTATGGGTGGAATAAAAACGGATTTATTTGGCAATACTAATGTAAAGGGGCTATATGCCTGTGGAGAGGCTGCATGTACTGGGGTGCACGGTGCCAACAGACTGGCTAGCAATTCCACATTGGAATGCCTGGTATTCGGAAGAAAAACAGCTGAGTCAATAAACAAGCACTCAATAAATGAAAACATAGAATTTCCTGATTTTGATATCAGCGAAGTATTTGAAAAGGATATTAATCTGGAAGATGAAAAGATAAGCCTGAAAGGAATAATGATTAAATACTGTGGTATTTTAAGAAGCGAAAAATATTTACTTCAAGGATTTTCAAGACTGAATTCCATTACGCAGAAGCTGGAGGATATGCGCCTAGATTCGAAAGAGGCAATGGAGCTTTACAATATGTGCATTGTTTCAGAGGAAATATTCAAGGCAGCGATTGCAAGAAAAAAATCAATTGGAGCACATTACAGGGAGGATGACAAAAGTGATAGATAGAGATATATTAAGAGATTTTATAAAAAGAGCTTTTCAAGAAGATATTGGCACAGGAGATATTACAACAATCAGCACTGTGCCACAGGGAACCAAAATATCCGGCAAATTTATTGCTAAGGAATCTGGGGTTATCTGCGGAATGCAGGTGGCAGAGGAGGTTTTCAGATATTCTGATGAAAGCATTAAGTTTGAATCAAGCTTTTGTGATGGAGACCTAGTGAAAAAAGGAGATGTAATTGCAACCATAAAAGGAGATGCGATATCCGTTCTAAAGGGCGAAAGATTAGCTCTAAATTTGATGCAGCGTATGTCAGGCATTGCTACCAACACAAATGCAGCTGTAAAAGAAGTGGAAGGCTATAAGGCGAAAATAGTGGACACTAGAAAGACAACTCCGGGCTTGCGTGTGTTTGAAAAATATGCAGTTAAAGCAGGCGGCGGATCGAACCATAGGTTTAATTTAGCTGACGGTGTTTTGATAAAGGATAATCACATTAAAGCGGCAGGCGGAATAACAAAAGCAATAGAAATGGCGAAAAAGAATGCTCCTCATACTTTGAAAATAGAAGTAGAGGTGGAGTCTCTAGACCAGCTGGATGAGGCACTGAAAGCAGGAGCAGATATTATTATGCTGGACAATATGGACAACGAAACCATGACCGAAGCTGTTAAGAAAACAGATGGCAGAGCTATACTGGAGGCATCGGGGAACATGGGCGAAAAGATACTGAAGGATGTTGCGTCTACAGGAGTGGACGTGATATCTATTGGTGCACTTACTCATTCTGTGAAAGCGTTGGATATTAGCCTGAAATTCGACTAAAAGCTAGAAAAAGCAATTAAGTAAAAACATACACAAAACTCCTGATAAAATAGTCAGAAATAGCTTTTTAAATGAAAAAGCTACCACACAAGCCACTATAGCAGATATGAGTGCATGGTTAGAAAGCGAAATGTTCAGTGAGCCGTCTTGTATTAGAATACCAGGAAGCAGCAAAGCTCCGAGTATTGCAACAGGAATGTACTGCAGAATCTCCAGCACAAAAGGAGGGAGATTCACCTTTGATAAAATTGTCAGAGGCATTGAACGGGGCAGATAGGTGACGACAAACATACCTATGAATATATATAAAAGATGTAAGCTATTTGTTTCCATTTATTTTACCTATCCCAACTACTGCGATACATGAAACCAATGCACCGATTATTACATTCCAGCTTTTGATACCTGCCATGAACAGTAATACCGAAACTGCCCCTGATAAAACGCAAATCAGAATACTTTTTTTATCGGATATCATTAGGGCAATTAATCCGATAAACATGGCACTAAGAGCAAATCCCAGCCCTAGGCGCTCATAATCCGGGATTGCATTTCCTAGGAATATTCCGATTACTGTGAACGTAATCCAGCTGATGTATGCTGTGGTATTTAGCGCAATTATATACGCCGGAGTGGTGTTTTCCGGGTCGTGCTTCAGCTTATTTATACCGACTGCAAATGATTCATCTGTAATTCCGAATGACATTATTAATAAAGTAGATGTTTTTGCGTCCTTGAAATATGGAGAGTAGGCTGTGCTCATTAAAAAGTGGCGGAAGTTCACGAAAAATGCAGTGGCGATTATTGCACCTGCCGAAGCACCGGAGCCTATCATGTCTACTCCGATGAACTGAGCACTGCCAGCAAATACTATGGTAGACATACCGAACATATCATACCAGGAAAAAAGCATTGAGTTTGCCATTATACCTAATGCAATGCCTAAAGGAGCGTATCCAAAAACTATTGGAACGCTGTCTTTTATTCCATTTAAAATTTGCTTTTTCTTCATTTAATTTTATCTATCCTAATAATCCTTACATACGTCTACTTTTGAAGCGCTTGTTATTTGCAGCAGTTCGTCAGGAGCTATTTTGATGGATGAGGTTTGAGAGCCTGCGGCTGGATAAACATAATCATAACTAAAAATGGATACATCCAAATATATTTCCATCGGTGTCTTTAGCCCGAAGGGGCAGACTCCTCCTACAGGGTGACCTGTTATTTCCTCTACATCTTCTAGATTCATCATTTTTGCTTTTTCCCCGAATACAGCCTTATATTTTTGATTGTCTATTCGGGCGCCTCCCACAGTGACTAGAAGGATATTTTTATCTTTTTGTACAAAAGCCAGAGTTTTTGCTATCTCGTTTGGGGTCACTCCGTGTACTTGTGCCGCAAGTGCTACAGTTGCTGTGCTTTCTTCAAAATCATAAATATGATAGTCGAGTTCATTTTCTTTAAAAAACTTTCTTACATTTTCAACGCTCAATTTTATTTCTCCAGATTTTCGATTTATTGCAGTCTTGAGATTTATTAATACAAAATAAGTATAGAAACTTTGTTATATGCAATTATCATATATTTGTATTCAAATTGCAAAGACTACTCATAAAAAATATTAAAGCAATTTTAACATATATTATTGTATTAACAAAGATATAAAATTAATAATTTATTCAAATTTAAAATCACAGCATCATATTATTGCTTTATCATACAAAAGTAACGAAGATAAAACATAAAAATTACGATAATATTACCAATTTGCAACTTTATCAATACGAAATTGCATATTCTGCATAAATGAGCGTGTTTTTGAGTGAAAGAACAGCAATAATGAAAGGAACATAAATCCATAATTCAAAAACAGCAAAACATTACTTGAAATTTTTATTTTCATTTGATATAATGCTTAATCAAGAGATTAGGGCAAAGGTGTCGTAGGTAGGTTTATTCCCCCTACGATTTTTTTGAACTAACAAAATCTTATAGAAAGTAGGAAATACAATGAAGAAATTATTAGTATTAGTTTTAGCAGTTGCATTAGTTTTCTCTTTTGCAGCATGCCAAGAAAAGGCTGAGACTACTGAACCGGATTCACCAGACACAGATGTTGTAACTGATGAACCAGCTGTAGTGGAAGAAGCAGAAACTATTAAAATCGGTTTACTAGCTCCACTATCAGGAGACGGAGCTGTTCACGGTGTACCTGTTAAAAATGCTGGAGAACTAGCAGCAGCAGAAATCAACGCAGCTGGCGGCATCGACGGCAAAATGATCGAAATAGTTGCATATGACACAAAAGGCGACGGCCCAGAGGCTGTTAACGCATACAACAAACTGAAAGACCAAGATGAAGTTGTTGCTATCGTTGGCGGAACATATTCTGGAGCTACATTGGCATTCATTGACCTAGCAGTTGCTGACAATATGCCTATCCTTAGCCCAACAGCTACAAACCCAGATGTTACTTTGGCTGGACCAAACGTATTCAGAGCATGCTACACAGACGCATACCAAGGTGTTGTTGCTGGTGCATTCGCTGTTGATACATTAGGCGCAAAAATGCCTGCAGTACTTTATGACAAAGGTAACGCATATTCAGACGGCTTAGCTGTTGAATATATAGCTGCTTGTGAAGCTGCTGGTCTAGAAGTAATCGTTGAAACATATGCATTGGGAGATGCTGACTTCTCAGCTCAATTGACAAACATCGTTGAAGCTGGTGCAGATGCTCTATTCATCCCAGACTATGCAAACACAGTAGGACCTATCCTAACACAATTGGCTGCAATGGATGCTGAAATTCCATGCCTAGGCGGAGACGGCTGGGACGGCATTATCAATGACTATGCTGCTGAATCAGAAGGCTTCTACTTTGCTAACCACTATGCTACAGACGACGAATCAGAAATAGTTCAAAACTTCATCGCAGCATACGAAGCAGAATATGGTGAAACACCAAACGCATTAGGCGCTTTGGCATATGACGCAGTATACATCATGGCAGCAGCTATTGATGCAGCTGACTCTACAGACAGTGCTGCTATCGTTGCAGAACTAGCAAAAACTGATAAAGATGGTGTAACAGGACACGTAACATTCGACGAAAACGGTGACCCACAAAAGAGCGTATCAATGATTCAAGTAGTTGATGGTGCTTATACACTATTCAAAAAGGTTACTCCTTAATCAGTAATCATTTGAAATTTACACCTAATAGGTGAAATGATCTGATAGTAGATGGGTGAATTTAGCTTTCTAAGTTCGCCCATCACTATTGTTTTTATCTATCATACATAATATTGACATACTAACATCTTATGGAATTATTTATTATAATCATAAAAAGTATTTTACTATTGTGTATATGGAGTGATATATTATAGTATATATAATATATATCAAATAATGTTTAATAACTAAGAATAGAGGTATAAAGTGGAGATTGTATTACAACATTTAATAAATGCTTTAAAAGTTGGAAGTGTTTACGCTGTTATCGCACTTGGCTATACCATGGTATATGGAATAATTAAGTTAATAAACTTTGCCCATGGCGAAATGATGATGTTTGGTGCTTATTTTGCTTTTGTGCTTTCATCAAGTACGCCATTGCCTTTTTGGGCAGTTCTTTTAATATCTATGGCATTAACAGCCGGACTGGGTATGCTGATTGAAAAGATAGCATATACGCCATTAAGAAAGGCTCCTAGACTTTCAGTTCTGATCACAGCAATAGGAATGAGCCTTCTGCTACAGAACATAGCACAGCTGATATGGGGTGCAGAACCAAAGAGAATGCCTAAAGTAGAGCTTTTTGAGGCCATAAGGATAGGCGGAGTGAAAATAGACGCAATTACTATAATAACAATAGGATTGTCCGTTATTTTCATGGTGGGCTTGCAGCTTTTTGTAAAATACACAAAGCCGGGAAAAGCAATGCGTGCCGTTTCAGAGGACAAAGATGCTGCAGCACTTATGGGAATCAATGTTAACACTACTATTACTCTGACTTTTGCGATAGGCACAGCACTTGGTGCACTTGGCGGCGTGCTATATGGTATAGCATATCAAAAGGTTGAGTTCGTTATGGGCGTTATGCCGGGACTAAAGGCATTCGTTGCTGCTGTTCTTGGCGGCATTGGTCTGATACCGGGAGCGATGCTTGGCGGATTCATTATAGGATTGGTTGAAAATATAACTAAAGCATACATTTCAACAGCATGGGCTGATGGAATAGTTTTCTTGATATTGATAATAGTACTTCTGGTAAAGCCTTCTGGAATTATGGGCAAAAACCTGAAAGAGAAGGTGTAGTATGGACAAGAAAAATAAAAAGTATTATTTAATAAATACAGCACTTATTTTGCTGGTATATGTAGTTATTCAGTTGCTTCTGTCAAAGGGAGTTCTAAGCAGATTTTATTCTACAATTATTATATTGATTTGTATTAATATAATAATGGCTACCAGCCTAAATCTGAGTGTTGGATTCATGGGTCAGCTGGTTTTGGGACACGCAGGATTTATGGCCATTGGTGCGTACACAGCAGGATTGCTGGGTGTGGCACTGAATACAACTGGAATGCCAGGATTTATAATTTTGATAATATGCCTGCTGGCAGGTGGACTGCTCGCAAGTATTGCGGGAATAATAATCGGTATTCCGGCTCTTAGACTACGCGGAGACTATCTTGGAATTATGACTTTAGGATTTGCTGAGATAGTGAGAATAACGATAACAAACCTAACAGGGCTGACAAAGGGTGCCCAAGGGCTGACACGTATACCCACAATAGCAAATTTCACAAATGTTTATTTTATAATGGTATTGTGTGTAGTGGTTATAATGATGCTGTCAAGGTCTAGACATGGACGTGCTATTATATCGATAAAGGAAAATGAAATAGCAGCCGAGTCAGTGGGAATTGATACCACTTTCTATAAAGTATCAGGATTTGCGATTTCAGCATTTATAGGAGGAATAGGCGGCGGACTATTTGCATTTACATATGGATATATATCACCTAAGAATTTTACGTTTATGAAATCGGTTGATATATTGGTTATTGCATGCTTAGGCGGGCTAGGGTCTATAACGGGCTCAATATTGGCAGCGATCGTCTTTACCATACTGCCGGAGCTGCTCCGCGATTTTGACGAATACAGAATGATAGCCTATTCACTAGCACTGATTTTGATGATGCTATTTAGACCTCAGGGACTATTTGGAACATCAGAGCTCTCAACGGCAAAAATTGGGGCATTCCTTAAAAGAGTATTTATGAAAAAAGAAAAGATTACTGAAAAAGGAGGCAAAGCGTAATGGCATTATTAGAAGTAAAAAATCTAACAAAAAATTACGGTGGATTGATTGCCGTTAACGATTTCGAGCTTTCTTTAGAGAAAAATGAACTAGTGGGACTAATAGGACCTAACGGTGCTGGAAAAACAACTGTATTTAATATGCTTACAGGAGTGCACCCGCCAACATCAGGTACTATAGTTTTGCACCATGATGAAGTGTATAGTCATTCATTAGTTGGCAAGAAGCCATATGATATTGCAAAGCTGGGATTGGCAAGAACTTTTCAAAACATAAGATTGTTTTCAAATCTAACTGTTTTGGACAATATAAAAATCGCTATGCATAATAGAATGCAGTACACTATCGCAGAGGGACTAATTCGTCTGCCAAGATATTGGAAAGAAGAAGCAAATGCCACTGAAGAAAGCTTGGAGCTTTTGGATGTATTTGACATGAAAGAAAGTGCATATGTTTTGGCGAAGAATCTTCCATATGGGCAGCAAAGAAAGCTGGAGATAGCACGTGCATTGGCAACAGAGCCAACAGTTTTGCTGCTGGATGAACCTGCTGCAGGCATGAACCCAAATGAAACAAAAGCACTTATGGAAACTATTAAATTTATTAGAGATAAATTCGATATGACTATTCTGCTAATAGAGCATGATATGCACCTTGTTATGGGAATATGTGAGAGAATTATAGTTATCGACTATGGCAAGATAATAGCCAAGGGTAAACCAGACGAAATAAAAACAAACCCAGATGTTATCAAAGCCTACTTAGGAGGTTAACCCGTGTTAAAAGTTAAAAATTTGAATGTTTATTATGGAAATATTCATGCGATAAAGGGCATAGATTTCCAAGTGGAGGAGGGAGAGATTGTTACGCTGATTGGCGCAAATGGCGCAGGCAAAACAACAATTCTTCACACACTCTCGGGTATATTAACTCCTTCTGAAGGTACAATTATATACAAAGGAAAAGACATAACAAAGACAGCTGCACACAAAATAGTGCCCATGGGAATGGCACAGGTTCCGGAAGGTCGCAGAGTGTTTGCCGAAATGACCGTGCAGGAAAACCTGGAAATGGGCGCATACATACATAAGGGCGGCAAAAACATGCAGCCTGATTTTGATATGGTATACACAAGATTTCCTCGGCTGAAAGAGCGCAGGAAGCAAACAGCCGGCACGCTATCGGGCGGAGAGCAGCAAATGCTTGCTATGGGCAGGGCGTTGATGTCGAGACCTACACTTTTGCTATTGGATGAGCCATCAATGGGATTGGCACCATTGCTTGTGGATGAGATATTCGACATTATTAAAAAAATAAGTGAAGCCGGCACTACAGTGCTGCTGGTGGAGCAGAACGCCAACAGAGCACTTCATTTGGCAGACAGAGGATATGTACTGGAAACGGGCAAAATAGTGCTTTCAGGTTCCAGCAAAGACTTGCTGAATTCGCCGGAAGTAAGAGAAGCATATTTGGGATAATGAAACAACTAAAGGCATCTTAAGATGCCTTTTTGTTTATGTTTATTGCAAGAAAAAGATTAGCTCGAGATATAAAACAATAAAATGTTATAATTAACGATTATAATTAAAAAAACACAATAAATTAATTAAAATGTTACAATTAGCTTATTGTAAATCAATAAGCATATTGTATAATAAAGCAAGATATCATAAAATATATAAAAGATATCGATTTGTGATAGGGACAATTGAGAATAGGGAGAGTAGCACATGATAAAAAAAACCATGGCAATCTTTTTGGTTGTCGCTTTTGTGGTTTGTACATTTCCGGTAAATAGTATAAATATAGCTAAAGCTGCGGAAATAACAGACAATACCGGGTGGGTGACAGCCTATCCAGAAAATAACCAAAATGACTATCTGCAGGATCAGCAGACAGGCAGCGGTTCCGTATCACAGGACATCGTAGGTGATGCTTCAAATCCATCTACGTATATGAGATTTTCATCTACTGAAATTGATTTCAGAATAAGGATTAGTAATATAAATGGTACAAGCCCTTATGAATTTAAAAATTTCGCATTTATAGGTATAGATTCAGACGTAAACGGCAGTGTAGATTTCTTTCTAGGCATATATAACCCAACTGGCAATAATGGTCGCCTAGGAATATATGATGCAGCAGCCGGATATGAAAATCTAGGACCTAGCACCACCGGAATTTCCGGCAAGCCATTAATGGCGTTTGCACCGGATTCTGGTGTCAACTTTGATATATCGGATGCACCAACAAATTTTAACGGTGATCCTGACTATTATATTTCATTCAAATTTTCAATGTCCGATATTGCAGACGCACTGCAGGGAACTGGACATACTTTCACGTCTTCTACTCCTTTCAGGTTTATGACAGGTACAGCAGCACAGGACAACTCATTTAACCAAGATCTTAACGGTATGGATCAAACAGGATTTTCATCCGATGAAACTTGGAATGATTTGAATGTGTTTTCTGATATAGTAACAGCAGATGGCAGCACCAGCTACTACTTGGTTGTTTTTGATAAAAACACTGGTGATACAGAATCAGTTCCACAGACTATGGCTGTGGAGGCAAACCAAACACTTGGAAGCCTACCAACCGTCAATCCAACAAAACGCGGCATGTATTTTCAGGAATGGAACACGATGCCTGATGGAAGTGGCGATACAGTGACAGCTGATTATGTGGTAACAAGTGATGCTATATTTTATGCAATTTGGAGCGACACGCCTCTAATGACAGTCACTTTTTATCCTGAAGGCGGAGACTGGACGGGGTCCACCACTCCAATAATAGTGCAGACAATTGACGGCATAGTTGATGGCAATATGCCAATAGCTCCTACCAAAACAGGAGACTATTTTATGGGCTGGGAAATTGGCACAACCGGAGAGTATTTCAATTCTTCTACGGATGTAGAGAACGCACCTGGATTTGATACAATAAATTTGAATTTAGATGTTTACGCACAGTGGGCAAACAATGCTACAAATGTAGCTGTGTTTTATGATAACTTTGATGCAAGCGGCGGCTCTGAGGTGGCAAGAGTTTATTCCAATGGTGCCAGCTCAAATTTCAACTCTGATATGCCGGGCATTGACAGACCGGGATATACATTTGACGGATGGTATCTATACGATCCTGTTGGTGGTACATATACATACTCAGGAATTGCAGGCTCATCAATCCCATCTGCAGGTGAATACTATGCTATGTGGTCGCCGGCAACATATAATTTAACATTTAACGAAAACTATGGTGCAACACCTGCTGAGAGCACACAGCCTGTAACAGGCGGAGTGGTGGGCACTATGCCTGCTGACCCTGTGCGTGCAGGATATGAATTTATAGAGTGGAACAGGCTGACAGACGGCACAGGCGAGCCTATTTATCCTACTACTGAAATATCTTCCGATACTACAGTATACGCTATATGGAAGCAGATATTAAGTGTTACCTTCTATTCAAACGGAGGAGAATTTGACGGTGGAGCTACTAGCTGGGGAACAACAGCTGTTGATAATCAACTTGATTTATTTCCACAGCCTCCGTTCAGAACGGACTATTCATTTATAGGCTGGGGAACGACACCGGGCAGTACAACCCCAGTAAACCTTTTGACAGTTGACTACACTGTATACAATCAGCTTTATGCAATATGGGTGCCTGTTAATCATGTAACCTTTAGTGAAAACTATGGCCCAGCTCCTGGTACAACAGATGTATTAACTGCATACGGAAGTGTGCTATATATACCAGAGGATCCAACAAGAGCAGGCTATACATTTATCGAGTGGAATACTCAACCCGATGGCACAGGATCAGAATTTAAAATATCTTCTGATGTAACAGGCGATATAATTATATATGCAAAATGGAATGCTATCCCCACTGCTAATGATGACTCTGCAGCTACGGCAGTAGACACCCCGGTGAATATAGACGTACTAAGCAATGATTTGGATACTGATACGGGAGATACTCTTTCTGTGGTATCTGCAATAAACGGAGCTAATGGAACGGTGACGATAAACGGAGATGGAACTATTAATTATTCGCCAACTCTCGGCTTTACCGGCACAGATACATTTACATACACAATCTCAGATGGCAATGGCGGCACAGACACAGCAACAGTCACCGTGTATGTGGGAATAAACGCACCTCCAACTGCAGTAGACGATGCGTATAGCACAGATGAAGACACCACCTTAACTGTGGCTGCTCCTGGAGTGATGACCAATGATAGTGACATTGACGGCACTATAACAGCGGCATTAAATGCGGACGTATCAAACGGAACACTAGCATTTAATCCAGATGGTTCTTTTGAGTATATACCAGATGCTGATTTTAATGGCAGCGACTCGTTCACATATACAATTACAGACAATTCTGGTGCGACAGCTACAGCAACAGTTACAATTACAGTGAATTCTGTTAATGATGTTCCATCAGCTGTGGACGATTCATACAGCACACCTCAGGACACTGCACTTAATGTGGCAGCACCCGGAGTGATGCAAAACGACAGCATGGGTGATGCTCCTTCATCAATTGCCTTGACTACAAATGTTTCCAACGGATTGCTTGCATTTAACGCTGATGGTTCATTTGACTATACGCCAAATGCAGGATTCTCGGGCAATGATTCATTTATATACACAATTACAGATGCAGACAACGAAACATCGACTGCCACTGTAACCATCACTGTTAATAGCTCTAATCTGGTGCCTGCAGCTATAGATGATACATATAGCACTGCTGAAGACACTACGCTGAATATAGCAGCATCGGGCGTGCTATCCAACGATACACTCGGTGATGGAATAAATGTTCTGACAGTTACAGATGATGTAGATAACGGAACATTGACATTGAACCAAGACGGCTCGTTTGAATATATACCTAATAGCAATTTCAACGGAACAGATACGTTTACATATCAGATAGAAGATGAGGACAATGAAACATCAACAGCTACAGTAACAATCAATGTTACTCCCGTAGATGAAACACCAACAGCAGGAAACGATAGTGCAACAACAAACGAAGATACTGCTGTTATCATTACATACGGAACAAACGACAGCAATCCAGATGGTGGCGGAAGCATAGCAGTAGATGCCACATCTACAGCTGGTGGTACAATAATAGACAACGGAGATGGAACGTTCACATATACACCTGCTGCAAACTTTAACGGAACAGATACATTCGGCTACAGTATTACTGACGGAGACGGAGACATTGATAGTGCAGTTATAACAGTGACTGTTAGTGGTGTGAATGATACACCTACTGCAGGAAACGACAGTGCAACAACAAACGAAGATACTGCTGTTACCATTACATACGGAACAAACGACAGCAATCCAGATGGCGGCGGAAGTATTTCAGTGGATGCGACTTCAGCACAAGGCGGAACTATAGTGGACAACGGAGACGGAACGTTCACATATACACCGCCAGCAAACTTTAACGGAACAGATACATTCGGCTACAGTATTACTGATGGAGACGGAGACACAGATAGTGCAGTTATAACAGTGACAGTAAACTCTATAAATGATACACCAACAGCAGGAAATGACAATGCAACCACAGATGAAGACACAGCTGTTACCATTACATACGGAACAAACGACAGCAATCCCGATGGTGGCGGAAGCATAGCAGTAGATGCTACATCTACAGCTGGTGGTACAATAGTAGACAACGCAGACGGAACGTTCACATATACGCCTGCTGCAAACTTTAACGGAACTGATACATTTGGTTATACCATCACTGATGGTGATGGCGACACAGATAGTGCTGTGATAACGGTGACAGTGAATTCAATAAATGACACACCGACGGCAGGAGACGACAGTTCAACCACAGATGAAGACACATCTGTTACCATTACATATGGAACAAACGACAGAAACCCCGATGGCGGCGGAAGCATATCAGTAGATGCTGCTTCAGCACAGGGCGGAACAATAGTGGACAATGGAGACGGAACGTTCACATATACACCTTCATTGAATTTCTATGGAACTGATACTTTTACATACTCCATTACAGATGGAGACGGAGACAACAGCACTGCAACAATCACCATTACTGTAAATGCAGTGGATGAAGTACCGACAGCAATTGACGATGTGACAACAACAAATGAAGACACTGCCGTAATCATTTCATATGTGCTGAATGATAGCAATCCAGACGGTGGCGGAAGTATTACTGTAGATGCAGTATCTACAGCAGGTGGAAGCATTGCAGACAACAACAATGGAACTTTCACCTATACACCACTTGAAAACTTTAACGGAACAGATACATTCGGCTATACAATAACAGATGGAGATGGGGATTTTGCTGCTGCGACTATAACAATAACTATCGATCCTGTTGAGGATGCTCCTATTGCAGATGATGACAATGGAATCACAATACAAGGTGTTCCGCTTTTGATTAGGGTTTTAGACAATGACAACGACCCGGACGGTGATACGCTTAGCGTAACAATTGCATCAGGACCATCTAGAGGAACTGCATTAATTAATTTAGATGGGTCAATTACATACACTCCTTTCCCGGGATTCAGAGGAATAGACAGCATTACTTATGTTATAGCTGATGGAAACGGCGGAACGGCTACTGCAACAATATTTATAACTATAAACGGTGTGACAAATCCTGCTACCGGTGACACAATGACCATAGTAGACTATATAAAGTACTATATATCTCAAATATTTAATTAAGCATTAAAATAACAATAAATAAAGCTCACTATCTAAATAAGTGGTAGTGGGCTTTTTATTTGCTTCTTAATAATAATTGAAAAAGAGCGAATTAACCAATCGACAAAAGCTGCCGACTATCTAATTAAATTGATAATAAGTAAATATTTGCAATTATAATGATTAGATAGTATGATACAAATATAAATAAAATAATATGATAGGAGGCGAATTTTTTGTATAACATATTAATCGGTGGTGCCGCTGGACAGGGAATTGACACGATGGTAGGCATACTAGAAAAATTATTAAAAAAATCCGGATATCACATTTTCACCTCCCGTGACTTTATGTCTAGAGTAAGAGGTGGACATAACTTTTCACTTTTGAGGTTTGGAGACAAGCAGTCCTTAACACATAGCTACAAGCTGGATGGAATAATAGCTCTAAACAGCGAAACAATAGATATTCACTTAGACAAATTAGCAGAAGATGGGTTTATTCTCTGCGATGAGGATATGGAATTTGACGATGGCAGAATGCTGAAAATAGGCATGAAAGAAGCCGCAAAAGAGATAGGAAACCCAAGAGTATCAGGAACAATTGCAGTAGGTGCAATACTGAAACTTTTTGGTGAAAACTTGGATGACACAGACGAGATTCTTAAAGAGGAATTAAGCGAAAAATATTATGAGATAAATGCAGAAGCCATGAAAAAAGGATACGATATGGTGGACTCCAGATACACTGCAAAGGCGGGCAAGGCATCTGATTGGATGATAATATCAGGAAGCCAAGCTGTAGCACTCGGTGCTATTGCGGCAGGGCTTAGATTTTATTGTGCATACCCAATGTCGCCGTCTACATCTGTGATGGTATATGTGGCACAAAAGGGTGAAAAGGTCGGTGTGGTAGTGGAGCAGGCAGAGGATGAGATAGCCGCAATAAACATGGCACTTGGCGCATCATATGCTGGTGCACGCTCTATGACCGGTACATCAGGCGGCGGTTTTTCTTTGATGGTGGAGGCACTAGGGCTTTCGGGCATAGCAGAAATTCCGTTGGTAATTGTCGATGTACAAAGACCAGGGCCTGCAACTGGGCTTCCAACCAGAACAGAGCAAAGTGATTTGAAATTTGTAGTATCAGCATCACAAGGGGAATTTCCCCGCATGGTTATATCACTTCGGAATCATGAAGATTCATTTTATCAGACTATAAGAGCATTTGATATTGCAGAAAAATATCAAATACCTGTAATTATATTGAGCGATCAGTTTTTAGGTGACGCAACAGCCACTGTGAAACCATATGATATAGATAATATATCTGTGGCTTCGCCTATTCAGAAATACGATGGTGAATATCTGAGATATAGGCTGACAGAGGATGGAATATCGCCTAGACTAGTGCCCGGAAAAACCAAGAACTTGGTGGCTATAGATAGCGACGAGCACGACGAGCAGGGAAGAATAACAGAGTCTGCAGATGTCAGGAACGCTATGGTAGAGAAACGAATGAAGAAGCTGGAAAAGCTGAAGGATGAGCTTTTAGAGCCGGAATTCCTTGGCGATGACGGATTTGATACTTTGATTGTAGGATGGGGCTCTACATATGGTTCTATAAAAGAAGCAGTAGAAAAGCTAAATGAAAAGGGTGGAAAATATGGTGCACTGATTTTCGGAGATGTGTATCCGCTGCCTGAAAAATCCATACGTGCTATGGCAGAAAAAGCAAAGAAAATAATTAACGTGGAGCAAAATGCCACAGGTCAGCTGGCAGGCATGATACGTGAATATACAGGAATAGTATTTGACCAAAGCATATTAAAATATGACGGAAGGCAGATTACAGCTGACGAGATAATAGAAGAAATAGAAAAGGAGGCAAAATAATGAGTGTATTTCAAACATATGAAACAGCATGGTGTCCAGGCTGTGGAAATTTCAGCCTTCTAAAATGCCTCCAAAGGGCTTTGGATGAGCTGGGCAAATCACCAGAAGAGGTATTGATGGTGGCAGGCATAGGGCAGGCTGCGAAGATACCGCAATATATCAGTGCAAATAGTTTCTGCGGACTGCACGGCAGAGCACTGCCGCCGGCAGCAGCAGCAAAGATAGCGAACGAAAAACTAACAGTTGTTGTCAGCTCAGGCGACGGGGACTCATACGGAGAAGGCGGAAACCACTTTATACACAATGTGAGAAGGAATGTGGATATCACGCATTTTGTGCATGATAATCAGATATATGGACTGACAAAAGGGCAGGCATCGCCTACTACTGCGGAGGGGCAGGTAACACTAGTGCAGCCTTTTGGACATATAGTAGCACCTATCAATCCGGTTCTTTTGGCACTGTCTGCAGGTGCAGGATTTGTTGCAAGAGGATTTGTAGGCAATCAAGACCAGTTGGTCTCTTTGATGAAACAAGCGATAGAATACAAAGGCTATGCGCTGCTGGATATTTTTCAGCCATGTGTCAGCTTCAACAAAGTAAACACATACAAATTCTATCAAGATAGAGTATATGAGCTGGGCGAAGACTATGACCATACAAACAGACTATTGGCTATGGAAAAAGCTATGGAATGGGGAGACAAGATTCCGACAGGTGTTTTGTATTCTGTTCCCAAAGGCTCATACGGCGAAAAGCACCCTGTGCTGAACAAAGGCAAATCGCTTCTGGATATTGAAACAAAGAAGGAAACATTGAAAGAGCTGATTGCTGAGTTTGTATAAAACAATATAATGGTTAATAATAAAAAAGGCACTTATGTGCCTTTTTATATGTCGAATTTGCTCATTATGTTTTTAATAAATTCTGCACTTTTGCGATATGCTTCCACTTCATCGGTACTTAATGGTATCTCCAAAGTTCTTTGTATTCCTGATGAGCCTATGATGCAGGGGATGCTCATAGCAACATCGCTGATTCCGTATTCGCCCGAAAACGTGGTGCAGACCGGCAATATGCTCAAATCATTGAGCAGAATAGACTGAACTATTTTTCTGGCTGCTGCTGCTATTCCATGGTTAGTGAAGCCTTTTGACATAATCATTTCATAGCCTATGTTTATTACTTCATCCATTATCTCATCTTTATTAAAGGGTGTAGTTCCGCCCAATATTTCATCCACTCTATCGCATGGAATTCCTCCTACTGTTGTAAGACTCCATGTGGCAAAGGCTGTGGAGCCATGCTCACCTAGAATATATCCTGTTACGTTTTCGGTATCCACCAGATAGTTTTTTGCAATGTTTCTTCTGAAGCGTGCAGTATCCAAAACTGTGCCTGAGCCAAAGATTCGCTCTTTGGGATAGTTGAATTCTTTTTGAGCTATGTATGTTAGTATATCAACCGGATTGGTTATCATTATTAGAATAGCGTCTTCTGTACGCTTTGTTACTTCTTTCAATACTTCCCTTGCTACTTCAATATTTTTGCCTGCCAGTGCCATTCTGTCTACGGACTCTCCGGGGCGTGCACTAGGACCTGCAGTTATAATAATAATTTGCGAATCTATGCAATCATCATATGTTCCGTTATGTATATTAACGTTGGGAAGAAATGAAAAAGAAGTCATGTGAGATAAATCCATAGCTTCTCCAAACGCTTTTTTTGGATTAACATCAATTAGTGCTATTTCTGCTATTAAATCCATATGCAGAATGCTTGATGCCACTGTTGATCCTACCATACCGCTGCCGATAATTGAAACTTTTGTTTTTATAGGTTTCATATAAATCTCCTGTACTTTATTTATTTAATTATAGCATATAATTTAAAATGATTTTTTTAAAAAAGTTTTAAGTTTTGTTCTTTTAAATTAGGAGAATATCAAAAACCAGATGAAATAATGTATGAACTATAGTAGAATATACTAAATTGCACGAGGGCAAATTCACACTGAACATACATATTTTCTGAAATGAATGACTATATCAAGAATGTATTTAGGTGAATGAAAACATAAAAGGAAAAACGGAGACTAATAATGAAAATATTAATTACAGCATTTGCGCCATTTGGAGACAGCGACCGTAACTCTGCATATATGGCTATGGATATGATTCCGGGAGACTACACAAAACATACTATAATAAAAAGAACGCTACCGGTTGTCTATAAAAAAAGTATAGAGCAGCTGAAAAGCATGATAGATGAAGTTATGCCAGATGCAGTAATATGCCTTGGACAGGCAGCAGCTGAGAGATCTCTGCGCATAGAGAGGATTGCGGTGAATTTGGACGATGCAAAAACTGAAGACAATGAAGGGAATGTTCACATTGATGTGCCCATAGCTGAAGGATGTCCGAATGCTTATTTTGCCACCTTGCCCACTAGGGGCATGATGGAGGAGTGCATAAAGCAAGAGATACCCGCACATATTTCATATACAGCAGGCAATTATGTATGCAACCATGTTATGTATGGATTATTGAACTATATAAATGGGAAAAACATTATGGGCGGTTTTATACACATACCATCTGCACCTGTTCAGGTGGCAGGGAATAACAACCACCCCTCTATGAATTCACGAGATGCGGCAAAAGGAATTTTGGCTATGATAGACATTCTTTAATATATTTATTACTTTGATTGATTTTTAGAAAAGATTGTAATATAATGTTTAGGTTAAACAGGAGGCGAGTATGCAGGACGTATTTAAGAAGTCGTTTTTAGATAATATACCGG
>JBFLKU010000016.1:0-147753 GCA_040883315.1 Eubacteriales bacterium
ATCCATATAAACATTTTGAAATACTCCCAAGTAGTCGTTCTGATATGTAGCAGGCATTACAGTTTTATTTTCAAAATCAACTATTAATTCCATATCAGGATCAGCCATTAAATCACCGTTATGTTCACTATAATGCGCCATAATAAGCCTGTCGTTGCCAACCCACTCAAAAGATAAATCTGTATATCCGTCTGACTTCAAGCAGGCATACCTGTATCTTTTATCCATAATATGAGGAACAAGTTCTTCAATTCTAGTAAAGTTTATTTCTTGTTGAGTTTTTCTTTTACTGCTTGCTTTTTCAGCAAGTTCTTCAGGCATAGAAAAAGGAGCATCATCTGCTCCTTTTGTTTCTATATTGTCTGCTTTCGCCGGTTTTATTAGCGGTTTATCATTAGGATATTTTTGCTCAAA
Organism: Eubacteriales bacterium; assembly: GCA_040883315.1. Lineage (GTDB taxonomy): Bacteria > Bacillota > Clostridia > Christensenellales > UMGS416 > JAFGUF01. The sequence goes on from JBFLKU010000016.1 coordinate 415, forward strand.
ATATCGCTCGCATTCAATGAGCTCACCTATTCGTTTTGCCGCTTGTGGCCATGATAGATTTATCGACTCTTCACCATATCCTCGATTATGAATTGTAATTCCTTTAGCGTTGTGGTCCTCAAAACCACTTCTTTCTTTTGTGAAATAAACTGTTCCACCACCTATGCCGTATTCTTTTTTAAGGAATTTGGCTCTTTCAGAATTTGATTGTTCATCAAAGTAAAAGTTTATTATTCTTTGCTTACCGCCCTCAAAGCTTCCTCCTCTTAAAAGAACAATATCTATGTCTTTCTGTTCGTCTATCTCATCAAAATCATTTCCTTGATTAACTGGTTCTCTATCTCCATTATGGATTGTCCCCATTGGTTCTGTGGAGTGTTCTTCTTCATCTTTTGTATCTGTATCTCCATCTGTTCCTTTACTTCCTTCTCCACTTCCTGACAATGCGGAAACAGCGTCCCCATCAGCAGCATTGTTTGAAATGTCCCGCTGTGATTGTCCTGCAGATACTTCTTCCTCAACTTGCCGTATTTGCCCAACGGTTTCTCCAACTGTCCCTTGACCATTACGTCTGGTATCATGTGCTCTTTCTGTGCTTTGTATTGTAGCTGCATTATCTTTGCTCCTTTCATTCCTTATTTCTTTTTCAATAGTTTTTACTGATATTTCAATCTCTCTTAAAATTGTTTCAGAGTATTCCGATGTTACTACACCTAATTGTACAATGGATTCAAAAGAATTAAAAAAATGAAGCTGAGAAAATTTATAACTATTTTCATCTATTTTATATCCGCACCTTGTAAGCACAGTTACAAGTATACTGTCTCTCAATGTATCTCGGACTATATCTTCTAGATTATCATTCCCCGCCAACACGTCTACGGACATGAAATCTTCATTTATTTCTTCAATATTGTCCTCTATCACTTTATCTATTATCTGAGGGATTGTTTCTTCTAATTGATCTGTTTGATTTTCAATATTATAATTTTCTACAAGTTCAGAGTTAACCCGTTCTATGTGCTCATCTTTGAGCTGCCATATATACGGCATGCGTTGACCATTTGTGTCTGAAATATCGAATACATACTTCAATCTTTTATTGCTGCCACTTGCATCCAATAGTGCTATACCCTGTGTCCCTTTATTTATGAAGCGATGCATTTTGTTGTTCCATTGGTCATAGCTTGCTACTGCTGTTGCATCCGGTCTTTGTGCAAAAATTAAACAGCTTTCGTGAAAGCTATACTTATAATGATAAGAAGAAGAAACTAGATAATTGACCCAGTTTTCTCTTTTATTCAAATCATTAAGCGTATGCTCTGCTAGTTCCTCTATATAATAAAGTTTCTCTGCCATTTTCCCCTCCTTTCGAGTACAAAAAAACGACACATTATATGTCGTCTGCTTACTTGCCGCTTATGAAATTCTATTTACCTAACACTTTCTTCACCTTTTGATGGTTGAGATTTATAATCCTTAATAACTTTATCCATATTCTGTTTTATTTTGTCCTCATAAGGCTTTGATGAGTATTCATGTTTTATTGAATTGATTTGGCCATCTGTCAGTGATGTGAAAATCCACTCGTCTTTTGAATTAGTTATGATATATTTCCCTTCTAACTTATCTGCAGATACTTCACTATGTTTTTCAATACATTTTTTATAATCATCTTCAGAGCATACAACCACTGTATCTGTTGCATTGAGATTATATAATATCATAGAATTCTGTCCAATTTCGTCTTCTAAAGTTTCAAAATCATCTGATACTGTTTTTACATAGGGTTTTCGATTTGGTTCAACTATCATTACGTTAATTCTTGTATATTTCTCAATCTCCGTATTTAGTAAACCTCCAAATTTATCATTGAGCTTCTCTAAAGAATCACACAACAGCTTGTTACTATAGTCAACAGCTCCGCTGTTTTGATATACTGATAGTGCTTTATATATTACTGCTAATTCATTATTATCAAATTTCTTACTGTCTTCTTTAGCCATTGTAGCTGAATTATCCATAAATTAATCCTTTCATAATAATGTTTTATAATCCCTTCTCACATCAAAAACCCTGTAAACAGAAACATAATCATCCTGAACTCTGTAAACAATCATATAGTTATCACAAATTATAAACTTGAAATCTGTCTTTATAGAAATCTTTGTGCTTAGATTAGCTCCTCGATTAGGAAGTGAAACTAGGCTGTTTATAGCACTATAAAGTTTATTCCCTATCTCTTTTGCAATATCTTCATCGTCAAGTTTTATATATTCAACGATAGATTTTATATCATTAATAGCAAAAGGAGCGATTCTGATTTTGTAATCCATCTCACTCCTCCAATGCTTTCTTAAGGTCGTCCATTGACTTCCAGCCCTCTTTTTCAACCGACTGCTCTGCCTCTGCAAGCTTTGCTAACATTTTTATTGTAGCCTGCTGCTTTTCATATTCCTCTATTTCTAGGATTACATATCTTCCCCTACCATTCTTAGTTAGGAAAACAGGTTCACCATCTACACAATCGTTCAAGACTTCATTATAAGTCCTCAAATCAGATATCGGTTTGATATTTGGCATGTTACATACCTCCATAATTAATTCTCCTTTATATTATAGTATTATTTTAATTAAAATTCAACGTAATTTATTAAGTAATATTAATTCAAATTACCTTTCCTCACCTTTTTGTTCTTCATTTTTACCATTACCCTTAAATTCCAATAAGTATATATCATCAAATTTCTTTTTATAATGTTCTATCTGCTTACTTGTTAGTGATGTCAGTTCTCCCTCATCATCTGTCCCGGTAATAATAAAGTCACCGGCAATAATATCGCTATTTACTTGACGATTCAAAGGCTTTCCTTTTATCTTACCTTCTTCATCAAAAATCAGACACGCATTATCATTGAAAGGACTTATTATCTCAATATAGCCGCCGACTTGCTGTTGCAGTGCGGTTAAGTCATTTTTTATCTGCATATGAGAAGGCTGCTGTAATGGCTTTACTATTACTACATCTATTAAATCTTTACTTTTGTCATTGCCATTAATAAATTCGCTCAATTTAATATCTCCATAACCTTCGAAATTGAAGTCTTCATCATTAACAATTATCCTTGAGCCATTCTCATCCATTTCAATTGGTTCCTTTGTAATAATCGTTCCCATATGATTTACCATTATAAATTCTTTAATCTCGGCTACGTCCATTCCGTCATCTGAATGACGCACATCATATGCATAAACTCCCTTAGGTAACTGATCTCTGAATATTCTCAAAGATGTAAAAAGAGCAGGCTGACCGAAAACTGTAACCTGCTCATAATGTTCTTCATTTGGGTTTACTCTCATATTATCTCCTATTCGTACTTAACCATGAATTCATTTACTGATGAATATACTGAGCTGTCATCTATAATCAAATCCTTGTTCTTTTTCAGCTTGTAGAGCTCATTAGCTTTTAAATCCAATTCCGTCAATGAAAGTACAGTACCTGCAAAGCTGTTTTTTATCTGCCTTGATAGAATGTCATAATCTATCTCGTCTTCATCTGCATATGATATTTCATAGCATAATAGCTGTTTCGGCACTGTTCCTCTGTTAAGTTTTTCTCTAGTGAAAAGTACCGGTATACCCTTAATGCTTGTTTCTATAAAGTCTATGACTTCTTCTATTTCTTCTACTTGCCTATTCATTTTTTTCTTTCCTTCCTATCCTTTTTATTTTGTTGAATAAAACAATAATCTCTTTTCTAAATTGCTTTATTACCAATCCCCCGATAATTATTATTGAAAGAACAATGGCAATTACAACATTATATTTATCTCTATCCAATCCCAGCTTAACAAACACAGAGTTAGGTACTATTGCTTCGTATGGATTCTCAATGTCATTTACGTCACTTATAGAAACCCTTACAGGAGCTGTAGGATAATAACCACTTGGTATTGTACTTTCTTCAAGCCAGTAGTCACCAAATGGAATTCCGTATATAACAGCCTCGCCATTTTCATCTACAAGTATTTCAGTAATATCTCCCTCTATATCATATCTAAATGTGCCATCATCATTTTGTATGAATGTAAGTGTTTCTAATCCTGTCCAGTTCTTCACCTTAAATCCTGCACCGGTAAGCGGAGTATTATCTGAATACTTGACTTTTAATATCTTTAACATTGTTGGGCAATTCGACATTTCAGTAATACCTGTTGCTACTCCGTATTCATCAATAGAAAACTGAAAAACATCCTCACTAAGAATAAATCCATCTGGAGCAGTTATTTCTTTAAATGCATATGTACCAACGGGAAGATGGGTCACTGTTATTTCTCCATTCTCGTCTGTTATTCCGCTAAAAACAGTTTCTCCATTTATGTTATATATCTCTATCTGTGCATTAGGTAACCCATCCCCATTGGTAAGATTAAGCTTAGATAATGTGACACTTGTTGGTTGGTTCTGTATATCTGTTGTTCCGGTAATTGTGCCATTTTCGGATATTGTAAATGTATATATGCTCTCATCTAGCACATATCCAATTGGTGCTATTGTTTCTATAAAAGTGTATGTTCCTACTGGCAGTTTTCTAATTGTAAGTTCACCATCTTCATTTGTGCTGTTGTCAACAACTAACCTACCATTGTCATCATATATACAGAAATTTGCATTCTGTAAAGGTGTACCGTCTATAATATCTGTTTTTGTTATTGTTAATTCCGTCTGTCTGTTTGTGCAGCTGATTGTATAAATATTTATTTCATCATCTCCAATTGTTATATTGAAGCTATTATTGCCTAGGACATAACCTGTAGGGGCCTGAACTTCGACTATGTGATACTCCCCAACTGGTAAATAGATTGTTATCGCTTCGCCATTTGAATCAGTAGTTAATGTATCTATCAAAACATCATCTTTATATACCTCAAATATTGCACCTTGCAGCTTTACACTGTTATCTGAAGCATCAGTTTTATTAATCTGTATTCTTTTCAATATATGTTCATCTGCAAATTCAAGAATAATAACATCTCCTTCCGTAGTTTCATCTACAACAAATGATATCGGTGTATCATTCAGCCAATATCCATATGGAGATGCAATTTCATGTAATGTATAACTGCCATAAATTAAGGAATCGTTAAGTTCTATTATTCCGGTTTCATTTGTTGTGAAGATATCCATTCCATCCAATATTACAGGCTGATTATTTATATCTAAGATTTGGAATTGTGCACCGGCTATAGGAATAACTTCTCCGGTATCTATATCTGTTTTAATTATCTGTACCTGTGAGCGAATTGCCTTATTTTCTATTTCAATTTCGTATGTTTTGTTATTTTCATTTATTTCAATGTCAAATGGTGTACATGCTGAATATCCCACAGGTGGTATTGTTTCAGTAATTGTATAAATTCCATATGGATACATAGCACTTTCAGCATATCCATTCTCATCTAAAATGAGTATCTCTATCAATTCATCTGTTGATTTCAACTTTATCTCAAATTCAACACCTTGAAGCGGATTGTCTGAACCATCTGAACTCCACTCTGCTAATGGTTCATCTACTATCTTTGTTATAGCAATGTTTCCCTTTATAACTGTATCTGTAAAGTCAATATTTACTCTGTTCACTTCAACTGTCTGGTTAGCATATTCTATATTTACTACTTGTGCTTCCTCGTTAATTAAATACCCTTCTGGTGCTTCTATTTCTATTATTCCGTATTTACCTAGCTGCAGCTGGCTCGTTTCTGCATAATCATTATCACCGCATTCAACTCTTTCAATAAAAGCACCTTCGCTAATTATTGTTTCAGGTGTAACTGTAGTATCATCAAAATCATCTGCTAGTTGGTATATCTCAAATACTGCTCCATTCAATGATGCATCACCCTGTGGTATATTTCCTGTATCAATATCTCTTTTGTTGACTATGATTGCACCAGTTTGTTTTCTATCAGTAAGGTCTACAGTTGTTGTATTGTCGGCTGTTACAACTATATCCTGATAAACAGTCATATCCAGCACATATCCATACGGTGCAGTTACCTCTTGAATACTATATGTTCCTGCAGGAAGTTCAACGCTGATGTCATATCCATTTTCATCTGTAGTCAGTCTATCTGCTTCATTTCCTGCACTATCCAATATTTGATATATAGCATTACTTAGAAGCTCTCCTGTATCATCGTCTGTTTTATATATTTCAATAAATCCATTATTGGGAATATCAAGCCCAAGAGTTCCGACACTAACCGGCATAAATGATGTACCCATATACACTAAGTCCTGTTTATCAGGGTCACTAGCACTAACCGACCAATACAAGTTGGATGGGACTCTATTATCTGAACCGCTAGCAGTAATTGTAATGTTATCCACGCTTGTTACCGCTGATATTGGGATAGTAATTGTAAGGTTATCTCCACTATTGCCGGTATATCCTGTAACAGAGCTTCCTAATGGCAGATTAGTTTGATTAAGTGTATATCCACCTTTTAAATTTGCTAGAGTTACTTGTGTAGTTCCAACATAGTTATCTCCTTTTTTAATAAAACTCACTGTAGAAGGCGAAAACGTTACTTCATGTGGCATCCGTTCCTGTGCTCTTGCTAACTTCAATAGCTCAATGGCATACTGTAATGTTTTTAAGCTTCCCGGATTACTATTACTCTTTATGTATGAATTGCTTACCCAGCCTGTTTCAGCAAGTGCATCTAAATCGACATTAGATAAATTAGTGAAGCTATATTGATTAGGAACTCCTTCCTCTGACAGCCAAAAACGAATTGCATTGGCTGTTGCATACCTGGCTTGGTCAGCATTAAGATTACTTGGCTTATTATATGGATATCCATACTCCAGAATTATTAATAAACCTTTCAGTGTTCTTGCGGAAAAATAGCTGAAAGGCGTATTGGTTGAATTATAGTATGTACTGTTTGGCCTGTCGCTGGCGTGTTCTAGACAATAGGCGACTATCTCCGGGTTTGAATCTCTAACCAAATGCTTTGGAGTTAATAATGCCTTCCAACCGCTGCTGTAATAGCTGAAATACTCATAATCGGGGTTTCTATCTGTTATTCGAACATAGTCTGCTAATACTGTTATTTGAACTGTTGTTATCATTAATAACACTATTAGGATTATTGATATAATGCGTTTCTTCAATTTCATTTACCTCCTTTAAAGAATTTAAAAAACACCAATCTTTTGATTAGTGCTTATTTTGTCTAATTATTATTTTATAAATTAAAAGCTAAAAATACTTATCTGCCGCCAATTATACAGGTATAAACTGTTCCGCTTGAGCTGATTGCGCTTCCAACTCCAATTTGTGTGATACTTTCATCTGTAGCAAGTTGAGTTGCATGGCATGATGCCGCATAGCCTTCTGCCCATCCTCCGATATTTGCTCCGCTCCTAATTGATTCAACATAGCCCATACTTGAATGGTATAAGCTATCTGCTTTGGCCATTTCAATTGCATGAGCTTCGGCTTTTGCATTTAATGAACTACTCAGGCTTACAAGAGGATTACCCTCTTCTTCTCTTCCGTCGTTTATCCCTTGTAATGCACCATTTCTGATAGATGAACTAATTACAGTATAGCTTGGTGCTGTAGTAGGTTCAGGCGTTGGTTCTGCAGTTGGTTCTATTTCAGGTGCTTTTGTTGGTGCTGCAGTTATCTTTTGTGTGGGTTTTAGTGTTGCTGTAATAACAGGCGTAGGCTCGATAGTAGGTTCAGCTGTTTGTTCAATAGTTGGTGTAATTTCAGCTGTTATCATAACTTCTATTGTTGAAGTTGGTATATTTGATACATCTGTAGTTTCTACTACATCAGCTTCAACTACTAAATCCAAACTTTTATCATTCCCAGCATAGCATCCAGATAGACTTATCAGAACGGCCACTATTATCATTAATCTTTTCATTTTTATCCTCCAATTAATTTTATATTTTCAGATTAACAGCTAATAAGTACAAAGTCATATTTGACTACAAGTTTTTTATAAAATCCAATGCATCCATATCTAGTGACTTTTTACTCTCATTGATTATTCTGTTTTGTGGACTATACTGTGCTTTATCAGATAACGAATACTGCTCTAAAACATCATGTATACATTCAGTGACTATTCTTTTCATTCTCTTTTCATTATCGGTATTGAGTACAGAACTTGTTATATATTCATTCATCATCCCATTAGGTAAAGTTGATAGAATCTCCCAAGCTTTTCTATGGTCTGTCCTAGCTAGATTAAACCGAACGCTAATCCTCTTATAATCGTTCATAATTTAGCCCTCGTTCAGAATACTCATTGCTATCTTTTCATATCCCTTTGCATTTGCACAAATATCATCTACTATCGTCATGGAGCATATTTTATTGTTGCCAATATTCTCTCTAATCAAGCTGCTACCCCCACCGATGAAGATGATAGGTACTGCACTTGTATCAAACCCAGCTTCAAGTAATGATCTAATTAATCTGTCTATATATGTCTTGCCTTGATCAATTACTATTTCTTTCGCTCTGATATCCATGCTACAGTCCTTTCCACTAAGCAGCTGCTCTACTTGAGATGAAGTGATTGATAGTCCTGTAACTCTCCTTACCTGTTCAAGTATTTCATCTACCATTCTGATAGTTCCTAATTCCAGACTTCTGCAGGTATCTGCGTTTGGTACACCATTATCTAGTCTCATTACATCTACTGTCCAACTTCCAACGTCGCATACAATAATTGATGGTTCATTCTTAAGGTTTGGTATCTCCTCTATTACTGCTGAATACCCTTGCGGGTACAATAACACTCTTGCTATTTCAATCCGATAATCCTTATTCTCAAATGAAAACTTCACAGGCTGAAAAGCAGAACGTTTTAAATATTGAATAAACTTTTCTTTGTCCCTGCCGTAGCTGGTAAGTGGTAAGCCTGCAGCTATCGTTATTTCAGCTCTTCTATTCAATCCTCTGTGCTCAATCTCTTTAGCAATAGCCATAAGTGTAAGAATGTAATAACTGTCGTCTACAGTTTTATCTCTTACAAGAGATTGCCTACCGCTGCCACAGACGTAATACTTACCGTTGTACTTAACTACATTCTTGGATGTATAAGGTTCATTATCGTATTCTGTAATACCAGTTTTGAAGGAGAAGTGTGGAGTCTTAATTAATCCATATCCATGGTCAATACTTATTATCATTTTCTTTTACCTAACTTTCTTAAAAACTAAAATAAACTCTATATTTAATATAAAGTTTATCTATAAATCTTTCTCTTTTTCAGTATGTAATATATTTAATATTATGATTTAATATTATCTACGACATTTTTGTCATAAGGTCATGGCATATTTGCCACTAGGGTTTTGTCATCAGGGGTAGTGACATTTTTGCCACGGGGTCACATTCTGCTTATGCCATGAGGGGTAGTGGCATTATTGTCACTAGGTATAACATCAAATTTACTATCCTTTATCCATATCTTTCGGCTCTCAACTTGCTTCGTTCCACGTACATATTTAAGCTGAATTTTTATGTATTTATACTTCTTCAACTTATCAAGCCATCGCTGTATCGTTCTTCTATCTACGCTATATAATTCTGCGAAGTATGCGTTAGTAGCCCAGCAGTATCCCTCCTTATGCGTTAAGGCTGTTATTTCGGCGTAGAGCAGTTTTTCACTGCTGCTTAATTGTTTATCATATCTAACATCAGCAGGTATTATAGCGTAATAATTTGGCTTTAATGCTTCCATAACATCCCCTCTCTGTAGTATTAATTCCAGTTCCTTTCATTCTGTATCCTCCTTTAAATTGATATTAAAAAACAGCCTATTGCTAGACTGTTTAATGTACGTGTTATCATGTTATTTAGTTGTTCCGTTCTATTTTCCTATAATACAATCTTTCTGAATTGATGATTGCATCTAACTCTGCTCTGTTCCTTTCGAGTTGTTTGTTTCTTAACTTATTTATTCCTATTACTACCCAACTGACTATAACGCCTATTAGCATAACAACCAATATTATATGTGCTAAGGTCATATTTTGTATATACCAGTCGTTGAAGAAAATTATTACTACAGCAATATATGCTAGAGGAATGGTTAGATGTAATAGTCTTGCTATTTTTAATAGTAAAGAAATAAGGATTAATGCTAAACTAATTCCAAATCCAATTAATAAACGCATGTTCATACCTCCTCCTATAACTTTATTATACTCCTGACTAAATTAACTCGAAAATCTGAACTGAATTTATTTTTCTAAATATTCAATCATTCTTAATTAAAATATAGACTATATTATATAAATAGCTCAATATCATCATCAACTGTCCCAATACCAGCAATCCCAAACTTCTCGACCAAGACATTTGCTACATTAGCTGAAAGAAATCCCGGTAAAGAAGGCCCAAGATGAATGTTCTTTACTCCAAGATAAAGCAGAGCCAACAGAACTATTACAGCTTTTTGTTCATACCATGCAATATTATATACTAAAGGCAGATCATTTATATCCTCTAGCTCAAATATTTCTTTTAGCTTCATAGCAATAACAGCAAGGGAGTATGAATCATTGCATTGACCGGCATCAAGTACACGTGGTATTCCATTTATGTCGCCTAGAGGGAGTTTATTATATCGATATTTTGCACATCCTGCTGTGAGAATTACTGTATCATTTGGCAGTTTCTCTGCGAACTGCGTATAATAATCTCTAGACTTCATTCGGCCATCGCAGCCTGCCATTACGAAAAATTTCTTTATTGCTCCAGACTTAACGGCTTCAACAATTTTATCAGCAAGTGCAAACACCTGATTATGTGCAAATCCACCAATAATATTACCTGTTTCTATTTCTTCAGGGGCAGGAAGTGCTTTTGCCATAGCAATGATTTCAGAAAAATCCTTCTTTCCGCTATTATCAGGATTTATATGCGTACATCCCGGATAGCCCGAAGAACCTGTAGTAAAAATCCGTTTCCTGATTTCGTCTTTTCTAGGTGGCACTATGCAGTTAGTTGTAAATAGTATAGGCCCATTAAAAGATTCGAATTCTTCTAACTGTTTCCACCATGCGTTCCCATAATTTCCTGCAAAGTTATCGTACTTTTTAAAAGCAGGATAATAATGAGCCGGCAGCATTTCACTATGCGTATATACATCAACTCCACTGCCTTCTGTCTGCTCTAGTAATTGCTCCAAGTCTGTAAGGTCATGCCCCGAAATAAGGATAGCTGGATTTTTTCTTACACCAATATTAACTTTTGTAATTTCTGGATTGCCATACCTTGATGTATTAGCGTCGTCCAAAAGAGCCATAGCCTTAACGCCATATTCCCCTGTCTTTAATGTAAGTGCAACCAAATCGTCTGCTGTAAGGCTATCGTCAAGTGTTGCAGCCAGAGCTTCAAGAACATATGAATATATTTCCTTGTCTTCTTTGCCTATATTATAAGCATGCTCTGTGTACGCTGCCATTCCTTTTAGCCCATATGTAATCATTTCACGCAATGAGCGAATATCTTCATTTTCAGTAGATAAAACACCAATACTTTCAGCTTTATCCAGCATTGATTCTCTTGAGTCTGCAAAGTAGATAGCTGCATCATGTAGGCTTACTTCAGAAGCCTTAGATTGCAGTTCATCACGTAAAGCTAGCATTTTCTTTATCTGATTTTCTATTGCATTATCGTCAAAATTAGCATTAGTAATCGTCATAAACAAGCTATTAATCACCTGATAATTGATCTCGCCTGTAATTTCTGCATTTGCTTTTTTCACCAAGTATGCAATCCCTTTTAGTGTGTATATTAGCAAATCTTGAAGTTTAGCAACTTCTTCTGTTTTGCCGCAGACACCTCTAATTGTACATCCGGTTCCTTTTGCTGTCTCCTGACATTGATAACAAAACATTCCCATAGTTTTTCCTCCTATCTATTCATTTAATGGTTCAAACTCTTCTTTACCAACAAAACAAATCGGGCAAACCCAATCTGATGGCAAATCTTCAAATGGTGTACCTGGTTGTATTCCACTATCCGGATCGCCTACCGTAGGGTCATATATATATCCGCACGGTCTACATATATACTTAATCATTTTATTCTCCATCCTATTGCTGCGGAGCAGGAGCTTTAACAACAATTAATTCTAAAGTTTTATCATGACTATTTCCAACATTCATTTTTGTATTAACAGGAATTTTTAGCAAAGTGCCTGCATCATATTCATGAACTTCCTGTTCGTTCAAGCCTAGAGATAGTCTGCCTCTGACAACTGTCATATAAACATTTGAGTTTGAATAATGCTTTGGTAGTCCTTCGCCTTTATTAAAAACCATATGAATATAATTTATATTTTCATCAAATATAACCTTTTCGACTGCCTTATCATCAGATATAGATAATTTAAATATTTGTTCAACCATAATATTTTCCTTTCTAAATTTATAGTGTTAATTAAGACATCAGCCTTTTTTCGCCTTCAAGCTCAATTATTGGTTTAATGTTTTGTGAAATTTCAAGTGTTCCTAAAAATTCACCCTTCTTGTTCCTTACTGCAAAATATCTAATGTATACAAAAACATCTCCCATCTTAATCCAAAAATCTTCATTATCCTTTTTGCCTGACTTTAAATCCTCAACTATCTGCTCAACGATGTGTACACTTTTGGGTGGATGGCAGTTCTTCACTTCTCTTCCTATAATGGTTACAGGTCTTTCAAATATTCTTTCCTTGCCTTGGGTAAAGTATTTAACTCTATTATCAGCACCTACAAAAGTCATATCAATAGGTACAGTGTTCAATATTGAATTTATCTCTTCTGCTGTTAAACTTCCGGCATCAAAGAGTATCTTAGAAGAACTGTCTTTTTGAACAGTCATACTATTACCAAATGCTGTGTTCTCATCCGGTTTGGTTGTATCTATGACATTTTTATCTTGAGGCGTCCATTGCTTAACAGACGCTATTAGCGTATAGCCAATATCAGAACCAGCCTTCTCTATTTCTATCCACTCATCCTGTGTAAATTTCTCCAATATCATCGGAAACATGATTTCTTCTTCCTTGAATATCATTTCGTTTATCCGGTTAGTCAACTCATTCACTTCTTCTGTTATTTCTGGTGTTGCTTCCTTTTCTAGTTTAGATATTACACCTTTTAGCATTTCTCTGATTTCATCATCTACACCCCACATAACCTGCGGTGGTGCTGTGATATCATATCTTTCCATGTAAGGGAACAGTAGATTCTCTTTGCGTTTGTAGTGATTATCTATAGTTGCTAACTTTTTCAAATAATTCAGAAGCACCTTTTGGCTGTCAGTAGATTTGCTCTGAGAATACGCAGTTAATAAATTTTGCACTTCATTTTGCATCAGTGACTCAATTGCTCTATTTTCCAGCTTAAAAGTATGTACCGGATGCCCTTCCTCAAAATCAGGAGAAATATAAGCTTCATCGTTATGAATATCCTCTATTGAGCCTTTAAATACTGCTGCATGAACATCGCATAAGCGTTGTATATCCGAAACCGGCATGCCTTCATTTACTAATGCCTGTTCCATTTCTGTTATTTCTGTTGCAGTTACACCAATGGTTAGCTTATGGAATTCTTCCTGTACTTCTTCAACAGCTGCACCGTCATGTAATTTCTTTATAAGCTCTTTTAGCTTTTCCTGTCTGTGTTTCCTGTTGTTAATTAATTCGCTCATTTTTCTACCTCCTATATTAATTCATATCCACGTTCTTTAAATGTATTAAATACTAATTCCCAGCTGATATTCTTTGCTCTTGCCCCTTTTTCAATTGTCATAATTTTACCCATGCTTTGAAGCATACCCGGCTTAACAATATCCTTAAAACCAAGTCCCACCATAATATCCTTTACTTCAGGATATAAGACAATTATATCATATAATTTGTCATTTCGATTAATTGCTACCATTACAGCATCGCTCCTTTTACCTTAGATTCTTGGAAATAAAATACTGTTTTCCATATGAATATGGTTGAATGTATCTTTCTCTAAAGCGTCCAATAACTTAAATGTGCGTATATATGATGCACATGCATTTTCAGGTGGAGTAAAGTCATTTGTCGCTGCTTCAAGTGCTTTAAACAAATCTCCTGCTTTATCGTGTTCGCTCTCAGTTTCAGCTATAAATTTTAATATTGAATTTTTATCTGCTTCTCTGTCATTCAGTTCATACTCTTTAATTAAAGGAAATAGATTTTCTTCCTCTTTAACAAGATGCTCTTCCAGCTCCGTTTTCAGTTGGCCAAATAGATTATGTATAACTAGCAGGCTCTCACCGTTGGTATTATAATGAACCTTCAATATTTTAAACATCAATATATTGATCTCTTCCAAAGCCTTTTTCATAAATGTGTGGTGCTTATCTAAAATATAATCTACAATTTTAGACAGGCTTTCATTATTCCAGTTCGTAATATTATCTAATTTGATTTCTTCAGCTTCTTTTTCCAGTTCTGAAACAACTTTCTCACAATTTAGAGAATTTTCTGACAAAGCATTTTCTAATGTATTTTTTCCTCCACAGCAATAATCGATTTTATACTTGTTCATTACGCTTGCAGTATTTGGATATAATGATACTATTTCTCCCAGAGTGCTTTTTAAGTTGATTTTCATTATTAAAAAATCCTTTCCTAAAATTCTGTTTGTTTTCAGAATTATTTTTGTTATGCTTAAAGTATAAACAACTCAAAAAAAATAAAATGTGATATGACTCACATTTTACTCAGCATTTATTAATAGTCTTCCAAATACTCAATATCATTAATTATGATTATTTTGTTTCCTACTGTCTCAATTATCCCTTCTTGTTCTAAAGCACTTAATTTTCTGCTCATTGTTTCTCTTGTAACGCCTGCATAATTCGCCATTTCTTCTCTGGTTATCGGCAATTCAAGCCGTATTTTTTTCTCATGTTCAGTTCCGTATTTCTGTGCTAATTCTTTCAACACGTAGTGCACTTTACTATCAGTATTTATAGTCGAAAGGTTTTGTGCTAGATTTTCTGCGCCTATCATCTTCTTCGATACTTCCTGCAGTATCTTATGACTTATCTTAGGGTATTTCAATAATATATAATCCATATCCTGTTTAACCAGTGTACATATTTTCACATCGGTTAAAGCAATTGCAGAAAAATTGTATGGTTCAAAATCCATAAACAAATAATACTCACCAAATATTTCACCATCTGATATAATATTAAGAATTTGCTCTTTCCCTTCAATGTTAAACTTAGATAGCTTAACTTTACCGCTGTTTACAACAAATAGCATTGAGGTTTTATCGCCTTCGTGACATAAAAACTCACCCTTTTTATATTCTCTGTGTCCTATCATTCTAGCTATTTCCAGCATATCTTCGTATTCGAGAGTATTAAATACTGAAACTTTTCTAATACACAAATTGTTTTTACAATTTAAACATCCAACGTTATGCATACATAATCCTTTAATAATTTAATTAGCTTCCTTGTCTTTAAGTAATATTGTAATTGAATCAGCATCAAAATCAATTATTCCATCTTTCTTCATCTTTGCCAATTCTCTTGATAAAGAGGTCCGCTGAACTCCTATCTTTTCCGCCAGTTCCTTTTTGGTCATCTTCAACCTGATTTTATTAGTATTCTGATTTATTCTTTCATGCTCTAAGTATATCAACAGGCTCTCTCTAATAGTCTTATTCATATGTTGTTTTATTTTAAAACTCAGCATTGTTGTATGATCAGATACATATTCAAGAAACTTTTTTAAAAATTCATTATTGCAGCTGCACAGTTTAAGTATTATATCTTTTGTGATTTCCAAGACAATGGTTTTCTGCTTTGTAGTAATAGTCATCGGATAATGCGGATTACTTGAAAACAATAAATTCCCACCTAAAACATCATTTTCATAAAATTCTGCTACAGTTAGAATTCCGCCTGATTCATCCAGACGTTCAACAACAACTCGACCAGATAGTATTATTTCAAACTTTTCACACTTATCATTCTCTATATGAACGATAGTATTTTTATTGTATTTACTAACTCTGAATTGTCCTGTTTTAAAACAATCCTTAATAAAATCTTTGTCAACATCCTTAAGCAAGGTAATATTGTTTAATAACTTTTTATACTCTTCCACAAATAAATACCACATAGTTACCTTGGTAACACCTTTTTTTACATTATATCTCTATAATAAGTTCATATCAAGAAAAGGATTTTATCAAAGATATTTTATAAAGACGAAATACATAAAATACTCTGCTAATAATATCCCGTTTAATATTATTAAGGAGACACTATAATGAAATGGATTGCAACAATAATTAGAATTATATTCTTAGCTCTTTTCCTCATAATAACTCTTCAAGGCAATATGATGCTTTGGCTGGTATTTTTTCTTGTAAGCCTAATTGCAGCTATATTTTTTGGAAGATTGTACTGCGGCTATGCCTGCCCTATGAACACAGTAATGATCCTAGTTGAATGGGTGTCAAAAAAACTTAAAGTACAAAGCAGCAACTCTCCAAAATGGTTAAGTAAAGGTTTATTCCCGTGGATATTTCTTGTAGCCAGTATTGCATTAGTTATTATATCTAAAAAGGTGATTAAACAAAATATTCCTATATTATTTATTTGGTTATTTATTTCAGTATTAGTAACTTTAAGATATAAACCTGCAGTTTTTCACAATTTAATCTGTCCATTCGGAGCTCTTCAAAAAACTCTTGGAAGATTTGCACTTTTTTCAAAACAAGTAAATAAATCATCTTGTATTGGCTGTAAAAAATGCGAAAAAGTTTGTCCGTCAGATGCTATAGAAGTAAAAGAAGATAATAAAGCTATTATTTCTGCAAATTTTTGTCATCAGTGTACAAACTGTTCTGACGTATGCCCTGTGTCAGCTATCAATTATTCAAAACGTTAATTATTAAACTAGCGTGAATAGACATTATCAACTATGATATAATAAACTAAAGTTATAATTAAGGTTGGTAAGATGCATGAATAAAAAGCTACAGAATTTATATGATTACTGCACAGGTATTTACAATAAAGAAAACGGCACCGAATTATATAATAAATACTTTGACGATATTAAATCCATAACTCCGCAGGAATTAATGTTTATTCAGAATGAACAGCTGAAAAACGGTCTTACACCGAATGAAATCCTTACCATAGTAGATAAACTAATCAATGTATTTTATGAGTCATTGTCCAAATACAAATTAGCCGAACCTGTTAATTATTTGTTTATTCACTATCTAAATGAAGAAAATAAAGCTCTTGCAAACATTCTTAATAATTTCAAATCGATTATCAAAACAGAAAAATTATCTGATAATAAGAAGCTGCTTGATTTTATCTTACAAATGAAGGACTATAATGACCATCTTCTAAAATTAGAAAATATACTATTCCCCTATCTTGAAAAAAGAGATGAACGCTTTGATGGCCTGCAAATTCTTTGGGCATTGCACGATCAAACAAGAAATTTAATCAAAAGTATTGAACATGATATTAATACTTCCAATGATAATAAAACAATAAAACAAAAAATTGCTCAATTATATTTCAAATTATTTGGCTTGGTTCAAAAACAGGAATTAATACTGTTCCCATCTGCTGTAAAATTCCTCTCTGACTATGAATTCAGTGAAATGCATAATCAAAGTTTTGATTATGGTTTTCCTTATATTGAGCCACCTCACAAAGAAATTATAGATAATAAACAATCTGACAATACTATTAATTCTATTTCAAATATATTCATTACCGATACAGGACTACTTAATTTTGAACAACTATCACTCATGCTAAACGCATTGCCTCTTGATATTACTTATGTTAACGAAAAAGACGAAGTAGCATATTTCTCTAATCCCGAAAATAGGATTTTTCCAAGATCCAAAGCTGCAATCGGTAGAAACGTTCGCAACTGCCATCCGCCTAAAAGCGTTCATATCGTCGAAAAAATATTAGCTTCTTTTAAGAATAATGAAAAAGATATAGCTACCTTCTGGATAAACGTTAAAGGATTTACAGTGTTAATTAAGTATATCTGTCTTAGGAATTCTAAAGGCGAATACAAAGGCACTTTAGAAGTAGTACAAGAAATTAATGATATTAAATCAATTGAAGGCGAAAAGCGATTACTTGATTGGGATTGATTTGCCTATTTAATTACAGCAATTACTATTCCCGCAACAGCAACCATTTGAGTCTGGTTTCTTATTCGAATCATCAAAACCTAAAACTTTATATGCAGCTTGGCGTATAGCTTTTGCAGGAATTTCTTCATATTCAGAACCTTCAAATTCCACTGTTCTGCAATAAGTTTCTTTCCCTATAATATTTGAGCATGATTCACAATAATTATCTGAAATTTTAATATCCAATATCTCTTCAATAGGAATATCATTAAATAGTATTGTATTTGACTGCTTAACTTGGGATTCATCTATAATCGTGTCCTTCATTTCTATAGATATACCCTTCGGTTCAAAAGATCGTTTTAATCTTTTTACTTCATTTGCTAAATTCTCGCCGGTATCATAGCAGCGGTCACATGTATCTCCATCTACTGATATGTGTTTCCATTCAATTTTCAAAACTTTCATTATTTACTCCTCTATTAAGTTCAGTATTTGTTAATATTCAACATTTCCAGTCTATTTTTGCTGGGTTTGGGTCATTTAATATAGCAACTTTGCGTAACGCATCCTCCATCCGGCTGCATTCCTCGGCTGCACATTTTTCTATTACTTCCCATGGCAAATCTGTACCAAGCTGATTATAAACAACCGCAAGTGCGCCATAAAAAGCAAGTCCTATACAGTGCCTGGCAGAATGTATTGTAGATGCACATTGGCCAATCGCTCTAGCTGATGCCTGTGCTGCAGGATTTCCCTCCGCTTCTCTTGCCGCTGCATGGCACTCTAGTATTTTTGCTTTTGCTTGTGGTAATTTTATATCACCTGTCAGCCATTCACGTGCAGCATCCAGAGCATCATGGGGACGTTTATCTTTAGGGTAGTATTTACTCCATACAGGTAATAGGACTTTTGTTGAGTAATCTATTGCCCAGTTCGCTAGTGTTTCTTTACTTTGTGTTTCTATTAATCTCATAAGCGATTGAATATATGGTGCCTGCCAATCGCTTAACATTTTTCGTAATTTTGTCATGAATAATCCTTTATCAGTGATGATTTCCTGTGGCATAACACCATTTTGCTATCTCTGCAATCAATTCATATGGTATTGGTTCAGAGTATTGGAATTGAATTGCTCCTTTGCTGGTCTTATAATTCTTCAATTTATCAGCAAAATGCTCAATTGCTAAAGGCCCGGGATATATTCCTAAATGATTCTTAAATGAAGCAAAGTGAATGATATTATGATTTTTCCAATAAGTCGGCATTCTCCATGATATCTTTTCTATTGCATCTGGAAGTACATCCCTTAGTGTATTTCTGACTTTATTTAATATCTGCTGAACATCCTCGGACTCTAACGCAATATAATCATCTATAGTTTTAGGGGGCTCACCGCAGAAATGGTCTTGGTTTGTATTTTTAAATTCTCGTCCGCAATTAGGGCATTTCCACATTACGCATTACCTTTCTCTTTCCTTAATTGTCACCTTAATTATGTCTCCGGGTTGTTTCCCGATTTTCTCACGGAGTTCTTTTCTTATACCTATAATATGGCACGTAGTTTTCATCCTTACAAGGCTTCCCTCATATTCTTCATCATCGAACGTAGCAATAACGGGCACTCTGCCTTTGCCAAATTCAGCTTTTACGTCAAAAGGTATCTCGATATACGCACCATTAATGTCAGGTACTTTTATAATTTCAGCCTCGAATTCATATTTTTTGAGATTCATATGTTTCTCCTTTTAATACGGATTAGCAGAATTCTTTTATCTTATTGTATCAATTTTTAATAACTTATTAAAGATTAATTTTTTTATTACAGTTCACAGCTCTATTCATAATATAATAATTTATATAACAGTATTATCATTCATCAAATAAAAATAATAAATCTGTGCTAAGTCTCTATTATGTGCTATTATTTATGAAGTGTAAAAATACATAGAACGAATAGTAATAGTGTATTTAAATCTGATTTGCTGAAATGTAAGAAAAAATCATACATACTCATTAGGAGAGGTACATGAAAAATACAACCAATCAAGCAGAAAACAACTTATGCAACAATTTGATTTTAGGTATGGGTATTGCTTACTTACTGTTTCTAGTTTGGGCAATACTTTGGAAATGCGGAATGCCATTTATCGGAAGCGAAGCACAGCGAACAATCAATCTTCATCCGTTTAATAATAACACATCATGGGAGATGCAATTTAATATAGCAGTCTTTATGCCTCTTGGTTTCTATCTCGCTGCTTATAAGAAAGGCTGGATGTTCATGAAGCTTGCTGTTATCATTATTATTAGCTTTATACTTGAATCTGTACAATTTGTTTTAGCAATTGGCCGCAGTGATATAACTGATTTAGTATTAAATACATTTGGCGGTATTTGTGGAGTCTTGGTTTTCTATTTTATCTCACTACTTTTCAAAAAAAGAGAGCGAATGGTTACTATCGTTCTTTGCATTATCCTTACTTTATTCGAATTATACATGACTGTATCCTTTATTGTTTTTGGTTATCTAAACCTTGGATTTATGATAATTAGATTGTAGCATGCTACACTAATCATATTTTGTAAAGATTAATAAATTGAGTACTTTGTCATTAGTTAAATTATCCAGTAGATGCTGATTCGATATTCCATTATGATTCTATTGAAAATGCAAAACTCATAAAAAAGCATTGACAAACAAATATATTTATATATAATACTAATTGTTTGAGGGAGTAACTAACCTTTCTAAGGGATTAAAGTCGTCATCTCAGAAACTTGTTTCTCGGCTTTAATGACAATGTCTTGTGAGACTCAACACAGTAATTTTTCTGTGTTGGGTCTTTTTATTTTATGAATATTAGAATGGAGATTTAATAATGGATGCATTAATATATAATTTTCTAAGTGCCTTTCCTACTGTAGCCATTGCACTTGTAATAGCAGCTATGCTTTATGTTTTAAGTAAAGGTGCAGATATATTAGTAGATAAAGCTGTCAGCCTATCAATTCACTGGGGAGTTCCTAAAATGATTATAGGAGCTACTATTGTATCACTAGGTACTACTCTGCCAGAAGCAACAGTTTCTGTATTTGCTGCTTTAAAAGGCAATCCAGATTTAGCGCTTGGTAATGCCATTGGCTCAATTATCGCTGATACGGGTTTGATTATCGGTCTTGCAGCGTTAATAGGTTACTTGCCAGTAGACAGAATAATTGTAAAGCGGCAAGGAAGAATACAGATTGCAGCAGGCGTTTTACTTGTTATTGTATGTATACCATTCCTTTCAAACAGCCACGGAAATATAAGCCAATGGATTGGACTGCTCTTCATTGCCCTACTTATTGTTTATATATATTTCTCTATCAGGTGGACACGAAATACTGTCACTAGTAATCCTCCTGATACTACTGTTACAAATTCCAATCAGTCTAACAGCAACATTCCTTCAGATGTTTTAGTCGAAGAAAAGAGACCTATCATACTGCAAATAATACAATTATTCGGAGGTGTGTTTCTTGTTATTGCTTCATCTAAAATACTAATCCCTTCTGTTGAAATAACCGCAATTCGCATCGGGATACCACAAAGTATTATTGCTGCTACATTAGTTGCGCTCGGTACTAGCCTGCCTGAACTAGTTACTGCAATTACCGCCGTAAGAAAAGGTCATGGTGAATTAGCTGTCGGAAATATTGTAGGTGCGGATATCCTAAACGTTCTATTTGTTGTCGGTAGTGCTGCTGCAGTAACGCACGGCGGCCTGGATGTTCCTGTTGATTTCTATAAGCTTCAGATACCAACTATGCTTATAATTCTATTTGTTTTCAGACTATTTACCAGAGGTAAGAATGAAAGGATTACAAAGCTTGAAGGGTCTGTACTGTTTTTAATATATATTGTTTATATCGTTTTAAATTATACATGGCTCAGATAGTAATGGTCATGAGAATACAATTAAGAATATCATTATGATCTTCAAAAACATGATAACTATAGTTCAACCCATCTTATTATTTGATGGGTTGTTTGCTTCTAATGTTCATGTCTGTGATGCTCATCCGGATAATGACTGTGTGAATGTTCCACTTCTTCGTGTGTATGCTCATGTGAATGATATCCTTCTATAATTCCATCATGTGTGTGATTATGGTGTTCGTCATCATGCCTGTGTTTGTGATTATGAGTTATTGTTTTATGAACATGTTTATGGCTGTGCAACTCAGTAATCATGAAGTATGTAGCAAAAATCATTATTGACAATGCAACAAGAAAATTAGCGGTAATTTTTTCTTTCAGAATCAGCCATGATAGCAATACTCCTATAAATGGTGCTATTGAGTAATATATGCTGGTTCTTGCTGCACCCAAGCTTCGCTGAGCAAATATGTAAAACAAAATACTTAGTCCATATGCTACAAATCCTAATATCAGTGCACATAGAATATAGAATATATCTGTGGTGAATTCACCCCACACTGCACATACAATAAGTGCACCAATACCTGAACCGAATCCTTTTATTATTACTATCTGTACAGGGTCTTTTAAAGATAATTGCCTTGTGCAGTTATTCTCAAATCCCCAGCTTAAACATGCAAGTAAAATAAAAATTGAACCAAATGAAAGCGAGAAACTATCATTTGCACCAAATGTTAAAATCGCACTGGCTATAATGATCAGAGCCATTGCTATCCACTGTCTTTTGCCTATAGACTCCTTAAAAACAACTAGGGCAATCATAGATGTTGCTACAATTTCGAAATTATTTAATAATGATGCTGTTCCTGCGGTAGTTCTTTGAAGGCCTAATAGCAGCAATATGGGAGCTATTATATCAAGAAGAACCATAGCGATTATATATGGTATCTCTTTTTTCGAAAGATTTGCTTCTGATTTTTGCTTAGTAATAATTTTATTAATTGAAAAGTATACCCACATACCCAAGCCAGCTCCGATATATAAAAGAGCTGCCATAAAAAGAGGATTGATATAGTCAAGTAACAATTTTGATGCAGGAGCACTTATACCATATAGTGCAGCTGCTAATATTGCTATAAATATTTTACTTTTGCTTTTCATTCTTTCCTCACAAAATGTATTTTTTTTATTTTACCATATTATATTTATTTCATAAATCTATATTTCTTATTACTCACCTACCACTATTTTCATTGCTTATTTCTATTGCTTCCTCTGATTCTTTATTACGTTTACTAAACCATAACTCCAAAGCCTTAACAATAGTATCCTCAAATTCCTTCGGTGTAGTATCTGGCGAAAAAAAGTTACCTACCTTTTTGTAAGGTACTTTAAAGCTCTTCGGCCTATCCTTTATTCCCTTAACAATTATCTTATCTATCTTCTCATATGTTAGCACACCATTTCTGCTTATGCCTTTCAATAGTGTAGCTTGTTTCAATGGTATTCCAAACCTTTCTTCTCTAGATAATATTGAGAACAAGTCTTTCTGCTCCTGTTTTTTTAAATAAGATATTTCAACAGCAGGGACAAAGCTAATTTTTCGCTCATCAAGTTTTTCAAGTAATTCAGGAATAAGTTTGGTTAAACAGATAAATCTTTGTACTTGCCTGCCACTTTCATTATTATTTTCACCAATAACGTCTGTTATTTCTAACTTCCCGACAAGTTGTCGGGAAGTTAGATCATTACGTTTTCCTTGGGTTTTCATTGCATCAAGTTTATACTTATAGGCCCATGCCTTCTCACTGGGCAAAACAGTTTCTCTTTGCTGAAGATTACTATCAACCATAAGTATAATTGCAGTTTCATCATCCATTTCACGAATCATGCAGGGAATATTTCTATTCCCTGCTAGCTTAGAACCTTCAACTCGATTATGACCCGCTATTATCTCATAATCATAATCCTTATGTTCAATCGGTCTAACAAGTACAGGTACAATTACTCCCTGCTCTTTTATGCTTTCAGCCAAGCTTTGAAGTTTATCAGTTGAATAACCCTTGAAAGGATGTTTGCTAAATGGCTTTAATCTGTCTATCGCAATATTCGACGGTAGGGTCTTTTCTTGATTAGTATTATCATTTAGATTAAATAAATCATCAAATCCTTTCAATTGTGGTGCAGTATTCTTAGCCATGGTTTAACACCTCTTTTGCAAATGCATCATATGCTTGAGCTACTTTGCATTTAGGGTCAAATACATATATTGAGTTTCCTGATGCTGTATGTTCAACCGCTTTTACAGACTGAGGTATTTTATTTTCAAATATTGTGATATTAGTACCGTATGCTTTTTCAAGTTGTTCCATTATAGCTTTAGTAAAGTTAAGTCTTTCATTGTACATAGTAACCAATATACCCATGAATTCAATTTCCGGATTTATCTTTCTCTTTACTTTGCTTATTGTACTAATAAGCATTTCTAGTCCTTTAGCACTCAAATAATGTGCTTGTACTGGTATCAGTACATAGGTGGCTGCTACTAATGCATTAATAGTAAGCATTCCAAGAGATGGCATACAATCTATAAGAATATAATCATATTCATTTTTATAGTCACTGAGAATTGTTTTTAGGATGCTTTCTCTGCTCATTGCATTAATTAGTGATGGTTCAATACCTGCTAATTGAATAGAAGAAGGTATTAAATCACAGCCTTCATTATGACGAACATAATCCTCTTTCTTTAAAGTAATACTATCATTGATGTATTCATCATAAACATTTGTTATTGTGTAGGGTATTTCATCAGGATTTTGGAAACCCATACACATCGTTGAATTTGCCTGAGGGTCTAAATCTACAATGAGTACTTTCCTTCCATGTCTAGCAAGGCTTGTTCCTAAATTAATTGCAGTAGTTGTTTTACCTACTCCGCCTTTCTGATTTGCAACTGCGATAATTTGAGTATTTTTCATGTTTTTTTGCTCCTTGTTCGTGTTTTTTTATTTTGGCACTAAAAAAACCCTTATCAAGGGCTAAATTTCATAATATTATACTAGCAAAAAAGTTTCGGTATTAATCCCCCTTCTCCGCCAAAGCGATGTTTCTACGAAACATCGCTATTTTATTTTTCCACGCGATAGCCCAGCGATAGTTGATTAGGATGCGAAGCACTCTGGTCTTGCGAAGCAAGAAATCAACAGATAGCGGTGCACTTAACGCTTCTGGTGCATATACTCAAGGACTTCGATGGGATCCAATTCAAGCAGATTTTAATTGGCTAAATGAAGAAATAAACGAAGGAAATAAAGGTAAACGAGCTTTTATAATTGGATGGTTTAATTGTTATGATTGTTTTGGTCAATGTATCCAGCTAGGTACAGGTAAGGGTTCAAAACCTTTAGCTGATACTAATAAAATAGATTATTTCCTTTTTTAGAATTAGCAAGTATAGAAACGCCAGTATACACAAACGATTATAAATATAATTACGAAAAATCATATATGCCTCGTACTTTAAATTTTCATACGCAATATGATATTCACTGCTTGTTCTTAGGCAATGAAAGTGATAAATTTCATTTTGCTGTTTATTACTAAGAAATATGGAATTGGTACTATAAAAATTTTGTATCATATAAAAAATTTATCTTTAAGAATATATTTTGCTACGCGAAAGCCGTGCTGCTTGGACGAGCAACAATTACGGAGCTTTGTGACCAGTCCTAGCGATAGTTGATTAGAAAACAAATAGGAATCTCTAATAGTAATCTATCGCCAAGTAAACAAATGCGAATATATCAATAAATAACTGTGCATATAAACATTAAAGCTATCTTATAATATAGTTTTTATATATTACTTTAAAATATTATATACTTCAACCATAGTCTTTGCATTGACTATATCAGTCAATTTTTTCAGTGTTTGTTCTTCATCCATGTTGATAATTGCACTTCGTGTTGATAATATATTTGCAGGTGAAACACTTAGCTCATCTATGCCCATAGCAGTCAGAATGCATGAATTTGCCGGTGTGTTTGCCAGCTCGCCGCAGACTCCTACTTCTATATTGTGCTTATGTGCTGTTTTTATCACCCGTGATATCATTTTCCAAATCACAGGATTTTTATCTGAATTTAAATATGCTACTTTTGTGTTGTTTCTGTCGGCTGCCGCCGCATACTGAAGCAGGTCATTGGTTCCTATAGAGAAAAAATCCACTTCTGTCGCAAAGTCCTCTGCCATAATAACTGATGCAGGTGTTTCTATCATCATTCCTATTTTAATATTTTTATCAAAATCAATATTTTTTCCGCTTAGTTCTCGCATTGTCTCAATTAATATTTTCTTCGCTTCCAATAGCTCTTCTATGCAGGCTATCATAGGAAACATTATTTTCAGTTTACCAAAGATACTAGCTCGCAGCAATGCACGCAGCTGCGCAGAAAACATTTCTTTTTCTTCCAAGCAGAGTCTTATTGCTCTGTTTCCTAAAAACGGATTTTCTTCTTTATCAAATTCTATACATGCCGTCTGCTTATCGCCGCCAATATCCAAAGTGCGAACTATCACAGTTTTGTTTTCCATGGTCTCCAGAACACTTTTATATTGCACATATTGTTCTTCTTCTGTAGGCAAAGTGTCACGGTTCATATATAAAAACTCTGTGCGAAATAGCCCAATGCCTTCTGCATCATTCAGCATAGCTGATGATGCTTCTTCGCTTCCTGCAATATTTGCAAATAGTTGCACGATTTTACCGCTTTTGGTTCGGGTCTTTTGTCCTTTGTATTTCTCCAGCTCTTTTATGTTCTTTTCAAATTCATCTGCTTTCTTTTGCAGTCTGTCAATATCCTTTTCATTTGGATTAACATAAACTATACCATCTACTGCGTTCATTGCAATAAAATCATCTGTATGTATGGACTGGAAAATATCTTTAATCTGCGAAATCAAAGGCACTCCCATGGCTTTTGCAACTATTGCAACATGAGATGTTCTTGTTCCTATTTCTGTTATTATTCCCGCCACTTTATCTCTGTCTAGCTGTACAGTTTCAGATGGCGTCAGCTCGTATGCTACAACAATGCACCTATCCTTCAATTCAAGGTTTGATGTATAGTCACCATATATCAGGTTCTCTAGCACCCTGTTTGTAACATCCTGCAAATCTAGGGCTCTCGCCTTCAAATATTCATCATCTATATTACTAAACAGTTCATAAAAATGCTGACATGCTTTGCTAATTGCACTCTCTGCATTTTGTTTGTTTTCCTCAATCAGCTCCTCTGCCATGCTTATAAAGGATTCATCTTCCAACATCTCTATTTGTGCAGTCATTATTGCCTGTTTCTCGTCATCACCCGCACATGCATTATTAATAATGTGGTCAATCTGGTCAATGCTTGCGACTATAGCCGCTTTCAGCTTTTCCAGCTCCGCAGAATAGTCCTCTACAAGATTTTCTTCAAACCTGAGGACACGTTTTTGATAAACAAATGCATTTGCAGCTGCAAAACCCTGAGATATTGGTATTCCTTTAATCATATTCTCTCCCTATTTATATATCATCTCTGCTTACTATTTCCTTTAAAGCTTCCAAAGCCTTTTTTTCATCATTGCCACTTGCCACAATCTCAACAACCGATCCGCATGTTGCACCCAATGTCAAAACTTCCAGAATAGACTTTCCGTTTATATCTTTTCCGTCCTGTTTCACTCTAATAGTGCTTGCATACATTTTAGCTTCTTTAACAAACAAAGATGCTGGTCTTGCATGAAGTCCTACTTTGCATTTAATTACAATTTTCTCGCTTACCATTTTTTTGCTCCTATGCTACAAAATAATTTTGTATGTCTGTGCAGTATAACCCCTAATAATACCTGTACGAATTATCTGCCCGTCGGTTTCAACTTCCTCAATATCATTTTCCATAAAATCACATATATATGCTTTTTCAAATTTGCAATTTATATTAATTACTGCAGACTCGGCATTTTCGGCAATAGAGTTATATACTCTTAAAATTATTGCCTCTTCGTTTTCAGCCTTTTTTATTGCTGCAATAATAATGTTCTCGTTATCAATATCAATCATTCCATAGTCAGATTTCGCCATTTCAGAAAGTCTATCTTCTACTCTGTTCTGAAGCCTCTGTACATCAAATAAATTTATCATGTGACCAAATTTCTTCTCAATTGCACTCAGCCTTATGCTGCTCTGTACAGCATCCGGCGGACAATTGTATGCTGCTGCATGCTTTGCTACCTGCGCCTCGTCCACTGTGCCTGCGTGCGCAAATATGCTATATTCAGATACTATCTCCCCTATACATTGTGCATCTGGAGTGGCTAAATTAACGCCTGATGGTCTTCCGGGTCTCACTGCCAGGTCAGCTTTGCCCATGTAGCCCACGCCTCTTACTAGCGTGACGGCAATAGCATGGTCTTTTTCCGTATATATTTCATATTCCGTAAGCCCTCTATTCAATACTGCCAGCCCTACATTCCCATCATTTATATCTACGAACTTTTGATTCGAATATATAGGCAGTGGTTTTTCATGCCATTTCTTTTCTTCCCAGTTTTCTGCATCTTCAATTCTATTACATCTTTTAATGATTCCAAATTGTGTTTCTGCATATGAATATTTGCTGGATATCCCCGTTGGGAATATTACTCTTATTCTATGATCTTTTGCCTTGTTTTCTATTTTTGTTCTTATATCTATCCTCTTAATATTTTTATAGAGAGTTATTTTCGTTTCTATTTTCTGAGACACCATTTTTTTGCTTCTGCCTTGCCAGTCATCTGTTAGTCCTTCCGGTACTTGCATTTCATATTTTAAAATAGCTATTGTTTTGTTTGCGTATTCTTCCACCTGAATCTCGCACCCATCTGTGTTTTCATTTGTAAATACTTTGTCGTTTTTTACAGGTGAATAATTATATGTGTCGCCCTCGTCGCCACAGTCTTCTAGTAAGTTTAGATTTTTATATTCTCTATTGCTTTGCTTATCAAAAAGATTAAAAGTTCCGTTTGAATTAATCATTATTTTTGAAAATTTATTTTCAATCTCTCTGGTTTCAGAAATTTTTCCTTTTGTTTCTATGCTTGGCTTTTCGCCTTCTACTATTTTTATTTTTTTATATCCATAATTAAAATCAAATTCCAAATCGAATGAAATCTCTGCCTTTTGAACAATACATGGTGTATCCAGATATAAAGACCATATGCTCATAGTTGCTGCATCGAATTCCTCACTTTTATATATAGAGTATTCAATCTCATTGCCATTTTCATCAATTAACTTAAAGTTTTTCTTTTCTACAAATATCGTAGCATTTACATGATGAATGCCCTTTATCATAGAATTGTTGTAAACAACCAGCGATAGCCTATCTCCTGCTGATACTGCAGATATTGCCCTAGAATGCATTTTGTATATTGTACTTCCAATGTTATCGATGTCTGCAAATCTTTGGTCTATCTCTTTGTGCACTTCATCAGTGCAGCACCCGCATATGCTATCATGTGCTTGATTCATAAACATCTTTTTCCAAGCACTATTTATTATTTCTGTTGGATATTCCGCACCATACATCCATGAAAGTGTGCAAATTGGCTCTACGCTTTTTTCTAGCAATGCTTCCATTGTTCTGTTTTTTGTTTTTTGATACATTCTTGAT
The DNA here is from genome assembly GCA_040883315.1 of Eubacteriales bacterium. Classification (GTDB taxonomy): domain Bacteria; phylum Bacillota; class Clostridia; order Christensenellales; family UMGS416; genus JAFGUF01. The sequence continues at coordinate 30,247 of JBFLKU010000016.1, forward strand.
GACGCAATGCTTGTATGCACCCTATTGGTCACAGGGGATATCAGCTCGCCCTCAATCTCTACAATATCTCCGCTTTCTTTTTTAGCACACTCCAAATATTTTTCTAGTGTAGTATGCACATATTTATCTTTGCCTTTTGATTTAATATATTTTGCTATCTGCGGCTGTGCAAACTGGTGGTCTACGCCGTTTAAAACCAATAAATTATTCTTGCTTCCTGCTTTTTTTAAATTATGAATAATCTTTTTCATTCTCATATCGATAGACAAATTATTCTCCGGCAAAAACATTCCGTTTGAATATCCAGTTACCAATGCAGACGCAAAAACTCTGTCGCCGTTTAGCCCAATCCAATTAAATTCAGTACCCTCTATCCTGTCCGCCGGCACACCACGCATCATACACGCTTTGTCTATACCGCTGCCTTTCAGTATATGCGGCATTTGCGCACTCTGCCCAAATGAATCAGGCAGATACCCTACTCTCATATAGTTTCCATATTCTTTTGCCATGTTCGTTCCTATCAGCAAATTTCTGATAAGCGATTCACCATCAGGTGCAAACTCATCCGGCTGTGAATACCATGGGCCAATGATGAGCCTGCCCTGCTGTGTTAATTTTTTTATTTTTTCTTTGTTCTGGGGCTTCAGGTTCAAATAATCTTCAATCATCACCATTTGACCATCCAGCATGAAGCACTTGTACTCTTCATCATTTTCAATAATATCAAATAAGTTGTCAAAGAAATAACTCAATCTGACATTGAAATACTGAAAAGGTCTATACCACTCTCTATCCCAGTGGGTATGTGAAACGATATGAATTTTCAAACCACTACCTCCAAATGTCCTGTATTATTCTTCTTCTAATTCTAGTTCGTCGTCTTCTTTTTTGTGCAGAAGCAATAGCATAGCAATTGTAACCACTACGCCAACTACATGGCACAGTACATACAAAAGACCATTGCCAACAGTTTCAGAGCCAAGGAATAGTCCCATTAGAGAAGGCATAATAGATGTGTTATATAGCCCCACAATCGCTGCCAATGCTGCACCTGCTGCACTACCTACCATGAATGCAGGTATCACTCTGAAAGGATTTATAACAGCAAATGGTATAGCACCTTCTGTGAATCCAAATATACTCATAAACAGTGCTGTTTTTCCTGCTATTCTTTCGTCTTCATCATAGTTCTTCTTGAAAATAATTGTGGAAAGACCAACAGCCAAAACAGGGATTGTAATCGCGACCAATACAGGTGCTACTACATGATAAAGACCCTCTGTAGATGCTGCTAAAGCAAAAGTATATGCTACTTTATTAACAGGTCCGCCCATATCGAATGCGATCATTGCTCCTAAGATTGCTGCTAATAGCACAGCATTTCCTGTGCTCATTGATTCCAGCCATTTATATGCTGATTCAAGTCCTGCGATTACAGGATTAGCTATAAGGAAATAAACCAGTGCTCCACCTGCCAAAGTAGCTACAATTGGAACCACAATGTAAGATGTTAAAATGTCATTTAGCTGGCCTTGTTTGAATTTACCTGCAATCACCTTTAATAGCTTGATTATATAACCCATCAATAGACCAACTATCAAACCGCCGATAAATCCCATTCCCATTTGTTCGGATAGCAGCCCAACTATAAATGTTGGTGCAAGTGCCAGCTTTCCAACTATAGAATACGCAATGTAGGCACCAAGTATAGGTCCTATAAATGTTTTTGCCAGTTCACTCAGGTTGGCACACAGTTCCCCTAAAGGTCCAGGAATCTGACCTAGCAGCATAAAAAATGCATAAACGATAATTACAGGCAACATGAATGAAACGCCGCTCATCAGATGTTTTCTTACATCCCCAAAAAAACTCTCTTTCTTGCTCATATATTCCTCCGCTTTATTTATTTTATTGAAGCTAATGCTTCATTAATCACTTTAACAGTTTTCCTAATAGCCTTGCTTGTTGTTGTTTCATAGGTAGGCACATTCTCAAATCTCTCCAGTTCCTGCACTCCGCCGTCTGCAGCCAAAATAAATACATCTGCATTAGCAATATCTTCTGGAGTCAGCCTGTCTCTTATTCCCATTGCACCCTGTGTTTCCACCTTCATTTCATGTTTCATTTTTTTTGCAAATTTTTTTAAGGCTGCTGCTGACATATATGTATGCGCCATGCCAACAGGGCATGAAGTAAGTGCTATAATTTTCATCTTTATTTACCCACCAGTTTATTTATTCTTCTTAATAGCTTATTTACGTTTCTTGTTCTATTGAGCATGCGAAGAAATTTTTCGTCAATTAATAGTTCTGCAATTTTCGATATAATCTCTAAGTGTTCTGTTCCCTTATCGTTGGGAGAAACCGCCAGCATAAATATTATCTTAACAGGCTCACCAAAATCTTCCCATGATATTTCTTTGCTCAGTCTAGCCAATGCAACGGTTGTCTTTTTAATAGCCGAAGATTTACTATGGGGGATTGCAACACCCATATCCATATTTGTGGTTTCTAGCTCTTCTCTTTTATATACATCCTCTATAAACATCGCCCTTGAACTAATCCTGCCCTCCTCAAAGAGCATATTCGACATCTGTATTATTGCATCACGTTTATTTGATGCATTGAGCTGCAAATCCACCATATTCTTGCTCATCATTTTGCCTAAGTTCATTTATTCCCTCCTATTGATTAATTCTCTTTATAAATTCATAATAGTTTTTTGACTTTATAAGTCTTTCCACTTTTCCACCTGCACTAATAACATCAAAGAAACTTCTAAATATCTGCTTAACATTGTTGTCCTTTGTATTGCCTATATTTATCAGAAATACTAGCTGTACCTTTTCTCCGCTCCACTCTACCGGTTTTTTTAATATTCCTATTGCCGCAACATTTTCGCCAATGTTTGCATTTATAGCATGCGGTACCGCCACCATGTTTCCCAATGCCGTAGCGGAAATTTTTTCTCTCTCCAAAACTGCTTGAAAATATGTATCATTTGCATATCCGCTTTTATGCATCGTATCATATAGCTTTTTAATTGCCTCGTATTTGTCAAAGGCCTCCATGTCCCTTACGAAAAGTGTCTCTTTGAACAAATTTATAAATTCATAGCTAATATTCTCACTATGCTCTATCTGCCTAATTACTGTATTTATTTTCAGCACATCATAGTCTTTAAGCAAAGGGCTAATTATTACTATTGGTATATCATCACTTTCTGTCGTAACTGTTGAAATGATAATATCTGGTTTTTGAATGATGCCCTTGTCAATATCAAAAGGAGGAAAGAAACCTAGTATATTAAATTCAGGAAAATATCTCTTTATTTTCACTTCTAGAAGTTCACTTGCCACTGTACCGGACTGGCATATTACTATTATGTCTCTTTTTTTTCTTTCTTCCTTTAGCGCGTCCTTTTCCATTTCACATGCAAAAAGCAGAACTATATCAGTTAAAACATCATCACTTATATTAAAATGTTCCTCGCTCTTCATATAGTTTGTGAAGCTTGCAGACATTTCAAAAGCCATAGGATATTCTCTTTTTATATCATCTAAAAAATATTCGCTGGAACTGATAATTGAATTCTTGCACAGTATATTTGTCAGCTTTTCCTTAGTTTCTGATGAAAAATCATATTCAAAAGTAAAGCTGACATTTTCTATTGCTTTTTCTACTGTTTCCTCAATTTCGCCTCTGCCTTCGCCGCACACATTTCCATAGACTATTCTGCCTAGATTATATCTAATAAATTCACTCTCTATGTTATCTATATCTATCTCTCCACGAGAAATATTTATAATTTCTTCCAAGAATTCATCAATATATTTTTTCTTCTCAGAAAATTTTTCTATTCCAAATCCTTCTGATATTCTGAAAAAGGTTATTGCCAAAAATAAACTAACTGCAGTAAATTCATCTCCTGATAGATTAACGCGGTGCTTTTCCGCTGCATCACGAATTATCTTATTTGCTTCTTCAAGCCTTAAATTTATACTTTCGCTTAGCTCTTTTTTTTCTGAATAGTATGTATTTGCAGAACTAGAGAAAAAATCTTTATATATTTTTCTTAGTTTGTTTTCATCACCAGATATGCAAAATACGTCTTCAGTTTTCTTAGCTAAATTGACATGTTTCTCTTTTAGTTTTTGCTCAACTTTAGAAAAATCTCTGTCTAGGGTAGATTTGCTTACATATAGCTGCTTCGATATCTTTTCCTTGGATACTCCATGAGGATTAATCAAAAGCTGTCTTATTATATGCTCCACTCTGTTTTCCGGCATTATTGGAACTCTGTAGCTCTGTTCCAAATCAATAAGATCTCTTGCTTTCTTCTTGCTTTCCTTTGGTATGAAATATCCTTTCCCTGTAAAGGAAAGTATCTCAATTTTGTCATCTGCCAGCTCTTTGTTCAGTTCGCTTACATCTGCTCTTATGGTTCTGGATGTCACTCCAGCAACATTTGCCAGATATTGCCCAGTAATGCAGCTGTCATTATGCAAAAGCTCAGAAATTATTTTATTTTTTCTGTCGCTCAGATACATTTCTTCACACCTCGGCATCAATCTTCTAAATACATTATACTTTATTAGTCATCAAGTTTAAAGAGATTATTTTTCCTTAGCATATTAGGAAATGTGAATTTTTTCTGGTTTTCCGGCAAAATGAAAAAACATTTCTTTTTGTGAAATGTCTTTGCATAAAGTATTGTGTTTAATATTTTTTATTTAATAAAGCTGAAATCGGATACGTCACCGAGGCTATATTCACTTTTAGAATACCCTTTGTCATTCATCCATTGCATAACACTTTTAAAATCGGCTTCGTTGGATTTTTTTGCTTTGTTATATTTCGGCAGAGTATAGCCATCAAACATATCCTCAGAAAAGCCTATACTGTCCGTCAAAATTCCTTTAAATTCGTCTACTGAAGAGCTGTTTATTATGTCTACTGCTTCATTATACGCCATGTAAAATGCTTTAATATCCTTTGCTTCAAGTGCATCTGCATTAAATGCATGGACACCCGGAAACAGATTCATATCATTGCTATATGCTAATACTTTTGCATCCATAGGAACAGATGCCAACGGCTCTGGAAGCACTGCCATATCCAGTTCCTTGGTGTTTAGAAGCTCCAGGCGTACAGGCACAGCAGGCACATAAATAATTTCATATTCTTTATCTGTATTTTCAATGTATTTTTCAGCCACATACTCAATCACAGTGTTTTTGCTCACACCAATTGTTTTTCCATCGTCAACCACGGAAATCACCTTGAAATTTGTAATATCTTCAGTAGTTATTTTTATATCGAAGCCAGCATCATTTAGGAAAATGACAGATAACATGTCTGTTGCCACGCCGTCTAGCTCACCGGTTTGAAATGCTGTGTCTCTGTCAACGGCACTCCTGAAAATTGTTACATCAACATTTAACCCATATTTTTCAAATATGCCGCTCTCTTTTGCATATATTATTGGCAAAATATTTTCGCTGGGCATTACTCCGATTTTTAAATTATTATCTTTTTCTTGTTTGCAGGATATGCCACATAAAATAAGAGCCAGAGCCAGCAAAACCAAAATTATTTTTTTCATATATCTCCTTTACGTTTCATTCAGTGTGTAGTAGAATTAATTACTATAGTATATATTGTCTAAGTAAATAATATAACAAATTAAGCAAGTGGTGTAAAGTGAAAAAGATAGTATTAGCAATTACAGGTGCAAGCGGCACAATATACGGCATCCGAATTCTAGAGGAGCTGAAGAAAAACAAAGTTGAAACACATGTTGTTTTTTCTGATGCTGCAAATACAACTATGAAATTAGAAACAGACTACGATCTATCATATATTGAAAATCTAGCAGACTTTTTCTATAGCAATGCAGATGTTCATTCTGCCATCGCCAGCGGATCATTTATTACAGATGGTATGATTGTAGCACCTTGCTCTATAAAAACCCTTTCTGGAATAGCAAACTGCTACAGCGAAAATCTAATACAGCGTGCAGCAGATGTGACATTAAAAGAGCATAGAAATCTGGTTTTGATGGTTCGTGAAACACCTTTTCATCTTGGGCATATTGAGCTGATGAGAAAGGCTTCCCAGATTGGTGCAATTATTTTGCCTCCTGTCACTGCAATGTATACAAAGCCAGAAACAGTTGATGATATTGTAAACCATACGGTAGGCAAAGCATTGGATTTGATGAAAATAGAAAACAACATTTATAAGAGATGGAAATAATATGGCATATAAAGATATACAAGAATTTATAAAAGCCCTGGAAGATAGCGACCAGCTAATCAGGATAAGCGAAGAAGTAAGCAGCGATTTAGAAATCACCGAAATAGCTGATAGAGTATCCAAGGCATATGGAAAAGCACTGCTTTTTGAAAAAGTTAAAGGCTCTAAATACCCTGTTGCTATTAATCTGATGGGAACATACGAAAGAATGTCCATGGCATTAGGTGTAGAAGACTTTGATGAGATAGCTCAAGACATTCAGGACTTTATGAATGTAAATGGATATATGACCTTGAAGGGCAAAGTAAAAGCTATTCCGAAGGCCGTCAGAATACTAAACGTTCCTACGAAAAAGGTTTTGAATGCTCCATGCCAAGAAGTGGTGGAAGAGCCGGATTTAGATACAATTCCCATATTGAAGTGTTGGCCAGATGACGGTGGAAAATTTGTCACACTGCCTTTGGTAATCACGAAAGACCCTATAACAAATCAACAAAATATGGGCATGTACAGGCTGCAGGTTTACGATAAGAAAACTACCGGCATGCATTGGCATCTGCACAAGGACGGCAAAGAAATATATGAGGAATACAGAAAACTTGGCAGCAAAATGCCTGTTTCTGTCGCTATTGGCTGCGACCCAGCCACTATATATTCCGCTACTGCTCCCCTGCCAAAGATGATTGATGAGATGCTTTTTGCTGGCTTCATTCGCAAAAAATCGGTTCCTGTTGTAAAATGCATCACAAATGATTTATATGTTCCTGCTAATGCAGAATTTATTCTGGAAGGATACGTTGACCTAGATGAATTGAGAGAAGAAGGACCATTTGGAGACCATACCGGCTATTATTCATTGAAGGATATGTTCCCTGTGTTTCACATAGAAAAGATAACCCGAAAGAAAAGCCCTGTGTATCCTGCTACGATAGTTGGAAAGCCACCAATGGAAGACTGCTACATGGCAAAAGCTACCGAAAGGATTTTCCTTCCTCTGCTAAAAATGACCTGCCCTGAGATTGTGGATATGAATCTGCCTTTGGAGGGTGTATTCCACAATTGTGCTATTGTATCTATTAAAAAGAAATTCCCTAAGCATGCACAAAAAGTGATGAATTCACTCTGGGGTATGGGACAAATGATGTATACAAAAATGATAATTATTGTTGATGAAAACATTGATGTGCATGATTTATCTACGGTGGCATGGAAAGTTTTCAATAATATTGATGCAAAGCGAGATTTGGTGATATCAGAAGGCCCTCTGGATACCCTTGATCATGCTTCAAATACAAAGCACTACGGCTATAGGCTGGGAATAGACGCTACAAAGAAACTAGAATCTGAAGGACACACCAGAGAATGGCCGGATGACATAGAGATGAGCGAAGAGATAAAAAAAATGGTTGATGAAAAATGGCAGAATTACGGAATAAAATTATAAAAAAAATCAAGTATTATGCAGAAGCTGTTATGTTTTCGCACACTGTTTTTTCACTCACCTTTGCACTTCTCGCTATGGTAGTAGCTGCAAATGGGCTGCCGAATGCAAGAACTATTTTCTTTATTCTCCTTGCCTTGGTTTCCGGTAGAACTGGTGCCAATGCAATAAATAGAGTGATAGACAGAAAATATGATAAAAAGAACGAGAGAACAAGCGATAGGCATCTTCCAAGTGGCAAGGTACAGCCTTATGAGCTTGTTTTGCTAACAGTTGCATGCTATGCAGTCTTTGTTTTCAGCGCATATATGCTAAATCCACTGTGTTTTTTTCTGTCTCCAGTTGCAATTTTGCTATTCACTATCTATTCCTATACAAAGAGATTTACTTTCTTATGTCACCTCGTTTTGGGCTTCACCTGTGCCGGCGCTCCTGTAGGCGCTTGGTTTGCAGTTACCGGCGAATTTTCGCTGATACCTTTTATTTTGGCATGTGCTGTTATGCTTTGGATTGCAGGATTTGATATTATATACGGAACACAAGACATAGAATTTGATCGAGCAAATAATCTTTTTTCCATTCCCCAAACATTTGGTTTAAAATGGTCTTTAATTATAGCAAAAGCATTCCATTTTTTAATGATTATTATTCTGGCCGCATTTGGCTACATCGTGAAAATGGGCTGGCTATACTACGTTGGGCTTGTTGCTGCAACAGGTTTGCTTTTTCTTCAACACAACATTGTGAATCCTAAAGATAAAAGATTAATGAAAATAGCTTCGTACAATTTGAATCAGATTATAAGCATAATAATCTGCGTGTGCGGTATAGTGGATGTGTGGGTATAGCAATGATAAATATTAAAAATCTCTCCTTTAGATACAATGAAAATGATATAATAAAAAATCTGAATGCCATTTTTGACTCTAATACATCTATAATAGGAAAATCCGGGTGCGGCAAAACAACTCTGCTTCATCTTATATCTGGAATTCTAAATCCTGCTGAAGGCAAAATCAGCATAAACGATAAGGACAATTCATACTATAAAAACGAAATTGGTCTTGTTATGCAAAAAGGCGGCGTTTTTCCTTATAAAACAGTATATGAAAATATTTCTCTTGGTCTGCAAGTGAAAAAAGAAAAAAATATTGACGAAAAAGTCTGCAAAGTTGCCAAAAAACTAGGGCTACTAGATAAACTAGGAAAATATCCAAAGGAATTAAGCGGAGGTCAAGTTCAGCGTACAGCTTTAGGTAGAATGCTATGTATGAGTCCTAAAATACTGCTGCTTGATGAGCCCTTTTCATCTCTTGACGAAATCACACGCCAAAAGCTTCAAGACGAGATTATCAAAATCTCTAACGATGAAGGAATATTAGTTATTACAGTTACACACAGCATACAGGAGGCTGTGATACTTGGCAAAAAATTGATAGCAATGGGCAGCGATGGCAGTATTGTAAAAGAATATGATACGCAAAAATATATTGAGAGAGATATAGACTATTTCAACAAGTGTATAGAAATAGACAAGGAGATAAGGAGCATATTAATATGAGTAAAAAAAGATATATCTACGGAATATTAATTTTGCTTATCATTTGGAAGTGCTTAAATGTTTTTTATGATAGCAGGCTTATCCCCGATCCTTTGGATACTGTTATTTATGCATTTTCAAATTTAAATGCTCTTTCTGTTAATTCAGCATACAGCATGTTCAGGTTATTAAGTGCTATAGTTTTGGTTATAATTATCGGCATGCCTCTTGGGGTTCTTTTAGGCAGATCAAAAAAAATCGATAACATCGTTTCTCCTGTAATATATGCAATATACCCTATACCAAAGATAGCCTTTCTATCAGTAATTATGCTGCTTTTTGGCCTTGGAAATTCATCTAAAATTATATTGATATTTTTCATATTAATCTTTCAAATGGTTCTCTCTGTTCGAGACGGAGTAAAAAATATAGAAGATGAAGTATATTTTTCTGTTTACAATTTGTCGCTAAGCAAAATACAAACTTTTAAGCATATAATATTCCCCAGCATACTGCCAAACCTTTTTACCAGCTTAAGAATAGGCATTGCTACTAGTTTTTCTGTGCTTTTTCTAGCAGAAAATTACGCAACGCAATACGGACTAGGATATTTTATTATGGATAGCTGGATAATGGCAAACTACATAAGAATGTTTGCAGGAATACTAGCAATCAGCTTTTGGGGCAGCTGCCTATTTTTGATTGTTAATCTGCTGGAAAGAAAACTCTGTAAATATAATTTCATATAATACAATAATAAAAAAAGAGACACTACGATTTTAATGTGTCTCTTTTACAATTTATTCTTATTTCATATCTTATGGAACGAATGGGTTCTTTCCATCAACTGGAAGCGGTATTTCAAATGGCTGCTGTTCACGCACTTCCATATCCTCATCTTCATAAAATGAGTAAAACTCAATAGTAAATCCGACGTTCAAATAATACCCTTCTTTAAGCTGTGAGTAAAAATCCATTGAATCCTCTGTATACATAACGTCCATTGATACTACTTGATTTGCCATTGTTAAAGCAGAAAAGCTATCCAAAATGTATAACAAATGTTCATAGTCGGTAGAAAAATTTATATCTACCTTGTTTTTTTGAAAATTCTCATACTCTTCAACACTATTGTTAAATACAACAACCAAAGTCGCACCATTATCATTCAGTATATTTGTAATTTCTACCAATTGAAGCGGCTCGCTAACGCCTCTTGGAATATTTTCGTTTTTAGAAGCGATTTCATTTTTTAGCTCTTCAATCTGTTGATTCAATGTTCCAATTTGGGCTATTTGACCTTGCATAGAAATAATCTGTATGTTTTTCTGCTCAATAGAAATCTTAGAATTATTTATTGAATCTAAAGTAGGTGTCAAGAAATAAACATAGTATGCAGCAAAAGTAATTACGAACAAAACTAGTACAATTAAAATTCCTTCTTTTTTATTTATTTTCATTTTAATTGCCTCCCTCTTGCGTTGTACCATCTGCAGAAGTTTCATCAACCATTTCTTCAGGTTCACTCAAATCATATACTAAATAAATTGAAGACAATACTCCGCTTTCTCCCAATGCTCTTTCTTCTTCATTTAGTATTACTGTAGTTGGGCTCGACCCGCTAATATTTATTTGAGTGAAATTGCCAGTTCTTTCTAGCTCAAGCGCATATTGTGCAACCTGATAGTTATCTTGTGCAATTACGTCTACTATCAAAACGATATCCGAATTATCTATAGATAAAATACGTACTCCCTCTGGACATGTGCTCTGCAGTATCTGCATTGCATCAATAGCATTAAATTTGCTGAAGTTCATTTCTCCTGCAGATTCTTTTTCTTGCTGCAGCAATTGAAACTCCAGCTTTAGAGCTTCATATTCATCCACCTGAGGCTGCATTTGTTCTATTTGGCTGGTTAATTGATTTTCTATAATAATAAATCCTTCTTTTATTCCCTTCGGTATCATTATAGCTAATACCAAAATAATTACATAGAAAACAGCCACTAAAATTATAACTGTCAAGCCTTTAGACTGTTTTGGTCCTGCATTCTTCCGTGGGATTAGATTAATGTCTCTCTTCATAATCAATCCACCTCCAAAAATGTAGCACCAACAGCACTTCCGTATAGTTCTAGCTTTAATTCATTTATTATCCTTGGCGAAAAAAGAACTTTAATAACGTCCCTAAGCTCTGTTGTCAAGATATCACTGCTAGATTCAATATATGCAGGCATGCCTTTTATAGCAGATGAACCGCCGCATATATATATCTCTTCAACATTTCTTTGTTCATTATTTGATTTGAAAAATTCAAACACTCTTGCTGCATCAGAAACAAGCTTTTCAAAGAAAGCATTCATTATGTCCATCACTGCTTTGTCTTGTCGTGAATATTCTATCTTGCTTATTTCCAGCTTCTTTTCCTCAGCCTGCAATGGATTTATTCCATAGAGGTCTGCTACTGCATCCCTAAAATAATTGCCTCCAATATTACTGGTATTGTTTATGAAAAACATTTTATTAGAATATGCAGACACAGTAGTAGAGCTGGAGCCAATATCTATAATACTGAAGTTTTCCTTGACTCTATAGTTTTTGTATTCCAAGGCTTTCATCAGCTTTTCATAGCAATTGTCCCTAATATCCACACGAACCAGCCTGAATCCCGCTTCTTTAAAAGCTTCAACATACGGCATGATCACTTCGTTATGAATAGCAACAACCATAACCCTATACTCAACCGATTTTTCGCTTGTTATTACGTCTTTAATTGCATAGTCAATTGTATATTGTTCCGCACTGAATGGCAGATACGATGACAATTCACTAATTAAGTTTTCATAAAGCTGTTCTTGAGACATTTTCGGCAATGTAAAATATCTGATTATTACCTCTCTGCCTCCTACTACCAATGCGCAGTTTTTGTCAGTAATTTTCGACTTAGCTCTGGCCTCCCTCAATGCTGCGGTCAGCATATCAGGTGAATTTAGCCTCGAACTTGTTATAACACCATCCGGCAGCTTTACAGTAGCAGCCTTAACAATCATTCCCTGTCCGTTGCCCAACACCATATTTAGCGAATGCTGACCAACGTCAACTGCTACTATTTTATGCTGTTTTACACCCATTAACTCCCCTCCATTTCAGCTTCTTTTTTCTCATATATATCTTCAAATACAAACACATCTCCAAAGGAAGGCGATTCTGTTAATACCTGATCTTCATTTAATCTTTGCTCAAAATAATTGTTGTAAAGCGTCTCATACTGAACCAAGAATGTGCCGCCATCCAGCTCTTTTGGTCCTCCAAATAATTCAACCAAAGCTTGACTAGAATTAGTTTCTGGATCTTCATTTATTGTTCCGCCTATAAATAGTACATCATTTGCAATACTTGGTGAAAACTCATGAGGACCTAAGTTTCCCTCAGTCATAATAATCATATTGTTGCACAAATCGCTATTATTTCTCATTACTGTAGTATCCAGACCTTCAGATGTAGATGTACCATTATACTCAAAATTCTTAACTGAATAAAAGAAACTTTTATATACTCTTACTTTTCCATCCTCAGTAATAGGGTATCCATATTCTTCAGGTGTATGCTGACTGTACATCATCCGTCCTTTTGAGTAAAAAACAGTATCTCTCAGCTCATTGTGCGTTCTATCCATGCGCATATAGATTCCTCTTACAGCATAAAGCTTCCATGTTCCCCACACGTAGAAATAATCCTGCTCATCCTCATATCCATCTATTCCTGCATATACATAGCACGTATTCATATATACATCTTCTAAAAGAACTTCCCTCTTTGCTAGAAGTCTGCATCGGTCAGTAGTTATTAGCTGTGAATTGTTATTAAGCCTAAATCTCGGATCACACATGTAAATGCTTTGATCTGTTGTAAAATCACAGTTCAAAAATGTATTTTCATATTCATAAGATACGCTATTATCGATTGGCGGAACTTGGGAAATCATAATAATTCCTCTCATCCATCTTCTGAAATAGTCTCTGTCTACCTGATACTGCATATATCTATTGTAGTCCAATTGCGTATCATAACTAACCTGCGTTCCCAAATACAAGTTGTACTTTCGTTCATAATAGCTGTCACACTGGTCATCCGGCACCCCGTGTGCATAGAACCCCGACCTAAAACCTGAACAATTCTTTAAAACTAAATCCTTGCCAGCATTAACATATGATCCTTTTGCATAGACGTTTTCTAAAACAACCATTCCTTTGCCGTTAGTATTTTCACTGTTGGTGTATATATAGCTGGTAATCATGGTAATCTTTTTATCACTAGGCGATCCATTATCAATACCTATAGTAAACATACCATACTTTGATACTCCAACTACATTTTTCATCACTGCGCCTTCATCCAGCCTAATTGTAACATCATCATTTCCCTTAATCATGTAATGCTTGCCATCAGAATTGAAAATATTCTGGCAATCAACCGTTACAGACTTCAGAGATATTATAATAGTATTTTCAATATATCCAGTAATATCAATATTAACATAGCCCTCTGCAAATATATAACAATTTTTCAGGTTTTTTGTTCCAGTTAAGCTCAAGTTGCCCGTTGCATATACTGTCACCTGATCGGCTGTCGTTCCTTCATATCTAGTTGTCGGTCTATAGTCATACTGAGTAGACTGAGTAAAATAATAATCCACATCAGTCGATTTTGTGTTTGTGTCTAAAATGTCTTTATTGTCATAGAATGCAGGTGCATATCCTGTAATATTATAGTTTACAGTATAATTCTGCCAATAAGCAGTCTCATTGTATGTTGTTGTTCCTGGTGTAGATGCCTCGAAAAGCGATTCAAACGTTTCAAATGCTTTAGTTGGCGGGAACTTATCATACTCCAAATCCCACTCCAGCATAGCAGGGACAGCATTACTAAAATCATATGTGTATGTGCCTAGGTATTCTAGATGGTCTTCTAAAAATTGGTCTACAAAATAATAAGCAATCAGAGCACTGCCTCTGCAGAATATAGAGTTGTATTCTCCTGCATTCCAGTCGTCTGTCAATACTATTTCGTTTCCAATAAGCATTCTCATATCTGTCATAGGCGGTCCTGAGGTCATTTTCCATTCTACGTCAGGGTCGTCTACCACTAGCACAGCAGTTACAACACGTCTTGATGTTTCTGTTTCTGCAATGCTTTCTATAATAAATTTAACCGGATTTCCCACATCACCGTATCCGCCTGTTGGCAGCGGAGTGCTTTCATCAACGGAAATATTTATAGTGCTGGTCACTCCTTGATCCGTAAAGTCAATCGGATTAAATGATTGATATCCGTTATCTTTAGTAACATTAGTTACAATTGTCGGATAAAAATCTTTTATATTTTTATTATATTTAATACTATCATTTTCATCTAAATTAAGATTATTTGCATAGTATTCTATTATTTCCTCTTTTACAAATGTTAGAGCATATTGTGCATTCGCCTCTGCCATATAATAAATATCCTCATATTCGGATACTCTTTGCGCTATTCTCAGGTTGTTAGCAGTGGTAATTAGCACCGCCGAACCAATTACAGCAAAAATCAGCATAATAATCAAAACAGTCATCAGCGTGGAACCTTTTTGATTTTTTATGCTCTTTCTAATTGAACTAATTAAATTACCAAAACTTAACATATCTTATCCCTCCAAAATGCTATCCGACATCAGGCGTGGGCATCACTCTTTGTCTGATGCTCACCTTCGTGACAATTGTTGAGCCGGCACCCATTGCCCTTACAGTAAATTGTATTACATCGTCATTTTGTATAATCTCAAACAACTCTACTCTGTTCGATACTACATTAACAGTTCCACTGTCAGTGTAAGTCTTTGTTATTTGACTTTCATCTTCCTCGTATTTATATATACAGTTGCCTATCTCTATTTCAGAGCTAGATATCACATTTACAATTGTTGCATCTCTTATTTCTCTGCTCATATCGGTCATTGTTCTTCTCAAATTCGCCTGATCCATTACCATATTGTTGCTTTTCCCAAAGAAATCAAGCCCTGTAATAAAAAGCGGACCAATAAGTGCAAAAACTAGAACTAAAATAACAAAGGTAATCAAAACCTCTAGCAATGTAAAGCCTTTATTGTTTTTTAAAAACATTTCATCCCCTCCAGGCACCTACTAAGGCTCTAACGATTGACGGTTACCAATTGGTACCTCAACTATTTCAAACATATCAAAAAATGGAGCATCATCTTCCTGTTCATGATATAGCTCTACTTTTATCTTAACCAAAGAAGAGTTTGCATTTTCTATTCCCGAAAATCTTTGGTCTTTAGTTTGGTTGTTTTGCTTAAATATATATTCTTCCAATATCATTTCATTGCCGTATGCTTTTGAAATTACGTGACCAATATCTCCTGTAACATTTAATATTGTATTATATCCCAAATCTTTATAGTTAAGATTCAATATAACACCAACATGCCTGTCTTGTGCGTTTCTTGTGAAATGAGTTGTAATTCCGTTAACAGTAAGAGTACACTCGCCCGTATTAGGCTCTACATATAAATCAATCGTAGGATTAACCTTCGCGCTTGTATAAATCATATTTCCGTCATTATCTATAACCAATACTTTATCGACTAAATATATCATATGTACAAAGGCTGGCTCTTTTCCGTTGTTTGTAACATTTAGGCTTCCATACGGTACAACGCTGAATTTCATATAGCAGTCATCTCTGCCATCACCGTTTATATCGAAAGCTTCTTTATCCGGATGATCCATTTTGTAGTGCAGTAATTTGCCGTAGTCATAGGTTCTCAGTTCCTCTATCACAGCTTGAGTGGCATAAGTATAATTTGTGATTTCCTGCGCTTTTAGTGAATTATTAAAGGATGTTAAAAACACATTCAAAAAAGTCATAGCAATCACGCTAAGTATGCCAATACTCACAATTACTTCAACTAAAGTGAACCCTTTATTATTTTTTATACTTCTTTTGTTTCTTTTCATATTACTATCCTTTATAACAAATTCAGATACCAGTCCAAAATTTGTTGACCGAACAACATAGAAACAAAGCATCCTAATGCCAAAAAAGGCCCAAACGGAATTTCGTGCATTCCTGATTCTTCGCTTTCTTCCTCTGTTTCATCCGACCTGACTTTTCTCATGTAAATCAATGAATATACCCCAGCAACTATTATTCCCAATACCATTGCAAGCAATATATTCTTCATACCAATAAAAAGCCCTACCACTCCCATCAGTTTTATATCGCCTCCGCCTATTCCATCTCTCTTTAATATTGCCAGCGAAAACAAATTTATAATTATCAATGGACCTGCACCGCATGCCATGCCAATCAGCCCAGTTATTATATTGCCCCAGAATGTATCTTCTCCGCTCGGAACTACTCCGGCAATCACAAAAGCTACACCCACGATTAAACCAAAAATCATAAAAGAATCTGGTATAATCTGAAAATCTATATCAATAAAAGTTATTCCTATTAATATACTTGTTAGAATGATATATGCTAGAAACTGCCAAGATAGTCCAAAAACCAAAAAGCAGAGCAAAAACAGAATTCCTGTTAAAAGCTCTATAAGCATATATCTAGGTGATATTTTTTCTCCGCAGCTACGGCACTTGCCTCGTAATATTAAGTAGCTTAAAACGGGTATTAAATCATACCACTTTATTCTTGTGTTGCACGTCGTACAGCTAGACGGCGGACTAATTATTGATTTCTCATTTGGTATTCTGTATATACATACGTTTAAAAATGATCCTATAACCAACCCCAAAACAAAAACAAAAAACCCAAATAAAAAATCCATATCTATACCTCTACATTGCCGCGATACATAAATTACCATAATTACATACTACAGCTATTTTATAATAACATTATTTTAGCAATAAATCTATGCTATTGCAATAATTTTGTATTCAGTTAACACATTTGCCACAATTATTCAATATTAATCTTGCCATGCTCTGAAAACGGCTTCAAACATAGATTCTGTCCCTAGATTTTTCTTCCATATTGCCACACCTGCCAGATTATAATCATCTGCTAATCTAGCCTTTTGATATATAGAATTTTCATCGTCTATCCATATTGTATGCTGTATTCCGTCAGTATCTACAAAAGAATAATCAGATATTCCAAGCTCTGCATTCCAGCCGCCTTTGTTTATCCAATAGTCCAAAACTATTGGAGTTCCGCTATATAAATACTGTCCTGTTTCCAGCAGTAAATTCAGCTGAAAAATGGTAGCCGTATGCCCGCTGTTTTTCCATATTGGGTTCAGGCTAAGTGTCTGCTCATCCACCACTTCTGCCCTATAGTCAACACCATAGAATGGAATTCCCATTATAAGTTTTTCTGATGGTATCTCCTCCAAGAGCCTTCTAATATGCAAGTCTATCCAGTCAATGCTTGCAACAGGCTTCTTTGTGGATGCGTCATGTTCACCATATGTCATCACAGTAATATAGTCTATTACTTCTGCAAGTCCGCCTCTGTCATATGCCTGCCACGGATTTGTTTCTGCACTTTCAGATACTAGCTTCACAGTGATACATGCAGACAAGGGCATACCCTCGGGCATTGCTGCCTTCAGGTTTGCACAGAAATTATTGAAAAGCTGCTTATGCTTTGGGTTCATCTTCTCAAAGTCTATGTTTATTCCGTCCATATTATATGAATTTATCCAAAGTAGTATCTGGTCTATCAGCTGCTGCTGAACGGCCATATCGGTCATTATTACTTCTGCAAGGTCATAATTTATGCACTGCACTGTGCCCCACACTTTTACACCGTTTTTATGGCAAGTCTGCACATAGCTGAATGCTGTTGTTGATTCATCTGCATTCACAAAATCTATCCCATCTTCTGTTTCGTTTAAGCCCAGCTTAAACCAAACCGGTGCCAATACATTCACATTCGGAGGCATCTCCGTCAATGTCCAGTTTCTATTGCTTGGGTCATCCCATGCCAAGTAAATCTTGTCTTCAATTTCAATAGGGCTAATATTCTCACGCCATAGAGATTCATCAGGTATAGAGCCATCGTCCTCTATTGGCTCTGCATCTGGCGCAGTCTTTATAAGCACACTGTCACCGGAAGTACTCTTTGCAGGCTTTATCAGCTTTGCAGGCAAAATAGCCACCATAAGGATAAGGGCAGCAATTATTAAAACTACTTTTAGCGCTGTTCCCCACACTTTTATTGTATTGTTTTTATTATTACTATCATTGTTATCTGTCTGTCTTGTTCTGCTGTTGTTTCTTTCATAAAAAACATCCACCATATTAACATCAGGATTATTTCTTCTATTTTTCATAATTACTCCTGCTTTGTTTTTCGCCTTCATTATAGCAAATTTTTTAAATAAATAAAAGTGAAGCAATTTTTCCGCAATTTTTATTATTTAATCAAGCTCTCGATTATCTTAGTATTCCTTGCTTTTTTGCATTTTTCACTTATTATAATGCTTCGCATCTCATCTGCTGCTGTCTCCACAGAGTTATTAACTACAATATAATCGAACTTTTCTGCGTATTTTATTTCATCTTTTGCCTTGCTCAGGCGAAGTTCCATTTGCTTTTTGTCTTCTGTTCCTCTTCCTTTCAGTCGCTTTTCCAGTTCATCGATAGAGGGAGGAAGAATAAAAATAAAAACTGCATCAGGGTAGGATTCCATTACCATCACAGCTCCCTGAACATCAATTTCCAAAAGAACATCCTTGCCTGATTTCATCTGGTCCATCACGTATTTTTTTGGCGTGCCGTATTTATTATCAAAAACATGAGCATACTCTAAAAACTCATTTTTTAATATCATTTCATCAAATTTATCATGAGATACGAAAAAATAATTTATGCCTTCTTTTTCTCCGTCTCTCGCAGCCCTAGTAGTGGCAGAGACAGAATATTCTATGTTTCTCATCTGCTTAAAAAGTCTTTGCCCGATAGTTCCTTTTCCTACTCCGGAAGGACCTGCTACTACTATTAAAAGATTTTCTTTCTTCATTTGCTGTTTTTGCTCCCAGTTAATCTCTATTCTATGTTTTGCACTTGTTCTCTTATTTTCTCTACTGTGTTCTTCATTTCAAGTGCATTCTTTGTAATGTCTGTGTTGCTGGATTTGGAACAAATAGTGTTTACCTCTCTGTTCACTTCCTGCACAATAAAATCCAGCTGCCTGCCTATTGGTTCATCCTTGTCCAATGTGCTTTTCAAAAGATGCATATGGCTTCCCAATCTGGTTATCTCCTCATCGATAGAGCTTTTGTCTGCAAATATCGCCACCTCTGTGCTCAATCTATTTGGATCTACCTCCACATTTGTGCCGCTAATCAGTTCACTGATTCTGGCTGTCAGCTTAGCTTTGTATTCCTCTACGACAGTTGGCGCAATTTCTATAATATTTTTTAATAACTCTTCAAGTAAATCTATCTTTTCATAAAAGTCGATTTTTTGCTTATCGCCTTCATGTTTTCGCATCTCCAAAAGCCCATCCACTGCCTCTGTTACGGCTCTAGATATCAAGTCAGCTACAGCATCCTCATCGTCTTCTTTTGCCTGCACCGATAGCACATCCGGCATTTTTGCAATTTCTAATGCTGATATTCGCTCTTTGTTCTTTATGGTATCTCTTATTTTCTCCACAGCCTCAAAGTATGATTTGGCTAAGTTCAAATCTGTTTCAACAATTTTTGCGTCTTCTTGGATATTCTCATAAAACAGATATACGTCAATATGTCCTCTGCTTATTTTTTCCTTTAAAATGTTTCTAATGGTATCCTCGGCAAAAGACACGCTTCTATGTAGTCTCATATTGATATCCAGATATCTGTGGTTTACCGATTTCAGCTCTATTGTTATTTTTCGTCCGTCTATCTCCATGGCAGAACGTCCGAACCCTGTCATTGAATACATATCTTACCTCTATTCCTTTATCAAAAATCTCTGCTCTTTTCCATGAAATCAGCTGATTTGAAATTTTTGTCCAAATGCCATTTTAAGTACTGCGACCAGAAACTATCTATCTCTTGTTTTGTTTTTTCATTTAGCTTTATAACTGAAAGCTTTTCTATGGGCAGCTCGCTTATCAGCTTCAGCACGTTTATAGCCTGCGGCGATACTTCTATTGTGGAAAAATGCTTGCTTTTGCAGCCTTCGCACACCACGCCGCCCTCCTGTATATTAAACAAACTTTTTGCATTGTCTTTTGAGCATTCTATGCATCTATCCAGAATAACATTTAGCCCGAGTATTTCCATCATTTTCAGCTCAAATGCATATCGTACCAGCCGCGCATCCATCTTGCTGTGGCATACCATAGTCAGGCATTTTATCAGCAATGAAAATATCTCTGGCATGTCCTGCTCTGCCTGGGATGCGTACTCGCAGAAATCACGCATATAGTAAGCCAGCGATAGAGCCTCAATGTTCGTTCTTAAATCATAAAAAGAATCTATTATCTCCACTTCACTCAGTGTGGCACGCTGTGCTTTCACTTTGAATGAAAAATTTCCAAATACAAACATTTCACTTCCTGCTCTCAATGCCGATTTTGGTCTTTTGCTGGCAGGCGATAGTGCCGATACCATTCCATACTTCGGCGTGAAAATAGTCAGCATTTTGTGGTATTCTTTGTAGTCTGCAAATCGTATTACTATTCCATATACTTTTTCATCATTCGTCATATCCATAGTCTTTCATCAAGGATATATTATCTCGCCACATTGGCTTCACTCTCACCCATAGCTGAAGATTCACTTTGCAGGCAAAGAGCTTTTCAATGTCTTTTCTCGCATCAGTACCCAATTTTTTTATCATGCTTCCCTGTTTGCCCACTATTATTGGCTTATGAGATTGCTTTTCGCAGACGATATTGGCATGTATTTCCATCAGGTCGTCTCTCACCTGCTCTATCTTTAGTATTTCAATGCCGACACCATGAGGAATTTCCTCTCGGATATTCAGCAGAGTTTTCTCGCGTATTATCTCCCGTACAATAAACATCTCCGGTCTGTCTGTCACCATATCATCCGGGAAGAATTTTGGTCCTTCTGGCAAATAGCTGCTCA
Organism: Eubacteriales bacterium; assembly: GCA_040883315.1. Taxonomy (GTDB): domain Bacteria; phylum Bacillota; class Clostridia; order Christensenellales; family UMGS416; genus JAFGUF01. The sequence goes on from JBFLKU010000016.1 coordinate 51,597, forward strand.
AAACATCCACCAGTTCCTCTATTCCATCGCCTGTTAGTGCGGATATCGGAATTATATTGTTTATGTTTTTGTTGTCTTTAAATCTATCGATTATCGTCAGCAGATCCATCTTTTCTACTTTGTCTATTTTGTTAATCACCAATATAGCAGGCGTGCTTACATTTTCCAGCTTTTTAATCGCTGCCACGTCGCCTGCGCCAATATATTCGCTGGCATCTATCACAACTATTACAGCGTCCACTTCTTCTAGCGATTCCAAAGCCGCATTCAGCATATACTTGCCCAGCTTGTTTTTTGGAAGCTGTAGCCCTGGTGTATCCAAGAAGACCATTTGATAGTCTTTGGTTGTAAATATGCCCTTTATCTGGTTTCTAGTGGTTTGCGGCCTGTCCGACACTATCGCCACTTTGTCACCGATTATTTCATTCATCAAAGTAGACTTGCCTACGTTTGATCTGCCTATTATTGCTATAAAGCCTGATTTATATTCACTCATTAGTTTTCATTTTCCTCATAAGATACAAATGCTTCAGGAAGTAAATCTTTCAGCATTCTGCTTTTTGTTTTGCCGTCCTTGTCCACTACTATAATTATCATATCCAGCCCGAATTCAGCAAGCATCTGCCTGCACACTCCGCAGGGCCATGCAAATCCGTCGCCGCTGCATGCTACTGCCACTTTTCTGAAAGACTTGCATCCATCCATCACAGCTGAACCTATCGCGTTTCTTTCGGCACATATTGTTGGCGTAAAGCTGACACTTTCTATGTTGCATCCGGTGTAGAATTTTCCGTTGTCGCCTTCTATGCATGCGCCTACTTTAAAATTTGAGTATGGCGAATATGATTTTTCTTTTGCATCAACTGCCAGTTTTATTATATCACTCATCTCATTTCCTCTCTATCTTAAGTGATTTTAATACACTTTCTTCTTTTTTGCGCATCACACTTTTTTCATCATCTGTCATGTGGTCATACCCCAGCAGATGCAAAAAGCCATGCAATGCCAAATATGAAATTTCTCTTTCTATGCTATGTCCATACTCTATAGCCTGCACTTTTGCAGTCTCTATAGAGATTATTATATCACCCAGCTCCACAATTTTTGTTTCTGGGTCTATGTCCACTCCCATTTTCAGTTTGCTCCATTCGCACGGGCTATTCCAGTTTATCATAGGAAAAGACAATACATCCGTCGATTTATCTATTTTTCTATGTTCAGCGTTAATTCCCTTTATATATTCATCATTGCAAACTGACACGCATACACTGCATTTGTTATCACTACAGTACATTTTATCTGCTTCTTTAAGTACTTTTTTTATCAGTCTATTCACCTTTGCACTTTTTTTGCAGTCAATATATTCTATCTGTATTTTCATTCTTCCTCCCCTGCGTCAGGGTATTCTATTCTTTCATGAAAAAGTCCAGTCAAAGCTACTAAGAATGCTGCCTTTATATCTGATATTTCTTTCAATGTCAGGCTGCAGTAGTCCAGCTGCCCATCGTCCAGCTTGCCTTTTACTACAGAGTCAATTCTTTCTTTCACCATCTCACGCGTGGCGTTTTCAAGGCTCTTTACAGCAGCCTCACAAGAGTCTGCCAGCATTAGTATGCCTGCTTCTTTAGTCTTTGGTCTCTCACCTTTATATCTGTAATTATCTATTTTTATGTTTTCAGGATAATTAGATTCCTCCTTATCCTTCAGATAAAAATACATAACTGCTGTGTCGCCATGATGCTGCGAAACTATCTCCTGCACTATCGGCGGTATATTTGCCCTTCTAAGCATGTCTATTCCGTCATCCAGGTGCGATGTTATAACATCTACTGATGACTTGGAGTTTATATTGTCATGAGGGTTTCGATTGTCAGCATGGTTTTCCACAAAAAAGTGAGGTCTTTTGCTTTTGCCCACATCATGATAATACGCAGCCGTTCTAACTAAAAGTGCATTTGCCCCCACAGCGTCTGCTGCACGCTCTGCCATATTGCCCACCATAATGGAATGATGATATGTTCCCGGTGCTTCAAGCAAAAGCTTTTTCAAAAGAGGCTGATTCGGGTTGGTCAGCTCCATCAGCTTCATTGGTGTAACAATTTTATATGTTGCTTCAAATACAGGCAATGTTCCTACAGTCAATACAGCAACAAATAACCCAGATAATATACCCCAGCCAAGGCTAGCGCCTATTATTTTGTAGTCCAGTCTATTCAAAAGATCAAATGATGCATATATTATGCCCATCACTGCGCCAGATACCAGCCCTGCATAGAATATTGATGAACGCTGTGATGCATTCTTCGATGCAAATACGGCAACTGTGCCTGAAACCAAAGATGCCAAAACTATGGGCAAAAGTATCCCCTCGCCTGTTCGCACATACAAATATCCCAGCATTAGAGACAGTATAGAATTTATATATATGGCTGCTCTTCTATCACCCAGCAGCAAATACAGCATCAGCGGAACATACGCTGTCGGGATAAAATATACTCCTATGTCCTGAAACTGAATAAAGAACCAAATAATCAGCAATGCCGTTACAATTATTACCATTGTTAATGACAGTAACTTATTTGTAAAGGCAATCTCTTTATTAAAAGTCGTCAGGTAAATAATTATCAAAACGCACAGAACAAATACCACCAGTCCAATTGCCAGATATTCAATCCATCCGTCCTTTTTGTCCTCTACCAAACCAAGCGTGACTAACATTTGAAGCTGTGCCTGTGTAATCTCGGAGCCTTCCTGCACTATCTCATCGCCCTCGCTGTATACAATGGGCTGAACTAATGCTTCTGCCTCTTTTTTGCTTTTTTCTGTAGCTTCTGCATCAAATATCATGTTGGCACGAAGATACAAATCGATTAGTGTTGTGCCTAGCTTTCTAGCTTCACTATTGAATCCTGAAAGTACCAGCTGGTTTTGTAAGTCTGTCTTTCTGGATTCCAATGAATTCTCAACAACGCCAGCGTCTATTTCTTCCTGAATCAGGGTTGTAATCTCTTCGCCTAGTCTTATAATCTCTTCATCATCATCTATTCGAAGTATGTTCGCCACGTCCCCTGTAATAAACCCTTCAGGAAGCTCTGTCAAACATTGCTCATAAAATTCCGTGGTATATTTTATTTCTGCTCCCTCGTTGCGCATTCGGTTATATTCTTCCACGCCTAGCGCACGAACTGTGTCAATGGCGGCAATAGCATTTGCCAGCCCTGTCATCACTTGTTCAGACAAGTCCTCATCTTTTTTATATCGAAGCCCTGCCTGCTTTCTGGCTTCTTGCTTTGCCAGCTCGGTGGAATACGTGTCCTCAATATCTCTTGGTGCTTTTATTGTTTCATCTGCAATCTCTCCCACTTCCAGCGAAGTGCGGCTCCCTATTAGTACAGATGTGAAAATCAAATAAATTGCCGCAATAGATATTATCAATATTAATATTCCTACGCCAAACTTTTCACTTTTATTTTTTTTAATAGTTTTTTCTCTTTTCTTTGAACTTGCCATATTTTTACCTTTCGTAAAGACAAATTAATCCCTATCTAGTTTTTCTTTGCTTTGCTGCTTTTATATTGCTCTTTCTTCTCTCTCTTATCATATGCTTTTACAATATTTCTGACCAAATTATGCCGTACAACATCCTGTGCAGTCAAAAATACTATTCCTATATCTTTTACATCCTTCAGAACTTCAATAGCATCGCTCAATCCCGATACTTTACCATCCGGCAAATCGCGCTGTGTAATATCGCCGGTAACCACCATTTTTGAGCCTTCGCCTAGGCGTGTAAGAAACATCTTCATCTGTTCTTTGGTTGTGTTTTGTGCTTCGTCCAATATTACAAATGCATCGTTTAGTGTTCTTCCTCTCATGTATGCCATTGGGGCAACTTCTATTATTCCTTTTTCACTTAGAGCCTGATATTTGTCTGCCCCCATCATATCGTATAGTGCATCATATAACGGACGTAAATAAGGGTCTACTTTGTTCTGCAGATCCCCCGGCAGAAATCCCAGCTTTTCGCCAGCTTCTACAGCAGGTCTTGTAAGTATAATCCTTGTAACTTCCTTGTTTTTTAATGCGAGCACAGCCATCGCCATAGCAAGATATGTTTTGCCCGTTCCTGCAGGACCCACGGAAAAGACTATGGTATTTTCCTTCATCTTGTTCACATAGCTTTGCTGACGAACTGTTTTGCTTTTTATTTGCTTCCCTCTATGGGTGACCAGCACAACATCCGCCATGATTTTGGATATCATCTCGGCGTTGCCTTCTCTTGCCAGCTCTATTGCGTAGTGTATTCTGTCTTTCTCTATTGCGTTGTTGCCTCGCAGCATTTCCTTCAGCTGCTCAAGCACCTGACAGGCAATATCCACATCCTCATCATCGCCTTCTATTTGTATGGTGCTGTCTTTGGCTTTTATAGTCACCCCTGTCTGCTCTTCAATAACTTTTACATTTTCATCAAAGGATCCGAATATGGCTGTAAGCTCCTGAAGTGAGGTGACTTCTATCTGTTTTTTTGCAAAATCTTTTCCCAAAGTTTTACTCCCTGCTTCAAATAATTACGGATTTATAATCAATGCAATTATATTGCATATATAAAATCAAACTACTAGTTGATATTGTAACACAGTAACAAAAAAAATACTACAATCTATAGATTCCCAGATACAATTTTAATAAAACTATAATAATAAAAAAAGTTCATCATAAAAGCTGGTGCTTCATAAAATGAACTGAAAAATATTGGAACTATATTGTTATAATTATGCTGTTCGTCTTCTTTTTATCAGTGAATATATAACCGGCAGCAGTACCAGTTGTATTGCTATCCCAGGAATTCCCGAAATAAATGCACCTGTTATATATACCCACATTCCAGGTCCTTTTACGGCAAAGAATTGAATAGCTGCCATCAAAACCAATGCACTTGCTATTTTCCCGATTATCAGAGCTGGAATTAAAGCAATATCTATAAGATATTTTTTGCTTGTAAGCCATTTGATATTTTTAAGCAATGATAGAACCAATGCTGCCACACCAAGCTCTGCCATCATCATTACAGCCATTGGCAGTGGTACCATTGGTGGCATTCCTGTCAGCAGGCTGGAAAGCAGCGGTGTAATTATACCCACTGCCATAGCATAGTGCCACGGCAGAAAAAGCGATCCTAGAAGCACAGGTATGAACATAGGCAAAAATACCTTCCCTGCGTCCGGCACAGAGTGAAAAGCAATTGGCAGAACTATTCCCAATGCTATAAACATTCCTGATAGTGCTATGTTTTTTAAGTTATTATTTGTTGAATCCTTCATAATAATCCTTTCGCTTGCAAAATAAAAACCACTCCAGTTAATCTTCAAGATTTACCTTCGTGGTTTAATATACTTTTCGTAAATATATCTTCTATTTTATTTTTAGCTTTTTAATTTTTTCTTCAAGTTCAGTGAGCATCTGATTTATGCTCATGTCTTTCACTCCAATTACTGTGAGACTGCACTTTTGCAGGGGCAAAAGCATCTTTTCAGCTTTGCTGCCTGCTACAGCAGATGCCATCTTCTGGCTTATTTCTCCCATCATGGAGTTTGCCACCAATATAGCTATTGGACCTATTATAATATCCATTTGCTGTGCCATGTGACATATGGCATTTTCGCCTGTAGCTCCGTCGGAAGCTCCGCCTTTCATCATTGCCATAGTGGCACTGGCGTTTGTGCCCAATGCATACAATTGAATATCTTCCCCTGTTAATGGTGTAATCTTTTCACATATTGCCTTGCCGAGTCCGCCGCCTTTTCCATCAATCACTGCAATTTTTAGACACATATTATATGAGCTCCAATCTTTTCAAAAATTGTTTCACCCCATCCAAGAGCTCATCAAAATCCTTGGAGGCATCTGCCATGGTTTCGACCGGACATTTGCCGTCGCCTGTTCTGTTTTTTATGTATTCAACAAGCTTAGAATATGATACCACAATGTCACACTCTTGTAAATATTTCAAAGCTGATTTGCTTATAATCAATGTATCTAAATGTGTTATGCCCAGTTCAGCCATAAACATGGCTGCACCTTTTCCCACTATTTTGTCTGCGGCTGATGCATCTTTCATGTCCTCTTTGCTGTCAAATGCCAGATACAAAGGCAATATGCCTTTATCCTTGCTTTTGTATAAAATATTCTCATCCTTAACTATTGCCACTGCGTATCCTTCTTCGTCTCGCAAAGCTTTCGCTATTTTTAAATCTATACTACTTTTCATTTTCTATCCTTATCAATGTTATTAATTGATTATATACTAATTGAATAATCTATTCAACATGACAAGGTAAACAAATTACGAAGGTAGTGCCCTTTCCTTTTTTAGATTTTACTGAGATGTTTCCATTATACATTTCTATAGTACGCTTCACGGAGTATAGTCCTATGCCCATACCATAGTCTTTTGTTGTGAATCCTTTTTGGAAAACCTTATCAGTATCCTCTTTTTTTATTCCTGTCCCATTATCTGATATTTGAATATATATATCCGTTTTCGATTTCCTTTTCTCACACTTTTCCCTGTTAAATGTCTTTATCTCTACTTTGCCATTTTCGCCGCATGCCTGTATAGCATTAATAATTATATTGTAAATTGCATTTTGAACAAGATTTTTGTCAGCATATATTCTTGGGTTATATGCACCAAATTTTTTTACGATGCCTGTGTTATACTCTCCTGCAAAGGATTCAGTAATAGCGTTTATTATACTATGCACATTAAATAATTCATCATCAGAATTATTTTCTTCGCTTCCATTTTGGTCTCCATACAGAAGTGAGAGCATGTTTCCACAGCTATATATTATTTCCTTTATATAGTGAGTGTTTCTTTTTATCTTTATATTTTTTGTTTCTCTCTGAATGTTTTCAGCATATGCCATCATCATCATCATCTGATTTTTGATTTCGTGTACTTTCGTGTCTAATTCATTTCTTTTTTCGCTGCTCTTTCCACCTGTATTCACAAAGTACGTTATTCCGTGAGCATTTGAAGAGTTATCACTTTTCCCTTTCACGTGGAAATAGCTTATCTGAGAAATATCGTTGTTTTCATTTTTATAAAGAGAAATTATAAAGTCTATATTTTTTGCTGGTGCTATTTCCCCCATCAGCATCATTTCTATTCTTCTATAGCCTTGGTAGTCTATATAAAAATTATCTGAAGAATTTTTAAAATATGAATTCATAAAGCAGAAAAAACAATAATCAATTCTTATTTTCTTTTCATCTGTTGAAGTTTCCCAAAAAAATGTTTTTGAGTTTTTTTCAAGAACATATCGTTCAAAATATTCTGCTCTAGAAGAACTGCATGCAGCACTATCGCATACCGAGAAAAAATCTAATATTTGTCTGGCTTGTATATATTTTTTCTTCATGTCTTCCCCATCTAATATGATTGTATTTCATTATAGAGAAAACACATGTAGCACACAATAATAAGAAAAGTGGCATTATTTAATATAATGCCACTTCCTGTCGAAGAGTGTCGATAACACTTAAATTATTGTCGAGAAACATTTGAAGTTTCTGTAAACTTTAAAAATACGCTGCTTTCCGTTAATATGCACTGGGCATTCTGGCATAAGATTTCTTTTGAGCTTTATGCAAAATTATTGCCGAAATAATCAAAACTACTGCAAATCCCACAGCCAAATATGCAAAAGAATTAAAGATAGTTTTTGCACTCACAATAATCTTTTCATAGCTTGCCAGTTTGCTAAATATCGCTGCAATGCTTGGCAATATGTATATAGCACCTGCAGCCAATACATTTACAACTGCATAGAATATACATAGTATTTTTGCCAGCATAATGCTTCTATATCTTTTTTCTGTGTTTAGTATCATCAGCAGTACAAAAAGAACCAGCATCAATCCTAGTGAAGCAAACGCTATAATGCTTAGCCTTATTCCCCAATAAGGGAAAAATGTATCTATCCAATATACTGAGTTTTCTCCCATCAGCACATATATAAGTCCGCCTAATGTTTGGTCATATCCGTCAACCTTAAACACATATGCGCCCAGTTTTTGTGCAACTATTGCGTTCATTGTTGCTTCAATGTTTGTTTCGCTGTTTATAACTCTTGGGTCGTTCTTAATGGTGCTGTAGAGCTTTTCAACATATCCTTCTATTGGTATGTCCACCTCATGATGTCTGTAGAGCAGCATGCCAATGGTGTCGCCTACAAATTTGCCAACTGTTTTGTTGAAATCATCTTTAGGTATTGCAGTCATCACTAGATCCTCCGGCACCCCCTGCACCTCAGCGGGGATTTCCATTGCCTCTAGCGGCTGTAAAAGATAATCTACAAAGCTTTCGTAGAGGCTGTCAAATGCATTAACTGAAGGCATTAACTTGGAGTAAACTATCGGATTCAGCGCGCCCAGCCTTACTGCGCAGCCAGCCCATGCAATGACGGACGTCAAGACCATAAGTATTGACAAAACTACAATTATAAACTTTTTCAATTTATTCATTTCTTTCTCCATATCCTAAGCGTAATAAATTGGTCTTATCAATGACAAACGCAAAGCTGCCTGTCAATGTTCCGTATACCACGCTTAAAAACAAAACTATTGGAATGCTATAAAAAACAGCCGATGTCTGCAATGATATAGTAGCAATAATATGTATAGTAATATTATACACTAGTGCTCCTATTACGCTAATGCCAACATAGCCGATTTTATTTTTAAATATTTTATTGCTCAGTGCCATAATAGCAATGCTCAAAATTCCTCCTGCCAAAGGATAAAAAATAACCTGTGTTACCAAAAAGATGCTAGTAATTATCTTCACAATAAAAAACAAATATGCATGGCGTGTTTTCATGTTCACTATGGCAAATACAATAAACATATTATATAGCCCTATTTTCACTCCCTCTGCTTTTGTAATGCCGCCAAGCAGAAATCTCTCTAATGTGAATAAAGCCGCCACCAGAATGCTTATAAGTATTAGCTTGCCAAATGTTATTCTGTTTTTTGTTTCCTTGTTGCTCAACTCATTTATCCTTAATCATCTTTTCGTCTTCTATTGTGATTACTAGCCCATGCGGAGCACAAACTATAGACTGCATAGGTCTGGATATTGCTCCCCTATTCACGCACTGCTCATATCCGCAGTCCGCTTCCTTTATATATGCTTTGTTGTTTAATATAATCAAAATGTTTTCACCATAAGGTGTCACTAAATCTACTTGATTAATATCCTGCTCTAAGGGTATGCTCTCTATGTATTCACCATCTATATATACGCTGGCATATAGCTGCCCTTCAAATGGCTGAACCCAAAAAACTATAGCTGAAATTAAAGCCGCCAGCAATATGCACACCAGCAAAATAATATCTGTTTTTTTAACTAGTTTTTTAATAGTAACACCTGCTTACGCCAAAAATCAGTTTGATTATAGCACCTATACCTACCACATGCAAACAATAAAATCATAATTAACTTCCAAAAATTTATAATATAATATATAATATGCATATGAAATTAAGCACTAATAATAGAATAATTCTATATATTACTTTGATTGTGTTAATCATTGTTGTTTCAGTTCTTTCTCAAATGATTCTGTTTTCATACAGCACTTCATCAGACAAAATACTGCCTGGCGTATATATAAACAATGTTTATGTAGGAGGAATGACAAAAGAGCAGGCAACGCAGGCACTCTCCAGTGACCTGGCACAATATCTTTTCGACAATAATACGGTAGTCATAAACGGAGATGTGCAGCTTCAGATTTCTGCATACGAAATAGCAAACATCGATATAGATGCACTGGTTGAAAAGGCATATATGACACATCGCGAAAACCAAGAAATCACCTATTTTGATTACATAAAGATGAAGTTTAAACCAACCACTATAAAAACAGAGGCAATACTGGACTGGCAGAAAATATATAATATCCTAGAAATGAATCAACATCTATTTTATAAAGCGCCTGTCGATGCTATTTTGCTGGACTACAGCTTTTTAGGTGGTAAGCTAAATACTTTTGCATCGCCGGATGAAGACGGCTACAAAATAAATGTGTGGCAGACTGCTAAAGCAGTGCAGGAATCCCTTGCCAATAGACAGGGTACTACCTATGCAGTGCTAGATTCTATTGAGCCTGTAATCACAACACAGTCTATACTAAGCATGGCAGAAAACCCAATAACATATACACAGGTTTTCCCGTCTGAGGATCAAAATGCATATAATAAATATCAAAACGATTTAGACACTCTAAACCAGCACGTTCAGCCATCTCTTCTGATGCCCGGACAAAGCATAAGTATTAAAGCTCTTATAAACTATGATACATATAATCCTATAAGAGCAAGCTTTAAAACAGTGCATATCCCATCCATCATATATAGCTGTTCTTTGCAGTCAGGGCTTGAGATAGCAGAGCATCATAATTCGCCGAGAATAACCAAAGAAAGTGAAATATATCCTTATGGTCAGGAGGCTATATTAGATGATGAAAAGGATTTAGTTATCACAAACATGTTCTCACATCCTGTAATAATAGATTTATATCATGATAATTCAAATAATTCTCACAAAATTGTATGCCGTATATACTCTGCTGAAAAGATGGAATACACCTATATAAAAAGTGTTATAGAGCAGCACGATACTACATACTATGTGAAAGTATACAGAGTATATGCCAATGACACAGGTGGTGTTTTGTCTAGAACGCTTCTTGCAGAGCAGATATACCCAGTTCCTCCAAGATCAATTAAGCCGGTTACAGAAGAAAACATTGAACAGAACGAGTAATTCGGTTATAATAAGAAAATTATAAAAATTGAAAGGCTGATATTATGAACAAGATAAAAGAAGAAATACTTGAGATTTTGCACGAAGATGCGATGACCCCCACCAGCCAAATAGCGTTGATGCTGGGTATTGAAGAAAGCAAAATAGTAAAATATATTGATGAACTAAAGCAAGACAATATAATAGTTAAATATCACGCCATGATTAACTGGGATAAAACTGACAGCCAAGACGTTGAAGCGATAATCGAAGTAAAAGTTACCCCTCAAAGAGATAGAGGCTTTGAAGATATTGCAAAGCGTATCTATAGATTTGACGAAGTGAAATCTGTATACCTGATGTCAGGAACATATGATTTAATGGTACTGATATCAGGAAACAATTTAAAGCAAGTTGCATCTTTCGTTTCAGAGAAGCTTTCCACTTTAGACGGTGTCATGTCTACAGCCACTCACTTTGTACTAAAAAGATACAAAGAAGACGGCGTAATACTAGATGACAATACTGATGAAAGGCTGGCTGTATCACCTTGAACATGAAACAATATTTGAACGATACTGTAATTAACCTTCCTCCAAGCGGCATACGAGCCTTTTTTGATATAGTAAGCCAAATGGAAGGTGCCATAAGCCTTGGTGTGGGTGAACCCGATTTCACCACCCCATGGAATATAAGAGAAGCTGCAATCTACTCATTGGAACAGGGTGAAACCCACTATACTTCCAATTGGGGCACATTAGAGCTGAGAGAATATATCTCCAAATACATGAAAAAAAGATTTGATCTTAGGTACAATCCACAGGATCAGATAGTAATCACTGTTGGTGCAAGCGAAGGAATAGACATTGCTTTGCGTTCAATCGTACGAATCGGCGATGAAGTTCTTGTTCCCGAGCCTTCATACGTCAGCTATGCTCCGGGGGTTCTTCTTGCAAATGGCACACCTGTTCCAGTAGTAACAGGTGCAAAAAACAAATTCAAAATTACGCCAGAAGAACTAGAGGCAGCAATCACACCAAAAACCAGATGTATCATTTTCCCCTATCCAAACAATCCGACCGGCGGAATAATGACAAAGGAAGATCTGGATAAGCTAGTGCCTATTTTTGAAAAGCATCCTGAAATAATAATAATCTCAGACGAAATATATGCAGAGCTTACCTATTCAAATTCGAGGCATGTATCACTAGCACAGTATGAATCGCTCCATGATAGAGTGATTATACTTTCCGGCTTTTCAAAATCCTACGCCATGACAGGATGGAGACTAGGCTATGCCTGTGGTCATCCCGAAATAATAGGTGCAATGGTGAAAATCCACCAGTATACAATGCTGTGTGCACCTATAATGTCTCAAAAAGCCGCTGCCGAAGCACTTCGCCAAGGCTTAAAAGACAATTTTGACAGTGTAGAAAAAATGAAGCGTGCATATAACAGAAGAAGAAGGCTGATAGTAAAAAGATTTAATGACATGGGTCTGGATTGTTTCGAGCCCGAAGGGGCATTCTACGTGTTCCCTTCTATTCAAAGCACAGGCTTGAACAGCATGGACTTCTGCCAAGCACTGCTTAAGAGCCAAAAGGTGGCAGTAGTTCCTGGTACAGCATTTGGTGCATGCGGCGAAGGATTCATTCGCTGCTCATATGCATACTCTGTTGAAAATATTAATGCTGCGTTATACAGAATAGAAAAATTCTTGGAAGAGATAAAAAAATGACAGATAATATTACTCAAGAACCAATCATAGAAAAACCCAAAGTTAAAATATATGTAAACAGAAAAAAGCCAATCGTCACATACACACTAATTGCTATATGTGTTGTAGTATTTCTTATTGATCAAACTACTTCTAAAATTCTTTTTGGACGATTTGATATCGGGCTTTTGTCTTTTTATGGTATGAAGATCAATGATGCCATATCAGCAGGGCAAGTATGGCGACTAATGACAAGCGTGTTTCTTCACGCTAGTGTACAACATATAGGTTTTAATATGATCGCTCTATATATTTGGGGCAGATATGCAGAGATGCTATACGGCAGAAAAAACTATTTGTTTATATTCCTGCTGGCAGGTCTAATGGGCGGACTTGGCTCATATGCATTTTCTTCACCAAACGGTCTAGGTGCATCGGGTGCAATATACGGCGTACTGGGAGCAATATTTTATATTTATTTTTATAACAAAGATTTTTTCCTGCAGGTTTTTCGCAAGCAAACCTTTTTGATGGCAGGCATATCTTTGCTATACGGATTCCTTCTGCCAAATGTAGACAATATGGCCCACCTTTTCGGGCTGGCAGGCGGACTGCTGGCAGCAGGCATATTAGGTCTCCTAAAGCAGGAAGAAAAAAAGAGAACAGCGTTATTTTTAATTTCTTATATAATTTTAGCAATAATATGCGGAGTGATTGGATATGTTTAAACTAAATGATAATGAAGTTCTGGTTGTGCCATGCAAAAGCTACGACAGAGAAGAGATAGCCGAAGCATATAAAAAGATATTTGAATATTTTATAGACAATGAGATAAAAGGCAAATCAGTCTATATTAAGCCAAACATACTAAAAGGCGACAAACCGGAGCTGGCATCCACTACAAATCCAGAGGTAATATTCCCTGTTGCAAAGCATTTAAGCGAGCTTGGATGCGAAGTGCAATGCGGTGATTCTCCCAATTTCATTACAGTAAAAAAAGTGATAGATTCAATATATTCATCCACCGGTATTGCAAAGGTGATAGAAGAAGCTGGCTGCAAAATGGACAATTCATCAAAAGGCACAACCGTGACGGGCGGCAAATACCTGCCTCAGTTCAAAATACTTACTAATGTTCTGGAGTCTGATATTGTAATAAATATGTCAAAGGCAAAAACGCATTCATTCACCGGCTATACAGGGGCAGTTAAAAATCTTTTCGGTGTAATACCAGGCCCTATAAAAGGCGAAATGCATTTGTCCAATCCCAACGCAAGAGCATTCTCCAATGTATTGATTGATATATGCAAAACAGTTGATGCAGATCTTCATATTATAGACGGAATTATCGGCATGGAAGGTCCTGGTCCATCCTCTGGAACACCAAAGAAAATGGGAGTATTAATTGCCAGCAAAAACCCATATGCTGCTGATGAAGTGGCTGTGGAGCTGATGGGGCTGAACAGAGAAAATATTCCACAAATAAATCTAGCCAGAGAGCACGGGCTTACAAAGCCGATAGATGAAATAAAAATAATTGGAGCTGACATAAAAGAAATTAAAAAAGAATATGTGCCATTCAAAAACGCAGTAGTAAGCGTAGCATCATATTGGAAAGTTCTCGCTTTTCTTCTGCCTAATTCACTATACACAAGGCTGAAAAAAAAGCCATATATACAAAGCAACTGCATAGGCTGCGGTGTGTGTGAGGAGGCCTGCCCTCCTAAGGCAATAAAGATAAAAGATATTGCACAAATAAACTATAATAAATGTATCAAATGCTACTGCTGCCAGGAGCTATGCCCAGCTAAGGCTATTATAATAGGAAAAAACGGAAATGAAGACTGAAAACCTAATTGAAGAGGCGATATCGATTATTGGCGATACTACACCTATGAATTTTGACTGCGGCACAATGTGCCAAAGAGCATGCTGCGTATCAGAAGGATATATGATGGTCTTTCCCTATGAAATGCCAATGCTTCAAAACAAAAACTACATTTTTAAAAAAGCCGATTTAATTTCCTATGGTAAAATAGATGTTGTGACATGTGATGGCACATGTGACAGAAATAGTCGCCCATTTTCATGCAGAATATATCCTCTTGCACCGAAATTCATTGATGATGAAATATTCGTACGTCTGGATGTTCGGGGTCGCCCCACATGCCCCTTGTGCCACAAAAGCATGAGCTCACTAAATAAAGTATTTATAGAAAAAGTAAAAAAAGCATTTATACACCTTTCCAAAGACAGCGAGATGAAACAATTTCTTAAAGCCATTTCCAATCATGTGGATATGTATGCTGTCCCCTTTATTTAATATTGTTTGATATATGAATGTATGGTAATATTATTTGTAGAATCAATATAATTAAGGAGGGATAGTATGGCACATCATACATCTTCAATACCAACACCACATATAGAGGCAAAATGCCCAAGTGAAATAGTAAAAACAGTACTTATGCCCGGAGATCCACTTCGTGCAAAATTTATCGCAGAAACATTTCTGCAGGATATTAAGTGCTTCAACCAAGTAAGAGGAATGCTGGGCTACACCGGCACATATAAAGGCGAGCAAGTATCTGTAATGGGCTCTGGAATGGGAATGCCTTCAATTGGTATATATTCATATGAGCTATATAAATTCTACGATGTAGAAAATATTATAAGAGTAGGCACATGTGGAGCATATTCACCTGATTTAAGTGTATATGACGTAATTTTATGCAAATCAGCATGGAGCCAGTCAACATACGCCGCCACTCAGCAGGGACTTGCCGAAGAGTTTATTTATCCAAGCGAAAAGATAAATGACGCTGCTATTGAAGTGAGCAAAAACTTAAATATAGATTTGCACCTTGAAAATATCCATTCATCAGATGTTTTCTATGCAGAGCCTGAATATGTTAAGCTTCTTTCAGAAACTGTGAAAAAGAAAAATGTGACCGCTGTAGAGATGGAATCATTTGCACTATTTGCAAATGCAAAAGTTTTAAATAAACATGCAGCATGCATTCTTACAGTTTCAGATTCCATAGCAAAAGGTACAGCAACCTCGTCAGAGGAGCGTCAAAAAGCCTTTACAACAATGATGGAATTAGCCCTAGAAACTGCTATTAAACTATAGCATGGGAGCATATAAATGTTAAAAACGGCAATTTGTTATTTTTCAGGCTCTGGTAATTCATTTGATGTCACCTTAGAGCTTTGCAAATACATCGATGTGGAGTCTATTTTCTATATTCCTAATCTGGATGTTAAAAAGCTGGATGAATTTGAGGAAGTTATAATTGTATCTCCTATTTATCAATTTAGTATCCCAAAAAACGTTCAGGACTTTATAAGAAAACTAAGTCCAGACTTAAGATATTATGTTGTATTAAACTATGCGGGAATAATAGCCAATGCAGTTCACAAGGTAAAAAAGCTGTTTAACCACTGCCATTTGGAACTTGCGAGTATTCACACAGTGATAATGCCCACTACCTTTTCTGTGGCTTTTGTAGAGCCGAATGCGCTGGCAAAAAAAATACTTAATAGTGCAATCAAAAAAAATAGAAAAATCGCAAACAAAATAATGACAAACGAAAGCAAGAAGGTAAGCTACAAATTCACAGGCAAATTGAAAAGGTTTGTTGGATATAGGCCATTTGCTCACTATTTATCTGCCGATTCTTCGTGTACACTCTGTCAAAAGTGCGTCAGCTACTGCCCTACTAAAAATATTCATCTTTTCCACGGAGGAATAGATTTCGGAGAGAAGTGCATTTCATGTATGGGCTGCTACAATCGATGCGAGCACGTGCTATACAAGGGAAAGAAAAAGAAAACCTACGTTAATCCAAATATAGACTTCAAATTGATGAAATAAATTATAATATGATAAAAGAATTAATTTTAAAAGGATAGTCTGTGCAGACTATCCTTTATTTTTATTATTTCAATTTGCAAAAACGGATTAGTACATTCCGCCCATTCCACCCATGCCGCCGCCTGCCGGCATTGCTGGCTCTGGCTCAGGAATATCTGTTACTAATGACTCTGTTGTCAGCAGCAGTGCTGAAATTGATGCAGCGTTCTGCAGTGCAGAGCGGGTAACCTTTGTCGGGTCTATAATTCCCTTTTCTACCATATCGCCAAATTCATCGTTAAGTGCATCATATCCGTATGAAGGATTAGATTCGTTCTTGATGCGTTCGGCTATAACGGCTCCGTCAACACCTGCGTTGATTGCTATTTGGCGTACAGGCTCTTCCAGTGCACGTGCTACTATTTTCAATCCTGTTTTATAGTCGCCTTCTGCTTTTTCGATTTTTTCCTTAATGTCGCCAATAGCTCCCATCAGTGCCACTCCGCCGCCCGGAACAATTCCTTCTTCCACAGCTGCACGTGTTGCTGCCAATGCGTCTTCTATGCGCAGCTTGCGTTCTTTCATTTCCACTTCTGTTGCAGCTCCAACATTGATGACTGCTACGCCTCCGGATAGCTTTGCAAGTCTCTCCTGCAGCTTTTCTCTGTCGTAGTCTGATGTTGTATCAGCAATTTGGCTTTTGATAGAATTAATTCTAGCAATAATTTCCTCTTTGCTTCCTGCACCCTCAACGATTGTGGTGTTTTCTTTGTCTATCTTTATTTGGCGTGCTTTGCCAAGCATGTCCAGAGTAGTTTCTTTTATATCAAGTCCCAGCTCTTCAGATATCACTTGTGCACCTGTCAATATTGCTATATCTTGCAGCATTGCTTTGCGTCTGTCGCCAAAGCCAGGGGCTTTAACTGCTACACAATTGAATGTTCCGCGAAGTTTATTTACAACCAATGTTGCCAATGCTTCGCCTTCGATATCCTCAGCGATTATTAATAGCTTTTTACCAGCTTGAACAATTTGCTCTAGCAGCGGTAAAATCTCTTGTATGCTTGCTATCTTGTTTTCAGTTACCAGTATCAATGCATCTTCTAAAACAGCTTCCATCTTGTCAGTATCAGTCACCATATATGGTGATGCATATCCTCTGTCAAATTGCATACCTTCTACTATTGTAAGCTCTGTTTCCATTGTGCGGGATTCTTCAACAGTGATTACGCCGTCGTTGCCCACTTTTTTCATTGCTTCGGAAATAAGAACACCTACTTGATCGTCATTTGCTGATATAGCAGCTATTTGAGCAATCTCTTTTTCATTATCTACAGGTTGGCTTATTTTCTTTAATGATTCCACTGCTATTTTCACAGCATCTTCAATACCCTTTTTCAAAATCATTGGGTTTGCACCGGCTGCCAGGTTTCTGATGCCTTCTCTTATCATAGCCTGTGCCAAAAGTGTGGCTGTGGTTGTTCCATCGCCAGCTACATCATTTGTTTTCATAGATACTTCTTTAACCAGCTGTGCCCCCATGTTTTCAAATGGATCCTCTAGCTCGATTTCTTTTGCGATTGTTACACCGTCATTTGTGATAAGCGGTGCACCGAATTTTTTGTCCAGCACTACATTGCGTCCCTTTGGACCAAGTGTCAGCTTCACTGTATTAGCCAGAGCGTTTACCCCAGCTTCTAATGATGCTCTTGCATCTTCTGAATATTTAATTTGTTTTGCCATGTCTGCCTCCTACTCTGCGACTGCCAATATATCGCCTTGACGAACGATAATTAGTGTCTCACCGTCGATTTTTACTTCTGTACCAGCGTATTTAGAATAGATTACTTTATCGCCAGCTTTCACTTCCATTTTCACTTCATTGCCGTCTACCATGCCGCCTGGTCCCACTGAAACAACCACGGCCAGTTGTGGCTTTTCTTTTGCAGCACCTGGTAGTACTATTCCACTGGCAGTTGTCTCTTCGCTTTCTAC
The DNA here is from genome assembly GCA_040883315.1 of Eubacteriales bacterium. Lineage (GTDB taxonomy): Bacteria > Bacillota > Clostridia > Christensenellales > UMGS416 > JAFGUF01. The sequence goes on from JBFLKU010000016.1 coordinate 69,978, forward strand.
GCTTTTCAGTACAACTCTGTCACCTAATGGTTTTATTGTCATCATCAACCTCCTGAATGAATAATTTAATATTTTGTTAGCACTCCACTCTATTGAGTGCTAGGCTATTATTATAATATATAATCTCAACTAAAAAATCAAGTACTTTATTAAAAAAATACTCATTTAATTGATAAAATATTTTTTTCTCTGAAATAAATTTTATTCTTGGGCTTTTATAGGAAAATGCTATATTTCATAGTCAACGCAGGTACGCTCTATTCGAATGCCTTTGCAGAATTCTGAAGCCTTTTGATGCTCAGGATGATTTTTATACTTTTCCAAGTCTTCCATGGATTTAAACTCTGAAACCAATACCATATCATAATTCCCTTGGTTCAGATTCACTTCCATGCCCACCTCCATATGCTTTACTTCTTCTATAATCGGGGGTAGATCCATCAGCATTTTTTTAAAGGTATTCATATTCTCTAGTTTGTTTTCATCTTTAAACTTCCACATGACTATGTGCATTATCATAATTATGTCTCCTTTGTTAAAAGCTTTATATATCCATGTAAATTGTCCCTGTCGCTTGCCTGTATTTCTTCAATGTCGCAGTTATCCATCACGGCTTTTAGTATGAATAGACCATAGACTATAATATCTGCTCTTTTTTTCTGAAGTCCAGCTACTTCCATTCTTTGTTCAATATCCATGCTCTGCAGCTTTAGTATCATATTCTCCAGTTCATTATACGAAAAGCTTGTTTCATTGATTATGTCGCTATTATATGCTTCCATTTCGCATTTCATTGCAGCCATTGTAGTTATTGTACCGCCTACGCCATACCACTTTATTTTTTTCTTTTCTTTAGCATATGATATAGTATTTGTGCTATCAGATACTAGAATAGAATTTATAAAAGACAATATTTCTTCTTCATTATCATCTCTGCCTATTTTTTCTTTGCACTTTACAGCACCGATTTTCGCAGAGCTTGCCTCTATCAGTTTGCCGCCAGCACCTATTGCTATTTCTGTGCTCGCTCCGCCTATGTCAATAACTCCGCAAATGCCCTCTTCGCCTACTCCTGCAAATGCCATTTCAGCTTCCATGTCCTCTGGGATAACCTCGAGTATTATTCTGGTCTTTTGCTTTACTTTTTTAATAAATTCGTCTTTGTTTCCCGCCACTCTAACCGCTGCTGTCGCAAACATATATATCTCGTCAGAGCTTTTCTCGTTTGCAATATCAACATATGTTGCTATTGCCTTCACCGTTGTATCCATTGACTCATTGTCCAGCATATAATCATCCGAAATGTTCCTATAAAGCCTTGTAGTGCTTAAATCCTTATAAATCTCGTTAATGCCGCTGCTGTTTACGTCCGCTACCAACAGACGAACAGAATTTGACCCAATGTCAATTACTGAAATCCTGCGTCCTGCTACCATTTGTATGTTTCCTTTTTTATCTATTTTATACGCAACAATGAGCAGGAAAACCCTGCCCATATTATGCTTTATTTATCTGTAAAATTTGTTTGTTCACTTAATTGTGCTTCGGCAAAAAAACCGCAGTAACTATCCTTATACGTTTCTCTTATATTCTGTTTTATAAAGATAATGTCCGGCATAAAAATTACCTATATCTCTACTTTCAAAATCTTTTCAAGTTCAGTTCCATTAATTTTTTCTTTTTTCAATAGCACTTCAACTACTTTTTCTATTTTATCCATGTTATTTTTAAGGATATCCTTGGCTCTCTCAAGCTGCTTTGTTACTATAGATTTTATTTCAGTATCTATTTTTGCAGAAAGTGCTTCTGAATAGTTATTTGTATGCCCGATTTCTCTACCAAGCATAAAGTCTCTATCGCTTGATAAAAATACAGGACCAATCTCATCGCTCATTCCGTATTGTGTTATCATCTGTCTTGCCATGTTTGTAACATGCTGCAAGTCACTGACTGAGCCTGTTGAGGACTCGCCATAAACAAGGTTTTCTATTGCGTATCCGCCTAATGCCATTGCGATGTCATCATAGAATATTGCTCTTGTTTTATAGCTTGTTTCTTCTTCCGGCAAAGTAGCTGTATATCCGCCTGCACCCAATCCTCTAGGAATAATTGATACTTCCTGTACAGGATCACAGTTATCCAATAGGTAAGCCAGCACTGCATGTCCTGTTTCATGGTAAGCAACCAGCTTCAAATCTTTCGGTGTTACTCTTCTGCTCTTTTTCTCTAAACCTAGTCCTACTCTGTAGATAGCCTCGGTTATTCTATTCATAGATATTTCTTTTTCTTTATATCTAGCTGCCAAAATTGCAGATTCATTCAATATATTTTCTAAATCAGCACCTGTTGCATATGGGGTCAGCTTCGCAATATCACCAAGCTTAACATCATCTGCTAGTGGCTTGCCCTTTGAGTGGATTTTTAATATCTCCTCACGACCTTTTACATCCGGGTAGTTTACAGATATTTGTCTGTCAAATCTGCCGGGTCTAAGCAGTGCACTGTCTAGAATATCAGCTCTGTTTGTTGCAGCCATTACTATGATGCCTTCGTTTGTGTCAAATCCATCCATTTCTACAAGCAGCTGATTCAGGGTTTGTTCCCTTTCATCGTGTCCGCCGCCCATGCCGCTGCCTCTATGTCGTCCCACAGCGTCAATTTCATCTATAAATATAATGCTTGGCGATGTTTTTTTTGCCTGTCCAAATAGATCTCTCACTCTGGATGCACCAACACCTACATACATTTCTACAAAGTCAGAACCTGATATTGTTAAAAATGGCACCTTGGCTTCACCAGCCACTGCTCTTGCAAGCAAGGTTTTTCCTGTTCCCGGAGGACCAACCATCAGAACACCCTTCGGTATTCTTGCACCCATGTCTATAAATCTTTGAGGCTCTTTCAAAAATTCAACAATTTCCTGCAGCTCTTCTTTTTCTTCGTCAGCACCTGCAACATTCGCAAATGTGATTTTCTGCTTATCAGCATCCACCACTCTTGCTCTGGATTTGCCAAAGTTCATTGCCTTATTGTTTGTGCTGTCAACTTGCTTCATGAAAAGCCTGATAGCAATAATCATAATTACCGCAATTATCAAATATGGCAGAACAATAGCAAGAAAACCATTGTTTTTCACTTCTGTATTATATTCAATCTTCATGCCCAAGTCATTGACAGTAAGAGCATCTATATTTTTGCCTGCATTTTCTTCATAGGATAATGCAACCGCTTTTAAATCATCTTCTAGGTTCTTTACATTGGTAATATTTACTTTAAAATCATATTTTCTAGGGAATTCATCTTCTGCAATTTCTGTATCCTTATACAGACCATAAATTTTTGTTTCTACAATGTATATTGAAGTTACACTTTTCTCTTGTACTTGCTCTAAAAACTCGTTATATGATAGTTCCTGAGGCTGTTCAGTTTGCCCAGATACGAAATATGTTGCCGCAAGTGTTAGAGCTATCATTACTATAAATACTAAAAAACCACCCAGGGTTTTGTTATCTTTCAATTAAATTTCCTCCTTGATATATATAAATAATTGAATACTAAAGAATCAACTTTTGGTAATATTTACACAGTCTATTCATTATATCACTTGACCTTTTAATAAGCAACTTAATTATTTAGTAAGTTTTCTTTAGATTTTCTTAAGATTCTTGTATGTTTATTTGCAAAATATTCAGCAAATAAACAATACTTTTATACGAGAATTATCAGCTAATAATGCACTTTAGTATGTAACAATATCACAATGAATCTATATATGCTTATATTCTATTTCTTCTTTTTTGCAATTTCAGAAGCCATATCTTCAACCAGTCTTTCTGAGTTGAAATTTTCATTATATGTGCTTTTTTTTGCTTCAGGCATCTTTATTTTCGGGTATGCTATGTCATCATATTCGAATTGATTCAGCAGGTGATTTATGCAGTTAATCCTTGCGTGGTTTTTTATGTCTGCGTCTATCACATACCATGGCGAAGCATCCGAGTCTGTATGCTTAAACATCACTTCAACTGCTTTTGAATAATCGTCCCATTTGTCCATAGATGCTAAGTCTACAGGCCCTAGCTTCCACCTTTTCGTAATATCATTATTTCTGTCATTCAGTCTTTTTAGCTGCTCTTGCTGGCTTACTGCAAACCAATACTTTATCAGCACAATGCCCGATGATATCAGCAGGCTTTCAAACTTTGGACAATCCTCCAAAAACCTTTCATATTGCTCCTCGCTGCAAAAGCCCATCACTTTTTCAACGCCGGCTCTATTGTACCAGCTTCTATCAAAAATCACCATTTCGCCCTCTGCAGGCAGATGTGCAACATATCTTTGAAAATACCATTGGCTTCTTTCTCTGTCAGTGGGTTTAGGTAGTGCAGCCACCCTGCAAAACCTAGAATTGAGTTTTTGAGTTATTCTTTTTATAGTTCCGCCTTTTCCAGCCGCATCTCTGCCCTCAAACACCACAACCACCTTTTTGTTGTTTTCCTTTATCCATTGCTGCAGCTTGATAAGCTCTATCTGCAGTCTTTCCATCTCTTTTTCATATGCTTTTTTCGAAATTTCGATTTTGTTTTTCATAAATCTATCCTCAAAATTTATTTTTCTGTAATTATATCACTGTATATATAATTATTCAAAAATATAATATAAATTATAGTATTTCATTTATTTGTCAATAATCAAATAATTTATTGAAAATATAAACATATTATGATAATCTTAAAACGAATATAGTATAAATTATTTTTTAGAATATTATCGTAATGGAACACAAAAGAATGGAGAAAAGAATATGGATTTATTAAAAAGCATCTTAAAAGAGGTTATGCAGGATGATAACCTAGACCAGTTATCAGAAAAAACAAATATCAGCAGAGACTCAATCGGCGACGTTGTAAAAGAAAGTATGCCTGCTATTTTGGAAGGATTAAACCAAAATACCAATAAAAAATCTGGAGCTGAATCTTTGCTTTCTGCTTTGTCAGGACATAATGGCTCTTTGCTGGATAATGTTAAAAAAGGTGACCTTAGCGGAATCGATTTGGAAGATGGTGCCAAAATCATTGGTCATATCTTCGGCTCAAATAAAGAAGACGTTGCAGGCGAAATCGCAGGCGATGTTGGCATAGACAAAGGTCAATCAAAAGACCTGCTAAGCGCACTAGCACCAATTGTTATGAGTGCCCTAAGCAAAGAAAAAGAAGACAATGATTTGGATGCTGATGGTCTTTCAGGGCTGACAACCACACTTATGAATTCCTTCCTAGGTGGTGAAAATGGTGGGGATAATTTGGGTAAGATAGTAAAATTAATAGGAAAATTCTTAACCTGATAAATAAAACAAATTTACTATGCCTCCAATGGAGGCATTTTTTATTGCAGTAATTTAGCCATCACAACTACTCTATAGTCATGAGACACAGAGCAAGTAGAAAGTGTGAGCACAATATCGTTTTCACTTAGCTCTACATCCGTCTCATATAGAGATAAGCTCTGACAGTATTCAATAAATTCCAGCCATTGTTCGTCGTTTTCAAACTCTGTGTGTATATAATCAAAATCAATGTGCGTTTCAAATGTAGCAAAGACCTCCCATTCCATCTCTCCCGCTAATGTATCAAAATGCACAATTTTATGTTCATCAAAAAAATCTTTTTCAAAATAAAATACCAGACTTCTGAACATTGACCCGTCTTTCATTCTATGTCCATAAAGTATGATGTTTCTTGTTTCAGGCATATCATATACATCGCATCTAAAATCCAAAAATACAGCTCCGTGGTACGAATAATTCTTGTCAAAATCATAATGCAGATAATACTCATTGTCACCGCTATACATCACAGGATAATCAATAGCCGTTCCTTCGATATTTATATAGCCAATGGTGTCTTCATTTTTTTCTCTAAATTCCTGTATTTTAATCGGTATCTCAGGCACTGGGGTCGCGGTAGGTACAAGAGTTGGCGTTGCATTAATTGCGGGAGTAGGTTCTATGGTAGGGGTTTCAGCCTGTGGAGTATATGTCAATTCAATCTTTGTGTTTTCATCTTCATTATGCCTGTATTCAGAAGCAATTACAGCAACCAAAGATCCAACCGAAAGCACTATAATTAATCCTGCAAAAACCAACAGCAAATACTCATTATTGTTCCTCTTAGTTTTTCTATCCAATTCTCAATACCTCCTATATGTTCATTTTACAATACTTTATAATATTATAAAAGCACAATAAAATAAACATATAAAAAGAGCCGGATTTCTCCGACCCTACAAGTCAATTTTATTCAAGTACCGCTTCTACCACATACCTTCTGTTGGTTAATGAAAGCGACATAAACGGATACTTAGAAACCAAAGTTAATACGGATTCTTCAGTGTTATCCAGTGGTATCTCTGATGGCACGCATACACTAGCGGAGCTGACTATGTATCTGTATTCTCCTTTGTAGCTCTCAATTACTATCAAGTCACCAATACTAAGCTTAGATAGATAGTAAAACCCTTGTTCCTGATGTCCCATAATAATTGTTCTGCCTGCATCTCCCGGCAAAGTATCTCCAAAAAGGAATGCCCCCTCGCTATTGGATTCTACAGAAGAGTAGAATGGCAGTTTGTAGTTTTCTGTCAGCTGCACTATTCCTGCTATATTTGTCGTCAGCTGTTCGTCGTTGTAGTCTAAAGCAATCTGCTCTCGGTTTTTGTTCCAATATGCTACATCTCTCATTGATTCGCTTTCCTGTGCTGCAACATAAACAAAAAATGATGCAAGCAGCAAAAATAAAGGTATGAAAACCAGAAGCAAAATAAATCTTTTTTTAATCCTTGAGAATCCCTTGTGCGACCCTAAAACCATAATATCCCCTTTCACATCAAACAAAGTATATGTTTAAAAGCCTGATGCGCTACTCATATCAGAATATATTTATATTATTTTTTTTTGAGAATACCAAAAATTTTATATAAGGGATATAAAAATGTGATTATATCCTTTCCACCTTAACAATTCGGCTATTTATATTTATGCCTTATTTCACTCTAAATCTTATTTAATAATTATACAACATCAATCATTTTTCCTTCAAGTAAATTCTAGGGATTTGTCCTATTGTTAACACTATGTTAATATTTGCTCTTGTGCAGTGTGTTTAATTAATACTATAATCGTATTTTCAATCAGTGCAACAAAAAAAGGCTAATTAATTAGCCTTTTTATTATTTCCTTGAATTCATTTAACTATTCATTCAAATCTTTAAGCATTTCTTTCTCTTGCTCAATCAGCTCTTTTCTAGAAAGGTCGATTCTGCCATTGTTATCTATCTTGATAACCTTTACCAAAATCTTGTCTCCTTCTTTCACTTCGTCTTCCACTTTTTCCACTCTGTGGTTTGCCAGCTTGGATATGTGGCAAAGTCCGTCTTTTCCGGGCAGCAGCTCTACAAAAGCACCAAATGCCATCAGCTTCACTACCTTACCCAAATATACTTCGCCCACTTCTACTTCCTTAACAATTGCTTCTATCATTGCTCTTGCCTTGTCCATAGCTTCTTGGTCTGATGTTGCGATGTATACTATGCCTTCATCTTCAATATCAATTTTTACGCCTGTTTCATCAATGATTTTATTAATCATTTTTCCACCAGGTCCTATTACGTCTCTAATCTTGTCAGGATTAATATTGAAAGAAATAATCTTTGGTGCGTATTTAGAAAGATTCTCTCTTGGTGTATCGATAGTTTCAAGCATTTTGTCCAAAATGAACAGTCTACCTACCCTAGCCTGCTCTAGCGCACGCTCTAGTATAGACTTATTTATGCCCTTAATTTTTATATCCATTTGAATGGCTGTAATGCCGTCTTTTGTGCCGGCTACTTTGAAGTCCATATCTCCTAGGAAGTCTTCCAATCCTTGAATGTCTGTCAATACAGCTACATTGTCTGAATCAGCATCTTTAATCAGTCCCATTGCCACACCAGCTACAGGAGCCTTGATAGGAACGCCTGCGTCCATCAGTGACAAAGTTGAACCACAGATAGATGCCTGTGATGTAGAGCCGTTGGATGACAATACCTCAGATACCACTCTTATAGTATATGGGAAATCACTTTCATCAGGTATAACAGGCAGTAATGCTCTCTCTGCCAGCGCACCGTGTCCAATTTCACGTCTGCCAGGTCCTCTATTTGGTTTCGCTTCGCCTACGCTGAATCCCGGGAAATTATAGTGATGAATGTATCTTTTCTTTTCATCGGTTGTTATTCCATCTAGCTTTTGATACTCACTGATTGAGCCTAAAGTAGCAACGGACATAACCTGTGTTTCACCGCGTGTGAATATTCCAGTACCGTGTGTTCTTGGCAGTACGCCAACTTCACACCATATTGGGCGGATTTCTTCTGTTGTTCTGCCGTCTGGGCGAACACCATTCAGTATTTTTTCTCTTACTATCTCTTTAGTGATTGAATATATTACATCTCCAGCACTTCCGATAGTTTCTGGAAATTTCTCTGCCAATGCAGTCAATATCTTTTCTTGGCATGCATCTTGAAGCACTTTTCTTTCATTTCTGTCAAAAGGCTCTAGTGATGCTTTAATATCATCGTAGAATTCATCACGAATCGCTTTCTCAAGGTCTTCTTCCGGCTTATAGAGCTCAACTTCTAGTTTCTCTTTTCCTACTTCTTTAGCTATGTTTTCGATAAATGCAACAATTTTTTTGATTTCTTCATGAGCTAGTAATATAGCTTCCAGCATTTGTGCTTCACTTATTCCGCCAGCACCTGCTTCCACCATCATAACAGCATCTTTTGTTCCTGCTACAGTTAAATCCAACATAGATTTTTCTCTTTGCTCATAGTTAGGGTTAACGATATATTCTCCGTCTATCATTCCCACTTCTACTGCACCAGTTGGACCTGCAAATGGAATATCTGAAATACTTAATACCACAGATGATCCAATCATAGCCAAAACTTCCGGCTGTACCTCAGGGTCAACCGACATAACAGTTGCTACTATCTGAACATCGTTTCTAAATCCTTTTGGAAACAGTGGTCTAAGTGGTCTGTCAATTAATCTGGATGTTAAAATTGCGTGTTCCGGTGGTCTGGCTTCTCTTTTTGTAAAGCCTCCTGGTATTTTGCCAACGGCATACATCTTTGCTTCGTAGTCAACGCTCAAGGGGAAAAAATCGATTCCGTCTCTTGGCTTTTCTGACATTGTTACGACTACAAACACTACTGATTCGCCACAGCTAACCATACATGCAGCATTTGCCTGTCCTGCTAAGTTACCAGTCTCTACTTTAACCGTACGACCAGCTAACTCCATCTCAAATGTTCTCTTCATTTGATGTGCTCCCTTCATTTATATCAATTATTATTTGTTACATATTATTGCACTTCGCAATAGAATCTACAAAACAAAAACTTGGAAATTTAATAGTCAGCAGCTTTTGCTGACTGGGGTAATATTCAGTATATATACCCTGCATAATCCAATGAATAAACAATGAAGCGGGTACTAGCCCGCCTCACATTAAAGTCATTATTTTCTTAGATTTAATCTTGCAATCAGACTACGATAGCGTTCAATATCCTTTTTCTTCAGATATTCTTGCAGTCCGCGTCTGTGACCAACCATCTTCAAAAGACCTCGTCTTGAGTGGTGATCTTTTTTATGAGTTTGTAAATGCTCATTCAAGTGATTAATTCTGTAGGTTAAAAGTGCAATTTGCACCTCTGGAGAACCAGTGTCTCCTTCGTGAGTTTTGTACTCATCAATAATGCTTTGTTTTGTTTTTGCGTCCATTACGGCACCTCCATGTAAAATCGCCCATAGCTAAGATAGTCGTCGGTGAGTCGAAAAACTGAGCTAAGGTTAAGTGTATGGTTACATACAACGTGTATCATACCATATTGGCAAAATAAAGTAAATAGGTAAATGGCTTAATTATTTATCTCCTACCACCAGTTCATTGAATGCGGCAAGGCTATCTTCCAGTATTCTTCCGTTCAAACTGCTAATGTTGTCATTTGCCACAGAGTCAATCCTCTTATAATCTTCAATATCAATCAAAATGTACTTAGGTTTATTATTTTTAAGGATAATAACACTGCCTATTTCGTCCACTTGCCTAGCTACCTTAGAGAAATTTTGGTTGGCCTCAGTAATTGACACTAAATTTTCGATATTAATTTGCATAGTTACCTCCTAATACCACCTAGTTTATGTCCTATAATTTATAATATAATTATATAATAAATTATAGGTTAAATCAATCCTTTTTTTTGGATTTTTTATGCATTTTTATAGTTTGTTTATTTTGATATTGTATTTATATTTTTTAATGATATACTATATCTACATTATCAAAAGCAAATAAAAGAGGACAAAAATGAGGATTTTTATATTATTTCAGGATAAAACATTTGTACACGAAAGAATAGGCGGCTACATTTGGGCACCTGAAAAATATTATAGCGATATAGGCAAGTATAATTTCGAAAATATTAAAAGAATGAATAAAGGTGATGTGGTATATAGTATATTAGATGATAAAATCGTATCAGTTAGTATAGTGACATCACAGCCGGAGAGAAAGAAAAAACCCATAGATTTAGATATACCTGCTGCAGGAATGGGCTGGTATGTTTCAGTTAATTATTCACTGCTTAAAAGAGAAATACTACTTAGTATAGCCCACAAAAAGGAAATATCCAGTCTTAGTGTGGAAAGAGAAGTCCCCTACGACGAGGACGGCAATCAAATGGAAGGGCTGCTTTTTGAAATACCATATGAGGCACATAAGTATATTATGAACCTTGTCTCCACATATAATTTCACTAACAAATTCGACCTTCCGGAGCTCAAAAACGAAGATGTCGTATTAATTCATCAATTAGAGCATATGGTAGAAAAATACGACAGCAAAGAACAAAAAGCTCTTGTTATAAGGATGGGTATACTAGAGACAATTTTAAAGCAAAGGCTTATGAGGCACACAAAAAAGTGTGCAGTCTGCGACATCGACTACTCGGAGTTCCTTTCAGCTGTGTACTGCAAGCCTTGGGACGATTCATCCACCTCTGAGAGGCTGGATCTAAACAATCTGCTTCTGCTGTGCCCTCTTCACAGAGAATTATTTGAAAAGGGTTTTATAACATTCAACGATAAGGGTATGATTAAAATATCTGAACAGATGAAATTCGAAAACTTCAAATCTCTTTCCATAAACTTATTTACATCTATCAATTTAACAGATGCACAGATAAAATACATGGAGTGGCATAATAAAAACGTATTCAAAAAGTAGATTAATATATATTACATTGCAAGGCAAAAGACATAATCTTAAAGTTATGTCTTTTATTTTGTTTGCTTTGTTGATAATTGGAATATATAAGGGTATAATATTTATCGTGACAAACAAAAAAGAAACAAGGTGATAAAATGGAAAATAAATGTTGGTTCTGCGGAGAAAATGACGCAGCAGAAAATACGGGATATGAAGTAAGGCTGAAAAAGCATGACGATAAAAAAGACGTTATAAAGGTGAAAATACCTATATGTACAGAATGTGCAAAAACCCAGAAAAAAGGTGATCTGTTTTCAACTTTCATGTATTTAATAGTTTTAGCTTTGGCAGCTGTAGCAATTTTAGTATTCAAAATAGAATGGTTTTACGTTGGTTTAGTATATATATTGTTAACACGTGCTCTTTCTAGCTTTTCTGTACAAATCAGAAACAAACTATCAGAGCCTAATAAATCCGTATGTGTAGTTTCGGAAAACCCTGACGTGCTGGCCAAACTAGAAGAAGGATATGTAGAAACAAGAAGATTTTAGGTTAAGGGGAAAATGGATAATAAATCATTAACAAAATTAGAATTAAATAAAATAATTGATATGGTGGCACAAAAGTGTGTATCGCAGTCCGGCAAAGATATAGCACAAAAAATGACACCAATGATAGAACGCTTAGAAATAAATACAGCATTGGATGAGGTTGACGAAGCTTTAAAATATCTGGACAACGTCAATGTGAGCCCTATTAGGCGATTTGACGAGATATCCAGCAATGTAGGCAGAGCAAAAATAGGTGCCTGTCTTCATGGCGGTCAGCTTCTCTCTGTTGCTGCATTTATGGGTGTTTCCAGAGAAACTAGAAGCTCCATATCAGACAGCGAGCTAGATATACCTATCCTGCAAGGCTATAGCAGCCTTTTAGAAACTGATAGGTTTATAGAAAACCGCATCAAGAGCTGTATACTCTCAGAAGAAGAAGTGGCAGATGACGCTTCGGAAGAATTATATCAAATAAGAAAAAACATAAGAAGGAAACAAAGCCAAATCCGCGAAAAGATGGACAGTATGCTCCGTTCTTCATCCAGCTATTTGCAGGAAAGTATCATCACAATGCGCTCTGGAAGATACGTGCTGCCTGTGAAGGCAGAATACAAAGCAAACGTAAAAGGCATAGTGCACGATGTGTCATCATCCGGCTCCACAGTATTTATAGAGCCTATGTCCGTTGTAGAGCTGAACAACAGCATAAGAAGCCTAGAGCAGGAAGAACAGCAGGAGATTCAAAAGATTCTCCAATACCTTTCTTCATTGATAATGGACAAAGCAGATAGCATACTGCAAAGTTTCAGCACCCTGAGCAAGCTAGACTGGATATTTGCAAAGGCAAAGCTGGCACAGGAGCAGGAAGCAATACGCCCTGAAATAAACGACGAAAGATATATAAATATAATTAAAGGCCGTCATCCGCTAATAGATGCCAAATCCGTAGTTCCAATCAGCATATGGTGCGGAAAGGATTTCGACTGTCTAATAGTGACAGGACCAAACACCGGAGGAAAAACAGTGTCTCTGAAAACCTGCGGCTTATTCGTGCTGATGGCACAATCCGGCATGCTTATCCCTGCCAACGCAGGCACAACACTGCCGATATTTAAAAATGTTTATGCAGATATAGGAGACGAGCAGTCAATCGAACAGAGCTTATCTACTTTCTCTTCACATATGAAAAACATTGTGCACATCACACAGGATGCGGACAATGAATCACTAGTTTTACTAGACGAACTAGGTGCAGGAACAGACCCTACTGAGGGTGCTGCCCTTGCTATCAGCATATTAGAGGATTTGATTGCCGTTGGTGCTGTGGTGCTTGCCACCACCCACTATAGCGAGCTGAAGGCATTCGCTCTGACAAAAGATAGAGTAGAAAATGCTGCAATGGAATTCGACATAAAAACTCTTTCACCTACATATAGAATGGGCATAGGAATACCCGGTAAATCTAATGCTTTTGAGATATCAAGGCGACTAGGCCTGAATGAAGATATAATTAAAAAGGCAAGAACTCATATAGATGATGAAGGGATAAAGTTCGAAGACATTATCCAGTCTGCAGAAAGAAATCGCTTAACTTCATTAAAGCTGAGAAAAGAAGCTGAGGAAATGCATGAGGATGCCAAAAAACTAAGAGACAGGCATCAGGAAGAATGGGATAAAATATACAGCGAACAACAAAAAGAGATTCATAAAGCCAAAGAAGAAGCAAACAGAATATTATCAGAGGCGAAAGAAAAATCTGATGAAGTGATAAAAAGACTCAAGCAATTGGAAAGCGGCAATTTTTCGAATCTAGATAGAGAGCGTCAGGAAATAGCAGATGCTCTAAAGGGAGCACAGCAGGATTTTGAATACATTGAAAGAACTAAGATCAAAAAACCAAAAGCAAAGCCAGAGCAACTAAAGCCTGGACAAAGTGTGAAATTAATAGATTCTAATACTGACGCAACAGTTTTGAAATCACCTGATTCCAAAGGCAGAGTGCAGGTGCAGGCAGGCATAATGAAGCTGATGACCACTATCGACAATCTTGAATTAGCAACATCTAAGAAGCAAAAGACCACTGTAATCACATCTGGAAGAGGGCTAAATACCAAAACAGCAGCTCTAGAGCTGGATATCAGAGGCTGCAGTGCAGAAGAGGGAATTATGCAGCTAGATTTATATCTGGACAATGCTTTCTCTTCTCACCTCCCTTCTGTTCAGATAATCCATGGAAAAGGGACGGGCGTGCTGCGCAGCGCTGTGCATAGGCATCTGAAAAGCCACCCCCATGTGAAAAGCTTCCGCCTTGGCAAATACGGCGAAGGCGAAGACGGAGTAACTGTGGTCACTATCCACTAGCATAAAAATACCATATATTATTTAATTATGTATTTTTTATCGAAATAAGATGCTTTGTTCACAATAACGTAACAATTTTGTGTTTCAATTAACATAATAATTGTTTATTTTATACAAATAAATATATAATAACGGAGGCAAGATAAATGAATGAAAATGTAAACATTTTGGTCGTTGATGATGATGTAAATATAGGTCATCTAATAAAGCTTTATCTGGAAAAAGAAGGCTTTTCTGTTTCTATTGCATTAAGGGGAGACGAAGCGGTACAAACATTCAAAAACGGCAGCTTTAACCTAATGATTCTCGATATCATGCTTCCTGGAATGGACGGCTGGGATGTTTGCAGAGAGATACGAAAGATAAGCGATGTTCCGATAATAATGCTGACAGCCAAAGGCGAAACCTTTGACAAAGTGCTTGGATTGGAACTAGGTGCAGATGACTACATGGTAAAGCCTTTCGACCCCAAAGAGCTGGTGGCTAGAATAAAGGCTATGAGAAGGCGTGCTGTTCCTAAATCCCAAGGCGGAAATGTGCTGGAATTTGATAATTTAGTCATTAATATGAATACATACTCAATAGAATACTTTGGTCAGCCAATGGAGCTGCCTCCCAAGGAAATGGAGCTTCTATACTTTTTAGCAAACCATAAAAATAATGTTTTCACAAGAGAACAGCTTTTGGAGCAAGTATGGGATTTTGACTACTTTGGCGACTCAAGAACTGTTGATGTTCATATTAAAAGATTAAGAGAAAAGTTCCCTGCAACAGCGGAAGTTTCTTGGAAAATTAAAACAGTATGGGGCGTTGGATATAAATTCGAGGTAAAATAATGTTCCGTTCTATATATGCCAGAATGCTAATTACTTATATTATGATTGCAGTTTTCACATTACTTTTGCAGTCAGTTATTTTGGTTCGGCTATATAAAAACTCATATTTTGAAGCAACCTCGCAAAGCACCATATATCAGGCTGAGCAGGTTGCCAGAATTTTGTCGTCCCCAGATAGCGGCGAAACCCGCAGTATTTCATCATTGCTGCACACATTGGAGCTATACGAAACAGACTCTATCCATTTGTGGCTGGTGGACAAAAACGGCGTGGTTCTGCAGGCTGTAAACAGCAAAGATGTATTTCTTACAGAAAAAGATTTAGCTGAATCTTATCAGCAGGTTTTCAATGGCGACAATGTAATAATTGAAAACAAAAACGTAAGATATTTATCAGGAATAAATATAACAGCAGCAGTGCCAGTGATTGAAAACGGTGATATAAAATATGCTATTTATCTGAATGAACAAATCGATGCCGCACAAGGTCTTGACTATATGTTCAACAGACACTTAGCTATTTCTACAATAATAACAGTTTTAGTTAGTTCATTGCTTGTTTTAATCTCTTCAAGACATATCACTTTGCCTATTCAGCAGCTAAACAAAATGTGTATCGACATAAGCAACGGTAATTTTGATACGCAAATATTGACAAGCGGACAGGACGAAATAGAACAGCTAGCCACATCATTCAATTCAATGGCGAAAAACCTGAAAAGACACGAAAATCTTCGTTCGTCATTTGTTGCGAATGTATCGCATGAGCTTCGCTCCCCTATCACGTCTATTCACGGCTTTGCAAAGGGAATGCTGGATGGCACAATAGAGGAAAAAGACAGAGCCAAGTATACTCAGGTTATTGTGGATGAGAGCATGAGACTTAAAAAACTGATTAATGAGCTATTGGATTTGTCTCAAATCGAATCGGGCGAATTCCCTCTTCATCTCACTAAGTTCGATATAAATGAGCACATTCGCAGAGTGGTAATTCGATATATCGACAGAATGGAGGAGAAAGGTGTTAATCCAAATATCTCTCTTTCAGACGAACACTGCATGGTATTTGCAGATATCGACAGAATAGATCAGGTATTAGTCAATCTAATAGACAATGCATTAAAATTCACTCCTGAAAACGGCACTATCAGCGTATGGACTAGCATTGATGAAGAAAAGGTATTGGTAGGTGTCAGCGACACAGGCTGTGGAATACCAAAAGAAGACTTAGACAATATATTTGAAAGATTTTATAAATCAGATAAATCCCATACCAATAAGGTAGGAACTGGTTTAGGTCTATCAATTGTTAAGAAAATAATCGACCAGCACGGCGAAACTATTTTGGTGCGATCATCACCAAACAGCGGAACCCAGTTTATATTTACATTAACTAGTGCACAAATAGAATAACATGAAACAAAAAATATAATGAGGTGAAATTATGGAAAATTTTGAATATGAATATCATGAAGAGCCTAAAAAAGGCGGCGGCGGAAAAATTGCGCTTTTTATAATAGTTCTGATTCTTATAATTGGAGCTTTTGTAGGAGGAGTTTTTTCAAGAGACTATATAAACATACTTCCGGATAGAAGCACAAAGATGGAAGAAACAGACAAAGCTGCAGAGGATGCAACCCCTGACCCAACAGCTACACCGGATACACAGGCAACTGCAGAACCAACACCAACAACAGAAACTAATATTGCAGTGCCGTATTCCAGTATTCCTGATATTGTTGATCAAGTAACAGACGGAGTTGTTAGCATAACCAGCTACTTCCCTTCAGATTCTATCAACATCGACGAATGGGAGCCTGTTTCATATGGTACAGGCGTGATAATATCCAGCGACGGATATATAGTTACAAATAACCATGTAATCGCAAATGCAGGTGAAATAACTGTTACATTGGCAAATGGCGAAAAAGTATCTGCTGAGATTATCGGAAAAGACCGTTATGTAGACTTAGCAGTTATTAAAATAGAAAAAGAAGGATTATATACTATACCTTTTGGGGATTCATCAAAAATCAGAGTCGGCGAGCAGGTAATAGCAATAGGCTCACCACTTGGCGATGAGCTAACCGGCACAGTAACATCCGGAATTATATCGGCTGTAGACCGCGAATTGCTAGTAGATGGCATACCGTTTACTCTTTTGCAGACAGATGCAGCTATCAACCCTGGAAACAGCGGCGGACCATTGGTGAATATGCAGGGTGAGCTTATCGGCATAAATACCCTGAAAAGCGTATTTGCAGGATACAATGAATTCGGCTCAGCAATCGCAGCAGAAGGCATTAGCTATTCTATCCCTTCAAACAGCGTGGAAAAATCCATCGCAGATATATTGGAATTCGGTGAAATTGTACGTCCATTCATAGGAGTATCAGGAGGAGACGCAGCAAACATCCAAGTACTAGAATACGATCTGCCGGACGGCTTCTATATAGCTGAAACAGTGGAAGGCGGCCCAGCAGCCACAGCAGGAGTATTGGCTGGCGACGTAATAATAAAAATAGAGGACACTGATATAAAAGGATTTACAGACCTATATACGGTTCTTAATTCCCACAAAATCGGTGATACACTGAAAATAGTGGTTTACAGACCGGAAACCGATGAAGAACTTGAGCTAGAAGTCACCTTGGCTTCCAATCAGGACTTCAACGACTAAAAACATTTTAAAGCTAAAAGAGACTGATTACTCAGTCTCTTTTTTATTTTTAAAATAAAATTAAATCTATTCCTTAAATCCCACGTCAGAATATACTCTTTCCTTCAAAACACCTATATAGGGAAGGTTTCTATACTTCTCTGCAAAATCCAAACCATATCCTATTACAAATTCATCTGGTATTTCAAACCCCTTATAATCCACATCTATTGGCTGCTCACGTCTTTCAGGCTTATCGAGCAGTGTACATATCTTCAATGATGAAGGTTTCCTATCTTCAAGTATGTTTTTAATATAATTAAGTGTATTGCCTGAGTCCAAAATGTCCTCTACAATCAAAATATCCAGCCCCTCTGCCGGAATAGACAAGTCTTTCAATATCCTTACTTCACCAGATGATTTTGTACTCTTTCCATAGCTGGATACTGCCATAAAATCCATAGCAACAGGAATGGTCAAATATCTAGCTAAATCGCTGTAGAACATTATTGCACCCTTTAAAATGCATATCATCAGAAGATGCTTATCTTTGTAATCCTCCGATATTTTCTTCGCCATCTCTTTCACTTTTACTTGAATTTCCTCTTCGGTAATCAAAACTTTTTTCACATCATTATTCATTATATTCTCCCTTTTTATATGATATCTTTAATGCCAAGGTAGTGCTATCATCAATTTTGTATTTTTCACTTACCCCGACACCTGCTACCCAAATTATTTCATTGCCTATTGCAATCAGCGGTATGCTGTCTCTTTCCCATCTGTTTATTTTTTTATCTATAAAGTAGTCTTTCATTTTCTTTTTGCCGGATGCTCCTAGAGGATGAATAACATCACCTTCTTGTCTCGGTCTTATAAAGGGCTGTTCCTGCAATTTTAAATAATCAATATACTGTATGTTCTTTGAATGAGGCTTGCTCCAGTTCTCTTGTTTTTCTGCCATTTCGCAAATTATAATATCTCCGGTCGATAAATATGTTGCCCCATCAAATGCCATGATAGTCTCTTCCAATGGTGATTTTGCCTCATCTTTTTTCACAAGCTCCACGCCCATCACGTGTGCCCTTGCTTCATACTCGCCCGGAATTTCTATCACAGCTCCCGTTCTTCTTTGTGAAAACAGTGCATCTATAGCATTTATATTTTTTTCATATAGGTCAAATTTCTTTCCAAGCTTGTCCATCAGTATCTTAATAGTACGCTTTCTTATGCTAGGATGAAGATACATAAAGTCTTCATCACTCATCATATATCCATTATCCGTTTTTTTTGCTTTTTTTGCAGCTTTATGTGCAATTTCGCCCATAAATCCGCTATCTTCTTTAAAAGATTTTGCTTGGCTGCAAAGTGTATGCACAACAGATGGGTTTATGTTTTTTTCTATCTCTGGGATTAATTCATGTCTAATATAGTTTCTAGTATATTTAGTATCAGAATTTGATTTGTCTTCACACCACTTGATGCCCTGCTCTTTTGCATATTGCATCACTTCTTCTCTCGTCAGGCACATTAGCGGTCTGATTATATGTCCGTCCTTTTCAGGCATTGGCGAAAGCCCATCTATGGAGCTTCCTCTTATCAGTCGCATCAGTATTGTCTCTGCCATGTCGTTCATATGGTGTGCTAGTGCCAGCTTTGCATTTTTATGCTCATTTATAATTGTTGTAAAAAATCCATGGCGCATATAGCGAGCAGCAGTTTCTATAGATACTTTTGCTTCGCTTGCCTCTATTTGTACATCTGCAGATGCGGTATAAAGCGGAATATTATTTTTGCTGCAGTACGCTGCCACAAAAAATGCATCCTCTCCCGATTCATCTCGCAGCCTATGATCCATATGTGCAGCAAAGATTTTGAAATTGACTTCTCTTTTATACAGCATTAAAATATCGCAGAGCACCATGGAGTCCACTCCGCCTGAAAGCCCAACAACAACAGTCTCATTCTTTGCTATTAGTTGGTTCCCCTTTATAAAGCTATGAACTTTTAGTGCAATATCACTGCTCAATTCTGTCTCCTGAATGGAAAATTTATTGTTCTATTATATTCTATTTATGCATATGGGTCAATCAATGAAATGATGAATATCGAATAAAGCAAAAAAATTCCTTAATAAACAAAATAAACATTGTTAATGCAATCAATTATATATATAATGTAGTTTTGAAAGGATTATGTATGAAATTAAACAAATCAAGAACAACTCTAGTTGGTTTTGCATTTTTCTCAATAACTATTTTCTGGGCATTATACAATAACCTAATTCCTTTAATTTTAAAGCTTACTTATGATTTAAATGAGTTAGTAGCTGGAATTATAATGGCTTCAGATAACATTTTAGCATTATTTCTATTACCATTTTTCGGCATGCTATCAGACAGAACAAATACCAAGTTAGGTAAAAGAATGCCTTATATTGTTGTAGGTACTTTGATATCTGCTACAATGATGCTTTTGCTTGTTCGTTTTGATAATCCTAATAAACTAGCTCAGTTTATAATAGTTCTCGGTTTCATGTTAATAGGCATGAGTATTTATCGCTCACCTGCTGTTGCTCTAATGCCGGATATAACGCCAAAACCCCTTCTTTCAAAAGGAAATGCCGTTATTAATCTTATGGGGACTATCGGCGGTCTATCAACCTTAATATTTATAAAGCTTCTTTCCCCTAAAGAAGGCGGAAATAATTATTTTCTTTTCGGCACAATAGCCTCGATAATGGTTATTTGTATTTTTATTCTTTTGGCTTTCGTAAGAGAAAATAGATGGAGAGAGGAAAAAGAAAAAAATTATTCTGCAGTGCAGGAAACTACTTCAGAAAAGCCAAACACCACGGTAAAGATATCTACAGCTAAGAAAAAATCTCTTCTTTTATTGTTAGCTTCTGTATTTTTGTGGTATTTCGGCTACAACTCTATTGAGAGTGCTTTCTCTAAATATGCTGTAATACGCTGGGGATTAACTGAAGGGAAATACTCCATTCCTCTAATGGTTGCTAGCATTTCAGCAATTATATCATATATACCTTTAGGAATGCTTGCTACTAAAATCGGCAGAAAAAAATCTGTATTGATTGGAATATCTTCATTAGCAATCTCATTTATTTGTCTAGGCTTTTCTAAAGAATATTATCCCGTACTTTTGATTTTTTTCATTTTGGCGGGTGTAGGAATTGCAGCTATTAACGTCAACTCATACCCTATGGTTATCGCTATTGGAAAGGGAGATGATGTAGGAAAATATACTGGGTACTATTATGCAGCAAGCATGGCATCCCAAATATTTACTCCTGTAGCTTCAGGAGCTCTTTTGCAATACATTGGCTATTGGACACTATTTCCATATGCAGCCTTGTTTATTGTGCTCTCATTTGTTACAATGATTTTTGTAAAGCATGGTGATACAAAACCCGAAAAACTAAAAAATAAACTAGAGGCATTCGATATCGATGACTAAGAGAATATACAACACACTAATATATGCCCACAGAGGGGCTTCATATGCCGCCCCAGAGAACACAATGGCGGCATTCGAGTTAGCATATCAAATGAAAGCCGACGGCTTAGAGCTGGATGTGCAGCTCACAGCGGATGGACACGTGGTTGTCATACATGATGACGAAGTGGACAGAACAAGCAATGGTACCGGCATTGTGGAAAGGCTGAACTATAGTGATATTAAAGCCATGGATTTTGGTTCATGGAAATCCAACGAATTCAAAGGCGAGAAAATTCCGGATTTAGTAGATGTTTGCAAACTAATAAAAGACAAAAACATGTTGCTGAATATAGAGATTAAGCCTACTGTTCGTTCTTCTGAAATAGAAGCAAAGGTAATTGATATCTGCAAATCTTTTGATATTGTAGAGCAGGTTGTCATTTCGTCTTTCGATCACTACTGTCTCAGAAGAATAAAAAAACAGTTTAAGCAAATAGAGACCGCCATACTATATCAAAGCGGCATAATAAACGCAGGTGCATATGCCAAACGCACAGTGAAGGCTGACGGCATCCATCCACATCAGTATGCAATCGTGGCAGAATGCGTGAAAAGTGCAGTGAAAAACGGAATGAAAATACGTCCATGGACGGTAGACGATGTTGAGATTTTCAAAAGAATTGCCAAGGTCAAATACATTACCGGGGTGATAACCAACAAACCCGATGTTATGCGAAATACCCTCGATAATATGAATAAATAAACTAAAGGCTCTGAAAAATCAGAGCCTTTTCTATTTTGCCGATATATCGTTCATAGCACTTTTTATGGTATCCCAGTCAAATCCCGCCCTAGCCATGGCAGACGATATCTTCTGCTTCTTTTTATATTCATCTTCTACTTTAGCATGCTTTTTATATAGCTTTTCAGCTAGGTTCAGTGCATTTTCATATTCTTTGTCATAATTGTAGTTTTCAATTATCTCCTGTATTATCTCTTGAGATATTTTATACTTTTTTAAATTATTTATTATATATGTTTTGCCCTTGGATTTTGCATTCATCCTGTCTCGCACCAATACATTTGCAAAATTTCTATCATCTACATATTTGTATTCTTTGAGTTTTTCAATTGTATATTCTATCGCCTCCTCACAATACTCTTTTTTCTCTAAATACTCTCTCACTTCATTTATCGCACGTATTCTGTGCCCTAGATAATCAAGAGATTTATTAAAAGCCAGCTTTTTTTGGCTCTCCACCTGTAATGTCTCAAATTCTTTGTCGGTTATTTCATCCCCTATCTGCAGCCTTGCTCCCTTAAGAGTTTCATCAAAAAGTGAATTGTAGTATTTCCCATCTACGAAAATAGAGAATTTATTTTTGTTATTCACTTGTCTTTTTATATCAGTTATTATCATTTAAATACACCATATATCATTTTTCTATATTATATCACAATAACTTTACCTTATACAAAAAAAGGAATGCATGCACTCCTTTTATCAGCTATGGAATAGGCCAATCCTCTTTGTCTATGTTCGCATACACCTGCTCTATGGGGTAAAACCCTCCCTTTATAACAGTGTCAAGCATGTTGTCCTTATTCACGGCTATTGGCTCGTATGCTATATATTTTACTTTGTATTTCCCGTCATCTATCAAATCACACGGACCGATGCTTTCACCTTTTGCCATCTTCACGGCTATCTCTGCTGCACCCTCTGCTAGCACAGATATTGGCTTGTAAACTGTCATGTCCTGTATGCCCTCTACTATTCTTTGGCATGCTGCCAGCTCTGCATCCTGTCCAGTTATATACACATCGTCTATCATTCTGTATTCACTCAATGCATTTAGTGCACCCTCTGCCACTCTGTCATTTGCAGCAATTATAACATCAAATTCCAGTCCGGATTCGATAGCATCATTTACATATTTGTAGGATACTTCATCTCTCCATGCTTCTATCCATGTCTCATCCACCACTTCTATTTTGCCTTCATCTATGTATGGCTGCAGTATGCTCATGCACCCTTCATTCAGCATATATGCATTGCTGTCTGTTCGTGCACCGTTTAGAATTAAGTATTTTCCTTCAGGCACATTGTCCACAGCGCTCTGCCCTATCAGCCTTCCCACTTCGTAGTTGTCAAATGATATGTAAAGGTCAACATTCGCCTCGGATATCAGCCTGTCATATGCGATTACCTTCACGTTGTTATCATGAGCATACTTTATGGAGTCGGACAATGTTTCCTTGTCATACGCGACTATCGCCAATACATCAACGCCCTGTGCCACCAGCTCTCTAATCAGTTTGTTTTGCCGTTCGGCATCTTCATATGCATTTGTCACTATTACCTCAGCATCCAGCTCCTTTGCCCTAGCAACAAACACATCTCTGTCTCTCTGCCATCTCTCGACAGTCATAGTTTCTAGGATTAATCCGATCTTAATTGTATCATCGTCGTTTATAAATTCTTCTTCTTTTCCGCATGCCGAAAAAATCAGCACATTTGATATTAATAATAAAACTGCTGCAAATTTTGCAATATTCTTCTTTGCCTTCATAATGCCCCCTATTCTAACTATTAGTTATCGTTTTTGTGGTACATAGATGGCGATATCCCTTCGTGTTTTTTGAATAGTCTGCTAAAATAGTTGGGGTCTGAATACCCGCACATATAGCAAATCTCCTTTATGGAATATTCTCCTTCTTCTATCAGCTTCTTTGCGCTGTCTATTCTTCTTTTTGTTAATTTCTCAATAAAATTTATGCCCATTTCATCCTTGTATAGTCTGGAAAAATACTGCGGACTAATACTAAGCTCTTGTGATATATCGTCCAACGTCAGCTCGCTGCTGTATCTTTCCTCGATTATCTTGTTTGCTTTGTCTACAATAGACGATATTTTCTTTTTCTTTGTTGCCTGCACTTTGTTGGCTATGTATCTTATCTTTCCAATACACATTGATTTAAAACTATCAGCACTATCGCAGTTAAGTATCTGGTTTATATAGTTTGAATATTCTAGATAGCTGTCATTTTCTATGCCATTTTCAATGGCTATTCTATGACCAACCACCATCAGCTCTACCAACCTGTTTCTTATATTTTCTCTGGTATAGAACTCAGGATATTTATTAAATATTTCGTTCAATAGGCTTGTGCTGGCGTGTTCGTCGCCTTTCTCTATCAAATCTATCAGCTTTTGCTCATCTGCAAAAATATCATAATTCATATTGCTTACATTAATAGCTACGTCCTCAATATGTGTTACTTTTGCATCATTGCTGTAGTTCAGCGCCTTTATTGCCTCCTGATACGAAATTGTGATCTCGTCGTCCACCTTCACAGAGCCTATCCCTATTTTATAGTCTCCGGGATACTTCTCATTCAAATCGTGTAAGCATCCTTCCAGATAGTCAATTGCTCTAACTCTTTGCTGATACTCATCCTTTATCTCCTGCGGCATATATACCACCACACGATCCAGCATCATGGGTCCAACAATGCAATTATTTTTTCTTTTTAAATTATCTCTGAAATGACCATAAAATCTTTGCAGAGCCACACTTTCATCCAGCTTTATGTTCTGGTCTTCAAAGTCAACACCCTTTGCCTGCAGTATAAATATATATCCCTGATTCACATTTATTTCGAAAAGTTCTTTGTATTTTCCTATATTCACCCTATGGCCTTGCGACAAAAGCAATGAATATATGCAGCTGTGCTCCACCACTTCCAGCATCTTTTTCATTTTTTCTTGGTTTTTTATCTGCTGGTCATATCTTAGCTTCTCTTGGTCTAGCTCTATAGTTATTTTTTGCAGTGTCTCTATTATAGATGCCTTGTTTACTGGCTTTGTTAAATATTCCGTCACACCCAGCTCTACTGCCTGCTGTGCAAACTCGAAGTATTCAAATGCTGATACTATTACAAACTTCACATTATTGTGAATGTTTTTTATTTCTCGCACAGCCTCCAGTCCATTTATTCCAGGCATTCTAATATCCATCATAATAATGTCTGGTCTTTCAATCAAAACCTGCTCTATTGCCATCCTGCCGGATGTAGCAGTGCTGCTTACATTAATATTGTCTATTTCATTTTCTACGATGTATTTAACAGATTCTATCGCTATCTGCTCATCGTCTACCACCATCAGTTTATACATCTGTATCTAGTCCTTGTTCATTGTTTTTTTGCTCAACTACTGGTATTTTCAGTGTAACCTTTGTGCCAAACCCTACCTTGCTTTCTAGTTCTATCACGTCTTTTGTTCCGAAGAAAATCTGAAGCCTTTGGACAACATTTTGAATGCCTATTCCTGTTGTATGCCCGCTGCTTTTGCTCTCCATGGTCTTGCCTGAAAGTATTTTTTGGCGTATTTCCTCAGTCATTCCCACGCCATTGTCTTGAATTTCTATTTTAACTATATCGTTATCTTTATAAAGCCGGATAACTATTCTGCCCTCTTTCTCCATGTCTCCGACTCCGTGAATTGTGGAGTTTTCTACGAAAGGCTGAATTATTAAGGGAGGCACATAAAAATCTTCTATATTTTCTTCCAGCTCATAGTCAAAGTTCACCTTATCACCAAAGCGAACGACAAACATGCTGCCGTAGGATCTCACCATTTCAATCTCTTCTGATATTTTTACCACTCTGTCTAGACTTTTTACATTATATCTAAATATTTTTGATATGTCATCTAAAAACACCGATGTTCTATCTGCGCCTTCTATAGTAGCTAGCTGCACTGCCGCATTCAGCGTATTAAACAAAAAGTGCGGATTTATCTGCATCTGCAGTGCTTTTAGCTCCGCAACATCCAGCAGAGACTGCATTTCCAAATTCTCAATTTTCTGCTCAAACAGCTGCGTCTCTGTGTCTGCCTTATCCTTCAGTGCTATAATATATTTTTTTATGCTGTGCTTCATGTCATTAAAGGCGTTAGCCAGCACATTTATTTCATCATCAGTCTGCACCTCTATATCATCCGCATCAAAATTACCCTTGGCTATTTCATCCGCCGAATGAGCCAGCTTTATTATTGGGCTTGTCAGGTTATATGCAATATATACAATTATCATCAAATTCAGGCATATTACAGAAACCAAAAGAACTATGTTCATGAACATTAGCTTACTCAAGTCTTGAGATATACTCAAATATTGAGTTGTATTTGTATCCAGATAATTAAGGTTTAATTTGTCTGCATAGGTCTTTATATAGCCCGCTATTATACTGGCCTCAGTGTACCTTTTGGAGTATTCGTTTCCATCGTCTATCAGCCTTGCAGCTACTGCCGCATCTGTTTCCACTATGTAGGAATCAACCATGTAGAGAATGTCTTTATATATCAAGTCCTCCTGACTATACACTCCCTTTGTGTTCTCAAACATACTATAGGCAATATCCCTGAATTCATCTTTTTTCTTATGATAGTTTAGAAGGCTTTCAGAATTGTCTGTAAAAAGATAATCCACAAGGTTTTCATCTATCTTAAGTAACAGCTCTACAAACTCATCTAGTTTAATATTTGCAGAGAACATCTCGTCCATTTTTAAAATTAAATTGTCTGATGTCCTTTGAATAAAAATATTTGTAAAACTAGTCAGCAAAGTTGTTACAATAAATATTGCCACCATCTTTGTTCGGACACTTTTATAAAGCTTCTTTTCTAATATTTTTCTAATAAATTTCACTATACTACTCGCATTACTTTAATGGATAGGAACCAATATTTATTGACGTATAAAAATCCATATCAATATCTATATAGTCCGGCTGCAGAATGTCTTCATTCTGGTTGCACAAAAGCTCCACACTGCTTAAACCTGCCTGATATCCATTTTTATCAATGGTACCCAAAACAACGCCTTTTTCTATATATGATATTATGCTTGCTGTAACGCCTGTTCCTATTATCTTAACTTTCCCTACCAAGTTCTTTTCAACCACTATTCTCGCGGCTGCCTCTGTATCGTTTGCACTTGTGCAGAATATAGCATTTACCTGACTATATTCGTTCAATATCTCTCTAACTGTTTCCTCAGCACCCAGCAGCTCACTTTCGCTGTTCCTTGTAACAATCAGGCTCATATTGCTCTGCTTTTCTATTATGTTTTTCATGCTGTTCATCATAATATCGCCTTGTGAAGCAGTACTTTTTTCTCTGTTTGCATAGTTAGCAGATAAAATCACCGCAACGTTAATCTGCTCAACATCGTTTACCATCTCTTTTATAAATCTAGCTGCTCTGGCTCCATATTCGTAGCTGTTTGTGCCCACAAATGAGCTGATGTTGGTATCTATCGATTCCTGTCCTACTACAATTACTCTGATACCTCTCTCAACCAGATTATTTATTGCTTCATCCTGCGCCACTGAGTTTTCACCCAGCACTATCACTCCATCCACTTTTGAACGGCCTGCAATATCTAGATATTCTATTATTTTATCTGTAGGATCAAGCCCCGAGACTATATTCATTTCAATCGCTGCATCATTAGCTTTGGCGGCTTCATATGCTCCCTCTTTGAAATTTTGCCAGTATATATCACCGTTATCTCCAATTATGAGAGAAAAGTGATATACAGCGTCATCGTCAAAAACATATGTCACCTCTTCTTGGTATATGTGGTTTATTTTATTGTAATAATATAGAGAACCGCTTAGTGAAATAATCAATGCGGCAGAAAAAATGCCTAATAGTATTTTGTAGATGGTGTTCATCCGTCGTTCTCCATCACAATATTCGCAATGTCTATGGTGGTTCTCATAGAAGCAAACATTATTGAATCATATAAAAACTCCTCAAAATACTCTGAATTGAAAAACAATTCAGAAACGTCCTCTCTGTATTCACTCACCATTTCATTAATGCTAAGTTTAGGATTTATACCTAATGCTAGATCATAATTTGTAATATAATCAGCATAAAATTTTTCTGTAAAGATATCTTTGTCTATCTTCGCAATAATATACCTTTCTATTAGCTTAGTTTTTGGTTTTCTTACTATGTTAAGTGCAAAACCAAATATTTTCTTTTCTATTCGTGGTATTTTAAACATTGAATACTCAATATTATTTTCATCAAAATAAGCTTCCATTCGAAGTTCCGGCACTCTCACTCTGGAGTTTGTGTCAATAAACATTACAACATTGCTATAGTTCCCAACGATTTCCTTTAGTATTTTATATCTAAATTCAAAAGGTTTATCTGTTTTGTAATAATCACAAATCATTGTATTATCATTTTTATTTCTTTTAATTTTTGCTTTCATTTTCGCTCCTCTTTTTGCCTTAAATATACTATATAATATACACCAATCGGCAAAAACACGCTACAAGTATATATAATATTTGTGTTAATAAATATTATATAGATAGGACTTTCTATCCAGACTACTAGTATGTTATTGAATAGTCAACATAATACAGTAAATAAAACAAATAACGTGTTTTAATAAAAAACACGCTATTTGCTCAAGAGAAAACCATTTATTTTACTGACGATTTTGATTTTGACATAACGTCGAATGCTACAGCTAATAGAAGTACCAGCCCTTTAACGATATCTTGCCAAAATACGTCAACACTCATGATAGACATACCATTGTTCAGTATACCCATTATAAGTCCTCCGATTATAGCACCCATAACTGTACCGACTCCACCTGTTGCAGAAGCTCCACCAATAAAGCATGATGCGATTGCATCCAGCTCAAAGTTTTTACCAGCTATTGGTGATGCTGCATTCAAACGACCTGCGTATACTATTCCTGAAACACCTGCTAAGAAACCCATGTTTGCATATGCAAGGAATAGTATCTTCTTTGTCTTTATGCCAGATAGTGCTGCAGCTTTTGCATTTCCACCAAGTGCATACAGATGTCTTCCTAAAACTGTTTTCGTTGTGATAAATACATATATTGCTGTAAGAACACCAAATATAACTAATATTATTGGAATACCGTCATCTAGTGCCAACCATATTGTGAAGAACAATATTACTAGTGAAATAAGAACTAATTTTAAAATCAATAATGATGAATCCATAACTTCATAACCTTTTGATTTTTTAACTTTTCTACTCCACAATGTTGTTGTAATAAAAATTACTATAACCAACAAACCTGCTATTGTACACACACCATTTAATCCAAGTCCTCCGATTTCACCTATGAAATCTGGAACTGGTCTTGCTGATATTATTTTATAAGCATCTGGCAATCCAACAGTTTCACCTTGAAGTATCAAGTTGTTTACACCTCTAAATACTAACATACCCGCGAGTGTTACAATAAATGGTGGAATTCCAACTTTTGCAATCCAAAATCCTTGCCAAGCACCTGCCAATAAGCCGCTTAGTAAAGCCAAAATTATTGATATCCATATTGGCCAGCCTAGTACTGCACTTAGAAGCCCTGACATAGCGCTAGATAACGCTACTACTGCACCAACTGACAAGTCAATGTTACCACCTGTTAATATGCACATCAGCATACCAACTGCCAAAATTAGTATATAACTATTTTGATATATTAACTTTGTAATATTTCTCGGCTTAAGCAATATGCCTTCTGTACCGAATCCAAAAATTATCACTATAGCAACAAGAGCAATAAACATAGCATATTCTCTCATATTATGCCTTAGTGCATCTCCAACTTTTTTTAACATTTCACTTCTCCTTAATTACTTGCACTTCTAATAATGCATTCCATTACGTTTTCTTGTGTGGCTTTTGCTTTCGGCATTTCTCCTACTATTTTACCTTCATTCATGATATAAATTCTGTCTGCCACGCCTAAAATCTCTACCAATTCTGATGATATTACCAAAACACATTTGCCTTCATCAGCCATGCTATTAATTATGTTATATATTTCGTATTTTGCACCAACGTCAATTCCTCTTGTGGGTTCATCCAGAAGCAATACATCTGGATTTGAGAATAGCCATTTGCTTAATACAACCTTTTGCTGATTTCCACCTGATAAATTACCTGCTTTTTGGAAAACACTGGAACACTTAGTCTGTAGCTTTTCAGCCATTTCTTTGGCAACATGAATTTCCATGTCGTCATCTACCACTCCTCTTGTACTCAGAGCCTTCAGATTTGCCATGGTAGTATTTTTCCTTATATCTTGTATCAATACAAGGCCTGCATTTTTTCTATCTTCTGTTACATAAGCCATTCCATTGTCAATAGCATCTGCAACATTATGTAGATGAAGTTCTTTGCCATCCTTAATAATAGTACCAGAAATATTTTTCCCGTATGCTTTTCCAAACAAGCTCATAGCAAATTCTGTTCTTCCAGCACCCATCAAACCTGCCAAGCCAACAACTTCGCCTTTTCTAATATTCATGTTGACATTATCGATAACTACTCTTTCATCATTGAGAGGATCATATACTGTCCAGTTTTTCACTTCAAACGCAATATCTCCAATTTTAGATTGACGCTTCGGGAATCTGTCCACCATTTCACGTCCAACCATTCCCTTTATTATGCGGCTTTCACTGATACCGCCAGGAACGTTATCCAGAGTTTCAATTACTTGTCCATCGCGAATAATAGTGATTCTGTCAGATACTTTTGCGATTTCATTTAATTTATGAGAAATAATAATACATGTTATATTTTGTTCTTTGTTTAGTCTTTTAAGCAAATCCAGTAAGTGATTCGAATCATCATCATTAAGTGCCGCGGTTGGCTCATCCAGAATAAGCAGTTCGCAGTTTTTGGCTATTGCCTTTGCAATTTCAACTAACTGTTGTTTGCCTACACCAATATTTCTGATTATTGCAGATGGTTTTTCTCTGATACCTATCTGTTCCATTATCTCGGCAGCTTTGGCATTTGTATCATCCCAGTCTATTATGCCGTTTTTTTGTCTTTCATTTCCTAAAAAAATGTTCTCAGCAATAGTCATATAGGGGCTTAGTGCAAGCTCCTGATGTATAATGGCTATTCCTTTTTCTTCACTCTCTTTAATATTTTTAAACCTGCAAATCTCTCCCTTATAGAGTATATCTCCATCGTATGTACCATGTGGATATATTCCACTTAAGACATTCATCAAAGTGGATTTACCTGCACCATTTTCTCCAACTAGCGCATGTATCTCCCCTTGCTCTACCTGAAGATTAACTTTATCCAATGCCTTTACTCCAGGAAAGATTTTGGTTATGTCTTTCATTTCTAAAATATGCTGTGCCATATCATTCTGCTCCTTAGAAAATATGGCGACAACATACTCTGCTGTCGCCATAAATCATCTGTATAGTTTCCTATACTGGTTTACTCCGGTATTACTTTAAATCGTCTTCTGAATAATAACCAGAATCAATTAGAAGTTCCTTATAGTTGTTGATGTCAGCGAACTTAGGATCGCATAGGTATGATGGAACTTGTTTTACATTGTTGTCATAAGTGTTATTTGTTTCAACTTCTTCACCTGCAAGAATTTGGTCAACCATTGTTACAACACGAGCTGCCAAGTCACGAGTATCTTTAAAGATAGACATGGATTGTTTGCCAGCTATAATGTTTCTAACTGAGTTAACGTCACAGTCTTGACCTGTAAGAACTGGGAAAGGTTTGTCAGCTGAACCGTAACCTGCTGAGTCTAATGCTGCTGTGATACCTTGAGCTAAGCTATCATTTGGTGATAGAACTACGTCAATGTTTTCATCAGCATAATAAGCTGTTAGCAAGTTGTCCATTCTGTCTTGAGCACCTTCTGAAGCCCAACCTTGGATACCAATGCTTGTCCATTCATCATTTGTTTTGCCTTCGCCTGATTTAACATCCAATACTCCGCTTTCAATGTAAGGTGCCAATACGTCAATAGCGCCTTTGTTGAAGAATTTAGCATTGTTGTCGTCAGGTGAACCAGCGAAAACTTCCATTGTGAAAGGTCCCATTTCGCCATCTGCTAGGCCTAAAGCATCAACTATATATTGACCTTGAATTGTGCCAACTTTTTCATTATCGAAAGTAGCATAATAGTCAACATATTCTGTGTCCATTATCAGCCTGTCATAAGCTATAACAACGATGTCTTCTTTAGCTGCTTCTTCTAGAACTGAGCCCAGAGCACCGCCATCGATAGATGCAATAACTAATACGTTAACACCTGCTGTTATCATGTTCTCTATTTGAGAAACTTGAGTTGCAACATCATTGCTAGCATATTGTAGGTCTACCTCATAACCTTTAGCCTCTAATTGTTGTTTCATGTTGTCACCGTCTTGGTTCCATCTTTGTAGGTCTTTTGTAGGCATTAAAACACCAACTTTGTTGCCAGCGTCTTTTTTGCCGCAGCCTACTGCGAATGATAGAACTAATACTAGAACTAACATTACTACTAATAACTTTTTAGCCATAAATAGCTCCTCCTAATTTTTTTGTACTTACAAAGCATATATCTTTATGAATAAAATATGAATAGAATATATTGCTATATATCTGTTTTTTTTTAACACAAAAAATAAAGGATTTTAAGCAACTGGATTATATTAATGCTATTTTGTGCAATTTGTTTAATATTCTCCAGTTTTATAGTTTATTTGTGCTAAATTTCGTTTACATGATATTTATCTATTTCCATATTCATTATTATATATTGCAATATTTAACAGCAAAAAAATGCTATACGAAAAATTTAATATTGTTTTATCTATATTATGATATGAAAATTTATCCTAAAAACGTGTTTATGTAAGTCAAAAATATAAAATTAAGTAAACAAAAAGCACAGCTCTACTGAAACTGTGCTTTATCACTTGATATTAATTCATCAATGCCCCGTGCAGACAAGAATGATTGCTCCGTCTACATTCTGCCATTGATAAACTCCACCCGTTTTTTTGCACTCAATGTCCTCTTTTGATAGAAGTCCTGCCTTGAACAGAGTGCTGTTTTCGCCGACAACATCCATATTATTATATTCTTCTGTATGCTCTCCAATTTGCTTGTAGTATTCTTCTTCCAGCCTTGTTATGGTCTTTATGTTGTTATTGCATGCATTCGAGCCTGTCTGACCGGCAAAAGTTTTTATAGATGGTATTCCAATGCATAAAACTAAAACAACAACAGTCATAATAATCATAAGCTTGAAAAAGGAAAACCCGCCTTGTCCATTCTTCTTCATTTTAATCACCTAATCTTTATTTTATAATTACTAGTTTCATTTTAGTATAAGCAAAAACTAGTGTCAATATATTCTAGTTTTTTCATGTAAATTACATATGAATGTTAGAAAAAAAGTAGAATAATATAATATGGCTATTAGCGAAAACATAATGTTATTCTCATCTTAATAAAATTATTTACTATTGCTATTTTCTAAAAAAATGTTTATCTATCCATCACTATCAGCTTGTAGCCTTTTCCATAAACTGTTTCAATTACTACATGTCTGCTGCTAATATAGTTAAGCGAAAAGCGCAGCCTGGCAATATGATTCTGTATTCGGCTGCTTTCATCTATCATAGAGTTGAAAACTTCTTCTTTTTTTACAATTCTGTTTTCATAATACCCATTTAAAAGAAGTGCAAAGATTTTATTTTGTAGAGTCGGAAGAACAATGCTCTTCTTACCTTTTATCAAGGTGCCTGTCTCCACTTCATATAAAAGATCACCAATTAAATATTTCTTGGGAATATACTTGTTTTTCTGAACAGCTATATTTATTTTGTACTTTAATTCCAGCTTATCCAATGGTGTAGGTAGAACATCATATGCTCCACATTCATATAATTGATATTTTAGTGCAGCTTCTGCATTAGCAACATAAATTGATATATGGGAATTGTCTGATATATATTTAAAGATATCAGTTTTATCGTAGCTTTTCATGTCCAATATTATTGCGTCTACAGATTGTCTCTCTATTCTGCAATTTTCACATTCTAATGTGGTGCACGATACAATATTAAAATTGTCATCCTGCAGATATTTCTGTATTTCTTCCTCTTTTTCTATTACTAATATCCTATACTTAATCAAAATCATACCTCATTAATTATCTCTTTATATATATATCTATAATAATATTAGCATATATCATATATTAAGTAAATATTGTATGCATCGTTATGTTTCTTATCATTAAAGAAAAGCACACAATAAATGTGTGCAATTTGTATAGAATATTTATTTCACCGTTACAGCTTTCATTATATTGGTATGATGTGCGCCGCCAAGCGGAACACCAGCAGTTATAACCACTATATCGTCTGCCTTCAGCAGCCCTTTGCTCTTTGCCATCTCAATTGAATGGAAGAACAAAACATCCATCGAATCCACAACATCCACCAAAATCGGCGTGACGCCCCAATATAGCTGAAGCTGTCTTTGAACCAAATAATTTGTAGTGGTTGCAATTATCTCACATCTTGGATGATAGCTGGATATTAGCTTTGCCGTTTTGCCCCCATGAGTAGGGACAATAATTGCAGCGGCATTCAGACAATATGCTGTGTTGCATGCAGAAAAGCTAACTGCGTTTGCTATGCTGTAGTCAATATCTGTGCTTAGTCCTCCCAGCATTGATGTGCTTGGAGTGTAGTCAAGGGATCTTTCAGCCTCCAGAGCAGATTTTGCCATCTGTTCCACAGCCAGAAGTGGAAATTTTCCTGCTGCCGTCTCACCGGATAGCATTATAACATCAGTACCATCAATAATTGCATTTGCAATATCTGAAAGTTCTGCCCTTGTGGGTGTGGGACTGTGTATCATAGATTCTAGCATTTGCGTTGCAGTTATTACAGGAACGCCTTTTTCATTACATTTTTTTATCACTCTTTTCTGAACTAGAGGTATGCTCTCTTTTGGCATCTCTACGCCTAAATCGCCTCTTGCCACCATTATTCCATCGGTTACATCTATTATGGAATCAATATTATCAATGCCTTGTTGGTTTTCTATTTTAGATATTATTGACACATTGTTTCCGCCATGCTCATCCAAAAAATCTCGTATAAAGCTTACGTCTTCTACGCTTCTTATAAAAGATGCAGCAATAAAGTCTATTCCATTTTCAATTCCTGCAATTATATCACCTTTGTCTTTTTCTCCCAATGCAGGCAGCTTCAAAGATACTCCCGGAATATTTATACCCTTGTTATTTTTTATAATTCCGCCGACAACGACTTCGCAAATTATCTCTTTATCTTTTATTTGCTTTACTTTCAGCTCCAGTGTCCCGTCATCCAACAAAATGCATGAATCTTCCGTCAAATCCTTGTAAAGCATTTCATATGTAATAGATATATTCTGGCTGTCACCTAAGAAATTACCGTATTTCAATGTGACTTTTTCGCCTCTTTTAAGCTGCGCTTTGTCGCCTTCAAATTTTCCAACACGCACTTCTGGCCCTCTGGTGTCCAAAAGTATGGCGACTGGTGCACCCGCATTCTGTCTAGCTTTCTTTATTTTTTCTATCACCGGCACAAAGGATTCCTTGCCTCCGTGTGAAAGATTCAGTCTGCACACATTCATTCCTGCTAAAATCATTTTGGTCAGCATTTCCTCCGTATTGCATGCAGGCCCAATGGTGCATATCATTTTTGTTTTCTTTATATTTTTCATTTTATTTTTTATTCCCCTTTGATATTCGTGCATTTATACCATAATATATATACTTATAAACAGTATTTTCAATAATTAATCCAATAAAGCATCATAAACTTTTTCAAAAACCGGAACATACATAGCTATAAGATTGGCTGCTGCTTCAAAGTTTCCGTTTGGACACGGGCAGTGTCGTTTGTTTGTTAAAAGGATTATTGAAATATTATTTTCTTTGTCAACCAATGTGGCTGTGCCTGTCCACCCATTATGATAATAGGTTTCATAAGGAGCAAATTTTTTAAACTTTACAGATGCCATGTTGGCATTCCAAAAACCAAGCTGGTATCTTTCTTTTGTTTGATATGTGGTCATCCAGTTGTTTATAGTCTCTTCCTTATATATTCTAACTCCTCCATATTCGCCTTTATTCAAAAGCACTTGGTTTAGTACTGTGAGTCCATATGCGTTAGCAAACAATCCAGCATGCCCAGAAACCTGATCCATGGAGTAAAATGCGTTTTCGTCATGCACTTCGCCCTGTATTGTATACTGGCGTATTCCTTCGAAATAAACTGAGCCGTCTCTTGTGTTCCCTAATCTCTCCGTAGCAGCTATGTTTTGCTTTTCTATTCCTATATCCAATGGTCTATATGTGACGTCTTCATCTATTTCTAGCGGCTCATAAATATACTTTCTGGCATATTCATCTATTCTCATCCCCGATGCTTCCTCTACAATCATACCTAATATTATATAATCTAGATTATTGTAGTCAAAAGTATTGCCTGGGTCATTATCTAGTGGAATTTGCTTTACATAGTTGTAGACTTCGTCTCTATTCCTCGTTGCATAGTCTGCATCTTTATAAAAGTAATAGTCCTTAATATATCCTGCATTGTGGCTAAGAAGCATTCTAACAGTAACGTCGTCCTTTTTCCCGCCGCCATAGTTCGAAAGATAGTCTTTAACCTTTCCATCTAATGATATAACCCCGTCATCTACAAGCTTCATTATAGAAAAAGTAGTAGCATATATCTTTGAAAGTGATGCCAAATCAAAAAGCGTATCGTCCTGCATGCTTTCAAATTCGCTCATCAGCTGTTTTCCATCATATTTTTTTGAATAGCCAAACGATTTATGATATACAATATGCCCATCTTTTGCCACCATCAATACAACACCCGGGAAACCCCCGTCTATTTGTTTTTGAATGTACTCATCTAATTCATTAAATTTCGCGGAACTGAATCCGTATTCTTCTGGCTGACTATATGGCATCTCAGCTATGATGAATGGTGTAGGTGAGAGTGTTGGTGTAGGCGTTGAAATAGGCTCCTCGCTTTCTGGCGTTTGAAAGGCTGTACTATCTGTAGCATCTATATCTATACTGTCTAATCCAGCCTTCAGTGCTGCCTGATTGCTGGATTTGAAACCATCCAAAAACATAAATATAATTAAGGCTAAAATTAAAAAAATCAATAAATATGCCAGAAAGATTGCTGCCCTCTTTGTTTTTTTATAGCGTATGCTGTTTTTATTTTCCTGCATTAGTTCTCTTCTTTCTTCGACTTGTTTATAATGGTTTTCGCTCTATTAATTATTATTCCGTTCGCCACCTCATTATATCCGCCTTCAGGAATAATTATGTCTGCGTATCTTTTGGATGGCTCAACAAATTCATGATACATAGGCTTAACTGTATTTATATATTGTTCAATAACAGAATCAAGGCTTCTATTTCTTTTCTTTACGTCTCTGTTTATTCTTCGTATCAGGCATATATCCGGGTCTGTATCTACGTATATCTTTAAATCCATCAGTTCTCGCAGCTTTGGTTCAGTAAATATCAATATGCCTTCTACCAGTATTACAGAACACGGCTTAACATTAATTGTATCTGGCTTTCTCTGATGTTGTGTATAGTCATACTGTGGAATATTTATGCTTTTGCCTTCTTTTAGCTCCATCAGATGCTTAACAAGCAAATCTGACTCCAAAGAATTTGGATGATCATAGTTTATTTTGCTTCTTTGCTCAAAATCCAGTTCATCGTGATTTTTATAATACGAATCGTGGGTTATCAATACGGCATCGTCTCCCAGCGGCTCATGTATCCTGTTTGCTATTGTTGTTTTGCCAGAGCCTGAAGCTCCCGCTATACCGATAATAATGTCTACCATATTAAACCTCTTATAGATTTTTAATCTTAGACCATTCTATCAAAGTATAATAATTTGTGCAATTAAAAACTATCTGCTTTTGCATCAATATCATATAATACTTTATACATATTTATTGAGTTCATATTTTGTTTGATTTATTTTAACAATTTGTTGTAATAATAGCAAATACTGCTTTTGTCTGGATAAATAAAAAAGGTATACTTCATAAAATACGAAATATACCTTTATAATAAATTTTAACTAAAATTATGTTTCAACTTCAAATATATTTGAACAATTCGGGCATGTTACTATAAGCTTTCCCTTGTTTTTAGGCAAACGAACGCATCCTTTGCATTTTTTGCACAATGCATATCTATAAAAGTCATTTTTTCTAGAATTATAATATATTATTTTGAGACGACAAAAAACTGACTTGCCCCTCTTTCTAAAAAAACTCATCTGCTGTTCCTTTATCATAAAATTTAATAAAGTTAATTTATATCTATATTTATTGTTTGTAACCCTATCTAGTTTTAAATTTTATCAGATTATAAAAGACAGAATTTTAATAATATGTGAATAAACTATGAATAAGACATGATTATTTAACAAAATCGATGTTACGTTTTTGTTACGTTCACTTTACATTTTATTTTTTATATGCTATTATCGAAACACAAGTACGCTACGAAGTAGACAAACAAGTGAAGGTATTAAAATGATTTCTATAAAAAAGCTATTAATTATATTTGTATCATTAGTTGTGATTGCTAGTTTTGCATATCAAA
The DNA here is from genome assembly GCA_040883315.1 of Eubacteriales bacterium. Classification (GTDB taxonomy): domain Bacteria; phylum Bacillota; class Clostridia; order Christensenellales; family UMGS416; genus JAFGUF01. The sequence continues at coordinate 108,704 of JBFLKU010000016.1, forward strand.
TAGATACGGTTAAGGCCGAGAATACAGATGAAGTGGAAGCAACCGAAGAGCCGTTCCTGCTGAAAAAAGGCAGCGAAGGCGATGATGTTATTATGCTTCAGCTTCGCTTAAGAGACCTAGGGTATTATAATTACAAGATAACAAATTATTTCGGTTCATTTACAGAACAGGCTCTAATCGATTTTCAAAAAGTAAATGGGCTTAGCCGCGACGGCGTGCTGGGCGACGATACATATTCTGTAGTTTATTCCAATGATGCAAAAAGAAAGCCTGTTACAGCTGTTGTGAAGCCAACGCCAAAGCCACAATATGCCGGATCATCCAAGATACCCAAGGCGAATTTAAGAGACTGGTTTTCTTATGTTCTGCCCAGATTCTCACGCGGTGAAACAGTGAAGGTATATGACGTGAAAACAGGAATATCATATAATATGGTTCGTGTTGGCGGATCTAACCATGCAGACGTAGAGCCGGCAACAGCAGAAGACTGTGCAAAGCTTTTGGCAACATACGGCGGTGAGTGGAGCTGGGAAAGGCGTCCCGTTGTTGTGCGCCTAGACGGCGAATACATTGCAGCATCTACCAACGGATACCCTCACGGATATGAAACAGTAAGTGGAAATGACATGACAGGACAGGTGTGTATACACTTTTTGAATTCCAGAACACATAATGCAAATGCTGTATGTCCGGATCATCAGGCATCAGTACAATATGCATATGATGCAACGCATTAATTAAATATACAGCTTTTGTCTTGACAATAAATAATTCATCTGATATAATGCCTGTAATTTAATAGAATATAGGCGTCGAAGGAGATGGACTTATATAAGACAATTTCTAGAGAGTCAGCGTTTGGTGGAAGCTGATAGTTGCTTTATTTGTAATCACTCCCGAGCTGTTCCCTGAACCAAGTAGGGGAAACCGGATAATCCCGTTAAAGATTAATAGCTTGATAGAGCTATGAGTGGTCATATTCCATATGACAAGTTGAGTGGTACCGCGTAGTAGAAATGAAAATGCATACTGCGTCTCTTCAAATAAGAAGAGGCGCAGTTTTTTATTTATATGAAAATATATAGCGAGGTGCATTATGAAAAGGATTATTTCTTTTTTGGTAGTCAATGAAATAGGAGTGCTTAACAGGGTTTCCGGCCTGCTTAGCAAAAGGGGCTTTAATGTGGACAGCATTACTGCTGGTGTGACAGAGGATGAATCTCTGACACGAATTACACTGATGATTGACGCCAATGACAGCGTGGTAGAGCAAATGATTAAGCAGCTAGATAAGCTTCTGGTTGTAAAATCAATTAAGGAACTATTTGAAGACGAATCAACAGTACGTGAACTAGCACTGATAAAGATTAATACAGACGAATGCAATAACAAAGAATTTCTAGATGATATCACAGACCATAAAGGCGTGGTTGTGGATATGGGGGAAAATACCTCTACTGTCCAGTTCTTTGGTTCATATGAATATATCAATTCATGTGTTGCATATCTGCAGAAGTACAACATAGTAGAAATGGCTAGAACTGGCATTGTGGCACTAGAGAGCGGCGACAAAAGACTATAGGAGAATAGTATATGAAAAAAATACAGATTTTCGACTCCACCCTTCGAGATGGAGCACAGGCAAGGGGAATAAACTATTCTCTTGCTGATAAAATACACGTCCTAAAGCTGCTTGATAGCTTCGGCATAGACTACATTGAGGCAGGTAACCCTGCATCAAACCCAAAAGAGCGAGAATTCTTTAACTTGGCTGCTGATATAAAGCTTTCACATGCTAAGCTAGTAGCATTTGGAAGCACTAGGCGCAAAAATGCCAAGGCAGAAGAAGACGCAGGAGTGCAGGCATTGCTTTCTGCCAATACAGACACCGTGTCTATTTTCGGCAAAACATGGGATTTGCACGTTACCGAAGTGCTAAACACCACTTTAGAAGAAAACCTGAATATGATATACGATACAATTAACTTCTTCAAGCAAAAAGGAAAAGAAGTGGTATTTGATGCAGAACACTATTTTGATGGCTACAAGGCTAATCCCGAATACGCTATTAAAGTGCTTCAGACAGCAGAGAGTGCAGGAGCCGACTGCCTGGTTCTTTGTGATACAAACGGCGGCACAATGGTATGCGAAATGAGAAGTGCCGTGAAAAAAGTGGCAGAATCCGTTAAGGCAGATATCGGAATACACACACATAATGACAGTGAGCTTGCAGTTGCCAATTCCTTGATAGCCGTTGAAGAAGGTGCAGTGCACGTGCAGGGAACATTAATCGGCTTTGGTGAGCGATGCGGAAACGCAAGGCTTAGCTCCATCATTCCGAATCTAGAGCTGAAAATGGGATACAAATGCCTTCCTGATGGAAAGCTAAACGAAATCTACGATGTATGCCGTCAGCTTGCGGAATTTACAAATCTGGTTTTTGATGAAACGCTGGCTTATGTAGGACAAAATGCATTTTCTCACAAGGGCGGAATGCACATTGACGGGCTTAAAAAGGCAAAAGGCTCATTTGAGCATATCGAGCCAGCTTTGGTAGGCAATAGCCGCGAATTCCTGCTATCTGAGGTAGCTGGAAGATCTGCAATGGCATCCAAGCTGGAAAACGACTACCCAGATGTAGCAAAAGACAAGAAAAAAGTGGCTGAACTTATGAACAAGCTAAAGGAGCTGGAAAACGAAGGTGTCAGCTTCGAAGGAGCAGAAAGCTCATTTAAGATATTTATACTAAAGGAGCTGCGTCTTCACAAAGCAATGTTCAATCTGATTCACTTTAAGGTATTCGACGAGCCGACCCATCACAATACATTCGGTGCATATGCCGTAGTGAAAGTGGACGTGAACGGACAAACCAGAATGACAGCTGCTGACGGCAACGGCCCTGTAAACGCTCTGGACAAGGCACTTCGTGAAGCATTGGGAGAATTTTACCCAGAGCTTATGGATGTAGTATTAACAGACTATAAAGTTAGAGTTTTGGAAACAAACCATGCCACAGGTGCTACAGTTCGTGTTATAATAGAAAGCAGTGACGGCAAAGATACATGGCGCACTGTAGGCGTATCAACAGACGTAATAGAAGCGAGTTTATTGGCATTAATAGACTCCATTGACTATAAATTATTAGAAAACGAGGTACAATAACTATGGGAATGACTATGACCCAAAAGATTTTGGCAAATGGAAGCGGACTAGAAAAAGTAGAGGCTGGGCAGTTTATAAACTGCAATCTAAATCTTGTACTAGGAAATGACATCACCACACCTGTAGCTATAAAGGAATTTAACAAGATGAATTTAGAAGGCGTCTTCGACAAATCCAAAGTAGCTATAGTGCCTGATCACTTCACTCCTAATAGGGATATTGACAGTGCTCAGCAATGTAAATGCATCAGAGAATTTGCACTTGACAAAGACCTAGAGAACTATTTTGAAATAGGCGAAGTAGGAATTGAGCATGCACTACTGCCTGAAAAGGGATTGGTTGTGGCAGGAGATGTAATAATCGGTGCAGACTCCCACACATGCACATATGGTGCACTGGGTGCATTCTCCACAGGTATTGGATCTACAGACATGGCAGCGGGAATGGCAACAGGCAAATGCTGGTTCAAGGTGCCATCTGCTATCAAATTTAACTTAACAGGAAAATTCCAAAAGCATGTATCAGGAAAAGATTTAATCCTGCATATCATCGGAATGATTGGCGTAGACGGAGCACTATACAAATCAATGGAATTCGCAGGTGAAGGTGTATCTACACTGACAATGGATGATAGATTTACAATTGCAAACATGGCAATAGAAGCCGGTGCAAAAAACGGCATATTCCCTGTTGATGAGAAAACACTGGAATATATAAAAGATCACTCAGAAAGAGAGCCAAAAGTATTTGCGGCAGATGATGATGCAGAGTATGACCAAGTTATAAATATCGATTTGTCTACTGTTCCTCTAACTGTTGCTAAGCCTCATCTTCCTGAAAATACAGAAGCTGTTGATACAATGGAAAAGGTGTATATCGACCAGGCAGTCATAGGCTCATGCACCAACGGCAGAATTTCTGACCTAAAGGTTGCCGCTGATATTTTAAGAGGCAAAAAGGTGAAAAAAGGTGTTAGGGTAATTATATTCCCGGGAACACAAAAAATATATCTGGAAGCCATGGAAAAGGGATACTTTAAAGATATGATAGAGGCAGGCTGCGTAGTGTCTGCACCTACATGCGGCCCATGTCTTGGCGGACATATGGGCGTTTTGGCAGCTGGTGAAGTGGCAGTATCCACCACCAACCGCAATTTTATTGGACGCATGGGACATGTTGAATCCAAGGTATATCTGGCCAGCCCTGCAGTTGCTGCAGCAAGTGCTATAGCAGGATATATCACAACACCAGATAAAATATAGGAGAATATAAAAATGAAATTACAAGGTAAAGTTTTTAAATATGGAGACCATATAGATACAGACGTTATTATCCCTGCACAATACTTGACCACAGCAGACCCACTGGAGCTGGCAAAAAACTGCATGAGTGATATCGACAAAAGCTTCGCAAAGGAAGTAGCTGAAGGGGATATAATAGTTGGCGGCATCAATTTTGGCTGCGGCTCATCCAGAGAGCATGCGCCTCTTGCCATCAAAGGCAGCGGCGTCAGCTGCGTAATAGCCAAGAGCTTTGCAAGAATATTTTTCCGCAATGCTATAAACATAGGGCTTCCAATATTGGAGTGTGAAGATGCTGTAAACGATGCTGAAAAAGGTGACGTCATAGAGGTGGACACAACTAAAGGCATTATCGTAAACAAAACCAAAAACAAAGAATACAGCACACAGCCATTCCCAGAGTTCTTGCAGACTATCATCAACTCAGGCGGCTTGATAAACTCTATAAAGGAAGGTTAAGATAAGATGAAAACATTTAAAATAGCCGTACTAGGTGGTGACGGAATAGGCCCTGAGGTAGTTGAGGGAGCAGTTGCTGTGATGGAGCATATAGCAAGCAAAAGCGATTTCTCATTTGAGTTCAAAAATTATTTAGCTGGCGGATGCGCAATAGATGCAGTAAACGACCCAATGCCACAGGAAACAATAGACGGATGCAAAGTATCAGACTCTGTTTTGCTTGGTGCAGTAGGCGGCGAAAAATGGGATACACTTCCCAGCCATCTTCGCCCTGAGACAGGATTGCTTCGCATAAGAGCAGAGCTAGGCCTTTTTGCAAATCTACGTCCTGCGCAGCTTTTCAAGGAATTAGCTGATGCATGTCCTCTGAAACCTCGCCTAATAGAAAACGGCCTTGATGTGCTGGTTGTACGCGAGCTGACAGGCGGAATATATTTCGGTGAAAAAGGCAGAGATGATAAATCAGGATACGATACATTAAAATATTCTGACTATGAAATAATAAGAATAGCAAAAGTTGCATTTGATGTAGCCATGAAACGCAATAAAAATCTTGTAAGTGTAGACAAAGCAAATGTTTTGGAATCATCTAGAGTATGGCGCAAATACGTGGAAGAAGTGGCAACAGAATATCCAGAAGTAAAGCAGACAAACATGTATGTAGACAATGCAGCTATGCAACTGGTTCGCTACCCTAGCCAATTTGACGTGATAGTAACAGGCAATATGTTTGGTGATATCCTATCTGATGAAGCTGCTATGATAACAGGCTCTATAGGAATGCTGCCATCTGCCAGCCTTGGCGAAGGCTCATTCGGGCTGTACGAGCCGGTACACGGCTCTGCACCAGATATCGCAGGCAAAGGCATAGCAAACCCAATAGCTACTATAATGTCTGTAGCCATGATGTTTAGATATTCTCTTGATTTATTAAAAGAAGCCGACATGATAGAGGCTGCTGTTGCAAAAACAATAGCACAGGGTGCTAGAACAGCTGATATCGCAGTAGAAGGCGAAAAAGTATTATCAACAAAGGAAATGACTAAGCGCATTATAGAAAACCTAAGTGCATAATGAACATTTCCATTAGGTAGGCTAAATAAATAGACCAATAAGGAAACAGTTTGCTCTAATCTCATTTTGTTTACTGCACTGTTTCTCAACACTCACAGCTGGACAAACCAGCTGAAATGGAGATAAAAATGATTAGTGATAGCGTAAAAAAAGGAATTGAAAAGGCTCCCCATAGGTCACTTTTTAAGGCAATGGGCTACACAGATGCTGAGCTGGAGCGTCCGCTTATCGGCATTATTCACGCTGGCAGCGAAATAGTGCCCGGGCATATCCATCTGGATAAAATAGCAAAAGCTGTGACAGAAGGTGTTCGCATGTCCGGTGGTACACCCGTTATTATGAATACTATTGGCGTGTGCGACGGAATAGCAATGGGACACATAGGTATGCACTACTCGCTGGCATCCAGAGAGCTGGTTGCAGATACTGTTGAAACTATGGTTATGGCACACGGATTTGATGCAATTGCATTGATACCAAACTGCGACAAAATAGTGCCCGGCATGCTGATGGCAGCGGCCAGAATAAACCGCCCTACCATTCTTTGCTCCGGTGGGCCTATGCTTCCCGGCAGAGACAGCAAGGGGAATGACAGAAATCTGAATGATGTATTTGAAGCTATCGGTGCATATGCTGCAGGCAATGCAGACCTAGAGTATGTATGCGACATGGAAAACTCCGCCTGCCCGGGCTGCGGATCATGCAGCGGCATGTTCACAGCCAATTCTATGAATTGCCTAACAGAAGTAGTGGGCATGGCACTTTCCGGCAATGGAACTATCCCTGCTGTCGATGCAAAGCGCATAAGATTTGCAAAAGAGAGCGGTGTGCAGCTGATGAAGCTTTTCGAAAACAATGTTCTTCCACTTGATATTATGACTAAAAAGACATTTGAAAATGCTCTGACATCTGATATGGCACTTGGCTGCTCTACTAATTCTATCCTTCACTTGCCGGCAATAGCAAACGAGTGCGGCATCAGCCTGAATCTTGATTTAGTGGATGAAATCAGCAAAAAAACACCGAATCTTTGCAAGCTCGCACCTGCAAGCAAAATGCATATATCAGACCTATATTACGCCGGCGGCATTCAGGCTCTATTAAATAGGCTAAATGAAAGCGGATATCTAAACGGCGATGTAATGACCGTGGCTATGCAGCCAATAGGTGAATATGTTAAAAATGCAAAAGTCAGCAATGACAATGTTATAAGAACTGTAGATAATCCATATTCTAAAGAAGGCGGCATTGCTGTGCTTCGCGGAAACATCGCACCAAACGGATGCGTTGTAAAGCAATCTGCTGTAGCTCCTGAAATGATGACACACAAAGGACCTGCAAAAGTATTTGACAGCGAAGAAGAAAGCATTGAAGCCATAAGGGGCGGCAAAATAGTGAAAGGCGATGTTGTGGTAATTCGCTATGAAGGCCCAGCTGGCGGCCCTGGAATGCGAGAGATGCTCTCCCCTACTTCTGCTGTTGCAGGAATGGGATTGGATAAAGATGTTGCATTGATTACGGACGGAAGATTCTCTGGTGCTACACGCGGTGCATCCATTGGTCATATATCCCCCGAGGCAAAATCTGGCGGATTGATAGGACTGGTTGAAAATGGAGATATAATAGAAATAGATATTCCAAACAGAAAAATCAACCTAAATGTATCTGAAGAAGAAATAGAAAAAAGAAAAAGCTCCTTTGTGCCTAAAGAAGACAAAATACTAAAAGGCTGGCTGAAACGCTATGCAAAACTCGTTTCATCTGCTGATAAGGGTGCAATTATAAACTACTAGGTAAAGGGGAAATTATTATATGAAAATGACTGGCTCTCAAATCGTAGTTGAATGCCTTAAAAAGCAAAAGGCGGATAAAGTATTCGGATACCCTGGCGGTGCTGTTATCCCATTGTTTGATGCACTCTACGGTGAAAAAGAAATTGATATCATTGTTCCTGCTCACGAACAGGGCGGCAGCCACGCCGCGGATGGATACGCACGCACAACTGGAAAAGTGGGCGTAGTGATAGCAACATCCGGCCCCGGTGCTACCAATTTGATTACAGGTATTGCAACTGCATATATGGACTCTGTTCCAATGGTTGCAATCACAGGCAATGTTCCAAATGTACTTCTTGGAAAAGACAGCTTTCAAGAGGTGGATATTGTCGGCATGACAATGCCTGTTACAAAGCATAATTACAGAGTAACAGATGTATCACAAATTGAGGATGTTTTTGAAGAAGCATTTGATTTTGCTAAATCAGGTCGTCCCGGTCCTGTATTAATTGATATCACAAAAGACGCCTTTATTAAGGAAGGCGAATACAAAGGAGTCGGGGTATCCCGAGTGGAGCAAAGCAAGCCTCACCTGCCAATGGATGAAATATTAGCCGCAATAGACAAAGCAAAAAAGCCTATTATATTTACAGGCGGTGGTGTTGTGCTATCTGGTGCAGAGGACGAGCTATATACCTTTGCTAAAAAAATCGGTGCTCCTGTTGCTCAGTCGCTTATGGGTAAAAGCTCATATCCCAGCGACGATGAGCTATCCACCGGAATGGTAGGCATGCACGGATCAAAGGCCAGCAATATGGGCTTTACACACTGCGATCTTTTGATAGTATGCGGTGCAAGATTTTCCGACCGTGTAACAGGCGATCCGAAAGAGTTTGCAAAGCATGCACAGGTAATACAAATTGATATTGACCCAGCAGAGATAAACAAAAATATTGCAACCAATCTGCATGCAATGGGCGACATAAAGGAAATACTATCTAAACTGAATGCAGCTGTTCCTGAAAAGGATCACCACGAATGGATAGCTGAAATAAACAAATGGAAGGCTGATGACATAGAGCAGCTCTCTGCGACACATATTCCAAAGGAAATATTGGAAGCCACAGCAGATGCTATGGGCGAAGACACAGCAATAGTAACAGATGTTGGACAGCACCAAATGTGGACAGCTCAATATTATAATTTCAAAAAGCATAATAAATTCCTAACATCCGGCGGTCTGGGCACAATGGGCTATGGACTGGGTGCGGCAATAGGTGCACAGGTGGGCATGCCAAATGGAAAAGTCATCCACGTGACAGGCGATGGCAGCTTCCGCATGAATATGAACGAAATGGCAACAACAGTCAGATACAATCTACCTATTATAACCGTATTGATGGACAACAATACACTAGGAATGGTTCGCCAATGGCAGACGCTTTTCTACGACAGCAGATGGTCTGAAACCAATTTGCCTCCGCTTGATTTTACAGGCATTGCAAAATGCTATGGTTATTTTACTAAAAAAATTACAACCGTTGAAGAGTATAAAGCAGCCTTAAAAGAAGCCATTGCAAGCAACAAACCATCATTAATTCATTGCATAATTGATACGGATGCTATGGTATTGCCAATAGTTCCTCCTGGAAAGGCACTGAACAAAATAATAATGGATAGAAACTAATAAAAAAGCTATGGAGAATTAAATCCATAGCTTTTATTTATTTCAACAATGTCATTCAGCTTATCTTGAATTTTTTACTTCAATTTTTCAAAACCTTCTCAATGCGCTTTATTCCCTCTCTGTGAGCTCTGCTTATGCCCATGGGGCAAAGTGATATGTATCCATTTTCAAATGCGTACACGTCCGTATGGGGCTCGTTGATGGCATCGTCCCACCATCCTTTAGCCCATATTTTGTCTCCGTCCACTTCAAAATCGTGCCTAAATAGCCTGATGCCCTGCTCTGTAACTTTTATTCCCTTTGTTTTTTCAAATTTGTTCATTGGGAAATTGACATTCAAAACATATTCGCCACTATAAAGCTTCTTTTCGAAAATTACTTTCAGTATATTGTTTATTTCTTTTTTTGCCAGTTCATAGCTGCCAAAATCCGCCGAAAAAGCTATTGACGGAATGCCGTGCACCTGTGCCTCGGTTGCGCCAGCTAGTGTGCCGGAATATATGGTATCTGTTCCCATATTTGGCCCATCATTAATTCCCGATACCACCAAGTCCACATCAAGTTTCAAATATTTTAATGCATATATCACGCAGTCCGCCGGTGTTCCCTCTATGGACCACGCCTTTACACCTTCGCCAAAATTGTCGCGTTCGTGTATTCTCACATAGGTATGCAGCGTGATGCAGTGGCTGGCTCCGCTTTGCTGAGTCTCCGGAGCCATGACAAATATATTGCCATATTTTTTAAGGCTATTTACAAGTATCTCTATGCCTTCTGCCTGATATCCGTCATCATTTACTACCAATATATTCATTAAACTATCTTCTTTCTAATTCTTCCTGAAATTTGGTCAATCACAGTAACAGTTATGATTAAAACTATTATTATGATTCCCGCTCTAGACCATGCTCTGTTTCTGATGGCAAAAATAAGCGGTGCACCTATTCCACCTGCACCAACCAATCCAAGGGTAGATGCAGCACGCATATTTATTTCAAATCTATATAGAGTATAGCTGATAAGCTCTGGTGATACCTGCGGCAAAATAGCCCTGAAAAGCGCTTCCCATCTGTTGCCTCCGCATGATTCCAGTGCCTCTTTCACACCCATATCCATGCTTTCAATGGATTCCGAGAAAAGCTTTGCCAGCATTCCTATGGAGTGGATTCCAAGTGCCAATATACCTGCAGGTGCACCTGGGCCTACTACTGAAATAAACATAAGTGCCAATATCAGCTCAGGAAAGCTTCTTATTAGCGTTACTATCACTTTACCGACCTTTGATACTTTCTCTCCCACAATATTCTGGCTGGCGAGAAGAGCAAATGGTATTGAAATAATAGCAGAAACGAAAGTTCCGCTTATGGCAATTGCTATGGTTTCAAGTACTGCAAATATCAGTCCATCTTTTGTTAAATTTTGTGCGTATGATAAATCAGGATGAATGAAACCCTGAAAAAGAGCCTTTATAGATCCGGCGGCTGTCTTCATTATACCTTTATATTCTATTCCCTTAAACCCCCAGATGATAAGAGAAAACACAATAATATAATAAAGAGCCTTTAGTGCCATCTTAATATAGTTTCGTTCTTTTTTTACAATTATCTTTTCCATTACACCAACCTCTTTCTGATGCTGGAGCTTACCAGATCGATAACCATAACAACAGCGAACGAGAATATTATTATCATTCCGATTCTGTCGAATTTACGCCACGCAAGGTTAAATTCAAACAGCTGCCCTATTCCGCCTGCACCTACATAGCCTAAAACTGCCGCTGCACGCACATTCACCTCGAAGCCATACAATGTGTAGGACATATACTGGGGCAGTATCTGGGGCATTATGGCATACCTTAGTATGTTCATTTTGTTTGCACCAAGTGACATAAGTGCCTCTACCTGCCCATAGTCTATGGCCTCTATAGATTCATATGTCAGTTTTGATACTAATCCAAAGGTAAAGATAGACAATGCTACCACGCCGGAAAAAGCACCAGTACCAAACACAGCAACGAATAATGAAGCCAAAACAAGAGCTGGTATGGTTCTGAATATATTCAGTACAAATCTTAGCGGAATTTGCAGGAATCCAGACTTTATGAAATTATTCGCAGCTAAAACAGCAACTGGCAGTGCTACTATCGCGCCGATAAACGTGCCTACTATAGCCATACGAATAGTTTCAAGCATGGGAGATATTATATTTGGAATGTATCCAAAATCCGGTGGGGCAAACATTCTTTTTAAGATACTGCCTCCCTTGCTAAGATTCTGAAAAACCTCAAATATATTAAATTTCGCTAAAAACCCGCTACCAAGTATAAGAAATATTACAATAGCGAGAGTTATATTCGTTTTCATCCTATCAGGTTTTGGTATTATAATTCTATTTTCTGACATAACTATTCACCCAAAACTTCATCATTGTGTATAGGACGACCATATACTTTCTCTAGGTCTGCAAAGAATTTATTTTTGTCTATGCCTTCCATCTGCACATCATATACTATTTCGCCTGCACGCACGCCCACCACTCTTGTAGCGTATTTTAAAGCTAAGTCAACATGGTGAAGATTGGCTACTGTCGTTATTCCATCTTCTTCATTTATCTTTTTAAGATAATCCATTACCTGAATAGTAGTTATTGGGTCTAGTGATGCTACAGGCTCATCAGCCAGCATCAGCTTAGGCTCCTGTGCCAGTGCTCGTGCTATTGCCACACGCTGCTGCTGCCCACCGGAAAGGTCGCTTGCCCTATTGTGCACCTTTTCGAGTATATCTACCCTTTTCAAGGCTCTGTAAGCAATTTGTTTATCTGACTCTGGGAAAATGCCCAGAATGGTCTTCCAAGTTGGATTATATGCTACACGTCCTGACAGCACATTTGAAAGCACTGACATTCTTTTTACTATATTAAACCCTTGGAAAATCATTCCTATTTGCCTGCGAATATTTATAAGCTCTCTGCCCCTTGCTCTAGTTACAGACTCTCCTTCAAAAAACACTTCTCCCTCTGTTGCATCAATCAGCTTGTTTATCAGCCTTAAAAGAGTGGATTTGCCTGCGCCGGAAAGACCTATTATAGCCACAAATTCGCCATTGTTTATCTTTAAGTCAACATTATTAAGTGCTCTCACGCCGTTTGGATATACCTTGCTGACCTTTTTAAATTCTATCACTTTATATACTCCAATCACAATTAAACAATATGGCTGTATCTTTAAAAAGAGACAGCCATATGTATAAATTTAAATTTAAAAAAATTTAGTCACCGAAATTCCATTGCTCTTGTCTTTCCAGGTATTCTCTTACTTGAGCATATTCTTCGTCAGTTACAGGTGCATATCCTTCATGTGAATAGATAGCTCTGATAATCTCAAGACCTTCTTCGCTTTCAGCTATTGCCATAAATGCGTCTGAGATTTTCTTCTTCATCTTGTCATCAAGGCTAGGAATTACTGAAATAGTGTCATTTGGAATTTCTGATGTATTCATAACGAATACTACGTTTTCCATTAGGTCATCATAGAAGTCTTCGCCTTCAAATAATGTACGTGCATCTTTGAATGTGAATGCTGCATCAGCTTCGCCGTTATATACAGCCAAGATTGCATTGTCGTGTCCGCCAGCATTAATCCATTCAACGTCTGTTTCTGGGTTTAGACCATTGTCAGCCAAAAGGTTTGCAGGCCATACAAAGCCAGATGTTGATGTGAATGAAGAAATAGCTATTTTCTTGCCTTTCAAATCTGCAACTGATGTGATTCCGCTGTCTTTAGCAACTACTAATTGTGATTTGTATCCGCCAACTAGTGGTTGGTCTAATAGTTTGCCGCCATTGTCATCTACGTCATAGCGCAATGATTTCAATATAGCCTCAGCAGCTCCCTCGTCAGCAGCTAGTACATATGCAGTAGTAGCCAACAGTCCAACTTGTACTTGTTCTGATGCCATTGCCTCGATTAATGCATTATAATCTGTAGCAATAGTAACATTTACGTCCATGTCTAGTTGTTCTTCTAGCAGCTTCTCAAGTGGTAATCTTTGTGCTTCTAGTACTGATGCATCTCTTGAAGGAATTAATTGAACTTCAAGAACATCAAGCTTGCTTCCACAGCCTGCGAAGACTGCCATTACGAATGCTAAAACTAAAACAATCGCCAATATTTTTTTCATGGTATACCTCTCTCATAATTTTTCTACATATTGTAGTATAGCACCATCTACTTATCTATTCAATACAAAATATAGTATTTAATGCTTAATCTAATAAATAAATACACTTTTAACATATCGCAAAAGACACATAATGTATTCGTAAAATCTATGTAAAATTTAACTTAGACTTTTCCTTGGCTTATCATTGACTTTAAAAATTTAATCATATCATCTGTGCTAGGTGGGCAGCCTTCCGCATAATTTCTGAATTCGCAGGTGCAGTCCCCTATTCCTACATCACCACTCTGTCCTTTATATGCCTGACCAATGCATATTTGCTGTGTAAATCTCTCTGTAAGCCCTTCTTGTTTCAGCTGCTCCATTGCCATCACCAAGTGGCTATAGCAGGCTGAACAGGCGTTTTCTTCGCTTATTATATTCAGATATTTTTTATCTATCTGATTAATCTTTATCGTATTTTTTCTTTCGCTTATATTTATTATTTGCGATTCATCTTTCAGTAGCTCTCCTACACCTAAATCATGTGCAATTTTTATATATTCTATAGACAGAGGCTCATATCCCAGCACTTTTGCAGCATAGCTGTCCATCAGTACAGGGTCGTACGCTGCTGCTATCATATCCATTTGCTTGGGTCTGCCGCCCTCTTCAAAATATGGATCCGGACATATTGCGTCTGCTATTATTAAGTCCTGCTTTATAATTGTATTCAAATACGCAATAGGCTTGTGCAGTCCTATTTGATGATATTTTCTTTTCTCGATATCAGGTATTAGTCCCTTCATGTTTTTAAGAGCACATGTAATATCTGTCTGGCAGTGTCCCTTTATTAACGGAACATTTATCAGATAATCCACTTTTTCTACATATTCGCTTATAAACAAATCTAATCCTCTTACATTGTGTGCTATGCTCTGTGTCTGCTTTATGTTGATAAACTGAATATCGTATTTTCTGCATAGGTCTGTATAGCCGCAGTAATCAGCCACATCTTCCGTTTTTGCTCCAATCCAGCTGCTCTCAAGTATTATTATATTGCTATACCCTTTATCTTTCAGATATATAATTATGCCTTCAACTATTTCAGGATGCGTTGTTGCCCCCTGCGATGCCTTAGACACACACACTAAATTGGGCTTAATACCTATCAGCATATCCTTGCTGCGCCCATCTAGTGGATTCATATAGTCTAGGATATCCATGGTCATCTGCGTTATGTCTTTGCCTTTTATTAAAAATATTTTATCTTCATTTTTCATGTAGCCACCCTGAATCATTATATCAAATGCCAAATACATAGTCTATAAGAGTTTTATAAGACAAATTAATTGTTTTGGTGTATAATACTTATTCGAATGCGGAGGTTGAGATGTTCTTCATTTTGAACAAAATGTTAAGCTTTTTCATAAGTGTAATTCTGCCATTGATAATTGGCTATCTAATTAAAAGTATTTTTAAAGTAAAAAAAGAAAAACTAGATTTTTTGCTTTACATTAATATAATGCTTGTATTACCAATTTCTTTGATTTTGGTGTTCTGGAAAATGGAGCTGACAAGAAGCATGATACTGCTGCCTATTCTAGGGTTTATTCTACCCTTGGTTTCTGGCTTTTTAGGGTATTTATTCAGCAGAGGCAAATTTGAAGACCCAAAGCAAAAAGGAAGCTACATCGTCTCCAATCTACTAAGCAATAGAGGCACAATCGGCGGATTGACCATGTATATATTATACGGTGAGCTAGGCTATGCATACGTAAACTTGATTATTCTTTTTGGGAGTGTATTGGTATATTTAATTGCCTATCCTTTGGGCAACTATTTCAGCAGCAATTCTACAAATGAAAAAAGAACATTTAAATCGATAATTTTCAAGAGAACCAATATACCAATCTTAGGTATATTTATAGGTATACTTCTTAATTTCTTTGGCGGCGAAAGACCCATTGCACTCACAAACATTGTAGATTTTTTAGTAAAATCTATGGCATGGTTTTCTCTGATCCCTGTAGGATCATCAATAGACTTTCACGGCATGAAAAAGCACCTTTCAAAGGTGCTTGATATCGGTCTCATAAAATTTGTTATTATGCCTCTGCTTTCAGCAGTAGTTGCATATCTACTAATACCGGATAAGCAAATGGCAACGTCTTTGATAGTGGTCAGCGCCACACCAGTTGCAATAAATGCTGTTGTGGTAGCAAAGCTAACCAAGCTGGATGAAAATGTAGCAATTGCAGCATTTTTGTTCACTATCACTGTGTATCTGGTCGTTCTCTTCCCAATAATAACTATAGTTTTCAGTTAATCTATATTCTGTTTACGCCGGTCTTTATGGCGGCCTCTGCCACAGCATCCGCCACAGCTTTTCCTATTCTTTCATCAAATGCATTGGGAAGAATAAATTCTGTGCTGAGTTCATCATCAGATACTAATTCTGCAATTGCAAAAGATGCTGCTATTTTCATTTCATCGTTTATGTCGCTGGCACGCACGTCCAGTGCACCGCGGAAAACACCAGGGAAGGCCAAAACATTATTTATTTGATTGGCAAAGTCACTTCTGCCTGTTCCCACAATTTTGGCACCTGCATCCTTTGCGACATCCGGCATAATCTCCGGCACAGGGTTGCTCATCGCAAAACAAATGGCATCATCTGCCATAGACTTCACCATTTCAGGCGATACAATATTTGCACAGGCTACTCCTATAAAAACATCTGCGTCAGCTATCACATCCGCAAGGCTGCCCTTTTCTCTATTTGGATTAGTTCTTTTTGACAAGTCTATATGTTCTTTCGAGAGATTATCTTTGCCCTCAAATACTGCTCCGTCTTTGTCACATACTATGATGTTTTTAACACCATATGAAAGAAGCAGATTGGTGATAGCTGTGCCCGCAGCACCAGCACCCACCAGAACCACTTTTATATTCTCTTTTTGCTTTTTTACTATCTTCAGCGAATTTATAAGTGCCGACAAAACAACAATAGCTGTTCCATGCTGGTCATCATGAAATATTGGTATATCGCATTTTTCTTTTAGTCTTTTTTCTATCTCAAAGCATCTGGGGGCACCAATGTCTTCTAGGTTTATTCCGCCAAAGCTTCCTGATATATTATATATAGTGTTTACTATCTCATCCACATCTTTTGTATACAGGCAAAGTGGTATAGCATCTACGCCGCCAAATTCCTTGAAAAGCACGCATTTGCCTTCCATCACAGGCATGCCAGCCAAAGGCCCAATATCGCCAAGCCCAAGCACAGCAGTGCCGTCTGTTATGACTGCCACAGTGTTCCATCGCCTTGTCAGCTCGTAGCTTTTGTTTTCATCGTTTTGTATTTCCTTGCAAATCTGTGCAACACCAGGCGTATATGCCAGTGATAGATCATCTTTGCTGTTCACCTTCACTCGGCTAACTACCTCTATTTTGCCTTTTAGCTTTTCATGCAGTTTCAGTGCTCTCTCGTTTATTGACATCGTATCTCCTCTTACTTACTTTTGATTTCTATGTTTTTTCGCGAAAAAGATTTTATATACTATAAATCCGATCATTGCACCAAAAACATTAAGAATAATATCATCAGTATCAAATGTCCTATTTGATAAATTGGCTAAATTCAGAACAAGTTGGCTCACCTCTATGCACAGAGACCATATGAATCCCGGCAAAAATAGTCCATACCATTTCCTGAACTTAGGAAAAAGCATAGGCGGGAAAAAGCCAGCCGGAATGAATAAAATAATATTGCCCAAAAATTGTCTCGCTGCTCCGCTTTGTCCGTCCAACATATTCATGAACTGTCCTTTCAGCAGAGAAAACGGCTTCGAATTCCATGGGGGTGCATACTGAAATTTTTCAAAAATAGTCATATCAGTGCATTCGCCGCTTGATGGTATAGTCATGCCTAGCATTATAATAATGTATGCAACCCAAATAAAGCTTAGAATAAATCTTTCAAATCTTTTTGCTTTCTGTGAAATTATAACAAGGATAATTGTCACAATTATCCCTGCTAATAAAAATTTAAATGAAGGGTATATCGGTGTCATTTGCGTAGTTGTCTCCTAGTTAAAATAAATAATATCGCCTGTCACCTTCTCCTCACCGCTGGATGGAGTATTTATTACTTCACCCTTAAATACCATTGTGCTCGCAGAGCCGCCTTCTAGATTGTATGCAACTTTGCAGCCATACTCTTCAAACATCTTTGCGAATTCCGGTAAGGTAGGTCCTTGGTAGGTCGATCGTCTGCCATCTGCGACGATTATTATATAATGTCCCGGCTCAATCATTCCAATGCCTGTGCGTGGGTTGGCAGGATTGAGTGATGAGCGCGATGAAAAATCATTGTATGCTACATAGTTCTGTACAAGTATTGGCCCATATGCCCAGCACTGCACTGCATTGTCCTTTATCAATTCGTCTGCACTCACTTTGTTCGGCATTATGCCCACCATCTCGCCGTCTTCATACAGTACGCAAAGTTCAAACCCTTTTTCGTCTCTGTATATTTCGCCGTTTCTGATGGCTATTCCGCCTATGCTATATGATATAAAATCACCATTGATTGCAAATATAGCATTGTCTGCTTCCGCAAACATTTCAGACGTTGTCTGTCTAATACTTCTATCTAGGCTTTCACTGGCAAGCAGCGACTTGATGTGGCTGGTGTCGCACCATATTTCTGCTACGAAATACTGCTTGTTTGGCTCTTCCACTTTATCTATTATTATCTTTAAATCATCAGATATATGAGAATAATCTGCATCCACTATCTTTCTATCATCCATGTTCAGATCAGGCGGTACAGTAGGCATTGCCTCATATTTATTTGATGGCAGATATCCCGATTTATAGTATGTATTGGTGCAGTATCCCACTCCATCCAAAAACTTAATTTTAAGCCATCTGCTTTTCTCCAAAACTTCTACTACGCTGTTTTGCGGCAAAACACCAATTCTTTTGTATCCTTCGCCTGGGCCTGTGCGCACATTCAGATAGTCTGTATCTATCCAGCCCACTTCCACTACCTCATCATCCTCGGATAAAGGAAGTGGCGTAGCACCTTCGTTCACAATCTTTGGCGTAGGCCCTGGAACCATTGTCGGCCTAGGCGTGGGTGAGGCTGTAGGAGAGGCCGTAGGCTCATCCGTGGGTGCAGGCGTCACTAAAACAGTAATGACCTCTGGTGTAGAGCTTGGGGCATTCATGTCCACTCTATTATCATCCCCTAATCTCACAACATTGGTTAAAAGCAAAATAATAAAAATCAATGAACAGGATATCACGCTTAAGAGTACTACCATTATAACTTTAAATGATGATGTGTACTCCACTGCTTCTGCAAATTCTTCATCTTTTGATTCCTGAAATTTTCTCTTAAACTTGTTCTTTGCCTTCCTTAGTTTGTAGAAAAAGTCACTCATATTTAATTACCTCTTAGTATATCTTTTGTATATAATGTTACAATAGTTTTACGCATAATTTATATACATTATAACATAATATATAAAAATGTATAATTAATTTTGAAAACATTAATGCCATGCATTCTAGTCCTCATAATTATAAAACATAAAAAATCAGCTATCCTTATTTCAACACAGAAAATACGTCGAAATTTTTATTTTTATCTCAAATTCTATTGACATCAGCGTGCATAATATGATACAATTTACCACGCTGTTAATGACATGCGTCTGTAGCTCAGCAGGATAGAGCAACGGCCTTCTAAGCCGTGGGCCAGGGGTTCGAATCCCTTCAGGCGCGCCACTTTCTATCTTTAGCTCATAGTTGGCTATGGATTGGTGCAACAGCACATCAAAAGAATAAACTGTATGGTGGGTATAGCTCAGTTGGTTAGAGCGCCAGGTTGTGGCCCTGGAGGCCGTGGGTTCGAATCCCACTATTCACCCCATTCTTTTTATTTTAATATTATGCTTTGGGGTGTCGCCAAGCGGTAAGGCACTGGACTTTGACTCCAGCATTCGAAGGTTCGAATCCTTCCACCCCAGCCAAGACCATATCGGAAGATATGGTTTTTTGTTTTTCAAAATAAAAGCCGCAAAAAGCAGCTTTATATTTTAATCATCTTGTTTTATAAATGAAACGAACAGACTATACAGGTCTCTTTGCTCCTTGCTGTTCTTTGTGTATTTTGAAATCAAATCCCCTAGCTCTTTCACCTCTTCTTCGTTCATATAGAGCTTGGCAGTAGTTATCATTCCCTTTTCTTTATCTTCCAGTTCATCTGACTGGCTAATTTTCTCTCGTAGTGTTCCTAGGTGCCTATCCCTAGCATTATTGAACATAGACTCTATCATGCTGATTGCTGCGATGCTCTTGCTGTGGTTGTCGTCATCTTCTTTAAAATTAATATCAAAATTTGTAATTGTTCTTTTGTAGTATTTTGCAATTATTCCATTGATGTTTTCAGTATGGTCTATTTCAACAAAATCGTATTCTTCTAGAACTTTCAAGTGATAATTAACCTTTGATGGTGCTTCCTTCATAGCCGTGGCAATTTCCTTTGAAGTCGCTGGTCTTGCCATCAAATTCATTCTAGATAGTATTTCCTGTCTATAAGGGTCTATTAAAACTCTTATTTCTTTAATACTATTTAATTCCCTTTTTTTAATCTCACTCATTTTTGTTCCTTCTATATTATTTTATACCGTCTCTGCAGCCTCCTTAGGAATATCATTTGTTGTTTCTGCAGCTTGGTTTATATTCATTTTACCACTTCTAGCGAGTTTTGAGAACCCAATCCTTGCAAGAATTCCTGATAAAGCAGCCAGCAGAGCGTAAATAGCAATAATAATATAAGCTTCGCTTCTGTCCAGAAGATATCCCATCAGTGCCTGTCCTAGTGGCATAGCCGCCATCGCGAACATACCCATAACAGAAACTACCCTGCCCTGCAGATGTCCAGGTACTATTCTTTGCCTAGCTGTAGTCAGGCTTAAATTAACCCATATTATAATTACCATCAGTATATTTATCAGTAGAACAATAAGCACTGTATTAATATATACACTTGAGAAAATACCCTTTATGCACATTGCTGCAATGATGAAATTTAAAATTCCTGCTGAAAAAAGTATTCTTGATACCAGCTTTGAGTAGTGATGCTTCTTTATTACCCCTGCCGCGAACAAAGGCCCTACAAGCATTCCAATAGTCATAAGTGCTGTTATGATTCCATATGCCGAATCTGAAAGCCCAAAATCATTTAGTATAACTATAGGTAGAGCAACGGAAAAAATAGGAGCTAATGCGAAATTGGCTATTACTGCAACACCTATTATAATCAAAAATTCAGGCATCGTTTTAATGTATCTTACTCCCTGCATAAAAGAAACAAAAAATTTATCACTCTTCTCTTTCGATACAATGCTTTCTTTTTCTAGTTTAATAAACGATTCGCTTAAAGCGGAAATTAAAAAGCTGACTGCATTTACAATTATTATTGGCAGTATGCCAAAAGATCCAAATAAAACACCTGCTACAATTGGCGCAATCAATGCATTGATAGCTACCGTTATTTCTGAGATGCTATTGGCATCTGCTAATTTTTCTTTTTCAACTATGTCAGGCATAATCGAGCCCATTGCTGGAGAAAAGAAAACATTTATTGTATTTAGTATAATTACAATTACATAAATAAATGGTAATGATAAATCGCCTCTTGCAACATAAAAACCACCTGCTATCAGCATAAATATTCCGCTTAATATATCCATGCTTACTATCATTTTCTTCCGGCTTATTCTATCTGCCAGCACGCCGGCAAATGGCATTAATATAAGCCTTGGTATCATCGACAGCACTATAACCATAGCAAACAACGTAGCAGAACCGGTTTTCTTCAAAACAAACAGCGACATTGCAAAGCTTTGAAGATACGTTCCAAAGTCAGATACAAACCTCCCAAGGACTACTAATATATAGTTTTTGTTTCCTAGCACAGAATTACTCATAATCACACTCCGTATAATCCATTTTAACGTACAATTTATTTGTACGTTATTTTATCATATTGCGATATCCATTGTCAATACATTTGAAAAGGCTAATTTTCAAAATGAGAATTTACTTTTTTTTAGTAGATGTGATATACTATTGACATCGGAAATACTATTTATAGTTTTGATAAAAGGAGACAAAAGTATGAAACAGAATATCACATTAGTCATTGTTTTATTCATTTTAATGTTTAATACCAGTTGTGACATTATCATTCCTCAGACGGCAACTCCTACCGTACCACCTGTGATTACAACAGTTCCTGAAATCACAAATATACCTTTGTCAACTCAAGATTCACCAGCTGAGGCAACCGATGCAAATACCATAGCTACTGTACAAATAACAATGCCTCCCGTAGGCACTGTTGCGCCTGCAGGCGGCGATCCAACACCGTATAATACAATGAGCTTTTACTCATGCTATGCAAATATGGTTTCCTACGATCCTGCTACTGGCTGGGCGGAATTTGACTATTTCTATATACTAAAAGGTCAAGAGGCGATAGACTATCTCGTATCTCACGAAGGATATACTCAGCAGGCTGCTGCAGATTTAGTAAATGACTTTGCAGATGGTGAATATGTATGTCAAAACGATAATCCCGGATTAAGAACCATAGATTTGGACACTGTGCCAATCAAACTGATGTTCCATTCGGACGGAACGCAGGTACCAGACTCCATTGCAATACCTTCTACATCAGCTGACGTCACCGCACTATATAACCTAGATCATAAATATTTATTTGATTATTTTTTCTTCTACATTCATTGTGATTCAGACGGAAATGTTATATTGGTAGAGCAGGTATACTGGTGCTAATTATAATTAATAAAGATAAACTATGAAATTAATATCATTAAAATATGCATTAAAAGGCATTATACTAGGAACTAAAAAAGAGACAAACTTCAAAGTGATGATTGTATGCTTTGCTTTGGTGATAGCTGTCAATTTGCTATTTAGTGTAAATAGCATTGAGTGGGCTATAACTATTTTGTGCTGCGGAGCAGTGCTATCAGCTGAGCTTATCAACTCTGCTATCGAAAAGGCAGTAGATTTAGTTACAGCCGAAAAAGACATCTTAGCCGGAGAAGCAAAAGATATGGCGGCAGGTGCATCACTAGTGATATCTATAGCATCCGCTATAGTAGCTGCAATAATATATTTGCCTTATTTATTTGAATATATAAAGGAGATAAAATGAAAATCGCGAGTAAAATCTTTACATACTCTATGATTGTTCAATCTTTAGTATGGATATTTTTAAGTGCTGTTTATTTTTTTACAATTAATTCATCAATATATATTCTAGTATTGATGTCTGCTAATGCCATTTGTTTTTTTGGTCTTGCACTTATAAGAGACAGAAATATTTTTTTCAATATGCTTATATATGTTTTTGTAATTATAAATTTAGTTTTATCTCTGACTGATCAAATGGGTAAATACGATTATTTAGTTCTTTTCCTAAATATCATTTCTTTGATTTCATATATCTTTTACAAATTAAAAAAACCAAAAGAAGCATAAAATCCCGAAGCTGTGTGAACAGCTTTTTTTATTGCAAAAATACTTGACATATATCACGTCGTGATATATACTTATTGTATCACATCGCGATATATCTAGTCGTGATACATAGGAGGCGGAAATGAATATACAAAAAGCAAAAGAAAAATTCATGCCTATGAGCGAAACTATGCTATATATTTTGCTCTCTCTAAAAAGCGAAATGCATGGATACGCAATAATGCAAAACGTGGAAAGCATGACGAATGGCAGAATAACATTAGGTGCAGGTACAGCATACCAAAGCCTCGGAAAACTGGAAAAAGGCGAATTAATACGATGCGTAAAAGAGGAAAATCGACGCAAAATATACATCATCACAGATCTTGGTATGGCTATACTAAAAGAAGAACAAAAGCGAATCGAAGAAATATATCGGAATATGGAGGCGTTATTATGACAATGAAAAAATATTTTACAGCATATCGGAAAGTAGTGCCCGCAGAATACGAAAAATGGTTTGAAGATTTGGCTGCAGACGGATGGCATCCCAAAAAGATTAATCATTTTTCATCTATGGTAATGAAATTTGAGAAAAAAGAACCAAAGAAATACAAGTACGCTATTGAGCTGCTAGGAAAGCTTTCAAAAGAGAGAATTCAGACCTACAAGGATTTTGGATGGGAGTACGTAGGCAGAATGTCCAGTATATTTGTATGGCGAAGCGAATATTTAGAAAAGAAACCGGAAATGTTTACCGACAGTGAAAGTACAAAAAAAAGAAGTAACAGATTTATATTAGCTATTTCTTTTTCGTTCACCGCATTTCTAGTTGCACTAATTACAACATTAGTGCTGGCTATACTAGGGCTTGCAAAAGTGATAGAGCCCGATTGGCTGCAGATTATTCTAGGAATTGCGCTATCTGGAATTTTAACAATATACCTAGGATTTGTAATGCGAAAAATCAGCAAGAACAAATATAAATAGTCATCTCCCTCGGATAAGCCGAGGGATTTTTTTACATGAAAATCATTGCTACTCCGCCAAAGCTGATTACTGCTCCTATTATTTCCTTTAGCTTTATTTTTTCACCTTTAAAAATTATTGCATATAAAATCAAAAGAACTGGAGTGATGGACATCAAAGTGGATGCAACGCCTGGGTTTATTCGCTGCACCGCAAACAAAGAAAGCGATACACCAAGAAACGGACCAAAAAACGAACCTATTAGCGCTGGCTTGATGGCGTCTTTTTGTTTAAAAGATTTAAAAAAGCTTTTCCATTGCTTCGCTAATATAAAAAATATCACAAATCCTGCTATTCCTGCAATCAGCCTTATCTGTGTTGCAGCAAACGCATTATAGTCTCCCATTCCTTTTTTGCCTATTACATAGCCTATAGACTGCGCCACCGCACCGCCAAAAGCAAAAAGTATACCTGCCACAGGGTGTGCTAACTTCATCTTCTTGTTCTCGCTGTCTCCGTCCAACAGTACCAGAGCTATACCGAAAATAGTAAGTATCATTCCTGCAATCTGCAAAATCGTCATTTTTTCGTTCAAAAACAGATATGCTAAAATGGCGCTGTATACAGGAACGCTGGCGTATATCAGCATGGAAATTCTTGCCCCTATCTTCACAAATGCTTCCAATAGCAGTAAATCTCCTATGAACATTCCTATCAGCCCAGATAGGCTTAGCCAAATCCACATGCTTGCTGTGGCATCCACCGGCAATGGCATACCTCTGGTTATCATTG
Organism: Eubacteriales bacterium; assembly: GCA_040883315.1. Lineage (GTDB taxonomy): Bacteria > Bacillota > Clostridia > Christensenellales > UMGS416 > JAFGUF01. The sequence goes on from JBFLKU010000016.1 coordinate 133,647, forward strand.
TGAAAATTGATGAAAATATAAGTGCTATCAGAAGTCTAATCAAGTTCAAATTCAATGAACCAATTTTTTTACCGGCTTTTTCAAAGGCCGTGGATGTGATAGCCCAGCATGCTGCTGTGGATATGGCTGCCAGTTGTCCTATTAAAATACTCGTCATTTCTCTACCTGCCCATCTATATTAACTAATGATTATATACTAGTTGCTTTTTATTCGCAAGTTTTAATAATTTCACTTGACATATTACTTATTATTCCTTATAATGACCTTATTAAGTAATAATAAGGAGTTTTTATGGAAGATAAATTCTATTCTGCCTCAAAGGTAGCAGAAATACTAAAAATACATGAAAAAACTGTACAGCGATATATAAGAGAAGGAAAACTTCATGCAGTAAAGGTTGGGAAAGCGTGGAGAATATCAGGAAATGATTTATCATCCTTTGTGCAGCAAAATAGCACTTCCCTGTCTCGTGAAATCAATGAAGATAAAGAAAGAAAAATAACGGTTTCTTCAGTAATTGATATTGATGTTTTTAGCATGGACGAAGGCATATCGATCATAAACATGCTCACAGCTTCTCTGAACTCTAAGCAGCCCGAATTCGGAAAAACCACTATGAATGCACAGTTTATAGAAGCAGAAAATAAAGTTCGTGTTATGCTCTATGGCAATATCAAATTCACAGAAACCATTATGTGGGTATTATCGAACTATACAAAATAAATGGAGATTAACATGAAAGAACAAATTATTTTTAAAAGCGAAGCAGGCAAACAAGAAATTTTATCATTTTATAAAAAGGCACTAAAAAATGTAAAATTCGAGTACAACGAAATATATCTGGATACATCTTTTGGCAAAACATACCTGCTAGAGGCTGGCAAAGCCGATAACCCCATTGTGATGCTGTTCCACGGTTCATGTACAAATAGTGCAATGTGGTATGCAGATATAAAGACATTGTCTGATGCATTCCATGTATTCAGCGTAGATATTCTAGGCGAGCCGGGCAATAGCCAGCCTGTAAGGCTTGGCCTAAAAAGCAATGACCACGCCTTATGGATAGATGAAATAATAAACCAGCTAAAAATTGATAAAGTGATGATTATAGGCAATTCGCTAGGTGCATGGATGGCACAAAAATATGCAGTTAACTTCCCTGAAAAGGTAGAAAAAATTGTACTAATAGCACCATCGGGAATAACGCATGCTAAGCCATCATATATATTCAAAATGATTTTTTACGCAATGCAAGGCGAAAAAGGCCTTAAGAAACTAGGCAAAATGATAACCGGCTTAGATAGTATGCCAGATGAAGTCTTAGTCTTTAATAAGCTAATTTCTCAACACTTTAATCCAATAATGGGGGAGCTTCCTATCTTTAGCGATGATGAGCTATCAAACATAGTCTCGCCTACCCTATTTATGTGCGGAGAAAATGACGTTATTGTCGACGCTGAAAAATCAGCTGCCAGACTTGAGAAAAGTCTTGAAAATGTGACCATTCATATTGCAGAAAATAATGGACACATTATCTATAACAGTATGGAGGAAATACTGCCCTTTTTATCGGGCAAATAAACATGAAAACATTAAAAATCGGAAATATAACAGTATCATTAATTGATAAGAATACTATCATTTCAAATTCACATGAGATTTTAGACATTATGGCATCTACCAGATACAATGAAGACTGTGACAATGTAGGAATGATAATACATGAGGAAAGCCTGGGAGACAAATTTTTTGACCTTAAGACACGTTTCGCTGGGGAGCTTCTTCAAAAGTTCTCGAACTATAATATGTCCCTTGTAATAGTTGGCGATTTCGCCAAATACAAAAGTAAAAGTCTGCGGGACTTTATTCGTGAATGCAACAGAGGAAATCAAGTTTTCTTTCTGCCAAGCATAGAGGACGGCATAGCTAAATATGAAACTATGCACAGTTAGGATATAATTTAGGCTATATTCTAGGATATATATTTGCTGAAACATTATACAAAAAAAGACATGCAATATTGCATGTCTTTTTCATTTATTATTGTTTTTGCTTATATTTCATCAAGTAGGCAGCTCCTATAAACAAAAGCGAAGCGTACGCCACCAGAATCAGCAGGGGCATAACCATGCTTTCACCATTTTGTGCAAAATCCAGTGCGTTCAGTGCCCATCTTTGTGGCGTAATCAAGGCTGCTTTTTGCAAAATATCGGGCATAAATTCTATTGGCCAGAAACATCCTGATATCATACATGTCGGTGTAAGTATCAGATACAGCATTGCATTTGCCCTAGCTATTTTATTTGTGGCAGATGCCACCAGAACACCAAAGCCAATGCAGCACAGCACATATGCAAACAGTATGATAAACATATTAAATGTGCTTGTAAAGAATTCTATCTTCGCTACCTTGCTAAGCAGAATAAGTACGATTGACAGCTGTATGCTCAGTATAATCACATTGCTAACAACATTTGCAAGTATATATGAACGAGGACTAACGGGAGCAGTGCCTATTCTGGCAAATGTGCCTTTTCTCTTCTCATCCAGTATCAAAAAAGCCGTAGTGCTGGCACTCATCAATATAAGCATCAGGTACATTCCGATTATTGGCTGCGTCATATACATATTCTGCGAATAATCATTCACTTTTTCTGTTTTCAACTTTACTGTGGATTCTGCTATTTTATTCAGAAGTCCATAATACATTTGCTCATCATATCCTGCACCATATACAGCATCTTTCATGTTACCAATCTGCATATTTAACGATACCTGCATCCATCCAGCTCCTTCGCTTTCTTTCAGCGACATCATCTTCACTTCGGGCATTTCACCTGCCAGCAGTTTTTCTTCAAAATCTTCTGGGATAATCAGTACAAAGCTTGTGCTTCCCTCTGTTATATAGCTTTCTGCATCTTTTTCTTCTATCTCGCTTATTTTAAACTTTCCGGAGGCTTCGATCTCGTTCAAAAGATACTCGGATGATTTGCTTTGCGATAAGTCCACTACAGATGCGTTGTATTTAGATGAACCACCACCACTAAAAAGCAGCGTCATTCCAAAAATAACTGATATTGGAACAATAATGTGTATTAAGATATTTGAACGTTTCATTATTATCCTATGTAAAATATTTTTTGTAATCTTAAATATATCATACATTGTTGTATGCCTCCTTTCTGTTCATAAAAATCACGCTTAATCCTAGAAAAGCTATTGTTAATACGCCGAATATTATGAATGCACTAATCATATTTCCATAGTCGTTATTATATATTTGGTTTGTAATCCCTGTGTTTGCCCACCAGATTAATGAAAAATATTTCCCTATCTCTGCAATAGGCCCCAAATCCTCCAATGCCATATATGCTCCGCCGAAAAATGCAGATACCACTATTAGAAAATGTGCTGCTGATTCAGCTGCACTTTCAGATTTGAAAACCTCTCCTAAGAACATACCCATAGATGTGCCCACTACGATAAATGCAAATATCAGCAAGAACGGATATATCGGGGTTTCTCCCCAGTTAACACCATATAAGATTACGGACATCACTATTACTATAACAGTTCTTATCGTTGTCACAGATACATACCCCAGTACACTTCCAATGAATTTTTCTGCTGGTTTCACTGGTGACACAGACACTCTAGATGTCAATCCTGATATTTTATCTGCTATCACTTCCGAAAGTGGAACTAAAAAACCGTATAGAATAAATAGTATGGTCATTGCTACACCGTAATAATCCATTGCGTCAGGCTGATATCTGCTATTCAGTCCCACCTTTGTGATATATTCTTCTGATTCATTTTGCGTCATTATGCTCTGCACTGCCATAGGGTTCACTTTTGCAATCTCTACTATAGTGTTGTATCTAGCTGCAAAAGACCTTAGTGCTGTTTCCACAATCGAACTCGAGGTATCTACTTTATTATTTTTATAAAGAATGATTGTTTGCTCATTTTCGTCTATCTCTATATATGCTGTTATATTCGCTGCTTTCAGCTTTTCCAGCTCATCCTGCTTATTTTCAGCATTCGTATATGTCGACCCATCTGACAGAAGCTCGTCCATCATATTTTCGATTCCTTCACTTATCTGTGCCTTCTCACCCACTATTGTGTATGATATATACATATCATCCAGTTCGATGTTGCCGTCAGTGCCCATCATAGAGTCAAAAGCCAGACCCAGAATAAACATTATCACAAGCGGCATTGCACACATAATGAGCATAGTGTTAACATCACGAAGGCTTCTAAGTATTATTTTTTTTGCTATACTTAAAACTTTCATATTAATCCCTTAAGCTCCTTCCTGTTAAGGACAAGAAAACCGTTTCAAGGCTTATATTTCCCATATTTATGGATCGAATAGGAATATTATTCTCTCTGCAGAATGTAGTAATATCCGTTATACAGTCGCTTTCTTTATGGGTTTCAACATTTATGGTGTTCTCATCTTGAAACACCTCCGAAACACCCTTTATCTTTTTCAATTCGTCTCTGTCTAAATTCACTCCGATATCAGTTGAAATTATTATGCTTTTTCTATCTGATACAAGAGACTGCAGCTCCTCGTATGTGCCTGATGCTATCAGCTTGCCGTGGTCTATAATTCCTATTCTTGTGCAGATAGCTTCCACTTCTTCCATGTAGTGAGTGGTGTATATGATGGTGGATCCCAGCTCATTCAGTTTTTTCACAGACTCTAGTATGTGGTTTCTGGACTGCGGGTCAATGCCAACTGTTGGCTCATCCATTATAATAAGCTTTGGCTTGTGTGCAATAGCGCATGCAATGTTTAAGCGTCTTTTCATTCCGCCGGAGAAATTTTTAGGGTAGTCATCGCTTCTATCGGTCAGCCCTACAAATTCCAACGCCTGCTGTGCACCCTCTTTCATTTCTTTGCCCCTCAGTCCATATAGTGATGCGAAAAACTCAACATTTTCTCTGGCTTTCAGCTCCTCATATACTGCAATATTCTGCGGCACTACGCCGATGTCTTTTTTTATTTCTCTTATCTTTTTATTAATGTCTTTGTCGAAGCATTTCACTTCGCCTTTATCCATTCTTAATATGCCGCATAGAATATTTATGGTTGTGCTTTTTCCTGCGCCATTTGGCCCTAGCAGCCCAAATATCTCACCTTCCTTTATTTTCAGGTTGATTCCGTCTATGGCTGTAACATTTTTAAAGTTTTTAACTAAATTATTAATTTCTATAATATTTTTCATCCTAATACTCCTTTCTGTATTTACAGTATATAAAAAAGGAAATCATTCTGCTAGGGAACAATTTCCTTAATGTCACATGACTTTAGTCACTATTCAATCTTTTAAATAAAATATTGCAATCTCCGTCCTGTGGCGAAGATTCAACTTGGATAATATGTTTGTAATGTTGTTTTTTACTGTGCCTTCGGATATAAAAAGCTTTAGTGCGATGTCTTTGTTGGTAGCACCATTTGCTATTTCTACTACTATGTCTTTTTCTCTCGATGTAAGCCCCTCTAGCTTTTCACCTTTGTTTTCATTTGAAAAGCTTAGCTTTTCCATCACTTTGTTTTGTACTACAGAATTGCCATAGTATACAGAAACAATTGCATTTATTATCATATCAGGCGGATTGTTTTTCAAAAGATATCCTTTTGCACCGTACTCAAACGTTTTGGATATATACTCATCCTCATCAAAAGTAGTAAGCACCAAAACTTTTGTATCAGTCCTCTTCACTATCTCTTTTGTGGCTTCCACTCCGTTCATATTGGGCATTCTTATATCCATCAGTGCAACGTCTATGTCCTGATTTGTACATGCATCCACGGCTTCACGTCCATCGTTGGCAATCGCCGCCACTTCCAGCCTGTCATCCTGCTCTATTATCATTTTAAGGCTTTCAGTTATCAGCCTGTCGTCATCTGCCAGCAATATTTTTATAGCCATTTTCTGCTCCTTTAATAGCAAATACTTATATAGGAAAAATCATCGTAGTTGAAAATCCGTTTTTTGAGTCGAATATTGCGTTGCCGCCAAGAGATATCATTCGCTCCTCTATTCCCAAAATGCCCAGTCCTTTTTTTATATTTTCACAGCCTACCCCATCATCCTTAACGGTAATCCTATACACCTTGTTCAGCTTCACAAAGTCTATTTCGCAATTATCAGCATTTGAATATCTCATCATATTGGTAAGGGCTTCCTTAATATTCGGAATAATTACCTGCCACATTTGTGGCGTAATCTCACTGATGTCACTATTATAATTCAAAGCTATGTTGACATTGGATTGATTTTTTACATTTTCTATAATAATCTTCAGATTCGAGATATTAATAGTGCTTATTTCCGGCTTTATTGATTTTAGTATGCTTCTTATTGAGTCCATGCCCCTTCTAAGGTTGCCTATCACCTCCTGAAGCATGCTGCTTGCCTTCTCGCCATCTTTATCTATTATCATTTTTATGGCTTCCAAGCGCAGTATATTGCCCGAGAGCGTATGCCCTAGCTCATCATGCAGCGTCTGCGACAGCTTGTTCCTCTCCTCCAATTGTGATTGATATGCTATAGTTTCACTTGCCTGGCTAAAGCTATCCAACTGGTTCTTGATGGTATTATTGCTCACCTGAGTCTTCTCAAGTTTTTCTTCCAGCATATCTATTCGTTCCGAATACTCCTTGAGAGCAAAAACAAGAATAAATGAGAAAACCAAAGATAATAGATAAATCATTAAAAAATCTATAGGTATAACAAAAAGCCAAAGCAATGTTACTAATGATATTGCCCACCTTTTATTAATGGAAAATAAATTTGCCTGATTTATACACAATGGGAAAAATAATAAAATAGGATAATAGAACCAGCCTATCACTCCAACTAACAATGTGATAACTACTATAAATCTTCTGCTAATCTTTTTCTCGAATACGATATAAAAAAGCAGCTTTAAACATGCATAAATTAAAATTAAAAGCCAGTATAAATTTGTATATACGGTGTCAGCTTTGATATTTTCCACCGTATATACACATAGTAAAACAAATTCAAGTATTACAAAATAATTCATACATGCCCTTATTTAGTTATTTGTACTTTTTATAAAATTCCTTATAGCATCTGTATGTTTCATATACATCAGCCTTTGATACCAGCTCCATCGGTGCATGCATATTGTGCACTGCCACTCCGCAGTCTATCACGTCCATGCCGTACTCTGCCAATATGTATGCAATCGTTCCGCCGCCGCCTTGGTCCACTTTGCCTAGCTCTGCTGTTTGATAGCTGATATCGGCATCATCCAATAGCTTTCTTAGCTTTGCAATAAATTTAGGGTCTGCATCTGACGAGCCGCCCTTTCCTCTGGAGCCTGTATATTTTGCGAACGCTGCGCCTTTTCCAATATAGGCAGTGTTGTATTTCTCTACTACATCAGGGAAATTCGGGTCATATCCTGCATTTACGTCGGCACTCAGCATAGCACTGTTTTCCAAAGCATCTCTGAGCATTATGCTGTCGTATGTTTTGTTGAGCCCTCTTTGTACTTTTGCACATGCATTCTCGAAGAATTTTGAGCGCATGCCTGTAGCTCCCATGCTTCCTACTTCCTCTTTGTCTGCAAATATTGCAACGCACGTCTTTTCTGCATCTTGCGCATCCATTATAGCTCTAAACATTGTGTATGAGCAAACTCTGTCGTCGTGTGCATACCCAGCCACAAAGCTTCTGTCCAGTCCATAGTCTCTGGCTTTGCCTGCGGGCACTATCTCCAGCTCAGCCGAAACAAAATCTTCCTCTTCAATATCATACTTTTCTTTTAAAAGGTTCAATATGTTTTTCTTGGTGCTTGTCTTGTCGTCGTCTTCCTGCAGTGGAATAGATCCTATAAACACATTCAGTCCTTCGCCTGTTATTCCCTCTGAAAGTGTTTTTTGCATTTGGTCTTTGCTTAGGTGTATCAACAAATCAGAAATACCGAATACAGGGTCATCACCTTTTTCACCGATAGATATCTTTATCTCTTCTCCGCTTGTTTTATATACTACCCCGTGAATAGCCAAAGGTGTTGTAACCCATTGATATTTTTTTATTCCCCCATAATAATGAGTTTTAAGCAGCGCAGTCTTGCTTGCGTCATCTTCATACAGCGGGTTTTGCTTCAAATCCAGCCTTGGCGCATCTGTGTGTGCACCTACAATATTCATGCCCTTTGAAATGTCTTCTTTTCCTATTTTAAACAGAACTAAAAGCCTGCTCTGATTTATAGCGTACACCTTGTCGCCTGGCTTCAAGCTATCTACAGAATTAATTTCAACAAATCCTGCCTTTTTTGCCTTTTCTAAAATAAAATCAGCACATTCTCTTTCAGTTTTACATGTTGATAAAAACTCTTTATATTCTTCATTAAATGAAAATACTTCATTCTTTGTTTTATCATCGTATTTTGTCCATGCTATTTTCTTTTCCATTTTGCTTCCTCTCACTTCTATTTTATATTTTCCTATCCACTAGGCTATCATCTTTTATATACGTTGTCAATTGACTAAATAATATTTTAATGAAGCTCGAAAATAACTGCTTCATATGGGTCTAGCCTTAGCAGTCTATCAGATACCATTCTAGCCTTATTCATGTTTGAAAGCACTACTTCAGCCTTTTGTATCTGTATATCACCCAGCCTTACTTTTGCATATCTATCAGTCAGATTTATCGTTATAAGCCATTTTCTATCTTCATATTTCCTAATATATGAAATAGTCTTTCTATCCTCAAAATCGATTATTGTAAAATCTCCGTAAACCAATATCTCGTTTTTCTTTCTTAATGCTATCATACTCTTATAAAAGCTAAGAATAGAGTCTTTATTCTTTTTTTGCATTTTTACGTTTATTTTTTCATAGTTCGGATTTACAGCGATCCACGGTGTACCATTTGTGAACCCTGCGTTTTTTTTGTTGCTCCACTGCATAGGAGTTCTTGCATTGTCGCGAGATTTTTCATGCACAGTAGCCATAGCCACATTTTTTGGAATACCAGCCTTTATTGCCTTTTTATATGCATTTATTGTTGCCACATCTTTATAATCGTCTATATTGGGCAGTTTAATATTGGTCATGCCTATCTCTTCACCCTGATAAACATAGGGAGTGCCCGGCAAAGTATGTATTAGCATGCAAAGCATTTTTGCAGACCTTTCATGGTGCTTTTTATCATCACCAAATCTGGAAACTTGTCTTGGCTGGTCATGATTGCTTAGAAACTGGCTGTTCCATCCGCCCTGCTCTATCACCTTGTACCAGTTTTTCATTATCTTCTTAAATTTAACCGCATTGAATTTCAGCCCGCCTGCTGCCAGCTTTTTGGTGCTCTCTCGTATCAAAAATCCCATCACTCTGTATCTGTCTTCTGGTACAGTGGTGCTCTCTCCCTCTACATGCTCAAAATTGAAAACCATGTCCAGCTCTTGTCTGTCTTCTCCTACAAATTTAATAGCATTTTCAGGATCTATTACAGGTGTTTCACCCACTGTCATCACGTCGTATTTGCTAAGCACTTCTCTATTCATTGCATGCAGATAATCATGGCATTTGTCATTGTTTGCATATAGTTTCGGGTCAAATACGCTGCCCTTGTACCCCTTGCCTAGCAAGGTAGAGCTTGGGAGACCATCCGGCTTGGCAATTAGATTGATAACATCCATGCGGAATCCGTCTATTCCTTTATCCAGCCACCATTTTATCATGCTGAATATCTCATCTACGACCTTTGGGTTTTCCCAGTTTAAATCCGGCTGATCCTTGGTGAAAAGATGCAGAAAATATTGCTGTGTTGTCTCATCATATTCCCATGCTCTTTCTGAAAAAAACGTCTCCCAGTTGTTGGGCAGCTTTCCGTTTTTCCCATCCCTCCATATATAATAGTCTCTTTTGGGGTTGTCTCTTGAGCTCCTTGATTCAATAAACCATTGATGTTCATCAGATGTATGATTAACTACTAAGTCCATTATAAGTCTCATTTTTCTTCTGTGGATTTCTTTCAGCATTCTCTCCCAGTCTTCCATGGTGCCGAAATCATCCATAATATCTCTATAATCTGAAATATCATATCCATTGTCTTCATTGGGTGATTGATAAACAGGACTTAGCCATATTATGTCTATTCCCAATTCTTTAATATAGTCCAGTTTTTCTATTATGCCCTGTATGTCGCCTATCCCATCTCCATTTGTATCGTAAAATGAACGAGGATATATTTGATATATTACTGCTTCTTTCCACCATTTTTTCATAAGCTGTTTCCTTGCTTTTTATTTCTTTGTTTTGCCATTATATCAAATAATAAACTTCATATAAACAGTTATATTGAATTTAGACCAATTGTTATAAAATGTTTAAAAAGTTTTGCAGTATTTATGCAAGAAAATTGTAACACAATTGAAATAAATCAAGTTTTAATTGAAATAATAATTCATTTATAGTATGATGATAATATATAAAAACAAGATGAGAGGTACTTAAAATGAAAAGAATAATCCTTTTAGTAGTGCTATTGCTAGTTGGTGTTATCTTTGCAGGCTGTGATATTACATATGAAATACAGAAAGATAATTCCGTAATTGTCACCTTAGAATGTGATGAAGATGACGTTGATGATTTTGGCAAAGAATTCAAATTCGACGAGGGAGACCTTGATGATGAAGAGGACGTAGAGGACGCATTAGATGATGTTCTTGATAAATATGATGACTTTGAGGGAGATATCTCCGTAAAAGATTTTAAAAGAGACAAGAATGACAACTTCAAAATAGTATTCTTATATGTTCCTACCGATGAGTATGACGACGCAGTAGAAAATGGAGAATCCGCAGTTACTATAGCAGAAGATCTGTTGGATGCATTTGCAGAAGACCAATACGATGACCAGTTTGAAGACGTTTATGACAAAGAATTTTCGGAAGCAGTTGACGATGAAGATGTATACGTCTATGACGGAAATGGCGACGAGCTGAATGACAAGGAAATGGAAAATTATTTTGAAAAAGCTAATTTAGAAAAACTAAACGCTACTTTGATTTTTCTTCCATCTCTTATAGACTATAAAGACGTAGAAATCACTGTACCAGGCAAAGTGGAGCTGATGATTGGTGACGAAGATGTAGAAATAGATGATGGCGTAATTACAATCGAGAGCCCAACAATGATTATCTACAAAACAAGCGGATCACCATTAGTTGCAATTTTGGTTGTTATATTGCTAGCCGCACTGGGTGTTGCAGGATATTTCGCATATGAAAAGAAATGGTTCGATAAAATATTCAAAAAAGGCAGCACTGATGAATTTGACTCCGAGGTAGTAGAAGCCGAATAATATCAAATGATATATAGTAAAGGTCACACAATGTGTGACCTTTTTATTTTGCTTAATTATATGGTTTTAAACTATAAAAAATATTTCTATGAAGCTATACATATTTTGTACTTATTTGTATTGGTCTTTAAAAGCTTCATAATCCTGCGAATATTCAGTAATATCAATAGGATACATATCGCTTGTGCCCACATATAGCAGCTCAGCTATTTTTCTGTATAAGTGCTGCAGCGATCCCTGCCTATACTCCGGTCTATCAGTAATATAATTGCCCATAAACATTGCGGCAGTTGTTTGCCCGCCATCTAAATTGTATGCAATGCTGCAGCCTTCGTCTCTGAATACCTCTGCCAGTTGAACCATCGTCAGCCCATATGATACTTCCTTTGCTCTGCCGTCACACACCACCATAACATAGTGCCCCGGCTCGACATATCCGATTGCACTTCTTGGATTTTTGCCCGCTACCTCTCCAAAAACACAATTAAAATCTATTCTGTAGTCTTCTACTAAAATAGGCCCAAATGAAAATGAAGAAGTAGCTCCCATTTCCAGCAGCTTAGCTCCGCTTATATCATCTCCGACTCTGTATACCTGCATAGTGCCGTCATCAAAAAACGCAATCATATCATCTGTCAAAATGTCTCGTACCAGCTGACCTTGGCGTATTATTATGCCTTGTTTTTTATTTATGCTGTAGTAAAATGCATCTGTGCTTTGTGCGTAGACCATATTGTATTGATCAGAGATATATGGAGCTAGGTACGAGCGAGATGCGGATAACGAATCTTTTGTTGCATTCCCAGTAGTCAAAAGGCTATAGTCTTTTGTAAAAATATGCGTGACATAAACATTGCAGTCATACTCTTCCAGATACCTTTTCTCAGCGAATAAATTAAGAGTGTCATCTCTATAAATCCAATTCTGCTTATCACTAATCACGCTTATTATCACTTCGCCTGAAGGCGTATAACACTCTTCTTCTTGTATATGTATAATTACTTCTTTGTTCTCGTCGAGTTTATCTAAATTTATTTCTACATCATTTACAGCTTTTATATCTGTGCCTGATATGTTACTGAACAAAATATATTTGCCGTCATCTATAATAATTTTGTCTGTCTCGTAAAATATGCCCTTGATTTCAGGTGTATATACACTATAGTAGCTGGAAATATGCGTTATTTCATCTTTGCTAGGGTCATATGCTCTAATGGCTTGCTGTCCTAATGAGCCATTAATAGAATATAATATTTGTCCCTCTACAAATCCGTATACTTTTCGTATATTATTTTCATCTACTTTAATGTGCTTTTCACCATCATAATAATATAGTCTCTCTTTTTCATCCTCTATATACCATGTCTTTGCATATTTCTCACCAAAATTACTGTATGTCAGTTTTGCTCTTCTTTCTATAACAGTAGATTCATTTCCATCATATAAAAATAGTGTATTTTCGCTATTAGATTTCAGATTGTGCTGTACTGTGTAGTATACTCCTGTCTCATTGCAATATAAATCTATTACGCTTTGATTTGTAATAATTTTTTGATTGTCAAAATATCTATCGTATTCTATCAGTCCATATTCTCTTGAAGCTGCATATACTTTATCATAATATATAAATAAATCAGTAAAATTCCCCTCTTCGGCTAGTGCCAGCTCCGTACCGTCTTTTTTTATCTCATATATACAGTATGGACTTTCAAAAACATATCCGCTTCCGACATTTTCTCCTGCAATAAAATACAAATACTCACCTACAACATTTATACTTTTAATGGTCATAACCCCTGCTTCATCTGAAAGCGGGAAAAAATCTGTCCCTACTCCATCGTAGGAAATTTTAAATATTCCATCAATTCCATTCATAACATATGGAATGTATATATATTCTCCATCTGATGCACATGCATTCGCATAAGGAGACCTGCCATATTCATTTTCATCCCAGCTTTTTTTTCTATTCTCAAGTACCTGTAAATACATCTTTGCATCCGAATAATTTTCATCTGCTTCTATCACTTCATCAAAGTATTCTCTTGCTTGCTCAAATTCTCTTGATGCATATTTTTCAATTGCAAGCTGAAAACTTTCTGAAGATTTTTCAAGTGCCTTAATTTGTGTTTTAATCTCTTCAATAGTGACATTAACTTTTTCTATTTCCCAGCCAGCTGATTTCAGGCTTTCTATATTTTCCAATGACAAGTTTTCTAGTGATTCGTTGCACAACTCATCTATATATGAATTCATCTCATCCTCAAATATCTGCTGATATTTGCCTTCTTCAGAATTGTAAATTTCATATGCATTTATATATTCATGGGAATTGAGCGAATCTGTGAAATCATTTTGCAGTTTTTCCTCAGTTTTATCTGTTTTGAGCATATAAATAGATGCTCCTACAAACAAAATAAAACAGATAAATATTATTAAAGAAAAAATAAAAAGCGCCTTTTTCATGTGCTCTCCTAACAATTTATAACATTGGTATTATACCACAAAGGAAAAGCAAAAGAAAACGAATAAATAAGACGGAGATAAAGAAGATAGTTTCTTATAGTAAAAGTGATGTATAAAGGCATTAATAAAGTATATTGAATAATTATTTCAGTATATGCAAAAAGACCATCCAAGCGGATAGTCTTTAAATTAGAGACCGGCAACGTCCTACTTTCCCGGAGGGTCGCCCCTCAAGTATCATCGGCGCAAAAGAGCTTAACTTCTGTGTTCG
>JBFLKU010000017.1:0-23020 GCA_040883315.1 Eubacteriales bacterium
CGCTTCTTTATTTTATCAAAAGGAGTTTTCTTTTTCTTACCTCATCGCTGTAAGCTCTTTTGAACCCCTAGTCTAACTAGAGGTTTTCTTTATACAATAAAAGGTGCTTTATGCACCTTCTATTTTTATAGCTAAAAGTCTTTTTTCAAATATATCATTCGGGAGACAATCATGGAGATAAACAAAAATATCGCCCCCAGTGCCACGCTCGCCAGCATTGCATATGCAGGGTTCACTCCGCTTAATATAGCTGCGTTTTCCTCAAAAAGCGTGCTCATGCTCTCTCCGCCTATAAATATCAAAATTATAGGTATAATATTTACAAACCTAGCCTTCAGATATCCGAACTTAAACATCAGGCAATAGAATAGTCCCGCTATCAGGCTGACTAATGGAAAAATCATCACCACTATAAATGCTCCTTGTGCTATGTCGAATTCGTAGCCTAGCACCATGTGCAAAATGTAGGATAAGGCTATGCTCAGTGCACCTGCCGCCAGATACAGAACCACGAAGAACATATATCTGCCGTTCACTATCTGCCTTCTGCTTCCGGGCAAAGATGCATATAAGATATCCAGATTAAATTTTTCCGCTATGCTGAAAGGATATATGGACACCATCCATGAATAGCCAGCCAGCATAGTAACTATAAAATAAACGTTCTTCATTGTTGCAGCCAGCAGTATTGCTATTGCTGGCAGCATTATTATCGATTTAAAATATGGTTTTATTGTATAAAAATCCAGTTTTACAAAACTGCTGCTTTTCATTTTTTGCTCTCCTTTTCAATCCTGACTATTATTTCGTCTAATGTCACATTCTCTGTGACGATATCTTTGAATCTTCTTATGCTTGTTTTCTCCGCAATTGCATCAAACCCTACGCTGTGTTCTCTCAGCCCAATCAGCTCTTTTTTCATCTCGTCGTTCAGCAGGCTCACTCCGCCCTTCACCATCACGTATTTTTCCATCAGCTCGTCTTTTTGCCCACTGTAGTATATTTTTCCGTTTTGTATCACAGTGATATAGTCCGCTATTTTCTCTAAGTCCGATGTGATATGCGTTGAAAACAGTACGGATTTTTCCTCGTCCAGCACAAATTCCCTCAGCATTTCCATCAGCTCATCTCTTGCCACTGGGTCTAGTCCGCTGGTTGGCTCATCCAATATCAGTAGCTTTGCGTTGTGCGAAAGTGCAGTGGCTATCATCAGCTTCATGTTCATGCCCCTGCTCAGTTCCTTCACTTTTTTGTTTCTATCCAGCCCAAAGTCCGCCAGCAGTTTTTTGTATTTTTCCCTGTCCCAGCTTGAATAAAATGGAGACATAGCCCTCTCTACTTCATCCAGTGTCCATTCGTCCACAAAATAGCTCTGATCCATCACCACGCCGATTTCCTCTTTTATTGTGGATGAATACAGACGATGATCCAGCCCAAATATATTAATCTCTCCAGAGTCTACTTTCAGCATATCCAATATCAGCTTTATAGTGGTGGTTTTTCCTGCTCCGTTTTGCCCCACAAACCCCATTATGTATCCTGCCTCCAGTGAAAAAGATACATCTTCCAGCTTAAATTTTTTAAAGCTCTTATTCACATTTTTCAGCTCTATTGCGTTACTCATTGTCGTTCTCCTCATACAAAATATTTATCATTTCCATCATTTCCTTTTTGCCCAGATTCACCAGCTTGCCCATGTCTATCGCCCTTTGCAGGTGCTCCTCTATCTCTCGCTGCTTTTGCTCCTTAATCAGCTCCGTATTCTGGGGAAGCACATAGCAGCCTTTCCCTGGGACGGTTGTAATAAACCCTTCCTGCTCCAGTTCATTGTATGCACGGGTGGTGGTTATCACAGATATTCTCAAGTCCTTTGCGAGGCTGCGTATAGAGGGCAGCATGTCTCCCTCGCTTATAGATTTCGTAAATATCGCTTCTTTTATTTGGTTTGTTATCTGCTGATAAATAGGAATATCCGTCGTATTTGAAATTATTATATTCACGCCAACCTCCGATAATACTGTATATATACTGCATATACAGTATATACATTCATTTCAATTCTGTCAATATTTTTTTGTACAAAAAAAGGCGACCTATATAGTCAGTCGCCTTTTGCTATTTATGTTTCATTTAGTCCGCTTTTCTGCTTTCGTATATATTGTAGGTGTATTCGTAGTCCAGCATATATATGTCGTCGTCGCTTTTGCCTATCCATATTTCCGATCCGACAAATAGCGAAAACGATTTCCCGCCTTCATAGTTCAGCTCCATCACAAAGTCTTCATTTGGCTTCACTTCATCTAAAACTATATCTTTGCCGTTATATCTGTATATTCTCTTGTAGTTGCCCGTCGGAGTTCCATAAAGCACCTGCATCTGCATCATAGTCAGGTATACGCTTGTTCCGTCATCCAGCGAAGCAACCACATAGTCTATACCTGTAATGTTGTCGTCATCATGGCTGAATACAATATCTTTCACAGTAGCTCTATGTGTGGTTTTGTCTACTTGCTTTTGCAGCTCCCAGTATCCTTTTTTGCTGCTTCTCTGCAAATTAACCGGACTTCCTTTTGCAAATATATAGCTTCCTCCATCAGTGGTTGCCAATTGAATAGAGAATCCGTCGCTTTCCTTCACCTTGTATACATTCTCGTCGGTCGCATGGCTATCATAATATATGGTCATTTCTCCGCCGGTCATTATAGACTGCACATTAATAGCTGAAAAATAAAGATTATGCTGCTGACCTGCAGAATCCTCCAGCACCAAATAGCTGGCTAGTATATGTCCATTTTGGGAAGACATAGGAGCAAATTCAATATCTACAACTGTCGCAGACATTGTTTCTACGCTTCCACCAAAGAGCACCCTCTCATCCAAAGACCATTTGCTGCTTTCATCCTTATAAAGATATAAATAGCCCCCTGGAATTATCCTTGCAATGCCGCCTGTTTTGTATGTTAAGTCCACTTCTTCTTTGCTGGGGTCATCGCTGTATTTTATATCTATCAGCTTCATGTCGCTGACATACAAATCATAGCTTATATTATCAGTACCCAAAATATTAAAGCTTACAGCCTCGCCGTTGTCATAGGTTATGCTGTTCACTATCCCTGTCATCCTGCTTGGGTTCTCACCCATCTGTGCCTTTATGTCGGGATATATTGTAGTGCTCTGTGATATTACATAGTCTTTTTTGCTGTGTACTTCTTCTTCTGGGTTGTTTTGTGATATTGGTTGTGTATCCTTATCCTTTAGCATAGTAACAACTATAAGGGATAAAAAAACCAATATTATAATCATTGCAGCAATAACTATTATTTTTAAATGCTTTTCCACTTTTATTTTCCTTATATCTTTATTCAAATACTATCACTGCACAGCTGCCCAATGCTGCCCAGTCGTACATAAACTTTGCATGGGATGTGAAGTTTCTGATGCACATATGCGATTCCGGAACAGTTCCTATGGATAGTATAGACTCGGTGTAATTATATACAGGCTTTTTCTTACCGTATTCATCGAAATTATATGTCATTGGCACACCATGAAGATATCCACCGCCCGAAAACCTAATTGCATACGGTGCAAACCCTTCGATATCTCCTGAGTCTTCGCCTTCGTATTCAAATATATCTTTTTTCTCTAATGCCATGAAGTATCCCAAAGGTGTAGGCACTGCTGTTTCTGATGATTTTCCTGTGGTTGAGTAGCTGATAGATATAACCTTCCATCCGTTGTCATATTCATATACTGCTATGTTTTGGTTTTTCCTATCCACCACTATTGCCTGCCCAAAGCCACCCTGCATAGCTTTGCTCATGTCAATATATATGCTCTCTACCCACAGAGATACGCCGAAGCTAGGTACATATACCTTGGACATAAATGGAGTTGAGCTTGCATTGTAGTCATCCAGTGCTTTTTTTATACTTTCCGGTGAATGGCTGGTGCTGTTAATGCTGCCTGCTCCACCTGTAGAAGGCAGGTATTCACCCATGCTGTTGAATACTATATTGCTCTCTTCAATATCTGTGATATCAACTATTTCTTCCAATATACATAACGTGCCATCTGGAATATATCTAAATTCACTGGATAATGACATTTCGAAATATCCCGGCGCAGACTGTCCTCTCCTATTTCCCCAAGGGTCATAGTATTCTCCGCTTTTAAGCTCCGGCGGTATTCCATTTACATGCTTATAGTTTTCTACATATACCACAGGACCCATGCTCCCCAGTCCTGCCAATATCTCCACGTGCCTATCCATTTCAGCAAGACGGATCTCTCTTTTCACAACGCTCTCAACAGGGATGTATGCCACGTAGTCCTGTCCCTCCACTTTCGTCACGAAAATATACCATCTCTCACCAAATTCTGTTTCTATCAGCTCCAGCACCTTGCATCGCTCGCCATAGAAAAGGCTGTCGATGCCTTTTGCATCCAAAGATGGTGCCTGATATACCCTCTGTCTGTTCCCGTCTATGTTTACTACATAGTGAGGCCATGCAGGATAATCAGATAGCTTTTCGTATCGCAGATCCAGCGGTATCTCTGCAGGCCATTGGTCATCATAGTGCTCAATTACAGTGTATTTATATCCGCCGGCTTCACCCTGCACAGGTGCAGCTGAATCGGTATCCTCTGCATACACTACATTTCCGTCAAATAGGGAATTACTCGTGAATGTACCTCCAAGCAAAACCACTGATAAGACTATTATTATAAAAATACTTGATTTTTTGTTTTTCAAATTTTTTCTCCACAATTAAATTAAACTCGGCTTCAATTAATGATAATACATTAATTTTTTTCCAAATGCAATATCACATAATAAAATTCATACTTTGTAATTATTTAATATCGAAATAAAAAATGCTTCTATTTTTGCTTGATGCAGATTATTTGCACATATAAAAAAACTGCCTTTAAAGACAGTTTAATTTTCTGTGTTTTCTTCTTCTATAGGCTCTTGATATGTATATTCCAGATACCATATGCCATCTTCGTTTTGGCGAACCCAAACTTCCGTGCCGATTTTTAGCTCTATTATACTCTCATTTTCAAAATAAAGCTCCATCATCCAGTCTTCGCTCACTTCTATCCCTGTCAGCACTTTTTCGTGTGCAAAATATGTGTATACTTTTGTGTAGTCCCCATATGGCACAGCGTATTTTGCGCCAGTTTGCAGCATTGTCAGCTGTATTTTCGTTCCATCGTCCAATGCTAAATTAATGTAATCAAGGCTAGCAATATTATGCCCTGAGCTTCCAAAGGTAAAGCTTTCTACCTTTGCTTTGTATAGCTCCGTGTCTGCCTCACTGTATATTTCCCAGTAGCCGTTGTGCTCTTTTTTCACCAAATCTATTTTCATCCCTTTTTGCAGAGTATAGATTTTTTCTCTTGTTTTCAGCTCTATTTTGTAGCTTTCGCCCTCATCTATGTTATATACTTGGCTCTCTTTAGTTTCACCCACATAGTATACATCTACAGCTTGGAGCGACTTAATGGATGCTCCGTATATGCTATTGAAATAAATCTCCGCATTTTCTCCCTGTTCGTTTTTTACAACTATATGGCTGATATATATTTCATCTTCTTTGTCTACATTTGGCAGAAATACAAAGTCTTCTATTGTGCCGCTGAAAAACATTTTCTCGGATTTCACATGTTTTCTTTCATCCAAAGACCATGTGTTATCATGGGTCATATAAAGCATTGCTTCATCCCCTACTATCAGCACAGCCCTGCCTCCGGTTCTGAAAACTATTTCTGCTTTGATAGTGTCATTTTCTTCTTCCACTTTAATGCTTATTAAATCCAGCTCCGAACGCTCTATTTCATATATTGTTTTGTCAGGTGCTTCAATAATGAATTTTTCTATTTTATCATCTTCATATACTATTTCTTTTAAAAGGCCTCTTATTGTAGTTTGGTCATAATGCAAGTAGCTGTCTTTATTTATATAAAGCTCCTCGTTGTTTGCATCCTTGTAGTCTTCAGCCTGAAACTCAACACTACTCATTTTCTCTTCTTTTGGCTCTTCTTCTGCTTTTTCTATCGGATGCAAGATGCTAAAGACTATGCCAACTGCGGTAGCCCCCAAGAAAAGTACCCCTAATATTATTTTGTTTATATGCTTTTTCACTCTATTCCCTCTTGCGTCTACTCTATTACAATCACGGCGCAATTGCCTATGTCCACCCAGTTATACATAAACTCCGCATGGGACGTGTAGTTCCTGACACACATATGTGACTTAGGAACTGTGCCAATGGAGGACAAATATTCTTCATAATATCCCGGCGATACTTTGTCGCCTTTTTCGGTGAAACTATATGCCATGGGAACACCGTGAAGATATCCACCGCCAGAGAACCTGATGGCATATGGAGCAAAGCCCACGATGTCGGATGTGCCGTCTTCTAAATAATCAAATTTTATCTTTTTGGATATTGCCATATAATAGCCCAGCGGAGTAGGCAGAGAGAATTCTCCCACTTTGCCGGTGGACGAGTAACTCATGGATATAATATCCCATCCGTCGTTATATTCGAAAACAACAATATTTTGGTTTTTTCTGTCCACAATTATTGTCTGATCTAAGACATCTGGAGATTTTTCGTCTTCGCTGATATATTCCGGCTTCACCCATAGCGACTCACCAAAGCTGGGTATATAAAGCTTTACAGCTTTCACTTCTGTGTTTTCGTTGTATTTTTCCAGCGGTGTCAATGGCTCTTCTTCATCATCTGATGCATCGCTTTTTCCTTTGTCTTCTGGCACTTCTTCATCTGCGGTAAAATGATCTTTCATATCTTCTTTTGGCAAAAAGTAGCCTTTATCATCTATTATTATAATGTCATCTTCTGTTTCAGTGGTCTCTATCACCTGCTCCACCACTCCCAGCATGCCGTCCTGAATATATCTGAATGTTCCTTCGAAATCCGAGCTATAGTATCCTGCAATGGACTGACCTCTTCTATATCCAAAATCGTCATAGTACGATCTGTTTGGCATAACAGGCGGATAGCCGTTTTTATATCTGTAGTTTTCCACATACACTATGTGCCCCATGCTATGGAAGCTGGTGACATCATCAAGATACTTCTTCATCTCTTCCAGCTGAAATTCTCTTTTGGATACTCTCTCTTCGCGCACATATCCCAGCTTTGCTTCGCCCTCATCTTCAAATACCACTACATACCACATCTTCTCATCTTCCACTTGTATCAATGCAATAGCCTGATATTTGTGCCCGTAGCGTATTTTTTCCAATACTGCACTGCTCCTATCGGGCAGCTCATATATCTTTCTGCTGTATGAAGAAAGATTTACAACATAATGAGGAAACACATCGTATTTGTCGTATTTTATATTATAAGACATGAAATCAGGCCACTCAGTTTCATATGTTTCCAATATCTTGTATTCATCCGACATATCCGGAATATCCAAGGATTTGGGCTTTGTCTTCTCCAGCGGCTCTATTTTGGCTGCGTCTTCATCATCTGCAGCATAAACATGCTGAATGGAAAAAATGCTTTCGTTTATTAAATTTACTGCCATAACTAGGGCAAATAATATAGTAAAAAAATATAATATTTTTCTTTTCAATTTCATACTCCACATTAATTTCTATAATTTCTGTGCATTTTGATAATACATTAGATTACATATAAATGCAACAATGTATCATATTATTTATGAAAACAAGATAAATCTGTAGTTAAAATATGTAAAATATTGTGCGTTGTCTATTATTCTCTTGAATTTTTATGGGTATATAAATATAATAAACATATTGTTTATACTAATAATTACTTAGTTAGAGAGAGAATTAATGAAAAGAAAAATAATTATCACTATTTGTATTGTCTTGCTTTGTCTGGTTTCATGCCAAAAAGTAGACTATGCACAGCTGAAAACCAACTTTGACAATCTTTTAATTGCGGGCAATTATGATGCAGCAAATACTTTATATGAAGCAGCAGATGACCAAATAATAAATTACTATCAAAATTCGCTGGATAGCTTCTCTGCCAGCTTAATAGAAAACGCCACAAACTACATGCCTCTTGATGAAGCCAAGAAGCAGCTAGAAAGTTTTCTGGTCTTCGAATACACCAGAGGTACAGTGCAGCAAGCATTGGATAATTTAATAGCATCGGAGCAGGCTATCGCTGAATCAAATTCAGCCTTTGCAGAAGGCATGGCTTTTTATTCTGCCAGAGAATACGACTCGGCATATGAAAAGCTGGCATTGGTAGATGCTGCTGATGAAAACTATCACATAGCCCAAAGCACAATTGAGGCAATAAACCAAAGAAAATCTGCATGGCAAAGTGCAGCAGACACCAGCTTAATGGGCAGAAAACCATTTATAAATTCACTGGCATATAGAGACGGCTATGTTTATTTCTCTGCGAATATAAACAATGTTCACTCTATTGTAAAGCATAATTATGTCTCAGGAGAAACTTTCACTTTCCCGCTTCTGCAGTTCCCTGGCACTTTCCACATACGCGGAATCAACGTGGTAGGAGACTATATATACTTCACTGCAGGTGAAGAACTAGGCAAAGGCACAATGCTGGATTCACCATATAATATATATGAAATGAAAACCGACGGCACAGGGCTGGCTATGGTAAAGTCCGGCGATTATTTCGACTTGATAAGCTACGGCGATATATTCTATGCACTATCATATTCCAAGGGCTTAGTAAAAATGGACAAATACTTTGCATCAGAAGAAGTGATATCCGATAAGAACATTATAGAAATGCAGCTGACAGAAAGCGGGCTTTATTTCACAGAAAAGCTGCAAAATAATTATAACGCTTTGCACACATTATATAAATATCAAAACGGAGCTATACAGGAGATAATGACAAAGCCCATGCTCCATGTATACTTTTTCGATGGCTATAGCATTTTCTACAATGATATGAGCGAAGCAACAAGAGAGGAATTATTCGTTGCTGATATGAATGCAGGGAATGAAGAACGCCTTGCCATACTAAAAGACGGCAAAACCGGAGATATGCAAAATATTATCGGTGCAATAGGAGACAGAGTTTTCCTAAATACCAGCGGCTGGCTGCAGTCCACCACCAATAGTGCTGCTATGAGACAAAAACTATATGCAGAGATTACAATATCATCAAAGCGAATGGATGTATACCAAAGTGCGCAGTCAGCTCCGGATTACAAATCTCTAGGTGTGCTTTACGAAGAAGGTGTGCAGCTTGTATTATCTGCCGACGGCGTGTATTCTCTTTCAGCTACCCCAGGCAGCAATGGTATGGAACATGTGATAAACATACCTAGCATTGATACAAATGCTTTAGACGCAAACATGACAATAATAAATGAAAACAGACCAACTGACGAAGATTTCTTTTCAGATGAAGAAATAATAATTGAATATGATGATTTCTGGTACTATAGCTCACCTTCACTAAATGTAACAATAGAGCGAATATATGACGAAGAAGTAGAGACATCTATATATGTTGCCAATATCCGCACCAAGGAACTTTCCGGCTTCAGCATTGGCTATAGCAATCTGGCACCTCCGGGAGACTATTCAAAGCACATTAAAACAGACGACATAGCACAGGTAAATAAAGCAGTGTTTGCCACCAATGGAGACTTCGCTATGTTTAGCAAAAACACATGGTCAGGCAAAGTAATCCGCGAGGGCAGAATATTTGACGGCATCGGCAACGGAATAAAAGAATTTGCAGTAGAAGATGTATATGATGCAGGAGTGAACTGCGATGACTTCCTGGTAATGTACCCTGACGGAAACATGGTAGCATACACTGATAAAGACGGCATAACATATGGACAACTGCTGGATGCAGGCGTGCAGAATACTCTTTCATTTGGGCCGATACTCGTGCGTGATGGCCAAAAAACCAATGCATGCACAGACCCTAGCTACTATATCAGCGGAGTTAACCCCAGATGTGCCATTGGAATGGTAGAGCCGGGGCATTATGTCAGCCTAGTAGCAGACGGCAGACAGCCGGGACAAAACCGAGGCATGTCCTTCTACAGCCTTTCAGACTATTTCCAAAAGCTTGGATGCTCTGTAGCCTACAATCTGGACGGCGGACAGACAGCGGCAATGACATTTATGGGCAGATATATAAACACACATCAAAACGACGGCGGCAAATGGCAAAACCACAGAGCTGTGCAAGAAATAATATATTTTGGCACATCGGAATTAGTTCCCTATGACTTGGAACATTATTATGAGAAATAAAAAAACAAATTACAAGAATCTTATATTAAAAACTATCATATCAATTATGATAGTTTTTATGCTGTTTCCTCCCGTTTTTGCAGCAAAAGATAATTGTGTAGACTTAACTAGCCAGCTTACATACAATACAAACACCAGCAAATGGGCAGGGTCTATATTGGATGATAATTATATGTCCTACTGGTGGATAAACAGCTCTGCATACAAGTACATTCAGCTAGAGTGCAATGAATATGTTAAGTATATATATGTGTGCTATATCTTTAAGCCTAGCCAGCTGGCGATACAGACATCCGAAGATGGCGAAACATGGACAGACATAGCCTACGAAACCAATGACGAATTCTACCATGTCACCTACACCTTTGATACACCTGCCAAATTCATACGAATAAAAGGCACAGAGGAGAGCGTAGGCAAATTTGGAGTCTGCGAAGTGAAAGCATATTCAGAAGGCATATTGCCCAGCAACGTTCAATCATGGCTGCCTGCATACAAAAACCCCGATATGCTTATATTCTCTGCTCATCCCGATGACGAGGCTGTTTTTTTCGCAGGGCTAATACCATACTACTCATCAGAAAAGGGCAAAAAAGTGCAAATGGTGTATATGGCAGTTTCAGCAGAATACAGGCACTCTGAGGTTTTGAATTATCTTTGGAATATGCACCAAAATAGACTGCCTATATACGGTGGATTCCCAGATGTATACGATATGGATTCCTATAGCTACACAAAATCCGTGTGGGGCGAGCAAAAAACAATAGATTTTATGGTGTCGACTATACGAGAAAAAAAGCCGGATGTAGTAGTCAGCCATGATATAAAAGGCGAATATGGACACGGAGCACATATGTTTACAGCTCTTTGCCTGCAAAAGGCCGTGGAGCTGGCTGCTGACCCTGAATATCATACCGAATCATTTGAGCAATTCGGAGTGCATCAGGTGAAAAAACTTTATTTGCACTTATATGGAGAAAACCAAATATATTTGGATGTGCTCGATACACCACTGGAAGAATTCGACGGACAGACAGCTATAGAAGTCGCAAAAGAAGGGATTTTGCAGTATGCGTCTCAACTGATGTTTGAGGTGGTGCGGGTACATGATGAAACATCTCCCTTTTCATGCTATAGATATGGACTGGCATATACAAGCGTAGGGTACGATACAGCATCTAATGACATGTTTGAAAATGTCGATCCTCTGCCCACAGCTACCCCGGCACCCACAAATTCACCTACTCCATATATCACTGCTGAGCCTACCGTGCGCACTTCCCCTACACCGGTTTATTCTGCTGAACGGGAACCTGATGAAAAAGTGAATATAAATAAAAATTGGATTACAATTATTTCTGCAGTTTTACTTATTATTCTAGTTTTATTTTTGATTATTATATTGCTGCTGAAGAGATCTTCTTCAAAAGCAAAACACTAATTTTATAGATTTACTTTTGTGCGTTTTGTATATTATACATTTCCCGAACGTTCGGGAAATGTATCTTTTTTTTACTGGTAAAAACTTGTCCTCTATTGTAGAGTTTTGCAACATTTTACTATATGAATTCCGAACAATTTCGAAAAATATAATTTTTACCTTGTTTCCCCCTATACAAAATGTTGTAATTGTATTAAAATAAATCTACTATAAGTTGTGTTAAATTAAAGAAGAGGTGTGCCATGCATATTAGGAAGAGAGACGGAAAAATTGAAAAATTCAGCAGGGAGAAGATCACTTGGGCCATTTTTAAGGCTGCAAAAGCAGTAGGCGGAAATGACTGGTCCATAGCCGAAAACCTGACCACACAGGTGATGGATGCGGCTAAGCTGAAATACAAAGATGATATTGTGGATGTGGAGGATATCCAAGATATTGTCGAAAAAATCCTGATAGAAAATGGTCATGCCAAAACATCAAAGGCATATATTCTGTACCGCGAAAAACGCAGAGGCGCAAGGGAAGCCAATGCATTAATCGGCGCTACTATAAATTTGTTCAGCAATTATCTGGACGATATGGACTGGGAGATAAAAGAAAATGCTAATACCCAAAAGTCCATAAACGGAATGAACAACTACATCAGAGAAGCATTCACAAAAAGATACTGGCTTCATGAAGTATATACAGATGACATAAGAAATGCACATATGTCAGGTGATGTACATATACATGACCTTGGCTTTTTTGGCCCATATTGTGCAGGATGGGATTTGCGCCAGCTGCTTCTGGAAGGCTTTGGCGGAGTATCCGGAAAAGTGGAATCTTTCCCATCAAAACACTTGCGTTCATTTTTAGGTCAGATTGTAAATTCAACATTTACAACACAGGGTGAAACTGCCGGAGCACAGGCTTGGAGCTCCTTTGACACTTTTTGTGCACCCTTCATTCGCTATGACGACATGACATACAAGCAAGTAAAGCAGGCAATACAAGAATTTGTATTCAATATAAATGTTCCTACAAGAGTAGGCTTTCAATGTCCTTTTTCCAATCTGACATTTGATATTAAAGTGCCTTCAACGCTAAAAGATGACTATGTAGTAGTCGGCGGGCAATACATGGAAGAGAAATACGGCGACTTCCAAAAGGAAATGGATATATTCAACATGGCATTTTGCGATGTAATGCTAGAAGGCGACTCAAAAGGACGCGTTTTCACCTTCCCAATACCTACAATCAATGTGACCAAGGACTTCGACTGGGACAGCGATGTTGTGAATAGATTTATGGAAATCACATGCAAATACGGCATTCCTTATTTCTCAAACTACGTGAATTCAGACCTTTCACCAGAGGATGCTGTGTCTATGTGCTGCAGGCTGAGAATAGACACCAGCGAGCTTAGAAAGCGCGGCGGCGGTCTGTTTGGCTCCAATCCAATGACTGGCTCTATTGGTGTGTTCACAATCAACCTGCCTAGAATAGGTTATCTTTCAAAAACAAAGGAAGAATTCAAATCCAGGCTATGGCGAATGATACACCTAGGCAAACAATCTCTGGAAATAAAGAGAAAGATTATAGAAAGACAAACGGAGCGTGGTCTATATCCATACTGTGCCAACTATCTGAAAGATGTGAAGGCAAGAACAGGTCAGTATTGGTCAAATCACTTTAACACAATAGGAATACTCGGCATGAATGAAGCAGTACTCAATTTCTTAGGAAAAGATATAACAACTCCAGAAGGTCAGGAATTTTCCGTGGAAATGCTGGACTATATGAGAGGCGTTCTGAAAGACGTTCAGGAAGAGACAGGCAACAACTACAATCTGGAGGCATCCCCTGCAGAGGGCACATGCTACAGAATGGCAAAGCTGGATAAAGAGCGTTATCCCGATATAATTACAGCCGGCGATGAAGTTCCATTCTACACCAATTCCACTCACCTGCCTGTAGGATATACGGATGATATATTTGAAACACTAGATTTGCAGGACAAGCTGCAGACTAAATACACAGGCGGAACAGTGCTTCACCTATACCTGGGGGAAAAGATTCACGACATAGAAGTGGCAAAAAACCTGATAAAGACAGCATTTACCAATTATCAGCTGCCATATATGTCTCTAACACCTACATTCTCTATCTGCAATGAGCATGGTTACATTACAGGAGAGGTAGAAGAATGCCCAACATGTGGAGGAAAAACCGAGATATGGAGCCGTGTAACAGGATATCTTCGCCCTGTGCAGGACTACAACAAAGGCAAGAAAGCCGAGTACAAAAACAGGCTGAAATATGTGATAGACGAAGCTAAATGCGAGGCAAAAATATAGATTAATACATTAAAAGGATGTCGTAAAGACATCCTTTTTTAATGTACTTAAGATTTGTTTTTTATTTTTGAACTATTGTCATATGCGGATAAGGAATTTCAATGTTGTTTCTATCCAGTGCCATCTTTATCTCTTCATTCAGGTATATCAGGGTAGTATAATATAGTGCATTTTCAGCCCATACCTTCACTGTGAAATTGATGGAGCTGTCTGCCAGCTCTACCACGCCTACTATTGGTGCAGGTTCTTTTAATATATTTTCATTGGAGTTTATTACCTCCATAATCACCTCTCGCACCTGCTTTATGTCGCTTTCATAGTCCACACCTATTGTCAAATCTATTCTTCGTATATTATTTGTAGAATAGTTTATTAATGAGCTTGAAGATGTCTGCGAATTTGGTATTATTACACGCTGGTTATCCAATGTATCGAGCTTGGTAGCAATTATGGTCATTGAGTGCACTGTGCCTTTGTAGTCACCTACCTCGATGAAATCTCCCACCTTAAACGGCTTGAAAATCAGCAGCATCACTCCGCCTGCAAAGTTTTCTAAAGAGCCCTGTAAAGCCAAGCCTACTGCAAAAGATGCTGCACCGAAAATGGCGATTATTGATGTTATCTCCACACCTATTGTGGCTATCACAGATAATAGCAATATTATCTTTAGTGCAATATCTATTGCTGAAAGGGCAAACGTTTGAACTGTTTTGTCTAGCTTTTTATTTTTGTCAAAGGCCTTTCTCACAGCCTTTCTTATTATTCTGATGGCAATTATACCAACTATAAATAAAAGTATTGCACCTGCCAATGATTTGATAATGGGCAATGTCAGCTGCCAAATACTCTTTATGTCGCTGTTTAGTGTGTCCATACTGATGTTTTGTACCGCTTTAAGAACGTCGTTTGTGCTGTTTGCTGCGTCTAATAGCATTAATCCTGTCTCCTTTTTTATTTTTCTATTTCAATATTTATTGATTCTTCAATAACGTATATCGGTCTTTCCTTTGTTTCTTCGTATATTCTGGCAATGTATTCGCCCACTACGCCAAGAGCCACCAGCTGAACGCCCGAAAGCAACGTGAACACAATCATTATAGATGCCCAGCCCTGCATCAGTGCATGACCGGTGAATTTTGATATAAGCACATATATTATTATGGCAAATGCTGCGAATAGAGTGAATATGCCCAGCTTTGTAACCAGCTGCAGTGGCTTTATGGAAAATGACAATATGCCGTTAAGCGCAAATCGAATCATCTTTCTCAGCGGATATTTTGTCTCGCCAGCGTACCTCTCGTCTCTCACATACTCTATTGGGGTCTGCTTGAATCCCAGCCACGGAACCATTCCCCTGATAAATCTATTATGTTCAGTCATTCTATTGAATGCATCTGCCACTTTGCGGTCTATCAGCCTGAAATCACCCGTGTCTCTTGGGATGTCCGTATCCGTTAGCCCATCAAGTATTTTGTAGAATATTTTTGCACTCAGCAGCTTGAATAGAGATTCGCCTTTTCTCTTTTTTCTTTTGGCGTACACCACATCAAACCCATCCTGCCATAGCTTTATCATATCCGGTATCAGCTCCGGCGGATCCTGCAGGTCTGCATCTATTATAACAATGCAGTCCCCTTTTGCGTTGTGGACACCTGCAGTCACTGCGGCCTGATGACCAAAGTTTCTGGAAAATGACAGCACTCTTATTCTTTCGTTTTCACCAGCCAAATCTTTCAATATGGGCAGTGTATCGTCAGTGGAGCCGTCATTTATGTAAAGTATTTCATAATCATATTCTTTTAAAACATTTGTTAATCTGCTGTTGCATTCCTTTGCTACTTCCTCTTCGTAGTACATGGGAACGACAACTGATATCATAAATTTATCTTTTAACATATTTCTCTTCCTTTTTGTTTATACTTTAGTATTATAACCATTATTTAAATTTGTATCAACTCTATTTTATGAACATGCTGTTTAGCCTCTCTATTTTAATTGACATATATTTCACCAAATGCTACCATTATATGATGATAAATATAATACGGGGATAATAATGGTATTTTCTAGCTTAACTTTTTTAGGGATTTTTCTTCCCTTAGCTCTATTTTTTAATTATATTTCAAAAACCATACGCTGGAAGAATTTCTTTCTGCTTATCTTTTCATTGATATTTTATAGCTGGGGAGAGCCTATCTGGGTGCTGGCGATGCTATTTACCACCACCATCAACTATATATGCGGGCTCTACATAGACAAAGCTAAAACCCAAAAAACAAAAAAAATAGTGCTCACAATCGGTACTATTGCCAGCCTGTCTATTCTGTTTTTCTTTAAATATGCAGGATTTGTTGTAAATACGTTTTCCACCCTTTCAAATATAAAAATACAAACTGAATTCCCCGGGCTGCCCATAGGCATATCATTCTACACCTTCCAAACCATCACATACACAGTAGATGTATATAGAAAAAAGGTGAAAGTGCAAAAAAGCTATTTCAAGCTGCTGCTTTTTGTCAGCATGTTCCATCAGCTTATTGCTGGCCCTATAGTACAGTATGGCGACATAGCAGAGGCTATTGACAACCGAGTGGAAACACCGGAACTATTTACATCCGGGATGAAACGCTTCATCATAGGCCTTGCAAAGAAGGTGCTGATAGCCAATGTATGCGCAGCAGCGCTGGACAACCTGATAATGGCAGGTGGCATAAACCAAATGTCATTTGCAGGGGCTTGGTATGCTATGGCAATCTTTGCATTTCAAATATATTTTGATTTTTCGGGATATTCCGATATGGCAATAGGAATGGGAAAATTTTTCGGTTTTACTTTCAGAGAAAATTTCAACTACCCATATATATCCTCCTCCATCTCAGAATTCTGGCGACGTTGGCATATGTCGTTGGGTGCATTTTTCAGAGAATATCTATATATTCCTCTTGGAGGAAATAGAGTAAGTAAATCGAGATTGGTTTTCAACCTGCTAATAGTATGGTTTCTTACAGGACTTTGGCATGGTGCAAGCTGGAATTTTGTAGTATGGGGTGTTTACTACGGAATACTTATTATATTTGAAAAGCTTACAAATCTTGATAAAGCAAAGATACCAAAGCTGATTTCCGTACCCATCACTTTAGGGCTGGTTTTAATTGGCTGGGCGTTTTTCTATTACACAGATTTAAGCTTGGCTATTGTACACATAAAAGCAATGTTCGGGCAGAATATTTCAGGGCTAATAGACGGCAATACTATATTCTCGTTCAAGGATAATGTAGCACTCATTCCAATAGGCGTTTTCTGCTCTCTGCCTATATACAAATATATCGATACAAAGCTGGAAAACAATAAAATATATCAGGTTGTTCATCCGATTGTTTTGCTGTCTTTATTTGTATTAACCGTTGTTTATTTAGTCGGACAAACATTCAACCCGTTTTTATATTTCAGATTTTAAGGAGTGCATATGAAGATAGATAAAATTTTAGCTGCAATCTGCATAATAATTATGTGCTTCATAGGATTTGGTACTCTGTTTGCAGATAATAAAGCCGAGAAATTCTCCGAAAGTGAGAACAGAATGCTTGAGGGGCTGCCTGCATTTACATGGGATAATATAATAGAGGGCGAGTTTGCATCCTCCTTTGAAAAATATATGATCGATAGAATCCCCTTCAGAGACTATATAATCGGTCTGCAAAGCATAATTGCACAAAGCATGTCCATAGTTACATTGGAGGATACATTCAACGTTATAGACACAAATGCTGTGCAGCAGATGGAGAACATGGACGAGGAAGAATTCGAAGATATCGAAAACACCCCAATAATTACTCCTGCACCTACCCCAGTGAGAACATTCAACAATACAATTGATGTTACTGCAACAATTAATGAACTGCCTGATACGCCAGAGCCTACTGCAACGCCAGACCCCAATAAATTCAGCGGCTCAAAATATAGGTCGATATATTATTATGAAATAAATAATGAAAAAAAGTATACTTTGGCAAAGTATAGTACGCAGGATGTAATAAACTATGCAGGCATACTAACCCAGCTCTCGGATTTGCTCCCAGCAGATGGACATACGGTATTTATCCATTCGCTGGAGAGTGCAAAAATGCGCCCTGTGTCCGGCAGCGTCAGCAAAGGCAAAGAAATCTCTATTACAGATGAAACTGTTGAAGTGCTGGAATACTACACCAAAGACAATGTAAAAATTTTCTCTGCACCTCTATCTTTGCAGGAGCCCATAAAAAGGCAAGAATATGTTTATTATCTTTCTGATATTCATTGGACTGTTGAGGGGCTGCACTATATATATTTAGATGCAATGAATTCCATAGGTGTCACTCCACTGCAGTGGGATGAATATGACGTTACATATGAATACCCGTTTCTAGGCACATACTACCGTGCCAACAAGGAAAAACTATACTCTGATAATCCCGACACACTGGCACTGATAGATTTTCCAGAGGCCGATACATTTTTGCACTATTTAGGTGACCATGCAGATGAGCTGCCTATTTTAGATTTTAATGCCAAGTCCAACGATCGCTTCACAGTGCACTTCGGCGGCCCAAAAAAATTAGGCCCTCTAAGCGTGGTAAAAACCACCAGCAGCACTGGCAAAAACGCCTTGGTTATAATAGACTCTTTCGGACTACCATTTGCCAATATGATGATACCCCACTACGACAATGTATGCATAATGGATTTAAGATATATGTATTTAAGCTCTGAAAAATATTATATTGAAGATATAGTAAATGAATATAATGTGGATGATATATTCGTAGTAGCCAGCGATTTAAATTCATTCGGCACATACTACTACAAGGCAATGAAAGCATATATTAAAGACTAAAAAAGCTGAATTTAATAATTCAGCTTTTCAATAATTAATTTAATTTTGTAGGCTCTGGATAATCATATCCGAATGTGTCCACTGTTATCGATTTAATTACCGGCGGGTCTATTGGCCTGTCCTGTGCTCCCGTAGGAACTAGTGAAAGCTGCATGCACACTTCTGTGCTGGCTTCATCCACTGTTTTGCCGAATCCGGCGTAGTCACCATCTAAAAATCTAGCATCGCCTACAACAAGGAAGAATTGTGATCCTCCTGAATTATAGCTAGCTGCTCTTGCCATAGATATTACACCCTCTGTATGGGCTATATCGTTTTCATGTCCGTTTGATGAAAATTCGCCCTCTATGCTATATCCCGGTCCGCCCATTCCTGTTCCATTTGGGTCGCCGCCCTGCAATACAAACCCTTGTATTATTCTGTGAAATATCACTCCGTCGTAGAAGCCGCTGTTTGCTAGGGAAATAAAATTGCAAACGGTCTGCGGTGCTACCTGAGGATAAAGCTCTAGCTTTATTACATCACCTGATTCTAATGTTATTGTTGCAATTGGATTTTGTGGTATATCCATAAAACTGTCTCCTTGGTTTGGTTTTTCTGTCTGCTCCCCATTGTCCATTGATTGAAGTTCAGACTTTTTGCTTAGATATATTCCTAATATCATTGATGCAACTATAACACAAACCAACAGGAACATCAATATGCTTTTGCCTATAACACCTTTCACTATAAATACCCTCATTAAAATTTTTATACATTGAAATTATATTTTAAATTATAATCTATACCATGACGTATTTGTAAACAACTTGTATAAACTATTAGGTTTTTGTAACATATGAAATTTCATATTCCCAAAAATACCAGTTGCTCCAATAAAATCATTCGCTGATTATTATATCATATCATCACCTAATTATGTTATAATATATTTATGAGATTACAAAAATATATGGCAATGTGCGGTGTCGCCTCTAGGCGCAAATCAGAGGAGATGATACTAGCCGGGCGAGTAAAAGTGAACGATGTTTTGATAACGGAAATGGGCTTCGTAGTAGATGAAGCCACAGATGTTGTTAAAATTGACGGAATTGCAATACAAAGCCCTGACAAAAAATATTATTTTGCTTTTAACAAGCCACGGAAGATAATTGTATCTTCTGATGATGAAAAACACAGAAAAAGTGTTTTGGATTATTTCAAAGATGTTGATTCTCGTCTGTTTACAGTAGGCAGGCTAGATTATGACAGCTCCGGGCTTATCTTTGTTACCAATGACGGTGAATTCGCCAACAGAGTGACGCATCCAAAATATGAATGCTCAAAAACATATGAAGTGGATATATCGGGCAATCTTTCAAAATATGATATCGAACAGATGCAGTACGGTATGATAATAGATGGCTATCAAACATCTCCTGCAAAAGTGCAGGCTAAAAAGACCGGAACTGACAAGCAAACGCTACAGATAACTATTAAAGAAGGGCGAAATAGACAAATAAGAAAAATGATTGAGAAAGCCGGTGCAAATGTAGAAAAGCTAGAAAGAGTATCGATTGGCTCGATAAAGCTAAATGATTTGAAGCCGGGAGAGTATCGAAAGCTGAGCCACAGCGAAGTGGAATATTTCTACAATCTAAAAGAACACAAAAAATAAAGGAGGCAAACGCCTCCTTTTTTGATTTCTACTTATAGATGAATTCTACTAGCTGTTCGTTGTTTTTATCCAAATCCACTTGTATAATGCTCATTCCGTTATATCTGGCAAATTTCCAAGTTCCGTCAAAAGGCACGGTAGCGTACTGCATCTCTACATCCTTCATCGAGTACAATATCTTTGTATACTTGATTATTTCTTCCTGAGACATATCCGTATAAATCATATCCGGCATCTTATCAATAATCTTTATAACATCTACGATATCCATATCTGATATCTTTTCTTTTAGTGCATCGAGTACTTCATGCTGTCTTTCAATTCTGCCAAAATCTGAGTCTATTTTTCTAACCCGCATAAAGCATACAGCTTGTCTTCCATTTAAAAACTTCACGCCGGCACCATGTGCAACAAAGTTTTGATCCGTTGGATGATCATATGTGTAATTATATCTGGCTATTACGTCATTTACAGCATGTGTTTCTGCGTCTGTTAAATACACTCTTACTCCTCCTAGTGCATTCACCAGTTTTTCAACTCCCCAATAGTCTGTAATCATATAATAGTCTATATCCAGCCTGAAGTTTTCTTCCATTATCTTCACTACGCCATCTGGATGATTATAATACTGCAGTGCTGCATTCAGCCTATTGTACCCTCCATCGCCGTTGTTCAGGTGGTCATAAAACACCAATATATCTCTAGTATATGATGATAGCTTAATTTCGTTGTTCACTTCGTCTATAGTCAGCACCATGTTTACGTCGCTTCTGGCATTGTCATATGAGTGCATTTTTTTGGAATCGCACCCTATTATCAGTATGTTTGTTATGCCGTCAGGGTCTGGCGTAGGGCTAGGCGTGGCTGTGATACTTGGAGTCTCCTCGGCTGTAGGGCTGGGGGTAGATGGTATGAAATCCGGAAGCCCCTCCACATCGTCTGTGTCTTCTGGCAGCTCTATTAGCTGGTTTGTTTGCATTTCGCCTTTGAATTCCAAATCGCCTAGTTTACTGTATAGGCTATAGATATATACAAATAGGGAAATAAGCAAAACCAAGAAAACAGATAGCATAATATATGTTATCTTTTTAAGATATACCTTCCTTTTCTTTTGGGGAGACTCATCTTCAATTTTTGCAATTTCTTTGCTATTTGCATCTATATTTTGTATTTCGTTTTTTTCTTTTTTCATATGATTGTCCTTAATGATTTATGTCTTTTTGCAGCTTCACAGACTGCTGGATATAATTTCCGATTTTCCTTTATTATATTATCACATCTGCATCTATAATAAAAGAGATATAAATTTACTGTATGCACTATTCAATGCAAATGAGTATTACACAGCTATTATTTTGTATATTATGACTTTAAAAAATTATTTTTTAGACCAAATACAATTGCTTTATTTGCACAATAACTTTATAATTTAATCAATAGACTAAGGGGAGGAAAAAAATATGCGTATAATACACAGCTTTTTCTATGTAGTAAAACAATATGAAAGAGCAATAAGAGAAACTTTTGGTAAATACTCAGGCTTCGTAAATCCGGGTCTTCACATTCAGCTGCCTATTATTCAGGTGACAAGAGTGCGCGACGTGCGTGAGCACACCATGGATATCAGACCGCAGGAAGTAATCACCAAAGACAATGTTGAGATAAAAGTGGATGGAATAATGTGGGTTCGTCCTGATATCAGCGAGGAATACATTAAAAGAACATTCTACAATATCGATAATTGGAAGGCCGCTGTTATGGAGCTGGCTCAAACAAACCTACGTCAGGAGTTTGGTCACCTGACATTGGACGAAAGCCTGACCGCCAGAGAAAAGATATCTGACAATCTGCAAAGATCACTGGATGAGCTAACCGACAACTGGGGACTGAAAGTGACAAAAGTGGAGATAAAGCTAATCGATCCTCCTGTGGATATAAAGGCTGCCATGCACAAGCAAAAGACTGCGGAGCAGGAACGCCGTGCTATGAAGCTTCTGGCTACTGGTAGATTTGAAGCTGCAGAGCAGGATAAACTGGCATCTATTCAGCTGGCCGAGGGCAAAAAGGAGGCCGCTATTAAGGTGGCACAGGGTAAAGCAAAGGCAATAGAGCTGGTAAACGAAGCTGCTGAAAAATACTTTATAGGCAACGCAAAAGAGCTTAAAAAGTGGGAAACAGTTGAAGCTTCACTAAAAGACAATACAAAGGTTATTGTAACAAGTGATGGCATTTCACCAAACCTTTTCATCGGCGAAATACCGACAAAAGAGAACAAATAGTAATCCAAAATTATATAAATGTATATCTGTAAACCGCCTATTTAATGGCGGTTCTTTTTGTATAAAGAAAACCCCTAGTTAGACTAGGGGTTCAAAAGAGCTTACAGCGATGAGGTAAGAAAAAGAAAACTCCTTTTGATAAAATAAAG
>JBFLKU010000018.1:0-79898 GCA_040883315.1 Eubacteriales bacterium
AGTCTGTTCTCCCACGTGTGGCTTCCTGTTGCCAGCACTTTGTGCTCTTTGTCTATTAGTACCCCTTTTATTCGTGTCGATCCGAATTCTAGCCCTAGTGTTGCATTGCTTAATTGTATTGATTTTTCCATATTAATATCCTTCTTCTTAATAAAAATATAATATCACTCAAATGTATTACTGAGATATAAACACATTATGTTTGTATATATTTCAATAATATACTTCTTTAATGATAGGAGAATATTGATGAATCCAAAACCTTATTGCTAAGCGGATTATCCCTATTCTCCTATCTGTATTCATTTCTATTTATGTTATATTAGTTTAGTTTGCTATTGCGTCGAATCGCTGCTTTTCTTCTTGGACCAGAATCTCATCCATTCAGGCAGAATCATCTTAAATCCGCCTTTGCTGCTTGCTGCGGCAATTATACTTTGCAGTACAATAAATGCAAACAGGAATCCCGATGTTATTATTCTTGGCCATGAAGCATCCACTATTCCAAGCAGTGGAACAACACGCTGTATCAGTGCGTTTATAAGCACTCCAAACAGAGTTCCTATCGGAAGCCCTACACCTCCGCTAAGCATTACACCGCCTATAACGCTAGATGAAATAGCATCGATTTCGTATCCATATCCGTTTCCTGGGTTTCCGGATGGAGACAAAAGAGTGAATAAAAATCCACCTATTCCAGCTAATAGTCCGCATAGCACGTGTGCCATGAATTTTGATCTCTTAACGTTTATTCCCATCAATAGTGCACTTTGAGCATTTCCGCCAATTGCATAAAGAGAACGACCAAATTTGGTTTTCTTCATTACAATTATCAAAGCTATCAGCACTACAATAGCCACTATAGCCGCCGGGGTTAAGTATGCTACGTCTGGTGTGCCATTCTTACGCATATTTGATAAAAACGGAATATAGATTTTTGCACTTGACCAGCTCATAAAAAGTTCATTTGATATAGGCACAGATTTTGCATTAATAACGCTTATCATACCACGTGCAAAGAACATGCCCGAAAGTGTAACAATAAACGGCTGGATATCCATATATGCCACCAAAAATCCCTGAACAATACCGAATGTTATGCCTATTCCCAACGCAGCGGGTATAGTCCATATTGCACTCACATTGTGTTCCACCAGCATAACGGCAATAACCATGCTTACAAGTCCTGTAACTCCACCAACAGAAATATCAATACTTCCCGTAATCAAAACAACTGTTAATCCCAAAGCAAGCATCAGCAAATATGCTCTGTTGTTAAACAAATTGAAAAATACTGAATACTTTGCAAAGTTGTTTTCTTTAAACATAAATAATGAGACAACATAGAGAATTATGAAAAGAGTAATTGTTATAAGGAGTAACACCCCTGTGTTGCTCATTCCTTTATGTTTTTTAGTAAGATCAGAACTTATATTTGTCATTTTACTTTTTTCTCTCATTGTTCTGAACCTCCAACAGCTACATTTTTGCTAAATACTTTGCCTGTCAGTTTTTTAATATTGCTCTTGAAAACATCACTGCTAGAAACAATGATTACTATAATTATTATTGCTTTAAAAACATTTAGCTGATCAGCTCGCACATTCATCGCATAAAGAGACGTCGTGATAGCCTGTATGGTGTATGCTCCAATAATCGAGCCTGCAATAGAGAATTTGCCTCCATCCAGCATATTTCCGCCTAGGGCTACTGCCAAAATGGCATCCATCTCTACTCCCAGTCCTATTTCACCAGAGTTTACGCTGCCTACGCTGCTAGATCCTACCAGCCCGGCAACACCTGCAAGTATTCCGCATATTACAAATGCCATAAATTTTATAACACGTGAATTAAGCCCTACAAGACGTGATGCAGACCCGTTTATTCCAACGCTCTGAATATATAGTCCAAGGCTCGTAAGTTTGGTTATCAGCACCACTATAATAATTACTACAATCGTAACTAGTATTGTTGTTCTTATTGGAACACCGGGTATTTGCACACCTAGGTATTTGTAAGCAGGGTTCATTATATATATTGTTTGCCCAAATGTTATCTGCTTGGCTATGGATCGCCCTGCAGTAAACAAAATGAGCGTCGCTATCATAGGCTGTATTTTCAGCCCCGACACCATAAATCCATTGAATGCACCGCATAGTGCTCCGCCCAGTAGACCAACCAGCAATGCCAAAGCATATGGATTATGGAATATCTCTGTTCTGTATTCTGCACCATTCAAAAGAAGTCCGCAGAAGCTGGCTGATATAGCCATTATTGCACCAACGCTTATGTCTGGTCCACCTGATGCAGCAATAACCAAAGTCATTCCAAGGGTTACTATTACCAGTTCGCTTGCTTCATCCAATATATTTGGGATGTATCCTGAAAGCAATCCATTCGTCATGGTAATTTTGAAAAACTCAGGAGTTGTCAAAATATTCTGTACCATTACTACCAGCAGAACCAATAAAGAAATGGTAATGGGATTGCTAAAAAGCCTCTTAATAAATGGTTTTGAATTAATATCAGATGGCTTGCTTTTACCTTTTAGATTACTCATTCTCTCCATCACCTCCTGCTATTGTTCTCATAATTGTGCTTTGATTCAGCTCTGCTCCAGTCAGTTCTCCCACTTTCAGTCTGTCTCTCATAACTGCTATTCTGGAACATGTTCTTAGCATTTCATCCAATTCAGATGAAATAAATGCAACACTTTTGCCTTCGCCCGCAAGTTTTAATATCAGCTTTTGTATTTCGGTTTTTGTACCTATGTCTATACCACGTGTTGGTTCATCTAATATCATAAATTCTGGGTTTGTCAGCAACCAGCGTGCCAATATAACCTTTTGCTGGTTTCCGCCTGAAAGGGTTTTTATAGGCGTTTCTATGTTAGCTGTTTTAATATTCAGCAGCTTAACATATTCATCAGCATATTTTTCCATGTCTTTGCGTTTCATTCTTTTGAACATACCGCGTTTTGCCTGAAGTGCAATTATAATATTTTCTCTAACAGAAAGCTCTGATAGTATGCCATCCACTTTTCTGTCTTCTGGCAGATATGCCATTCCTCTTTTCATTGCATCCAAAGGTTTTTTTATCTTTACATGTTTTCCTTTTATATATAACTGTCCTTGAACAGCTTTGTCAGCACCATAAATTGCCCGCACCAGCTCACTTCTTCCGGAGCCTAGCAGTCCGCTGAATCCCATAACCTCACCTTTATACATTTTTAAATCAAAAGGTGAAACTTTGGAAGTTCCGCTTGAAAGCTCTCGTCCTTCAATAATTGGCTCT
Source organism: Eubacteriales bacterium (assembly GCA_040883315.1). Taxonomy (GTDB): domain Bacteria; phylum Bacillota; class Clostridia; order Christensenellales; family UMGS416; genus JAFGUF01. The sequence goes on from JBFLKU010000018.1 coordinate 3,295, forward strand.
TGCCCTTCGTATTTTGATTCATCCAAATCCACACTTAGGTTTGATAGATTTTCTATCTCTTTGCCCATCATTTTGGTAACAAGCTCTAGGCGCGGTAGATTTTCTACCTTGAATTCTCCAACTAATTCACCATTTCTGAGCACTGTTATGCGGTCGCACACTTCATATACCTGCTCTAAAAAGTGGGTAATAAAAATAATTCCGACACCGTCCCCTTTAAGCTGCCTCATAAGATTGAATAGCTTTTCCACCTCGTCGGCATCAAGTGATGATGTAGGTTCATCAAGAATTAGATATTTACATTCTGTGTTCACAGCACGTGCAATAGCAATCATTTGCTGTATTGCGATAGAGTAGCTGTCCAGCTGTGCTGTGGGTTCAGCTGTGATATTGAACCCTTTAAGCAGCTCTGCTGCCTGGCGGTTCATCTGTTTCCAGTCTATTAAGCCCATTTTGCGTGGTTCACGCCCTAGGAAAAGGTTTTCTGCAACAGTAAGGTTTGGACACAGGTTTACTTCTTGGTAAACTGTGCTTATCCCATGCTTTTGTGCATCCTGCGGTGAACGAATCGCTACAGGCTTTCCTTCTATGGTAACATTTCCGTCATCCATTATAAAAACTCCGGTAAGCACTTTAACAAGTGTAGACTTTCCGGCGCCATTTTCTCCCATAAGTGCATGTATCTCACCACGGCGAAGCCTGAAATTTACGTTGTGCAGTGCACGAACGCCAGGGAAAGATTTATTGATACCTTCCATTACTATCGATGGGCTATTTTTTTCATGTTTTTTTGTATTCATAAATTTTGCTCACCTTACATTAAGACACTGTTTGTTTTTTATTCTATCTAGTATAATTAAAAATTATATTACGGGGAGATTAATTAACCTCCCCGAAATACATGTCGGTTATCAATTTACATTGAATTCCCGTTAAAATGCTCTCCTATGGATTAATACTCGCGTGCGTCAATTATTTCTTGAGTAATTGTGTCATAGTAGAATGCTGCTTCATCAACAACTTCGATTTTGTTAGGTGTACCGCCACCCTCGATTAGGTTGATTAGCTCTGCAACTTTTGGTCCGTGTAGAGGGTTACATTCAACGTTGCAGTTGATTTTGCCTTCTAATGTCATTTGTAGATAAGCTCTGTTAGCGTCGAAAGAAATGATTGCTACGCCGTCATCTCCGCCTACAGCTATGCCAGCTTCTTCTAGTGCTTGGATAGCACCGTCAGCCATGTTATCATTCTCAGCATACACAGCGTCGATGTCTTCGCCATATTGTTGTATCCATGATGCCATGATTTCTTTAGCTGTGTCTGTGCTCCACTCGCCTGTTTGTTGTGCAAGTAGTGTCCAGTTGTCGTGTGCTGCAACGCCTTCTTCTAGAGCTTCGCTACGGCCTATTTGTGCAGATGCACCCAATTGACCTTGCAAGTTAACTATGTTAACTTCTTCGTCGTCTGAGAATCTTGTTGCTAGCCAGTCAACAGCTTTTACGCCTTCAGCTTTGAAGTCTGCGCCAACCCAGCAAGTATAAAGATCTTCGCTAGCATTGATAGTACGGTCTACCAATATAACTGGAATACCAGCATCTTTAGCATTTTGAAGAACTGTGTCCCAACCATCCATGTTAACTGCAGCTATAACGATATAGTCAACTTCTTGGTCTATGAAGTTTTGAACGTCTGTTACTTGCTTTGCAGCGTCATTGTTAGAGTCAGCTAAGATCATTTCAAATCCGTTTGCCTCGCTCAATGTCTCTTGCATAGATTTTGTGTTAGCTTTACGCCAGTCAGATTCGTCTGCTTTGCATTGTGCAAAACCTACAGTTATTAATTCTGCTACTGGTGCTTCAACTTCAGTTGTGTCATCTTTGTCACTAACAGGTGCAGGAGCCTCTGTTGCTTCAGGAGTTTTTTCTCCGCATGCTACCATTCCGAATACGAATACAACAGCAATGACAATAAGAATTAGTTTTTTCATACTTTAGTTCCTTTCTTCTTCTTAGAATATAGACTTGGAAATATTTTTGTATAAAATCACAAAAAATATCTCCTCTATTTGTATACCATACTCATATAGCCTAAGGCAACCACTATACGGTAACCCCATAAGAATTCCAACCTTCTCGGATAAATAGCAAACTATGTCAGTATTTTTAGCAATATTTTAATATGAACAAACTGTAAATTTTCCACTCTTTACAGTAAAAAAACCTACTGTATGTTATTTTTATGATATATAAACACTATATTTGCATTAAATTTGCGTAAAAATAATCAGCTGTTTTTGAGTTTATAAAAAATATTGTCTTCCTTAAGTTTACGCAAAAAATGCCTCGTTTAAAACGAAGCATTTCTATTTATACATCTATTTAATTTTTTAGTAATCTCGGCTGTCTATCATTGCTTGTGTAATAGTGAAGCTATCAAATTGAGTTTCTTCTACGTATTTTTCTCTTTCGAAAGGTTCTTCTTTCAATATATGCTGAATGATCTCATGCACATATGGCCCTTGCAGCGGATTGCACTCCATATTTAGCGCAATTTTTCCATCTAGGCAATACTTCAATCCTAGATTTGTTGCATCAAATGAAATTACTATAACGCCATCTTTAGCATTGCATCTTAGCCCTGCCTGCTCCATTGCATCGATAGCTCCCAGTGCTTCTCCGTCATTTTCGCAATAGACCACATCTATGTCTTTAGTCTGCTTCAATATTTCGCTCATCACCTCAAATGCCTTCGCACGTGTGAAATTGCCGCACTCCTGTACCACCATCTGCCAATTTGGGTTTCTCTCTATTGCCATCTCCAGTGCAGTGCTTCTTCCTATCTGTGCAGTAGATCCAATTGTTCCTTGTATATGTACTATTCTGATGTTCTCTTTGTCTCTGTTTTGCTGCTCCAGAAAGTCTTCCAGCCACACCATGGCCTTTTCTCCCTCTTTTCGGAAATCCGAGCCAACAAATGCAGTGTATAGACCTTCCTGACCGGTTTCTATATATCTATCCGTTACTATAACGGGTATGCCCGCCTCTTTGGCTTCCTGCAGAATAGAATTCCATCCAGTTTCAACTATTGGTGAAAACACAATGAAGTCCACATCCTGCTGTATAAATGTTCTGATTGCACGAATTTGATTCTCTGGCTTGTTCCTTGCGTCATCATATATCAGCTCATATCCGTTCTCTTCGCTGAGCATCGCCTTCATATTCTCAGTGTTTGCTACGCGCCATTCGCTCTCTGCGCCAACCTGCGAAAATCCTACAACAATAAGATTGTCATCTGATTTATCCGTTGCTTGCTTGTCATCTTGTGCACAGCTGCATAATAATGCACTAAAACATAAGGCTATTAGAAGAACTATTTTTTTCATTCGTTCATCTCCTTCTCACTTGTCTGTTTGGGAATAGTTACGATAATTTTCGTGCCGGCTTCCCTCTCGCTTTCCAAGGATAGTCCATATTCTTTGCCAAAGAATATCTGCAGTCTTTGGTGCACTGTACGCAGACCAAATCCATCACTTTTTTCTTCGTTCAGTGATGCTCGCACTTCATCCAGCCTGTTCTGCTCCATCCCGTACCCATCATCTGCTACTTCCAGAATAATATTTCCGTTTTCTTCTCTGCCCGTAACCATTATACGACCTTTGCGCCTTTTTATCTTTATTCCGTGGTATAGTGCATTCTCCACAAGCGGCTGCAAAGTGAGCTTGGGAAGAATAAAGTTTTTCAGATTATCCGGAATATTTATCTCGTATTCCATAATATCACGATATCTCATTTGCTGTATTTCCAGATAACTTCTAATATGCTTTTCTTCCTCTGCCAAAGTAATAATATTCTGTCCTCTGCTTAGTGAAAAGCGGAAAAAATTCGATAAACTGCATACTATAGTTACAGCAGCGTCTATCTCCTTTGATTCTATCAGCCATATAATCGTATCTAATGTGTTGTATAGAAAATGCGGGCTTATCTGCGCCTGCAGCAGAGCAAGCTCTGTTTTACGTCTTTGCTTTTCCTGATCAGTATTTTTTTCTATTTGGGTTTTCAGCCTGCCAACCATGTTTTCTATACCATCAGATAGTATCTGAACCTCTTCAACATCTGCCTGGATAGGCTCACATACCAGAAGGCTTCCTTTCCCGATAGCCTCTAATCTTTCGCATATCTCATCTATCGGATCCACTACTCTCCGGCTTAATTTCCTAGAGTATGTAAGCAGAAAATAAAGCAATAACAAAGACAGAACCATGGTTATGCCCATAAAGACAATCATGTTTTTAATCATGGTGGATTGCAGCTCGTCTAGGTGCACAGCCTCGTAGTAAAGATATGTATACATATATGTCTGTATTAAATCAGTCAGCACATATATGTTTTGCTCTAGTTGCTCTTCTCTGGATTCGTATTCTTTTGTTTCAGCAATCTGGAGCATTTTATCTTCCAGATTCTGCGACAGGCTAAGCACACTGCTAATAGCACGCAGGCTGTCCTTCTCGGTTGTGGTATCAATTAGCTTTCCAGCTATTATCTCGGCAGACTGCACATCTTCCAATGGCAAGCCTTCTGAATATTGGCTATCTATAACATAGTAGTACATTTTGAGGTCTACTACATATTTAAAATTCTGATTAAAATCAGATGCCGTTGTCACATTATTAAGTATTGCATTGTATTGCAGTGCATATGCTATTCCTATGGATGCAACGACAATTATAACCACTATCAGAGGAAGAGCCACCAGCAAAATAATTCTCCACAATTTTGCCTGCATTGCAGTTTTTGAATTATGTGTTTTTTCCCAAGCGTTCTTCTTCACTGCTTGTTACCTCTGCGATATTCGCTAGGTGTAGAGCCGGCTACTTTCTTGAAAACAAAGCTGAAATAATGAGGGTCTTTGTATCCCACAATAAATGCAATCTCACTGGATCTTTTCTGGGTCTGTCTCAGCATCCGCTTTGCTTCATCTATTCTTTTATTGGTTAGGTATTCCACAAATGTCTGTCCCACTTCCTGACTAAACATTGCAGAGAAATAATTCGGGCTTATATTCACTTTTCTGGCTACTCTGTCCAGAGAAATGGATTCATCTGAATAGTTTTCATCTATAAACTTCAATGCCTGTACCAGCAAATCTCTTTGCTGCTTTTTGCTTTCACTGTCTCGCAGCTTAATTACATACTCTATCACCTGACGTGCGTATACACATACTTCATCCGAAAGTGACATGTTGATATTGGGGCGCAGCTCCTGCGGCCAAAATCCCTCGCCTCTGTATCCTATGGATTCTAAGTATTCCTCCGCCACAAAATAAACTGTCATGGCAAGGTATCTGCAAAACATCGGAAGAGACACCAGCTCTTCACCTGTGCTTTGTATCAGCTGCTTTATAAAATGGTCTATTTCCTCTTCTTCACCATTGTTTAGGAAATTCCTTATGCATTCTTGGTCTATCTCCTGTAGGCTCTTGTCTTCCCCAGCCTCAAGATTTTCTTTTTTCCATATGTCCTTTATGCTCTCTTCGGATAATATATGCTCTCCCGGACACAAATATCGATATGACAACACCCTGCTTGCCTCAGTAAAGCATGCCGGAACAGCACTAAGCCTAGATACAGGTGTACCGCAGGCAATATGCCAGTCCACGTCATCTCCTGCCATAGCACATCTGCTTTGTATGTTTTCTACGCAGTTTACTGTTCTCTCATTAATGTTGTCCTGTTCACCCTTCACAAGCACTGCATATGTGCTTACGTTCCATCTGAATAAAATCAGCTCTGAATGGTTTACTATAAACTGCATCACCTTTTCCTGCACAGTAGCAATTGTGTCTGTGTAGCTCTCCGGCACGCTTCTATTGTATCCAGCACTATTTACAGAAAAAAGAACCACATTATAATAAAGTGCATTTAAATCTATATCCAATGTTTTGGCTTTTTCATATATCTCGGAAATGCTAAGTCCGCCAGTTACAATCTTCTCAAACAGTCTCCTTCTAGAGAATGCTTCGTATTCCTGTGCCTCTCGCTGAAACTTTGCAAAATATTCAATCTGTTGTTTTTCTGTCTCCATCTTTTCGTGGAGGGAAACCAAAAGCTCTACCATCTTGTCCTTCATAATAGGCTTCAGCAAATATTGCTCTACACCCATTCGGATGGCTTGCTGTGCATATGAAAAATCATCATATCCGCTAATGATTACAATTTTTGTTCTAGGCAGCTCTTTTCGAACAAGTTCAATCAGTGCCAGTCCGTCCATAAAAGGCATCTTAATATCTGTTATTAGCAAATCCGGCTGTATCTGGCGAATCATCGGCAGTGCTAGCTCTCCATCCGGTGCATCGCCTGCGTAGGAGAAACCATACTGTTCCCAAAATATATTTTGACGTATGCCTTCGCGCACCACAATCTCGTCCTCCACCAGAAAGACTTTGTACATGCTGCCATTATTATCTAACATACGTTCCTTCTCCTTCTCCCGTTTTGCTAGTAATCCTTAATTATTATAACATATCATAATAATTATCAATTGAATATTTTTAGATATTAGTATACTTTTTTACTATATATTTTCTCTTCTCTTGAAAATGATATACGTATTTACTATTTAACAAAGCTATAAATTTCCTATTTATTCTGCATTTGTGTAAAGAAAGGATAACAAAGGAATTCCCTGTTCTCCATTAATTATATAGTCAAAAATTCTATCGGATATTTTCTTATATATTTATATTGCCACTATACTAGCGATGCTAGGCAATGATTCTATCTTTTTTTATAGTTTAATACTCCGCTTTATCCTTATGTCATCACTAGATGAACCAATCAATATTTCAAATTCACCTTTTTCACAAACCCATTCATTTGTCTGGCTGCTGAAATACGAAAAATCTTCGTCTGAAAGTGACATTTCTATACCTTTCATTTCGCCTTTTTTAAGGCTGATTTTCGCGAAGCCTTTCAGCTCTTTTTCAGGTCTTGGCTCTGTACATTTTGTTTGTTTTATATAGAGCTGTGCTGTTTCTTTGCCGTCGTATTCCCCAGTATTTTTTATATCAAAGCTTACCGATATGCCATCAGCTGAATTTGTTATCTTCAAATTGCTGTATTCATACTCCGTATAGCTTTTGCCGTATCCGAAGGCATACAGAGGCTGGATGTTTCGCGTGTCAAAATGCCTATATCCTACAAATATTGATTCATTGTAATTAACGCTTTCTCCGCCTGGAAATTCACCTATAGAATGAGACGAATAGTCGTCCAGCTTTTGTGCAAAAGTAAATGGAAGCTTTCCAGACGGATTGACGTCACCAAACAATACATTTGCCAATGCTCGTCCGCCCTCCATTCCGTTGTACCATGTTTGTATCAACGCCTTTGAGCATCGTTTCGTCGTGCTCAAGTCCACTGCTGATCCGCTTAGATTAATGGTTATAAGGTTTTCATTTACTTGACTTATTGCTTCTATTAATTGATCTTGCTCATACGGCAGGGCATACTCCACTCTGTCTTTGCCTTCCACATCATGTTCATGGTTGAGCCCGCCGATAAATATTACCAAATCGTGTGCACAGGCTATTCTTCTTGCTTCCTCCCGTAAATCGAAATATCTGTGCTTGTCCACGTCTTTTTCGCTAGTATATCCTTTCGCATATGCTATCTCTGCATTTCCGCCCAAATACATGCTGATGCCAGCCAATGGCGTATGCTCATACAGTGCACGGATTTCTGCGCTTCCGCCGCCGCTTGCATGTGCACGCACGGCATTTTCGCCTATTATAGCAATTGACTTTAACTTTGCAGCATCAAGGGGAAGAATATTGTCTTTGTTCTCTAGCAGAACAATGCTCTCTTCTGCCGCTCTTAATATACCCAGCTGGTGCTCCGATGTGTTTCTGCTGCCTTTTTTTCTTGTTCCATCTAGCATATTCAGCTTGTTCATCAGATTTAATATGTGCAGCACTTTTTCATCAACAACGCTTTGGTCTATCTCGCCTTTTTCAACCATATTGTATAAATTATCTGCAAAATAGTAATTATCAAAGTCTGTCGCTACGCTCATTTCTATATCCAGCCCAGCTTCTGCCGCCTTCTTTGTGGAGTGGCATGCAGCCCAGTCAGATATCACCACTCCATCATAATTCCATCTGTCTCGCAGAATATCCTTTAGCAGATATTCGCTTTCGCAGCAGTAATCTCCGTGCAGTTTATTATATGCACCCATTATAGTGTAGCTTTTGCCCAGCTCTACTGCAGCCTTAAATCCTGGAAAATATATCTCTTCTAGGCTTCTCTGGTCTGTTTCCACGTTTACTTTCAGTCGGTCTGTTTCCTGATTGTTCACGGCAAAATGCTTGACACATGCTGCCACATCGTTTTCCTGTATACCATTTATGATAGGTACTGTAATCTCTTTTATCAGATATGGGTCTTCACTCATATATTCAAAATTCCGTCCGCACAAAGGTGACCTTATAATATTCACGCCCGGTGCTAAAATAACATCCTTTCCTCTGCTTCTGGCTTCTGCGCCCAGTGCCTTGCCAAAAGTATATGCATGTTCTTTGCTCCATGTGGCAGCCAACGCGGTGTTTGAAAGGAAATATGATACACTATCATCGGATAGTTCTTTGCCCTGCCATGTTTTGCCCACAAATTCCCTGCGCACTCCCCTAGGTCCATCTGACATTTTTAGAGGAGGTATGTTTAGTCTCTTAACTCCCTTTGTTGCGAATATTTCATCTCCATGAATCATTCCAATCTTTTCTTCAAGATTCATTTGATCCAACAGTTTTTTTATCTGTATTTCCGTCAGCATTCATTTCTCCTACAAGTTTATTAAAATAATATTTCACTTTATATTTAGAGGTATATTTATGAAACTCCTCTTTTATATCCATTCAAGTTCATTTTTTGTTTTTTCATTCACCACGTCGCCGGTATTCAGTGTAGTTTTTTTCTCTATCATCATTATTTGCACTTCTTCTTCGCAGGAGGGCATATGTTCCACTCCCTTGGGCACTACTATCATTTCGCCCTCTTTCAGCTCTACTATTTTATCCCTGAAGTTCATATCCATCTTGCCGCAAACAACAAAGAACATCTCGTCCTCCATTTCATGCTTATGCCATGTAAATTCTCCTTTTATCTTGGCAATCTTCACATAGGAATCATTTAGCTCAGCAATTATCTTAGGTGTCCACTGTTCATTAAACAAATTAAATTTTTCTTTAATATTTATCCTGTTCATATATATCTCCTTGCTCATTTTCCGTATTGTTTCTGCAGCTCTTGCCCCAGCTCCTTTATGGACGGAAAAATATAGTCCGCCTTTATTTCCGATGCATCATAGTCTTCCATGCTGGTCTCGCCCGTAAGCACCAGTATAGATATTATGCCGGCTGTTTCACCTATTTTTATATCTGTATATAGCCTGTCTCCCACCATTGCAAGCTCGTCTTTTCTGTATCCGTATTTTTTGCATATAGCATCCACTATGTCATTATTGGGCTTTCCTACTATATGCGGTCTTTTCCCCGTAGATGCGGCAATCATTTCAATCATAGCTCCTGTATCAGGCATATATTTTCCGTGCTCCAGCGGGCAATTGAAATCCGGATGCGTAGCAATATATGGCACGTCTTCTCTCAGCCAGTCACATGCCTTCCAGATTTTTTCATATGTTAATGTAGTATCGAATCCCAACACCACGAAATCAGGTCTTATATCTGTATCATTCACTAGCCTAAAGCCACTTTTTTCAAACTCTTCAAACAGGAATTCATTACCTAGCAAAAATATATCTGCTTGCGGCTTAATGCTATTCAGATAAATTGTTGTGGCTTCACCGGATGTGAATACCTTTTCTTCATCTATTTCGCATCCTAGGCTTTGTAGCTTTGTTTTATATGCAGCTTTGTTTTTGGATGAATTATTGGTAAGAAACAAAAACTCTATATTTTTGCGTTGCAGAATATCTAAAAAATCCAGTGCACCGTCTATCAATTTTTGCCCTAAATAAAAAGTGCCATCCATGTCCAGTAAAAAGCATTTTATATCCTTAATGTTCAATATTCTACCTCGCCAATATATTAATTTGAGCAATAAAAAATGATATGATATTCAAATCCTATTTCCTAAATATCATATCATATATTTTATAAATTGTATTTACAAATTTATTGGTTTTTTGCCTGCTTCATCTGCTTTGCCGCCGCCAAAACCACGCCTGCAGCCATAAGCACCAGAGAAGCTGATACAGTAATTATCACGCCTGTATACTCCCCGGCAAATCCACTTTGGCTTAAATGCTTAATTAAAATTCCTGCATACGCCCATACTATCACCAATCCATATGCCACATCTTTTTTAATAATAGTCGTAGCACCACCAATAAGAAGACCTGCGACTACAATAATAATCATCCATACAGGCTCTGCAATGTTAAATCCTCTCCATCCAATGCTTACTAAATACGTTGTGATGTTTGCAATAGTTGCTATGGTTATCCATCCAAAATAAACGCTGAAAGGCAGCTTTACAAATACTTTTTCCTTTGCACTCAGCTTTTCGCTTCCTATTCTGATATATGCCAGCAAAAGCGTAGCAAATATTACTGCCATCAATATTAAGGTTAATCCTATCATTTGGATATGCCACGCAAATATCCATGCGGAGTTTGCGACAGATGATATAATAAAGCAATACTTTATTCTTTTTATTGCCTCACTGCTATAGCCTTTTTTGCCCTTAAATAAACCAAAGCTGTATAAAACAAATAATGCTAATAGAAGGTATATCACTGCCCATATGGCAAATGTAATCGGGGCAGGTGCAAATAGATTCGGATAGGAATCAGACACCTCTCCTGTTGAGATATTATTAATCGGCAAAATGTTTGCCAGTGCATTTATGGTGACCATCACGGCAAAAGCCAGTGCATTAAATATTTTCAGTAATGTAAGTTTTTTATCCATTATATATTCTCCTTTTCGTTTTATATTTCAATAAAATAGTATGAATTTAAAAGATATTCATTGTCGTATTTTTCCGCTAGTTTGTATAATGATTTTTTTAAATTCTCCAGTTTGGTTTTTCCGTTTTTGTATTTTTCTATACTTCCCAGTATTCGTCTTTTTTCTATAAATGAAGCTTCTCTCTTAAAGTATCCAAACACATGCTGTGCAGCATTTATTTCGTTCTTTATCATGCTCTGTGCATTTATAGCATCTTCTACAATTTTGTAGAATTCATCTGCCGGATAGGCTTTTTTGTCCTTCAAAAGCTCTCGTATTTCCAGATACGCCTTTGGATCTTTGCCTAAAACATAGTATTTATATTTTGCCCATTCCTTCTCAAGATGCTTTATTTGTTTACTTTCATCCAGTGTTAGTAAGCACTTCACTGCAGATAAGTTTTTGTCCTTCACCTCCAGCATTATATCCAAATCATACTTCGGCAATTCATTTAGAAACTGCTTGAATTCATCAATTGCTGTGGTTCTGGAGTGCGCTCCTGCTCTTTTGCTTCTGTCCTGCTGAGAATAATGTATCTTTTGCTGTCCGTCTCTTTCACTCCATGTTTTCCCTGCTTCTTTTATCCATTCTGTCTGTGTTTTGAATTTTGATGGCGGGTTTATTTCATGGTGCAGGTTGTCAAAAACCACGGGAATTTCTAATTGCTCTGAGATATTAAGTACATCCTCTATATTATAGTGCTTGTCATCATTTTCTATAATCAGTCGGTTCTTTATAGCATTATCCAGCTTTTTATAGTTTTCTATAAATCTATCAACTGCTGCGTTTTTGTCTCCATATACTCCGCCAACGTGCAGTATCACCTTGCTTTGGGCGTCCATCTCTAGGCAGTCCAAAAGATGCGTATGATATTTCAAATCTGCAGCTGCTCTATCTACCACATCTTCATTTATAGAGTTCAGTACAGTATACTGCCCCGGATGCATTGATACTCTCATGCCCGATTTTCTTATTACTTCTCCTATTTCATGTAACCTGTCTCTGAAGGCTTCGCACCATCTATACGATACCTCAGGGTGGCTAGCAAACGGAATGATATCGGAACTTATCCTAAAAAGCATTATATTACTTTCAGCATTATATTCTATCTGCTTTTTCAATGCATTCAGGTTATTTTCAATTATACTTCTAATGTTTCTATCGCTGGCGTTTTTCAGTCTGCAGGTTTGCATCCCAACTCCCGGCACACCCAGCGTGATACAGGCATATCCTATTTTCATTTTGCTCTACCAAATTGTGCTAATTGCTATATATCCTAAAACTGATGTGGCACATGAAACAAAAGTACCCCACAGCAAATCAATTAATGTAATTTTAATAGGCCAGTCCTTCACTGTAGCTAGGTTTGTCAAATCATATGTAGCATATGTAACAAATCCATATAGTGCTCCCCATTTTAAAGCATCTAATAGACTACCTTTTTCGATTGCGGGATTTATTACAAACGCCATCAGTCCAACCACAAATATAGAATAAAAAACAAATGCAGCCACGAAATTAGGCTTTTCTTTCATTAAATATCCTAAATTTTTGCTATATAGTTTTTTTGCAGCTAATCCTAGCCACACAAAGTCAATCACTAAAAATATCGCAAATACTATTAAATACTGTAATATGCTATTTATCATAAATCTCCTCCATCCTGTTGCCCGCCAGCAGCCTGCCCCAGCTTTCCTTTGATGATCTGACAGCTAGGAATAGATATAGACATATTGCCATACTGCCTCCAAACATTATTAGCACAAACCATATTATGCTTTTTAATGCAGATTTCTCTCTGAAAATAACCCATAGATAAAACACAATAAATGATACGTATATATCCACAAAGGTAAACTGTCCCCAGAATATATCAAGCATTACGCTGCCCTCTGCCATTATGTCTCGCTCAACCACACCATATACTATAGCAGCCAGCAAAACTATAAATGCTGCAAAAAATATTATCTGCAGCGTTATAGAAACTCTTTTACTCATTCTTTTCTCCTTTCGGTATCCATGGTACGAATATATTTGTCTTTTGTGCGTACTCTTTGAATCCTTCTCTTTTCTCCATTGCTTTCTCCAGCATAGGTACTCCAGAAATATACCTGACTAGCAAAGTTATAGTTATAGGGCTAAAAATCACAAACCATGGCGCTTTGCATGCAATAGCCATCAAAAAGATGCCCCACCAAAGCACCGCCTCGCCAAAATAATTTGGATGACGTGTGTATTTCCATAGCCCTGTTGTTATTATCTTTCCCTTGTTGTCCTTATTCTGTTTAAATTTTTTCAGCTGCATATCTCCAATTGTCTCAAATGCAAAGCCTAAAACCCATACCAATAAGCCTGTGACAAATAAAACTATACTGTCTGTTTCACCGGATTTATTGGCATATAGGAAGCCAAGAGATATGATAAACATCATCAGCCCCTGAAACATAAACAGCTGGAAAAACGATCTAATATAATATGTTTTTCCCCATTCTCTCCTAAAATTAGCGTATCTAAAGTCCTCAGGCTTGCCTGCATTTCTTTTGAATATATGGTATGCCAATCGAATCCCCCATATAGAAACTAGCAGTGTTACTATAGCAGAAGCCACAGTAATATTCTGTGCAAATCCTACTACTGCCAAAAGCACAAATCCCAAGCCCCAGCCTATATCTATTATAGATGCATTTTTTATAATAATGCCTGCAACATACCACAACGTGAAATACGCAAACAAAATTATCGCAGTTTGCAAAATCATGTCTTGCCTCCTTTAATATAAGATATTGCAAATGCACCATTACCGGAATTCAGTCCTATTACAGGGGAAATAGGTGCTATGTAGCTTGGGTCAAATCCTATTGTCTTTTTCAGTTGCTGCGTAAATTCTTTTATGTCTTCTTTGGAGTCAGAATATACTATAGAATATTTTAATATTCCGCTTTCTTTTTTATCTCTTTTAATGTCATCTAATATCTTCTTTACAGCAGCTTTTTGAGATAAGGTTTTCTTGTATACTATTCCTTTTCCGTTGCTGTCTATAGATACTACAGGCTGCAGCTTTATCTTGCTTAGCACCATACCAGCGGTTTTGGATATTCTCCCGCCTTTAATCATAGGTCCCAAATCCTTTAGGCTCACAAATATCCTAGTGTTTTCCTTTGTTTTTTCCAGCCTATCCACTATTTCATTGTGAGGCAGGTCTTCCCCTGCCAGTCTGGCAGCCTCTGCAACAAGCAGTCCTTCTGCATTGGAGTTTAGCTTGGAATCGATAACAGAAATGCGTTTGCCTTTTTTCGAAAGCCTTTTTGCCACTTTGCTGGCGCTATTGTATGTGCCGCTCATTTTCTTGGAAACGAAAATCCCAATGATTGAATCAAAGTGCTCCAGAAGCATCTCAAATGTTTTCTCTATTACAGCAGATGAAGGCTGTGCACTGGTCGGGTTCATCTTATATTCATTTAGCTTTTTATAGAAATAATCCGGTGTCATGGTTATCTTGTCCAGATATAATGTAGAATCACAAACCAAGTTCATTGGTATTACGGTAATTTGATTTTCATCTATCATTTCTTGTGTGATGTCTGCTATTGAATCCGTAACTATTCCTATTTTGTTTTTTCTATTGTGTATTATGCCGTTCATCAGCTTCATATCCTCGATTTTCTGAGAAATAACTGTGCCCTTTTTCTCCAGCTCAGCCATAATCACATCAGGGCTGTCGGTGTGTATATGTATTTTCACATGGTTGTCTTTGCTGGTGATAACAAACGAATCGCCAAGCTCGACAATTGCCTTTTTGATATCTTCAGTCTCGTGTTTGGTCTCTATATAGAACTGCGAACAATATCTATTTTTTTCTACTTCTACATTTTTAAGTGTATTCTCATGCGCTTCCAGCTCTATGTAGTCAGTAGTGTAGTTTTCGTCCACTTTTCCTTTTTTCAAAAATTCATGCATTCCTTCGAGAAAAATTAAAAAGGCTTTTGCACCAGCGTCAACGACGTTATTTTCCACAAAAACCTTCATTTTATATTTTGTTTTTTCCACAAAAACGCGTGCTTTTTCTACTGAATCATTAATACCTTTTTCAAAATCCAATGAATCTAACGCCCTGCTCAGTTCGTTTGCCCAGTCTCTCATCACGCTAAGTATCGTCCCCTCTTTTGGAGAACCCACCGCATTGTAGGCATGCCCAGCCGCTTTTCGTGCCACTTCTGCAAATTCCTTGCTAGTTATGCTTTCTTTTGCTTTAGTCTCTATAAAGAAGCCATTTAGAAACTGTGCAAATATCATGCCCGAGTTTCCATAGGCATTCTCTATGGCTGTTTCCGAAATGGAAGACAGTGTATCGTTTAGATTTTTGTTTTTCTTGGACTTCAGTATTATCATTTTCATTGTAAGTGCCAGATTTGTGCCCGTGTCGCCATCTGCAACAGGGAAAACATTTATACTGTTTAAATTTCTCTCCGAGCCTATTAGTCGCTTGGCTCCCGAGATAAAATAGTCATATATAGTGTTTCCATCTATTATTATTGTATTAGTCATAAATACCTCTCTAATCCTTTTTATTATATCTATGTATTAATTATAATAAATTTTACTAAATCAATTTTGTGATGTTGTCACAATAATCTAATAAACATATTTTAGTTATTTAAAACTTACTTGTATTATATATGCGAAATGGAATATTTTTATAATTATCACTAATATAATTGAATTTGGTTATGCAATGCCTGTTTTCAGCTTGCATTTTAATTTAAGGCTCTGTTAAACAATAGTGTTGTTCGTGAGCACAAATAGAGAAATCATGTTAAAATGTGTGATTTCCTTTACTTGGGTTTGGTTTAGAGTTGTATTCCTACTCGTGATTAAATATTCTTTTTAATTCGTTGAGTTGCCATTCTCGTTCACGGGTTATAGTTTTGACATCATTTGAGTTAAGCAATCCTATTGTTTTAACAGCATAATCTGATGCCACCATTGAGTGTTCTCTCATGTGTCCACTTCCTACTGCCTGTCCTGCAACTCTTAATGCCGTTTTCTGAATTTCGTCATCACATTCTCGTGCAAGTTTGTGGATTTTAAGTCCTGCTTGTCTAACATCGTGCATTCTTGCTTTGTCCAATTGCCATAATTCATTTATGTGAAATCCATCAACAATATCATCAACTGAATTATAATCAATACCGACAATATCCAGTATGTGTTTAGCAATAGATAACGACCATTTTGCTAAATCTACTTGGCTCGTTTTTTTATACAATTCATCAATTTCTCCTCTCAATTGATTGTTATCTACAATTTTTATTTTAGTCTTTGTTGGCATAAAGAACCTCCGCCACAAACGCACTTGCGTTAGTATTTGATTTACTCAACATTATACATAATTTGCAGTCCTTGTTTTATAATGTTCTAATCTTGTATCGGTTAACTTTGTAGCACTACTTATAATCATATGTCTTGCCTTAGTAATATCTTTTTCAGTAGTAGAGGATTCAAGCCACTTGAACCAATG
Organism: Eubacteriales bacterium; assembly: GCA_040883315.1. GTDB lineage: Bacteria > Bacillota > Clostridia > Christensenellales > UMGS416 > JAFGUF01. The sequence goes on from JBFLKU010000018.1 coordinate 19,835, forward strand.
AAGATAGTTATCAAGATATTTTGTGGATACGCCATTATGTCTACTATTTTAGCAGATTTCCTTATCGAAAATCCTAAAATCATACTTTTAGCATAATTAAGCCAAACATCTGTGTCGAATTTAGAATTTGACATAGGTGAAAGCGTAAGGTCATTGAATGTCTTTTCCGCCGTCCTTACACTTGAACCGTTGAACATCATTCTTTTTTCCATGCTTGATAACATCCATGCATCCACAATGAATACAAGCAATACCCTCAGCAAATCTTTGCTGACGGCTATCGATATGAAAGATTTAGACATTGATGTAAGAGTAATCGCTTATCCAATAAGGTCGAATAATTGCATTTTCTCTTCATTTTTCAATATCAGTATATCAGGCATAATACTTTTTACTGATTGAATAGAACCCCTCATAAAACACATGTTTATAGACTATTATTGAACATACGTTTTTATTTGTCAAGTAACAACTCTATTGTCTAACAAAGCATATTTAATAAAAAAGAAAAGAGCCATACATTTATATGAATGCATGGCTATTAAGTGAGTAACTTAATGAAAAATCTCATTATATCATTGTTGTTGTTATCTGTTCACGCGGCCTGTGCCATCTCCGCCCATCAGCTTTTTAACTTCATCCAGCTTCACTCTGTTGAAATCTCCGCTGATAGAGTGCTTCAAACAGCTAGCAGCAACTGCAAATTCCAGTGCGTCTTGTTTATTGTTGTAGGAGTTAAGACCATATATTAATCCACCAGCAAATGAGTCGCCGCCGCCTACTCTATCTATTATATCGTTCATCATGTATCTTTTTGACAGATAGAAATTTCCTCTATCATTCAGGCATGCTCCCCAGCCGTTTATATCAGCTGATTTGCTTTCTCTCAGTGTTATAGCTATCATCTTCAAGTTCGGAAATGCCGCCAATACTTTTTCGCCAAGCAGTTTGTATTTATCAGTGTCCAATGAGCCGCTCTCTACATTCACATCCACATTTATGCCTAGTGACTTTTGGCAGTCCTCTTCATTGGCTATGCCCACATCCACATATTTCACTAGTTCACTCATCACCTCTACTGATGTTTCACCGTATTTCCAAAGCTTTTTACGATAATTAAAATCGCACGATACAGTCACATTCTTCTCCTGTGCTTTTTTCACAGCCTGAAGTGAAAGCTCTTTTGCTTTTTTGCTGATTGCAGGAGTGATGCCGGAAATATGAAACCACTTGGCATCTTTAAAAATTTCATCCCAGTCTACTTCGCCCATTTCCATCAGGGCAATAGATGACTCTGCTCTATCATAGACCACATTTGATGGTCTTTGGTTTGCTCCAGCTTCCAGAAAATATATTCCTACACGTCCAGGTCGGCGAACTATTCTTGTAGTGTCCACGCCAAAGCCTCTTATTTCTCTAATGCATGCGTCTGCTATGTCGTTTTCCGGCAATGCGGATACAAACTGTGCATCCAATCCGTAATTTGCTAATGATACCGCCACGTTTGCCTCGCCGCCTCCGAATGTGGCCTCTAGCTGTGGCGATTGAAATAGTTTTTCATGATCCGGCGATTTCAGCCTAAGCATCACTTCGCCGAATGTAACATATTTGCCCATATTGTCCTCCTTACTTCTGCAGTAGGTGAATAGCGAATCCACCAAATTCATTCTCTAAATATACAGCCATTTTTTTGCCGTTCTTTTCAGTCGTCGATTCTTCATCCATTTTATATCCACGCTGCTCCAGATAATAGACAGCTCTATCAATATTATTGGTTCTTATGGCTATATGACCATTTTTTCCTTTATATTGTCTATTCAGCACCTCCAAAAAAGATCCTGCAAAGTTGGAGCTATTGCCTTCCTTCATCCCTATGCCAAATGCATAAGACAGCTCTTTTGTCAGCTCCATAGACACTTCTTTATTATCCATGTTAATGCCGACATGTGCTATTTCAAAGCCAAGCAGCACTTCAATAGATTTTTTGACTATATCAGTTATTTTGGCGTAGTTTCCGTTTGCCATGTCTGCAGTGTTGCAAAGCCAGCCGCCGCCTATTGCATGGATAAATTCTTTATCTGCGTATTCTGTCAAATTATCTAGGCTCACTCCGCCTGTCGGCACAAATTTAACCATCCTGTATGGTCCATTCAATGCCTTGCACGCTTTCATTCCGCCATATATGCTGGCAGGGAAAAATTTAATCACATTTATACCAAATGATAATGCGTGCTCTATCTCTGTGGGGGTCACACATCCTGGAGTGACCAAAATGTTATTATTTATACAATACTGAACAACATCATCATTGAATCCCGGGCTTACTATAAATTCGCATCCGGCTTCTACTGCGTTTTTTGTCTGCTCTACATTTAGCACAGTACCTGCACCCAAAATTATCTCCGGGTATTTATCCTTGATTAATTTCATGGATTCCAGTGCGGCGTCGGTTCGCAGTGTCACCTCCATCACAGGCAGTCCGCCATCTATCATGGCTTTTGCTGTGGGAAGAGCATACTCTGCCTTTTCAAAAACTACTACAGGAATAAGACCAATCTTTCCTAGTTTATCTCTTAAAGCTTCCATAACAACCTCCAAAGTGTCACTATATGACCGTCTATGTCTTTATATGAACATTATAATATTTTCAACCTTTTGCGTCAATAGGATAAAAATAAAAAACAAGACAATATTGTCTTGTTATACATCACTCTATTATATTTTTTCCTATTTATTATATCCCAAGCATTTTGAAATTTCATAAGCTGTATTTTTGACTTTAGAGACTATTGCACTGCCTTTATCAATGCTTCCTCTGCTGTCGCTGGACGTACTGATTGCAGCTACTATTTTGTTTCTATAGTCATATATTGGTGCACCTACGCAAAAAATATGCTCTTCGTTTTCTTCATTGTCCACGGCGTAGCCATCCTTTCTGGCTTGCTGTACTTCTTTTAGAATGTCATCAATTTTCGTATGAGTATTTTTTGTGATTTTCTTTATCTCGATCGATTTTAATATAGATATCACTTCCTCATCACTGAACTGCGAAAGCAGTACCTTGCCCATGGAGCTGTTGTATACAGGCAGCCTTTTTCCGATAGATGAAAACATGCTTATGGAATTAATGGGCTGAATTTTCTCTATATATACTACCTCGCCATGGGAATATATGCCCATATGGCACACTTGATTTGTCTGCATAGATAGCTCTCTTAGCATCGGAACTGCTTCGGTTTTCAGCTCCACTTGATTAAGGCGCAGGCTGCTTAGCTCAACTAGTTTTAGCCCTAGTTTATATTTATTGGTGCTTGCACTCTTTTCAATATATCCGTTTTTAAGCAAAGTAAAAACCAAGCGGCGAACATTGCTTCTATTGAATCCTGTTATATCTTCCAGCTCTTTTTGGCTTCTTGGCTGCGTCGAAATTATCTCCAATACCATCAGAGCTCTTTCAACAGTTTGCAAAGTCATGTTTTCCATAGTTTTCTCCCAGCTATAATTATATTGAAGATGCCACAGTGTTTACTAGAGAACCAATGCCATCAATTACAATCTCCATCTTGTCGCCTGCTTTCAAATACTTTGGTGGATTAAACCCCTTGCCCACACCTTGTGGAGTTCCTGTAGCTATTATATCCCCTGCGTTCAGTGTCATACCCTTTGAGAGCTGCACTATTAGCGCAGGTATATCGTGCATCATCAATGTGGTGTTTGCATCCTGACGCAACTCGCCATTTATATATGATTTTATACTAAGATTATTTCCATCTGCTATTTCATCTTTGGTCACTATCCACGGGCCTATAGGGCAGTGTGTATCCAGGCTTTTGCCCTTAAACCATTGCTGGTGTTTTTCCTGAAGGTCTCTGGATGTCACATCGTTTAATATTGTATATCCATAAACATAATCCAAGGCCTCCTCTGCCTTTATATTTATTCCTTTTTTGCCTATCACAACTGCTAGCTCAGCTTCATAGTCCACATCTGTGCATGCATTTTCATGTAAATATACCATGTCCACGGGGTTAGTCACGCTTGATAGTGCCTTGGAGAAAAATATCGGCGTTTCTTTCACTTTTGCCACATCGTCGCTGCTTCCATCGAACTCAATAATGTGATCGTAATAGTTTTTGCCGATGCACAAAATGTTCTTTGTAGGCTTCACCGGAGCTAAAAGTTTTACATCACTAAAGATGAATTCATCTTTCAGCAGTTTTTTCTCATTCTTTGCCTTTTCAAATATCTCGACCACTATTTCAAAGCTATCAGGATTCTCCAAAAGACTGCTATTTGAATATATCGTGCTTTTGGCGTCATCCAGCATCCCCCAAAATATTTTGCTTTCATATAGAAATTTAACTATCTTCATTATGCTTTCCTTTTAAATATCTTTATGTGATTTTATCATTTTTATATCCTATAAATCAATAATTATAATTTATTTAGGCTGTATAAATGCAGAAAGAGCACAAAAAGAGTGCCCTATTCATAGATATCCTAATATATTTTCAATAATGCTAAAAATAATATAAAATCTTCAGTCTGCCGTTTTTATTCCTCTGTCTTCCAGCCAGTCTATGCTCATATCAATCCATCTGGTCAGATTAGTGCTTACAGCGGGCAATTCATCTGTTCTGTGGGATTCACCATCCGCAGTAGAAAGCCCGTGCTGTCCCTTTTCAAATATATGCAGAGAAAAAGGAACTCGATTTTTTTCATAGGATTGTGCCATTGCCAAGCAATTGTAAACAGGCACGGCACCGTCCTCATATGTATGCCATATAAATGCAGGTACGCTCTGTGGAGTCACTCTATCTTCCAGCGATAAATATTTTTTTAGCTCTTCATCATCTCCACATAGATTTTCAAACGAACCTTGATGTCCTTTCTCTTTAGATGTAATAACAGGGTATGATAGTATTGCGGCATTCGGTTTTGCCATGCTTGACTTCTCGCCGAAAGCTTCCTTTATTACATCTTCGCCAAATAATGTAGCTAGGCAGCCGCAAAGATGTCCGCCTGCTGAAAATCCCAGTGCAGCTATTTTTTCTTTGTGCACGTTAAAAATCTCTGCATACTCTCTGATATATATCATTGCCATCGCAGCCTCCAAAAAGGCCGTGGGATACTTTGCAGGCGCTACAGCATAGTCCAGAATAAACACTGCAAATCCTCTAGCTAAATACCTCATGGCAATTGGCTCTGCTTCCCCTGGCGAAACCAAAATATATCCGCCGCCGGGCATAATTAAAATGGCAGGTCTTTTTCTTTCTTCGTTTATCTCCGAATAATTATCCGGCAAATACATTGTCAGCAATCCTTTGCTTCCGTTTAGCTTCTCTCTGTTTAATTCCTTATATAAATCTACTTGCTTAATTATCATATATTTATCCTTTTTCTATATGTTTATTCATAAATTCTATGAATTTGTTCCAATCATATCTGCTTAAAAAATGTTCGCCATATCGCATATGATATCCAATTCTTCCTTCGTTAAAAACATCTCCTACAACTGGATATCTATCCTCCGCCAAAAATCCCTGCAGCCCCATTTTCTCATAAATCTCGCTTGCAAGCAAGCACGAAATATATTCACTTTCAGGGTCTGCCCATATGTCTTTGCTGGCTGAGCACGTATAAAAAAGCCTTGGTGCCATTGCCGCCACCAGCTGATGCTGGTCAAATGGCATTTCATCTTCTCTGTCCATAAACTGCTGGTAGTTTTCGCAGAACCAATAGGGGAATTTGGTGCAAATGTCTTTTACAGTTTCACCCCTTTTCCTTCGAGTGATAGCAGCACCGGAGCAACCAGAGTTGTTTGCAAATACTGCACAAAATCTATCATCCTGAACACAGCACCAAAGGGCAGTCTTACCCAGTCTGGAATGTCCTACACATGCTATACTTTTATGGTCTATATATGTTAGCGTCTGCACATAGTCCATCACTCTGGATAGCGCATATGCCCAAATGCCATATTTCCCCCAAGTATCGCCATGCTCCGCTCTGGGGAACATTCCAGCCAGCTTGCTCTGCATGTCAAAATTGTCTTGCGAAATAATCTCATAATGAATTACTGCAAGTGCATATCCGGCATCTATAATTTCTTCTATTGGCGTTTCGTAGGATTCTTTGTATGTGTGAAAAGAAAGAAAAACAAAAAGCGGCACTTTATCTTCCGTATTTGGCGATACAATATCAAAAGGGAAAGAAAACTCTCCCTTTGGTGTATCAAAAGACAGCAGAATATTCCTATGTGTTGCCTTGCCTGCAAATGTTATTTTGTCCTCGCTCACCACTTTGCCAGCTGTTTTAGGCATATTGTATGGAGTATTGCCATACACATTTTCACTGAATATCTTTATTATCTTTTTTCTGGATTCATCCCACTTTTCTGCAGATAAATCATCATCTAGCAAAGGCGGAATGCTCCTCCTTTTTATCTCCTCTTTTATCATAATATATTCCTTAATAGAATTTAATTAAATCATCAATCTTTATAGGCAGCCCGCTTGCTATAGATTTGTTTGCCGCAATACCTGTAAGTATCGACATTGCTCCCTGCACTTGGTCAGCCTCTCTTTTAAATTTATCAGGCGCAGGATTGCCAAATAAGGAATCCAGCATCACAGGGTCTCCTCCGCCGTGTCCGCCCTCTCCTGTCACTACGTCCACTTTGTATGCTTCATCAAACATTGGATATACTCGTATTTCGTGCTTTTCGGCGGCACCCTCCAGTTCAGATCTTCCACCTGCATTAATATATACTTTTTCAACCACCTTATACTCTATCCTGCCCTTAGATCCGTTTATGCTCACCACGAATCCTTCCCAAGGCATATATGAATTCAATGAATATGTCAGTATTGCGTTTGTGTTGTATTTCACAGTGACACCCATAGTATCCTCTATGCTGATGCCGTCTCCAAATACGCTTAAGTCCCTTATATACCCACTGTCTGCTTCAGCATCCAGATATAGTCCTTTCAGTCTTTCATTGCTTTCTAAGTCAATTGCAAACGGGTCACCTTTTGCGGCTTCACTGCCATGTGCGCGATAATAAAAATCTTTCACTCCGCGTCTTTCAGCATTTTCTATGCCGTAAAAGTTTCTCTCGCCAAATGCGAACACTATCTTTGGCTGTGCGCCCAGCCAGAAATTCACCAAGTCAAAATGGTGGGTTGATTTGTGCACCAATAGCCCACCGCTGTTGGATTTATTTCTGTGCCATCTTCTATAATAGTCTGCTCCATGTGTCGTATTCAGCAGCCATTCAAAATGAACAGAGAATACCTCTCCAATGGTGTCATTTTCTATCAGTTCTCTTATTTTTGTATTGTATGGTGCATATCTGTAGTTGAATGTCACTCTCACTTTTTTGCCCGTTTCATTTGCAGTGTCCAGTATTGCCTGTGCTTTCACTTCATCAATGGTCATTGGTTTTTCTGTGATAACATCGCAGCCCAGCTCCAAAGCCCTGATTATATATCTATGATGTGTCCTATCAACGGATGTCACTATCACGCAGTCCGGCTTATGGTCTGCAATCATTTTGTCAAACTCCGTGTAGTTATATGTAGGCACAGCATTATATCCGAATTCCCCCACTAATGTCTTGTTTGTAAAGTCCATTCTTGTCTGGCTGACATCACATATTGCTGAAAGCTCACATGTGTCTTTATATGTTGTAGCTATTGCCGAATAGAACATTTTTGCTCTTCCGCCTGTTCCAACCTGTACATATTTCTTTTTCATAATGTTTAACCTCACTAATTATGTAATTAAAAAAATTCTAGCAGTCTAAAGCCATATACTAAAAATAGCATGCTGATTAATGATAAAATTGTCGTAAATGTCACTATCTCTCCTGCAAGCTCGTCGTCCCCGCCGTATGCACTGGTAATGGGATATGAGCTCACAGAGCTAGGTGTTGCAAAGCAGCACATCAGAGCCATCAGAGATATACCTCTGAATCCGATAATAAATGCACCTATGCTGACTGCCACAAGTGGTATAAATACCAGCTTTGTCAGCACACTCCACGTGATAGCTTTTCTATTTTTCTTCAAGTTTTTAAATCCGAATGTAGTGCCCAATGTCAAGAAAGACAAAGGCGTCGCTATTGAACCAATTGATTTAACAGGAGAAAAAAGCATGGTCGGCAAATGAATTGACAATGCCTGCATGCCTATTCCCAGTGCAGCTGCTATTATGAAAGGATTTTTCAGTACAGAAAGCACCACCTTCATGGGGTGTGTCTTTTCTTCTCCTATGTTTCGAGATACAATTATGGCTGTCACTGCATTTTGCAGCAAAATAAAAGGGCTAAGCATTATGATAACATCATATGCCGCAGCTTCTCCCAATATCCCTAGCGCCAGCGGAAAACCGTAAACTGCCGTGTTTGCTCTGCAGGTGCAAAGCAGTATCGCCATTTGCCTACGCTTGTCTTTCACGATTTTAGGCACAAGTATCAGCAGCGTTACCAGCATAAAAACACCAAAGCCTAGTACAAAAGATGTGAAATCCCATCTTAGTCCGTTTTTAATGTCCCCTAAGTAAACTTTTGAAAAGATGAAGCATGGCATAATAACTTTTGAAAAAAGTCTGTTTATCGCCGTCTGCTCACCATCCTTAATTATCGACAGCTTCTTTGCGAGCATTCCAATAAGTAGCATAGCCAAAAGAGGAAATATTACCCCAAAAGAAGATATGAATAAATCCATTTAAAGTCCTTCCTAAGTCTATATTCTTTATCTATTTATTCTAATATAGGCTCTCTGCATAGCAATATAAAAACGGCGCTATTCCTTTTGCTTCGTTCTCTACTATAGGCTCCGACATATAATACTCTATCGTCCCGTCTCTACGTTTATTTCCCTGTGGCCCAAGCCCTGCCACCAGACATATGCCTCCAAGCGATAGGCTGCCATCCACTTCTTTCAGATATTTTCTGCAGATACTTTCAAATAATTTTTGCCCGATATCTTTCCATTTTTCGTCGGTGTGTTTCAGCCTTGCAGACTTCATCATGGCATACCCTATCAGTGCACTTCCACTTGTTTCCGGATAATTTCCATCCTTTTTAGGATAGTCCACTACCTGCATGAACATTCCAGAATCTTTATCTAAATACGGTAAAATTCCATCAAATATCTCTGAAAGTTGATTCTTTAAGAATTTTTTTTCATCCTGCAATTCGTCTGGATACGCTTCCAGCACATCTGCCAATGCTGCAGCAAACCATCCTATTGCACGGAGCCATGCATTTGGCGATTGTCCGTTTTCCTTCGCCCAAAATACTTCTCCGCTTGCATCATAGGCGTGAATATACAGCTTCTTTTGCTCGTCAAACATAAGCTCTCTCACATTTTTAAACTGCATATATATGTCTTCATATTCGCTGCCAATTCCAAAATATTTTTCATATCTGCATCGAAATACCTGTGCCATATAAAGCCCATCAAGCCATATTTGATTTGGGTATATCAGCTTATGCCAGTAGTTGCCTGTATTGGTTCTTGGCTGGCTTTTCAGCTGAGATAGCAAGGATTTAATTGCTTTAAAGTATTTTTCTTCTTTACCGATTCTGTATACATCAATCAATGCATTGCCGCTGAAAACATTGTCTAGATTATAGTCTTCTTCTTTATATCCTACCAGTTTTCCGTCATCTCCAACTAAGCCGGATATAAATTCATGCACAAAGTCAAAATATCTGCTTTCACCTGTCTGCTCATACATCCTTAAAAGTGCAGTCATCATGCAGCCGTCAATATAATTCCATTTCGGCTTTTCTCCGCTTCTCAATCTTTCAATATTCCAAACAGGGCAATCAGGGGTGGACTCTGCCAAAAGCTTATTAATATATTTTTCTATTATTTCGATTTTCATCTATTGCTCCGTAATTTCGCTAACATTTTGGGTTATCACTTTTTCACCTACCGCACCAGATATATCAATATTCGAAAGCTTCACTTTCTTAACGTTATTAAAATATAGCCCAAGCTTAGTGCATTCTTCAATATCCGACATCATTGCAGGATGACCGTATTCTGCATCTTGCCTAAATGCTATTTTCACATTCTCTATTTGTATCTCCTCTATGGGCTGCTCGGGCAATCCGTAGAAAAACCCAGCTGCCACAGAGCAGCCATTGCACACCATATTCCTGAAGTAAAATCTGCCCAGATACGGTGTCCTATCATCCACCGGCAGTGGACTTTTGTTTTGAACATACCCGCTTTTTCCATCAGGGTCGCAAAAATAATACATATTCACAACCAGCGGTGTCAGCACTCCGTCCATAATAATATTTTCAAATGTTATGCCGTCAATCACAGCATCTTTTCCCCTGCCTCTTCGCGTTTTTATTCGAAGCCCTCTGTCTGTATTTTTAAATAAGCACTGTGTCACGGACAAATCCTTCACACCGCCGCTCATCTCGCTGCCCAGCACCACAGCACCATGCGCATACTCCATCAAGCAGTTTCTGATTGTATGATTTGATGCAGGGATATTTTTGGCTTTTCCTTCATACATTTTGCCAGATTTTATTGCTATGGCATCGTCGCCCACAGAAAAGTGTGCACCGATTATCTCGACTCTATCACATGATTCAGGGTTGCATCCATCTGTATTCGGTGAATCCTTCGGAGCAATAATTTTTATATCATAAAACCCTAAATCAGTGGAATTATAAGGATGCAGGTGCCAACATGGAGAGTTTTTAAATGTTACTCCGCTGACAAAAATATTTCTGCATTTATTTGTGAAAAATATTTTAGGGCGCGCTATTTTTCTTTGTTTTGGGTTTATCCACCATGTGGAATTCTGTGCATTGCCATCCACTATGCCTTCGCCCACTATATGAATATCATGTGCATGATATGCAGATAAAAGAGACTGATGAGAAGCAACAGGGCAGCCTTCCCAACTGACACATTCCAGTTTTTTGCCGTCTTGGCTGCTTGGCACTTCACCCGGCAATACGGAATAGTCGTCTTCATCCATGCTCCCCAGCAATACTGCATCTTTCATAATCTCTATTGTTATATTGCTTTTTAGGGTAATTGGTGAAATATGATATATCCCAGCTGGTATCTGCACTCTGCCGTTTTCTGGGCAGGTATTCACAGCCAGCTGTATTGCTTTTGTGTCGTCTTTTTTGCCGTCGCCAACAGCATAAAAATCCAGCACATTAATACAGCAGCTTTCCTTTTTAGTATTAAAAATGTTAGATTCTTCGGATAAATTTATTTTTATTTCGTATTCTGTGTCCGGATTCAAATTATATATAGAGAACACATTTGTGTCCACATTCTCCAGCGCCATCTTTTCGTTTAAATAAACATTGTATTTCTGCGGTGAATTTAAGCACATATCGTTCTCAATCTCGAAAACGGCAGAACAGGATGATACGTATATTTTTTTAATTTTCATTTTTCTGTGCCTCTTTTTTAAATAGCCTTTTGACAAGCAAAAACAGCATATCATATGACATACAAAAAACACCAAATAAAATGGGCTCAGCACCTAGTACTACAGAAGTTTCAGGAAGATACTTAATTTGTATTATTGCAGCATTTATAAAATGATAAGTATATGCAACTATAAACGATAAAATTATGCCGTATAATACGTTGAGCAAGAAACTAGCAAAATTCTTTTTGGGAAACATCATAAAGATGCTGTATTCATTTCCCACATGCTCCATACCATGAAAAATTCTATTTACCATCAAGTCTGTAATCGTACCAAGCACCAAGCCTATTACTAAAGCCAAATCCAATTGATCTGTAGTATTCAAAAAAAGTCCCCAGCCAACAAAGAAATATACCGCTCCGGCAAACCAGAACTTGATAAGCACTGCTTTTAGCCATGTAGGCAATTTCCTTTTTTTCTTCACTACAAATTCTTTATTCTCCAATGTTTTCTCCTCACCAGTTCAGCTCGTCCTCATCAGGAAATTCATCATATATTGAAACATCATCAATGATGTTGGAATCGTCTACGTCATATCTTGTAGTGTCTATTTGCAGCAAAGCCTTGTGATAAAGAGGCTTTAGCAAAATGACCAGCAGAGCAAACCCCAAAGACACCAGATGAATCATTGTCATGTTCATAGATTTTGCAATATCCGGCGTAATAGGCACAGGGCTTTCCCTGAGCGTAGTTTCGTAGAACATTTCTTTCAGATATAATACTCCGAAAAGAACCTGAATCAATATTATTGCTATAGCAACTATAAGCATTCCTTTGTGCACTTTTCCTCCCGAATATGCATTGATGTATGAAAAAATCGCCAACATAGAAGATAGAGTTATTATGAAAACATATAGTGCAGTAATATTTGCATTTACATACATAGATGCATTCGAATGCTCCGTGAGACTAAACGTATAAATAATACAGCATATAACCAGTATTACCAAAGGAATCCTCTGCGGCGCTCTTTTAAGATTAACTATTTGTTTGCGTAAAAAGTCTTTCATTTTCTCACCCTCTTATTGTAAGGCCTGTTTCGGCATCAAAATAGTGCATTTTCTCTTTATTAAAGCTAACTCCTATTTTGTCCCCTGTCTTGCAGTCCAGCCATCCTTTAAACTTGCACATCACTCTTTTTTTGCCGATGTTTCCATCCACCAAAGTATGCTGCCCTAGATTTTCATTCGTTCTTACGACCAGTTCCATCTCGTCACCTTGTCTAATATTTTCAGGACGAACACCCATGTATATTATTTTATCTATATGGTTTATAAGCAGCCTTTTTTGTCTTTCATCTGCTTTTACTATTATATCACCATTTCTTATTGAGCAGTCTTCCAAAACACGCATTTTAATTAAATTCATAGGAGGAAGGCCTATAAAGCTTGCTACAAACATATTTTCAGGAGAGTCATACAAATCAATGGGCTTGCCTATCTGCTGTACGAATCCTTTATCCATAACCACCATTCTGTCTGCCAATGTCAATGCCTCTATTTGGTCATGGGTCACATAAACAATAGTTGCACCCAGTCTGTTGTGCAGAAGCTTCAGCTCTCTGCGCATAGAATCCCTAAGCTTCGCATCCAGATTGGAAAGAGGCTCATCAAATAAGAATACCTTGGGCTCTCTCACTATTGCACGCCCCACAGCAACACGCTGCCTTTGTCCGCCGGATAGATGTTTTGGTTTTTTGTTCAGCTGGTCTGTCAGACCAAGTATTTTTGCCGCATTCATCACCTTTTCGTGTATTTCATCCTCGCGCACTTTTCTCAGCATCAGGCTAAATCCCATGTTTTCATACACTGTCATATGTGAATATAATGCATAGTTTTGAAACACCATAGCGATGTCTCTATCCTTTGCCGCCATGTCCGTCACGTCTTTATCGTCTATGTATACTTTCCCGCCAGTTATCTCCTCAAGTCCAGCAATCATCCTTAGGGTTGTGGACTTTCCGCATCCGGATGGACCAACGAGAACAACAAACTCTCCGTCATTAATATCCATATTAAAATCATATACAGCCTGTACTTGATTGTCATATATTTTGTGAATTGCATCCAATTTCAATCCAGCCATCTAAATTATCCTCCCACTCTGGCATCATCATCAATTTTGCTCAGTATTTTGCTGTTTATCGTGGCATTTAGCCCTGCAAAAACCAAAGCACCGCCTGATACTAGAAGCCAGACTACAATCAATATATATTTTCTTCCTACCAGCATCTCAAGGTTTTTGAAATGTGCTGGCAGCCAAAGTACTCTAACGATTTGAGCCAAACCAAGGAGAACAGCATATACATTCCACTTTTTTTCATATAGTTTCAGCTTTTCGCTTGCTAAAAATGCTATCATCATAAAAATGATGTTTATCAGCACATCAGCGCCTATCACTGCATCAGGCACTATGTCTCTATTTGTGTATATACTCACGAAATATACTATATTAAAAATTATTCCGAATATGCATAACCAATAGGACAATTTATCGGACTGATATCTCATTATTTCCGAGTTTCTATTCATTTCCTAGGCTCCTTTCTCCTGCATTTTTTCTTTCCTCATGTTCACGCTTTTCCATATCAAATTCGCTATTATGCCACCTGCAAGAGCAAACAAAACATATGATAGTACAATTCCGAAATCCAGCATAAAGGTAGAATCAACAAATCTTAGCTTAAGCATCTCTGTTATTTCTTTCATTCTTTCAAAGTCTATTTCTAAATATTTTTGCCTTATGTAAAGTGCGTTTACCAAAATAGATGCACCTAGATAGCCGGCAAATCCGGCAAAAACTACTGATGTTATGTAGTTTGATACATAATACAATCTTCTTCTATGTGTAAGAACCGCAAACATGAATATGCACAAAACAAATTGTATTGCAGCATCTCTTAGCAGTATCTTATTAAAAGGTTGTATTTGATAATATAAATCTGCGCCTTCTACATAAAGCAGACTACTGTTAGGGTCCGAATGATAGTTTAGGCTGTATAAATCTGTAGCAAAGCCAAGAGCATACAAAAACGATATACTTGCCAGCACTAATGCTGAAAATATTATGAACTTTTGATAAACCATTTGTCTCTGTTTCATGGGAACCTCATATTCTTTTAAAATACGTAAAAGGGATGAGTACCCCTTTTACGTATATAGTCTTTTTAGTCGAACTTGCTATTAGTCCATTAGTGATTGTATTCTTGCGTATGCACTTCTGTATACTTCAATGAATACTTTGCCGCCTAATTCGTTGTACAGATAGTCTATTACTTCATCTTTAGACATCAGCTTCTCGCCATTTGCGTTTGTTCCGCCGAATCCATAGATTACATAGTCTGTGAAGAATATGCGGTCTGTATCGTTGTTACCATTTTTGAATGCTACATTCAAGTCACTGCAGTTATCTTGAAGCAATGCTTCCTCTTCAGCTGTCAATGGGAATGCAGATGGTACTAATGGTCTGTAGCCTTCCGGTGCAGTAGCAGCATCAACCACCAAGTGTCTTACTGTACCTAGGTCAACTGCTCTTAGAACTAAGGATAACCCAACCTTACCTGCATCTGCTGTTGTTTGGTATTCCATGCCTTGCTCTTTAACATAGCCTATTGGGAATGTTGCACCCAGCCACATACGATAGTAGTTTGTATAGTTGCCGCTTGCCAGGTTTGTCAGCTCATCAATAGCTGCATCTGATAGTTTTGGAACCATTTCTCCACGGTATTCTATTTCGCCGTCTATCCATGCATCGGGACCATAGCTCATCAGTTTGTTGCCTTCTTCTGAGTATTGGTAGTCAAAGAGTGCCAATGCTCTGTTTAGTTTTGCTTCGTCGTCAGCTACTGTGCTTAGGATTGACCAGCCATTTGGTTTTACTGAACGCCATGATGTCAATAATCCATAATAGTTTCCGTCTCCATCCCAGTCAGCTACCGGAGGAATTACAGAAGTGAAATTAAATCCTTCTATATTTACTGTGTCATTATAAACTGTAGTTGTTTGTACATAGTCAAATGTCATAAATCCTAGGTTATCATTCAGCAGTCTTGCACGGTGGTCTCCACCATTTAATCCGGCTGTTGATTCATCTTTATCAAAGTCTTGAAGTATCAAGCCCTCTTTATAAAGCATGTTTAGTCTTTCTACGCCATCTACTAGCTCCGGTTGGAATCTTCCGTCTTGAAGCTCGCCGTTTTCATCAATATAGAGCCAGTTGCTTCTTGATTCCAGTCCTTTAACTCCCCAGATATTCATCAATGAGAACATTTGTTGAACACGTCCAGCTTGATACTTTCTTACAAAGAAAGGTACTGCGTCATATTCGCTTTGTCCTGTTAATAATTTTGTATTTGCCAGCACGCAGCGCATTAGTGCAACAAGCTCGTCTGCATTGTATGCAGCGTCTTGTCCGCAGAATAGGTCCGAACGCTTTGCATATACGCCTGCATATGTTGTGTCGATGTAGTCTTTTAGTGCTTGAACCAAGCTAGCGCCGTCTTTTTTAGCCAGTTCGTTTTGAATTGAGATAATGTTCTTGTCATATTTAACATTTATGTCTTGTGTGCCAGATCCATCTGCTTTTACAGCTGATATAGTTGTATCTAGTGCTTCAGGCATATATGGTGTATAATATGTGTCTACTACGCGGTCGGTATTGTACTCTGTGCTGTCGTCGTCAAGCAGCATTTGTACCCAGTCAACACGCATAATCATCATGCGTTCAACGTCATCATATCCGTCAAAGTATGGTGCAACATATATGTGTCCGTCGCCTGTAGTAATGGATTCTTTAACAATGCTGTTTGCATCTAGGAATGCACTGAAGTTTGGCATTATGTCAAGATAATCATCAAGTGCTAGGAATGTACCGTTGGTAACTGCATTTCTGTTTACGTCAGTTAGGTTGCCAACCATAATATCTACGCCTTCAAATCCTTCGGCTTCCTTAGTAGAAAATGCTGCAGAAATATCCTTTGCATCTGTTGGGGTAACGTCATTAATTGTGAAGTTAAGTTTTTCTTGAAGTGCAGCCCACACTGGCTTCCAGTCTCCTTCACGATATACGTTGCCATCAGCAGCTGCATATTCTGCTTGTGGCTTTCCTGAACCTTCGCCTACAGTATATTTCATTCCTATACCGTTCTTGTAGAATACTGCCATATTCAACTCTACCGATTCAGATGTGTCGTATATATCAATACCCGGTTCTTCTGTTGAATCTGCTGGTGCTTTGGTTGCTTCTGGTTTAGGCTCTTCCGTCATTGTTGGATCTACCTTAACACAGCCGCTAACTGTTGTCAGCAACATGGCGATTACTAGAATTAATAATCCTACCTTTTTCATAGTTTCTTTTCCTCCTGTTATTTTTAATGCTCTTGTCGAGCAAACTCTTCAATAAATTTATTCTTTTACGCCGCCTACATTTACACCCTTAGCAAAATACTTTTGTATATAAGGATATATTATGATTATCGGAATAATTGCACACACAACCATCGCATATATCAATGATTCCGGTGCATATACTGTTGAAGGCTCATATTCCAGCCCCATTATTTCCTCCAGCTGGTCTCTGATGAAAACCTGCAGAGGCCATTCATTCCTGTTTCGTGTCATAGTTCTTGCCCAGAAATATCCATTCCATCTGCTTATTCCAAAAAACAAGCCGACTGTTGCAATTGTAGATTTTGACATGGGAATAAACACTTTTGAAAGCAGCTGAAAGTCATTTGCTCCATCCACTATTCCCGCCTCTTCTATCTCGTACGGCACGTTTTCAAATGCGTTTCTCAAAAGTACAACATTGAATGCAGCCATACCCATGGCTATTACAATCAGCCATTTATCATCTGCTACTCCAATAGCACCGAATATATTTTGTGTGGCTTTATAGTTTAAAAACTGTGGTACCAACCCTGCAGAAAACCATAACGTAAATACCAGATAAAAATTCAGACCTCTGCGGAATATCAGCCTGTTTTTAGACAAGGCGTATGCACCAAGTATAGATGTTCCCAGTGCCCAGATTGTTCCGTAGAATGTAACAAACAGCGTATTTGAATAGCTTATCCAAAAGCGTTTCATATAGATAATGTCTCTGAATGCATCGAACTGTAAATTAACAGGGAAAAGCACAACTTCTCCTTGATAATACGCAGCTTTATCGCTGACGGCAGCTGAGATTGCATACACGAAAGGATACAAACACATTAATGCGAAAATCGTCAAAAATGTATATGCTAATACTTTAAATATAATCTCTGTAGTATCTAGTCGCTTCATACCCTTCCTCCTTAGTACAATGATGTATCAGAAACTTTTTTACTTATAAGGTTTGCACCCATAACCAAAAGCATTGATGTTACTGCGTTTATCATATCCGCTGCTGATGCAAGTGACTGATTGGTTTGTCCTCCTGCGCTGATGCCTGCCCTTTGGAAAACATAAGTAGAGACAACATCGGCTGTGCTGTATGTGTACGAATTATATAGAAGCAGAACTTTTTCGTATCCTATCATCAGCAGTCGTCCTATCTGCATAATCAGCATAATTGTGATTGTAGATAATATGCCCGGCAAAACCACATGCTTTAGCTGCTGCATCTTTGTTGCTCCGTCTATCCTTGCGGCTTCATAGCTGGTTGGTGAAATGCTGATAATAGCTGCAAAATAAACTATCGAGCCATATCCTGCCATCTCCCATATTCCGGACACCTGATATATTGCACGGAAATACTTTGGAATATAAAGCATGCCCGTTATGGCATCCTCTGCCGGCACCATCCCTATCTTCACCAGCAGCTGAGCAATTACGCCCGGCTCCGAGAAAACGCTGCCGCCCTTCAAAAGCATGGTAACCAATGTTGTAATTACAACTGTAGATACGAACCTCGGCAGGTATGTTGCTATCTGAAGTACACTTCTATATCCATTGGAATTAATCTCATTGAAAAACAATGCCAGAATTATTGGAAAAGGAAACCCAAAAAGCAGCGAATAAAAGCTTAATAGGAATGTATTTCTGAATGCCTGCCAAAACCCTGCCGAGTCTGCACCGAATACCAGATTGTAAAAATGCTGGAATCCTACGAAATTCCGGCTGAGTATATCAGAGGTGGTATCTGATGTTTTAAATGCTGTCAGCAGTCCATATAGCGGAAAATATCTCCAGAACAGAAAAACAAGCACCAAAGGAAGCAGCATCACATATAGCCGCCAGTCCTTTATTATTTTTCTCGCTACATCTGTCCAGTAGTTTTTCTCGATTTTATCCTGAATTTTTATTTGTTCAGGAGTCAATTCTTCACGCTTTTTTGCCATTCCTTTGCTCCTCCTCGGCAGCTATCCTCTTTAAATAAATCATTTGATCTTCAAATACTCCATCTTGTCTTCTGGCAACCCATAGTATCACTACAGCCATCACTCCGCTTAATGCATCAGTGGTGAAATAACGAACCATATTGTCAAAAAACGGCTTGTATCCAAATGTAAATGCCAAAACACTTCTGCCTAAATTCATTAAAATATATCCCGATAATACATAAAAAACTACTAATAATAAGCTTATCCTTATCAATTCCTTGCCCCAAAATCTGAACCATAAAAGATTTATTACTATAAATAAATTCCCTACTATATATATAATGTATACATCCCAAGATGCACTATTGAGTGCACAATACACCACAGCACCTATCACTGCTAAAGCCGAACCTATTGCTCCATGTCGCATCATGGCTATCAATGTGATAGGCAGTACCAGCGAGATAGTAAATAACTCCCGCGGGAATGCATTAAGAACCAGCTTTCCTGCAATCTCTAGAGCAATCAAAATAAGCGACAATATAATCATATCGATTAATACATATTGTTCTTTTGTGATTTGCTTTTTCATGCTATCTGCCTGCTCTTCCTTTTTTAAGCTCTATATTCTATGCTTTCTCGCAGCCGTTGCACAGAATCTTTCCGCTCTCAGCCTCAAATAGGCATATTGATGAAACGGGTATAATTATCTTTATGCTGCTGTCTATTTCCGGTATATCATATGGTGATACTTTAATTATTATTTTATGATCACCAAGCTGTGCATATACGTTAACATTGTCTCCTAATAGCTCGCTCAGTAATACCTTTACCTCTAGTTCTATGCCTTCTTGATTATCCTTCGCATTTTTCTGCAAAATTGCAGCTTCTGGCCTAAAGCCTAATTCTATGCTTTGCCCATCTATATTGGATGAAATCTCTTCTTTCATCTCATTAATGTATATCGCTTTTCTCATGCCGTCAGGATATAGCCTGCCATCCTTCGTAGTGCATGGAATAAAATTCATGGGCGGCTCACCAATGAAGCCCGCAACAAATTTATTGACTGGGCGAAAATATAAATCTCTTGGTGTTCCTATTTGCTGTATCACACCTTTATCCATAACCACTATTCTATCCGCCATAGTCATAGCTTCTGTTTGGTCGTGAGTAACATATATAGTGGTGGCTCCAATTCGTCTATGTATCTGAAGCAGTTCGCTTCTCATGGTCACCCGCTGTTTTGCATCTAGATTGGATAAAGGTTCATCCATCAAGAAAACTTCAACGTGCCTTATAATAGCTCTTCCCACTGCCACACGCTGGCGCTGCCCGCCCGATAGCTCTCTAGGTTTTCTATCCAAGTATTCTGTCAGCCCCAAAATCTTTGCTGTTCTCACTACTCTTTGTTCTATTAAATCCTTATCTATTCCTTTTAGCGTAAGACCAAATGACATATTGTCGTAGACTGACAAATGAGGATATAGTGCATATGATTGGAAAACCATGGCTACGCCTCTGTCCCTTGGAGTTTTATGATTTGCAAATACATCATTGATATAGAGCTTCCCTGCGGTTATGTCCTCTAGCCCTGCTATCATTCGCAAAGTAGTGGATTTGCCGCAGCCCGAAGGACCAACAAATACTATAAACTCGCCCTTTTTTATTTCCAGTGAAAAGTCATGCACTGCATGGAATCCGTTGCTGCTATATACTTTATTTATATTTTTCAGTCTTATGTGCGCCATTTATCGTCCTCCAAACAACAATTGTATGTATTATCGTTATCACATTTTTTTCCATTTTTCTCTTAAAAGCTTTATGCTATCTTTAATATCTTCTTTTTTTGTTCCTTCCAGTATCAGAATTGCATCTTTGTTATATTCTTTTATTCGAGACAAAATTCCTTCATAGTCCATGTCGCCTTTGCCGACTGAGCATTGTGCGTATGTGTTGTGTTTAAATTCACAGTCTTTTATATGGAAACAATGTATCTTTTTATCAAATATACTTAGTCCTTCATCTAGTATATCTAAATAATTTCTATAGTTTTCATTGTCCAAGAAATTATAAATATCAAATATAATTTTTATATTTTCCTTATCTATTTTCTTTATTGCCTTGTCCAGAGTTTTCACATCGTGGCATACATGCCCGCTTGCACCTTCTATTCCAACAAACGCTCCATGCTCTGCCGCTGTATCGCATAGTCTTGAAAAAGCGGAAACCACTTTATCCAGTGCCTCTTCTGTTCGGTTTTTCGGGTGGTATATCCACGGTTCATCACTGTATGAGCCCGTTTCAGATCCTACTACTTGGCTGCCCATCAGCTTTGCTGTCCTCAGATAATTGCAAAATATTTCATATCCATGCTCCACTTTGCCTGCATCGCTATGCACAGGGTTGAAATATGCCCCTACTACATCAATTGAGAGGTTTGCTTTTCTAAATTCTTCTCCTATTTCTTGTGCTCTTTTTTCTGTAATCGCTTTGGGCTGCTTCATTATGTCATCAAATGACTTATAGCAAACCAGCTGTGCTCCATCCGCACCTGCATCTTTCAGGCTTTTTATAATATTTTCTGTGCCCTTTACACCTAAGTCATGTGCACGCACGCATATCCGCATACTATCCTCCGATTAAAATCCAAAATACTCTTTTGCGTTTTTATATGATATATTCTCTATTAATTCTTTCAGATAGTTAATATCATTCGGATATTCTCCGTCTTCTACCCAATCACCTACTAAATTGCAAAGTATTCTTCTGAAATATTCATGCCTTGTATATGACAGAAAGCTTCTAGAGTCTGTCAACATTCCTACGAAGTTGCCCAACACAGAAATGCTTGCTAAATTTTTTAGCTGTCTTATCATTCCCAGCATTGTGTCGTTATACCACCATGCAGAGCCATGCTGTATCTTGTTTTTGATTCTGCTGCCTTGGAAGCATCCCATCACACTGCATATCATCGCATCGTCGTTTGGGTTTAGCGAATATATTATGGTCTTTGGCAGGTTGCTGGATTTCTCCAGCTCGTCTAGCAGCTTTACCAAACCTATAGCAGAGTCTTTTGTAGAAATGCAGTCAAATCCTGTATCAGCGCCAAGCTGACTAAACATTTTTGTATTGGTATTTCTGATTGTGCCGTAGTGTATCTGCATTACCCAGCCTCTTTTAGCATATTCCTTGCCCAAAAATACCATCATGGATGTTTTAAACTTCTCAGTTTCTTCTTCTGATGTTTGTTTTCCGCTTAGCTTCTTTTTTAGTATTTTGTCTATTCCCGCATCATCTGCCAAGTTAAAGGCTATATACTCAAATGCATGATCGCTGACTTTGCATCCGGATTCATCAAAAAAGTTTATTCTCTTTTCTATCGCTTTTTTCATGTCGTCAAAGCTTGTGATTTTTATTCCTGATACATCGGATAATTTCCCTATATATCCCGTAAATTCATCCTTTTCTATATTCATAGCTTTGTCCGGTCTGAATGCCGGCAGTACTTTTACATCGAAGCTTTCATCTTGTGATATTTGCTTATGATATTCTAAAGTATCTATAGGGTCGTCTGTTGTGCATATTGTTTCTACATTAGAGCTATTTATAATATCTCTTACAGACATTTTCTCCAGTTTCTTGTTGCATATATCCCACACCTTGCTGGCTGTCTCTTTGCTTAACGCTTCATCATATCCAAAGTATTTTTTCAGCTCCAAATGCGTCCAATGATACAGTGGGTTTCCTATAAGCGAAGGCATAACCTCTGCCCATTTTTCGAATTTTTCGTAGTCTGTGGCATCGCCTGTGATGTATTTTTCTTCCACGCC
Source organism: Eubacteriales bacterium (assembly GCA_040883315.1). Classification (GTDB taxonomy): domain Bacteria; phylum Bacillota; class Clostridia; order Christensenellales; family UMGS416; genus JAFGUF01. The sequence goes on from JBFLKU010000018.1 coordinate 42,455, forward strand.
GCATGCACGCATGGCTCTCCATTTGTAGTGGTCTCCATACAGCCATACCTGTGTTATATTTCCGTATACTTTATTTTCTGCTATTTCACTAGGATTGATATGACAGTGATAATCAATAATAGGCATTTTTTCAGCAAAATCATGATAAAGCTTTTGTGCAGTTTTTGTTTTTAATAAAAAGTCATTGTCTAGAAATCTCTTCATAAATAAATTCTCCTATAGAAATACTCCATCTTTAAATATTGATATATCTCTAATTCCGTGCTTTTCGTTTTGTGTTTTTATCTCTCCGCTAGCCAATTTTATAACATATTCAAATAAATCCTCAGCTGTTTCATCTATGCTCTTTCCATTTGCTATATCGCCTGCATTAAAATCTATCCATCTTCTTTTCTTATTAAAAAGCTCGTTATTGGTAGATATCTTCACAGTAGGTGCAGCCCCTCCGAAGGGAGTGCCTCTGCCTGTTGTAAACAAAACCATCTGTGCACCAGATGCTATAAGTGCAGTAGTCGCCACCAAATCATTGCCCGGTGCAGACAGCAGCATCAGTCCCTTTTTGTCTATCTCCTGCCCATACTCATATACACCGTTCACTGCCATAGTTCCGCTTTTTGTAGTACAGCCTAGGGACTTTTCTTCCAGAGTGGTTATTCCGCCGTCTTTGTTGCCTGGTGATGGATTTTCATATACTACCTGATTATGTGAGATATAATACTCTTTGAAGTCGTTTATCATCTCAACTGTTTCTTCATATAGCTCTCTAGTAGGGCATCTCTCCATCAGCAAAGTTTCTGCCCCGAACATTTCCGGCACTTCCGTCAATATCGTTGTTCCACCCTGCTTCACCAGCATATCTGAAAATGCACCTACCATAGGATTAGCTGTTATTCCAGAGTATCCATCCGATCCGCCGCATTTCAGACCTACTATCAGCTCAGAAATCGGTATTTCTTCTCTTTTAGAGAGCTTTGCATATTCCGCTAGTTCCTCCACCATGCCAAGTGCTGTTTCTATCTCGTCCTCTACACTTTGGCATTCTAGATACTTCACTCTTTTGGCGTTTTCTTCACCCACTACCTGCCTAAAGTCTTTTATCAGGTTGTTTTCGCATCCCAGCCCCAGCACCAAAACACCGGCCGCATTTGGATGACGAACTAATCCCGCCAGAAGCTTTTGAGTGTTCTTTAGGTCGTCTCCTAGCTGTGAGCATCCATAGGGGTGAGTAAAGGCATACACACCGTCCACGCTGTCCATATCTTTTGACATATTTTCTATTGTTTTTGCTATTCCATTTATGCATCCAACAGTAGGAATAATCCATATCTCATTTCTGATTCCAGCTTTTCCGTTTTCTCTTTTGTATCCCCAAAATGTTCTGTCTGTTTTCACTTGGTAGCTGCTGTCTACAGGTTTATATTCATATTCCAGCACCTCATTTAAATTCGTCTTCAAATTATGCGTATGCACATGCTCGCCTTTTTTTATGTCCGCCGTTGCATGACCTATAGGATAGCCATATTTAATGATATTTTCGCCTTTTTTTATATACTTAATTGCAGCCTTGTGTGCCTTGGGAATATCTGAAAGCACACTAATTTTTTCGCCATTTAGCTCTATTTCATCTCCGCTCTCGATGCTTCCAATAGCTAGAGCTACATTATCAATCTCATTGATTTTTAATAGTATTGACATATTTTTATTCTTTCATCAGCTTTGCAAGAGTCGATTTCATTCCCACTTTTTCGATTTCCTCTATATGGCTGCATACCTCATCATAGAACCCATCAAACTCGGTCAGGTCAGCACCCCAAAGCTTTGTGTCTGTCATCACAGTCTTTATCAGTTCCTGGCTGCTCTTGTTTGAATTCTCTCTATATACTTCTAGTGCATATTCATCGTCCAGCACTCTGTATCTTTCGCCGTCTCTGAAATTATAATAGCCGTTATCGTCTTTTTTCAGCCCTTTGTAGAATGATATATACATGGCAAAAGACATGGTTAATTTCTCAGGAATTTTACCTTCGCTCTCATAATAGTCCATAAATGAAGGCAGCACCCTTGCCCGCCATTTTGATGTGGAGTTGAGACATATATCCAGCAGTTTATGGTTCAAAAATGGGTTTTTGAATCTGCTTACCACGCTGGCAGCAAAATCTTCTAGCTGCTTTTGGTCCAAATCTATATTTGGTATAATCTCATCATAGATGCAAGAGAGCATATAATTTCTGATATCGTCGTCATGCATGCATTCAGCCACTATGTTCTTGCCGCATAAATATCCGCCCATCACCGTGGATGTGTGCGCACCGTTTAATATTCTTACTTTTCTTTGTTTATATGGTTCAATGTCTTCTGACATTACTATTTCAACATTTGATTCTAAATGAAGCTCCTTCTTCACCTGCTCTATTTTCTCACTTCCAATGGCCCAGAATCCGAAAGGCTCTCCTGTTACCATCAGTTCATCTTTGTATCCCATCTCCTGCCACAGCTGCTCTTCCTCTGCTTTTGGATAGCCGGAGACTATTCTGTCCACCAAAGTGTTGCAGAAAATGTTTGCATTCTCCACCCAGTCCACAAAATCTTTGTCCATATTCCATAGACTACAGTACTGAAGTACACATTTTTTCAGGTTGTCGCCATTTTTTTCTATCAGCTCCACAGGCAGAAAAATGAAACCCTTGTTAATATCTCCATTAAAAATAGTATATCTTTGGTGAAGCATCTTTGCTACCTTTGCCGGGAATGTATTTGGTATTTCATCAGAAAACTTATCATCATCAGAGTATACTATTCCAGCTTCGGTGGTATTGGATACGAAAAATCTGAAGTCTGGATTTTCCATAAGTTTGTTATATTCATCAAATTGAGTAAAAGGATCAACTGTTTTTGTGATGCTTGTAACAATGTGCTTTTCTACGCTTGTTTCATCGTTTTTTATTCCGCGAAGAATTACAGTATATAAATTGTTTTGTTTTGTGAATCTTTCAAATGAGCCGTATGATATTGGCTTAACAACGGTTATGTTTCCGTCAAATACTCCTGCATTGTTGGAGCAGTCTATTATATAGTCTACAAATGCTCGTAGAAAATTTCCCTCTCCAAATTGCAAAACCTTGCTTGGTCTTTCAACAATATGTTTTTGAGGCTTGTCCTGATACATTTTTCTCTCCTCTTGAATAATGTTTTGCCAAAATGCACACTCATAAATCAAACATAATGTAACTGCTTACAGTGAATAATGGAGATTATAGTGTAAAAATTCTACTCCATTTCATGTATTTGTATCTATTTGTGTGAATTATGCCTTTTGTGCATGTTTTTTTGTAACATTTATCAACTACTTCTTCTTTCCATGTACAATATTAAACCAAAAATTTCACAATGTCAAGATAAAAAGTAAGCGCTTACATTAATAATTTTGTAAATATTCGGCTTTTTGATGCCCAGAGGCACATTTTTTCTTATTTTTCTTGCATATTTTTCATTCTCATTGTAGTATAAATGTAAGCGGTTACTCCAATTTTAATTTCGGGAGAAATACATGAACATATATGACATTGCAGAAAAAGCAGAAGTATCTATAGCCACTGTTTCAAGAATATTGAACCAAAAAGGCAACGTAAGCCCAAAGACAAAAGAAAAAGTTCTTAAAGTGATGGACGAGATGGGCTATACACCCAATGCATTTGCTAGAGCCTTGGGGCTAGATAGCATAAAAATGATTGGTGTTGTGTGTTCTGACGTTTCGGACATATACTATGCCAAGGCAGTTTCAGTGATAGAAAACGAATTGAGAGAGCAGGGATATGATGCCATACTTTGCTGTACCGGAACAGATTTAAAGGACAAGAAAAAGGCTATTGACGTTTTGCTTTCTAAAAGAGTAGATGCACTGATATTGATTGGCTCAATATTTCAGGAGCATACAGACAACAGCCATATAGAAAAAGCAGCAATGTCTATACCAGTTATTATAATCAATGGCGAATACGAATTTGAAAACACATATTCCGTGAAGTGCGATGAATACAAAGCTGTGAAAGACTGTGTAGTCTCCCTATCAAATAGCGGGCACAAAGACGTTATATACATATACAACAGCGAATCATTCAGCAGCATAAACAAAAGGAAAGGATTTCTTTCAGGAATAAAATCCGTTGGTATTCCAAACGGAAATGATTTGATATACAAATGCGAGCGAACACTTGAAAGTGTCGGACAAACTATAGATGAAATAATAAAATCCGGCGTAAAGTTTACTGCCGTCATCACATCTGTAGACCTGCTGGCAGTAGGTGCAGTAAAGGCATTGGCTAGAAACGGTGTTAAGGTGCCGGAAGAAGTAAGCGTTGTAGGATTCAATAATTCTGTAATTGCTGAATATTCCTCCCCCACTATCACTTCAATAGACAACAAAGTCGATATACTATGCACAGATGCCGTCAGAACATTATTGGATGTTTTCGAAAAGAAAAGCGTAGCACGAGTGAAAACAGTGCAAGGCGAGCTGGTTATACGCGAATCATGCAGTCACAATTAAAAATCTATCGATTATTAAAAAGTTTTTTGATTATTTCCCCAAAATCAATAGACAACCATAATCCAAGCAAAAAAATCAGTTTTTCTTTAAATTAACTATATATTTTTGGCATTTTAACTAACATTTATAATAAAAAAATTTGTTTTATAGGCTATAATGATGATAAAATCTTTCCATAGTACCAAAATAGCATAAGAAGAAGGAGCATTATATGCATTGTGCATATACATGATATGTTATGAAAAAGTTTTGGTTGAACCTGCCTATACGCTTCAAAATATTATCGTATTATTTAGTAATTGTAATATTGCTTTTTATTGCTTTGTCCATTTTTAGCAGAAACAACACAAAAGTGCTTGGTCTGCTAAATGAAAACATCGATAATAACTATAAAATATATGTTGCAATGGAAAAGTCAAATCAGGATTTAAAAGATATGGAAAGATATCTTTTCCATAATGATACTGCAGCTCTGGAATCATATAATGAAAGGCAGGAAAATCTTGATCATCTCATAGATGACCTTTCTTCTACTCAGTCATCATTGGAAACCTATTTTACTATACGTGCTATCTACTACTCTACAAAAGCATACAAGGAATACTTCAATGAGTCCGTAATAAAAAAACAGGCCAATGATGAATTGTATTATCTGGACTACTACAAAGCAACAGATATTAAAAAATATACCGATAGATATTTTAACGACTTGCTTTTGGAGAATTCCAAAAATGAGCTTCAAAAAGCCGAAAGTATAAAAGAAGAAACCAATCGGATTAAAAGAACTACTTATAATTTTATCCTGATTATAGGAAGTCTTGCTTTTGTTTTAGGTCTCTTTCTGTCCAACTATATAGTAAAGCCCATAAAAACGCTCTCTGAATATTCCAAGAACATATCCAAGGGAAATCTGGAAATACAGGAAGTAGACGTAGACTCCAACGACGAGATTGGAGACCTTTCAAATGCTTACAGCCACATGGCGAAGAGCATAAAAGAATACGTGGAGAGAATAAAAGAAAAGGCAAATATAGAAAAGAAGCTGCACGAGGAAGAAAGAGCAGTAATGCAGATGGAGCAGCTTTTGCAGCAGGCAAGAGTGGAAGCACTGCAGGCAAAGATAAACCCGCATTTTCTTTTCAACACTTTAAACGCCGTGTCAAGAACTGCATATTTTGAAGAAGCCTACGAAACAATGGACCTTATACAGATGCTTTCAAAAATATTCCGATACCAGCTGAAAAGCGCAGGCGAAAAGGTGACACTGGATGAGGAAAAAAAGCTAGTGACGGATTATTTGAAACTGCAAAGTGTTCGCTTCAAGGAAAGGCTGAAATACGAAATAGATATTCCCTTAAACATAGATGTATATATCCCCGTTCTTATTCTCCAGCCACTGGTAGAGAACGCCATCGACCACGGGTTTGCATCTAGAATAGAAGGTGGTACAATAAAAATACGAGCCTATGAAAGCCCTGAAAAAGTGGTGATAGAGGTGAGCGACAACGGCGTGGGAATGAACAAAGAATTAGTGGACAAGATAAATTCAAACGAAACCCTGAAAACAAAAAATCGAGCCAGCCTTGGAATAAGCAACGTACGAGATAGATTTTTGCTGGCATATACAGAAAAGAGCCAATTTATTGTAGAAAGCGAAAAAAACAAAGGTACAACCATTAAAATGATAATATTCAAAGAAGGAGGACAAATAGATGTATAAACTTTTGATAGTAGATGATGAAGAGATTGAAAGAAGAGCTATTGAAAACATAATAAAAAAATCCTCTATTGATATCAGTGAAATAGCCCAAGCCGCAAACGGGCAGGAAGCAGTAGCTGTTGCATCTACATTTGAGCCGAATATCATTATAATGGATATTACCATGCCGGGACTAAACGGCATAAAAGCCGCACATATAATAAAAAAATTCCTCCCGGAATCACACATAATTTTTCTGACAGCATTTGATGAATTTGACTATGCTAAAGACGCAATAAAACTAGGTGCAGACGATTTCCTAGTGAAGCCTGCGTCACCTGACACGATCGAAGGAACTATCAACAACTCCATTAGAAACATAGAAAACAAAAAAATTCAGATGCAGAAAACGCAGCTTACACAAGAAAAGTTGACAGGTGCATCAAAATATCTGGAAGAATGCCTAGTGGAGGCACTAATAGACGGCGAATCCGACGAGGGCAAAATAGAGAAATATCTTTCATTTACAAATATAGAATTCCGATACTCTTTCGGTGCAATACTGACAATAAACATCGATGAGGCGGAAGCGTATTCTGATACAAGCCTTGAAATAAAAAAAGAAATGATTATAGGGAAAATAAAGAAGGAGCTCGAAACATCATTTGAAAAAAGTATTATATACACCGAATACCCTTTCCTATATGTTTTTATCTATAGTCAAGATTACAGCAGCCTAACAGAAGTTCTTGCAGAGCTCGATAACGCACTTATTGAAATAAAGCAAAAAATCCATACCGAGAACAAAGTGACAATTGAGTACGGCATAGGCGAAATATGCAGCAATAAATCTTCTATCTGGAAGTCTTTTATGCAGGCAAAAGAAATCGTGATGAACAAAAAAGAGGTTAATATTAACAAAATCTCTACAGATATCATCAGTGACCTTGCAGCCAGCATTATAAATGATGACAAACACAGTGAGAAAACCCTGCTAAAGCAAGTGCACAGCATACTTGAAAGCAAATGCAAAACCATCGACGACTACAAGATGGCTTTATTCGAATTTTCAATATCACTAAAGCACTTCGTAGTAAACAAGCTAGGCAAAACAATATCTGTAGATGACAGCCTATATCTTGTTGCCTCCAAAATCAAAAACATCGGAGAAGGCAAAGATTTTATGGAATATTATGCTGAAAAGCTGCGAATACTATGCTCCATAGATGAGCAGGACAAAAACGCAATAATAGTGAATCAGCTGGCTATGTATATAGAAGAACACATTTCAGAAAATATCACTTTAGAGAATCTAGCCGAAATCAGCAAACTAAGCTCGTTTTATATTTGTAAGCTTTTTAAAAAATACCTGAAAATGAATTTCATAGATTATGTTACGTTTGTAAGAATAAAAAATGCAAAAAAATTGCTGGAAGACCCATACCTGTCAATAAAGGAAATCAGCTTCAAATCTGGCTATGCCGACCCTAACTATTTCGCGAGAGTTTTCAAAAAAGAGACCGGCATATCCCCTAGCATATATAGAAAACAAAATATTACCAATGTGTAGCAAAATCTTGCACACAAGCAAAAAATCTGCTACTTGAATCTGATTATTTGATGAAAATTTCAATAGCTAAGCAATTATTTCTAGAATAAAGCAATTTCTTACATAGAATTGCTTAATCATACTCTTTATACTATTCAGTATCAATTCAATTAAAGGAGAAGAAGAATGAAAAAGTTTCTAGTATTTGTCTTAGTTCTTGGTTTAGTTTTCAGCTTTGCTGCATGTAAACCAGCAGAAGAAGAAAAAGTAGTAGATGAACCAATGGACAAGACAGAAGAAAAAACTGTCGAAGAAACCAAGGCACCAGCTGAGGAAATGGAACCTGTTTATTTCAGGCTTGCTGAAACACATCCAGCTGACTACCCAACAAACAAAGGTAACCTAGAATTTGCAAGACTAGTAAAAGAAAAGACTAATGGTCGTGTAATCATCGAAGTTTACGATTCCAAGCAATTGGGTGAAGAGGTTGACGTTATTGAACAAGTTCAATTCGGAGCTATCGATTTCATGCGTGTTTCATTGGGACCATTGGCTGAATTCGCACCAGAACTAAACGTATTGTCACTGCCTTATATCTATGCTTCCAGCGACCACATGTGGAAAGTATTAAACAGCGAAATAGGCGACGACATGCTAGCAAGTATCTACGATTCAGGCTTTATAGGACTAGGATGGTTCGATGGTGGTGCTCGTAGTTTCTACAACTCAGTAAAACCAATTGAATCTCTAGACGATATAGCAGGCCTAAAATTCCGCGTTATGCAAAATGATATGTTCATAGACATGTGCGAGGCTCTGGGTGCTGTTGCAACGCCAATGCCATACGGTGAAGTTTATTCAGCTATCCAAACAGGCGTTATAGACGGTGCAGAAAACAACTGGCCATCATATGACACATCATCACACTTTGAAGTTGCTAAATACTACACTCTAGATGAGCATCTACGTGTTCCAGAAATCTTAGTTGCATCAAAAGCAATCGAAGACAAAGTAACTCCTGAAGAGCTAGAGCTAATCAAAGAAGCTGCAAAAGAAGCTCAATCATATCAAATAGCACTATGGCAAGCAAAAGAAAAAGAATCAGAAGATAAAATCGTTGCTGCAGGTAACGAAATAGTTTACCTATCACCAGAAGAAAAGCAAAAGTTTGCTGACGCTATGGCTCCAGTATATGCAAAGTATGCATCAGATTACATGGACATAATCGAAGCAATCCAAGCAATGAAATAATACTAAACAGCAAAAAGATTAAAGAAGCCAGCATAATCTTGGCTTCTTTTCTTTTACAATGAGAGAAAGGCAGAAAAATGAAAAAAATAGAAAAGTTTTTTTATTTTTTTAACGAAGTAATGGTTTTTCTTGCTAAGCTTATGCTTGTGGTGATGACTCTTGTAACCTGTTCACAGGTATTTACGAGAAAGTTTTTTAACTACAGCATCAGATGGAGCGAAGAACTGCCGCTAATATTAATGATATGGTTCGGGTTTATCGCAATGGCAATAGGTGTTCGCGAGTATCTCCATATCAGTATTGAAGTTATTTACAAATTATTTCCTAAAAAAATGCAAAAAATCGTTGAGAAGTTCGCTTATTTAATGGTTGCAGCTTTCGGAATATTTATGGTTATTTGGGGATGGGAATTGACAAGCAAAATGATGACCTCAACTTTGCCGGCTACAAAAATGCCCCGTGGATATTTATATATCGTAATGCCGTTTTCCGGTGCATTGATTGCATACTATAGCATTATGGATGTTCTTGGCGTTAAAAGATACGAAGGCAAAAAAAGGGCTGATGAAAACGAGGTGATGAATAATGGGCTTTGATGTAAATATAGCAATAGCTATTTTATTAGGTACATTCGTATTATTATTAATTCTAAAAGTACCCGTTACCTTCAGCCTTGGCATTTCAGCAATTGTAACAGCAATATATGTTAAAATGCCGCTTATTACAATTGTATCAAAAATGGTTAAAGGTATAGAGTCCTCATCGCTGCTGGCAATCCCATTTTTCATACTGGCAGGAGAAATAATGGGAGCAGGAGGAATATCAAAGCGGATTATTCAGTTTGCAAATGTTTTAATCGGCAGAGTGCGCGGCGGACTTGGCCTGGTAAACGTTTTGGCAAGCATGTTCTTTGGCGGCATCTCCGGCTCTGCTGTGGCAGACACTTCTTCAATCGGCGCTATGCTTATTCCGATGATGAAGGAAACCGGATATGATGACGACTACTCTGTTGCCGTTACCGTTACCAGCTCCTGTCAAGGTGTAATTATACCGCCAAGCCATAATATGATTATATATTCGTTGGTTGCAGGCGGTGTATCAGTTGGAAAGCTGTTTATGGGTGGCATTATCCCCGGTATTTTGCTGGGTGTTGCACTTATGGTCATCAGCTATATTCTGGCTGTTAAAAGAAAATATCCAAAAGGCGAAGCTGTAGGCTTCAAAGAGGGAATAAAAATTTCGATAGATGCATTCTTCGGTGTATTTACAGCTATAATAATTATAGTCGGCGTTCTGGCGGGCATATTCACAGCCACAGAATCTGCTGCTGTTGCATGCCTATATGCATTTATTATCACATTTTTCGTTTATAAGGAAATAAAGATTAAGGAAATGTGGAAAATCCTGTTTAGAGCACTAAAGACTTTGGCTTTAGTACTCAGCCTGATAGCCACTGCAAAGGCATTTGGCCACATGCTAGCTCTGCTGCAAGTTCCAAGACTGGCTACAAACGCATTATTGACAATATCGCAAAGCCCTGTAGTGCTGCTGCTGCTAATTAATCTGCTGATACTGGCACTAGGCTGCATTATGGACATGGCTCCGCTTATACTAATCTTGACTCCTATTTTGCTCCCTGTAGTCACACAGCTGGGAATGGATCCTGTTCAGTTTGGCATCGTGCTAATCTTGAACCTAGGCATCGGCCTGTGTACGCCTCCTGTAGGTGGAGCTCTTTTTGTGGGGTGCGCTATTGGCAAAGTATCTATAGAGAAGGTAACCAAAGCATTGATTCCGTTCTATTTGACTATGATTATAGTTCTGCTATTAATCACATTCATACCGCAAATTGTTATGTTTTTACCTAATCTAGTTTTCTAATCATGAAAAAACTATTTAATAGTGAAAAGGTTATTCAGGCTGTACTCTGTTGTCTACTATGGAGTACAGCTATACCTGTTTTAAAAATCAGCTACAAAGAGCTTAATTTCTCCAGTGGAGATTTGTATCAAAGAATCATACTGGCAGGCATGCGATTTATGATAGCTGCTATTATTCTTTTTATATACTTTGTAATTAAAAACAGAAAATTACCCACTTTGGGGAAAAACATGGTTAAAGGCATTGTGATATTTGGAATTTTAAATACTACAATGCAGTATATTTTTTTCTATACAGGTGTAATGAACACGGTGGCTGTAAAATCAGTTATTCTAGATAGCCTAAAGCCCTTAATAGTTGTCCTTCTGGCACACTTCTTGAAAACTGATGACAGAATCAACACGAAAAAAATTATCGGATTAATGATTGGTTTTATTGGCATAGCAGTTGCAAATCTCACCGAGCTGACAAGCGGAACCCTAAGCCTTTCAATGTCATTTAAGGGTGAAGGCATGCTATTTCTGGCATCATTAGCATACGCTATAGCCATATTATACGGAAAAAAATTAATGGAAAAGATTCACTATCTATCTTTAAATCTTTTTCAGTTTTTTATCGGTTCCAGTATACTGCTGATAATAGGATTTGTGGGCATAGATAGATACGATATTAGTTTCACGCCTCTCGCAATAATTCTTCTTATATATTCAGGGCTGCTTTCGGCAGTTGTATTCATTATATGGTATAGATTAATATCAAAATATACGCCATCAAGCATAACAATATTTTTATTTTTGATTCCGGTATTTGGCTCAATAATATCCAGCATACTTTTTGCAGAGGAATCCATAACTGCAAACGTAATAATCAGCCTTCTGTTTTTGATTATAGGAATTGTGCTGGTAAACTACGAAGAACAACCAATAGAATCTACAAATTTAGAGTAGAAAAATAATTAAAGGAGTGACGATTTTGAAAATTAAAAACTTTTTCTTAAGCAGGGACTGCGACTTAGAAGATTTGGGAGAAGGCGTAAAAAGAAAAGTATTGTCCTATAATGACAATATGATGTGCGTAGAAGTACACTTTGAAAAAGGCGCTGAAGGCAAAATACACAGCCACCCGCATGAGCAAATCACATATGTCCTTTCCGGGAAATTTGAGTTCAATATTGATGGCAACAAGGTAATAATTGAAAGCGGTGATTCAACCTATCAGCAGCCCGATATACCTCATGGCGTAGTATGCATAGAAGAGGGAATTCTACTTGATATATTCACGCCTTGCAGAAAAGACTTTATATAACAAATTCTATTGAGAGGTGTAGACATGAAAATGACATTTAGATGGTATGGTGCGGGAAACGACTCCATAACATTAAAGCATATAAAGCAAATCCCAGGAGTGGAAGGAATAGTATGGTCGCTGCACGATAAGGCAGCAGGCGAAGAATGGGAAATGGAACGCATCCATGATGTGAAAAAGCAGTGTGATGAATACGGCTTTAATATTGATGTGGTAGAAAGCGTAAATGTGCATGATGACATTAAGCTGGGGCTTCCTTCCAGAGACAAATACATTGAAATATACAAAGATACCATTAGAAAGCTAGCAACAGTAGGCGTTAAGGTGATATGCTACAATTTTATGCCCGTATTCGACTGGACCAGAACAGACCTGTATCATTCCGTAGGCGATGGCTCCAATGCTCTATTTTATGAGAAAAACATAGTTCAGGATAACCCAAAAGCTATGGCGGAATACATTTTGAAAAACTCCGGCGACTTCACAATGCCGGGCTGGGAACCAGAGAGAATGGCGAAGCTAGACAGCCTCTTTGAGCAGTACAATGGAATGACAGAGGAAAAATTATTTGAAAATCTAAAATGTTTTCTCGAGGCGATAATCCCTGTGTGCAAGGAGTGTGACATAAAGATGGCAATACACCCTGATGATCCACCATGGCCGATATTCAATCTGCCAAGGATAATCAGAAGCAGAGACCACATAAAAAGATTTTTGGATTTGGTAGATAGCCCGTACAACGGCTTGACTCTATGTACTGGCTCACTAGGTCCAAATCTGCAAAATGATATACCATCAATCATCAGAGAGTTTGGCAGCAGAATACATTTCGCCCACATCAGAAATGTTAAGGTTTTTGAAAACGGAGACTTCATAGAGGTATCCCACAGGGCACAGGACGGCAACGTAGACACAGTGGAAGTGATGAAGGCATACCACAATATAGGATTTGAAGGATACATACGCCCAGACCACGGTAGGCATCTGTGGGGCGAAGAGAAAACATGCAGACCGGGGTACGGACTGTACGACAGAGCACTGGGAATAATGTATTTATTAGGCATATGGGATACACTAAACAAGGGGTATTAATATGAAACTAAATCTAAAAAGCATTCAGCAAAAAAAACAATGGGAAGACATCGACGTTTCTCTCCCGACATTTGATATAGAAAAGCTGCGAAGCGAAACACACAGTAGCCCTGAATGGCTGCACTTTGGCGGCGGCAATATATTTCGTGTATTCATAGCAAACGCGCTGCATGAGGCCATAGAAAAGAACAAAGTAAAAAACGGCGTAATAGTGGCAGAAAGCTTCGATTTTGAAATGGTAGATAAATACTACCATGAATATGATAACTTAAGCCTTTCCGTCATTATGGATCCCAAGGACAGCTACCATAAAAAAATAGTCGCAAGTATTACCGAAGCATTAAAATGCATAAAGGATACTGAGGACTGGAATAGGCTATATGAGATAGCCCAAAACGAAAGTCTGAAAATGATTAGCTTTACAATCACAGAAAAAGGATATGCACTAAAGGACATGAACGGCAATTATTTGAGTGTGATTGAGAAAGATATCGCAGATGGTCCTGATAACCCATTACATACAATGAGTATAGTGGCATCTCTGCTATATTCAAGATATAGAAACGGAGCATACCCCGTAGCTGTTGTTAGCATGGACAATTGCTCCCACAATGGCGACAAGCTAGGCAATGCTGTGAAAGAGATAAGCCAAAAGTGGCATGAGAAAGGATATGTGGAAGAAGACTTTATTGAATACATTAATTCAGATAATGTCTCCTTTCCATATACTATGATAGATAAAATAACACCTAGACCATCAGAAAATGTGAAGAATAAACTTGAAAATTTAGGCATCGAAGATATGGATTTGATAATAACGCAGAAAGGCTCGTATACTGCACCATTTGTAAACTCTGAAGTATGTGAATATTTGATAATAGAAGATGATTTCCCAAATGGTAAAATTGATATATCTTCAGAAAGAGTTATTTTCACAGACAGGGACACAGTAAACAATGTAGAAACTATGAAAGTGACCACTTGTTTGAATCCTTTGCACACTGCACTTGCTGTGACAGGATGCCTGATGGGATACACTCTGATAGCTAATCAGATGAAAAATCCTATTCTTGTTAACCTAATAAAGAAAATCGGCTACGACGAGGGGCTGAAAGTGGTGGTTGACCCAAAAATAATTAACCCAAAAGATTTTATAGATGAAGTGGTGAATGAAAGACTGACAAATCCCAACATCCCAGACACTCCTCAGCGCATTGCAATGGATACCAGCCAAAAGGTGGGTATACGTTTTGGACATACTATTAAAGCATATATGGCAGATGAACACTTAGATTCTTCATCTCTTGTAGGCATACCTTTGGCTATAGCTGCATGGTGCAGATATCTAGTGGGCATAGACGATAATGGTGCTCCATTTGAGCTAAGCTCAGACCCGCTAAAAGATGCGCTCACAAAGCAATTTGAGGGCATACAGATAGGTAGCAGTGTCAGCTTGAAACCTATGCTATCTAATAACGAAATATTCGGTGTTGATCTATATACGGCTGGGCTGGGCGACAAAATTCAGACGTATTTTGATGAAATGATGGCGAAAAAAGGCGGAGTAGAAAAGACAATTGAAAAGTATTGTAAATAATCATCTCCTTTTATACAATATTAAAAAGCACTATATAGTTATTCTATATAGTGCTTTATTTTTAAATTAATCTATCTAAATCGTCCAAATCATATTCAACATTGGCCTTTTTCTTCTCCAATGCTTCCTGAAGCTTTTGATATCTCGCCTTTGTTACGGGATATAGCACCATAAACAGCACAGCCAATCCCATAACTATTGGGCAGAATATGGTGATTATGCTCTCTATTCCCATCACTGCAGAATGGCTCTGCACCGCTAGGTCTTTATTATATCCCGTGAAGGATAGCACCAGTCCTATTGTCTGCATTCCTATCGCTGCGCCAAATTTCTGCAAAAGCTGCGGCAGCGATGTGATGGCTCCTACTCTTTTTTTTCCGTTCACCATTTCGTCAATTTCTGCAATATCATAGGTGAAAGAATAGAATGTAGTCCAAAATACTGCAAGCCCCATAGAATAGAAAAGCAGCATGGTTATTAAGGAATATACATTGGTTATTCCAATAAATTTAAATGCCAGCATTCCAAGTGTTGCAATAGAAAGCAAAATGATTACAGTAATTCTTCTGTCTTTCATAGTTGCCATCTTGGTGGTTATGGGCACAAAAATAACCATTCCCAGCACTATTGCTCCCAGCGCAATGGGCATGTATGCGTCCGGATCCACTTGCATTCTGTATTGCAGCAAAAATATTAAATCTGCCTGTGCCAAGGATGACTGCAGCATAAAAAGCAAAATAAATGCTAAAAGATACTTAAATGGTTTTATTTTTATAACCTGAAGATATGTTTCAAATATATTGACGTTTTCTTCTGATTCAGCTTGATATAATTTAAGCTTTTTTGTAGAAAGATATGCTACATATCCAAATATAATTGAAACCATAGCTATTATAATCGCAGTAAATGTCCATCTGGTGCTTAGTGCAAATTTATCTTCACTGAAAAGCCCGACAAATACAATTGCAGCACTGCCTATAAATATTGGAGCAGCATTAATAAATGAGCTGATTCCTCTTATCTTTGTTCGCTCATCATAGTCTGTTGTCATCTCCGCACATAGCGCATAGTATGGAATGGTATAGCATGTATATGCCACCCAAAACATCACTGCTACAGCAATGAAATATATAATTGATACACTAGGAGATAAATTAAAACGAGTGAATGCAAAAACAAAAAGTATAGACATAGGTATCACAGCCATCTTCATTATGCGTCTTTTATCTATATGTTTTTTGTCTGCAAAGTGCCCTATTATCGGATCTGTGATGCCGTCTACTATAATAGATATCATGCTGATTGTTCCTGCTATTGCAGGATTTATACCGGCGATATCTGTGAGAAAAAACAAAAAATATGTATAGAACATATTATAGAGCACAGACTCTGAAATTATTCCTGATGCGTATCCAATTTTCCTGCGATTAGTTAAGTTATTTTGCATTTGCTACCTCCAAGCTTACTAAATTATATCAAAAATAATGCATAATGTAAGTAGTAATATCTATATTTATGAATTTAACTGGCTAAACAGCTTCTTATTATTGTAGTATAGCTTTTTAAATATGCTAAAGTGTAAATCATATATCTCTCTATTGCTCTTATCAGGCTTGTATATCTCTTTCACCTTTACCAATTCATCGGCGTCTTCCAGCTTGTCTATTATGCCTACGCTCACTGCCGAAAGTATTGCTGCGCCCATCGCTCCTGCGTTCTGCGGGTGCTCCACCACTTCCACAGTTTTGCCTAATATATCCGATAGTATCTGGCATGTCATAGGGGCTAGGGCACCACCGCCCACAAAGCGAACCGTGTCCTTTGTTTTTGTCTTGGTCTCGCTGCATTCCAGCTGCCAGCGCAGATGGAAGCATACTCCCTCTATAACTGCATGAATGAGCTCTGACTTTTTCGTATCTATTCCGATATTGAAAAACATTCCTCTGGCACTTGTGTCTTCAAAAGGACATCTGTTTCCATGAAGCCAAGGTGTGAATATCACTCCGTCGCTTCCTGCCGGCACGTCCTTTATGGACTCCATCATGTAGTCATACAAATCAACAGCAATATCTTCGTAGTCGCCTTTTATCTTCTTTTCTTCCAGCCTGTCGATTGTCTCTTCGTATGCTAGATGTTTTTTCACCCATTCTATGCATTTGCCAGCAGTTTCGAGCTCTGCAAAGTAATTATATGTTTTCTCGTTTGCACCCACTATTCCGGCTATCTTGCAGGATATATCTATAGCTGCACTATCTATCACAGTGGAAACCCATCCCGATGTACCCATATAGATGTGAGTATCGCCAATATTTGCAGCACCTGCTCCTAACCCGATAAGCGAGGCATCGCCTCCACCGCCAAACACCAAAGTGCCTGCCTTTAGTCCTAGCTCTGCTGACGCAGCTTTTGTTATCTTTCCTGCAACATCTGTGCTTTTAATTATCTTTGGCAAATGCTCTTGGTCTACATCCAGCATATCGCATATTACTTTGCTGAATTCTCTTTTCCCGTCTCTATTGTCAAAAAGCATAGTTGCGTACGCGCTGTCCTCTGTCATAATAAATTCACCGCAAGATTTTGCAATCAGATAATCCTTCACATCCAGCCACTTATATATCTTTTTGTATATTTCAGGTTCGTTTTCCTTCAACCATTTATATTTCCAAACAGGGTCTTTGCTGCTGCTTGCCACCACGCCTGTGTTGTTTATGCTTTTTAGCAGCTTAAATACGTTTATTCCCTCTACCTTTATTCCTGTAGACAAGGTAGCATCCATTTGCTCCTTCGCGCGATTGTCCATGTAGCTCATAGCGTTTCTTACTGGGTTGCATTCCTTATCTACCAAAACCAGTCCCTGCATCTGAGCACAGAAAGATATTCCTAGAATATCCTCTTTAGGAACCCTGCTTTGCTTCATCACAGCTTTTGTAGTGGTGCACATAGCCTGCCACCAATCTATAGGGTTTTGCTCTACTCCACCATTTTCCAAAATGTTAAGAGCGTTGCCTGTGCTTTCACTCTCGATTAAATTTATTTTATCGCTTATTTCATAAAGGCAGGTCTTCAACGATGTTGTTCCTACATCATATGTTATAACGTATTTGCCCATGCTGCTCTCCTTCTAGAATAATTTTATTTATCTTTCTGCTTGGAATATTTCATCTTGTATACAGTTCGCATAAGTCTACATTCCAGTGGGTTAATTGGCTTTGCTTGCCCATGCAGACTAGCTCCAATAAAGCATTTACAGTTTTTGTCCACTATCATCTGCACAGCTTTAGCATCATCTTTAGTTTCTCCTTTGCATACTGCACCGCAGCCCTTCACAAACACTGCATCCGCTTTTTTCAGCGCTTTTCTTATTGCTGCTTCATCATTTTTAACAGCCTTCATCTTCACTCCTACAATCTGTGCAAAATCGTCCACCATAGGATGGAGCGGCTTGCCGATATAGGACAGTGCTATTGTCTCTGCTGATGTGGCTAAAAGCATATTTTCGTCGAGCTCCATATTCACTTTTTCGCCAATTAGCGGCTTTGACAACATCTGATATTTATTCATAATAAAATCGCCTAGTGAATAATCACCTGAATATTCTTTGTCTTCTATATCAATATATTTATTCTTTATATGTTCATGACAGGCTTCTTCCAATTGGTTGGCTGCCTCAAATGTCTGCTCAAAATCCTTGCCAAAGCATAACGCACCATGGTTTTTCATGATGATACAGCTACCTTCCACATTTGGCAGAACGCCTGCAATGCCCTCACTCAGCTTTTTGGTGCTGGGCAGTCCATATGGTGCACATACCACTTTCCCAGCCAGATGATTATATTTACCATCCGTTTTTATGGCATCTATGCCACAGCTGCTTATTATAGATGCATACTCCTGATGAGTGTGTATAACAAAATTCACATCCTTTTGCTTGTAGCATGCAGCATGCACCCCTTTTTCAGATGATGGCTTAATCTCTCCTTCGTATTCCAGAGTATGTATATTAACAGCTACTATATCTTCTCTTTTTAGGGATAGATATTCCTTTCCGCTGGGCGTGATTACCATAGTGTTTTCATCCACTCTCTGGCTCACATTACCCCATGTTCTGGCTATAAGCCCTCTTTTGACCAATTCTTTTCCTGCTAATATTACAGTATCCTTTGACTTGTTAATATCCATTGCAGCCTCCTTTATTCAGACAGCTCCACAACATTTGCAAACACTCTGTCAAACCTTGCCAATATATCATCAAGCATATCATCTGTATATGCTGCGGATGTATACATTCTGCTGCCTGCCAGCGTGATTATTCCTTCTGCCATATATGCAGCACCCATATGCTCCATCTCTTTCTTGCGTCTGCTTGTCTCTTTCATCACCCCAGGTATTGTCCACGGTTTTTTCCAGTTGATTGAAAAGTGAACTGTGCCCACTGTTTCCAGATGGCATATAGAGCCTTGATTAAATGTAACAAACGGAAGGTTGTGTTTGTCTATCAGCTTTTGCAGCCCTTCTACCAGCTTGTCTGCAAACTCGCCTGCCTTTTGTGCAGCGTTTGTCTCCTCTATCTGGCACAGGGTATAGTATCCGCCTACGCAGCTTAATGGATTGGCTGCCATTGTGCCGCCTACTAATGCCTTTTTGTGCTTTGTGCCGCCTGCTATGCCTGCTGAAAGATACTTCATGTATTCTTTTTTGCCGCCTAGTCCGCCTGCACTTGGGTATCCGCCTGCCACAGCCTTTCCGAAAACAGTCAAGTCGGGCTTCACTCCAAAATATCCCTGTGCACCAGACATGCCTATTCTGAACCCTGTAACAACTTCATCAAATATCAAAAGTGCGCCATATTTTCTGCATAGCTTTTCAACACCCTTGTTGAAGTCTTTATCCAGCGGTCTTGTTCCACTTTCTGGACCTACAGGCTCTATCAATACTGCTGCTGTGCCGCCTCTCAGCCTGTTCCATCTCATCTTTCTCTCTAGGTCTTTTAGGTCATTCGGAAAAAACTCCTGCGTGTGTTTGAACACAAATTTAGGCACACCATGAGCCTGTAGCCATTTTGTACCCGGCACTCTGATGCCATATGCCAGCTGATCTGACCATCCGTGGTATGCACCACCCATTTTTATTATGTTCTTTTTCTTTGTTGCCAGCCTAGCAACACGTATTGCTGCCATGCAGGCCTCAGTGCCTGAGCCCAGCATACGAAACATATCTACTGATTCAAAATTGTCTACTATTTTCTTTGCCAGCTTATATTCGTACTCGTGAAAAAGCCCAGTAGACGGGCCGCACTCGTCGATAAGCTCCATAGTTTTTTCCTTCACTTCCTTTGGATTGCTGCCCAATATAGTAGGGCCTCCTGCCTGAAGAAAATCGTAGTATTTGTTGCCGTCTATATCGTATAGAAATGCTCCTTCGGCTTTATTAAAAACCAAAGGAAAAGGGTGATTAAATGCCAGATTGTGCTGAACACCCCCCGGTATATAATCAAAAGCCCTCCCTATCATTTCCTTTGATTTTTTGCATTTTTCATCGAAATAGTTTTCTTCATATTCTTTCAGCTTTTCTTTGCTGATGGAATATAAAGGTTTTTTTATTAATTCATCAAGTTGCTTTGTTATCTTGTCTGCATCTGGATAGTTTGTAATTGAATAATTATTTGACATTTTGCTTCTCCTTGAAATTGCATAAAATTTGTATAGTGAGCGTTCACTCACCTACCATTATTATATCACAAGCCGCACAAATATCAAGTATATTGATATAATTTTACAAAAATATCATTTTTCTGGGCTAAAATGCTATTTCTTTTTATTTTACGGCTAAATTATGTTAAAATAGAGCATATAAAAATTTTGGAGTAAGCTATGAATTTTAAATCATGTAAAGGTACATTCAATCGCATTAATGACGAAAAGAAAACTTCCGTTTTGTCTACAGCTATTGATGAGTTTTCCAAATTAGGCTTTAACAGCTCTAATATAAATTTGATTGCGGAAAAATCTGGTGTAAGTGTTGGTGCGATGTACAAGTACTTCGATAATAAAAGAGCACTATATATGACATGTGTGGAATGGGCAATGATGCACCTGAACCAGAAAATAGAAGATGTGCTAAAGCAGGATGATGACGTGATAATAATGCTCGAAAATATCATCCGCACCATTATAAAATTCAAATCCGAAAACGAACCTTTCACGAAGCTCTACTACGAAATGGCAACCGAGAGCAACGCGGAGTTTGCAATGGATATCTCGTCTCAAATAGAGGGAGTTACATCCAATCTTTATGCTGCATATCTGGAGCACGGCAAAAACAATGGAATTATAAGAGAAGATATTGATTCTAGGTTCTTCGCATTTTTTATAGATAATCTTTTAATGATGCTGCAGTTTTCATATAGCTGCGAATACTACAAGGACAGAATGAAAATATATACATACAGCACAGTCTTTGAAAATGATGAGCTGCTTGTCGAGCAGATGATGATGTTTATAAAAGGGGCATTAGGAATAAAAGACTAGAGCTAAATTATTATGGTCACCTCTGTGCCCTTGCCTTCTTCACTTTGTATGGATATTCCTCCGCCATGTGCTTCTACTATTGTCTTTGCGATTGTCAGACCGATGCCTGCACCGCCTGACTGCCTGTTTCTTGATTTATCAGCTCTGTAGAATCTTTCAAAAACCATTGGTAAGTCTTTTTCCGATATGCCTATGCCATTGTCTTTCACTTTTATTATTGTGCTTTTATCTTTCTTTTCTAGAGATATCTCCACTCTTCCGTTTTCTTTTGTATATTTGTTCGCATTGGTTATCAAGTTTACCAATACCTGATTAATTTTATCTTTATCGGCATATACATTTGCGCTTTCTCCTATGAATACAATTTCTTTTCCCCATTTCTTAAAATCATTTTCATAGGATTTTATTGTCCGTGCTATCAAGTCAGCTAAATCAAACTCCACCTTATTCAAGCTAAATGACTCGCTTTCATATTTGCTCAGTTTTCCTAGGTCGTCCACCAGCCTGTTTATTCGCAGTATTTCATCATACATCACCTTCACTCTATCATCATCCATCTCCATCACTCCATCCATCACAGCTTCCAGATTTCCTCTTACCGTGGTCAGCGGTGTGCGAAGCTCATGAGCGATATCCCACGATGCCTGCTTGCTTAGATTTTCCTGCCTTTTTAAATTGTCTGCTAAGCTGTTTACGGAATCAACTAATTGGATTATTTCTTTAGTATTAGAATTTTCATCTATCCTCTCTCCATATGAACCTTTTGAAATTTCCTCTGTTTTGTTAACAACCCTTAATACGGGTTTACTTATTTGTCTGGACATTATTATGCCCAATATCAAAGCTAGTGAAATAGATATCACACCTGTTAATATCAAAAGTTTATTAAGAGTATTTATGAATTTCAAATCACTATCTGTATAAAAATATGGTCCATAATACCCGATGGTCAAAGTCCCTATTTCACCTTTTCCGTCTGAAAGCGAATAAACCTTCTCCTCATATCCTCCTGTTTTGCCCGGATATCGGCTCATCATATTTTTTTGCATATTGCTTATCATCTGTTCACACATTCCGTTATTGTGCTCCACAGCGTCCCACACAGTATTTCCGCTTTCATCAGATATTTTTATTATCATGCCCTTTTCCAGTGCGTTTATTCCGATGTCTTCAATATATTCTTCATCCCATTGCGAATATGCTGCATATCTGTTTTCAATCAAATATGCCATTTCATTTTCGCTCTTTTCCTGCTGATTAATTACATAATCTCTAAACTGTCTTTCCAAGATTACATTTGTCAGTATGCTAACAATTGCAACGCAAATCAGTATTATAGCTATATATGAAAAAGTTAGTCTGGTTTTTAGGCTATGTTTCATTTTATCCACCAAATTTATATCCTACCCCGTGTACCGTGATTATATATCTTGGATTTTTTGTGTCGTCCTCTATTTTCTGACGCAGATTTTTTATATGCGAATCTACTGCCCTGTCATATCCGCTGAAGTCATCTGCCAAAGCAATGTTTATAATATCATTTCGCGAAAACACTCTCTGTGGTGACTTTGCCATAGTATATAGTATTCTATATTCATTCGGAGTTAAATCAACTATTTTCCCGTCTTTAATCACTTCATATTTTATAGTATCTATGGTCAGCTTATTATTATCATATGATAAAAATGAAGAAACAGCATAGTCGCCGCCCTCGGCTCTTCTAAGCAACGCTCCCACCCTAGCTACCAGCTGACGCGGACTAAAGGGCTTAGTTATGTAGTCATCTGCACCAATATCTAGTCCCTTTAATATGCTTTCTTCCTCCACTTTTGCTGTCAGCATAATAATGGGAACTCGTGATGTTTTTCTTATCTCCTTGCATACCTGCTCACCAGATAAAAACGGCATCATCAGATCAAGCACAATCAGTGATATATCATCTTCTTTTTCAAATATATCAAGTGCTTCTCTTCCATCGTATGCCTTGCAGACTTCATAGTTGTTCTTTAGTAGATATGATTCCACGAACTCAACTATTCTCTCTTCGTCGTCCACCACGAGTATTTTATTTTTCTCCAATTTGCCACTTCCTATTTTTCTACATATGGTTTAAATCTTTTCAGGCTTAATGAATTGGTAACAACAGACACAGAGCTGAATGCCATAGCTGCTCCTGCAATCATCGGGTTCAAAAATCCTAGTGCAGCAGCCGGGATGCCAATAACATTATAGAAAAATGCCCAGAATAAATTTTGCTTTATCTTGTTCATTGTCTTCTTAGACAAACGTATGCTGGCAGGTATAGCCTTCAAGTCTCCGCTTATCAGAGTGATGTCTGCCGTTTCTATAGCCACGTCTGTACCGGTTCCCATAGCTATTCCTACATCTGCCAATGCCAGTGCCGGAGCATCGTTTATTCCATCTCCTGCCATTGCCACATTTTTGCCCTGCTTTTTCAGCTGCTCTATTTTCTCTGCCTTATGTTCCGGCAGCACCTCAGCTATCAC
This sequence comes from Eubacteriales bacterium, assembly GCA_040883315.1. GTDB lineage: Bacteria > Bacillota > Clostridia > Christensenellales > UMGS416 > JAFGUF01. The sequence continues at coordinate 66,409 of JBFLKU010000018.1, forward strand.
GTGCTGTATTCCGGCTTGCTTTCCTATTGCCTCAGCTGTTCTCTTGTTGTCTCCCGTCAGCATGTATACCTCTATACCCATGTTCTGCATTTGTCTAACAGCGTCCCTCGAGCCTTCCTTAATGGTATCTGCCACGGCTATCACGCCCTCAAGAACATTATTTATGGCTATCAGCATAGCCGTTTTGCCGTCGGTCTCCAATGCTGCGACATTCTCCTCCACAGCTTCTATTGCTATTTTGTTTTCTGTCATCAGTTTTCTTGTTCCGATAAGCACTGTAGTGTCCTTTATCTTCGCCTTCACTCCTCTGCCTGGTATCGCTTCAAAGCTATCAGGCTCTGCTAGTGAATATTTCTCTTTCTGTGCTTTTTCGTATATAGCCTCTGCCAAAGGATGCTCCGAATTCTTTTCAGCAGATGCTGCCAGCTTTAGTATTTCGCCTTTTTCTCTGTTGCCAAATGTGATTATATCCGTCACTTCCGGCTTGCCTTTGGTGATAGTACCTGTTTTATCCAAAACTACAGTATCGATTTTATACGATCTCTCCAGATGCTCTCCGCCCTTTATTAGTATACCGTTTTCTGCACCCTTTCCTGTACCCACCATTATTGCAGTAGGTGTTGCCAATCCCAGTGCACATGGGCAGGCTATAACCAAAACCGACACCATGTTTATAAATCCCATTGTTGCGTTATCCATCACAAGATACCAAACCAAGAACGTTATCAACGCTATACCAACCACTATAGGCACAAATATGCCAGCAACTTTATCAGCTATTTTCTGTATCGGTGCTTTGGAACCCTGTGCATCCTCCACCATCTTTATTATCTGTGATAGCACAGTATCCTTACCCACCTTAGTAGCTCTGAATTTAAATGATCCAAGTTTGTTAATAGATGCTCCCACCACGGTATCACCCATCTTTTTGTCTGCAGGAATGCTTTCACCCGTTATCATCGATTCATCTACCGAGGACGAGCCCTCTACTATTAGTCCATCGACAGGTATTTTTTCTCCCGGTCTCACCAATATGATATCGCCCACAGCAACGTCTTCTATTGGAATATCTTTTTCTTCTCCTCCGGTTATAATGCGTGCAGTTTTTGCCTGCAGTCCAATAAGCTTCTTAATAGCTTCTGATGTCTTGCCTTTTGCAATGGCTTCAAAATATTTTCCAAGCAGAATTAAAGTAATTATTACAACTGCAGACTCAAAATATAAATCCTTCATGCCTTTCTGGAAAAATGTATTATACACACTATAAAAATATGCTGCCGATGTGCCCATAGCAATCAGCACATCCATATTTGCCGACTTAGATCGAAGGGCATAGAATGCGTTCTTATAAAATTTAAAACCTATTATAAACTGAACAGGCGTAGCTACTGCCATCTGAAAATATGCATTGTGTAAAATAGGAATATCAACACCTATAATCATAAATATCATACCCAAAAGCAGCGGTGAGCTAAGAATGATAGAAAAGATAAGCTCTGTTTTCAGCTTCTTTATCTCTTTTTCTCTTCTTTCTTTTTCCGCATCTCTTGTTTCGTCTTTTGGAATTGATGCTGTATATCCCATAGCATTAACTCTATCTACTATTTCAGATACCTTTATTTTGCTACTGTCAAATTCTACAGTTGCTTTCTCGGTAGTCAAATTTACTGAAGCACTTTTTATGCCCTCCTGAGCATTCAACACCTTGTCAATAGATGCAGAGCATGCTGCACAAGACATCCCACCTATATTTAAAACTATTTTATCCTCAGCTTTCTCGGGCTCTCTTATTACACCATAGCCAAGGCTTTCTATTTCTTCATTTATTTTTTCTTTTGTTATATGATCTTCATCATATTCTACTGCTGCTTTTTCCAATGCCAAATTCACATTTATGCTTTTCACACCTTCTGTCTGCGAAAGTCTTTTTTCTATAGTATTGGCACATGTGGCACATGACATGCCTGTTATTCCGATATTTATATTTTTCTTCATGTTATCCTCCATTAATCAATATCTTTTTCTATATTCCTGTTTCTGCATATTGCAGCAGTCTAGCTTATCATTTCCAAAAGCTTCTTTGTTTACTTCTGCTAATTTTTGTATATATCTATTGTATTTTTCTTTTATCCTATTTAACATTATTTTACCTCAATACTTTCTTATCTGCAACATTCGCCACTATCTGCTATTGTTTTACCCAAGAGTTTAATGATAATTTAATTAACAAAATTTTCAATTTCCTCAGTGACATTAACATATCCACTTATCATTCCCATCCAGCATGTATATAATATTTTGCCTTCTTTTTCCGGAATAAATTCTATTACATTTTTGCCTATCACCAATTCTTTCTCTATTCCATATTCAGGGATTGTTATCGGATTATTGCATCCATTCAAATCGCCTTCTTCCACATTTATGGTCCAAACAACTGGCACGCCTGCAAGAACTGCGAAAGGTTCGTAGAAATTAGGTTCCATTTCAGTGGTAACTATTTGATACTCTCCTTGCATCTGTGCTACATTCTCTTCACTTTTTATTGCTAATGCAGTATTTACTCCAAACTGATTAAGCCCTCTGCCAAACATAACTACACCTAGAAATATTACCAATACAGCACTAGCCTTCATCAGTTTTTTAGTAAATGTGTTGCTCAAAACAGAGCTTAATGCTCCAAAAGCAAACATCAGCGGCACAGTACCTATACTGAACATGAACATTGAAAACGCCCCCGATAAAAAACTTCCCGTTCCAAGCGCATATATTTGCATAGTTTGTAGTGGTCCGCAGGGCATAAATCCATTCAAAAGACCAACTATGAAAGGCCCTCTGCCAATTTTAGCGTTATTTATCTTCACCGCCATAAATTTAGGCATACTCGGAATCAGCTTTCTAAGTGCTGGAAAAATATTTAGCATATTTATACCCATTAAAAGCATAAAAACACCAGCTATAATCGATACAGTACCCTTAGCTGCACCACTAAAACTAATAACTGATCCAAGCGCGCCTGCAAAACCGCCAATTATTGTATATGATACAACTCTACCCAAATTATAATATAGAGATGGAGTCATTTTTTTAGATAAAGTCATCTCTTTATCTGTATCTTTTACAATTGACTGAGACAAATTTATGCCGCCGCACATTGCAACACAATGTATAGATGTTAAAAGCCCAACAACAAATAGTATACCATACCCCATAGATTGGCTTACTTCCGGAATATAATTAAATCCTATGGTCTTTTTTAATAATATATATATTGCAAATCCAACCACCAGCAAGCCAATTATTACTTTATAATTTCCTTCATTTGATTTGTGTGCTGCGTTATTCTCTTCTACCTTATATCCAAGGTTTTCGATTACATGCTTTATTTCATCTTCTTTCAGCTTATTTATATCATATTCAATATCTGCAATTCCTTTTTGAAAAGAGACATCCGCTTTATATATGCCATCCATGCCTTTCAATCTGCTTTCGATGGTCATAGCACAGCTGCCGCATGACATACCGTAGACATTTATAGTTGATTTTGACACATTACCCACCATTCTCTTTCAAAAGTAGTTCTATTAGTTTTTCCAATTGTAAAACAATTGTTTATTATTTGCCAAAAACTCGTCTGATATCCTAATAGATTCTCCATCATCGGTTTTATCTCCACCGAGAATCGGAACTGGATTACATCCGCCTTTTATAACTTCTACCTGATCTACAGTAAACCTATTTCCACAGTTTTGACAAACTAGAACATCGCCTTCCTGCACATAATATGCTCTCCCTGATCCCGTGCATACTTGGCACGTGTTAAGTGCAGTTCTAATTGTTCCGTCACTCGCTTTTATAGCAAGAACTTCCATATAAGTATCTTCAACTGTATATGAGTAAAATGTGGCTTTATCGGTAACATCGGACTTTACTATAGTAATTCCTTCTCCCGCAGAGCTCTCAACTGCTTGGCTTTCACTAATAGGTGATTTTCTTGAAGGAGTGAATAAATAAGCTCCTACTAAAAAAACGATAATTATTGAAATAATTACAAATATCTCTTTGTGAGAATTATTTTTTGTCTTTTGATATTTTTTTGACATAAAAACCTCCATAACATTATTTATAAGAATAATATCAAGAATTTATGTATTTATTATGTAGATAAAAATCTTTTGCATATACATAATTTCTACACAAATAGATGATAAGATTATAAAAAATCAATAAGAAGAATTTCTTGCAAATGAAAGGAGCCAATATGTGGTATGGATTTTGTAGAAATGCCTTTAGTCTTGGTAGATTTCATAATTTAGGAGGATTGTATATGTTTTTAGGGTTATTAGTAGTAGTGCTAGTAGTTTATCTATTAGTCAAAAATACGAAGCCTAGCTTAAATTCGGACAATTCAGAATCAATTTTGAAAGAACGATTGGCAAAAGGCGAAATAAACGAAGAAGAATATGACAGCTTAATCAAAAAAGTTAGAAAATAGTATTTTTCTTCAGCAAGTAGTAACATTAATTAAATGCAAAAACAAAGAGCCGATATATTATCGACTCTTTGTTTTTTCTAATATATAATATTTGCAAATACTCGCCTAGGAAATAGACGGAAATTTCACTGCAACAAAAAAGTGGCTGTTACACCACTTAAAAAAATGAAAAAACTAATCCCAGACGATAAAATCGTCTGGAAATTAATATCTTATGTTTATTTGCTTCTGGATTTTGAATATACGTCGAATGCAACTGCCACCAACAAAACAAATCCTTTTATTGCTTGCTGCCAGTCTATGCTTACGCCAACAATTGACATACCGTTGTTCAAAACACCCATTAGCAATCCGCCGATAATAGCACCGACAACTGTTCCAACGCCGCCCGTGGTGGATGCTCCACCAATAAAGCATGATGCTATAGCATCCAGCTCAAATCCATCACCTGCTTTTGGAGTAGCTGAATTCAATCTGCCCGTAAATACTATTCCTGCAAGTGCTGAAAGCAGACCCATGTTTACATATACCCAGAACAATACTTTCTTTGTTTTTACTCCTGATAGCTCAGCAGCCTTTGGGTTGCCGCCGTATGCATATATATGACGACCGGGTATTGTTTTTGTAGTAATAAATGTATAAATTAAAACCAATGCAACAACTAAAATCAAAACAGTTGGCAATCCTCTGTATTTTGCCAAAGAGTATGTGAATGCGTTAATTGCTATGCTTATGCCAACTAATTTGAAAACAAATCCTAAAGAACCCATCACTTTAAAATTATACTTCATTTTGTTTCTTCTTTTTATTATCTCATTAACAGCAAATATTACCGCCGCTAAGATACCTACAATTATCGCAAGCAAATTAATGCCTTCTATATTGGCAATATCAGGAATGAAACCGGCTGCTAAGAAAGTGAAATTCGGAGGCATTGGTGCAAGTGATGTTCCCTTCAGAACAACCATTGTTAATCCTCTGAAAATAAGCATGCCCGCCAGGGTAGTTATAAAAGCAGGTATCCCTATATAAGCTATCCAAAATCCTTGCCATGCACCTATCAATACTCCAACACCTAGTGACATAAATATTGCCAAAACAACAGGCACATCATTTTTAATTATCAGTATTGCTGAAATAGCACCAACGAAGCCTGCAACCGAACCAACAGAAAGGTCAATATTACCAACTGTCAGTATGCATAGCAGCATTCCTGTTGCTAAAATCAAAACATATGCATTTTGCTGAATAAGATTGGAAATATTAAGTGGCATTAATAGAATCCCTTTATTCTCACCAGTAAAAAATTGAAAGAATATAATTACTCCAGCCAATGCTATCAACATAGCATATTGGCGAATATTATTTCTAAATACATTTTTAATATTGTTCATTATCGTGTTCCCTCCCTGTTGCTTTCCATTATACAGTGCATTATGCTTTCCTGGGAGGCTTCGCCTGCTCCCATCTCTCCTACTATTCTTCCTTCATTCATTACATAGATTCTGTCACACATACCTAATATTTCAGGTAGTTCAGACGATATCATTATAATGGATTTTCCCTTTTCTGCCAACTCATTTATTATGGTGTATATTTCATACTTGGCTCCTACGTCTATTCCACGAGTAGGCTCATCCAGTATTAATACATCAGGATCAGCGTATATCCATTTACTAAATACAACCTTTTGCTGATTTCCACCAGATAGACTTCTTACTTTTTGCTCTATGCTGGATGATTTAATATTTAGTTTATCTCTATATTCAGCTCCTACTTGCACTTCCTTGTTTTCATCAATTATGACTTTACCAGCAAGGCTTTTTAGTGATGCTAAAGAAATATTATGCTTGATATCATCTATCAGTATCAATCCAGCACCTTTTCTGTCCTCTGTTGCATACACTATACCGTTGTCAATAGCATCGCTTATATGATGCAGTGACAGCTCTTTACCGTCTTTAATAATCGTACCGGTTATTTTTTGTCCATAGGCTTTTCCGAAAACGCTCATGGCAAATTCCGTTCTTCCGGCACCCATCAGTCCTGCTATTCCCACTACTTCGCCGCTTTTTACATTGATATTGATATTTCGTAAAATTTGCTTATAGCTATCCAAAGGATCGAATGCATTCCAGTCTTTTACTTCAAAGGTAACTTCTCCGACCTTATGAGTTCTTTTTGGGAATCTATCTACCAGCTCTCTGCCAACCATTCCCTTTATTATGCGAGCTTCTGTAATATCATCTACTCCACGAATCAATGTGTCCACTGTAGCTCCATCACGTATTACTGTGATTTCGTCTGCCACAGCTGTCACTTCATTCAGCTTATGTGAAATAATTATGCTGGTGATATCATGATTTTCTTTTAGATCAACCAATAAATCAAGTAAATGCTCAGAGTCGCTTTCGTTCAACGCTGCTGTTGGTTCATCTAAAATTAATATTTTAACATCCTTTGCCAAGGCTTTTATAATCTCAACTAATTGCTGCTTGCCCAGCCCGATATCCTTGATTTTTGTTTCTGGGCTTTCGTGCAGTCCCACTTTTTTAAACATTTCCAAAGCTTTCAGCTTTGTTTGATTCCAGTCAATAATACCATTTTGTGTCTGTTCATTTCCCAGAAAAACATTTTCTGCTATTGATAAGCTAGGTATTAGTGCAAGCTCCTGATGAATGATAGCAATCTGTTTTGCTTCACTGTCTGCTATCCCTTTAAAATTACATACTTCGCCTTCTACTATTATGTCTCCCTCGTATGTTCCATGGGGATAAACTCCGCTCAAAATATTCATAAGAGTAGATTTACCAGCTCCATTTTCTCCAACTAAAGCGTGAATATGGTTTTTTTTCACCTGAAAGCTAACATTGTCCAAAGCTTTTACACCAGGGAATATTTTTGTAATATTTTTCATTTCTAGAATAAAATCTGACATAGTCACACCTCTATCTTATAATCATAGTACTTAAATCGGTCAGCGGATTGCCGCTGACCGATAATTCCACCTATTTTAGCAAAAACTAATCATTGATTAAATCTTAGTCTAAGTCATCAGGATTAATATAACCTGAATCTATCAATAATTCTTCATAGTTTTCAACTGTTACTGTTAGAGGTGCACACAGGAATGAAGGAACAACTTTAACGCCGTTATCATATGTTTCTGTGTCATTGATTTCTGGTTCTTCGCCTGCTAGAACTGCGTCAACCATGCCAGCTGCAACTTCTGCCAAAGTTCTTGTGTCTTTGAAGATAGTTGAATATTGTTCGCCAGCTATCATTGATTTAACTGATGCAACTTCTGCATCTTGTCCTGTAACTACTGGTAGATTTTCACCTGGTACAAATCCGAAAGATTTTAGAGCTGAAAGGATACCGATTGATATTCCATCATATGGTGAAAGTACGCCGTGTAGAGGTGTGCCGTCTGAATAATTAGCAGCTAGGATACCGTCCATACGTTGTTGTGCAACTGCACCGTCCCAACGAAGTGTTCCCACTTCTTCTTGTGTTGTTTGTCCTGATGGTACTGATATTTCACCAGCATCGATCATTGGTTGAAGTACGCTCATAGCGCCATTGAAGAAATAGAATGAGTTTGTGTCGTCTGGTGAGCCAGCAAATAGTTCAACATTGTATGGGCCTTCGCCGTTAGCTTTTAGACCATCTACTAGAGATGATGCCTGTTGAACACCTACTAGGAAGTTGTCAAATGTTGCATAATAGCTTACTGCTTCTGTATTTACTAACAAACGGTCATAAGCGATGATTTTAACGCCGTCTTTGCCAGCTTGGTCTAGTGTTGCTGACAATGTTGATCCGTCAACAGCAGCGATAACTAGAACGTCTGCGCCTTTTGTCAACATGTTCTCGATTTGTGACTTTTGAGCTTGGATATCATCCTCAGCATATTGAAGGTCAACTTTATATCCTTTATCTTCTAGGATTTTCTTCATGTTGTTACCATCAGAAATCCAACGTTCTGAAGATTGTGTAGGCATTGAAATACCAACGTAGCCTTTTTCTTCAACTACTGGTGCCTCTTCTTTAACCTCTTCTTTTGTTGCGTCATCTTTAGTATCTGGTGTTGTTGTGTCAGCTTTGTCTTGGCATGCTGCAAATGAGAACACAAGTACTAATGCTAGCATTACTAATAATAGCTTTTTCATTTACTCCGATTCCTCTTTTCGTTTATTTTCATTGTGCTATTGCACAAACTTAATTCTTTTCAAAACAATAAAATTCACATAAAACAAACACTCATCAATTATCGTTTCTTTCGTTTGTGTTCGTTTTAATTGCGTTGTCTTTCGTTTTTTTTCATATTATCACTGTTATTATACATTTGTCAACAGATTTTTATGCAATATGCTCATTTTTTTTAGCTTTTTTATGTTAATATGCCTTACAAGGGTCTTTTTTGTTTTATAATTATTGTATATTTATATTCGTTGTAGTATTATATTTATATTAAAACGAAAGTGCAGTTTATGTTTGCAGTAGAAAGAAAAAACTTAATAAAGCGTTTTTTAGCTGAAAATAAAAAGGTTTCTGTTGCCAAGCTAAGTGAGCTGCTGGAAGTTTCCGAAGTGACTATCCGCCGCGACCTTGAAGTGCTTGAAAAGACAGGATTCCTACAAAGAACCCATGGCGGTGCAGTTTTGGTGGAGGAGTCTCTTCACAATTCAATCCCCGAAAATAACAACATAGTAGATCAAAGATACACGGAGATTGCCAACACAGCTTTCAGCCTTGTTTCAGACAACGATACTATTTTGCTGACAAGCGGAAAGGTGAATGTTCAGATTGCAAAAAGGCTGACACAAAAGTCCAACCTTACCGTTGTAACAAACGATCTTTATATAGCTATGGAGTTTTCATCATCCCCGTTGAACAAGCTCATTATGCTCGGAGGCGATTTATCCGGCAATGCCGTCTACGGTCAACTTACCCTAAATAATTTGAATGATTTCGCCCTAAAGCACGTTTTTGCCGAAGTAAGCGGAATAAGCAAAGACAACGGTATAAGCGTGAATAGCATCAGCAAAGCATCGCTTATTCAGCAGGCTTGCAAAAACACCAAAATAATCACTGTGGTGTGTACTGCCGAAAATTTCGATAAAGACTCACTATATAGAGTCGGCCCGATAACTATGCCAAGGAGAATAATAACCAATCCTAACCTAAGCGATGATTATAAGAAGTTCATTTATGAATCGAATATTCAGCTTTATACATCTGTAGATTTATACGAAGGCTAGCAATAATAGATTTTGTGAAATCTATATATGTAAATGGAGGCATGCTAATGGAATATCCTTTGCTCAAATTGGATAATATAACAAAAAAAATTGAAGATTTTACTCTTTCTAATATAGATATAGAATTAAACTCCGGTGAAGTCCATATGATAATGGGTGAAAATGGATCGGGCAAGAGCTTGATGATGCAGATAGCCAGCGGATTTATCGGGGCAGACGGCGGAAGCATATATTATCGCGGCAATTTGGTGAAGAACACCAATGGTAATTCAAACCTTTTAGACAACACAATATATATACGTCAAGATGCTACAATGCTTAAAACACTGAGCATCCCTGAGAATATTTATTTTCAAAGCATCCCCTATAAATCCAGATTTCTTAAAATAATAGACTATAATCAGCTAAAAGACAGATGCAAGAAGCTTATTGACGAATTCAATCTGCCTTTTACGGTAGAGCATGAAGTAAAATCTTTGGGTCTCGCCCAGCGTCAGATAGCCGAGATCTGCCGCGCGTATGTATCCAATGCAGATATTATAATTTTGGATGAACCAACTGCAGCATTGACAGAATATGAACAAAACATACTGTATGAAATGATAAACAAAATAAAAGAGCGAGGCAGCGGCATATTCTACATCACACATTCATTGGATGAAGTGTTTTCAGTTGGTGACAAGATATCTGTTATAAAAAACGGGGCATTAGTCGGTACAAAGAATTTGAAAGAGTGCACTCGCGAGACTATAATCAGCATGCTCTCCGGAATTTACCATGCTAATAGATACCCAAAATTAAATGTTGATATTGGCAACGTGATTTATTCAATATCCAATCTCCACTACTCTAATAAACTAGTAAACATTAATCTGAGCCTTAGAAAAGGAGAAATAATTGGTATTACAGGTCTTGCAGGCTCCGGAAGAACCCTCCTTGCCAATTGCATTTTTGGTGCGGCTGATTATGACAAAGGAAATGTAGAGCTAAATAATAAACCAGTAAAAATAACAAACCCATTTGATGCCATAGAAAACGGTATAGCTTTAGTGCCGGAGGACAGGCTTGATGAGAGCATATTTAGATACTTGGACATATTCGAAAATGTTGCTTTTTCTTCATTAAGACGCTTCAAGGGGCTATTAGGTATAGATAATAAATTCTTAGAACAAGTCGTTTCCACATACATCAGCAAGCTAAACATCCCAAAAGAGAGCAGCTCAAATATTTTGGAATACAGCGGCGGCAACCAGCAGAAAGCCATACTCGCAAAGTGGATAATGTCCAGAGCAAAAATATTCGTACTGGATGAGCCTACCCGTGGAGTAGACAACGCCTCTAAAATTGACATTTATAATTCAATAGGTGACCTCGCCAGCAAAGGTGCAGGCATCATTATGATATCCTCTGATATTGAAGAAATATTGGGCATATGCGACAAAGTTTGCGTGCTCTCAAACCAGACAATCGTATCATGCGAGCCTGTGGAAAACATGACAAAAGAAAAAATAATTCAGCTATCAATAGCTGAATAAATTCCATTAAAGAAATTATACATTAGCCTATGCCAGCCTATCTATAGAGCTTAGGTTTATTTCGTGAACTAATTCCTTACCGTGTATAAAACTCTTTGCATCCTCTATCATATACTCGACCATTCTTTCCAGTTCGTTGTTTTGACTGCCGGCAATATGAGGATTGATAAATATATTGTCCACTCCCCAAAATGGGCAGCTTTCATCTGGAGGTTCTGGATATGTAACATCTAGTAAAGCACAGGATTGAGGTCTCTTTTTCATAGCATCAGCCAAATCAGCTTCCACCACCTGCTGTCCTCTTCCACTATTTATAAAAACAACTTGTTTGCCCATTAAATCAAAAAGCCTCTTGTCGTAGAATCCTCGAGTCTGTGAATTGTTTGCTATATGGTTTGTTATAATATCGCATTCCGAGAAAATTTCTTCAAGGCTCGCCTTCTGCACACCTAGTTTTTCTGCATCTTCTTCAGTAAGGCTGCGAGAATAAAGTAAAATCTTAAGCTTATTGTCTTTAAAATTAGAAAGCAGCTCTATCACCTTTCTACCAATTGCTCCGCTTCCTACAATGCCTATTTTAATATTGTAAAAGCCCTTTACAGGTATTACTAATTCTTTTTTAGGCTGCCACTCTTCTGGTCTATTAATCCGTGATAGGAAAACGCCTTTTATTCCTAAAATCATTTGTGAAACCACATACTCAGCCACCGGCACTGCATTTGCCCGCCATGCTCCGCATACTTTTATACCGCATTCCAAAAACGGCTCAGCAAAATACTTTACGGAGCCTCCAACATAAAATAGCACTTTTAGATTAGGTAAATTTTCTCTTATTTCATCAGCAGAAAAGCTTTCAATTCCCCACGTAGCAAATATCGCTTCCACATCCGAAAAATCATTTGAAGAGGAAAGTATATCTTCTTTTTTATATATTATATCTGTAATAGTAAAGTTTCGGCTGATTTCTTCTATCTTCGTACTGTTGTATACCGATTCTCCTCTTTCTCTCCACGCTGTGACTACTATTGCTCGCATACCGATACCTTTCCATATATCTATATAATTATTATCTTTAGATCAGTATTTCAGTGTTTTAAATAAGTATTATTTTATTATGTCGCCAACCCCATCAAAAATGTAGGATGGTCTATAGGAAAATCTTTTCATGGATTCTACAGATGTTACTCCACTCAAAACCAATACTGTATCAATACCTGCCTCGATGCCTGCAACAATGTCTGTATCCATTCTATCCCCTACTATAACAGCGTCTTCATTTTCTACACCTAGGCTGTTTAGCCCATGTCTCATCATCAGTGGATTCGGCTTGCCCACGAAATACGCTTTTTTGCCCGTTGCCATCTCTATAGGTGATATTAGGGCTCTAGTTGCCGGTGCTATTCCTCCATCTACAGGACCGGTAACATCATAATTGCATCCAATCAGTTTTGCACCTTTTAGTACCAGTTGAGTAGCCTTTTCCATCATTTCAAAATTATATGTTCTAGTCTCGCCTAGTACCACGTAGTCAGGATCAGTATTGTTTATAGAAAAGCCTACATTATAGATAGCATTTGTAAGCCCTGCATCGCCTATTACATATGCACTTCCGTTAGGGCTTTGTTTTTTCAAAAATGTGGCTGTAGCCAATGCAGATGTATAAAAATGTTCTTCTGCAACATCTATTCCCATCGAATTAAGTTTCAGCTGTAGCTCTCTTTTTGTCTTTGAGGAGTTGTTGGTCAAAAACATAAATTTTTTGTTTTCATCCTGCAGCCATTTCACAAATTCCTTTGCCCCCGGCAAAAGCTTGCTGCCGTGATATATAACTCCGTCCATATCACATATAAACCCTTTTTTGTTTTCTAATTCTTTCATTTTGCTCCTTTATTTAATTACTATTTAACTTTAGAATAATATAAATATGTAGTGAAAATATTTCATTTAAATAAAGTTTTAGTAAATATTTTTGTTTATTTTTATCGTTTTATTATATAACCCATTCGTATGCATTTCAACCCTGATTGGATTTTATATTGTACTTTCAGCTCTATAGTATAAAAAAAGCACAATAAATTGTGCCCTTAATACTGTCATTTTTCCCTCTGCCCATAATAAGCATCCTTACCATGCTTACGAAGGTAATGCTTGTCGAGGATGTACTTGTTGATCTTCGCATCAGGATTAATATCCAGAGTA
>JBFLKU010000019.1:0-200893 GCA_040883315.1 Eubacteriales bacterium
CTTTATTTTATCAAAAGGAGTTTTCTTTTTCTTACCTCATCGCTGTAAGCTCTTTTGAACCCCTAGTCTAACTAGGGGTTTTCTTTATACAAAAAGAGCCGGATTAAGTATCCGGCTTTTTCTTTTAAATATTTTATAATTTAATAAATTCCTGTGCCTGCAAATTCAATTGCTGTGATACATGTGTCTTTATATACATCGCCTTCATACACTTCGAGCAATTCGAATTTTATCTCTCTATTATCAGTTGTAGATAAACTAATATCAGGAATATCAAACTGCTGAATCTCCTTTGAAACAACAAAGTCGAGAATGCACCACTCTTCTCCATCAACGTACATTATAATTTTTTTTGCCATTGAATTGTCACTAAACAAATCATCAGCTTTTATGTATCCGTTAATTATCTCCACTTTGGTTATAATTGCGTTTGGTGCATAGCTTTGTGCTTTCACTCTGTATAGAGCCCATTCGCCTATGCCATAGTCTGTTCTGCCCTCGCACCACACAGTGTTTAGGTCAAAATCATATAGATTTTCAGGCAAATATGTGTTGCCGGCCTGGGGTGCCAGAAAAGATGAGCTTGTGACATAAGTTAAATCGACTGCATCTTGAAATCCATCACCAGCCTTGTAGTAGCTGCCAGCCATATAATCATCTATATCAATGATTACCGGCGTAATAACATCTATCCCAGATAAATCTGTAGAAGTGGCAGGTGGTGTGGGCACAAGAGGAGCTGGTGTATCTGTTATCACTTCAGTTGGAGCAATTGTTGCTGCTAATGTGGGTGTGGCTGCTTCAGTTGGCATAGGTGTGTATGTTGAAGAAGCAGATACTGTAGGCGTAGGTGCATACTGCGGAAAGAATACTTCGCATCCGCTAAATAAGAGAGTAATAGAAATTAGCAAAACAAATATATATTTTTTCATATAATCTCCCTTTATCATCTATATCAGGCTATTTGAAAGCTTTGTTTTAACATAAATCAAAGGAACAATGTAGATTGCACCTATTCCAACAAAGAAATATCTTATAGTTTGAAATATTAATGAATCCGGCAAAACAAGCTTTAGCCCTTCTTTAAATAACAATACAATTGCAAAACCGACAATTATTTTTAATATTTGTTTTAAAAATTTGCCCTTTGCATCAAATTTAATATATTTATTTTCCAAAAAGAATCCTAGTGGCAGCGCCAAAAGAATTCCTGTCATTTTGTAGTAAGATGCTTCTTTAAAGAAAAACAATCCCAAAAATGATACCGCTGCAACAAAAATCAGAGGAACAGCCGAATTTTTCTCCAGTGCCCTCTCCATAATATAGTGTGCAAACAAAACGCCGATTATGCAAAGAACCAAAGATGCAATCACATCCCAAGGTGTATGAACTCCCAGATATACTCTAGAAAAAGCTAAGAGCACTATCATTGCGTAGCATATGATAACTACAGCAGGCTTTCTAAATGAGCGTGAAATGGAAAGCCACATAGAGCCCCCTACTTGTGTATGCCCGCTTGGGAACGACGAGCCTGTAGCCGTTTCGACCCTCAGAGGGATTATTCTCTCGTCTCTCACCCATGGGCGCTTAACATTGAATGTTTGTTTTAGTACATCATTAAAAGCAGACGCAAAAACAATTGATAAAAGCAGCTTATATCCCTTTTCTCTGCTTATGCACCAAAAAACTATACACATAACGATGATTAATATTAATTCCTCGCCTGACATTGTGATGAACTCGGCTATTTTATTTAGCAAAGGTGTTCGAAAATCTTGTAATTTGACCATAAATTCAAGCATAATATGTCCCTATCCTCTTTTTTAATTTTTCAATATAATAATATCATAATATAATATTTTCAGCTATATCAATAATAAAAAAGCACTTGACTCAAGATCAAGTGCGTGTATTTAGTATTTCAATTCGATATTTATTCCAGTGATTCCTTCATATGCATTATCGCCGGCATCTTTCTTGTGCTCCTCGTGTACGATAAGCCATTTATTTTTCATAAAAAGCATTTTATCATTTGCTGGCTTTTCTAAAGGATAATTTGTGCCATCCGGCAAAATAATTATGCTCATAAATCCCATATCCGATACTTTTGATGGTGCATAGTGCAGAGTAGTTTGATACATTTCAAATGCTTCACCGGCATTCAGATAAATGCCTTCTACTTTACTAGAATCGATTTTATCATCTACTATATCATTAAAATGTGCAACCAGCAGAACCAAATCCGTTACTGCCACAACTATTTCGCTGCCCTTATGATACTCCAGACCGTTTAATAAAGAATTATGACCATGGCAAACACCTATCTGAACAGGCATTTCGCCAAAAAAGCCTCGGGATATATTTTCCGTCTCAGCACCGTCAACATGGGGAATATATATAGTTCCCTCATCAGGTATTTTGGTTTCTTTTTTAATAAAGTTAATTTCGCTGCTGAAATCATATTCTATTTTTTTACCGTACTTTTTAGTTTTTTCAAAATCGTCCGCAGAATAAATATTCAAATCGTCGTTTATTCTATTAAGCTTTTTAATCATAATTTGCTCCTTGAAAATAATGAAACTATTATAGCATAGTCTGCAATCAATATACAGATGCTATTTAAATAGCTCCTCTCGGACTATAGCCTGCTCTCTGGCAGCTCCTACGCCCAGCATCACAACAGGAACATTTATCAGCTCTTCTATTCTTTTAATGTATTTTTGTGCGTTCTCAGGCAGGTCTTCAAACTTTCTGATGTGTGATATATCATCGCTCCAGCCATCCAAAGTCTCATATACTGGTTCATAGCTATCTAGGTCTTCCCACTTCACAGGGAAAACATCAGTTGTTTCGCCGTCTTTTTTGTATCCTACGCATATTTTCACTTTATCAAATCCGCCTAATGTATCCATTCTAGATACAGCTAAATGTGTAAGTCCATTTACTCTGGCTGAATATTTCAATATAACGGAGTCAAACCAGCCGCATCTTCTTGGCCTACCTGTGGTGGCACCGTATTCATGACCCTTTTCGCGAATAGCCTCCCCTAGCTCATCCTTCAGCTCAGTAACAAATGGACCAGCACCTACACGGGTTGTATATGCCTTTGCAATTCCTAAAACCTTGTTCACAGCAGTTGGCCCAATGCCTGTTCCCACGCATACGCCGCCAGCAATAGGATGCGAAGATGTTACATATGGATATGTTCCCATGTCCAAATCCAGCAGTGTACCCTGTGCTCCTTCAAAAAGCACGTTTTCTCTTTTTACGATTTCTGTATAAATCAAATTCGATGCATCAATTACATATGGCTTAATCAGTTTAGCATATTCTTTATATTCGGATACCACTTGCTTCGCATCAAACGGCTCCTTCTTATAATAATTAACAAGGAGATCATTTTTCTTTTCGCAGACAGCGGTAATCTTTTTCTCTAAAATTGCATCATCCAGCAGATCGCAGATACGTATTCCTATGCGTTCAGCTTTGTCCATATATGCAGGACCTATTCCTTTGCAGGTGGTTCCTATGGCATCATCGCCTAGATTTTCTTCAAATATTTTGTCAAATGCAATATGCCAAGGCATGATTACCTGTGCCCTCGCACTGATACGCAGGCCAGAATAGTCTATCTCGGCATCGCTAAGCATATCCATTTCAGCTTTCAATGCACTTGGGTTAATAACTACACCACTGCCTATTACATTAATTTTGTCTTTATAAAAAATGCCGGATGGAATTAAATGAAGTTTATATGTTTTCCCGCCTGTTTCTACAGTGTGTCCAGCATTGTCTCCGCCTTGATACCTTACTACCAGCTTTGCCTTTTCTGCCAAAAAGTCAACAAAGCGCCCTTTTCCTTCGTCACCCCACTGGGTTCCTATTAATACTATTGATGACATAATCCATCCTTCCAGTGCAATTTTGCACAGCTACTATGGGAAATCCCTAATTATTTTAATAAAATATCATATAAGTGTCAAGGAAAAAGTCGAATATTAGCAAATGTTATTTTTTTAACGTTCGTGTTTTCTACAAGATTGCACATATAAAAAGAGACCATCTATTGACAGTCTCTTGATATTTATTGAAATTAAATGTTATTTCATCAATGAAATTTCTGAATCTGGATCGAAGAAATGAACTGTGCTCATATCAAATGCGATATCGATATGATCTCCAGCTCTAGACACGCTGCGTGAATCAACACGT
The DNA here is from genome assembly GCA_040883315.1 of Eubacteriales bacterium. Classification (GTDB taxonomy): domain Bacteria; phylum Bacillota; class Clostridia; order Christensenellales; family UMGS416; genus JAFGUF01. The sequence goes on from JBFLKU010000019.1 coordinate 4,213, forward strand.
GCAACTGTGTTTGTATCGCTGCCTTCAACTGAAAGGTATAGATATGTTTCACTACCCATCAATTCAACAACTTCTACTTTTGCTTTTGCTTTTGCATCTGGATAAGTAGCTGTGTTGTCATATAGATTTTCTGGACGAATACCCATAACAACTGATTTGCCTTCAAATACTGATTGATCCTTAACCAATTGTGCACGCTCAGCAGGGATTGGAAGCTTTGCATCACCAAACAATGCAAACATTTGTTTGCCTTCTCTTACTAGTTTAACATCATAGAAGAAGTTCATTGGAGGAGTTCCGATAAATCCAGCAACGAATAGGTTGTTTGGTTCATCATATAATTTTTGTGGTGAGTCTATTTGTTGGATATAGCCGTCTTTCATAACAACGATACGAGTACCCATTGTCATAGCTTCTGTTTGGTCATGTGTAACATAGATGAAAGTTGTATCTAAGCGAAGGTGCAGCTTTGTTATCTCTGTTCTCATTTGGCCACGCAGTTTAGCGTCAAGGTTTGATAGAGGCTCGTCCATTAGGAATACTTTTGGTTCACGTACGATAGCACGTCCTAGAGCCACACGTTGTCTTTGTCCACCGGATAATGCCTTTGGTTTACGCTCTAATAGGTGATCAATACCCAAAATGCTTGCTGCTTCTTTTACACGTCTTTCGATTTCATCTTTTGGAGTTTTACGAAGCTGCAAACCAAAAGCCATATTATTATAAACTGTCATGTGAGGATACAAAGCATAGTTTTGGAATACCATTGCTATATCTCTGTCTTTTGGTGCTACATCATTCATCAGTTTGTCGCCGATGTATAATTCACCTTCAGAAATGTCCTCAAGTCCTGCAACCATACGTAATGTAGTCGTTTTACCGCAACCAGATGGTCCAACCAAAACGATAAATTCTTTGTCTTCGATATCTAGACAAAAGTCGTTAACTGCGTTTACCCCACCCGGATATATCTTGTACAAACTTTTCATTGTAACTGTTGCCATTATTCATCCTCCTAATATAAATAGAATTTCTCTTTCTTGAATACATCATTAATTATACATTCAATCAATATAAAATGCTATGTGTACTACGTACAAATATAAAGCGAAGTATATTGTACACTATGCACAAAATATTATAATTATAAGAAAATCGGGTAAATTTAATGTTAAATATTGTGTTTTTTTAACATTTTTAGCACCTCGACTGTTTTTCCTGCCAAATGGAGCGAACCACAAACTAAAATTGTGCTGTTTTTCTCTTCAATTAGTGTTTCCAGCGTTGTTTTTATATCTCCGATACACTGTGCTTCGATATTTATATCGCAAAGCTCCTGTGCAAGTTCATTGCCATCCACGGATAAATCATCCTCTATTGTAACAGTATATACTTTGTTTGATACTTTGCTTATCTTTTTTGCCATAGAAATATAATTTTTGCGTTTCATTACGCCAAAGACCACAGTAATTTTACCTATAGGTATGAAATCATATATAGAATTTATAAGAGAATTCATTGCATGTTCATTGTGTGCACCATCAATTATAATCAATGGTGACTTTGACATAATCTCCATTCTGCATAGCCATTCAGCCTTGGCAATGCCATTCAGAATGCTTTCGGACGACATTTTGACGTCTGTATACTGCGAGAGCACACAAAGCGCTAGAAATGCACATGCCGCGTTTTTAACCTGATGATATCCGACTAGCTTTGTTTTAATAGTTGCTGATATGCTGCCATACTCAAAACTAAAATCTGCACCACTAAAACCAACAGAATTTATTGTCAATCGAGATTTTCCCAAATAAAAGAAAGGTGCGTTTTTTTCTTTTGCTGCATTTAATAGCACAGCATAGGCTTCGTCATGCTCCTGCTCAGAAACAACCACAGGGCAGTTTTGCTTTATAATTCCGGCTTTGTTGTCTGCAATTTTATCGATAGTATCACCAAGTATATTCATATGATCATATGCGATTGGGGTAATTACACTTAATATAGGCTCTACAACATTGGTGGAATCAAAAGTACCGCCGATTCCCGTCTCTACTACAGCCACTTCCACACCATTTTCTTTGAAAATATAAAATGCGATTGCTGTCAATAGTTCGAAAAATGACGGAGCATCGTATCCATCTGATATCATCTCGTCTGCAACTGTTTTTATTTTAGTTGCAGTTGATGCAAAAATTTCATTTTCTACGTTTTGTCCATTCATTCTTATACGTTCATTGAAAACAACAATATATGGAGAAGTAAAGAGCCCTGTTTTATACCCCTGCTCTCTTAATGCGCATTCAATATAGGCACAAACAGAGCCTTTTCCGTTTGTGCCCGCTATATGGATAGTTTTAAAGCTTTCTTGTGGATTGCCTACACGCACCAGAAGTTCGGCGATTATCCTTAAATCAACATTATCTCTTGATTGTCGTGTCTGGCTCTGCACATAATTAACGCTTTCTTCAAAGTTCATTCTACTCTTTTAGCTTTTGGAGAGAAGCTACTAACTGCTCTAATTTTTCATTGTTCTTTTCGAGGTTGTCTTTTTCCTTCTGTACCACAGCCTCTGGCGCCTTTGAAACAAATTTTTCATTGGTCAGCATGCCTTTTGCACGGGATATTTCTTTTTTTGTCAGCTCTATTTCGCCTTCTATACGAGCTATTTCTTTTTCAAAGTCAATCAGCTCATTCATAGGCAAGTATACATTCCCTGCGTCGCATACAATGCTTACCATTGATGAATCATCTAAATCCTTGTCTATCAGCTCCACTTTTTCGCCTGCTGCCAGCCTTTTTATGTATTCAGTGCTGCTTGCTAAATCTATTCCATCTTTTACACATATAAATATATTTGTTTTCTTTCCTGCAGGCACATTCATTTGTGAGCGAATGTTTCTTATTTTGTGTATGATATCCTTTACATACTCTATCTCAGTAGATTCATCAAAAATCATTGAGTTATCGTATTCTGGGAATTTCGCCCTCATAATAGTGGCTTCTGTGCCTTCAAATCCTTGATATATTTCTTCCGTTACAAAAGGCATAAATGGATGCAGAAGCTTTAGTGCAGATATCAATACATGATATAAGACTGCATTTGTGTTTTTCTTTTGCTCATCTGTTCCTTCGTATAGCTTTGATTTGCTCAACTCAATATACCAGTCGCAAAATTCCGACCAAATAAAATCATATACTTTTTGCAGTGCAATGCCCAGCTCAAATGATTCTAGATTTTCGGTTACTTCCTTCACTACTGTGTTTAGCCTTGTAAGTATCCACTTGTCAGCAGAATCTAATGCAGAGGTATCTATCTCTTTTGGTCTATCGTCACCAAGGTTCATCAAAACAAATCTAGATGCATTCCAAATCTTATTGGCGAAGTTACGAGCGGATTCAATCTTGGATTGATTATAGCGCATATCATTGCCTGGCGAGCTGTTGGCAGTCAGAGCAAAGCGTAGTGCATCTGCACCGAATTCTTCGATAATTTCAATTGGGTCTATGCCGTTGCCTAATGATTTGCTCATCTTTCTGCCCTGTGCATCACGTACCAAGCCATGTATCACAACGTTTTCAAATGGTCTTTCTCCCATATGCTCCAGCCCCGAGAATATCATACGAGCTACCCAGAAGAATATTATGTCATATCCTGTTACTAATACATTAGTCGGGTAGAAATATTTCAGGTCTTCTGTGTCGTCCGGCCAGCCAAGGGTGGAAAAAGGCCAAAGTGCAGAGGAGAACCATGTGTCCAGTACATCTTCATCTTGGCGTATATTTTTGCTTCCGCACTTTTCGCAGGCGGATGGGTCTTGTTTGGCTACCATTGTGTGTCCGCATTCGTCGCAGTACCACACAGGGATTCTATGCCCCCACCATAGCTGACGTGAAATGCACCAGTCTTTTATGTTGTTCATCCAGTTGTAGTATATCTTATCAAATCTTTCAGGAACGAATTTAATATTTTTATCATCTACAGCTTTTATAGCAGGGTCAGCCAAAGGCTGCATTGTCACAAACCACTGCTTTGAAATCAATGGATCAACTGTTGTGGAGCATCTGTAGCATACGCCTACATTATGATTGTAGTCTTCGGTTTTTTCCAAAAGACCAAGCTTATCCAGATCCTCAACCACTTTTTTGCGAGCTTTCTTTGCGGATAGTCCGCAGTAGTCACCAGCATTTGCATTCATTGTACCGTCTTCATTCAGAAGATTAATCATCTCCAAATCATGGCGATGTCCCATCTCATAGTCATTAGGGTCGTGTCCCGGAGTAATTTTTACAGCTCCGGAGCCAAATTCACTCTCTACGTAGTCATCTGCAATGATAGGTATTTCTCTATTCATCAGGGGTAGCATAATGGTTTTGCCCACCATGTCTTTATATCTTTCGTCATTTGGGTTTACAGCCACTGCTGTGTCGCCTAGCATGGTTTCAGGCCTGGTGGTAGCTACTATTATGTGTCCGCTTCCATCAGTAAGTGGGTAGCGAAGATGCCAAAGGTGAGATGCCTTCTCTTCGTATTCTACCTCCGCATCAGAAAGAGCTGTTTTGCAGTCTGTGCACCAGTTTATCATTCTGTCGCCTTGATAAATCAATCCTTTTTCATATAGGTTTACAAATACTTCGCGTACAGCCTTGGAGCAGCCCTCATCCATTGTAAAACGCTGCCTTTGCCAGTCACATGATGAACCAAGCCTTTTCAGCTGTTCTACAATGCGTCCGCCGTATTGTTCGTACCATTCCCATGCCTTCACCAAAAATTCGTCTCGTGTGAGGTTTTCTTTTGTGATGCCCTCTTCTGCCAGCTGCTGAAGTATTTTCACCTCTGTTGCTATAGACGCATGGTCTGTGCCCGGCAGCCAAAGTGTGCAAAAGCCCTGCATTCTTTTGAACCGGATAATAATATCCTGCATTGTGTTATCCAGTGCATGCCCCATGTGAAGCTGCCCTGTTATATTTGGAGGCGGTATTACGATGCAGAAAGGCTCTTTGTCTGCATCAGGCAAATCATGAAAATACCCTTTTTCTACCCAATTATTATATAATCTCTGCTCACAGTCTTTGCTGTTATAATTTTTTTCCATCATATCTCCTTATCTATTATAAATATAAATATCTTATAGAAAAACTACAGCTATAGCCACAAAAATTGCTAAAGCAAATGCACCTAGTTTTAGTCCTATTTTTACAGTATTATGTCTCTTTTTGTCCTCTGTTATCTTGCCTGCTATAAAGTCAGCTCCATAGTTCATAAATGCTGCTAGTGCCAGAAGTATTAACTTCCAAAAATCCTCTTTAAAATTAAAATCCATAATATCATCCTTTTTTTAAATATTAAAAAACCACCTCATCACAAGGACGAAGCGGTTCGCGGTACCACCTTGATTTACAGCTGAAGACACAGCCGTACACTCATTTGCCTATAACGTAGACACCGTCTGAAACTATTTATTCATTCCAGAAGCTCCAAAGCGACTTCAGCACCACTTACCTTAGCCAGCTTCCACCATTATGCCAGCCTCTCTATAAAGCGTTTTATGCCTACTCCTCTTTTTCATGGCCAATTATTAATTTATAATAATTATAATCAATATATTATCTTTGTCAACAGCATATTAATCAAATATGCAATCATCGATATTCGCTTTTGTAGAAAACCTGCTTTAATATTACTATATATTCATCAATATGCTTCCATATTGCTTCTTCGTCCATTTTGCCGAAGTGTATCAAATCCCCTATTGCCTTATCCACATATTTCTCTATAGTCCATTGGATTATATTTACTGATTTTCTAACGTCAATTTCATCATCAAATTTTGTAAAGTCAATATTGTATGTCAAAAGATTTTTATATAAAGAAGATGAAGACTTTGTTATATAGTCTTCCAGCTCTCTTTCTCCCATTTCATATGCCAGTGAATCAATAAACCTAAATAGATACGGATATTCTCTGGCGATTTTTATCTTTATTTTATAATATTCTTTTACACGCTCGTATATATCAGAAACATTCCAGTTGAGGCTATCGATAACATCTTTATATGCCAGCTCCACAGCAAATTCTTTTAGCAGTGAATAAAGCCTGTCCTTGCTGCCAAAATAATGATATAGAAGTCCCTTGGATATTTCAGCACTTTCTACAATGTTGTTTGTAGAGGTGTTATTGTATCCATATCTGCTGAATTCCTCCAGTGCACTATTTAATATCCTGTCCCTCTTATCAGAAGGTATATTTCTTATAATGTCGTTCATACAAGGTCATTATCTCAAAAATGACCCGCTAGGTCAATACATTATTTAATAATATTCATCCGGATTTTCTATCTGTCCGCTCACTAATTTTTCCGCAAAGGCGTATACTTCATCTTCCACGTCCGCGTCTATGGGTACAAACTCCTCTGTTTCGTCATCCAGCAGATTAACCTGCATCAAGAATATATCCATAGAGTTGTCTTTCACTTCTGCTTCAAGATCGGTCAGCATAACGTATTCCTGGCCGTTTAACAAAAAGTACTCTAAAATCTCAACATTTAGCTCATTGCCCTCATCATCAAATAGGGTTATAAAGTTTTCATTTTCACTCATAGTTTCACCTCAGTAAAATATTTGTTACATTATATCACGAAACACCTATTATTAATAAAATAAATTGTTAAATTATTATATTTAAAGTATAATTGGTTTGTATTAAATAGGAGTAATAATGAAAGATAATAATAAAACAATAAAATATATAGAAAAAAGATCTCCTGCTAAAAAAGCAGGATTTAAAAAAGGAGATATAGTAAAATCCATAAACGGAGAAAAGGTACTAGATTTTATAGATGATAACTTTTTCAATTCTCTTCCACAGCTTCAAATTGCGTATGAGAGAGATGGCAATGAAAAATCAATAATTATTAATAAAGAATCCAGCGAACCCCTAGGAATCGAATATGAAGAAGAGCTATATCCCAAGGACAGACAATGCACAAACGCTTGTGTGTTTTGTTTTGTTGACCAGCTTCCCAAAGGAATGAGAGAAAGTCTTTATGTAAAAGATGACGACTGGCGATATAGCGTGCTTTTCGGAAACTATGTAACATTAACAAATGTATCGGATGCTGAGATGCAGCGGATTATTTCTCGTCAGGCATCTCCTCTGTATGTGTCAGTACATGCTGTAGATGCAGATGTGCGAAACAACATTATGACAAGCAAACGTGCCGGAAAAATAAAAGAGCAGCTGGAGCTTTTAGCCGCAAACAAAATAATTGTGCATACACAGGTGGTGCTATGCCCCGAAATAAACGATGGTGATGTGTTGAAAGAAACAATAGAATATCTATATTCTTTGTATCCATATGTGCGCTCTTTGGCTGTAGTTCCGGTGGGTTTATCGGGACACCGAGAGAACCTTCCTGATTTATTGCCTGTTGATATGCAAAAAGCCAGAGAGATTATTAAGCTGATTGAAGAATATAATAAAAAATATCAAGAAGAAAACGGCATAAATTTTGTTTTCGCATCAGACGAATTCTATAGCAAGGCAAACCTTCCCTACCCTATCTTTGATGACGGTGAGCACTATCCACAGCTAAGCAATGGTGTAGGAATGTTTTCAGAGCTGGATAATGAATTTGATGAAGCACTTGATTTATATAAAGACGAAATAAAATCAATAGATTCAGATAAAAAAATAGTATTAGTGACTGGTGCGTCTGCCTACAGCAAAATTGAAAGCATGTTTGACAGAATCAAATCTATTGCAAAGAATGTTAATTTACAAATAGTAAAGATAAAAAACGGCCATTTTGGCGAAAGTATAACAGTAACTGGGCTTCTCTGCGGCAAAGATATTGTAAGTCAGTTGAAAAATATCACCGCTGATGTTATAATTGTGCCCGCAAGCACGTTAAAAGACGGAAAGAACGTATTTTTAGACGATACAAATATAGAGTATATCGAAACCCATCTGAATGCAAAAGTATTAACGCAGGATATAGATGGATACGCCATGATAGAAACATTACTGGATGGCGTTAAGGAAGGAAAAAAATAATGGCAAAACCATTAGTAGCAATAGTCGGCAGACCAAACGTAGGAAAGTCTACGTTTTTTAATAGAATTGTCGGCAGAAGAATATCCATAGTTGAGGATATTCCAGGCGTTACAAGAGACAGAATATATGCAGACGGCAGATGGCAAAACCACGAATTCACTTTGATTGACACAGGCGGAATAGACGTGCAGAGCGATGAAGTGATCCCGGCACAAATGCGTCAGCAGGCACAGCTGGCTATGGAGACTGCGGATGTAATATTATTTTTCACTGACGGACGTGAAGGCGTGCTTTCTGCTGACTACGAGGTGGCAGAACTGCTTCGAAGGAGCAATAAGCCAGTTGTTTTGGCTGTTAACAAAGTGGACCATATAAATCACGAGGAAGTGATGTATGAATTCTACGAGCTTGGCATGGGCACACCCTATCCTATTTCATCCGTTCAGGGTATGGGGCTAGGCGATTTGCTGGATGCAGTTGTAGCCAATTTCCCAGAAGAAGATGAATTTTACAATGATATAGAGACAATAAAAATAGCAATAGTTGGCAAGCCAAATGCGGGCAAATCTTCTCTTGTGAATGCAATAACCGGTGACAACAGAGTGATAGTCAGCGACATACCCGGCACTACTCGTGATGCTATTGATACATTTTTCAGCGCAGACGACAAAGACTATATTTTAATAGATACAGCGGGAATGCGAAAAAAAGCAAGAATTGAAGATGCATCACTAGAGAGATATTCTGTTATTCGTGCACTCACAGCAGTTCGTCGCTGCGATGTGGCAATAATCGTTGTTGATGCCGAACAAGGCGTGAGTGAGCAGGACGCTAGAATCGCTGGATATATTGAGGAAATGGGTAAGGCCTGTATCATTTTAGTAAATAAGTGGGACTTGATAGAAAAAGACGACAAAACTATGGAAGAGTTTAAGAACAAAATATACTCTACCCTATATTTTATAGAATACGCACCTATGCTATTTATATCATGCCTTACAGGCCAGCGCGTGCACAAAGTGCTGGAGCTTGTTAATTATGTCTACGACAAAACACAAGTACGTATAACAACAGGTATGCTAAATGATGCAATAGATGAAGCTGTTATGATGGTTTCACCGCCTACAAGCAAAGGCAGAAGGCTGAATATTCTGTATGCTACACAGGCAAACGTAGCACCTCCGCATTTTATATTGTTTGTAAATGACAGCGATCTGCTGCCAACATCGTATGAAAGGTATCTTGCAAATCATTTGAGAAAGTATTTTGACTTGCAGGGTACTCCAATAAAAATTACACCTAGAACCAGAGGAGGAGATGAATAATGAACAACTTTTGGATTTATATTGTTATTGCTTTAGTTTGCTATATTATTGGCTCAGTTTCTCCTGCAGTATTTTTGTCAAAAAAGTTCGCAGGATATGACATCAGAGAAAAAGGCAGCAAAAACGCAGGATCTACCAATGTATTCAGAGTAATGGGTGCAAAATTCGGTATTATTAATTTTATTTTAGATTTATTAAAAGGGCTGCTTCCCACTTTGCTGGCAAAATATATAGCAATAAAACTGGGACTAAATTTAGATATTGCAATGGTATGTGCTGCTGGTGCAGTAGTATTGGGACATGCATTTCCCATTTTTTCGCATTTCAAAGGCGGAAAATGTGTTGCATCCAGTGCAGGGCTGTTAATAGCATTCAATCCAGTGTTTACTATTTGCTTGATTGTGCTTGCAATTATTTCGATTATTATCACCAGATATGTATCGGCTGCATCTATCACTGTGTTTTTGCTGTATCCTATTGCCGCATGGATATTTCCCATGGCAAATGGATTTACAGAATACTACAGCCTGACATTCAGAATATTTCTTTCATGCCTTGGCGTGCTAATATTATTCCTGCATAGAGAGAATATTGTAAGACTGCTGAAAGGCAACGAAAAACCACTTTTCCAGAAGAAAGACAAAGAGAAACAAGAACAAGAGTAGAAATTATCAGCCGCCTATATGGCGGCTTTTTTAGTATTATATTACTCTACTCTATTTGATTCTCATCAAGATCAGCTTTTTTATAGAATGTAAAAGATTTTTCAAAATTATCAAGTGCATTCTCTATTTTTTGACGAATGTTTTTAAACAAATCAGGTATTTCATAGTTATATTTCATTACTTCTTCAGAATATTTTAATCTCATTTTAATTTCATCCAATTCATCTAAATAATTAATGGTTTGTATAAGTTTCTGCAGCGGAATAATGTTCTTGGATGATTTTTCCACCTTTTCCTTATTACTTAATTTTTGATTGATTACTAAGTTATGATGTTTCCAGTTGTACATTATTTTTTCAAGGAAAAATTTTAAGTTCTTATAATCTGAATAATTATTTTCAATAACATTTAACATGCTACACTCCTCGTAAGTTTTTTTGTTTTTTATACATTCCTCACAACGGCTTAATTGTTCTTTTATCTCTCCCAAAGTATTATTTTTAGATTCTATTAATTTAAAGATATATTTCTCTGATTTCGCATGATAATGCTCGTACATCAATATACTTCTCATATTGGGAGGCCACTCAATTGCCTCTGCCCAATTTTTATGACGCAAATGTATGGAACGTTCCATTGTATTTTCCCACTCATCTTTAATTTTAATATTACTTATATTTTTTTTCAGTTCTTCGAAAAGATTATCAAGTATTTTGTTATAATTATATTGCTGTAAATGCGCCAAAGTTTTCAAATCTTTTTGTTTACAGCTTTCAAGATTTTTGGTATTTATAATCATTTTAATTTCAGCAATTTCAAAATTTTCATTGTTCTTTTTGATTTCGTGTTTAATTATATTGATTACCTTTTTATTTATTTTATCATTCGTTATAATATTACTTTTAAATTTATTATCATCCTCATAAAGTTGATTAGTTGAAATTTTAAAGATAATATCAAATGTGCTATCTCCCCATTTACTATTTAGTTTATTGATGCTCGGAGAGCAATTTGGCAGCGACATTTCCCCAATTTCTAAATCGCCATGTGCGGTATCTGGACTTTTATAAGTTGTTTCTTTATTTTTTGATTGAATATAATCAGCATATAAAGAATCAAAGTTGTTTAAATTCAGTATATACTTTGTAATTTCATCTGAAATAAATTGCATATTTGCTAAATTGACTTCTAATGAAGTGTTTTCTTTTTTTATTTCTTCAAAGAAAACAATTAGCGCATAATCAATGGACTTTTTGATTTTGGATCTAAGCTTTCTTTTTATCAACTCATTAATAAATATTTTAATTTGAATAAAACTTTTTATATGTTCATCTTGGTTAACAATTTCCATCTTATTCAACAAGCAATCTATTGGATTAGTTATGTTGTGTTTTTCGCTGTACGCATTTAATATTTCTATTAATTCTTCAAATAAATACTCAAATCTTGCTTTATCAAAAAGAGCTAAAGATCCGTGGAGTTTAACATTGTTATTGCCTTCAGATATTTCTGAAAAATCAATTGTTTTTTGTATATGTGTCAATGCCATACTTATTCTAAAGAGAGAAAAAAAGAAATCACAAAATTTTATATCATCAATTTCTTCATTATCATTATCAAATTTAAAATAATCTCTAGCTTTTTTTCTTGTATCAAAATTTACATCTTCTTTGTTATAGACAATTAATGTTTGTTTATGTAAGCAAAGAGCTAAATACCTGTTAAAAAGCATTTGACATAGTGGAAAATCAGTAATGTAGTCTTCTATATCTAGCAATGTATTTGACTCCTCGGTATACCTGCTGTCTCCGTTTAACGAGAAAGCCATTGAATTATTTCTCTTTATTTGATAACTTTCAATTACTTTAATCATCTTAAATGCCGATTGGTATAATTTATAGTTTCTATACTCACTTGGCTCTGTAATGTTATCTAAAAAGCATTCAATATTTTTTTTTAGATTCTCTGTAACAATAGTATCTATAAAAACTTGCTGACGTTCCTTTGTAGACATAGAAGAGGTATAAAGGTAATTAAACGGTAGTCTTTCTAGTATAAAAATTATTTTTCTTCCTATATGATACAAATCTTTTTTTTCTGGAAATGTACTTAGTTCATACCTCCAATATTCACCTAAATTAATACTATTATTAATTACAAATCTATAATTATCGTTATCTCTAGAAAAATCATGAAAGATATCTTTATAACTAATCTCATAAGTAGTATTATTCAAATTTTGGTAATATACTCTTTTCTGACCGCCAAAGTATTTTTCTAAATCTTGTACAATTTTGTTTGGTAAACTATATATTTCGTCGAGACTTGAAGAAACATTCATCCGATTCATAATTAAAGAAGAAATATCACTTGCTGGTACTTGACCTTGAGTATTATATACAAAAATTTTGCTTTTCGATATATGTTTCGATAGATAACCATATTCAAAATATATGTTAGGCCTACACGAGGTATAAAAACATGCCCCTAAACTGCCATCTGGCCGTCGTATAACTTCCTCATCAGGAGTCATTAGAATTAATGCATAACTGGCTTTATCCATTGTTTCAATCAAAGTAGTATACATATTATCGTTTACACTAGCTTCGTTTCGAATATTAAACATTATAGGATATACAGGAAATCCTTCTTTTCTTTTAGCTAGTAGTTTATTGTAAATTTGTTCAGCAATATATTTATATTTTGTGCTCCATACAATGAATAATTTAGGATCTGGTCTTGCCATGTTTTTCTTCTCCTTATATGTTAATAATATACATAATTATATTATCATACTAATTTATGTTAATCAATAGTATTATTTTTATACCTTAATATTTATTATATTAAAACACTTTGACATTACAAATCATTTTGATATAATAAATATGGTGACGTGCACGCACACGATACATTTTGTATAGAGGTATATTAAGTGGCTATAACTATTAAAGAAATTGCGAAGCTTGCAGGAGTATCCCGAGGAACTGTGGACAGAGCACTGAATGCAAGAGGCGGCGTAAACCCTGATGTGGAGAAAAAAATACTAGAGATAGCGCAGGAGCACGGATATACTCCAAATCTTGCTGCAAAGTCTCTGGCCATGACTCAGCAGAATCTGAGCATAGGTGTAATTATTTATTCTGAAGACAATCATTTTTTCGACCCTGTTATTGAAGGCATAAATGCTGCTTCAGAAGAAATAAAGGAATTCGGTGTTTCTGTATCCATAAGTAAAATAAGTGGCTTTGACGTGGATAAACAGCTGCAAAAGATAGATCAGCTAATCAATTCTGGAATAAACGCTTTGGCAATTACTCCGATAAATGATGACAGAATAATCAAAAGACTTGAAGAAATTGAAGACCTGCCGATTATTGCGCTAAACACATATATAAAGGGTGAGCACAGCATAGACTACATTGGATGTGACTACTTCAAATCTGGACAGACTGCGGGTGCTATGATGGGTCTTTTTTCAAAAGGCATCGGAAATCTGCTTGTTGTTACAGGGTCACATCATATATACGGTCATAACCGTCGTGTAAACGGATTTAGAAGCGTAATTGAGAACGAATACCCTTCCCTAATGATTAAAGAAGTGATAGAAAACAATGATGATGATGAGCTTTCATATGAATTGCTGAAAGATATAATAAAAAAGGATAACTCTATTAATTGCTTCTTTTTTGCTGCCGCAGGTGTAGATGGGGGAATTAAGGCATTGACTGAAATGGAGAATTATAGAGATTTTATTATCATAACAAATGACAGCTCCCCTACCAGAGAAGAGCAAATAAAATCCGGAATAATTGATGCTACTATTTGCCAGCAGCCTTTCGAACAGGGATACAACAGCATAAAAGAGCTCTTTAGCTGCATAATGAACAAAAAAATGACTACGGGCAAAAAGATGTTTACTAATATAGAAATTAAATTAAAGTACAACTTTAACTAATAATAAAATTATAATAAGGCGGTGTAACATGAAATATATTGCTGGTATTGATGTGGGCACATCAGGAGTAAAATGCATTATCATTAACGAAGAAGGCGAAGTAGTATCATCTGCTACAGAAAACTATCCACTAATAATTCCACAGGACGGCTGGAGCGAGCAAGACCCATCTGAATGGTGGAAAGGTACCAAAACAGCGATGAAACGTGCAGTATCTGAAAGCGGCGTAGACAATGCTGACATAGTTGGTCTTGGCTTTTCTGGGCAAATGCATGGTCTTGTAGCAATGGATGAAAACAATAATGTTATAAGAAATGCAATACTTTGGAATGACCAAAGAACGCAGGAAGAATGCGATGAAATCATTGCGGCTGCTGGCGGGCTGGACAGCTTAGTTTCATATTCAAATAACACAATGCTAACAGGCTTTACAGGTGGTAAACTTCTTTGGATGAAAAAGCATGAGCCAGAAAATTACGCAAAAACTAAGGTTTTCTTTATGCCAAAGGATTACATACGCTTTTTGTTTACTGGCGAGATAATGACAGAGGTATCAGATGCTTCTGGAACAGGTCTATTCGATGTAGAAAAAAGAGCATGGAATTTTAATTTGATAGAAAAAGTAGGATTTGACAAAAACATATTTGCAAAATGCATAGAGTCAGACGAAGTAGCAGGTACAGTAACAGCAGAAGCCGAAAAAGAAACCGGTTTGAAAGCTGGAACTAAAGTGTATGCAGGCGGTGGTGACGCCGTTATACAAAGCACAGGCATGGGAATAGTGGCTGAAGGCACACTTGGGCTGATAATTGGTACATCTGGAGTAGTGGCCATGAGCTTAGACGGATTTGGACCAAATCCAGAAGGTAAGCTGCAGTTTTTCTGCAACAACGCTAAGGATAAATGGTCTGCTTTCGGCTGCCAATTGTCATCGGGCGGGTCATTGGAATGGTTTAAAAATACATTCTATAAAAACAGCTCAGATCCATTTAAGGAAATAAATGAAGGTGCAGAAAAAAGCGGTGTGGGAGCAAGAGGCGTGATATTCCTCCCCTATCTCACAGGCGAACGCTGCCCTCACGCCAATCCAAACGCTAAAGGTGTGTTCTATGGGTTGTCACTGCAGCATGATTTAGGCGATATGGCAAGAAGTGTTATGGAAGGTGTAACATTTGGATTGAAAGAAATATATGAATTGATACAAAATGCAAAACCTGACATGCAGCCAAAAGAGATATTGTCATCTGGTGGCGGAAGCAAAAGCCCGCTGTGGAGACAAATACAAGCAGACATATTCAATCTTCCTGTAAAGACATTGACTGGCGCAGCAGAAGGCGGAGCATACGGCGGAGCAATAGTAGCCGGTGTAGGAGCCGGAATATGGGCAAACGTAGAAGATGCAGCGAAATCGTTGACGGAAGAAACAGTTACGATGCCTATAGCAGAAAATGTGTCAAAATACGAAAAAATATTAGCAACATATAAAGGGCTATACAAAGACCTTGAAAAAAGATTTGACGCATAAAGAAGAAAAGGCATTTGCAATTAATTTTGCAAGTGCCTTTATTTATTAAATTATTTCTCGTAAAAATCAATTTTAGCCAGATCACCCATATTTGAACTAATAAATACGTTGGCAGTGAAGCTATAGTTTGCTTCAGTTGGTTCATCTGGATAATATTCAAATCGAACCATATATACCAATCCATATGCATAATCATTAAAAGAAGTTAGGCAGCACATTGTGTTTTTCAAATAATCTTCATCAATAAAATCTTTAGATTCCAGCAAATATTCAGTTGCAAGTTCAATTGCTGCATTTGAATCTATATTGTCAAAATGCTTTGCTGACGCTTTTTCTGCTAATTCAGCTAAATCTCCGTCTACAATCGTTACTACTTGGTCTATTGTGTAATAATAGATTACTTCATCATCATCTTTAGAAAAAGCAATTCCCGTTCCACTATCAAGTACTATTCCTTCATATTCACCATTGCTTGTGTTATGATCTTCAATATTCAATGTATATTCTTTTGTCTCTGTGTCATTCACAGCAATGCTTTCTGCCTCGTTATTTATATCCTGCGAAGGCAGGCAAGCTGTTGTAAAGCAGAGAAAAGCTAATATTAATGCAAAAATCACTGTTATAATTCCTGTCGATTTTTTTTGTTTTTTTATGTTAAGCATCTTATCAAGTCTCCTTCCAATTTTGGTATTGTTCTCACAGAACGCAACTATACTAGGTATTTTTTTATTGTTTGCATAGCCGGATATCATAATAACATCCAGAAGTGTTTGTGAGTACTCATATCTTTGTTCTGTAGGTATATTTGCTACTACCTTTTGGTCGCATGCCAGCTCTACATTCATAAGGTATCTTCTGTAGGCAATATAAACCAGAGGATTAAACCAGTGAATTATTTTAGCAATTAGCCAAATATAGTTTCTTAATATGTCTTTCCTTTTAATGTGCGATAATTCATGAAGCAAAATTAACTGAAGTTTGCTTATTTCAAGTCTTTCAATTAGCCTTTCCGGCAATATAATGGCTGGTCTAAATATGCCGTATGTTATTGGTACGGCTATATATTTTGATTTTTTTATGGTCACTTTTTTGCTGTATTTCAGCTTTCTCTTGCATACGTCAAGATTGTTGTTCAGTTCTCCTATTTCCTCAGCTGCAATCATTTTTGTGAATTTGAAGCCAGCATATAGTTTTTTAAATGCAGATACCAATGCTCCTATGCACCAAATGAACATAGCATATGTGAAGACACTTATTTTTTTCAGATATTTAAATGAATTATTACTTATAATGGTTTCTGACGGGTCATTATCGAAACCCATACTTTCAATAGGAACAATATCTGGTTCAAACATTTTATTCATTTGCGTGTCATCTATTACATTAGATATCTTTTCTGCAGCTACTGTAGGGATAAAACTGTACAGATTAATATTGGTATTGATAAAAACAGGAATTAATAGCCTGATGAGCACGATAATCCAAAGAAAAATAGTTATTTTAAGGCTTATACTGCTGCTTAATAGTCTATTTATTACTAATACAAATATTATAAGCGTGCTTGATATTATACTTACTTGAATAAGCAGAGAAAAAAAGTTTTGCATATTTCTACCTGTTTTTTTCTTTTAATTCTTTAATGTATTGCTCTAGGCTTTGGATTTCTTCAATGGATATTTTTTCATTGTCTACAAGCCCTGCAATCATATGTGTAAGGTCGACATAGTTTTGGTTTAAAAATTCTTTGGCTTCCTCGGCCAGATATTCGTCTTTAGATAGCAGCGGATAATAAATATGTTTTTTGGGTCCTAGTTTTTTTACCCCTACCAGTGCCTTTTCTCTTAAGCGTCTGATATAGGTTTTCACTGTGTCTCGCGTAAAGCCATCATGTTTTTGAAGCTCACCCAAAACATCAGCGTTGGTAGACTCGCCCTTTTCCCATATTATATCCATCACTGCCCTATCATTTTGTGAAAGGTTGTATTTATCGCTCATTATTTTTCCTCACTATATGCTGTTTGGGTAAATCGCTTACCCGTATATAGGGTAACACCGTTACCCATAAAAGTCAATACTAATTTTAAATTTTTTATAATCATTTCAATATATTAAAACCACACCCGGAGCTATTGTCTGCACGAGTGTGGCTGAAAAAACAAATATAATTAAATTTAAACCGCTTTAGACTCGGGTATTATTCCCGCACCTTTAAGCTTGTGTTTATAAAGCTCCTCTGTAGCCAATGCTACTTTCGTTACGCTAAAATCATTACCTTCCGGATATATATAATATGTATCCGTCAGTGTATTCAGATCTATGCAGTCTCCATGCTTGCCGAGATAATTATATTCTATGTGGCATGAATACATTGATTCCACCGATTTTTCTATTTTATATTTTTCTCCGCAGTATTCACCCTCTACATAAAATCCATTCATATCGTGTCTTAGCATTGCTTTCCCCAGATTGATGTATCCTTTAGCATTGGGCAGGCTGTCTACTCTTGCCTCAGTTTCAAGGCTGTATACACCCTTCTCCACTTCTACTCGAACATTGTCTCTCTCCCATTCATACCAGTCCGGTATATGATAGAATTCTGTTATGCCATCGTCTCCAGAAAGTCTGCCATATTCGCTCATAGTCCAGCTTTTTCCGCAGTGTTTGCAAAATATCTTATCATCTTTGCTATCCATTTTATACTCTGTTTTGCACTTTGGGCATTGATATAGCACGCTATGAAGCCCCTCTGCACGTTTTTTGTATTCTACTTTTATTTTATTATCCCATTGCCATTTATAATCATCATAAATAAATTCATTTTGTATTATAGCGTTAATTTCCTCAACGGACATAGCTTTTAGCTGTTCTTTTGTTAATATGCACTTCATCGTGCTTTCTACACGTGTGTTTCTTTCATGCAGATTCCAAAACGGTGAATTAATATGATGACCATGGTTTAAAACCACAACAACCGGCACTTTTAAAAGCTTTGCCAGCTTACCCATAGATTCTGGCAGCACAGCATTAGTGCCGCAAAGGCTATATCTTGCCTCAGGATATACAATTGGTATATCTCCATAGTCAATCACTGTTTTCAAGTGCCTTACTACCGTAATGTCATTTGTAAATTTACGCTTGCAAATGCATCCTACAGCACGCAGCAGCCATTCACCTATTATAAATCCATCTATTGCTACTATGCTGTTTGTTCTATGGGGAAATGTTGCTTTTGATACAACTTTAAAGTCGAGAAATGCATTGTGATTTACCAGCAGCAGATATGGCGGCTCAATTCCATCCATATTTATTTTTGTTATTTTGCTTTTGTGTTTTTTAACATCTGGAAATGATAATAGCCATATTAATGGGCGTAATCTTTGCCTTTTTGGCGGCTTTGCCATATCAAATCTTTTGAATTGGCTTTGTGGGATTTGTTTCATACTTTAGCTCCATCTTCTTTTTTTAATCAATTATGCTTATTTTAACATCTCATATACGGTGTGTAAATTAATAATTTAATTGCAGTAATATTCAAATAATAGTATAATATCAAATAATCTTTGTAGGTCTGTGATTGAAAGTCGATGCTAGTCGCGGGCAAAACGATCCACATAAGCTGGTAAAAATATCAGTGAGCATGGCGCGGTTTAGAGGTAAGTCCAACCTTAGCATACTAAGAGAGATGAGGCGTGATGGGAATACACCCTAAGCAATCCATCCAGTTGGCGGGTGTGGGGGCAAAAATCAGGTCAGCTGCAAAGATTTTTATTAAGGATGTGATTAAGATTTTTAAAGTTAAAATACCTGCAACAACCACAAATTTAGGCCCGGGGTTCGACTGCCTAGGCATGTCGATAGAGCTATACAACTATATCACAGTTGAAGAAAGCGATAAGCTTGAGATTATTTTACCCGATAAAGACAAAGGGATAATACCAACAGATAAAACAAACCTTATAGTTCAGGCAATGCAAAAAGCCTTTGATTTTGCTGAGCACAATTTTATACCTGCGAAGCTTTCCCAAGAAAATAATATTCCATACGCTCGTGGTCTAGGCTCTAGTGCAGCATGCATTGTGGGCGGCATTTTAATAGCAAACAGACTGATGAATGATAAATTGTCATTTGAAGATATGCTCAATGTTGCTGTCTCTATGGATGGACACCCAGATAATGTGCTTCCGGCATTTACAGGAGGATTGACTGCGGCAACTATGCATAATGGCATTGTGGATTTTGTTCCATTGATGCCTCATGAGAAATTTAATTTTGTATTCATAATCCCAGACTTTCACTTAAAAACATCAGAATCCAGAAAAGTTCTTCCAAAAGAATACTCATCTTATGATGCTGTTCATTCTATAGGGAAGGCTGTAGTTTTAGCTTCTTCTCTAGTGAATGGAATTGAGAAAAACCTGAAGTCAGCATGTGACGATTTGATTCACCAGCCATATAGAAAAAAATTAATACCGCATTTTGATGACATCAAAGAAAAAGCATATGCTTTTGGTGCAGATGCTTTCTATCTTTCAGGTGCAGGTCCATCTCTAGCGTGTATCGTTTCAAGGGATTTAGATGTGTTTACCGACAAAATGCAGAAATATCTTGTATCATTGGGAAAGTATGAGATAATCACCTCCCCATCATCAAAAAAAGGCGCTGAAATCATTTAAAATATACTATTTCAATAAATTAAAAGGCAATAGATTTTCTATTGCCTTTGTTTTATTCGCCTGGTCTTCTCTTTATATCATCCCATAGATGATATGTGTCGGTTTTTGTGATTGCAAGCATAAGGTATTTTGCAGCGTCTCCATCTTTCCTGTAGCCGTCTAATGTCTTAAGGAGCTGCTTCATATCCTGCCGTTTGCTGTCCTTGTCTGCCGGACAAGGGCTTTTTATTATTGGCAGTTTGTTATCCTGCGCGGCCTTGATAACCTCTTTTTCAGGTGCATAGACCATCGGGCGTATCTGCACAATATCTGCTCTGTCCATCCAAGTCAGCGGCGAAAATGTATTTATCCTGCCCTCATATAGAAGAGACATCAAAAACGTCTCTACTACATCTTCTCTGTGATGTCCCAATGCTATTTTATTGATTCCGTGCTTTTTGCATTCATCATGTATTGAGCCTCTCCTCATTCTGGAGCACAGAGAGCACGGGTTTGTCTCCTGCCTGCTTTCAAATATTATTTTGCCAATATTAGTTTTTACTACATGATATGGAATATTCCATTCTTCACATAGCTTTTTTACAGGGGTAGTATCAAATGCATCTGATAATCCTAGATCAATTGTTATTGCGTGCAGCTCATATTCTACTTTAGAAATATGTCTATATAGGTGCATAGCCTTTAGAAGAACCATCGAGTCCTTGCCTCCGGATACTCCCACAGCTATTTTATCACCTTCTTTTATCATTTTAAAGTCTTCTATGGCGCGTCTGACGCATCCCAAAATATATCGCATATATACCCCTGCTTTTTTTTATTGTTCCTGTTCTCTTATTATACCCAGTATCTTGTCTTCAGCTTCCTGCTTAAATTGATTGGTGTATAGTTCATAATAGTGTTTTTTGTTCTTCATCAGCTGGCTGTGCGTGCCATCCTCTATTATTTCACCATCAGATATCACAACAATTCTGTCTGCGTGGCGAATAGTAGAGAGCCTGTGAGCTATTATAAAGCTGGTTCTTCCTGATAATAGCTTTTCAATAGCATATTGTATCTTAGCTTCGGTCTCTGTGTCAATAGAGCTTGTTGCTTCATCTAGCACAAATAGTGCTGGATTGGAAAGAATAGCCCTGGCAAATGATACCAGCTGCTTTTCTCCGGTTGAAAGCTTGCTTCCACCCTCTCCTACCGGCGTATCATAGCCGTTTGGCAGCTTATGAATAAAAGTATCTGCATCCACAAGCTTAGCAGCCTCTATCACTTCCTCGTCTGTAGCATCCAGCCGTCCGTATCTTATGTTTTCCATTATAGTGCCAGAAAATAAAAATGGAGTTTGGAGCACATAGCCTAGATTTGAGTGAAGCCATATCTGTGGATATTCCTTATAGTTGTGTCCATCTATCAGTATATCACCATCTGTAGGCTCATAGAACCTGCATACTAGATTTACAATAGTTGATTTCCCGCTTCCTGTTTCGCCAACCAATGCAATTGTCTGCCCTTTTTCAACTTTCAAATTGAAATTTTCCAGCACTTTTTCTCCGCCTTTGTATTTAAAGGTAACATTTTTAAATTCCACTTCGCCCTTAATTTCAGGCCAGTTTTCTTTCTTTGGGTGTATTGCGTCGCCGTATTTTGCCACTACTTCTTCACCGTCGATTATGTCGCTTTTTGCTTCAACCAGCCCAACTACACGCTCTGCTGCAGCTTGCGATGATTGCAGCTCGGCAAAAATTCTGGATATCTGATATATTGGCTCAAAGAACATTGTAGACATGGATATAAAGAAATTCAGCTCGCCTAGCATAATTGCCTTGTCCAGCACCTGTTCTCCGCCAATCCATAGCATAGCACCAGTTGCAACAGCACCTATTGTCATAACTATAGGCATATATATTGCCGATACTACAGCTGCCTTAACGGATGAGTTTTTCATCTTATTGGTCAATGCATCAAATTCTTTGAAGTTGGCATCCTCTCTATGAAGGCTTTTTGTGGTTCTTGCACCCATAATTCCTTCGTTGAATGCAGATGTAATTCTTGAATTTGTCTTTTTTACACGTCGTTGATATTTCAATATCACTTTGCTGAATGATGCAGATATTATTGCTATTGGGGGTAGCACAACAATCATTATAATTGCTAGCTTCCAGTTCATTATCAGCATACCTACCATGGCAGCCACCATAAAGAACAGTCCCCAAACCATGTCTACCAATGCCCATGCGATGGTTTCACCCAGTCTTGATGCATCGGCAGTCATTCTTGCCATTATAAATCCTACTGGTGTAACATCATAATATGAAAATGATAGCTTCTGCAGATTGTTGAATGCATCTTTTCTGATTTCATATGTTATGTATGTTTCCAGAAACCCAGCTTTGTAGATAAATAGAAATACTATAAATCCAACAATTAGGGCAATGCTAGCATACAGTACTGTAAATCCTGTCAGTCCGCTTGTGTTTTTCGCCAATATAAATTCATCTATTGCATAAGAGCGCATATATGGAATAATAACATCAAACACTGCTATCACAACCATTGACACTGCCATTATAATCAACTGACTTTTATATTTAAGTGCATATTGAATTAATTTTTTCCAGGTTTTTATATCTACTTTTTTCGTTTCAAATTCTTCTTCGTAATAATTCATTAGTTTACCTCCTCTTCCTGCTCTATTGAGGCTTGTATCTTCCATATTCTAGAGTATAGCCCGTCCACGTCTTTTAATGTGTCGTGGGTGCCTTGCTGCACTATATGCCCATCCTCTAGAACCAGTATTCTGTCCGCTTCCATCAGAGTTGAAATTCTGTGAGAAATTATAAACGTAGTAATCGTGTTTTTACGTTCATTTAGTGCCTTTCTTATTTTGGCATCTGTCTCTGTGTCTACAGCAGATAGCGAATCGTCAAATATTAGTATATCGCTGTCTCTTAGCACTGTTCTTGCAATAGCTATTCTTTGCTTTTGTCCGCCCGAAAGTGTCACGCCGCGCTCACCAACTACAGTCTTGTAGCCTTCTTCAAAGCTTAAAATAACATCATGTATCGAGGCTATTTTTGCGCTTTCTTCCACACGCGGAATATCTACATGCTCTTCTGCTATCTTTATATTCTCTTCTATAGTTCTAGAATATAGGAACGGCTCCTGAAGAACTATGCCTATCCTTTTTCTCAGGTGGTATTTATCGATGTCCTTTATGCTGACATCACCTATCAATATATCACCTTCGTCTATTTCATATAGTCTTTGCAGCAGCTGTACCAAAGTGGATTTACCGCTGCCTGTAGAGCCTAGTATAGCCACTGTTTCACCGGATTTTACACTAAATGATATATTTTTCAGCACTTTTGTCTCGCCATATGAAAAATATACATTTTTGAATTCAATGTCTTTATCCAGAGGTGCCTGCACAGGATTCTCGCTGTTTTTCTCCAGCTCTTCCGATAGTATTTCATCTAGTCTTCCGCTGGCGATATTTGCCTTACCGAGATCCGCCAGCACTCTGCCAAACTGTCTGATTGGCCATATCATTATACGAACATACGTAACAAACATGATGTACTGACCAGGTGATATCTCACCATTAACAGCTAGGAGTATTCCCAAGACTATGCAGATTAAAAGCTGTGCTACTACCAAAACATCGGTTGTTGCATAGAAAACTGCAAAGTATCTTATCAATACATATACTTTATCTCTTAGCTCCTGATTTTTTTTGCTGTATTTGTCTCTTTCATATTCCTGCCTGCCAAATGCTCTTACAACGCGTACCCCTGTCAAGCCCTCCTGCAAAATCGTGGATAGTGCTCCGTCTGTTTCCTCGACTATGGTAAACTGCTTTTCAACCTTCTTGAAAAACAAAAATGACGCGCCCAGTATTGCAGGCATCAAAACCATTGAGAGCAAAGTCAGCTTGAAATCAATAGGTATTAGTATTATCAAAGCTATAACAACCATAGTTATAACACGTACTATTTCTGTCAGCTGAACAGCCAGAAATCTCCTAACTGTTTCTACGTCTGTTGTGCATCTTTGTATCAAGTCTCCTGTTTCCGCATTCACATGATAGTCGTACGGAAGCCTTTGTATATGGTCATATACGTTGTTTCTCACGTTACGTGCAACATTTTCGCTGCCCTTTGCCATATACTTTGATCTGAAAAACAAAAATACTGATTTCAGCGAATTCGCAGCAATAAATACAGCAGCAATCATCCAAATTCTGCTGTACAGCTCTTCTCTTCCGCCGCTGATCTTCACCAGCCATAGGATTACCTTCGGATAATTTAGGTCTTTAGTCTGTATCAATATGTCAGCAGCCAATGCCAGCAGCAGAGGTCCGATGAAGCTGAATAGATTTTCGAATACTACAAAAATCATGCCTAAGGCAAAATTTGCTCTTGTGTTTTTTGTGAATCTAAATAATATTTTGCTTTTATTAATTTTCTCTTTATCTTTTTTCTTTTCTATCTTTTTACTCATTATATTTCCCCTTAAAATAACGCACTAGTGATTAAATTACTCTCTCTGTAGATGTCAGTACGGTTTGAGTGTAGCCATAATGTCTGACGCAACCCATAAAAAAGACATAAAAAAACTACAGGTCAAACCTGTAGCATTAATAACAACATAAAAAATTGACTGTTATATAGAAACGACAGATCGACATCTAATAATATTTTGTTTTGAAACCGCACTCGGAAATAATTTAATCATTTTTTGACCTGCCTTTCTTTCGTATTTGGGATAACCCTCTGCCATAATAACAAACATTAAAATAAAAATCAAGATATTTTTTTAAATAATCTAAATTAAACTAAATTTTCACCAAATGTCTTTCCTGCAAGTATGTGGAAATGCAAATGATTCACTGTTTGTCCGCCGTCTTTGCCTGTGTTTATAATAGTTTTGAAGCCAGTTTCAGCAACGCCGAATTTCTCCACTACTTTTTTGATTGCAAAGTTTACTTGGTTGAGCATGTCTTCATCTTCCACCTCAAGCAAGTTGGCAGCATGCTTTTTGGGCACAACTAGCACATGTATTGGTGCTTTTGGTGCAATATCATTGAAGCATAGTACGTTTTCATCCTCATATACTTTATCACATGGTATTTCTCCGGCGACTATTTTACAAAAAATACAGCTCATTTTTGTCCTCACTTTAGTAGTTTCTTAAATTATAGCATAGTTGATCAAATTGTTGAACCGATAATTTCTCTGCCCTTATATCCCTTTTCAGCCCTATACTCTCTAGTATCTCATATACTTTTTCCTTGGATATATTGTAATCGGCAGCTATGTTATTTGCCATTTGCTTGCGTCTATTTGAAAATCCACTTCGTACACATTTTCTAAATTCATTAATGTCGCTTTTTATTATCATTTCTTCAGAAATGTTTATTTCAATTACAGATGATGTGACGCTCGGTGCAGGCGTGAAAACATGAGGCGGCAAATCAAAAAGTATCTTTGCATTCGCTCTGCACTGCACCATCACTGAAAGCACACCATAGTCTTTGGAGCCCGGAGTGGATTTTATCCGCTGTGCCACTTCTTTTTGCACAAGTACTCTTATTTTTTTTATCGGCAAATCGCTGTCTATCAGCTTCATTAAAACAGGAGTTGTAATATAATACGGCAAATTTGCAACAACAATAAACTCATCTTTGATATAATCGGAAAACATTTTATCTAAGTCAAGTTTCATAAAATCATCGTTTATCAAAGAGAAGTTTTCATATTCGGTCATCGATTGATTTAGGAATTGGCTGATTTCACTGTCAATCTCTATTGCCACTACTCTGTCACAAACTTTGCAGAGCTCTCTTGTCAGCCCACCCGGCCCTGGACCTATCTCCAGACATATGCCGCTGCTTCCATCTGCAATTTTCCGCAAAATATTCTCGTCAAAAATAAAATTTTGACCGAGTGACTTTTTTGTGAAAAATCCATATTCTTTTAGTTCCTGTCTAAGGCTGCTCATCAATTAATATCCTTCTCTTATTATATAAACCGTCACACTCGTTCTTCTGCCCCATTGTATACATTCATCTCTTGTGTTCATAAATAAATCAATTTGGTTCCATCTGTCAGGGTCGTTTCTAAATCCACCGGTATCTTCAGCAATGCAGTATCCATATCCTGTGACATATAGCAGTGAACCATAAGGAATAGTTCCCGGCACCACAGCACATGTTCCGGGATTGCTGAGCGTCCTTGTGGAGCGAGGCCATGTGCCGGTGGCTGTTCTGCCTCCGGTATGGGTGTATGCTGTTACATGCCCTGTCATCGTCTTTATATATTCTGTAGGCTTTGAAGGGATTGATGGATTGGTAACCTGATCATCAGGGTTTGGCACGCTGGATGATGAGCTGCTGCTGTCATCAGAATTATCTGATGAGCTATCGGAGCTAGATGATGAGCTGCTGGAGCTGGAAGACCTTGCAGCAGTTCCCCACAAAATTACCTTTGTAACAGGCTCTTCTATAATAGTGCGGCTAATCTCTTCTCTGCTTACTTCTTCATTGTTTATGTATTTCACTTCATAGGTTATTTCTGCAGAGCCTTCTTTGCCTTCGTTTCCTATAGCAAAATATCCTGATTCAACAGTTTTTGTTTCGCCTTCTTCTGTGTCAAACGGAATTTTCTCTATTTCTACTATCTGTTTTATTTCAACATCTGTAAATTGTATAACCATTTCATTTTTTACTAAAGCAGTTTTGCTAGGACTTATTATATCATACTCATCAATATCCACTTCCAGCAGATTTAATGCATCTTCTACTGTACCGCCATATAAAGTGACCGTATATTTTATTCCATTCTGCAGGACTGATACATTAAGGGGCTCACTGATGAATATCTCCATATTGTCCACGGCTTCATCACCATAGTCACAAGATATCTTTTGGTTGTCAGCCACTGCTATGTTGTTCTCAGCTAGCATTTCACCAATGGTGTTTGCATAGGTTTTAATGCTTAATTTTTCTTCGTTGTTTAGGTATATTGTAATGTTTTTAGCATTATCATCTTCTAAGGTTGTTTCAGCGTTTCGATTTTTTTGAACCAAAGTAATTGTTAGTACTAATATGACAACTGCAGCAAATGATGCACCGATTATTATATATTTTTTGATATAATTGGTTTTTCTTCGCTTTTGAAGCTCTTTTGCGTGTTCATCATCCTGAACTAATCCTCTGCTTTTGTTCTCAGATTTGAAATTTCTTCTTTTTACCTTTGTAATCTTTTCGTCTGTATTATCTTTTAATTTTATAATTTTTTTTACTTTATCAATAAAGCTGACTTTTTCATCAGTAAATAGAGAGCTTCTGCTAGATGCTCCACTATATCGCCTGCTTTTATTTTCTGTATTTGGAGTTTTTCTATTACTCAAAACATCAAATTCCTTTCAAATGTATAAAAAATAGTTATACATTAATGTGTTACAATTATATTACGTGAATATTAAACTGTCAATTAATAAAATATAATGAAAAAATCAAATATTATGATATAATATTATAATAATTTTTTAAGGATGTAAAATGTCATTAATAGAAATATTGCTTTTATCAACAGCATTGGCGATGGATGCCTTTGCTGTGTCCATATCTATAGGCGTCAGCGCACGTGATGTAGCCAAGTCAAATGCTATAAAATGCGGCAGTGCATTTGGTATTTTTCAGGGAGGAATGCTGCTGATTGGTATAGTAACAGCAAATGCACTGGCAGCATTAATAGCACCTTTTAGCCATTGGATTGCTTTTGGCTTACTGATGTATATAGGCATAAAAATGATATACGAAGCACTGAATTCAGAAGAATCTGTAAACTTAACTACACTAAAATCACTTCTAATTCTTGCAGTAGCCACATCAATTGATGCACTTGCTGCAGGCATAAGCATTGCTGTAGTATATTCATCGTTTGTTCTGCCTGTTGTTTTGGTTGCCGTCATCACATTTGCATTGTCATACTTCGGTGTATTTTTGGGCGCAACTATCTCCAAAAACACACCTGGCAAAATATTTGATATTATAGGTGGTGTAATTTTAATAGGTATAGGAATTAAGACGCTTTTAGAGCATTTTCTATAAGATATAGAAAATTAAAATAATTTAATATATAATAGCTATGTGATTAATAGTTCAATTAAAATATTAAAAGGTATCGGCGAAAAACGTTTGATATCCTTTAATGAATTCGGTATATATACAATAAAGGATTTATTGTATCATTTTCCGTACAAGTATAAAGACATAACACTAAGAGAGTATTTTTTAGATAAAATGAACGGTGACGAAGTAGTTGCCTTTGTAAAGATAGCAAGTAAACCCTATTATAAACGAAAGAGCAGTTCTTTAAATTTTCTGTCATTCTATGTATCCGATGGACAAACCAAAGCAAAATGCACCTTTTTCAATCAACCCTATCTTCTAAAACAAATAAATAAAGATGATGAATTGTTGATTTACGGCACTATTAAGCGTGAAGGTGCTTCATTTCAGCTGGTGAATCCTAAAATCATCAGACCGGATGAAACTACACCCAGCATTTTAACACAATATAGGCTTCCAAATACTATAAAGCAAAAGTCTTTTGTTTCCGTTTTGGAGAAAGCATTTGCTGCAGCAAAATCACAACTCACTGAAACTTTGCCTGAAAATCTTCGTATCCAATATAATCTGTGCACTGTAAACTTTGCTATCGAACAGATACATTTTCCTGTGGATATGCTATCACTGGAAAGTGCTAGAAAGCGACTGGCTTTTGAAGAAATGTTTTATTTTGTGCTGGTTCTCAGAAGGCTTCGCAGCACTCATCAGATGCAGCATGGTGCAGTGATGAAATACGACAGCACGAAAATGACCAAGCTGGACAACTTGCTGCCCTACTCACTTACAAGTGCACAGCTAAAAGTGATAGATGAAATTACAGATGATATGACAGGACAAAACAGCAAAGCCCATGTGATGAACAGGCTGCTTCAGGGAGACGTTGGATGCGGTAAGACAGCCGTTGCGATGTATGCCATTTACCTCTGCTACATAAACGGATACCAGAGTGCCATGATGGCTCCAACGGAAATACTTGTTAATCAGCATTTTGCAGAATTCCAAAGGTATCTCTCTCCTCTTGGTGTAAAGGTCGCTAAGCTTACATCATCTATGAGCACAAATGAGAAAAACATATTTAAAGAAGAATTAGCAAACGGCAACATAGATCTCGTTGTCGGCACTCACGCACTTATACAGGCTGGAGTTGAGTTTTCAAATCTTGCCCTTGCTATCACTGATGAGCAGCATAGATTTGGCGTAAACCAAAGGGCTATGTTATCGAAAAAAGGCGAAAGCCCGCATATGCTAGTAATGTCAGCAACCCCTGTTCCCAGAACGTTGGCATTGATTTTATATGGCGATCTTGATATCTCTACAATTGATGAGCTGCCGCCGGGCAGAAAGAAAGTGGAAACCAGAATTGTAGATATCAGCAGACGAAATGATATGTATAAATATATCGCAGAGCAGATATCAGCCGACCAGCAGGCATATATAGTTTGTCCCCTGATTGATGAATCTGAAAAGCTGGATGTGGCATCAGCAACGGAAACGTACAATGAACTGAAAAAAACATATTTTAAAAATATAAATATCGGTTTGATCCATGGTAAAATGACAGATGAAGAAAAGCAGGGGCTGCTTGAAGAATTTGCATTCGGCAAAATGAGAGCACTAATCAGCACTACTGTGATAGAGGTAGGAGTGAATGTGCCGAGTGCTACAATAATGGTGGTGGAAAATGCAGAGCGTTTTGGGCTGGCACAACTTCATCAGCTGCGAGGCAGAGTGGGCAGAAGCGATAAAAAATCATGGTGCTTTATGACAACAGAGACAAATAATCCGACCTCTTTGGAACGACTAAATATTATTTCAAATGAAAATGATGGATTCGTTATATCTCAAAAAGATTTAGATTTAAGAGGCCCAGGTCAGTTTATCGGCATGCGTCAATCAGGGCTGCTGGACAATCGCGTATTATCACTTATAAATAATTATGATTTGGTGAAACAGGTGAAGGAAGCCGTGGACAAAGCAGAAAGCGGAGAATTCGGCGATTGCATGAACGAGCTGCTGAAACAGGCAAAAGAGAGATACACAGAAAAATTTAAAGATATTGTTCTTAATTAATCAGGAGAGCAGATGGAATATAAATTAATAAAAAGCAAAAGAAAAACAATAAGCATACAAATAAACAAAGATGCGCAAGTCATCGTAAAAGCGCCTCACTCAGTATCACAAAAGTATATTGAGAATTTTATTCTGTCTAAAAAGGGCTGGATAGAAAAAAATGTAGAAAAGATGAAAGAGACTGCAGTCTTGCGTCAGCCAAAAAAATTCATAGGCGGAGAAATATTTATGCTTTTCGGAAAAGAATATATGCTATGTGTTTCCTCTGTGGACAGCAAGATAAAAATTATGGACGATAGAATATTTTTCCCGAGCAAATTTATGGACAATCCAAAAGACCATATGGTGAAGTTTTATAAAAAAATCGCAAAAAAATATCTGACAGAAAGAGCTCTAAAAATAGCTAAGCAGCTAAATCTGCAGCCAAACAGCATTAAAATAACGAGCGCAGACAAAAGATGGGGATCTTGCTCCAGTAAAAAAAATATCAACTTTTCTTACAAGCTGATAATGGCAGATGAGATAGCTATAGATTATGTTATTATTCACGAGCTTTGCCATCTGCTGTATATGAATCATTCCAGCTCATTCTGGAATGCTGTTCATTCTATAATGCCAAATTATAAAACATGCAAAAACTATTTAAAGCAAAACGAGCATAGATTTATAATATAGCTACATTATGGCTGTTATGATTATAAAACCTATTAGCCCAAATAATGTCTGTATGGACAGCGTGTTTGCCACAAAGGACTTATCCTCTTCTGATGGATTGGACATAAATGCTGGTATAACATATGGTGCAGGCAAAATAAACATGACAAAAAGTGCCTTTTCATATATTGGCTCCATGCCTATGTTTCTGAATAGGAAGAACTTTATTGCAAAAGCAAACGCCATGGTCAGCACCACACGCAAAACGCTGGTTGCAAGCTCCAGCTGCATCCCTCTGAATGAAAGCTTTATTCCATTGCCTATTACAAGGCAGATAAGAAAGCTGGTTGGAGCGGATATCACGCCGAATACTTCATCAGCTGCTATATAAAATCCATTACTTTCAAATTTCCAAATGCCGGCAATAGACAATGCTAAGCCTAAAAATATTGACCAAACAACAGGTGACTTAACAGCCGTTTTAAATGAAAGCATCAATGGACTTTGTTTTTCTTCACTTTCTGTTTTCAGTGAATTCATAGCCAAAACCATAGGAACAAGGATTGTGAAAACAAATGAAACCTGCCCTATGTCTACTATTCCAAATGTTGAATACATGTCCTGTCCGTATACAGAGGTGAAAAGCGTATACCCTATCATACCTGCTTCAAATCCAGTTAATAAAAATGGGAAGTATGGATTTTTAATTCTAAATATTTTTGCTATTAGCTTGCCAATATTCAAAAGCAGCAAGCATGTAATATAAACCGAAGCAAAAACCAAAACGAATTTTAGCTGAAATCTAATTTTTATAAAAGATGAAAAAAGACCAATAGGCAAAGTGACATTTACAACTATTTTCTTTAAGCTGTCAGCCATTTTGTCATTCAAAAAACCTATTTTTGTAAGTACAAATCCTAAAGCTATAATCACCAGTATAGGCGCTAGCTTAGGAAGCGTATCAGCAAAGTTAACTAAATAATCTAATATTGACATAAGTAAATAATACTAGATAAAATCGCATTTGTAAATGTATAAATAGTGGGTCAAGGCGACAAAAAGTATTCGTGGAAAAATTGTAAATTTAATAGTATAATAGAAATGATTAATATAAGTGAGGTACATTAATGACTTGGTGGCAAGCTATTATTTTAGGGCTAATACAGGGCTTAGGTGAATTTTTGCCTATTTCGTCTTCTGGACATTTAGTTTTATTTCAGAACATTTTTAATATAAAGGGCGAAGAGCTTCTTTTCGATTCACTTTTGCATCTGGGAACACTAATTGCCGTTTTTATAGTTCTTTGGAAAGATATATGGGAAATATTAAAAAAGCCCATTAGAAAAGTGACGTTAAACATTATAATTGCTACAATTCCTGCTATATTAGCTGCACTGTTTTTTGGCGATTTTATCGACAAAGCATTTGGAGGCGGATACCTGGGCTGGGGATTTTTGATGACAGCTGTTATTTTGTTTTTAACAACAAGAATAAAGCAATACTCTGAAAGTACTGATCTAGATGGAATAACCACAAAGCAAACTCTGGCAATGGGTTTGATGCAGGCAGTGGCAATAATGCCTGGTGTATCACGTGCTGGCTCTACAATATGCGGTGGTCTTTTTACCAAAGGCAATAGAGATGCAGTCACCAGATTTTCGTTTTTGATGTCCATTCCGGCTATTTTGGGCTCTTTGGTCTACAATGTTAAGGATTTGGCAGAGATAGGAACATCTGAAAACATCATAATATCTAATGTGGTTTTGGGAACATTAGCCGCTGCTATTGCAGGCGTCCTTTCGCTGAAGCTGATGATAAACCTAGTGAAAAAAGGCAAGCTTTGGATTTTTGGCGTGTATGTGCTGATTTTAGGCTTGGCAGTGCTTGCTGATAAATACTTTATACATTTAGTTTTTTAGAAAATATAAAATCGGGGAGATAAGTCCGCAGGATGGCAATCAAAGCAATAACAATCGACCTATACGGAACACTCGTTAAAGACAATAATGTGCTTATGCGGGATATATGTCAGCGTATAAATGCAAGTTCTAGAGTCTTCGAATCCACTGCTGCAAGCGTTGGAAAAGAATGGCTGGCTCTGTCTGTTGAATGCGCCGGAATATGTATAGGGGATAAATTTTTAAATGAAAAGGAATTAGAAATTGTTATTTTAACGAGGCTTTTAAATAAGTTCCGCAGCCGTCTTGACCCCTATTTACTGCAGGAAGAAATACGAAACATGAGCCTGCGGCCAACGATTTATGACGATGCAAGGCTGTTTTTGACAAGGCTACCCCTGCCCTGCTATGTGCTATGCAACGGGGACAGAAAAAATATTGAAACTGCTGTTGATTTTGCCGGACTGAATGTAGAAGGAATCATTTGCTCAGAGGATGCAAAAGCCTATAAACCGAATTATAAGATATATGAATATGCGCTGGATGCTATAAACCTAGGACCTAGTCAGGTACTGCATGTGGGCGATTCCATAAATCACGACATAGTACCCGCAAAAAAAGCCGGAATGAAGGCCATACTTATAAATAGATTTGGTCAGCAAGTACCAGCAGATTTAAACTGTGATATGGTGTGCAGCTCGCTGCTGACACTGCGCTCGATTATTAAATAGAAATTTGGGAGAATTAAATGAAATCAATTGTATTAACAGGAGGCGGCACTGCAGGGCATGTTACACCGAACTTGGCTCTTATTCCCCTTCTGCGTGATAAAGGATTTAGAATTCATTATATAGGTTCACACGATGGAATGGAAAAAGACATTATTTCCGGGAAAAAACATGTTCACTACTATAGTATATCTTCTGGCAAACTCAGAAGATATTTTGATATGAAAAATTTTACAGACCCTTTTAGAATTATCAAAGGATATTTTGATGCTAGAAAGATATTAAAGCAAGTAAAGCCATCTGTTGTTTTTTCAAAAGGTGGTTTTGTTACAGTTCCCGTTGTAATTGCTGCTAAATCATTAAAAATACCCGTTGTTATACATGAAAGCGATTTCACAAGCGGACTGGCAAACAAAATAGCTCTGCCCTTTGCTACGACTATGTGTACCACATTCGAAGAAGCCGCACAGCAAGCCGGCAGCAAAGGTGTAGTGACTGGCTCTCCTGTTCGTCCGGCTATCTTAGAGGGCGATTCAGAGCGCGGTAGGATAATATGTGGATTTGAGACGGGGCGACCAATAGTATTGATAATGGGTGGCTCTACAGGGGCGCTGGCTATAAACAACTGCGTAGATGAAGCGCTGGATGAGATGATAGAGAAATATCAGATAATTCATATAAGAGGAGTAGCAAATTTAAAACCCGAGCTGGAAGAAAAAAGCGGATACAGACAATTCGGATATGTAAACGAAGAACTTCCGCATTTGCTTGCTTGTGCTGATGTGGTAGTTTCCAGAGCTGGTGCAAATGCTATTTTCGAGTTTTCTTCCCTTTACAAGCCAATGCTTTTAATACCACTGCCCACTAGTGCCAGTCGCGGTGACCAGATGCACAATGCAAAATATTTTGAAAAACAAGGATATGCAAAGGTTTTAAGACAAGAATTTTTAAATGTGACTTCATTGATGTCAGATATTGCTGAAGTATACAAAAACAGATATACATACGAAACAAATATGCGCTCTGCCGGAATGGGCAACGGACTAGAAAAAATATTTGAAGAAATTATGAAAGCATCAAAATAATATAGAAACAGGATATAAAAATGAACGAAAAATTAATCGAAAAAAAGATTTCAACTGAAACACTTTTTCAAGGTGTAATATTTAGAGTAGAAAGACAAACAGTAGAGCTTCCAAACGGCAAAAAAGCAATACGCGACATAGTGGTAAATCCCAATGCTTCTGCTGTGGTAGCTATTGATGATGATAAAAATATTATAATGGTAAAGCAATTTAGAGCGACAGAAGGAAAAGTGATGCTGGAGATACCCGCTGGCAAACTAGACGCTGGTGAAGACACTAAAGAATGCGCACTACGTGAACTGAGAGAAGAAACTGGATATATTGCTAAAAAAATTGATTTTCTGTTTGCTCCAATGGTCTCGCCGGGCTTTGCAACAGAACACATACATATTTTTATGGCAACACAACTAGAACTAGGCGAAACAGAGCCAGACGAGGATGAGTTTGTTGAAACGCTGAAAGTCCCTATTGCAGACGTAATTGAGATGATTATGAACGGCGAAATAGAAGACAGCAAAACCGTTTCAGGCGTACTGGCAGCCGCCAGAATATTAAAGGTGTAAAATGGATAATGAAAATACAATAATTAATGAATTAGAAGACAAGGTGCTTAATCTGCTAAACAATTGGCAGGGAAAGCTGCCTGATGAAATAGAACTTCTGGTAAAAACAAAAAGCGATATGGATATAAAATCATTTCGCAAGTTTTTGAAGAAGCTCGAGAAACAAGGCTCTTTGATGCAGACAAATAAAGGCAAGTGGGCTATTCCTGAAAAGATTGGCTATCTAACAGGTACTCTGGATAGAAACCCAAAGGGATTTGGTTTTCTCCGCCCTATTGCAGAGAATCATGATGATGTCTTCATCGCTTCACCAAATCTAAAAGGTGCTATGGATGGAGACAGAGTGATAATAAGCCTGATGACAAGACCATATAAGGGCGAGAACAAAACAGAAGGAATAGTATATAAAATTCTAAAACGAAATCAAAAGGATATCATTGGCAGACTGGAGACTATTCCGTCAGGTGGATTTGTAGTTCCTGATATCAATAGAAACCCACACGACATATACATACCAAAAGGAAAACTAAACAACGCAAAAGACGGCGACAAAGTTGTTGCAAAAATCACATCATATCCCACAAATAAAAGGTCGCCCGTTGGCGAAATAATTGAAATATTAGGCAACGCCAATGATATCGGCGTAGACATTCTGTCCATTATCCGCTCAAAAGGACTAAGAGAAGAATTTAAACCAAAAGTTTTGCGCTCTGCTGAAGAGATTAGTTCATCAAGTATGCAGGAAGCCTTCGCAGACAGAGTAGATTTGAGAGACAAAACAATCGTTACGATAGATGGTGAAGACTCGAAGGATTTTGATGACGCAGTATCCATAGAAAAAATAAAGGGCGGCTATAGGCTGGGTGTTCACATAGCTGATGTTTCACATTACGTTACTCCAGATTCATATGTAGACAAAGAAGCATATAAAAGGGCTACCAGCGTGTACCTAGTGGATAGAGTGCTTCCTATGCTTCCTGAAGTTCTCTCTAACGGTATATGCTCGCTAAATCCTAATGTAGATAGGCTTACATTAAGTTGTGTTATGGACATTGACCAAAACGGTCATGTTTTTGATTATTTTGTAGATAAAACAATAATTAACTCAAAAGCCAGACTGACATATAATCAAGTAAACCTATTATTTGAAGGCGACACAACAACAAAAAAAGAGCTAAAAAGCCTGATAAAGCCATTAAGTTTAATGAATGAGCTGGCAAAAATACTTAAGCAAAAACGTATAAACAAGGGTTCACTGGAGCTTGACATAGCCGAACCATATATTGTGCTGGATAAAACCGGAGTATCAGTATCAGTTTCTGCTAGAGAGCGAGGCGATTCTCATAAATTAATAGAAGAGTTTATGCTGTGTGCAAACGAAACAGTTGCAATGCACCTAACAAAGCTAGAGATGCCGTGTATGTATCGTGTGCATGGGCAGCCTGACCCACAAAAAATGCAGGAATTTGCCAGATTCGCAAACAATTTAAACTATAAATTAAGCGGTTCATCAGATAGTATCACCCCAAAGCAGCTGCAGCAGCTGCTAACAGATGTTAAAGACCAGCCTGAAGAGGATGTAATCCACAGAATCCTGCTTAGAACACTGCAGAAGGCCAAATACTCGCCAATAAACGAAGGACATTATGGACTTGCCAGCGATACATACTGCCACTTCACCTCCCCTATACGTCGATATCCGGATTTAGTTGTTCATAGAGTTTGCAAGGCAATTATTGAGCAAGACAGAGAATACATTGAATTAATCAGAAAGACTATAAATGAAGATAGTGAACATTGCAGCGAAAAAGAGCGCGAAGCAATGGAAGCCGAACGAAAAGTAGACGATTTGAAGATGACAGAATATATGTCATATCATATAAATGAAGAATTTGACGCAATTATATCAGGCGTCACAGAGTTTGGATTTTTCGTGGAACTTCCCAGCACTATTGAGGGGCTGGTACATATGAATGAGCTGAATGATGACTACTACATATACATAGAGGACGGATATATGCTTCAAGGTCAGCACAAGGGAAAGACATATAAGCTGGGGGATAAGGTGAAAGTTGTATGCACCAGAGCCGACGTTGCGGACTGCAAAATCGACTTTACATTAGCTGATGAACAGTGATTAAATGAATACTTTTGAATTGTAATATTCATATATGGAGTAAATTACTCCCCGTATTACAAACTTATTAATATGTTTAATTTTTTGAATATTATTAAATCTTTCAATAGATTTTTTAATATTCTTTTCTTTTATACTAATACTTTTAGAATAAATAGACTTGAAAATATTATCACATAAATCTATTTCTTCTTCTGTTAATTTTCCATTATCCATATAGTCAAAATCAATTAATGCATACATTCTTTTTAATGTGCTATCCAGAATCATCTTCGATGTATCAAAATATTCACTAACAGGGCACACTTTAATCCGATTTTCAAAAAACTGATTATCTGCCTCAAAAAAAAGCATACCTTTATCATTAAAAGTGTAATTATTCTTGTCCATTTTTATATCCGATAAAGATAGATTAGATATAAAACACTTATTATTGTATTTTGTATCAATTTTCTTATTAGGATGATATTTTTCATTCAATTGCTTTTGAAGTACATAAATATGCTCCTGCACAGGATTGTATTTATCAATATTAATCATTTAATAATTATATCATATTTCTTCACTATTTCTGTTGACTTTTTGTAAATGAATAGTTATAATAGTCTAGCACTTGCTCCCATAGTCTAGCGGTCAGGACGTTGGCCTCTCACGCCGAAAACAGGGGTTCGATTCCCCTTGGGGGTACCAAAACACACTATGCTCTTAGCAGGTGTGTTTTTTATTATTTTGTTATATATCAAAAAAGGACAACCATTATTGGCTGTCCTTTTATTTAACAATTATAGATTATGGAACATCATTAGATATTGTAACTGTAATAAAACCAGTATATTCTTGTGCTGATACAGTCATAACTGCATTTGTTTGCAGATACAAATAGATATTTGTAATGCTTATACCAGCATAATCAGTGCCAACACCCCATGTATTAGGCGTAATTGCAACAGGATCTGTGAAACCTGTTACACCCGGATCATTAGGAAGCTCTTGTGCTGTTACTGCTGAATAAGTAGGCGATGTATCAACTGCTAAGGAAAATTCATCTGCCGCATCTACTAGAGTATCGTACGAAATTGTATTAGGATCACTATTTGACCATGCTGTTTCAGCACTGATATTTAAATCATAAGCACCATTAGCGGTTACATCCAATGGATATGATGGGTCAAATACTTGTGCAGCTAGGTCTGCATATGCCATTCCAGCTGTAGCACCTGTCCAATAAGGACCTGCTGCTGGGTCTGCATACATCTCTCCGTACCAATCCATGCCTATATAAGTTCCAGCTGTTCCATCTGCTAACTGGAATGTTTCGTTTCCTGTAGAGTCGACTACTAATACACCAATAACCCATTTGTCTGTGTCAGTTGGTGTTTCCACCTCTTGTGCTTCTTTGCCAGGTGTTACTGTGAAATTAGCGAATGCAAACGAATTCACCTCACCACCTGTTGGCATTCCTGCTGGTGATGACGCAGTCCATGTTGTGTTTGTAGTATCTGTACTAAAAGAACCAATACCATCCCATACTTCCACCCAGTGA
Organism: Eubacteriales bacterium; assembly: GCA_040883315.1. Classification (GTDB taxonomy): domain Bacteria; phylum Bacillota; class Clostridia; order Christensenellales; family UMGS416; genus JAFGUF01. Next base: position 43,215 of record JBFLKU010000019.1, read on the forward strand.
AGGGTTTGGCTGTCAAGGTTACTACTTTTTATATTACCAATGGTATCTGGTAAAACGGTAGGATCCCCTGCTGTTGTTGTGTACCAGAATACTAAAAATACCTGGCTAATATCACTAAAGCCATCAGCGTCTGATACAGTTAGGTTGACCGTACAGGCTGTCGTTGGCTGCAACGGTATATTTGTTACTGTGAACAAATCAACGGTAGGTTCATTGTTGTCTGTAAGCGTAATATGTCCCGTATAGTTATCAGCTAAAGCCAATGTAGGAACTAAAACGAATACTAACACAACTGCGATCAACAAAATACTAAGTGTCTTCTTACTTTTCATTTACTTGTCTCCTTTTCATTATTTATGTACTTGCATATATATATTTAGCTGCAAAATAAAATACTATATCCAAATACACCCAACAAACCTCATAAAACTCAAGTACATATGTAACAATCCAATAAACAAGCAACTATAAAGCCCTACCTTGCTATACAGTTTACATTGCTGTAACATCGTACACTATCTGAATTATACAATACAGATTATTAAAATTCAACGAATTGCCTAAAAAGTTCGATATTTCTTAACAATTCAAGTGCTTTTTAGACATAATTGTTAATAACTTGCTTTAATCAAACACAATTCCGGGATTATTTAGAATTGCAGTCTCTATATAAAGGTTATCTCCAAGTTTTTCATATACAGCGTCATCCACCAGTATTTGAACGCTATTTACGTTTTCCAGCTCTGTTAAAGTATTGACCAGAGAGTATAAAAACATTTTTCTATTCTTGTATGGAAGCACTTTTATCTTGCTATATAAATTCTCTGATATATTTACAAAGCAGCACGAATCATGCACAACCACCGATAAAACGTCATCCTTAGTTATCCCTTCCGGAATAATTTTTGATGTATTAGTTTTATAGTCACCATCTGCAGAAATTATCTCCAGCACTCTTTCGGTTGGATTGTTGTATCTGGTTTGGCTCATAGCAAAATCTATCTTTATCAAATACTCCAAATCACTGTTTGGCATATATACCGTGACTATCTGACCGATGTTTTCAATAAACATTTCTTTTGTCAAAAGACTCTCTTCTAGTGCCGGCTGCCCATTTATCAATATCCTCACTGCACTAACATTATCATAATAGCTTAGTAAGGTCAGTGCTATTCCGCCGCACATCATATACCGTGTTTTGTTATCCATAGTTTCGATCTTGGGAGATTCTAGTCTTATGGTAATAATATTCTGTCCGTCTTCTTCTTCAACAATTGCACTTGTCGACATCAAAACGTTTTGCGGTATGCATGATTTTATTCCACTACCGTAATATGGTTCATTTTTCAGCAGTTTAAACAAATCTTCTGCAGCTTTTTCTTTTCCTATTGTAATATTGCTGATTTCAGCTATTAAAAAATTGGAGTCTTTATCCAAAAAATATAATATATTTTTATTCTTTGTCATCTTTCTTTGCTCATCTTCGATTATATTTATATGATCTAAATACATCAGATGCAAAGACGAGCTATTAGTGGTCATAGGGTTTACCAATAATCCTCTATTCACAAATTGACTTCCGTTAAGCATTATCTCAACATACTCTATTGTGTTTATTTCGCATAAAGTATTAACTATAGAAACAATTCCAGCTAAAATTTCTTTTTCTGTCAAAACTGAAAAATCACCGATTAAATTTATTTCTGCTAAATTCCTGCTGACAACTAACCAGCCTAAACTAACATTTCCTCCAAATGGCACACTATAATTGTCCTCTTCGGTCAATGTAGTATTCAGCAGCTTGTTCGCAACCACTTTTACTTCGCTGCTACCTTGAAGTATGCTGATTTCCTTAACAACTCTAACTAAGTTATCGTTTGTTGTATCAGGGTAGTACATTGTAACGGTTTTAGTATTAATAAAATCGCTGGTCATTTCATATTTTTCGCCTACAAAGCTGCCTTCTAATCCGGAAGGTGCAATTTCAGCATTGTTTATACAGCTTGATAGTACAATTGCAATAATTATTAGTATATATAAAACTGTTATTCTGGCCTTTTTCATAATTACTCACCTAGCAAAATATGATTGAGTGAATTAATAGTGCATTTCCATATTCCGTCTTCGAAAACCATTTTTACTGATATGTTGCTCTTCACTTCATCCGTTCCTGATGCTATTGCAAACGTATAGTTTAGGACTACAACAGCTGAATCTCCACTAAGTGACACGGTGTCACTTACTATATTGTACTCTAATAATGACAAGTTGTTCAGCTCAAATTGCCGTGCAAGCTCATCTACACTTGCATTGGGTTCATCTGCTATGCTGGTATATTTCAATACTTTTTCCCAGTTCTTTTCGCTTACTGCATTCATAATGGTGCTTATTGATGAAACAGGAGAAAAGATTAAATCAGTATTTCTATAAATAGGCTCCATCAGTTGGTTTTCGCCCTCACCCAGAAATCCCATCTCTTTTCGCGTGGGTCTTGTTCCGTTGCCATTGTTGTCATAGTCGATATAAAACTGCACAAAAGAATATGTGCCCATTTCAGTTATTGTATTCGCGATTGAAAAAAGCGCCATTTTCCTTGTGTCTAGTACTAATTGATTGAAAACTTCTATATCTTCAATATCCTGACCTAGGCCAACAGGCGGTGTGAGAAACTGATCACTTAGCGAAACAAACAGGACATCTTCCTTTCCTTCCACAGAAATCAATCGGGTATTCTCATTTATACACGGAACGATATTGGATGAGCCGCCTTTCGGCCCTGCTATTAGCTGCTTTATCAGAGTTTCCTCTATTGATCTGCTTTCTGGGATAGTCAAAGTTCTTATCTCGGGCGTCAAATAGCTTTCACCATCCATCATAAAATAAAGCATATAGTCCTTTGCCTGTGCTTTGCTGGTGTCGCCAGGGAATATCGGAACATCATCTTTCAAATCATTATCCGAAATCAACGGAGAACATCCACTGAAATTCAGCAATATCGTAAATAATAGTATTATAATAAGTGGTTTTTTAATATGTATCATTTTCTTTACCTTCTCATTCATTCTCTTGGCAGCATCACTGTAAATTTGGTGCCTTTATCAATTTCCGATTCTGCATATACTTCGCCCTCATGCAGTCTGACAATTGATTTTACTATCGAAAGTCCCAGTCCTGATCCGCCCGTTTCTCTGGCCCTAGCTTTATCTACTCTATAAAATCTATCAAATATGTATGGAAGTTCTGATTCCGGAATTCCTATACCGTTGTCTTCTACCATAAATACTATATTTTGAATGCTCTGAACCAAATGGACTTTTACAATGCCGTTTTTCTTGGAATATTTTATGGCGTTTTCTATTATGTTGATGCACATACGCTCAATTAGCTTAACATCAGCTTTTATTATGCACTGACCTTCTGAATTGTTTTGGATATTTATTTTTTTCTTCTCGGCAATTGGCTCCAGCTTTCGACAAACGTCTGCTAAAAGCTCTGTGAAATCGAAAGTTGTAAAATATAGCAGTTCACTGCCCTGTTCATCCTGACGAACTAAAGTAAGCAGTTCATTAATCATTACAGTTAATCTGTCTATTTCGTTGTTTATATCATCAAGAAATTCTGTGGTCATTTCTTTATTATATTCTTTTTGATGCTGAAGTGTCTCCACCAAAACCTTGATAGATGCCATAGGCGTCTTTATTTCGTGCGATGCATTTGCCACAAATTCATTGCGAGTTCTATCGATATCTTCAAGTCTTTGTGTCATGTCATTAAATGTTTTTGCCATCAATGCCAGCTCCGACCTACCATCAATTGATACTCTATGCCTGAAGTCGCCCTGCCCTATTCTTATGATACCTTGTGTCAGGTCTCTTATGGGCTGCACCATAGCACCTGATATAAATGCACTGATTGTAAGCATAGTGATGCCTGTTATTAAAATAACCAAAAACATCTGCCACCTAATTAATGAAGTTTGCTCTACAATTGATTCGATGCTAACGCTAAGTATCATTGAACCAAGCACTTTTGATTCAGATACAATAGGTATTGCACAATACATTACCCATTCATAGCCTTTTTTTGATTTGCCAACGAATCTTTGGAGCTCTCCCCATAGATTGTTGGGATAAAGTGATGTTCTGTCACTGGTGGCTTCTAGCAGTCTAAACCCATATTTGGCATCTCCCGTGCCCTGCAACACAGACATTATTTCAGATTGATCCAGCTTCTGACCGTTTAATGTCGAATAGCTGTCCACCTGTACAATTCCTTTATCATCTGCTATCAGAACCCTGCCACCCAGCTCTGCACCCACTTCCTTTGTCAGTGTATAAAGATTTTTTGCATCTGATTTCGACAAAAGATTAGCAGCACGAACTGAATAGTTCTGGACTGATTCAATATATTCTGAAGCGGCGCGCTGAACCATATAATCTTCAACAACACCGCTTACTAATTCAAATATCACATAAAGTGCCACAGCGATAGCTAAAAAATATGCTGCAACAATTCGCCATCTTATACTATGTAATGGATTATTTTTCAGCAAAGTAATAACCGAAACCCCACTTTGTTAGAATATATTCCGGCTGAGCACTGTCTGGCTCTATTTTTTCTCTCAGCCTTCTAATGTGCACGTCAACAGTTCTTAGTTCGCCCATGTAGTCATATTTCCACACAGTATCCAAAAGCTGCTCTCTGGAGAATACTTTCCCCTTGTTTACTATAAATAAATGAAGCAAATCAAACTCTTTTGCTGTCAAATTGATTTCTTTTCCGTCAACCTGAACAGAGCGATTATCAAGATTTACTATCATGCCCTTTACAGATATTTCGTTGTTCGTATTGTCAGGAGCCATAGAATCAATTCGCCTAAATAGCGATTTTATTCTTGCCTTCACTTCCAATATGTTAAAAGGCTTCACCATATAGTCATCTGCACCATATTCAAGACCTAAGATTTTGTCCATATCTTCGCCTTTTGCAGTCAACATTATAATCGGAATTGATTTTGTTTCTCTTACCTGCTGGCAGACCGTAATTCCGTCTACTTTGGGCAGCATCAAATCAAGCAATACTAAGTCAAAATCGCCCTCTTCAATCTTCTCCAGAGCTTCTTCTCCGTCGTAGGCTACGTCTGTGTCATAGCCTTCCTGCTCTAGTGAAAATTTTAATCCCTTCACGATTAGCGGCTCGTCATCTACTATCAATATCTTCTTTGGCATACATTTAGTTTCCTTTACATATACTTCTATAATCTTAAAGAACTATACAATGTATCATAACATATTTGTAATAGTTTTAAAATATTTTTTTATATAATTACACTATTTTGGAGAACTTTTTTAATAAAATGCAACTAAAAATGACATTTTCTTGTTATTTTAATGTGGTTTTAGTTCTTTTAATATTCTTTTTACTGATTTTTTAATAAAAACGTCTGCATCCTCTAAAGTTAAATATTTCATGCTTTCTGCGGTAATATCATACTTAATAGACTGGGATTTTTGTGTTTTAAATAGCTCAATTTCGCCCGGTGATACATAATAATTAATATTGGATATTTTTGTGCCTAGTATGCCATTCCAAAGAGATGCATACTCATTTTTTCTGTTCATCCACTTTTCGATGTAGTTCATATCGTCAATTAATATCTTTTTAGAGAAGTCAGCATCATATTTCTTTTTTAGGTTTGCAAATATGCCGGAAAGCCATAGAACATCTGTCATTATATGAATAAAATATCCTTTTAAAAATAGGTTATCGCTCAATTTAAATTCATCTATAGCCTCATACCAGCTTTTTTTAATGCCAAAATTGCGGTAATGCGAATCCTCTATGTCTTCGCCATTGTAGTCTACGCGCATAAATACTGCATCAGGTGCAATAGCTCCTAGCAAAAACTGTCCGGAAATTTTTATCCCCATTGATTCTGCAACATCATTTGCTATCTTCAGATGTATTGTGGCTGGTGCCATCTCTGCTGCGTTTGTGTATGCTACTTTATTCATGTTTTGCTGCTCCCGTTTCCCATAAAGACATTGTACTGGTAGACACAGCCAGTGCTCCCGCGATTATTGCTGTATCCACTTCTTCTCTTTCCGTCACCATTCCGCCAGCTATTATAGGCTGGTTTATATATTTTTTTATATTTGATATAGCCTTTGGTATCACCCCAGGCATTAATTCTATAAAATCCGCTGATGATTTTTTTGCCATGTCTATTCCGGACTCTATTGAGCTGGAATCCAGCAAAAACATTCTCTGCACAGCCATCATATCCAGCTGCTTTGCATGCTTTATCAGGTGATGCCTTGTGCTAATTATGCCGTGTGGCTTGATTTCCTTGTTTAGAAACTCCACAGCCCATGTATCCTTGCCGAGACCTTCCACTATGTCCACATGAACAAAAACTATTTTGCTTTTTACCTTTAGCATATTCACTATCTTTGGCAATGCACATATATTACAGCCCAATACAAACACAACTTTGCAGCTAGATACAGATGCATATCTAGCAGATTTCTCGTCTTTTACAGCTGCAATAATCTTATTATTCTCTAGTAATTTTGCTATCGTACTCATTATACACTATACTTCCCTATTACATACTATATAGTATATTCTAGATATAAATATGTCAATAAAAATGTCTCTTATAACACAAAGTGTTACAAGAGACTTACAATAGTCTTTATTATATTGTAAAATCATCTTTCTTTTAGCAATTCTACAAATTCTTTTAGTCGCTCATCTATCAAATCAAAATGCTCCTGCGTAGGAGTTCCTTTGAATTCCACGCTCTCAATAAATTCCCATGGGCATTTATATTTATCCATTATTTCTTTCAGCTCTTTTTCAGCACCGCCTGACCATCCGTATGAACCTATGCGAAATGCCAAGCGGTTGATAACACGCTTTTTCAGCAGCTCCTCTATTACGGCAGCAACAGGAGGGAACATTTTGTATTCATATGTAGGCATAGCCAGAATAATGCCCTTAGAAGTCCAGGCAGAGGCTAATATTGTGCCCCATGAGTCTTCTGTGGCCTTATGAACGTTCACTTTTACATCTGTCTTTTCAAGAGTATTTTTAATATGCTCTACACCCTTTTCAGTCATTCCATACATAGAGCCCCAGATAAGGGTTATTTCATTTTTTTCAGGATTGCACTGATAGTTTGCGTATCTGATATAATCTTTTATTATTCTGCTCGGGTCTTTTCGCCAAACTAATCCATGCCCCGGAGCTATTATTTTAATATCTAAACCAGCGCATTTATCTATAGCCTTTAAAACAGCTGAAGAAAATGTAGCAACAATATTTGCATAGTACCTGACAGCCTCTTTTTCATAGAATTTCAGTTCTTCTTCTGTCAGTTCATCGTCATAGCCTTTGTTTTCTGCAATCGTTCCAAATGATCCGAATGCATCGCATGTAAACAATGTGCCTGTTTCACTGTCGTAAGTTGCAATTGTATCAGGCCAGTGCACGTTTGGAATAGTTACAAAAGACAGCTCTCTGCCGCCTAAATCAAGAGTGTCCCCATCCTTAACCACAGTAATATTTTCTGTGTGCCCATAAAAAACTTCCAGCAGATTTTTGGCAGCTTGGCTGCATACAAGCTTAATATTGGGTTTAATTTTGCGAAGGTCTTCAATCCAGCCAGAATGGTCAGGCTCCATATGATTTATTACAGCATATTCTAGGCTCTGTACGTCTATATCCATTTCTTCAAGCATCTTGAACAATGTCTCAGGGTATCCGTCCCAGTTGCAGACTCCGTCTATTATTGCTGTTTTTTCGCCTTTAACAATAAAAGAATTCAGATTTACTCCGTTTGGTATTTCCCAAATTCCTTCGAAAAGGATATTTTCTTGATTTACAGATAGTTTATATATTTCTGACGCTGTTTTTGTAATACTCATTGAATCTCCTCTATTATATAAAAATATTTATTTTCTTTTCAATTAATTAGTATATATTATTATTCAACTACAGTCAATATAGAGTTAGCGTTGACAAACAAAATATTAGTGTTAAAATTAAACTATAAGCGACTAACAGATGTATGAATGACTGTTTCTCAATAGAACACCATAGACTTGGAGGCAAAAATGAAAAAAGCATTAATCATATATGGCAGTACCACCGGAAACACAGCGCTTGTTGCAAATATGATAAAAGATAACATAACAAATTATGAAGTTTCCATATTGGATGCAACAGATGCATATGCAGATGCTGTTTCAGACTCGGATTTGGTAATTTACGGCAGCTCAACATGGGGCTACGGAGAATTGCAGGACGATTTTCAGGAATACTACGATAATGAAATGACACCAGAACTAATAAAAGGAAAAGATTTTGCTGTCTTTGGCTGCGGAGACCATGAAAGCTTTGAAGACGTTTTCTGCAATGCCGTAGATACAATAGAAGAAAAAATCAAAGATTATGGCGGTAATCTAATAATCGAAAGCCTGAAAATAGACGGAGAACCATCAGATAGTGAAGCTCAAATAATAGACTTTGCACATAAGCTATAAGTCAATATACCTTTCATTGTAAAAAAAAGTGCTACCCATACTGGGTAGCACTTTTTGTATTTAATAAATCTTATACTATTTATTTTCTTTTTGCCATGGCATCATTTCACGAAGCTCTTTGCCAACCTTTTCGATTGGATGCTCTGCTTCTATTCTGCGCTTAGCATTGAAATATGGTCTGTTTGCCTTATTTTCCAAAATCCAGTTTCTTGCGAATGCACCCTCTTGTATCTCTTTAAGGATTTGTTTCATCTCTTTTCTGGTTTCTTCTGTTATAATGCGTGTACCTGTTACATAGTCACCATATTCAGCAGTATCAGAAATTGAATATCTCATCATTGAAAGTCCGCCTTTATTAACTAGGTCAATTATTAGCTTCATTTCATGCAAGCATTCAAAATATGCACTCTCTGGCTCATATCCTGCTTCAACTAATGTATCGAATCCAGCCTTCATCAGCTCTGTTACGCCGCCGCATAGTACAGCTTGCTCGCCGAATAAGTCTGTTTCTGTTTCTTCTCTGAATGTTGTTGAAAGAATTCCACTGCGTGCTCCGCCGATACCTTCAGCATATGCAAGACCAACATTCAATGTGTCGCCTGATGGGTCTTGGTGTACGCCAACCAAGCAAGGTACGCCTTTGCCTGCAACATATTCTGAACGAACAGTATGTCCTGGGCCTTTTGGTGCAACCATAAATACATTAACATCTGTTGGCGGTACGATTTGACCATAGTGAATGTTAAACCCGTGAGCAAACATCAGATAGTCGCCTGCATCTAGTGAAGGCAATACTGAACTTTCATATATAGCTGGCATTTTTTCATCATTAACAAGCATTACAATTACTTTTGCCATCTTTGCTGCTTCTTTAGCTGTTGCAACTTTTAGTCCTGCTTTTTCAGCAAGTACCCATGATTTTGAGCCTTCATATAGTCCTACAACTACGTCAAAGCCTGATTCATGCAGATTTAGTGCATGTGCATGTCCCTGACTTCCATAGCCAATTACTGCTATTGTTTTTCCCTGCAGATATTTTTTATCGCAGTCCTTTTCATAATATAACTTTGCCATTGGTGAACCTCTTTCATCTGTTATTTAATATTCATATTTTTTTAATACATCATCACCGCGCTCCAGAGCTACCATGCCAGTACGTGCAATTTCCTCAATTCCAAAAGGCTCTAGCTCCTTTATTGACTGATCTATATAGTCTGTACGTCCGGTTATCTCAATAGTGGTGGTCTTTTCGCCCATGTCCACTACTCTGCCCCAAAGCTGCCCTATTTTTTCCATCAGCTTTACTTTGTCGTTTTGCGAATTAACCTTGATAAGCGCTACTTCGCTTAAGGTCTGCATACCTGTTTCTATTTCTTTAACATGTTTTACATCGATTAATTTATTTAATTGTTTAATAACTTGCTGTGCAATTTGCTCATCTGCATGCATAACAATAGTAATTCTAGACAAAGAAGTATCGTGTGTAACACCGACTGTAAGACTATCTATATTGAATCCGCGTCTGCTTATCAGCCCAGAAACTCTGCTCAAAACACCAGGCTGGTTCGATACTATAAATGAGATAATTCTTTGCTTCATTAAAATCACCATTGATTTCTTTCATAATAATATTTATTAAAATTTATAATTATACAGAAATTATATTGCTAATTATAATAGCACTATTTCAAAGTTTAGTCAACTACACTTTGACTATGCCTTCATCCCCTAAAAGGCTGCTATATTTTGAAAGTGCTGGGTCAACAAATTCACCTATGAACTCATCTACCTGCTCTATACATCTGCCGATAAAGAGTTTTGCGTCAACAATTCCATCTATATCGCCTTTCACAGAAGCAAATGCTTCATCAGCCTTTATTCTATCAAGCAAATCGTTTTCTTTGCCCTCCACTTTCACCATTCTTCCGGCCTCCATGGAGTGCTCTCTTATTCTCTCATGCAGCTCCTGCCTGTCGCCTCCTTTTTGCACAGCAGCCATCAAAATACGCTCGGTTGCCATGAAAGGAAGTTCACTGTTTACGCGCTTTGCAATCATTTTTTCATATACAACCATATCGGTTGCAATATTATTGTATATATTCAATATCGCATCCACAGCCAAAAAGGACTGAGGAATAGAAAGCCTCTTGTTTGCAGAATCGTCTAGCGTGCGCTCCAGCCATTGCGTGCTGGCAGTCTGTGCGGGACTAGATGCCAATGATATCACAAAACGTGCCAGAGAATTTATCCTTTCGCTGCGCATTGGGTTTCTTTTATATGCCATTGCAGACGAGCCGATTTGCTTGGATGAAAATGGCTCTTCTACTTCTTTTAGGTTTTGCAGCAAACGTAAATCATTTGCAAACTTTGCAGCAGATTGTGCAATAAGTGCAAGTGAATTTATTACCAAAGTATCAAATTTTCTTGGATATGTCTGACCTGTAACTGGGAAAAACTTATCATATCCCATCTTTTGGCATACTTTTTTCTCCAGCTCCTTCACCTTTTTGCTGTCTCCGTCAAACAGTGCCAAAAAGCTATCTTGTGTTCCTGTGGTGCCCTTCACTCCACGCAGCTTAATGCATCCCTTCACGTGCTCTAGCTCTTCCAGGTCCATCATCAGTTCCTGCATCCACAGCGTAGCACGCTTTCCTACGGTTGTCAGCTGTGCAGGCTGAAAATGAGTGAAGCCAAGGGTTGGCACACTCTTATATTTATCAGCAAAGTTCTTTAGCTTATCAACTACATTTACTAGCCTTCTTATTATCAAATCAAGAGCTTCATCCATTACAATAATATCTGTGTTATCCCCTACAAAGCAGCTGGTAGCACCAAGATGAATGATGCCCTGTGCATTGTCGCACTGCTGAGAAAAGGCGTAAACATGGCTCATAACATCGTGGCGCACTATTTTCTCGCGCTCTTCTGCAACTTCAATATTTAAGTCATCTTTATACTTTTTCATTTGGTCTATCTGCTCTTTTGTGATGGAAAGCCCCAGCTCCATTTCGCTCTCTGCCAGTGCTATCCAAAGCCTGCGCCATGTTCTGAACTTTTTATCATCAGAGAAGAGATATCCCATTTCTTTGCTTGCATATCTTGTTATCAATGGGTTTTGATATGTATCGTACATTTTGTGCTCCTTATATTTATGCTTATCAAAAACGCCCCTTAAAATTAAGGGGCGTACATTATCAGTCGCCTGTGTATGGCAGCAGTGCCATTGTTCTGGCACGCTTAATAGCTGTTGCCAGCCATCTTTGGTGCTTCGCACATGTGCCGGACATACGACGCGGCAAAATTTTTCCGCTCTCGCTAATGTATCTGCGAATCTTTGCTACGTCTTTATAATCAATTTCTGTTGCTTTGTCAACACAGAAAGAACATACTTTACGTCTTCCACGACCTTTTCCTTTATATGAATGATCAGCCATATAAATATTCTCCTTTCAAATATTTCTCTTAAATATCTGTGCCTAAAATGGCATGTCTTCGTTTATTTCCAGCATTTGCGAGCCGTCATTTGATGAACTTGGTGGTTCATATGAATTTCCGCCGTCAGAATTAGGCGTTCTTAAGAACTGCACTTCTTCTGCTATTATTTCAGTAATATATCTTTTTCCGCCGTCTTTTGCTTCATAGCTGCGATTTTGTATTTGGCCAGCAATAGCCACCTGAGAACCCTTGCGCAGATATTTTGCGGCGTTTTCGCCCTGTTTTCTCCAAACTACTATATTGAAAAAGTCTGTTTCTCTTTCGCCATTTTGTCCGGTAAATCTTCTGCTTACGCCTATTGAAAACGTGCAGACACTCACTCCGTTTGGTGTGGAGCGAAGCTCGGGGTCTTTTGTTAAATTACCAATTAATAAACATCTATTCATATCTACCTGCCCTATTCTTTTTTATCGTCTTTGGCAACTACCATATAACGAATAATTGGCTCTGTTATCTTCATGATACGCTGTAATTCTTCTGGAAAATCTGGTGCACTTTCGAAATCCATTAACACATAATAGCCTTCTGTCTTGTAGTTAATAGGATATGCTAAAGTTTTTTTGCCCCATTTATCAACATTCAAAATCTTTGCATTGTTCTTGGTAACCAAATCTTCGATTTTTGAAATATTAGCGGCAATATCTTCTTCGCTCAAAAGTGCGTCGATAACATAAAGTACTTCATATTTATTCATTTTTTTCACCTCCTTGGTCAATTGTCCGACAATCTTGTTGCCGGAGAAGATGGGCTCTCGACGTAATATTATAGCATCAAATGTATTTTGATACAACTGTTTTTTGTATATTATAAAATAATGCGTTTAGCATATATACTAATAAATATTGTACCATATATTAACATTATAGACAATTAGAAAAATCAGGTTTTGGTTACGATGAGTAATATATAAATAAAAAAGCCACTAACTAAGTTAATGGCTTTTGCTATGGCGTGCCTGAAGAGATTCGAACTCCCGACCTTCTGGTCCGTAGCCAGACACTCTATCCAGCTGAGCTACAGGCACGCGCTGCTCAACGCTAATATATTCTATATTATCTATATATTATTGTCAAGGATTATAAATCGAAAATATTCATTATTTTTAATTTATTATTACATCAGCTTATATTTTCAAATCTATTTTCTAAACCTTAATTCAATTGCATTGGTCGGACACACGTTTTTGCAGTCTCCGCATCGTATGCATTCGGCGGAGTTTGGCTGCTCCGTCACCTTCACCTGCATGTTGCATGCTTTATGGCAAGCCATGCAGTGTATGCATTTTTCTTTGTCATAGTCCAGCCCATAAAAGCTGATTCTATTAAATAACCCGTATATTGCGCCTAGTGGGCACATATACTTGCAGAAAAATCTATATACTAATATGCTCATTATTATTACCGCCACCAGAACAAATACTTTCCAATTGAAGAGCCAGCCTGTCAGCTGCTGAAGGTCTTCATTGCCGGCAACTAATGGTATTCCTGCCTCCAATGTGCCAGCGGGACAAATCAATTTGCAGAAATATGGTGAAGAAACTCCATAGTCACCTACCAAAAAGATTGGCAGAAGTATCACAAAAACAACTAGTATAACATACTTCAAATATCGCATCTGTCTGTCAATATTCTCTTTTATCTTCATCTTTTTTGTTTTAATTTTGTAAAGCAAATCCTGCAGAAAACCAAACGGACATAAGAACCCACATATGAATCTGCCGAATGCTATTCCAAATGCCAGCAGAAATCCTAAAACATAAAGCGAATAGTTCTGCCCTCTTCTGCTTAATGAGCCTTGAAGCGATCCTATTGGACATGCACCGATTGCTCCGGGGCACGAATAGCAGTTTAGCCCCGGTACGCAGACTATTTTTGCTTTGCCTTGGTATATAGTAGACTGCAGAAATCCCTGAATATATGAATTGGTGGCGACCGCAGATAGAATCTGAATTAGTCTTCTCTTCATGTCAGCCTATTCCTATACATTCCAGACATATTTTTGTGGCCTTTGCCAGTACAGCTTTTGCCTCGCCCGTCATTGCCCCTATTATTATCAATGCAATAGCTGCAAAAAATATAATGTATTTGATATATCTAATATTTTTCATGTGCTTATCCTCTTCTTTGCATTAGTATATCATCATCATATACTTCAATCAACGCTCATATGTTAATATTACAATTTGATGGCAAAATTTTGAATAATTATGGTGTATATCGCAATTAAGGGTTGTATATTAGACCATTTAGTATTACAATACAAGTTGTATTAAATTTGAAAGGAACTATAGTTTTGAAAGAGAAAAAGACCGAAAAGGATCTATCTATTCTTGATTCACAAGATGTAGAAATAAAAAATGTTGATGTACAAGGGAATGCACCAACAGATGAAAAGAAAAAAATTAAACCATGGATACTTATATTATCTGTGTTTTTGATTATTGTTGTTGCTGCGGCTGCAGTTTACTCATGGTATGATTACACCACTTTGGCCACATACACAGGTGGCAGAGTGACAAGAGCTGAATTTAACGAATCTGTTGAAACTGCTATACAAGCAAATCCAGAATACGAAGAAATGATAATGCAATATAAAGATCAAATGCTGATATCATTGGCACAGGAGGAAGTTTTCTACAAGCAGCTTGATAATCTTGGCGTAGGTCAAATGACTAAAGAAGAGATGCAAACAATAAGAGATGAGGCTGTTCAAACTGTTGATTCCTATGTAAACAGTAATTTATCTTCAATAATTTCTGGTCTTCCTGATGGATACACAGAAAAAGACCTTACAAAAGCATTGAGTGATTTCAGAGATGAAATTTTAGTTTCTAGCGGATTTAAAGACATTGACGATTTCGTAGACTATGTTACCAAGCAAAAAATGGTTAACAAAGCATACGAAGAGCTTTTGACAGAGGAAGAAAATGCACCTACTAATGAAGAAGTAGAAGCCAAGTATGATGCATTGCTTGAAATGCAAAAAACAGCATATGATGAAAACCCAGCTGCATATTTAAATGAAAGAGGCACTCTAGAAATGTCTCTATACATTCCGAGCGGCATTCGTTATGTGCGCCATATACTAATTAAGCTAGATGATGAAGCATTATCTGAAATACAAAATCTTCGCTATGAAGGCAAAGACGATGAAGCTGACCTTAAATACGATGAAGCTTTAGCGGCACTTAAGCCAAAAGCTGAAGAAATATTGGCAAAAATTGATGCAGGCGAGATTACATTTAAAGATGCTATCACAGAATTCGGTGAAGACCCAGGTATGTCATCATATCCAGATGGATACGAAGTATGCGAAGGATACGATATGTATGTTGAAGAATTTACAACAGCAAGCATGGAATTGACAGAAGTTGGTCAATACTCTGGTCTGGTTGCCACATCATATGGCTATCATATCATTGAGTACTACAAAGACATGGAATCAGTTACTACTCCATTCTCAGATGTTGCAACTACAATATATCAAACACTTCTAGATAGCAACAAGGAAGACCGCTGGTTTGCTATGATAGACCAATGGGTTATCGATTTGAATCTTAAATACAGAGACGAAACACTTAACATGGATGCAGTAAATTAATAAAACTAAATTAATTAAAGCCGCTGATTTTCAGCGGCTTTTTATTTTGCTAATTTCTATGTTGTGCTTTAAATGAATTAGAATAATTGATAATCTGTTTAGCGTGCTCATCACTTAGTGAGCTCATTGTGGTTCCTCCCACCAGACGTGAAATTTCTTTGTATTTTTCATCTGCAGTCAGTTTATTTATTATTGTTTTTGTTGAATTGTCCTCTATTCTTTTTGTAATAAATAGATGATTATCAGAAAGTGCTGCTATCTGTGCCGAGTGTGTTACGCAGATGACCTGCCTGTTGGAAGCAATCACAGCCATCTTTTCGCCAACCACCCTGCTCATTTCGCCGCTTATTCCGGTATCTATTTCGTCGAATATCAATGTATCGATATCATCAATCTGGGCTGTAATACTTTTAAGCACAAGCATAATTCTGCTCATTTCACCCCCGGATACTACAGAGTGCAGCGGCTTTATCGCCTCTCCAAGGTTGGTTGATATCAAAAATCTAACATGGTCAATGCCGTTTTTGCCCAGCATATATTCCCCATCATCGTCAGTGATAGCCTTAAACTCAGTTTCAAACTGCGAATTTTCCATCCCTAAGTCAGCAAGCTGCTCTAGTATTTTTGATTTCAAACTCATAGAAAAATCTTTTCTGATATCAGACATCTGCTTTGCATACTCAAATGATTCATCATAAAGAGCCTTTTCTTTTCTTAATAACTCATCTAGTATTATCTCATGTTCGTCTAAAACCAGCAGTCTTTCACCTATTTGCTTTCTATATTCAATTATTTCATTCACATCAGAGCCGTATTTTTTGCTTAGCCGCCTTAGCAGGCTCAGCCTGTTTTCAATCTCTTCCAAGTCGCTAAGATCAAAATCAAATGAGTGCTCTAGGACTCTCACTTCATCTGATATATCATCTAGTTCAATCATAGTCTGCTCAAGCCTCTTGGATAGTTCCTCATGGCTTTTGTCCATCTCTGCAAGCGCAGCTATATTGTCATAGGCGATCTGCAGCAGAGCTGATACAGCAACACCATCCTCACTTCCAGAAAGAGCATAATGGGCATTATCGATGCATTTTTTAATATCTTCAGAATTGAGCAAAATATCTCTTTGCTCCTTTAAATATGTGTCTTCATCTTCCTGTAGCTTCGCTTCGTCTATTTCACGCACCTGAAATTGATACATCTCTATCTGCCTTTGGCGCTCCAGTTCATTTAGCTGCATAGACTCTATCTCTTCTTTGGTTTTCGAATATTCATTATATTTTTGGATATATAGTCTCTTTAGCTGCGATAATCTTTCGCCGCAGAATCCATCTATCACCTTGAGGTGATTAGATTCATCCAGCAGAGACTGATGCTCGTGCTGACCGTGAATATCTACAAGAGACGATGTGATGCTTTTAAGCTGCTGAAGTGTAGCTATATGACCATTGATTTTACAAACATTTCTGCCGTTTGCAGACAGTTCTCTTATAACTACGAGCTCATTATCGTCAATGTCAAAATATCCTTTTAAAAGTGCTTTTGACAGCGGAGATTTGCTTAAATCAAACACACCTTCAACCACTGCCTTGTCTGCACCTGTTCTAATCAGGTTCTTGTCTGCTCTTTCTCCAAGTGCCAAATTTACAGAGTCTATAACTATAGATTTACCTGCGCCCGTTTCACCTGTCAGAATGTTCAGACCGTCTTCAAATTCTATTTCTACTCTTTCTATTACAGCTACATTTTTTATGGATAGATATAATAGCATTCTTGTACCTTCCCGTTTTTATTTGCTCACTATTATATCATATTATGCGAGCAAGTTGCTAAATTTTTCGCAAATTGCATCGCCGTCAATTTCTTCATCTAGTATTATCATTATGCAGTTGTCCCCAGCTATTGTACCAAGTATCCCATCCCAGTGAAGCGAATCAATTGTTTCTGCCGCCGCATTGGCACTTCCGCTTAGTGTACTGATAATAATCAGGTTGCCAGATCTCTTTACAGACAGTACACTTTCATAAAAAATTCTTAATTTTCTTCCCGAAAGTTTGTCTGCTGCTTTGTCCTGTGTAGCATATTTATGTTTGCCAGATTCGCCTGATATCTTTATCAGCTTCAGCTCATTAATATCTCTTGAAATAGTGGCTTGAGTAACATCAAATCCTAAATCCAAAATTTCCTGCACCAGCTCTCCCTGTGTATGTATTTCCTTTTTCTCAATAGTGTCAAGAATAGCAAGCTGTCTCTGATTCTTAGTCATAATCTCATCCTCTCAAATTATAATGCTTAATTTATGCTCCAATTTATTATCTTCTTCCAAAACCTTGTATAGTAATCTTCGTTCCTAAAACGAATAAATTTTGCTTTATAGTCAGATTTCGCCACTTCAATATGCCCCTTAAGAGGTATAGATATCAAATGCTGTCCGTCCACAGTTGTCACTACATCATGAAGCAAATCCTTTGGTATTACTTTTATTTTCACATCATCAGGTGCTATCATTGGACGTGCATGCAGTGAGTGCGAGCAAACAGGCGTAATCAATATGCAATCGATTCCCGGCAAAATAATAGGTCCTCCTGCCGACAATGAATATGCAGTGGAGCCTATTGGGCTGGATATTAATACACCATCGCCATCAAAGCTTTCGGCCAGCTGATTATTCATATATATATCCAAACGTATCATTCTGGCATATCCATGACGAGCAATATTAAAATCATTTACAGCAATTATTTTTTCTTCTACTAATTTATCTTCACTGTCAAATATTTTTGCTTCCAGCAGCAATCTTTCTTCTATGCTGTATTCTTTATTTAGAATCTTATCAATTGCAAAGTCTATTTCATCAGTTGATATTTCTGCCAAGAAACCTTTTCTTCCAGCATTTATGCCAATAACAGGAACACTCATTTTGCCGCAGCTTCTAAGGACAGAAAGCAATGTTCCGTCTCCGCCTATTGCGAAAATCAAATTTACAGCAGAAGAAAACTCATCTAAAGCTTTAGCGTCGGCTATTACGCTCTCATATATTCTTATATCAATTTTTTTCTTGGATAATTTATCTTGAAGTTCATCTTTTATTTTATCTATTTTTTTGTTTGTACCGTTGGTAACAATTCCAATGGTCAAATCATTATTATTACTATTCATGCTAATATTATACATTATTTTTAATTATATTAAACTACTTTTTTGTATTTTTATGCACAGAATGTGCATTATTCACTATTTCCGATGCATTTATCTCAATCGGGGCTATACTCTTTCGACAATATATTAAAAATTCGATGTTCCCTTTGGGTCCTGTAATGGGGGAAAAATCAAGCTGCTGCAGCTTAAAATTAGTAGATAAATTAATATAGCTGCATACTTTTTCTATTGTTTCAATGTGAGTTTTTTTGTCTCTCACGATTCCGCCCTTTCCTACGCTTTCTCTTCCGCATTCAAACTGCGGCTTAATTAGTCCTATAAAAAAAGCGTCATCTTCTGTACATTCATCGATGGCGTTAATTAATTTCGTTAATGAAATGAAGGATGCATCACATACAGCTCCGTCATATTTTTGTCCTGTTGTATCAGTAGTCAAGTATCTTGCATTGGTGCGCTCAAATACCTGCACTCTTTCATCGTTTCTAAGCTGCCAGCTAAGCTGTCCATATCCTACATCCACAGCACACACCTGCTTAGCTCCATTTTGCAGTAGACAGTCTGTAAATCCGCCTGTAGATGCACCTATGTCTAGCACTGACATGCCCTCCACTTTCACCAGAAATACTTCCAGCGCCTTTTCTAGCTTCAGCCCGCCTCTGCTCACATATTTAAGCTTTTCTTTTATTCTAATATCGTCATTTTCTTTTATGATTTGAGAGCTTTTATCTGCAACAATTTCATTAACAAGCACTTTGCCTGCCATTATCAGGCGCTTTGCCTGCTCTCTGGACTGACATTCGCCAATTTCCACCAAATACACATCCAGCCTGCTACCCTGCATTTTTGCCCTCTTTATTTTTTTCTACTTCTTTAATTATTCTTGCGATTCCTTCTGCGTTTAGCGAATGCTCATTATAAATATATTCCTTTGAGCCTTGTTCAATAAATTTGTCATCATAGCCAAGGCAAATTACATGATTGGCATTCATATCATATTTATTAATATGCTCAAGCACAGCACTTCCCAGCCCGCCTTGCAGCAGATTATCTTCAATCGTTATTATAGTTTCATATTTATCCGCTATTGATTTAAGCATCTTATTATCTAAAGGCTTTATACATCTAGCATTAAAAACGTCTGCAAAATTATATATTTTATCCGTCTTTATTGCATCTACGCATTTTACTAAAAGGTTGGAATTTGAAATCAATGCAATTTTTTTGTCTTTTGCATTTGTCACCTTTGTCCAGCTTTTCAAATTATCCTGCGGGCAATTGTACAAATTATGTACAGGCAGTTGATTCCCTAATAGTATCGCACTTGGCTGATTTATAGAAAACACGTATTCAAGTGTGTTCTTGGCTTCATATTCTGTAGCAGGAGAAAATACATTTAGATTTGGTATATGCCTCAAGAAAGAAATATCATATATCCCCTGATGTGTTTCGCCGTCGTTTCCTACAATTCCGCTATTATATACTAAAAATACAACCGGTAAATTCTGTGCACATACATCGTGGATTATCTGGTCATACGACCTTTGTAAAAATGATGAATATACGCTAAAGCACGGCTTCATTCCGCCTGCTGCTAGCCCTGCCGCCATAGTAACGGCATGCTGCTCCGCTATTCCTACATCAAAAAATCTGTCAGGATATATTTCTTTGTATTCATCCAGTCCGCAGCCGCCCTGCATAGCCGCAGTTATTACACAGATTTTATCATCCTTTTTTGTCAATTCAATCAATGTTTTAGTCATATGCGCAGGCAGATTATATTTTTCTTTGTTTTTCTTTTCACCTGTTTTTATATCAAATGCTGACGTGCTATGATATTGATCCGGCATCTGACTGGCATATTTGTATCCTCTGCCTTTTCTTGTTTTGATATGTATCAAAACCGGTCCATTTATTTCCTTGCACTGCTCAAAAATTCTGGACATTGAAGAAATATCATGACCATCGAGTATGCCAAAATATTTAAATCCCATCTCTTCGAATAGCATATTGTTCCAAAAAAGAAACCTTAAACTGTCTTTTATTCTGGAAAAGAAATTATATATAGGCTTTCCAACACGAGGAATGGATTTCAATGTACGAGAAAATGCCAGTTTTGCATGCACATAGCCGCTTTTTGAACGCAGTGAGTTTAGATATTTGGACATTGCGCCTACATTTTCGCTGATGGACATTTCATTTTCATTCAATATTACAATAACATTTTCTTTGTTATGCCCGACATCATTTATGGCTTCCCATGCCATGCCGCCTGTCAGTGCTCCATCTCCTATCAATGCTACGACGTGGTTTTTTTTGCCCTGAAGTCTGTTTGCCCTTGCCATTCCAACAGCGGCAGATATAGATGTTGATGCATGCCCTGTGTTGAAGCTATCATATCGGCCCTCTTCACGCTTTGGAAATCCGCTTATTCCATTTTCCTGACGCAGGGTAGCAAATCTTTCTTTTCTTTCTGTAATTATTTTATGGGTATAGCACTGATGCCCTACATCAAAAATAATGCTGTCATCCGGCAGATCAAAAGCTTTGTGTATTGCCAACGTTGCCTCCACTACGCCTAGATTCGATGCCAGATGACCGCCGTTTACAGATACGGTTTCTATAATTAATTTTCTTATCTCAGTTGATAAACGATTAAGTTCATCTTTATTTAATTTTTTAATATCACTTGATGTATTTATACTATTTAAGATATTTTCCATTTTTTTTGCTCCATATTCCCGTGAACACATGAATAAACCTGCCCACGGCTAAAACTATCTCTTTATTGTCCTTCATTGCTATTATTTTTCCCATAGCCTTGCCGGAAACTGTGAATCCTGCAATCAAAGCACTCAAAATGACCGAAATGGTCACTTCTGACATGCTCTGGCTTTTGGCAACTATAGAAACCATAATGATACCGCCTGCTGCACCTGATATTATGCCGCAGATATCGCCTACAACATCATTGCATATATTTGCAACTATTTCTGCACGTTTAAGCAGAAATATTCCTTCTTTTGCTCCTTTCACCCTTTTTGAGCTCATTGCTATAAAAGGAGTGATGTCAGCTGTAGCCACCGCTACGCCTATTGTATCGAAAAGTATGCCAATAAACACAAAAAAAATAAGGGCAATGAAAGCTAGTGGTAACGATAGGTTCCTTAATGTAGCTTCCGATGCCAATGATAGAAGAGTGGCTAAAATTATTGTAATAGCAAATATTTTTGCTACCCATGACCACTGAGCTATTTTTTTATTATTAACATTTTTTTTCAAAATTATCTCCAAAAAAATTAGAGGTGGTAGCATAGTGGATAAACCTTGCGACTTTGGTCCAGCTGGCTTTCCCCGCAGAGTACTTCCTGTCACCAGTAAAGCAGTTTCCTTTTAAACCCTGAGCCGATGTGTTGCCAACACCGGGGCTGGACTACCACTTAGTACACACTATAATCCCCACTATGCCATAAAATTCAGTCTAGGAGCTTTCCTCGGCAGTCTCACTGCTTTCTAGCCTCTTTTGCAAAAATGGTTTCATAAGGCAATCATTCAGCCATTTTGGATCCTTATAATAGCTAAACGTGTTCCAAAATCCACCAGCTTCACTCAAGGCAGGCTACACTGTACACAGCTTGGTTTTCACCGCAATACAGGTTTAATCCCGGCAAGTAGCACCATAAAAATTCGTGCCACTCGGTCAGGTCTCCACGAGAGCTGGGTCATCGCCCACATGCCGTTGCGGATCGCCCTTCTCTCTTATCTCCCAGCACAAGCCCCCAATTGGGCATCGGCGGCCAGCACAAGAAGCTTCATCGATTTGCCCTTTGACGGATTTTTAGCCCCGCCTTCAAAAGCAGTGATGCTGACTAGAATACTGCACCACCGTGGAGCAATTATATCACAAAAGCATATCCTGTGTAAAGAAAGTGTAACATTTTGTACATATTTATGTCTGTATACAATAAATAGGCCATTTAATGCTATAATAACTAGGTTATTATTAATTTATAAGGTTTAGGTATATATAATGTCAGAATTTTTTAGCGGAGATTTATTAAAGGTATTTTTAACAATTTTACAGGTCGCCATCATCTTTTTGCTTCCACAGGTTTTTGTAATTCTATCTAAGAAAAACAAAATTATAAAATTTCTAAGTCCCATTGTTTTGTGCTACCTAGCCGGAATAGTGTTTTCTAACATTCCATTTTTCGGCTGGAACACAAGCATATCCACAAACATATACGAGATAAGCGTTCCTATTGCAATAGCACTGGTTCTTTTTTCTGCGGATATTATAAAGTGGCTTCATCTAGCCAAGGATACTATCAAGTCTTTTATTTTAGTAATCGTTTCAGCTTTGGTTGTTTCATTGGTTATGGGAATGCTCTTTGCATCAAAGCTGCCTGAAGGATGGAAAGTGGCAGGGATGCTCACAGGCTGCTACACAGGTGGAACACCCAATTTAAACGCAATCGGGCAAAGTCTCGAGATGACTAAAGACAGCATCGGAATAGTAAATATGAGTGACATGCTCTGCGGCGGCGTATATTTCATATTACTTGGCAGTGTTATAGTAAAGCTATATAGAAAAGTGCTTCCGAAGTTTGATGAAAGCAAAGTGGTGGCATCAGATGATGTTCATATACCTGCACTAGAGCCTATTTTTGAAGATGGTCTGAAAAAAGGATGGCTCAATATCGGCTTTGCGTTTTTAATTGCCGTTCTTGTCACAGGTGCATCGGTTGGCCTTGCAATGCTCATAACAGGTGAGCTGAATATGCTTGTTCTTATTCTTTCGGTTACTACTATTTCAATAGCGCTTTCATTCTGGAAAAAGCTGCGCAGCACAAAGGGAACAGCTGCCATGGGGCAATATGCAGTTTATATCTTTTCTTTGGCGATTGGTGCTACAGTAGATATAGACCTTTTCTTCAAATCCTCCCCAATTTTCCTAGGTTTCACAGCAAGCGTAATGTTTGGAGCTATCATATTGCATTTAATTCTATGCAAAATATTCAAAATAGATGCTGATACTGCCATCATCACATCCACAGCTGGTGTATATGGCCCCGCCTTCATAGCCCCTGTGGCCGAGGCAATGGAAAACAGACACGTAATATTAAGCGGTCTTATAACTGGCATTTTCGGGTATGCTGTGGGCACATATTTAGGTGTTGGAATTGCGTATTTGATTAAATCGTTTTTCTATTAAAATATTTATAATGAAATCAATATTGCCGTATACAAAATGTATGCGGTTTTTTATTTATTTTTATCACTGTATAAGCTGTTATTCTATTCTCAATTATAAATATAAAATAAAGAGATGCTTCTTATTGAAACATCTCTTTGGTGCCGAAGGCCGGACTCGAACCGGCACGCCCGAAGGCACTTGATTTTGAGTCAAGCACGTCTGCCAATTTCATCACTTCGGCAATTGACAAAGGTTATTCTATCATAACGAATATGAAAAATCAATTAAAAAATAAGCTTTTTTGATAAATAAATTATGGTCATCATCCTATAATTCACTTATTGCAATCTCAGCGTGCTCTGCAAATGGATTTACACGAATTGCAAGGCTATACAAATATGGATAATGAATACGCATATGATTTATATAATCAATCCATTCAATTCCTAGCAGAATATATGCCCTTTTACAGTCATTCATAATATGGTCTTTATCCTGTTTTGATAAATTATCAAAATTGTCTCGCAGCCTCAGTTCCTCTGCTAAATGAAAAACAGCCATCAACACCTCAGTAAATGTTTCATGCTCCAGAAGCGCTTGGTTTTCCACTAAACGCAAAAGATTTGGCCTGGATTTCTCAAGCATTTCTTTAATATTCAGTATACTCTCTTTTTCGTATTCCATCACTGGAATATGCAGTTTTTTCAAGTCTAGCATCTTGTTAAAGTCTTTTTCTGTCCAATTCGGCTTTATAATCAAATCATCACGTATCTTTATGAGTCTTTTATCGTGATTTGAAAATTCTCTTAATAAGTCAGACCCGATAATACTAAAAAATATTTCAATTATCATGTACAGCTTACTCATTTTCTTCTTTTTTTCGTTTGATTTTAATACTCTGTTTAGTATCAGCGAAACAAAGAACACATCAATAGGCACAAAGGCCAAATCTTCCAGTGCAAATAAAGACAAGTGATGAGCATCTCTAAATATTAGAAAGTGTACAAAATATAGAGCCGCTGACATGCCAAACAATAACACAATGAATTTATAATCATCCCTTTTTAGTTTCATTTTCTGCCTCCAAGTTGTAAGTTGTATTAAAATAATAAAATAGAGGTATGCAGCAAATACATACCTCCTGATAAACTAATATATTCCTATCTATCTTTTGCTTCCTACGAAGAACAATGCTATAGTGCCGGGGCCTGAGTGTGAACCGACTACAGGACCAATAAAGCTATATTTAATATCTTTAATATTTGGAAATGCTTCCTTAACCATTTCGCCTACTGTTTCAGCTTCGTCCAGGCAGTCGCCGTGGCTAATAAAAACAGTTTGGTCTGTATCAGCATCTGCACTTTCTTTCATCAGATTAATCAGCTCTTTCATCGCCTTTACTCTGCCCCTTTGCTTATTCAAAAGCACTAGTCTGCCCTCATCATCTACATGAAGCACAGGCTTTATTTTCAGAGCTGTTCCCAAAACAGCAGATACATTCGATGCTCTGCCGCCTCTTGCTAGGTGGTTTAAATCATCAACTGTGAACAGGTGACATATTGAAGGCTGCAAATCAAATGCATATTTTGTTAAAGCTTCAAAGCTTACGCCCTCTTTTAATTTGTTTGCTACATAGTATACAAAAAGTCCTTCACCAAATGAAGCACATTTTGAGTCTACAACGGCTATCTTGCAGTCTGGATACTTCTCTCTCAGCTCTTCTTCGGCAGTAACAGCACATTGATATGAGCCAGACAAAGCAGATGAAAAGCATAAATACAATATCTCATTGCCTTTTTCTATTTCCTTTGAAAACTCTTCCAGATATCTTTGCGTATTTATTAATGCTGTCTTTGGCATAGAGCCTTTTCTTACTTTTTCATAGAATTCGGTAATTGGCATAGATTCGCCAAAATCATCTGCATAATCGTGACCTTCCAAGGTGAATATCAGCGGAATAATCCCCACTCCAAATTCTTTTGCCATTTCCTTTGTTAGGTCGCTGCAGCTATCGGAATATAATTTAATTGCCATACTTTTCTCCTAAAAATTTAATATAGTGATTATATCATAAAAACATATATTATGTATGTAAATTAAAAATTAATAAATTCTCATCGTGCTATTTATAGTATAAATATTTTTGTTAGTACGGCATTTACATAAATATATAAATGCTTTCAAAAAAAAGCTATATAGTATATAATATTATGATGAAAGCTTACTTGGAGGTTTCACTTAATGAATAGAAATGATGACCACTTCAATAATAACGGCAGAAGAAGCGGCAGAAATAATAAATCTGATTCTCCGTCCTTTTTTTCTAAAATGATTAAGGACTTCAAAATCGGAATAAAAACAATAAAAGATAATATTTTATCCTATTTCAAAAGGCAGAATACTGCTGATAATGAAAGCCAAATAGCAAAAAATGAATATCACGAAAATCAGCCGCAGAGCGTACAAAATGTTTCTATTTTCAAAAAACGCACAAAGGAACATTCATTTTTGGTTTCCACTCTGCTTACATCTGTTTTTATTTTTGTCCTAGTCCTTGCTTTTTTAGGTGTTGCAGGAATAGGTGCTGTGGTTGGCGTTGCAAACGCTTATGTAGATACTACACCTGTTTTGGACATTGAAAAAATAGAAAACTTGTCAGAGTCATCATTTATATATGATAGCAACGGCGAATATATCACCACGTTTTCAGGTCTGGAAAACAGAATTTATGTGCCTATAGATGAAATACCAACTACCCTGCAGGAGGCTTTTGTAGCTGTTGAAGATTCACGCTTTTATACCCATAACGGAATTGACCCGAAGCGTATTGTAGGTGCATTTTTTAATAACCTGCGCACAGACACCACACAGGGCGGCTCCACCATCACCCAGCAATTAATCAAGCTTCGGCTTTTGAGCAACGAGCAAACATATAAAAGAAAGCTGCAGGAGGCATATCTGGCAATACAGCTGGAACAAACATATACAAAAGACCAGATACTTGAATCATATCTAAATACCATCGACCTAGGCTCTGGTAACTATGGAATAAAAGCTGCTGCAATAGACTATTTCGGAAAAGAGCTGGATGAGCTTACGCTTAGAGAGTGTGCATTGCTTGCAGGTGTTGCAAGGAGCTCATACCTATATAATCCTCGCTCCAATTACTATGTGTGGGAAACTCCAAAAAGACTTGTTGACAGAACCAACACGGTTCTATACAGAATGTATCAATCCGGTTATATAACAAAGGAAGAATATGATGAAGCTCTGAAAGAGCCTGACCATATTGTGGAAGAGAGCCAACGACAAAAGATGTATGATATGCCATACTTTTTAGAGTATTCTATATCAGACGTTGTCACGAAAATAATCGAAGCAAGGGGCATGACAGTAAGCAAAACAAACCGTTCACTTGTGGAAAATGAGCTGAGAACCAAAGGATACCACATATACACTACCGTAGATCGTGACATTCAGCTAACCGTTGAGTCCTCTCTATACACCTGGGACGACTACCCAAACACAATGTATAAATCCAGCTCCACTATGATTGTGCCAAATGGCGATGGCACTACTCAGGAGATAGTACAGCCTCAGGCTGCTGCGGCAGTATACGACTACACCACTGGTGAGCTTAAAGCAATAGTTGGCGGAAGGCAAGAGCCGACTGTTATGAAAGCATTTAACAGAGCTTACCAATCACATATGCCGGTGGGCAGCTCCATTAAGCCATTGGCTGTATATGGACCAGCACTAAATAATGGTATTTCTCCCGCAAGTGTGGTTTTAGACCTTCCTTTGCCTGTGCAGGGCTGGCTTTCCGAGCGCGGCTATCCCAGCAACTATTCAGGCAAATTTACCGGGCCTATAACAGTACGCACAGCATTAATGCGATCTGTAAACATGGCAGCAGTTCGGATTTTGGTGGACGAAGTAGGCATAGAGCAATCATACAATACACTAGTTGATTTGGGCATAAACCCAGACTATATTAATAAAGACGGTGCTGGACTTGGGCTTGGCACATCCGGTATAACTGTTATAGATATGTCAGTAGCATTTGGTGCTATAGGAAACAACGGCGTATATATAGAGCCTATATCATTCACAAAGGTTGTTGACAACAACGGCAATATAATTATTGATGCTACGCAATTGCAAATACAGAAGCCTGTATTCACCCCTGCGGCTGACTGGCTGCTTGTAGATCTTCTTAAGGATGCAGTAAAATCAGGTACTGGAACGCATGCAAACATCAGTGGTATGACCGTAGCAGGAAAAACAGGGACAAACAGCGACTACAGAGGTGTATTTTTCGCAGGGCTCACTCCCTATTATTCTGCTGCAGTGTGGGTGGGACATGACGGATACGAGCAGCTGGAGAGAACAGCGCAAGGCGGACGCGACGCTGCACCGCTGTGGCAGGATTTCATGAGCAAAATCCATCAGGATAAAGCATTGCCTAATAAAGATATATTACAGACTACTCCCTCAGAATTAGGATTAACAAAGGTAAAGGTATGCTCTGTTTCCGGTCTGCGAGCTACAGATGCATGCAGCCTAGATGCATCGGGCAGAACACCTGTTACAGACTATTTCCAAAGTGGAACAGCTCCAACTGAATTTTGCGACCAACACTATTTGGTGAATATATGTACAGAAACCAATCTTCTTGCTACACCCTACTGTCCAAATGTAACAGCACAGGCTTTGCTTGTAATACCAACTGATTCACCAATAAATCAGCTGGATGACCAGCAATTCATAAAGTATTTTCCATATGCGGTGCGTGGAATTGAGGATATTAATTCGTTATTGCTGGAGGGAAGCCACGAAGACCCACTATATGCAGACCATTACTGCAGTATCCACACATTAGAATGGTATGAAAATGACAATAAGATGAAAGATGCTGTATCATCAGCGGAAGCTTTGCTTAGCGAAGTAAGCAGTCTTTTGACTCAATATGGAGATAATTTGGACGAAAACCACATGAATCAAATTAATGAAGCCATAAACAACCTTAACCTATTGAAAACAGCTCAGGATGACTATGCAGCTTTAGTAAATGCAACACAGTCCCTAAGAACCCTGAAAGAAGCCTATTTGGATATTTATATAGTTCCTGAGAATCCATAGTATAAGTTATTGCATCATGAGAGCCGATTAATCTCGGCTCTTTTTCATTAGCTTCCTATATGATAGATCGTGTCATAAAAATTATGTTGACTTCTAAAATATAATAATATATAATTAAAAACCATTTTTGCTACTATCAACCATATAGGAATTATTATGAACGATATTGTTTTAAAAGAAGAACAAAGCAAGCTGAATTCTGTATTGGAATACATCCGAAAAGAAAAAATTCGACTTGAGGAAGAAGAAAAAAAGCAAGCAGCTGAGGTAAAAAAACAAAAGCTGGCAGCTGGCGGATCATTTACTATGGATTTATTCGTAGCAGAGAAAATCTATGCTATCAGTGAAAGACTGCTAAAAAACATATTCAAATCACTCTCCACTCCATACTTCACAAGAATAGATTTTAGAAACGATGAAGAAAAAAGTGAACGAAAATACTACATTGGAAAATGGGGCGTCAGCAACACCAAAACACAGGAACCCATAGTAATAGACTGGCGAAGCCCAATAGCAAACCTATACTACACACATCAGGTGGGCTCGGCTGAATACTCCACTCCTGAAGGAGAAGTTACAGGCGAAATACTGCTGAAAAGACTATTCAATATAGAAGAAGGACAAATCAAGAATATAATAGAAGCGGATATAATAAGCGAAGGTGACTATCTGAACGATGTACTTTCAGACCATGCTGACGCCAGACTAAAGGATATAGTCACAACCATTCAAAGCGAGCAAAACGCAGTTTTAAGATACAATCATAGAGCTCCTATCATAGTACAGGGCGTAGCAGGTGCAGGAAAAACAACAATAGCTCTTCATAGAATAATGTGGATGCTCTATACTTTCCAAAAAACTATGGAACCTAAAAACATAATGGTTATTGCACCCTCTCCCCTATTTTTGGACTATATTTCAGCTGTTTTGCCGGATATGGGCGTTGAAGACGTTATTCAGGAAACATTTTATGGACTGGCATGCAGGCTATGCAGTGCAAAGCTATATAATGTGGATGATTCATATATTCTACTTAATCTATTGGACAAAAATGTTTCAGATTTAGACAAAACTAAATACATTAATTATGCGAAATTCAAAGGCTCACTAGTATTCAAGGAAATACTAAACGAATATATAGCAAATCTATATAAATACATTCTGCCTAAAGAAGGATTATATATAAAAACAAAGCAGGTAATATCATACGATAAAATTATTAGCATGTTTATAAATGAGCTTTCTCCTTTTAATTTTTCAGATAGAAAAAAAGAGCTTAAGAAATCATTAAGCAATATTTACAACACAAAAACCAAAATCGAGCAAAATAGTGTGGAGTCCAAGGTGAAAAAACGGGCAAATCTGGTTCGAGAAGTATATAAAGATGATGCTGAAAAAAGACAAAGTCTGATGAAGGAGCTATACAAAGCAAGAGATGAAAAAATCGCTGAAATAGATGAATTCTCAAAAAACACAGTTAAAAACTATATAGATAAATTAAAAGTGCCCACACTGCTGGATAGCTATAAGCATTTTCTTTCTGAATATATTCCAAGCGAAAAATTTATTGATTACACTGATGAATGGAATATTCTAAAGGAAATTACTCTCAAAAACCTACAATCTAAAAAAATGGAGACTTCCGATATCCCTCCACTCTTGATTTTGCAGGAAAAATTATTTGGTCATAAAGAAACGCTGGATATTCATCACACGGTTTTAGACGAGGCACAGGATTTCTCGCCATTTATGTTTGATACCCTAAAGTCCCTAACACATAATAATTCATTCACTATAGTTGGTGACCTGGCTCAGGGCATATACGCATACCAAGGTGTACAAAACTGGGGCAAAATGAAAAACGACGTTTTTGATGAGACTTCCAGCTACTTCGAGCTGGTTACATCATACAGAAATACTGTTGAGATAATGAATCTGGCTGAAAAGTGTGCGATACGCCACAGCCAAGGCAGAACACCTGCAAAGCCTGTGCTTCGCCATGGAGAGATGCCAAAGCTGATAAAAGCGAATAATCTGATTGATGATATTGCCGCAGAAATACAAAAACATCTGGACGGTAACATGAAATCCATAGCGGTAATAGACAAAATGCCAAACGACTGCATCGATATATACAAAAAACTAAAGAAGAAAATACCAGATATAAAGTATCTTGATGACAAAAACACGGTATATGAAGGCGGAATTATGGTGATGCCTGCATACCTATGTAAAGGATTGGAGTTCGACTGTGTAATAATTGCAAACGCCGAGGAAAGCAATTTCCCTGATGATTTTCTGCATTCACGTCTTCTATATGTCTGCATGACCAGACCTATACATAAACTTAGTTTATATTATACAGATAGTGCTAGTAAGCTGGTTGATGAAAATCTATGTGAGCAAGTAAATTCAATTTAGTTATCAAAAATAAAAGCACCCATCGGGTGCTATTTTTTTTATTTAGCTCGCTATTTCATCGGCATGTTCCTTCTCCTGCCCGCTTGATGATCTTAAATATTTAACCACATACTGAACAAGTGCAAATATTGCAAATAGCACCGTGAAGATTATTACATAAATATCATATGGTGAAACATAATCATGTAAAAATAACAATACTACTGAAAAAGAAAAGAATACAGTTGTTAATTTGCCGAAAATATTGGACTGAACAACAGTGTCTCTTTTATGGAACATCAAAAACCCGCCCAATATTTGCAGTGCTTCTTTTGTTACTATAACAATTAGCACCCATAGAGGTAGTATTCCTGATAAATACATGCAGCATAGCACAGTGACCAGCATCAGTTTATCTGCAAATGGATCTAGCAGCTTGCCAAGCGGTGTTATTAAATCATACTTTCTGGCAATATATCCGTCTATTAGGTCTGTAGCTGATGCAGTTAAATATGTAATAAATGCTGCCAGTGTCATTCCTTTTTTAAAAAATAATATTAGTACCCCTACTAAAAGAATCCTTATAATTGACAAAATATTTGGAAGATTCAAATTGCTTTTGCTCATTAAAATTGTTTTGGCTTTCATAAAATATATCTATTCTCTCTCTTAAAATTATAACCTATTTATATATTGCCATTTTATATGTATAAAAAAATAAAAATGACAAATTATTCATAAAAATAATATTAGCATATGGCTAGATTATAGTCAAGATGCTAAAGAACACCATTGGATAACAGGCGAACATATTTTCTTGAACGGGTATTGGAATTATGTTATAATTATTGTTGACAATGTTCAAGAAGTCACTTATATTTATCAGTGGAACAAGTATCGAAAGGCGGAGAATATTTTGGATAGCAAGTCATATAGTTCAAATGATATAAAGGTATTAGAGGGTCTGGAAGCGGTAAGAATGCGTCCCGGCATGTATATAGGCTCCACAGGCACCAAAGGTCTGCACCACCTAATATGGGAAATCGTAGACAATGCTGTGGACGAGGCAGCAAACGGATATGCAGACGAAGTATTTGTATGTATCAATGAGGATAAATCTGTTACTGTTATAGACAACGGCAGAGGAATGCCTGTTGATTTGCATCCAACTATGAAAAAAAGTGGTGTTGAGGTAATTTTTACGCAGCTCCATGCTGGCGGTAAATTCGACAGCAATTCATATTCATACTCAGGAGGTCTCCACGGCGTTGGTGCATCTGTAGTTAATGCACTTTCCGAATGGCTTGCTGTTGAGGTTCACAAAGACGGGAAGCTATATAAACAAAGATTTGAAAGCAAGTTCTCGCAATCAAAAAAGAAAGTGATATCAGGAAAGCCGACAGGTCCACTAGAGCTGGCTGGCAATACTTTCGAAAAAGGTACTTGTGTTACATTTAAACCAGACGTTACGGTGTTCGACCACCTTAACTATAATCAAGAGACTATTCAACGACGCCTGCAGGAACTGGCATATCTAAATAAAGGATTAACTATACATTTCCTGGATAAAAGAAAAAACAGCCCGTTGAAAGAAAAATACTATTTTGAGGGCGGCATTGTGGATTTCATCAAGCAGCTAAACAGCGATAAAACTGTTTTGAATGAAGAACCTATCTTGATTTCCGGTGTCAGAGACGACATACACATCGAGGTAGCTATACAATATGACAGCGGATACAATGATAACGTTTTTTCATATGTAAATAATATCCCTACACCAAACGGAGGCACACACGAGACTGGATTCAAGGCTGCTATCACAAAAACAATGAATGACTACATGCGCCAAAACGGAATGCTGAAGGAAAAAGACGCCAACCTATCCGGCGAAGATTTCCGTGAAGGCATGACCAGCGTTATAGCTCTGAAAATGCGTAATATACAATTTGAAGGACAAACAAAAACAAAGCTTGGAAATGCAGAAGCTAGAAAAGCCGTTGAAACATTAATCAATGAAAAACTAAGTATCTATCTATCAGATTTAAAAAATGCTGATTCAGTCGGCAGAATAATTGAAAAAGCTGTAAAATCCGCCAAAGTGCGTGCTGCCACCAGAAAGGCAACACAGCTTGCCAGAAAGCGCTCTGCCCTAGAAGGCGCACCATTGGTAGGAAAGCTATCATCATGCACAGGCAGAAAGCCGGAGGAAAACGAGCTGATTCTGGTTGAGGGTGATTCAGCTGGCGGCTCTGCAAAGCAGGCCAGAGACAGAAGATTTCAGGCAATCCTGCCCCTTCGCGGCAAGCCGCTGAATGCAGAACGCAAAAGACTGGATGCAGTGCTTGGAAACGAAGAATTTCGTTCTATCATCTCAGCTCTTGGTGCGGGAATAGATGCAGACTTTGATATATCAAAATTAAAATATCATAAAATTATAATACTTTCTGATGCGGACCAAGACGGCGCTCACATTCGAGCCATTCTTCTTACATTCTTTTTCAGATATATGAAAGAGCTTGTTACAAACGGCAATATTTTCATTGGTCAACCTCCCCTTTACAAGGTGAAAAGAGGCAGAACTGAGCAATA
This sequence comes from Eubacteriales bacterium, assembly GCA_040883315.1. GTDB lineage: Bacteria > Bacillota > Clostridia > Christensenellales > UMGS416 > JAFGUF01. The sequence continues at coordinate 77,337 of JBFLKU010000019.1, forward strand.
TTGCTACGATGACAAAGCACTAAAAATAGCAATAGAGGAAATAGGCAAAGGCTATACAATCCAAAGATATAAAGGTCTCGGCGAAATGAACCCTGAACAGCTTTGGGATACTACACTAAATCCCGATGGCAGAAAGCTTATTCAAGTATCTATAGAGGATGCTGCAGAGGCTGACAGACTGGTATCTCTGCTGATGGGTGACAAAGTAGAGCCGAGGCGAGACTACATTATAAGTCATGCTAATTTTGACGGCGGCGACATAATAAAAGGCGTAGAAGGAGCATAAAATGGCGAAGAAAAACCAAATTGTAAGAAACGAAACAATTATCAATAGATCCCTTGAAGAGGTTATGCACAATTCTATGCTGCCATATGCAGAGTATGTTGTTATGGAGCGTGCTATTCCAAGAGTGGAAGATGGGCTTAAACCTGTACAAAGACGTATTCTTTATACTATGAGAGAGCTGCAAAACTACCCTGACAGACCCCACAAAAAATCTGCACGTGTTGCCGGCGACTGCATGGGTAAATATCACCCACACGGTGACTCATCCATATATGATGCAATGGTTCGCATGGCACAGGATTTTTCTTTTCGCTCCCCTTTGGTAGATGGTCACGGTAACTTCGGCTCAATAGACGGAGACTCCCCTGCTGCTATGCGTTATACCGAGGTGAGAATGACACCCCTTGCGCTAGAACTTCTGCGAGATATCGAAAAAGACACTGTTTCCTTTTCGCTAAACTTTGATGATACGCTAAAAGAGCCTGACATGCTGCCGGGTCGTTTCCCAAATCTTTTGGTAAACGGTGCAATGGGCATTGCTGTTGGTCTGGCAACGAATATACCTCCGCATAACCTAGGCGAAGTGATAGACGGCACAATTGCACAAATTGATAATCCTGATATTACGCTGGATGAGCTGATGGAGATTATTCCAGGCCCCGATTTCCCAACAGGGGGCTATATGATAGGAAACGACGGAGCACGTGAAGCATACAGAAGAGGAAAAGGCAAGGTTGTTATTCGTGCAAAGACCACAATAGAAAAACTTTCAGGCGGAAAATCAAACATCGTAATTACAGAAATACCATATCAAGTAAACAAAGCAAGTATGCTGGAAAAAATACTGAAACTATCAGAGCAGAAAAAAGGCATATTGTCTTTTATTAATGATATTCGCGATGAATCCGACAGAACAGGTATGCGTGCAGTTATTGAAGTGAAAAAAGACGGTGACGCAAACAAAATACTACAGTATCTATATAAGTATTCTGACCTGCAGACCAATTTTGGTGTAAACATGGTAGCTATCGCAGATAGTAAACCTATGCTGCTTAACCTTAAACAAATACTTCACTTCTACATTGAGCATCAAAAAGACGTAGTTACGCGCCGTACAAAGTTCGATTTGGAAAAAGCACAGGCAAGAGAACATATAGTTCTTGGTCTTCTGACTGCAATAGCAAACATTGATGAAGTAGTAAAAATAATTAAAACATCTCAATCCACTCAAGATGCCAAAAGAAACCTGATGAAAACCTTTGAGCTATCCGGAATACAGGCACAGGCAATATTAGACATGCGTCTTGCAAGGCTGGCAGCACTAGAGGTGGAAAAGCTTCAGGAAGAGCTAGTAGCCTTACAAAAGCTGATTGCCAAGCTAAAGGGCATCCTTCGCTCCAATACCAAGCTGATGAATGTGATAAAAAAAGAATTGCTTGAAATTCAAAAACATTATGCTACAACCAGAAGAACAAGAATAGTGAAGGCAGAGGACAAACAGCTGCCAAGTGCAGAGGATTTTGTTCTGGTTGAGCCTATTGTATCCACCGTAACTAAAAATGGATTTGTTAAGCGCATGCTAGACAATTCATATAAGCGCTCTGATACATCTGCTCAAATGGACGATTTATCAGGCAGCGACATTCCGATATCAATATTTGAAGGCACTACAGCAGAGACCATACTAGTCTTTACAAATAAAGGACAGTGCTACAGAATAAATGCCAGCGATTTACCGGAGAAAAAATGGAAAGAAAAAGGACTTCACTTGTCTTCCCTAATAAATGGATTTGGCAAAGAAGAGCGAGTGGTAGGTACATTCAATTATGATAAAATTCCTAACTCAGGCTCAATTATATTCGTCACGAAAAATGGATTGACTAAAAAGTGTGAAATTTCTGAATTTGACACCAGAACCAGAAAAATAGTAGCATGCGGACTGAATCCTGATGATGAAGTTGCATGGGCAGGCCCTGCAAAGCGTGGAATGACCATACTGGTCATCACAAAAACCAGCATGGCTCTAAATATGCGTCAGTCCCAGATATCCACTATGGGCAGGTCTGCAAAGGGAGTTAAGGCAATTGACCTAGTAGGCGATGATTGCGTAATAGGAGCCTTTATGGATGCTGACAACAGCGAGATAATCCTGCTGTCGGACAATGGATACGGAAAGAGAATGATGGGGATAAATTTCTCTCCTCAAAATAGAGGCGGTAAAGGAATAAAATCATTCAGTTTCAATTCTAATGGCTCAAACGGCAAATATTTAGTAGCTGCTATTCAGATAGACCAGACAGAGGATATAGTAGTTCATCAAAAATCAGGTGAAGTAAAAATACTCTCCAGCGATGAATTCGATCAAGAGAGCACAAAAGGAAGCGGAAAACCTGTTGTAATTACTGTGCTTGGCGACCAAATTACAAAAGTATATAAACATTTAAAATAATAAATACTAAAATATTTTATAAGATTTCATTGTTTTTGTGTATCACCTTCAATGAAATCTTTTTTATTACATTAATGAAAACATCTTTTTATAAGACTATTTGCGCTCTTTTTCTACTAGAAAAAGAGATGATAATTTCGTTTTTTTGCATCATAAAATTATTGTGTTTTTTGTTGAAAAAATAACAAAAAACTTGGCAAAAAGCATTGACAATTATAATTTTGTATAATATAATAATCTAGCGTTCGAGATAACGCAACATGCAGATGAAGTAATAACCTGGGAGCATAGCTCAGCTGGGAGAGCACCTGCCTTACAAGCAGGGGGTCGTTGGTTCGAGCCCAACTGTTCCCACCAATATTACTCTCTGCATTATCTTTATAGGTCAAAATGGCCCGGTAGTTCAGATGGTTAGAATGCCAGCCTGTCACGCTGGAGGTCGAGGGTTCGAGCCCCTTCCGGGTCGCCACCTTGCCTCGGTAGCTCAGTCGGTAGAGCAAGGGACTGAAAATCCCTGTGTCGACAGTTCGATTCTGTCCTGAGGCACCAAAAAAGAGAATATGCGGGAATAGCTCAATTGGTAGAGCGTCGCCTTGCCATGGCGAAGGTTGCGAGTTCGAGTCTCGTTTTCCGCTCCATAGATGGCGCCATAGCCAAGCGGTAAGGCAAGGGTCTGCAACATCCTCATCACCAGTTCGATTCTGGTTGGCGCCTCCATTAAAAATTAATATTATTTGCCGAAGTGGCGGAATAGGTAGACGCAAGGGACTTAAAATCCCTCGATTGAATAAATCGTGCCGGTTCGAGTCCGGCCTTCGGCACCAGGTGACTTCCATATGGAAAGTCACCTTTTTAGTATCTGAAAACAATTTCACATTTCAAACAAATTCAAAACAAAATGTTTATTAAAAAGCTAGTAGTTTATATAGTATTCACTACATCAATATGAGGTGAAAAAAAATGACAAAAATAAAAATGAGTTCTAGTGTTGAACATTTTATAAATACAGAAACAAAATGGAAGGATGAATTTATTAAATTAAGGGATATTCTTCTGGACAGCGAAATGAAAGAAGAGATAAAATGGGGCAAGCCATGTTACACAATAAATGGCAAAAACGTTGTTTTGATGCACGGCTTCAAGGACTACTGTGCACTACTATTTATAAAGGGTTCATTGCTGAAAGATGATGACAAAATTCTTGTTCAGCAAACTGAAAATGTTCAAGCAGGCAGACAAATTCGTTTTACAAGCACAGAACAAATAGACAAATTGTCAAAAACAATTAAAAAATATATAGATGAGGCAATAGCTCTGGAAAAGACCGGAGCAGAGATAGCGTATAAAAAAACAGATGACTGCCCTATCCCACCTGAACTTGTTGATAAATTTGCTGATTTGCCTACGCTTCAAAAAGCATTTGAAAGCCTAACTCCCGGAAGACAGAGAGCTTATATATATTATTTTAATCAAGCAAAGCAAAGCAAAACGAGAACTGCAAGAATAGAAAAATATGTACAGAAAATTTTTGATGGCAAGGGTATAAACGATTAGGATATTATTAATTGTAATTTGCATCTGTACGTTTTTAAAATATAGATAAGGCAGTGCTTCGCTTTCTACTTCATCACTCTATTATCGGTATTCAAAAACACTATGCCCCCTACTATCAGTATGCCCTCTGCGCCCATTCCTGCCCATGTAATCCATTCCGTCATATCAGACAAAGCAAATACCGCAACAGCCATCAAAAGCCATACAGCGGCAAGGAGATACAAAAAATACCCCATATATAGGCAGAGCTTGTCTATGTCATATTTTTCTTTTTCTTCTTTAGAAAGTGTATTATATCCAGAAATAAGCCATGTTACTTTTTTCACCTGTATAAATAACCCTATCCCAAATAATAATAGTGCAATTGCTAAATAAATGTATCCTATCATAATTTGCCTCCAATTTCGTAGTCAAAAGTATATATAAATCTTCGATTAAACGAAACAACCGTATAGAATAACCTAATAATATAATAACAAAAAAGAGACTGTAAAAACAGTCCCTTTATTTAAATACTTTGTATTAAATTATTGTGCGTCTATTTTTGACATGTGAAGAATCAAATCTATAACTTTGTTTGAATAACCCCACTCATTGTCATACCATGATACAACCTTAACGAATTTGTCTGATAATTGGATACCAGCATCAGCATCAAAGATAGAAGTACGTGCATCACCGATGAAATCAGATGAAACAACCATTTCTTCTGTATATCCTAGCACGCCTTTCATTGAGCCTTCTGAAGCAGCTTTCATAGCAGCTTTAATTTCATCATATGTAGCAGCTTTTTTTAATTTAACTGTCAAGTCAACTACTGATACGTCCAATGTAGGAACACGCATAGACATACCTGTCAGTTTGCCGTTTAGCTCTGGGATAACTACGCCAACAGCTATAGCAGCACCTGTTGATGAAGGAATGATGTTGCCTGATGCAGCACGTCCGCCTCTCCAGTCTTTCTTTGAAGGACCGTCAACTGTCTTTTGTGTGCCAGTTGTTGAGTGGATAGTTGTCATTAAGCCTTCTTCCATGCCGAAATTATCATTGATAACTTTTGCTATAGGAGCCAAGCAGTTTGTTGTGCATGAAGCGTTTGATACAACTTTCATATCTTTTGTATATGTGTCGTCATTTACGCCCATAACAAACATAGGTGTTTCTTTGTCCTTTGCAGGAGCAGAGATAATAACCTTTTTAGCACCACCTGCGAAGTGAGCAGATGCCTTTTCTGTAGTTGTGAAGATACCTGTAGATTCTACAACGTAATCAGCTCCGCACTCGCCCCATGGGATTTCAGCTGGATTCATGCATGCATAGAACTTTACTTCTTCTCCGTTTACTACGATTGCATCGTCTTTTACTTCGATTTCGCCTTCAAATCTTCCGTGGATTGTGTCATATCTTAGCATGTATGCCATGTAATCTGGTGACATGAATGGATCATTAACACCTGTAACTATGATATCAGGGTTTTGTAGAGCTACTCTGAATACCAAACGTCCGATACGACCAAAACCGTTAATACCGACTTTTGTTGCCATTTTTATTCCTCCATAAAAATTAAATATTTAAACTAAGTGATAAGTTCACATAATTTGCTATTGTTATTATACATAAAATATGCATTTCTTACAAGCGAAAGTAAACATTAATTTAAATGATTGTTAAAAAAAAGACGATATTCATATCGTCTCTTATCATTTATTTGTTAATTGAGAATGCGTCTTCCCCACGAAAATCTCGCTGTAAACCAGCCGTTTTCTTTGGTTAGTGAATCTATCACCACTTCACTCACTCCAATTGTTTCGTTAACGTGAATGAAATTCCCATCACCTAAATATATGCCTACATGATCAGCCAGATTTCCGTCCGTCATGTTGATATCAAAGAATACCAAGTCGCCCTTTTGCAGCTCTGCTCGGTCATTCACTTTTGTGCCGTAGTTTTCATATTTTTTCAAAAATGTTGTGTCCGGCAATGTTATGCCTACCAGTCCGTATACATAGCAGATGAACCCTGCACAGTCAAATGCGTCCGGGCCTTTTGCTCCATAAACATATGGTGAGCCCAAATATTGCTTTGCCAGCTCAACTACATCTTCACCTTTCGGATCACTTTTCACAATTATTATGCTTTCGTTGCTGTTTGTTGTAATCTGTCTTCTTGCTGATTGTTCATCAATGGCATTATCCGAATACAATAACTCCAGTGTTTCAATATCTGCAATTCCATTGGCTGTCAGTCCACTTACCTTTTGAAAGTATTTTACTGCTTCTTTTGTTTTGCTGCCATAGTTGCCGTCAATTTCAAATGAATAGTATCCCAGCTCCGAAAGCCTTGCCTGCATCGGCACTACGTTTTCGCTGATTGTTCCAGGATATAGAGCAGTAACTATATATTCTGAAAAGAGTAAATCCCACGTGTTTTGATCCACTATTCCGGTAGCTTTCAAATAACTGGACTTTTGAAAAGCAACGACTGCCTTTTGTGTCACCGTTCCAAAGTATCCTGTTACATGTTCATAGTTATAAAACCCAAGCTCTATCAGCCTAGTTTGAATCAATGCTATATCAGCACATTCCATTCCTAGGGAATAGCTGGTCTCTTTTGCTTTTGTGTCGCCGCTCTCGATTAATATATTTTCAGTGCTTTCAGACATCAATGCAGCCCAAGTTGCAGGTCCTGTTATTCCATCAACCTTCAGCTTGTTGTCCTCTTGAAATCTTTTAACGGCGTTTTCTGTAATGACTCCATAATATCCTGTTATTTCGTCATATTCAAAATAACCCTTATCTTTTAATAATTGCTGCAGTAATGCCACATTGTCAGATTTATCGCCTCTTTTAATCAGCTCTTCTTGTGCATATATTGTACTGCTAAATAAAAATATCAAAACTATTAATATAGTTATTGTTTTTGATATCATTGTGTTTTTCAAATTTTCCTCCATGTATAACCTTTATTTCAGGTCTACATATGCCTTGGATATGTATCCAACGCTTCCTTTATAGTTTATTTTATAAAAACCGTTTTCTTCACCAATTATTGTGACTGCTGTATTATGGGCGAGCGAACCAATTTGTTCATATGTCAGCCCCGGTCCTTTTCTCACACGCAATGATGTCGCCGTTGTCACGCCTTGGTCGCTTAACTCCACAAAGCCTGCATTATCAACAGATACGTATTTTCCACTTATCCAGCCTTCTTTTCCTTCAAAATTGATTTTGTACCAGCCGTCTTTTTCTGCCAGTAGAGCATGTGTGGTTCCTACCTTCACAACGCCTATTCTGGTATAGCTGGTGTTGCTTCCGGTTCGCACACTCAGGTATGTGCAGTCAACTATAGTTCCCACTGTTTCGCTGCTCGTGCTAACTACAACATAATTGCTGCTTACATATCCGGAAAGTCCGCCGTATTCTATCTTCATCCAGCCACTCGATAAAGTCTGCAGCACTTTCAATTTTGCACCATTTGGCACATAGCCTACAATAGATGAAGTTGTATTTGCTTCACTTCGAATTCTTAATCTTGTAGATGTCTCAAGCTTAACAGTTCCTGTAACAACCGTATCTTCGGTTCCTCCGTTTGCCATGCTGTCGCCCGTTTCATCCTCTTGAACGCCATCATATATCACATAGTCGTCTATTACATAGCCTAGTATTGTTTCGTAATTAATATAGAGCCATCCGTCATCTCTGTCTTCTAATATCGTAATTTCTGTCCCGTTTGGAATGTAGCCTAGAATCGATGCTTGTGTTGAGGCATCATTCCTGATTCTAAGAAGCGACGTACCGCCTGTATTTACCGTTCCTGTCATCTCGTCGTCTGCTCCAGGGTCTGCTGTAGCAGTCGGAGACGGCGATGCCGTAGGTGTCTGTGTTGCAGTCTCAGTAGGCGAAGGAGACGGAGAAACTGTTACTGTCGGCTCTGGACTAGGTGTTGGCGATGGTGTCACTGTCACTTCTGCGGATGTAGTCTCTGTAGGTGAAGCTGTCACCTCATCCGATGTCGTCGGTGTGGGCGACGGCGATGCCGTAGCATCCTCTGATGGTGATGGAGATGGTGTATCCGTTGGTGCTGCAGATGTTTCTGCAGGAGCTGTGGAAATATCAGGTGAAGTAGTCGGTGCTTCAGTTGGTGTAGCTGTAGGCTCCACTACTGCATCCCCCACCTGCACTAAGTATTCAGATGAACACCAGCCGACATTGTTTTTAGTGTCTATCACCTTAAACCATTCAGCGCTTTCATCCAGCTTTTTCACTTTTTCGCCGTCCAGCATTTCTCTTATAATGTTATTTGCTATAACATGGTCTGTACGAAGGTTCAGCTTTGATGTATCTACTTCAAATATACCGCCATGATATTGCACATCTGAATAAACCAGTGTGGGCTCTGTTTCAATATTTGATATCACCAAATAGTCCTTGGACATATATCCTGATATCTTCAGGGATGGGATATATACATTGCACCAGTCAGCAACCGATATCACATATATTTCAACACTTCTATCAATAGATTTTATTACGCTGTAGCTAGTGGATGGACCTTTGCGCACGTTCACACCATCTGTGGTAGTGCGTGCTGTCATAGTCGGCATAGTCACTTCATCCGGAAGCTCAGCCTCCACCATGCTAAAATCAGTCAATACTGTACCATGATAATAAAAATCAAGTATCTGTACATATGTCCAGCCTTCGTTTGCCATCTGCTGTGCTCCGCGCTGGCTCATGCCTATTCCATGACCGTATCTTCCAGCCACCAAAACCCACTGATCTTCGTCAGTATTTTCTCGCACGCTTAGTATTTTGTGGTATTTCAAGTATGATGAATCCGATGCAAACTTCTCCTGAAGCGTTGCATAATCCAAGGTAACCGTCACTTTATGTCCGTCAACTGTTGGGTCGTCATTTCCTTGATCCAGCAAGGTCTCATCATAGTTTATTTTTTCTTCTAATACATATCCTGTGATATCACCGGCTGTTATCTTTAGCCAGCCAGTATCAAGATATTCTGTAATTGTTACTGCTGTCGTGCCCGTAATAGCGTTTTCAACACTGGAATCCAGAGATGCTTCCTGATACACAGAAACATATTCTTCTGTCGTTCCTATCACTGTGCCTGGTATCTCCAGCTCCTGCGGCGTTTCAGCAGGCAGCTCATATGGTGCTAGCTCCACATATATTTTCATCACATAGCCAGTAATATTTCCATATTTAATTGCTAGCCAGTCATCATCTCGCACATCATATACATCAAGAGTTTCTCCGTTGCCAATATATCCTGCAATAGAGTAGCTGGTGGATGGACCGCTCCTTATTCTCATTCTGTCGGATGACTGGAGCTTTACGACACCAGTTGTGATGAGCGAAAGCTCTTCCTGCGTTCCAACAGGAATTGTGCCATTTCCACTATAGTCTATTAATGCAGTTACATCAATTTTTGTAAACTGATATGAACCTGCAGGATACTCGCCATATGAAGTTGGAGGCGGAATGGTATGCGGATTAAGGGATTCAATTCCCTTTATAGTAATATCTGATGCAGAAGCAGTTATGCCGCCTTTAGCCAGCTGTGCCACAGAAAGCTGCCTAATCATCAAATCCAGTCTGCTGTCTAATTTATTTGTAGTTGTTACAGTCTTTGGAAAAAAGAACTCAAATTTCGGACTTGCCGGGTTTGCCTTGTCGTATGGGTCGTCCTTTAGCTCGTGGTAGTAATTAACGCTGCCCCATTTTGGCTTTCTAGTCATAGTTTGCCCGCCGTTGCTGGCTGAGTATACACCATCTGCAAATGCCGAACCCCAAAGCATAGCCTGACCAGCTGTAGCGTTTACAGCCTCCACTACCCTAGCATCTCTATCAGGATTGTATCCTTTGTATACTTGGTTGCTAGTAGTATCCACTACATCGTATGCATTGGATGCCTTTATATATCGCATTGCGTATGTGCGCGCTGCCACAGCCTGTGCCTTTAACGCCTCCATAGGCCAAGATGGGCTCATTTCATGGGCAACTACACCTACGAGATATGTTTCCATAAACAAGGTGCAGATTGTGTCTATATATGTTCCGTTTCTAGCGAATTTTATATCTCCGGGATAGTTTAATGTTCCGTATCTTGGGTTGCTAATCGTCAGCCAATTTGTAGACGCATCAGTTTTTGTTCTGATAAATGTAGCTGTTACGCCAATATATGATGTGGAGCTCCCGTCACTAATTGCAACACCTGACCCGGAAGTTTTTATTGTATATAATTTCCCCTTTACAAGCGGATAATATGGATTCTCTTTTATATAATATGAACCATTCACTTTAAAGCTTATGCTTGTAACGCTGCCCATAGAAGACAGCTTCACTTTTATATAGCTATAATCCGCTGCATAAACCGTATCAATCGGCAAAACAAACGTGGCGATTAAGGCAAATATCACTATTAAGCTGATTAATTTTTTCTTCACTCTACAAATCCATCCATATCAAATAATTCGTCTATGTTAAGACAACTATCACATAATAACATTATTTAGTAGTATAATATCATACAATTACTAAAGAATCAATAAAATCGTAATATTTTCGTAAAGTGTTCAGATTCTATCAAAGTTGTATTTAAGTGCTTATTTATTATTTATTTAGTTCATCCAGAGTCAGATTGAAACTGTTCATAAATGTATCCATGAAATATTTAACGCTTCTCAGCTCTATTTCATCAATGGTTTTTTTAAGGGAATCTTTTGCTTTTATGAATTCATGGTTTCCGGCTGTCAGCTCCTCTACGCATTTTATATATGCCGCTATTTTATCGGCAGCTTTTACTATTTTGTGGTTTTTATCATCTGGCTGTATTATTATTTCTTTATATTCGTTCGTCAAATCATCCGGAAGCATTCCAACAATTTTTTCGTTTGCCATCTTTTCGATTTTTTTATATTCCTGCATTATCATCGGATTATAGTATTTTATAGGGGTCGGCAAGTCGCCAGTTATTATCTCGCTGACTTCATGATATGCTGCAAGCACCATAATATAGTTTGCATCATAGTCTCCGCCGTATAGCTTGTTTTCAACCAATGCTAAATTGTGGGCTATCATTGCTACTTGCATGCTATGCTCTTGTATGTTTTCGTCGTGAATATTTCGCATTAGTCCCCAGCGTCTGATGAACTTCATGCGTGATATGTAAGCAAAAAAGCTGCTCATAAATACCTCTTTCTATCCTCTTTTATATGGGTTAATTATATCATTATATATGGATATGTCAAAGAGGCGATATAGTGTATATCACCCAATAATATCTGTCCAAGATATTGTAGATGAAATTGTGAATTCGCCTATATTAATTGTATCTGAAGGGATAATATCAGGCTCTAAAATGTAATCGTTTTGTATCTGCCTATAGGCACTTGTTCCTACATAATATGTTTTGTCATCCAACAGCTTATCGCTCGAAATTATAATGCAATTATATGCTTTGGGGAAGTCAGCAATTAAAACAGCATTATTGTTTTCATCATATATTATTATATTTTTACTTGCAGACTGCGTATTATTAAATCTAATAAAGCCAGAATTTTGTATCCCTTTATCATATGGAAGCTTTGCATCTTTTATATTTCCTGCAGCTATCACTGTACCTTTTTTCACCACAAAATCCGCATCAAAATCTATTGCATTGTTTTTGTCATCTGCGGAGCCGCTAACAAACAAAACACCGCCATCTACATATATTGAGCCATTCGCATCCAGTCCGTCGCCTTCTGCATCGATTTTTATTGTTCCGCCATTTATATATATGTTGGCACTTTTATTGCTGTCTTTGTCACTCTGTGCTGCATTTACTCCATCGTTTCTGGCATATATTTCTATATCTCCGCCGTTTATATATATATCAGCACTTTCTATTCCTTCAAGACAATCGGCTATTATTATTGTTCCGCCGTCAATCTGAATACTTTTATCAGCATGTATTGCATCATCTTTAGTGCTTATTTCAATAGTGCCACCGGCAATACGCAAATCTTTATTTGATGCTATAGCATCATTTTCAGTATTTATACGAATTGTTCCGCCAGAAATAACTGCAGAATCACCAGCATATATTCCTCTGGCTTCTTTTCCTGCTCCGTTCATCGTCACTTCACCGCCACTAATGCTTATAACATCTGCATCAATACAGTCACTTTCTGTATTTATATTAATAATGCCACCATCAATATTAATAACATCCGCTTTTATAGAGTCATTCAATGATGTCATTTGAATATTTGCATTAATATATACTATATCGGAATTAATACAGTTTTGCCCTTCCAGCGAAAGCAACGTGTCACCAGAAAACGAGATATTTCCTTTTGATTTAATGCATTCTTTTTTTTCTTCACCGTAAACGGCTATCTTATTTGTATTTTCGCCGATGCTAAAGACATTTACAATTCCCTTGGATTTCACGTTTATAAATGATTCATCCATGTTATTGACAATTAGATTCTTCAAGTAAATTTCTACTGTCTCAATAGTTTCAACTTTAATATGAATATTTTCACCGCTGCCCGTGAAAAGATATTTGCCGCCGACTACTATATTCACTTGCTTGTCTTCTACTTCTACAGTGCTTTTTCTTTCAGTCTTTATTTCTGATCCGTCAAATTCAATTTTTTCAGCATCAATAATATCCTTGCTGCACCCTGATAAAAAGGCTACAGCAAGGATAACAAACAACAAAAATAATTTTATTTTTATATCATTTTGTTTTATGGCATTATCCCCAGTTCATTTGCTTTTTCAGTCACTTCATTTATTGCTTCATCTACATTAAATGAAGAATTACAATATGCTATATAGTCATCCCAACTAGCTTCAAAATCCGATGAAATCATTATAACCTCAAACAGTCGGTTTTTAGAAATCGAATCTAAATCCATAATGCACAGCTCAGGTGTTATCATACCATTTGTGAATAATTCATTGGGATAGCTGTATGGCCAAATCTCATATTCCAGTACATTTTTACAATATTTCTGAAATTCTGTAGCCCTATCATTGTATGTTGGCAAATAGTCCAGATTCCAGCTGACTAAATTCTCAAGAGGCTTATATTCGATGTTGGTATCTCCAAAAAACACAGGCTCTTCATCAGGATTGCTTCTGGTTACAATCTCTCCTAGGACTATTGAGTAGTCTGTGGTCTCTTCACCATACTGGAAATACATCCTGCCTTCTTCTGTGTACATCCAGTCCATAAAATCAAGCACTTTTTTCATCTTTTCATCGCTCAATCTAGAGGAAAACATGGTGCCTGTGGAAAATGTATTTACTTCATTATATAAATACCCATCAGGTGCATAAAATAGCGGAATAATATCCACTGACTGCCCTATTGCGCTTGAATTATATATTGTCCACTTTTCTTCCAGTTCCTTTATCTGCTCTGGGTAAACACTGGCAAGACATGCACCGGATTTACCCGTAATAAATTTATTAAGTGCATCTTCTTCCGATTGATTAACAAAATCAGGGTCTATTACGCCCTCTTTATAAAGTTGGCTTATCCAAGCCACCGCTTCTTTTGCTTCGCTGCTCATCAGCCCAGGTATCCATTTGTTGTCTTCACGCATCCACTCTCTCACGCCAAATGGCTCTAAAAATGCATGCTTTATAAATTCTATATCGCCACCGCCGGTAATGCCCCACGTATCCTTAACATCATTTTCATCTGGGTCTTTTGCAACAAATGCTCTGAACATATTCATTACATCATAAAAATGCGGGTTCTGAACAGGAATAGCCCCCACCACAAATGCCCAGTCTCTTCTATATAATATTGCATAAGTGGAGCCGTGGGTTTGGTCAAATGTTTGGTATGTTCTAGGAACAAAGTACATTTTGCCATCTACAGCATACGTGCCCTCATACCAGCTCATCACCTTTGCAAGATTTTCTCTTTTTGACCAAAGCGCCTTTGGAATATCCCTAACCATACCTAAATCAATAAGTTTTCTGTATTCCAGTCTGTCATCTACAGCCTCGAAAAAGAACACATCCGGCACAGTATTATTGGCAATCATTTCATCCAGTTCTTCCTGCCATGTATCCTCATTCATGGTAACTACCTGAATATCTATATTAAAATCATTTAGTATTTTTTGATGAATACGGCTAGATGCAGATTCTGGGTCTGCAGAAGCCGGCTGCATGCCAATAAAGCCAAAGGTTATCTTATATGCATCATTTTCGGTTTCTGTATTCTCATCCTTTTTATCTGCACCAAAGCAGCTGCTAAGCATAAGAACGGCTGCAAAAAGTAAAATTATTATTTTTCTCTTCAAATCTTTCACATCCTTATATATAAAGATTTTTATATCTATATTAAGTGTGGTTATTTATCAAGCTATCGTTTATTAATATGTCGAATCTGCATTTAAGCATTTCTGCCGCCTTTTCGCACATTGACATTCTGGCTATGAATATTTCCATGAACTCCATTACAGATGATGAAGAGTCCATTACCAGCTTATACTGTATTACTTTGTTTTCTTTGTCTATGGTCACCCAGTTTTTCTTTATTGAATAATTCACTCTGTCGTGAATATCGTTTATATTGAAGTCTTTCCTGCGCACTCTCGTTCTGTGTGCGTCACTTTTGTCTGCAATTATTAATGCTGCAGAAATTGGGCTTACAGGAATGCCTGTATCCGCCTCATGATTTCCGACAGCAGCCAAAATTTGCGCAGTTTCCTCTATGGGAAAACCTATTTCATTAAGTATTGGGTATAGCATAGATGCACCGTTTAGCCCATGGAAATTTCTATTTATAGCATTGCCCACATCATGCACCCAGCCAGTAATAGCTGCCAGCTCCACGGTCCTATCGTCATATCCTAAGGTCTCCAGTATCTCCGATGCCACTTTGCTTACATAGCCAACATGGCGAAGTCCATGCTCAGTATATCCCATTGCTTCTAGTACCTTATTTGCAGTATTTATCAGCACTTTTATTTTTTCATCATTTTTCACTTCTTCTAGTGTTATTATCTTGTTCATCTTTTCCTCTTTTAATCTACATTTTTAAGTGACTCATAGTATTTATCACCCTCAAAGGTTCTAATATGCTCCACTTCACATCCTAGCTGCTCTAAAGAGTTTCTTATCTCAATATAGTCTAGATAGTTTATTCCCTGCCAGTCCAAGGCCTCCTCTAGTATTTTAACAGCTCTTTCATCACCGAATTTGCCCATATACGCTGCTAGCAGTGATGTATTGGTATATTCATTAAACATTTTCATCAGGAGTCTGTATATTCTGTCATCGCCAGGGAAATTCACTAAAATATCGATGCATCTTAATTCTATTGTCTCACCTAAATCTGCAGTTAACCCATCCAGTATTTTCTCTTTGATGTCTTCGCCTCCCAGCTTCAGCCTCTCTATTAATAAATCTGCAACTTCTTCTTTTGCTGTTTTGTCTAGAAGCAGCTTAATATATTCATCAAAAAGAAAACTATCATCTGTTTCAGCCAAAATATTTACAGCTATCATTCTAGCTTCCGTTTCAGCATCATCTGCAATATCGTATTTCAGATTAAAAAGCCTTGTCAATGCCTCATCTGCCCCACTACCCTTTTCTGATATGCTGTCTAAAAGTAAATCAGGAACGCCCACTTTAGTGTTTAAATACTCCACCAAAGTCGCAACCAGTTCATCAGCGCTTTTATTATCTGAAAAATATTTTTTTGGACACACGCCGTCAATCCAGCTAGCAGGTGTATCCAGCCATGTGTAGTATAAATCAATTGCTTTATCTTCCATTTCAGCAGGATCTGCAAATTTATCTTGGTTCTCATTTATCCATTCTGCTAGGTATTCTCTGAATTTAGCATCAAAATCAATTATCATCTTTCTTATCCTTTTCAGCCTTTATCTCATTTATCACATTTATCAAGCTGGCTTTTTTAATCTTGCCTGCTTTTGCTTTTTCTACAAGCTCCTCTAGCGAGTAATCATCCTCCATAGCAACGCTATAGAATCCGTATGCCCAAAGAAGAATATTTTTTATACGCTTGTTTTCAATCATAAACTTTATTGCGGCATTTGTCCACAATGCAATCAATTTGTCTTTTTCTTTTTTGTTCTCACAAATTGTATTTATCGCTATATTTAGTGCCTGTACAAATTCACTTTTGCTCTTGTTATCCACAGATATCACGTTTATCGCTACATCTACCAGCTGGAAGTCTGTCATCATCAAAAACGGCTCTTTAGCATCCATATGATGCAGAAAAGAAAGTATCTCGTTTTTGTTTTTTTCGCTTATATAGTCACTAAGCAGGAACTTTCTGAATATTCCTTCTCGCTGTTCATTTGCATAATCATATATAATGTGCAAAAGCTTGCTCTGCACATCTTCAGTGCACTTTTCAAGGCTTTCCAGAAGTATCATTTTGAATTTTTCGTTTTCCCACAAATTCAAGTTAGGCTTCTCTTCTTTTTCGGCCAGCAGTTTTTCTAGATATCTGATGTTTTCCAGTACAGCTGCAGTTGGCAGTACATTTGAATATTTCAGCCTTTTTACATTCTTATCATATGTATTGTCTATATACCATTTGTACTTATGGCTGTCAAAATTTATTTCATAGCATAGCTGCCATAGCTTTCTGGCGTTTTCATAGTCTCCGCAGTTGTAGTAGGAAATAGCCAAGAAGTGATTTATTTTCTCGCTGTATGGCATATAAGCTTTCAGTTTTTTCAAAACTTCCTGTGCATATTCATCCATTTCCAGTTCACAAACAACAAAGCTTACTCTGAATAAATCATCTATATCAGTTGTCACATTCTCTGCAAGCCCTTTTGCCAGCTCCTTGCTTTCTTCGATGCCGCCCTCTTTATATAGAGACAATGCTAGAGTGCACTGCACACTGCTTTGCCTTGGCATTTTGCTCAAAATGTTTCTGCAGATTTTTGTTGTTTCTTCATATTCCTGCTTGGAATATGCCATCAGAGCTTTAATATTTTGTTCCTTTGCCCACGTTTCTATATCGTCTGATATTCTGGTTTCATCTATATTTGTAATATCTGATTTCGTGGAATATATATGACTGGGGAAAAGACCATGTTCTTCCCATGATGTCATATTCATCTCTTCGATATTGTCTAGAAAAAAATATACATCTTCGCTCAAATCACCTTCCGGATTTTCCGACAGGTATCTCTCAAACATATTCAGAGCCTTAATATAGTCGCCAAGCTCATAATAATTATGACCAAGCATAAAGTAGCACTTAGGGTCTATGTCCTCTTCCAGCACCATTATATTGATTACTTCATCTATTGATTTTGAATAGTAGCCTATGTCTGTTAATGCATCACATAGGCTCATTCTATATTCTATGTTCTCAGGCTGCTGCTTAATTGCAATATTAAGCATTTTTATTCCTCTGGCGAATTCCATATCATCCAGAAGCTTCATTGCTCTTTGGTAATAAAACTTATCATCCTGATTAAATTTAAGTATATTTTTTTTATTCTGTGACATTACTTACCTGTCTTTATTAAATTATATATATCGTCTCTGCTGAAGTCATATTGCTTGCAGCAAAAATGGCAGCTGATGTTTGTGTTTTCTTGGCTTTCTGCCAAATCACGCAGCTCTGCCTCACCCATGCTCAGCAGCACCTTCTGTATTCTTTCCACGGAGCAGTCACAGCCGTAGAAAGGGCTTGTGCTTTCGCTTAGCTTAATGTCCAAATCGTAAAACAATGCATAAACAAAGTCTTCTATTTTCATCACTTCCAGCTGTTTGCTTATGTCGCTCATTATCATTGAACGCACTTCTAGTTCATTTATTATTTTATCGCTGCAGCCCGGCATCACCTGCAGTATTATCCCACCGGCTTTTTTCACGCTGCCGTCACTCTCTAGCGATACACCAAGTGCCACGAGGGATGGAACTTGTTCAGATTTCATATAGTAGTATGCCAAGTCGCTGGCTATCTCGCCAGTCTGCAGCTCACACTGCCCAGTATATGGCTGTCCAAAGCCCATATCACGCAGCACAGATATTCTGCCGTCTATTCCTATAAACCCGCCCACATCAACGCTGCCATCCTCATTAGGTGCAATTTCGTTTTGCGGATTGTCAATATATCCTTTTACTAGTCCGCTTTTGTATGCGGTGCAGACCAATGCCCCAGCCGGTCCTCCGCCCTTTATTGTGATAGTAGTAGCATCATCATCATTTTTCAGCATTGCACCAATTAGCGCACCAGCTGTAATCAGCCTGCCCAAGGCAACAGTTGCAGTGTAGGATGTTTTATGTGTTTTCTTTGCCTCTATCACCATATTTGTTGAATCTATCGCAAAGTATCTGACCATACCATCACCTATAGTACCTCTTAGCATGGTTCCCTTATTGTTCATTTTGTCTCCTTATTATCTGTGTATTTGCAAAACCCCGCCATAGATAGCGGGGTGATAAATGCAATATTTATTTTTTGATTAGTTCAGAAGTCTTCTGTAGTAGAATTTAATGTTAGCTTCTTCTCTCCAAATATCAAATTGCTTTTGATATTCTGCATCTTGTCTGCTTTGCAGAAGAGTGTCATATATATCATCATGAACATCATCATAGGCGACTGGTCCGCTCTCCACGTCACCAAAATATTTAATTATATGATATCCAAATGCTGATTTAACAGGTTCTGATATATCACCAACTTTTTCAAGTGAGTACAATCCATCTGCAAATTCTGTTGCATATATTGACGTTGGATTAGCGACAATATAGTATTCATTGTTATCCATTCCTGGGTCTTGTCCTAATTCATCCATCAGCAGTTTGAAATCTTCTCCAGCTATTGCTCTTTGATAGGCAGCGTCTGCTTGCTCTTTGGCTTTAGCCATGGCTTCATCTTCCAATGCCAAAGCTCCGTCTTCATCGCCTGCTTCTTTCAGTGCATCAATCGCAGCTTGGTCTTCATCTGAAATTTTAATTAATATATGCTGTGCTTTTCTAGCATTTTCAGGATAGTAGTATATTTGGCTTCCTGATGTAGCATCTTGTTCAAAATTTGAATCTGCATTGTCATATCCTGTTTTTGCCTCTTCAACCAGTCTATCATATTCAGCTTTCACTTCATCCTCTGTCACCTCTATGGATTTTGTGGTAAGCTCTCTCAATATTTCCTTTGCCTTAGAAGCCTCTGCATCATCAATTATATCTTGCTTTGTAATTTCATAGCCTAGGTCTGCAAAATATTCATCAAGTGTATCATATGCTATAACGCCAAGTTCTTCTTCAGTCATGTTTGCATATTCAGGCTTTGCTTTTAATATTGTGCCATAAGTTGAAAGATAGCTGTTCATTATATCATGGATTTGGTCATCCAGTGCTTCACGCTCTTCAGCTGTAAATTCATAGCAACCCTTTTGCTTTGCAATCACTTCTTCCAGCTTTGCATCTACTGCTATATCAAGGCTGCTCTTAAGTATATCTTCATAATCTTCTTTATATTGCAAATTTGTTGTGAAGTCTTCTGGATACAAACCATAAGCTTGATACATGCTAATTTGATATTCAGCAATATCAAGTGCTTCACCTTTTAATATTAGCTGTCCCTCTACATCTGCAACAACAGTTTGTCTGTCTCTTTCAGGGTTCACCTCTACCATGTTGCAGCTAGTCAATATAAATCCCAAAGCTAAAACGATAGCTATTATCTTTGTTTTTCTCATTTAAAATATAATTCCTTTCAAAGAAAACTTTAAAACACACAGTATTATACCAAATAACTTTATATTTTGCAATCAACTAGTTTTGCCAATAAATCACATATTTTTTTTGCAGAATATTCATCTATTTTATATTTTAGCATAACGCCGTCTTTGTCTATTATTTTAAGTTTTCCCATATATTCATTAGCCAGTGTAAACAATTTTATGCCGTCCATATTTGCATCTTCATCAAACTTAATTGATATTCCGTTTGCATTTTGTCTCATCAAGCTAATATTTACTTTTTGAGCCAAATGCTTTATATAGGCAACATCCATCAAATTAATTGTCTCTACAGGTGGCTTGCCAAATCTATCTGTCAGTTCCTCTATTATGTCGTCTTTATCCTTTATATTTTGTATGTATGATATTTTTTTGTACATGTCCAGCCTATCCTGCTGATCCTTAATATAGAAATCCGGAATGTTTGCGGATACTTTCAGGCTTAGTGTCACCTCTGTGCCTTCCTGCTCTATCTCTTCGCCTTTTACGCTTCGCACAGCATCTTCTATCATTTTGCAGTACATTCCATAGCCTACTGTCGCCATATGCCCGTGCTGACGTGCACCCAATATATCGCCTGCTCCGCGTATTTCTAAATCACGCATGGCTATTTTTAGCCCGCTTCCAAACTCAGTGAACTGCGCTATAGCTGCCAGTCGTTTTTCTGCCACCTCGGAGAGCACTTTGCCCTCTCTCCAAGTGAAGTAGGCATACGCCAGCCTGTTGCTTCTCCCCACTCTGCCCCGCAGCTGGTAAAGCTGAGATAGACCAAATCGGTCAGCATCATATACTATCAGAGTGTTTGCACTGGATATATCCAGCCCGCTCTCTATTATTGTAGTGCATACAAGTACATTGTATTTGTCTTCCATAAATCCAAGCATTGTGTCTTCGAGCAGGTGTTCATTCATTTGACCATGAGCAACACCTACCTTTGCCTCCGGCACCAGTTCGCCTATGCGCCTTGCCATCATGCTTATGCTTTCTACTCTATTATATAGAAAATATACTTTTCCGCCACGCTCGATTTCCTTTATTATTGCGTTTCGTATCATGTGCTCTTTATACTCTATCACAAATGTCTGTACAGGGTGACGCTCCTGCGGCGGTGTATCCAGAATAGATATATCGCGTATACCAGAAAGTGACATATGTAGCGTTCTGGGAATAGGTGTTGCTGTCAAGGTAAGTACATCCACCTTCTCCTTAAGCTGCTTTATTTTCTCTTTGTGAGATACTCCAAATCTTTGCTCCTCGTCTACAACCAGCAGACCTAAGTCTTTGAACTTAATGTCCTTGCTCAGCAGCCTGTGCGTGCCTACAACTACGTCAATTTTTCCGCTTGCCATTCCTCGAAGCACCGTGTCCGCTTCCTTCGGGCTTAAAAATCTAGAAAGCTCTGCACATTCGATAGGAAAATCTGCAAAGCGTCTTTTCATTGTCTCAAAGTGCTGGTGTGCCAATATTGTGGTGGGACATAGTATAGCAGACTGCTTTTTGTTCATTGCAGCCTTGAATACAGCACGAAGTGCTACCTCTGTCTTTCCGTATCCTACGTCGCCGCACAGAAGCCTGTCCATAACCTTGCTGCTTTCCATGTCTTCTTTTATCTCTTCAATGCAGGTTATCTGGTCTGTTGTTTCTTCATGCTCAAAGGTATCTTCAAACTGTTTCTGCCATTCGCCGTCCTCTTCAAATTCATATCCTTTTATGCTGGCTCTTTTTGCGTAAAGCTCCATTAGCTCATCCGCCATCTCGTCCACAGATGCCCGAACCTTGGCTTTAGTATTTTGCCACTGTTTTGTGCCTAGTTTGTTTAGCTTTGGCTTTGCTCCGTCTTTGCCGATGTATTTTTCCACCCTATCCATCTGCTCCACAGGAACATACAATATGTTGTCATCACCATAGACTATCTTCAAATAGTCCCGAACATAGCCGTCTGCCTCCAGATTTACCACACCTTTGTATATGCCAATGCCGTGGGTTTCGTGCACTGCATAGTCACCTACAGATAAATCATTAAATACTTCAACTTGTCTCTTCTTTTTAGGCTTTGCTTTTGCTTTAGAGCGAGATGCTCCAAAAAGCTCATACTCACCCAGCACAACTACAGAGCATTTATTGCATATAAATCCTCTGTTTATATATGTAGGCAGTATTGCCCTTTCTTTGTCTTCCAGCTTTCTGTCATTGGATATAACAGGAATATACACTTCAAAATCGGTAAGTGTCTCTTCCAGCCTTTTTGCTCTTCTTTCGTTACCGGCTAGAAATATGACATTATAGCCCATCTTGTTCCACTTTTTCAGGTCATTAATCAGCAGATTAAATTTGCCCTTATATATAGGAGCCTCTGCACCGTCAAAGCGAATTATTTTTTTAATCGGAACAGTCTCGTCAGTGCTCATATTCTGCACTGTCAGCATGCTGTGCTTAGACATACTATGGTATATTTCATCGTAGGACATTAATAAATCTTTTTGATTGAATAAAACCGTATTAGCATCAAATGCCTCTTCATACATTACGGCAAATTCCTCTATTAATGCTTCGTTTCTCTCCTTCAGGCGAAGGGGCTCATCGAAAATAATAAGTGGAGATTTTATATAGTCCTGTATTCCGCCGGTTGTGGCATAAAATGAAGAAACAAAATTATCAACACCCTCAAATGTGCCGTTTTGCAGCAGCATCTCTATTTTTTCATCTATATATTTTTCAATGCTTTTGTTTTTAACACTTGTTTTATATCCGGGCACATCCTTTGCTTTTTTCTTTATATCGCCGCCTTGCCTTTGTGCCATCTCTTTAAGGTTTCTGCATCCGCGCTCCAGTGCAGTCGATGTCAGCGGAGTTTCCACTGCCGGAAGTATATCAATAGATGATACCTCCTCAACTGACCTTTGGGTTATAGGGTCATATCTTCTTATAGATTCTACTTCATCACCAAAAAGCTCAATTCTGGTTGCGTATTCATCTGCAATATTATATACATCCAGTATATCGCCTCTTTGTGCGAATTGCCCTTCTCCTTCTGCTCTTTCCTCTCGGGCATATCCCATGTTGCAAAGGGCATCACGAATTTGGGTCAAATCCACCCGGCTGCCTTTTTTGATTGTTAAGGTGCATTCATTGAAGACATCCTTTGGCACAATACGCGTCATTACAGACTCAATCGTTGCAATTACTATTCCGTTAAAACCATTTGCCAGCTTATTTAATATCACAATTCTTTCGTGCTCATCCTCTTTGCTTACGGCACGAATATTGCCCAGCCTTATAGCCCTTGGAGGAAATACCAGACACTCTATTTTTTCATCTAGCCCAGCAATATCACTTGCCAGTTCTTTTGCCTTCACATAATTAGAAACTATTATCAAAATAGTTTCTTCTCTCTTCTTCTTTAATCCTGTATATACATATGACTTTTGGTTTTCAATTACAGCAAAAAGGCCACTTGGAGTGTCGCCTTCATAAAGTGCCTTTTGCAGAACCTGCCACGGGCCAGATGCATATAATTGTGTAAATAGCGCTTTTTCCATTAATAATCCTAATCTAGCCGTTAAATTGCTGCATCGTCTTGTCGATGCCATTTTTCACAATTGAAAATGCTGCATTCGCAGCGTTCTCTATGGCGGCATCTACCATCTTTTTGTTTTCGCCTGTTTCTTTTCCTAGCACAAAGTTTACCGTATCCATGCCTTTTCGCGGCTTTCCTATTCCTATTCTTATTCTTGGAAAATCGTATGATCTAATGTGTGAGATTATGGATTTCATTCCGTTGTGCGTTCCGCCGCTGCCTTTTTTGCGTATTCTTATCTTGCCAATGTCGATATCCATATCGTCATATATCACAATAATATTCTCCGGCTTTATCCTGTAAAAAAACATTACCTTTGCTACAGCCGCACCAGAATTGTTCATAAAAGTCTGCGGCTTTATTATATATATAATATCATCATCGTGTTTATCAATATACATAATAGATGAAAATTTCTTCTTTTCATCTCTCAAGCTCATCTTCTTCATCAGCAAATCTACCGCATCAAATCCCACGTTGTGCCTTGTATGCTGATACTTTGTGCCTGGATTGCCAAGCCCCACAATTAAATATTTGTTCTTTTTCATCATAGATAGTATTATAGTTGTATATTATTAAAAATTCAATGATATTATTTTCTAAAATAAATTATTTTCATTGACAAGCTTAGTTGGTAAATGTATAATATATTCTGCTTGTTTATATACACGTCTATGGAGAAAGGACAACGTATGATTATTGATTTATCTAGTGCATTAAAGCACCCGGGGCAATCATTTCCTTTTTCTGTTGAAGGATGCATTGATGATATTGATTTGTATGGTGAGACTATAAAATTTCTAAATCCCATAAAGATTGATGGCATAATAATGAACATAGGCAATAATTTCTTCGTAAGAGGCGAATTCACTGCTGAATACCAAACAAACTGTGATTTATGCTTTAGAATAATTGAAGGCAAGGTAGAATGTGAGTTTGACGAAGAGTATTCGCAGACAGAAGATATCTCACACCCGGATAGATACTTGTTTGAAGGCAGTAAACTGGATATTACAAAAATGGTACACGACAATATCTGCTTGGAATTGCCCCTAAAGCATCTTTGCACAGAAGATTGTTTGGGATTGTGCCCTAGCTGCGGAATAAACCTGAATGAAGAAAAGTGCGACTGCAATGTAACTATTGAACAAAGCGGACTTAGCGATAAGACCGAAAAAAATAAAAAGGATAACCCCTTCGCTGTTTTAGAAAATCTATTCAGTGATGATGATGAGGAGGCATAAAAATGGCTGTACAAAAGAGTAAGAAATCCAAAGCTAAAAAGGGTATGAGACGTTCACACTGGAAGCTGTCAGCACCATCAATAGCTGAATGTCCACAATGCCATGC
This sequence comes from Eubacteriales bacterium, assembly GCA_040883315.1. GTDB lineage: Bacteria > Bacillota > Clostridia > Christensenellales > UMGS416 > JAFGUF01. Next base: position 102,325 of record JBFLKU010000019.1, read on the forward strand.
AAAGAAACTGCCACATAGAGTGTGCAAAAGCTGTGGTTACTACAAAGGTCGCGCTGTTGTAGCAGTAGACGAAGCATAGTATCTATAAGTTTAATTTGCTTTAATTAACAAGATGATTTTGTCGTCTTGTTTTTTATTATCTTATTATAGAGATAAAGCATTACAATAATATATTGTAAATATAGCCATCTAACTATATAATTACGTTATTAAACAAGAGGTAATTATATTAGTGGATAAAAAAGACAATAAAAATAAATGGCTAGAATTCCTAGATATTAAAATGCAGAAAGAAAATATAAGTTTTACACTTTTCGGTGTATCAATATGGATAATTGTGGCATTCGCGATCACCATGATAATCAAAATTTATGATTCATTGCTGATAGTGATGAGCAATGATTTTAGTCCATATTCTTTCAATCAATTAAAATACGGATTACTACTTACAATAATTATTTTAATGTTAATTGTTATATCTTTGGATATTATTTATCCTTATTCTAAAATAATACCAGCATATAAATATGATTTAATTAGTATTACTCCTTTTATAATGTTTTTTTCTTTATTAATTATCATATTCATATTTAAAGATTCTTCAGATACCAAATTTGAATTAATTACTACTATTGTTATTTGTATATTTTCTATAACATCATTTACACCCTATGATAAAAAAGCCAAATATCAACTTACATCAACTAATATACTAATTGTGTCTATATCTGCATTTTTACTAATACTATTTATAGGCATATTTTTATTTGTAAAATATATCGAAACACCTAAAAACATATATGAAATATGTCCCGAAACATCAACTGTATATTTTTGTTTAATAGGTCTTATATTATCAGTATTTTTAGCATTATACTATCTTCTAAAAATAAAACGTATTGAAAAATTATCTAAAGTTAAAGAAGACTTATTTATGGATAAAACAACATTAAAAAATGTTAAAGATTTTTATAAACGTGAATATGAAGGTATTACTAGAGAAGAGCATTATAAAGCATCCCGACCGAACTTATTTAAATCTAAAAAAGAAAAATAGCTCTATACCCTATTCCACTAAAATATTATCTTCTAATTTCTGATAATAACCAAGCACTCTCATTGCCCTTACAGTATTTATACGAGAAGCTTTTCCAGTCTCCTCATAATCAAAGTGCACTTGACCAGAATATTTTTGCTGTACAGGCCATGTTCCATCTTTATTCTGCTTTTTCTTTATTATTTCAATAGCATCATCCATACGTTCATCATACTCTACCCCATAGTCAGCAAAATAAACCATTGAACGCAAAACATCATATTTCCATCTGCATGGGTATGACAGCATTGTAAAGCTTTTCTTTATGACTTGCCGTGTCTTGTCAGATTTATACAGCCTATGACATAATATAAATTCATGTGCATCACTAACTGCCCTGTCAACTTCGTCTATCCTGTGTGTATATCCATTGCGTTTATATTCTAAAAAACCTTCCAGCACATTTATGGTAGTATGCAGCGAACTGTGGCTAGGATCGTGCACAAGATCGCAATTCCACGCACCATCCTCCATATGATATTCAAGGAGTGTATCCACAATATCATTTATCGCACTATGTTCCAGCTTTCCGTAGCAGCAAAGGCTGAGCAAAAATCCACATATACATAAATCAAGCGGATATTCTTTGCTTGGGTCTCTGCTAATCCATAATTTATCCAACAAAAGTTTTGCTGACTCTTGATAGCATGGAATGCTTGGATCAGCATCAAAGTTTTTTATATCAAGCATCGTGTAAGTTGTAGATATCCATTTTGGTGAGTATATGCCCCCACCCCACATTTTAGTGTCTGCATCCCACAAATCAATCAGCCCTTTTACCCATCCTGACTTATGAATTTGTTGTCTATGCTTTTCACACATAGGCTCGTTCTCTTTCAGCAAGTACTTTGATACCCAATATTTTATAGATGCATCACCTTCGTTTAGCCATTTTAGTATATCCATAATTTCTGCCTTTCTTAAGTTAAAAATTTTTCAACTTAAATGTTCATATTGCAGCTTCCAGTCACTATCTTTATTCCACATTATACCATGTTTTTATTTGCATCACTATGGTATCTTTCTGCTGGTTTAAATAAAGCTTTTTATATATCTGCATTTATAAATAAATTAATTTCATGTTTTCCAATTATATATTTATGTTATAATTGATATGTAAATTTGGGAAAGATAGAAATTCGGCACAAGGGGTGATATTATGCATATAATAGATATTATTGAAAAAAAGAAAAATAATCTAGAACTTACAAAAGAGGAAATAGAGTATTTTATACAGGGCCTGACAGGCAATGGAGTGGAAAAAATACCTGAATATCAGGTTTCTGCACTATTGATGGCAATTTATTTCAATTCCATGACAGCGCAGGAGACTGCATATCTTACAACTGCCATGGTCAACTCAGGAGATCGAGTGGATTTATCTGCAATTGATGGCATAAAGGTGGATAAGCATTCAACCGGCGGCGTGGCAGACACCACTACTTTGGTTCTTGCTCCATTGGTCGCAGCATGCGGTGCTCCCGTATCCAAAATGTCCGGTCGCGGTCTTGGTCATACAGGCGGCACATTGGATAAACTGGAGTCCATAGAGGGCTTCAATGTGGTGCAAAGCATTGAGAACTTCAAAAATATAGTAAACAAAACAAAAATATCAGTTATAGGACAAAGCGGCAATTTAGCCCCTGCCGACAAAATACTGTATAGTCTGCGGGATGTGACCGCTACAGTCAATTCTATTCCTCTTATTGCATCGTCTATAATGTCCAAAAAAATCGCAGCAGGTTGCGATGCATTGGTTTTGGACGTAAAAACAGGCAACGGTGCATTCCTTACTGACCTTAAAGAGGCTGAAAAACTTGCACATGCAATGGTTGATTTGGGCGAGGCTGCAGGAATAGAAACACGTGCAGTAATAAGTGATATGAGCCAGCCTCTTGGCAAAACAGTTGGCAATGCGCTGGAAGTTCGTGAAGCTATAGACATACTAAACGGCTCTGAAGGCTCTGCCAGGCTAAAAACCGTAGCATTAACTCTGGGTTCACTAATGTTGGAGCTTGCAGGCATAGCTCATAGAGACGATGCCGTAAAAATGCTGGAAAACGCAATCCAAGACAAAAGCGGCATAGCCAAGCTGAAAGAGATGGTGACTGCACAGGGAGGCAATGCAGACGTTATTGATAATCCCAATATGCTGCCGACTGCAAAAAATATAATAGAAATAAAAAGTGAGCAATCAGGATATATCAATTATATGGATACCAAATCTCTCGGAAGAGCTGCTAGTCTGCTAGGCGCTGGAAGAGAGGAAATAACCGATACAATAGACCATGCTGTTGGTTTCATTATGCAGTGTGAGCTAGGAGATGAATTATCCTCCGGCGATACGCTTTGCGTTATTCACTGCAATAGTGACGAAAACCTGCAGGATGCCATTGATTTGATAAAGGCAAGCATATATATAGAAAATAAAAAAGCTGATAATCAGCAAAAACTTATATACAAAATTATTTAATTTTTTTGAGGTAGATAAATGAAAAAAGTATATATAATAGTATTTTTAATTGTTTCTCTGTTCATAAGCGGATGCGAGGAGCTGTTCCCCTCTCCCACCGTCCCTCCGGACGCAACAATACCAGTAACAGACACACCGTCACCGTATAATACTTTGGTTGGTACTACGCCAAATGTCACAGCTTCCGCAACAGATGCTGCTACAGCCACAGTTTTGGTTGTAACCCCTTCTCCAACAGAAGAAGCCACTGCAACGCCAACCCCTAAGCCAACCATCGACCAAGATGTCAGCTCAAACAAGCAGCTGATAGATGAATATATGCCTCCACTAAACACTGTACTTCGCTTTAGCGGCATTGCAGAAACAGGGCATTTCGGTCAGCTAGTCAGCGGCTATACAAATCCAACAGACGCTATGTATCAATTCAACGGTACGTATGATGATGGAATGGGCGTTCCAGACAAATTTGTGATAAAATACTTCATAGACTATGCGAGGGGTACAGTGACTGAAAAAGCCATATCAAACGAAAGGCTAAACAAGGCAGAGTTCCATTCCAAGCTCCATAATATTGTCGTTTTGAAGTTTCCTTTATCTTTAGGTGCTACATGGGGACATTCAACATACATAGACAGCAAAAAATACTGGGTGACTGCAAAAATCATAGAATACAGCGGAAACACAGTAAAAGTACAGTATACAGCTTCTGATGTTGCAGGATATTATAACAATACTTATATTGAGATAAGAACATTTGAAAAAGGATACGGAATGACGAGCTTTGCAAATATAATGCCCGGCGAGCTGGACTTAACAGGAATAGATACCGCAGATGATGACGCTGTGATGGAATATATTATGAATATGTACATGTTCGGATATGGACTAAATAAATGATAAACAAAAAGGCTGCAAATGCAGCCTTTTTCTATGCTTATTACTCTTCTTTTTGCTTTTCTTTCTTTTTGTTTTTGCTTCTCTTAGTCAGTTTCACTATCAGCACAACTATCGGAGTAACTATTGCAGCCGGAAGCAGAAGTGCTGCCAATACAACAAAGAGCCTTTGGAAGAAGTTTGCAACGAATACTACAGAGTTTCTCAGAGCCTTAACAATTGCTCTTCCTGTTTCATTTAATTTAATAAATCTTGGCTCGTTGCTTGTTTCTATTGTTGGTGTTGGGCTTATGCTAATGTCAATTGTCGAATAATCCACCAAGCTGTCCCACATTCTCATTTTGCCCTCAAATACTTCAATTCTCTCCTGCACGCTGGATAATTCTTTGCGTACTGCCAAAATATCCTCTATGGTTTCAGCCTGCTCCATTATTTTTTCCAATTGCTCAGCCTGAACCTTTTCATGTTCTAGTCTGGTTTTTGTATCATAGTAGCTTTCAGTAATATTATCGGAGTATTCATTGTTATACTGCACATCAGAAATGGAAGTTATATAATTAACCATGTCGTCTTTCCCTGCGGCTGGTACACGCACCTGCATATTCACATAGCTTCTTGTATCGTCATATTTATTGGTATATGACGAGCTAACATATCCGCCAGCTGCGATAACTTTTTCTTTGATATCTTGGGCAACAGCAACAGGTTCATCTACAACGATAGCCATATTGACATTGTAAATTATTTTTTCCGAATAGTCTATTGCTATGTTTGAATCAACAGTGCTGTCTCCGTTTCCGTAATACATCTCCTCTTCATCCATCGGCATTGCAGCCGGCTCGGACATGCTCTGATCCATATCATAGGAGACTTTGTCCATCGCCACATTTTCCAATGCAGAATCGCTTTTTGATGCACATGACGCAAAAACCAACGATAAAACCAGCACTATTAGTAATACAAAACTCTTTTTGTTCATAAACCTTACCTCCTTCGTTATAATCTTTAGACGCTATTAACTATATAAAAGTTCCCCCTTTATTATGCAACGCTGTGTTTTTTTGCACTTCTTAAGAATGCTATATAAAAAATTATACCTAAAGCGAAGACCAAAAGTACAGATAACACACCATATGGTGTAGCCATCTTGCTAACAACAACATCTGTTAACTCTGGATTATTTACTCTTATTTTGTTAAATGCAAATAAGCTAATACCGCCAAACAATGCAGGGCCAATTATGGCTGAAAATTTTGCAAAAATCTCATAAAATCCGAAAAACTCATTTGATCTTTTGGGGTCAGGAATCATCCTTCCAAATTGCGAGCGCGAAAGCGCCTGAATACCACCTTGACTAGTTGATACAAGGAAAGCAACTACCCAAAAATGCCATGCATCAGTAACGAAGAAAGCAAAAATGCATATTCCAACATATACCATTATTCCAACAAAAATCATTCTTGCAGCACTTGTTTTCTTTGCAAGGTAACTATATAAAATAGCAAATGGAAACGCTAATACTTGTACCATCAAAAGCGCAAGCATCATTTGAGTACTATCGATTCCAAGTGAAGATCCATATACTGTTGACATATATATTATTGTATTTACACCATCTATATAGAAAAAATATGCAAGCAAAAACCATAGCAAAGGTTTAAACTTGATTATCTCTATAAATGTTTTCCATATTTGTTGGAATGTTTGTTTTACTGCCGATCCTTTTCTTTCAACAAAGTGCTTTTGTTCTACATTTTTTAGTAGAGGTATTGTGAATACACCCCACCATATACCTGTCAAAGCAAATGATATAGACATTGCAATGTTTGCATCTATAAGCATATATAAAACCAGGAATATTACAAAAGGAATAGTCGAGCCACCGATATATCCAAGACCGAATCCCCATGATGAAACTTTGTCCATCCTATCCTTTGTAGTAACATCTGTTAATAAACCATCATAGTATATGTTTGCTCCTGCAAATCCAAACAGACTCAAAGCATATAATGCCAAAACTAATTGCCAAATAGGTTTAAATGGAACACCAGCCATTGCGACACATGACAAAGCACCAATTGCTACAAAAAATTTAAGCATTCGTTTTTTCATGTTCTTGTAATCGCCAATTGTTCCAAGCAATGGAGCAAGGATTGCAATTACCAGCTTGGATGCAGAGGTAACATATCCCCACCAGCCTACAGCATTTGCATTGTTGTCAAATAAAGCCATGAAAAAAATCGGCAATACTGTAACTACAACAATTGAGTGTGCTGAATTTGCCCAGTCATACATCATCCAGCTTTTCTCTTCTTTTGTAAATTGTTTTAGCATTTTACACCTCTTTAAATTTTATTATAAATAATTATATCATACATTTTTTTTGAAATACAATCATTTATAAACCATTAAAATATAAATATATTTTAATAGTATTTTATTTATGTAAAAACAAATTGTAAATAACTAAAAGAACCATTAAATTTTCAATAATAATCTGCGATATTGTGTTTTGAGGGATTAAATATGCGAATTAATATTGTTTTTCTTTTATATTGCGTTTACCTTTGAACTTCAGAAAACAATAAAAATCACCAGATAGTAGCTAGATAGAAAAATTCATAAATAAAAACTGCCTATAAAGACAGTTTATTTTTTAATAAATATGAGACAGATCTGTAAGCCGAGTTCTGTCGAGAGTAATCATCTATCTTGGCCTGTTGTTACCAACCAGGCTCATGCGATTAGCGGGGGTAGCGGCGGGCCGCCGTGTCGCCCCCTCAATCTTGCACCGAGTGGGGTTTACATAAGCGCCTAGTCACCTAGGCAGCTTGTGAGCTCTTACCTCACATTTCCACCATCGCCTATACAGGCAGTTTATTTCTGTTGCACTTTCCTTAGAGTCGCCTCCACTGGGTGTTACCCAGCACTCTTGCCCTATGGAGCTCGGACTTTCCTCTCCGCCTAAGCAGAGCGATTACTCAATCTGCTCATATCAAACTATTTATCTGCTACGTATAGAAGCCTTCCGCAGTTTTCACATTCCATCAATGTGTCACTAGTGCTTACTTCCTTTGCCATCTTTGACGAAAGCTCCATATTGCACCCCATGCAGCGTTTGCCGTCTAGTTTTACCACAGCTATTGGATGACTTTTCTTTGCAGTTTTATATTTTTTTAATAAATCTTTCTCGATGTTTTTTGAAAGCTCTTTTAGTTCTTCCTTCAATGGAGCTGCAGTCTTATTTACTTCCAAAAGCTCTGCATCGTATTTTTCTTTTAGCTGATCAAACTCTGCCTTGTATGTAGGCACATTGTGCACAATCTTTTGCAGACTTTCCTCAATTTTTGTAATTCTTGCTTGGTCTTTTATTATCTCTTTTTCTATTTTAACTAGTTTTGCCTTTTCTTGATTAGCATTTCTTAGAAGCATTTGTGCTTCTTTTATGCTGCTCTCCACACTTACAGATTCTAATGCTTTTGAAATTTCTTCAATAGTCTCATTGCATTCATTGTATTGTGAAAGCAACGATTTAAGACCTTCATTGATTTCGTCAATATCCTCTTCATGTTTTTTCATCAGCTTTTGTGAATCCAGAAGATATTTTCTCACCTTCATTACCTTCTTGTATAAAGGTGACTCCTTTACTTCATTTTCTATTTTGCCAATTTTTATATCAAGCTTTTGATAATCTAAAAGCACATTCAATTGCTTCATTCAGCACACTCCCTTACTTATTTTTCAACCATGGGCGATTTGTCATAAATGCCCAAGCATAATTGTAACCCATTTAGTCGGTTTTGTAAATGCTTTTTAAGCCTCTCTAAAATGATGACCTCTGTTTCATGGTGTCCGCATGCCAGTACACACAAATCCATTATATCCGCATAAACTGCATTCTCGTGCTTTATCTCACCTAGCAGGAAAATATCGCTGCCTGTTTGCTTAGCTTCGTAGAGCATAGAGCATCCTCTGCCGGAAACCACAGTAACTGTCTTTATCTTTTCCGGATAGTTTTTCGATATAAAAGCGGTATCAATATTCAGCTTGTTTTTTAAGCTTTTGATAAACTCTTCAGTAGCGGTTTCCTTTTCCATCTCCCCTACTCTCATCACATTAACCAAGTCTGTTTTTTGAATGTTTTTAAGCCCTGCAATTTCTGCGAGAGTCTGGCTCACGCCTTCATCTGCTGCATCTAGGTTGGTATGTGCAGATATTATATGTATTCCGTTCTTTATTGCAGCCAGCAGAACTCTGCCTGTAGCATCTTCGTCTGTTATATGCTTTAATTCATCAAAAATAACGGGATGATGTGAGATTATAAGGTTTGCCCCCATCTCCTTTGCCATTTCTATTGCGTCTATATTCACATCCACAGCAAAGACTATTCCGGTCAGCCCGTCGTCCATTCTGCCTACCAGCAGTCCAACGTTATCTCCGTCGTATGCTAAACATTTAGGAGCATATTCCTCCATTATTTCATATACAGTTTTAATTGTTGCTTTCATTTTTTTGCCTCTTGTCTTTTCAGAATTCTTATCTCTTTCTTAATTCTTTTAATTGTCATTCTGTCTCTTTTGCTTGCCATCAAAAGCCCCGCTAGCTTCTTTTCTCTTTTCTCTCGCTCACGTCTTGCCAGCTCCGGTATCAGTATATCCTTGTGTTCAATGATTTTGGATCCGAAAAGCATCTCTTTTACAGACAGCTTTTTTCCGTTCCCGTATTCGCAGCAAATCACTGTATATATCCTGCCCTCGTCTATCACCAGCTTCTCATTGGTTATTGCATAATTATTTCTGCAAAGATATTCTCTCAGTTCTATTGTGCTGTCCATGGGCTGTAGCACCAGCTTCTTTGCCTTTTTCACACATTGGATATTGCTTTCCAATATCCCGCCAATCATTCGCCAGCCCATGCCAGCGATTATTATTGCATCCAATTCTACATTTTTTATGTCGTTTAGTCCATCAGCACAATAGAATTCCATTCTATCTGCTGTATTTTCGGTTTTTGCCAGCTCTCTAGCCTTTTGCAAAGAAGGCTCTGATATGTCCACTGCATATACATATGCTCCGCTCTTTGCCAGCTCTACAGATACTTTCCCATGGTCACACCCAATGTCTGCAATGGTTTTCGAATCTTTTGCAAAGTCTGCTATCACCTGCATCCTAGGCGATAAAGTATAGCTTTTCATCAATACAATATATCCTCTATTTCGTAAAGTGATTTTATTTCATAATCACAAATGCTGTCAGTATCGTTTGCTTTTTGCTCTGGATTATACCAGCAAGTTTTTATTCCTGCGTTGTTTCCACCCTTTATGTCTGATGTCAGGGAATCACCAACTATCAGCACTTTTTCAGGGTTTTTTATTTTCAACTTTTCAAAAACATAGTTAAAATATTCTATATGGGGCTTGGCATGTCCTACATCTTCTGATATAAAACTATAATTGAAAATCTCACTTAATCCAGAAAGTGCTGCTCTGGATTTTTGAACTTCTGCAATTCCGTTTGTTACAATTGCAAGGCTGAATTTCTTCTTAAGCTTTCTGCATATCTCAATAGCACCATCAATTATAAAATAGCTATTTGAAAGGTGATTTATGTATGTATCTGAAGCCAAATTCACATCAACATTTTTATTAATCTTATTAAGAAAAATTCTGAATCTTTCTGTTTTAAGTTTGCCTTTTTCTATTTCTCCACGTTCCAGCATTGCCCATAGCAACGTGTTCGCCTCAATATAGGCACTAAAATTGGATTCTGTTGGCTCAATTCCCAAATCTCTAAATGTATTTTCCAAGGCTTCTTTTTCAGTTTTGTCAAAATCCAGCAAAGTACCATCCACATCAAATAGTATTGTATCGAATTTGCTCATTATCCATTCCTTTGTGTTTTATATATTAATTATAGTGTTTTTCTTAGTTTAATTCAAATTTTGATTATAAATAGTTAAAAGGTAAAAATGTCTTTTTCGGTGATTACCATATCCAGCTTTGCATCATGGCTCTCTGCATCTATTTCGTCTGCTTGCTGTAAAGAGAATGCAATACCCAACTTGAAAATATCATTCTCCTCGGATAAAAATCTGTCGTAGTATCCGCCGCCGTAGCCCAACCTGCTGCCATGTTTGTCAAATGCAATAAGCGGAATTATCACCATTTCTATCTCATCCATCGATATTTGCCGACACTCTTCGCTCGGCTCTAGTATTCCATACGCACCTTCATTTAGCTGTGCAGGGTTTAATAAAACACACGGCAGAATATTTATTTTATTAATATCGGTTTTCGGCAGAATTAATGTCTTGTTTTTCAAGCAGTCATTCAAAATCAATGATGTGTCAACTTCCCCATTTACTGGACAGTATGCCATTATGTTTTTTGCGTTTTTATATTGCTCTGTCTGCATCACTTTTTTGCATATATTATCAGAATAGGCTTGATATATCTCTTTATCTATACCAAGCCTTAAATTTTTCATATTATTTCTTTGTAATTCTTTGCTATTCAATATACACTCGCTTTATACGTTTCTGTATTCCTGTTACTATTTCGTAGTGTATTGTGCCTGCCAAATCTGCTAGCTCTTTTGCGGTCACTTCTTCGTCACCCTGCTGCCCTATCATCACCACTTCATCGCCTAGCTGGCAGTCTACGTCTGTCACGTCCACCATCACATGATCCATGCATACCGTTCCTATCAGGTTGCACCTTTTGCCGCCTATCAATACCTGCGCTTTATTGCTCAAAATCCTTGGATATCCATCTGCATATCCAATAGGTAGAACTGCAACTTTTGTTTTTCTCTTTGCCTTAAACATCCTTCCATAGCTCACAGTTTCGCCTTTTTCTATTTCATGAATGTGCACTATATGTGCATGAAGACTCATAACAGGTTTTAAATTAACTGACTCTCTATTCTGTGGGTTTAGCCCATACATTCCTATTCCTAGTCTAACAAAATCCAGATTGTATGCCTCGAACGATGCAATAGCTGCAGAATTTGAAATATGTGCGTTGGGCATATATTCTCTTTTGTGTATATCACGCAGTGCTTCTGTAAAGAGCATATGCTGCTCTTTTGTGTATACCGGGTCTACATCACTTACAGCAAAATGAGAATAAACTCCTGATAAATACACATTTTCCATATCATCTAATGCATCCAAGAATTTCTCTAGTTCGCTTCCGCACTTCACACCAAGCCTATGCATACCTGTATCTATTTTTAGGTGAAATTTTGCCTTTTTGTCTTTGCCAGCTGCTGCATCTTCCAGTGCCTGAAGCTGCTCTATATTATATACAGTAGGTATCAAATCATACTCTACAGCGCTTTTCATTTCCTCTGGTAAAGTGCCTCCAAGTATTATTATATTGCCCATTATTCCAGCTTCTTTCAGCTCAATACCTTCTTTTACTCTGGATATGGCAAAAAAATCAATACCCTCTTCGTGGGCAATGCGGGAAACAGGCATAACACCGTGTCCATAGCCATCTGCTTTGATTACAGCTATCATCTGGGTTGTTTCACCTATTAGGTTTCTATATTCTCGTATATTGTGTCGTAAATTGCTTAAATTAATTTTTGCTACCGATGTATTCATCATTAAAGTTCCACTAGCTCCGATTTGTTTAATAGTTTTATATTGTTATCATTAAATATCTTTTTTGCTGCATCAATATTGTCTACTTTAAAAAGTATCAATGCATGCTCACCCGGTGTCCTGACAAAAGAATAAAGATATTCTACGCTGACATCTCCCTCCACAAGTGAAGCCAAAATGTCCGCCAAGCCGCCTGTTTTGTCAGGCACTTCCGCAGCTATTACCTCATTCATGTGCACTGTGTATCCTGCCTCGTGGAGCACTTCCGCAGCCTTTTCATCATCAGATACTATTGCTCTAAGTATGCCGAAATTAGTGGTATCTGCTATTGATAATGCCAGCAGATTGATTTTTGCGTCTCTTAAAACGCCTGTCATATCTGCCAATCTGCCTTTTGTATTTTCTAAGAAAACTGATAATTGCTTAACCATAATTATCTCCTCCTGTATGCATGTAATTATATCATATATTGAAGATTTTGCGGGTTATATTTTTCTTCTGTCTTCCACTCTCTTTGCTTTGCCCATAGATCGTTCTATAGTTTTTGGCTCCACAAGCTTTACCTTTGCATTTATCTGCAATAGCGAATGAAGCTCATGCTCAATCTTGTTTCGAACAGCTTCCACTTGCTTCACTTCGTCGCTGAATAAGCTATCGGACATCTCCACCCATACTTCCAGTGTGTCCAGATTGTTCACTCTGTCAACAACCAACAGATAGTGGGGCTCAACCTCCGAAAACTGCATTATTACGCTTTCTACTTGGCTTGGGAATACGTTTACTCCTCTGATAATAAGCATATCATCAGACCTTCCCATCACTTTTCTCATCCGTACATGGGTTCTGCCGCATTCGCATTTATCATACTCCAAATAGGTTATGTCTCGGGTTCTGTATCTTATTACGGGAATGCCTTCTTTTGTGATAGTGCTGATAACCAGCTCACCTTTTGAGCCTTTTGGCAGTATTTCACCGGTTGCAGGGTCAATAATTTCTGCTATAAAATGATCCTCGAATATATGCATGCCCTGCTGTGCTTCGCATTCTATAGATACACCAGGCCCCATAATCTCGGAAAGCCCATATATATCGCATGCCAATATGCCCAGCTTTTTCTGCAGCTCGTCTCGCATTTCTTCAGTCCATGGCTCTGCACCGAATATTCCTATTCTCAGTTTTGTATCCTTTTTGGGGTCTATTCCGGCCTCCTTTAATGCTTCTGCCAAATAGAGAGCATAGGATGGCGTACATGTCAATACTGTTGAGCCAAAGTCCTGCATTATGGTTATCTGCCTTTTTGTGTTGCCGCCGGATACCGGGATAACAGCAGCTCCTAGCTTTTCCGCACCATAGTGTGCTCCAAGTCCGCCAGTAAACAGCCCGTAGCCATATCCGTTTTGCACGATGTCTTTTTTGGTTGCACCTGTTGCTGCAAATGAACGTGCCATAAGCTCTGACCATATCTCTATATCGTTTGCGGTGTATCCCACCACTGTAGCCTTGCCTGTAGTTCCCGAGGATGCGTGTATTCTTACTATCTCATCCATATCCACAGCGAAGGTGTCGAATGGATAATTGTCTCTTAAATCCTGTTTTTCAGTGAATGGCAGCTTGCCGATATCGTCAAGAGTTTGAATATCATCCGGCTTCACACCTGCATCATCCATTTTCTTTTTGTAGTATGGCACTCTATCATATACATATGCCACCTTTTCACGTAGCCTTTGCCCCTGAAGTTTTTCTATCTCTTCACGGGTCATGCACTCCATCTTCTCATTGTAAATCAAAACGGTGTCCCCCTACCTTATAGATTGTATCCTCTTTCAAATGCAATAATATTTTCATCTATTGTTTTTTCCGGGACGCATTGGCTTACAGCATTTATCCATTTTTCTTTATCGTGCCCCATTATTGCAGCCAGCTTACCCATCATCACTGTATTCACAAATCTAACGTTTCCCAGCTCGTTAGCAACGGGAACAGCATCTACAAAATGAGCCTCCACTTTGCTTTTCAGCTCTTCTTTCACATTGTTTGGGTATTTTTCAGCACCCATTATCACAGGCATTGGATCAATTTTCTGAGAATTGACTACTGCTTTGCCGCTCTTTCTCATCAAATTAACACTTCTTAGTGCCTCCAATAGCTCGAATGAAAGCATATATTCGGCTCCGCCTTCTTCAATTATAGGCGATGCTACATTCTCTCCCATTCTCACATATGTCACAACGCTTCCTCCGCGCTGTGCCATGCCGTGCACTTCCGATACCTTCACATCTAATCCCAGCTCAAGTGCCAGAGTTCCTAATATTCTGCTTGCCAGCAAAGACCCTTGTCCGCCGACACCTACTATTAATACTGATGTTACGCTCATATTATTCCCCCTTACCTATTGCCTTGGATGGGCAAAGTCTGGCACATAATGCGCAGCCAACACATAATGTTGCATCTATTTCCACCTTGTCGCCGTGGCTGACTATTGCAGGGCAGCCAATGCTCATGCATACTTTGCAGTTTGTGCATTTTTCCTGATTAATCATCAGCGGCGGTCTTCTGAAATTTTTATCCAAAAGCACGCATGGACGCTTTGCAATTATCACAGCCGGTCCATCAAAATCTAATGCACCTTTCAATGCTTCTTCTAGCTTTTTATCATTAAATGGATCAACCGTCTCCACGTAATCCACGCCTATTGCACGAACAAGCGGCTCAAAATCTATCATTGGTGCTTGCTCGCCTTTTATGTCTTTTCCGTTTGTCGGGTTGTTTTGGTGTCCCGTCATTCCTGTAGTTCTATTATCCAGTATCATTACTGTTGTATTGCCTTTGTTATATACCACATCTACAAGCCCGTTTATGCCTGTATGCATAAATGTAGAGTCACCTATTACAGCAACAGTATTCTTAGCAAATTCTTTGCCTCTTGCCTTTTCCATGCCCATAGCCACGCCAATGGACGCCCCCATGCACACACAAGTATCCATTGCAGATACCGGCGGCAGTGCACCAAGCGTGTAGCAGCCGATGTCGCCTGTCACTGTAAGTCCTAGTTTATTGATGACGTGATAAGTGCCTCTGTGCGGGCAGCCAGGGCACATTGCAGGCGGACGAATAGGCAGCCCTTGTGCCTTTTCCACTTCGCCGCTGTCTATGTCTAGTATAGCCTTTTTCAAGAGATTTGTGCTATATTCACCCTGCAGAGTAAATAGATTTTTTCCTTCGCATTCTATTCCCTTTGCCTTTATTGCATCTTCTATAAAAGGCTCTAGCTCCTCAACAACTATCAGCCTATCTACCTTTTTCGCAAATTCAGATATTAAATCAAAAGGCAGTGGGTAAACCATACCTAGCTTTAAGACACTAGCATCCGGAAGGGCTTCCTTCACATATTGATACGCAAGCCCAGATGTGATTATGCCTATTTTATTTTCTTTATATTCTATTTCGTTTATAGAAAGAGTATTTGCATCCTTGCCCAGTTTTTCTTCCCTTGCTTCCACCACTACATGGCGTTTTCTTGCCATTGCAGGCATCATTACATACTTTGCCATATCTTTTTTATATTCTTTAAGCGGCACTTGCTCTCTGTCCTCCACCTCTACCATTCCTCTGGAGTGGCTGACTCTAGTGGTCAATCGAAGTATCACAGGTGTATCATATTTTTCAGATATTTCAAATGCTAATTTAGTAAAGTCTTTTGCTTCCTGGCTATCAGAAGGCTCCAATACAGGCACATGTGCACTTCTGCCATACAGACGTGTATCTTGCTCGTTTTGAGAGGAATGCATGCCCGGGTCATCAGCTACAGCCAGCACAAGTCCACCATTCACTCCTGTATAGCTTACAGTAAAAAACGGGTCAGCTGCCACATTCAGCCCAACGTGCTTCATAGAAACCATTGCTCTTGCGCCGCCGTATGAAGCACCAATTCCTACCTCTAGTGCTACCTTCTCATTCGGTGCCCATTCTGAATATATTTCATAGTATTTTGCTATATTTTCTGTTATCTCTGTGCTGGGTGTGCCGGGATATGCAGCAGCCACTGTGCATCCTGCCTCCCATGCTCCTCTGGCAACAGCTTGATTGCCTAATAATAGCTTTTTCATTTGTCTCCTTGTCCTTTCTATTTATCTCTTAAATCCGTAACTCTTTGTGCCTTACCTTGGAATCTTTTCAGTGAATTTGGCCCTACAAGTGTGACCTTTGCATCTATTGATAAAATTGTTCTTAGCTTGTGGGCAATTTCATTTTGCAATTTTTCCAGCATGCTGAATTTTTCCAGCAGTGAGTCATCAACAATTTCTACCTTCACCTCTATTTTGTCCATCCAGCCATCTTTAGTCACTATTATTTCATAGTGTGGACCAATATGGTCAGTGCCCAAAAGCACTGTTTCTATTTGTGACGGGAATACATTAACGCCTCTGATAATCAGCATGTCGTCAGTTCTGCCCTTCACTTTTTCCATTCTAACCAGTGTCCTGCCGCATTCGCATTTTTCATCTATCAGTCTGGTTATGTCTTTTGTTCTATATCTGATAATAGGCAGCGCTTCCTTCGAAAGAGAGGTGATAACCAGCTCTCCCTGCTCTCCGTTTTCCAGCACTTCACCTGTTTCTGGGTTTATTATTTCCGGATAGAAATGGTCTTCATTTATATGAAGTCCGTTTTTTAAATAGCATTCACCGGATACTCCTGGGCCTATTATCTCTGACAATCCGTAGTTTTCCGTGGCGATGATGCCTAGTCTGCTCTCCAGCTCCTCACGCATCTTGTCGCTGCATGCTTCAGCTCCAAAAAGCCCAATTCTCAGTTTCAAATCTTTTCTTGGGTCTATGCCCATCTGTTCAATTACTTCTGATATATATAGTGCATATGAAGGAGTTGCGATTAAAACAGTGGTTCCGAAATCCTTCATTAGCATAATTTGCTTTTCTGTGTTGCCCGATGATGTAGGCACTACCATGCAGCCCACCTTTTCCAGCCCGTAATGCAGACCAAATGCACCGGTAAAGAGCCCGTAACCAAAAGCAACCTGTGCAACGTCGTCCTTTGTCACGCCTGTTGCCATAATAAGACGTGCCATCACGTCTGTCCACATCTCTAGATCGTTTTTTGTATATCCTACAACAGTTGGCTTGCCTGTTGTTCCTGATGATGCATGCACGCGCACCACTTCGCTTTTTGGGACTGCAAACATATTAAACGGATAATTATCACGTAAATCGTCTTTAACTGTAAAGGGAATTTGCTTTAGATCGTCCAGTGACTTTATGTCCTCTGGCTTTAATCCTATGCTGTCAAATCGTTTTTTGTACATTTCCACATTTTCATATGCGTGTCTGACAGACTCTTTTAATTTTTCAAGTTGAATTTTTTTGATTTGCTCTCTTGGTTTTGTCTCTATTTCCTTATTGTAGAACAATGTATGCCTCCTTTGGCATAAAGACATCAAAAATTGATTTCTTCCATGCTACCGTACTATTCAAACCTACGGGAAATATTATACAATACTATTTTATTTTTTAAAAGAGATAAATCCATTATGTACGAAATAAAAAAGACTACAACTAATCATATTATGTAGTCTAAAACTTCAATTTATATTTCAAATAATTATTTATCTCTTTTTAACTTCTTTAGTTCTTTATTAGCTTTGAAAATGTCAGCTAATTCTTCTTTATAAAAATTCTTTATTGTCAGCAGAAAAAAGATAGCTATTAAAATGATATCAAATACTGTTGAGCTGTTTGCCAAATTAACATTAAGCTTAGTCAAAATAAATTTGTAAAGATACAATAACAACATTGTTCCAAATACAATTGACCATTTCCAACCAGAAAATATCTTCTTTGATTTGTTATCAATCTTGCCATTTGTTATATTACCATCGACTCTATATTTTATTTCTTCACGACTGAATAAGCTTATAGTAAATTCATCTTTTCGCTTTAGATAATCTATATCCAAAATAATATTGTTATCTATTAGTTCTACTTTTCCATTATAAAGAAAATTCATTTTGTAAGATATAAATTTTTCGGGACTTGAAATTATTATTTTTAATTTTTGCGAATCACTAAAATCATCTTTTACTATATCTGAAATACCTTGATTATTGATTTGGATTTTTCTTTCACATAGTGAATATAACTTTTCACCTTCGTATAAAAATTCTACTCTTGGAACATGAGCAATTGTTTTTGAATCTTCAATATTATAAGTTAAATATTTGTTTCTATTTTTATTATTTGCTCTCCTAATATTACTTATTATCGTATATAAGAAAGCAATTATTGTTATTGTAACCCCAATAATATTTAACAAATCATTATAAAGTAATGAAAGAATTTTCTCATACATAAATAGTATCTCCTAACTTGTTTATGAATATTTTAACATATTAAGCAAAAATATTAAATATTATTTTCTTTTTAAAGAAAGTATTCAAAAGACCACTCTAGGGTGGTCTTTTAAAAAAATCTTTATGCTACTATAACTCTCCAAATGACTTATACTCATACCCCAATGCCTCAGCAACAGGCTGGCATGTTACATATCCTTTATATGTGTTAAGTGCAAGCTCCAATGGCTTACTATTTCTAATTGCATTTTCCACTCCCTCATTGGCCAGCTTTTCCAGCCACGGCAGAGTCACTCCTGTGAGTGCCTGCGTGGATGTATATGCTACTGCGCCCGGCATATTAGCCACCGAATAATGTATTACGCCATGCTTTTCATATGCTGGGTCATCATGTGTGGTCACCCTGTCCACCGTTTCTATAGTGCCTCCTTGGTCTATTGCCACATCAACAATCACAGAGCCTTTTTTCATGCTTCGTACCATATCCTCAGAAACTGTCTTTGGTGCTTTTGCTCCCGGAAGTAGAACTGCACCTATCAGCACGTCTGCTTTTTTCACAGCTTCTGCTATATGCAGCGGCGTTGACATCAGTGTGTTTACTCTGCCTCTGTATAATGCATCTATCTCCGCAAGTCTTCTTTGGTTTTTATCCACAATTGTCACGTTTGCGCCCATGCCCACAGCCATCTGTGCCGCATTGCTTCCCACTACTCCACCGCCTATTATCACCACTTCTGCTGGCAATACTCCCGGTACTCCCCCCAGAAGCATTCCTCTGCCGCCATAATACTTTTGCTGAAGCATTGCGGCCACCTGTATGGACATTCTGCCTGCTACCTCGCTCATTGGTATTAGAAGTGGAAGTGACCCGTCTGAAAGCTGCAGGGTTTCATAAGCAATACCTGTAATTTTTTTCTCTACTAGTGCCTTTGTCAGCTCTGCATTTGGTGCAAGGTGCAGATATGTGAATATGGTCTGGCCTTCTTTCATTAGCCCATATTCTTCTTTCAGCGGTTCTTTCACCTTTACAATGATGTCTCCGGCGTCATATACCTGCTTTGCAGTTTTCAGAATTTGCGCACCTTCTTTGATATAGTCAGCGTCTTCGAATCCACTGCCAGCTCCTGCGTCTTTTTCCACCACCACGTCATGTCCGTCAGATTTTAGCTTATGCACACCAGCCGGCGTCAGCGACACTCTGTTTTCATTGTTTTTGATTTCCTTTGGCACAGCAATAATCATAATAATAACTCCTCCTAAATATCAAGGAATAACTGAATGTTTTTCCTTTATTGTAGATAGAGCAATAACTGTTCTCGTTTTCGCAACTTCCTGTGTTCTCTTTATCAGTGATAATAGTTCTTCTAGTCTCTGTGTGCTGCTTGTTACTATCTGAAGCATATAGTCAAAGTCTCCAGTCAGGTAGTGACATGCCAATATTTCGCTTTCTTTTTGAATAAAATCCAAAAATTTGTGGTTTTCTTCAGGTCTTTTTAGAGTTAGAAACATAAATGCCGTCAGGTTCTTGTTCAGCATTTTCGGCTCTAATACAGTGGTAAATTCTCTTATAAGTCCTGATGCTATCATTTTGTTTATTCTCTCTTTTACAGACGGTGCTGAAAGCATTACTTTTTCACTTATTTGCTTTATGGAAGTACGTGAATTTTTCTGCAGAATGTTGATTATTTGAACGTCTATTGAGTCCATATTGTTGCTCCTTGCTGATTATAATATCACAACCTGTGAAAAAAACTATAAATCAAAGTAATATACTTATTTTTATATGTAATATATAAGCATTACTTTATAAAAATAATCATATTATGGCTTTTTATTTACAAATATTTAATGAAAATAATACAGGATAATCTAAATAGATTACCCTGTATATTTAACGTTTGTTATTTTGTTTAAAGCTAAACTAATTGATCAGGTGTAACAATAGACCCTTTAGCTGCCTTGAGTTCTTCTAAACGTGCTTTTTTTGTAGCTTGTGTTTTAAAGTAAATATCCGGAACATTTACTTCTTTTTTATAAGCTTCAACTTGCATATCAATTCTATCAATAAGCTTATCTACATATAATGAGAATTGCTTATCATAAATCTCTTTGGAATATCCTTTATCTGGCATAAATTCATCAAAAATGCCTTTGATTTCCTCAAATGTTGGGATAATTCCAAGAGCTGTTTTGATTCCTGTGACTTCACCTTTTGCCAAACGTGCAAGCCATGTTAGCCATGTGCGTACATCGCGCTTTTCACCGATTAGTTTATTTGAATCTCCACCACGAGCTGCTTCTGTAAGGAAGTAATTCAATGATGCTAAAACAGGTTTTACTTTGATCTTTGGATTTGTGAAGAATTTAAATTGACCATCCATATAATCACCCAATGCACCCAAGAAAAACGGAGCATTTGCCCAAGGAGATCTTTTGATATCGCCTTTTGCGCCAACTTCTGTTGCTGTTGTTTGAGATGCAATATCAGCACCGAATGTAACACCTTCTTCAGGAGTCAAACTAGCCACAACAGGAGGCATTGTATCGGGATCACGTCCACTGTATGTAAATACGAGTGTATCTACACCATTTGGATCATTTGCTGCTTCTTCATTAAAGTTGCTCAATTGATTAGAGCGAATTGTACATCTGGAGTTCGGATGTGAAATAGGAATAACTTTTCCATTAGCATCTGTTTTTCCTTCTGTCCATTCGCCTTGGAAGTTTATTCCGCTCTTTGGTGTTTCTTCGCCAGAGCCTTCCCAATAAGGAACGCCGTCAGCGACACAAACATTTGACCAAATGACTTCTGAACCAGGATTTCTTAATCTTTCCATGAGAATTGGATCACCTTCTTGGTTAACATCTTTAACGATGCCAAAGATTCCGATCTCAGGATTGATTGAGCGGATTGATCCATCATCTGCAATCCAGATTTGAGCAAGATCATCACCTATGAAAGTGTCACCAGCCATAGCTGTTGTTGTTTTGCCACAGCCTGATGGTGCTGCACCATCGATCCACACGACAGAACCATCTTTCATCTTAACACCTGTAATAAACATGTGTTCTGACATGTAATTACCTCTGTGATTATAGATGGCATCATCATTCGACAATCTGTGATGGCCTTTTTTGATTAAAGCACAGTTGCCTAAGTAGGATACGTTCCAAGCCCAAGTTTCAATATTTTTTCTGTCTGTTAATACATAAGCATTAGGCGTGTCTAATGTGCCTTTGCTATGTGTATTTGTAAAGAAAAGACCAGTTTTTTCAACTTGCTTTTCAAAGCCTTCAGGAGAACATCTATAAAGGTTGTTTTGTTGATGTCCAAGATACCATGTATCTGAAATTGTTAAAGATGGATACGCTGTTGGTGCACCAACAGGTCCACGGATATAGAAACCAATGAGCATTGTTTTTCCATCCATGATATTTTTCATGTTGGTTCGGATAAGCTCATCAGCTTCAGCTCTTGGCAAAGCTTTTGAAAGAGTAGATGTGAACGTGCCTTCATCTTCAATCGCATATGTTTGATTAACAATACGCCCTTGCTCTATTGGTGGATCAAAATGAATCGTATGACCTTCCATAGCTAAAGGTAATTCCTCGCCTGACTCTAAAGACATCTTTTTGATATATTCGCAATCTTCTTCACTGCCTGAGTGAACGAATACATCTTTAGGATTACAAAGCTCAATTCTGCTTGCAATCTTGCTTAAGATATCGGCATTGCTGATCAGTTTGATTTTCTCTTGGTTTTTTTCATCACATTTGGATAGAATGAGTTGAAGTTCTTTGTTTTCTGACATTTTTTTCTCCTTTTATTTTTGTTTGAATCTACGACATTATATCACTTTTACACTTTTATCTTTCACTCAATGGATGAATGTTGAATCTAGCAAAAGCTCTTATGTTTAGTGACTTTATGAATGTTTTTCAGTTCACTTACGTAGAATCTGTATGGTTGTGTGGTGGCTGTTTATGTCCTCCTCATTAATTAGTACAATTTTGCAAAGAAAACGTCGTGATCTCATAAAAATCTCGCAACGTTCCCCATGATGACTATATCATATGATAAGTCAAATTTCAATAGTTTTGTATGACTAAATCGGAAATTTCGTTAAAAAAATAACAATTTGCAGTGCGATAAATTATGAATACGGGTTCGCAATTCGCAGCAATGCCATCTCATCGCCGTTAAGTTCACGCCATTGTCCTTCGTTCATTTCCAAAGGAAGAACCAAATCATCAATAGCTATTAATTCGACAGAAAGCACAACTATCCCTAGAGTATTCATCATCTTTTTTATATCAAGATAGCTCACTTCTCTTGCCGTTATTCTTGCAGCGTACTCATCTCTGTAATAGCTATCGGTTTTTGACAATGTTGCAATCTCGCCTGTAAAGTGCTTCATCTTCATTCCGCTTGCAAATGCCTCTACATGCTCTATTGTAACAGGCTTGTTTGTCTGCACATGATAAACATGAGTGCGCTGCTTTTTATATGAATTATGATAGTGATAATATCCATCATCATCAGTTATCAGCATCAAACCACTCATGTTTATATCCAGACTATTTACTGGCTTCATTTTTCTTCGTGTACACCAATCAGGGAGAATTTCCATAATGGTCTTATGCTCCCTGTCGTTTGGCTTGCCGCTATGCCCTTCCGGCTTGTTTGCAATTATATACACATATTTTCTATAATTTAATAGCTTTCCGTTTACGTCCACGAAATCCGACGCCGCATCCACCTTGAAATTATTGTCTTTCTGCACCACGCCGTTCACTCTGACATTTCCGTTTTCTATTAATTCTAGAATCTCTTTATATGTTCCCACATCGCTGCGAAACAAATAATTTTCCAGACGAACTGCCACTATTTTTCCTCACTTGGTGTCCATTTTACATAAGGTTCTTGGTCTGTCAGCTCCATAATGCCCTCTTTAAACTCCATTTTGTTCTTCTTCAGAAGTTCCTTTGTCATTTCTGGCGTAAATTCAGGTCTTTCTGTCAGCTTATCTTTTTTCCACAAAGTAAATTTGCATTTTTTTAGTCTCCAGTTGGAGCAATAGAATGCCTTTGTGTTCTCCATTATGTTTCCGTCTTCACATCCGGGGCATGCGCCCAATGGCTCTCTGTTTTGTGATACAGTAGAACTTCTGCTGTCTCCCGGAAATTCAACACCTTCTATCTTCACTTTGCCACTGTTTACAATATCTATGGTCATCTTTTTAATGCCATCCATAAATTCATCAGCATCATATTCACCATGTCTTATTTCGTTCAGCTCTTTTTCCCATTTCCCCGTCATAATAGGAGATGTCATGTTTTCAGGAAGTATTTTTATCAGTGTAATTCCTTTTTCAGTAGGCACCAATGTCTTTCCGCTTCTTCTCACGTATTTTACCTGAATCAATCTCTCTATTATTGCAGCACGTGTTGCAGGTGTGCCCAGACCAGAGTCTATCATTGCTTGGCTTAGCTCTTCATCTTCTATCATTCTTCCTGCATGCTCCATTGCGCTCAGCAATGTTGCATCAGTATATCTTCCCGGTGGTTTTGTCTTTTTTTGTTTGAAAGAGCTACCGGTCACTTTTCTTTCATTACCTTCGTTTATATCAGGAATGTTCTGTTCATCATCTGATGTGCTCTTTTTCTTCAAAGATTCATATATTTCTGACCAGCCTGCTTTCATTATCTGCAATCCTCTAGATTCAAATGCCATTTTCTCACATCTTGTAACAACATATGTTTTTAAAAGCTCCTGATCCTCAAAGAATACAGATATATAGCGGCGAACCACCAAATCAAAAAGCGCGCTTTCTTCTTCATCTAGTTTTTTAATAGCCGCAACTTTCCCTGTAGGTATGATAGCATGGTGATCTGTTACCCTTGCATCCCATATAACTCTTTTCGGGTTTCCTTCCAGCTGCATAGCTTTTTCTGCAAATTCACTCCAAGGCTCCATGTTCAGCTTGGAGAGCCTTGTCTTCAAAGAACCTGCCATATCATGGCTCAAAAATCTGCTGTCTGTTCTTGGATATGTGATTAATTTATGTTTTTCATATAGACTCTGTGCCAATCTTAATGTTTTGGCAGCGGAGAAGCTATAATAATAGTTTGCATCTCTTTGCAATGATGTCAAATCATATAAAAGCGGTGGCTTTTTCGTTTCGTTTGTTTTTTCTACTTTTTCAACAACGCCAATTTTGCCTTTAAGTTCTTTTGAAATAGCCTGAAATTTTTCTGCATCCTCTTCCTTTATCCAATGAGCATTCTCTTCCTTGCTTTCATCAAAATATCTGCCCTTATATCCATTAAAAGAAGCCCACATCTCGAAATATGTCTGGCTAACAAATGCTTTTCGCTCCTCCTCTTTTGCAACCATTATAGCAAGAGTCGGAGACTGTACTCTGCCTACAGATATCCTTCTGTCATACGTCAGTGAGTATACACGGCTTCCGTTCATTCCCACCAGCCAGTCTGCATGTGCTCTGCATCTGGCACTATAGAAAAGGTTATCGTATTCAGTAGACGATTTCAATGTATCAAATCCGTTTTTTATAGATTCATCCGTCATAGATGATATCCAAAGTCTTTTTACAGGTTTTGTACATTCTGCAAATTCATAAATCAAGCGAAAAATCAGCTCTCCTTCACGTCCAGCGTCTGTCGCACATATTATTTCATCTATGTTTTTGTTGTTCATCCAGTTCTTCACATTGTAAAATTGATGTGAAGCACCACGCATAGGTGTTATTTTCAGCTCCATTTTTTCAGGAATTATCGGCAGCTGCTCATATTTCCATGTTTTATATTTATCATCCATTTCCTCAGGGCTTTTTAAAGTTACAAGGTGCCCAATAGCCCACGTTACTACGTGGTTTTCGCCAACAATGCACCCGTCGCCCCTTGTTGTCACTTTTAATACTCTTGCGATGTCCCTAGCAACAGATGGTTTTTCTGCTACTATCAGAGTTTTTCCCATATAATATTACCAACCTTTATTTTAATAATTTCCAAATTATTCTTATATTTTGCTTTTCACGCTTACATATATTACAGTAAAAACACAAAAAGGGCAAATATTTTTTCTTTTTGCCCCTCTAAACACATATAATTCACATATTTCATGCTTTTATTACAATATATATAAATATGCTTCTTTCACTTTTTCTTCTGAAGTATCTCCAACACTTTAGTAAAATCTTCAGGCAAAGGAGCACTAAAATTTACTATCTCTTTCGTTTTGGGGTGAGAAAACTCCAGCGAATATGCATGCAGCATCTGCCCTTCCAGATTAAATTTCTGTTTTTTATATCCATAGAGCTTATCGCCAACAACTGGATGATTAATATGAGCCATATGAACTCTTATTTGATGAGTCCTGCCAGTATCCAGTTCCACATCCAGCAATGTATAGTTTTCAAACTGTTCCTGCACCCTATAATTTGTTTT
Organism: Eubacteriales bacterium; assembly: GCA_040883315.1. Lineage (GTDB taxonomy): Bacteria > Bacillota > Clostridia > Christensenellales > UMGS416 > JAFGUF01. Next base: position 128,227 of record JBFLKU010000019.1, read on the forward strand.
TGCATATCTGCCATTTGTGATAACAGCTTGTTTTTTCCTGTCATTGTGGCTTCTTCCGATGCTAGCTTCCACAGTGCCGTCTTCCTTCACTATTCCCTCAACAAGTGCTTTGTATTTTCTTTTTGCACTTTTGTCTGCTATCTGTTCTGAGAGAGATTCCATTGCTAAATCATTTTTTGCAATCACCAGCAGTCCTGTTGTGTCCTTATCAATTCTATGTACTATTCCCGGACGTTTTTCTGCACCTATTCCTGCCAAGTCTTTGCAATGAAAAAGCAGTCCATTCACCAAAGTCATGTCTTCATGACCCGGAGAAGGATGGACTACTAAATTTCTTGGTTTATTAATTACTATTATGTATTCATCCTCGAAAACAATATCCAACGGCATCTTTTGGGGTACAATGTCCACTGGTTTGCTTTCAGGCATTTCGATTAATATTATATCTCTTTCAGTAATGACATATGAAGGCTTTTTTACTTCATTGTTTACCTTAATATCACCACTTGATATCAGCTTCGCCGCAAGGGAACGAGAAATATTCATTTCAGATGCAGCTGCCCTATCTAGGCGCTCACCTGCAATGTTTTCATCAGCTGTCAGCTTTTGCATCTTCTATTTGCTTAATATCTTCAGTTTTTTCTTCAGCTTCAACATCGGTTTTGAATTTAGCTGTGTGTTTATCGTGAACGAATAGTATATAATAGGCTAGCAGAAATGCACCAACTACCAAAGCAGAGTCTGCTATATTAAATATAGCAAAATTAATTAATTTAAAATAAATAAAATCAATCACATATCCAAACCTTAGTCTGTCTATTTGGTTTCCTATAGCTCCGCCAATTACCAAACCAATTGATAAAATCTCGAGCCAATGCATCTTGTATTTTCTTGTAAATACATAGATAATTGCAAGTATTGAAACTATCACAGCTATTATTGCAACAAATATCGGATACCATTTCACTCCATTCATCATGCTGAATGCACTTCCTGTGTTTTCTGCATAGTGCCAGTGTAAAACTCCATCGATAATAGGAATGTCTCTTACAGTTTTCAAGGTGTTAACAACCCATACTTTACTTAGCTGATCCAGTATAAGTACAACAATTGCTATTATAATTACTATCATTAGTCGGTTTTCCGCCCTTTGCCTTATTTACTAATCGTTCTTTTTGTTGTTTAATATCTCTTCAATTACAGAGCTTAATACAGATCTGTTTTCCGGCTGATAAATACCGCCGTCATCATCATCTTCATTTATTTTCAAGTTTCCAGCTGAAGTATTTGGATAATCTGAGTTGTGATGTTTGTTATCATTATATGCAGACAGTGCCAATTCTATATATTGCTGGTTTTCATCTTCTTCATTTGATGAAGTCTCTGCTTTTTCAGGAGGTGCAATCGGCGTCTCTGGAGGCATCTCTTCAAATGGAGCAACAGTTTCCTTTATCTCTAGCTCTGCTTCCAAAGGAGTAGTCTCTTTTTGTAAAGATTTCTTTACTGCAGCAAAGTCAAAAGTATTGATGCCCGGCAGTTCGCTTGGTTTTGCTTTTTCCTCTACAGGCACAGGCTCTTCCTTTTCATCTTCAGCAACAGGCGCTGGCTCTTCTTCTTGTGTTTCATAATCATCTACAAAATCATCAAGCGGAGGCAGCTCTGCTGAAAAAATAACTTCCTCCGATGTTTCAAATTTTATTTGTGGCTCCGGCGCTATATTCTCTGCCATTTCAGATAAATCAACTTCAGCAGCATCCGCAACATCTATGCTGTCAAGTGCTGTGATTTGGTCTTTGAAATTTTTGATAAATCTTTGTTTAGCATCGCGAACCATGTTTTTAATAGCTTCCAGTCTATTTTGGTTCTCGTTAATTTCAGCATTCAGAGAAACTATTCTATCCTGTGCTTTTCTCTCGCTTTCCTCTATCACCGTGTTTGCACGCTCTTGAGCATCTTTAACTAGCTTTTCTGCATGATGCTGTGCATTCAGCAAAGTATCTGTAAGCATCTGCTTCATCTCTTCGTATTCCGGTGTGCCTTTTATGTCATCTATAGACATTGGCTTTTTAGCTTCAGCTTTTACCTCAGGCTCTATTCTTGGTGCCTGTACTTCAACAATCTTAGCTGGCTCCTGCACTGCAGCTGCAGCCGTGGCAGACAACGATTCATTTATTTCATTCAGTCTGTCTATCTCTTGTTGGTTTAGCTGATTTTTTCTTTTTTCCTTTGCAACATCTTCTTTCAGATTTTTGATAGTGTTATTAAGCTTTTCGATAGATCTGATCATATCATCCAGAAATTCATCTACCTCGGCAGTGTCATATCCGCGGAAGACCTGGTTAAACTTAATATTGTTAATTGTATCAGTATCAAAAGTCATGGTTGTACCCCCTCAAGTAATTAAAATATCCATATAGAAACTTATAATATCAAAAATAATCTTCACTGTAGTTTTTTCTATTTCCGCTTCACTAAATATTAATAAGCAATTATTATATCATAAAAACAAAAATAGTTAAAAATTTTCAAAAACTACACAATTAACCCTATCTGTCAAAACTCTAAAATAGCATTCTCAATATTTGCGAAATTAGTCCAATAAGCAAAACAGCAATCATAGGAGAAAGATCAATCGGCAATGATGACTTCATCATCAATGGCTTTAGTTTCCTTCTGATAGGCTCCAGCACTGGATCAGTGATAAAAGCGAAGAATTGAAATAAATTGCTGTCTTTTGGAACAAACCACGACATAATAACTCTTATTAATATAACATATACATATACATCAAGAATTACTGCTAGTATGTTTACTACTTGTTCTCCAACTGTTCTTAGTATATCCACCTAAAAATCCTTTCTCTCTCTAAACTTTTGGGGTGGTAAACGGGCTTCTGCCCTGCTTTGAATTCGAAGTATAGTCAGATGCAAAGTTGCCGGCTATGTCCACACCTTCTGGTGCCAGCAAAAATATGCCCTTTGATACTTTTCTTACGTTTCCATCCAGTGCATATATTGCACCGCCAATAAAGTCCAACACTCTTTGTGCAATATCAGGGTTCAGAGTTTCTAAATTCACTATTACAGGTTTGCCTGTTTTTAAATTGTCTATTATTGTTTGTGTGTCGTCATAAGTCTGCGGCTGAAAAACAACCATACGAACAAAGCCGCTTTGGTCAACAGACGGCGAAGTTGTGCTTGTTGTGATTCTGCCTGATGGTGCTTGGCTGCTCCTTGCACCTCCGATATTCGCAGATGGTGTTGTGCCGCTTCCGCGTCTTGTCACATTGCCTCTGCCAGCTGGCTGCGAAGGGCGTTCTGCTTCCACTGGTTTTCTTGTGGAATAGCTCTGCTCGCCAGTATCTATTTCTTCGATTTCCTCAACTTCTTCGTTTACACCGATAAACCTGAGAAAATTCTCTCTTAATTTTGCCGCCATTTTATACCTCCGTATTTAAACGTAACTTTCATTTTATTTTCTGCTTCCAAATATTGCGCTTCCAACTCGCACGATATTTGATCCTTCTTCAATTGCTTGGACATAATCCGAGCTCATGCCCATGGATAAATATTTTAGTTTATATCCTCTATCTATTGCTTTTTCATACATTTCGTACATTCTGGCAAAGTATTTTCTGCATTCTTCAGGCTCTTCATAGGGATGTATGCACATCAGTCCGCAAACGTTTACTCCGCCCAACTCTAGAACACTATCCATAAATCTGAAGAGCTCATCAGGTGCTGTGCCGCCTTTTTGCACTTCTTCACCTATGTTTACCTGTATCAAAGAATCTATCACAGTATTTTGTGCTGTGTATCTTTTGCTCAGTTCCGTTGCTAATGATAGTCTATCCAAGGAATGAAGCAGCTTTATTTTTTCAACAATATATTTTACCTTATTTGATTGTAATTGTCCAATAAAATGCCAATTTATTTCCGGTAAAATATCTTGCTTTTTGATAAATTCCTGCACATAGCTTTCGCCGAATATCTGCTGCCCGCCATCATATACTTGCCGTATGATGTCTATATCTACTGTTTTGCTGACAGCAACCAGCTGTATTTCATCTGCTGCTCTTCCTGTCCTTTTAGCAGCGTCTTCTATTTCCTGTTTTACACTCTTTATGTTTTCTAGTGCACTCATCCTGGCTTCACCAGCCTCTGACCTATAATCAAAGGGTTGTCTTCATCAGCAGAAGATACAATTACATGCGTATTATCCTGGGCCAATACATTTACAGGAACAAATTTCTTGCCTCCGTCACGCACATTCACCCCGTATACGCCGTCCACATACTCTATGTATTCTCTCTTTATCCTATATCCTTCAGAAGAATCTCCGAAATTACAGGTAACAATTCTTAGTGTTGCCATTGTTCCGATATCCTCTGTAAACTGCATAACTATAATCAAGTCTTTACCGGCGTCCACCATAAACTCAACATATCCGTTTACTGCACCGTATTCATATCCTTCAAAATTCACAAAATAGCTTTGCCCAGTCACCAGTGTGTTCTTGTTCCTTGGCACTTTCATTACGGCATACCAAAGATTTGGTTCCACTATTCTATATACAGTTTGATTAATATTAATCTTAGAATCCAGTCCTAGGTTCGCACTGCTGTAGTTCTCATCTATAACTTTCATCATGCTGTCGAATTCATTGCTGGACATATTTTGCAAAAAGTTATAATCCAGATATGTTTCCATGCCATCCAAGAAAAAGCTGACAATTCCATCGCGAGGGGCATACATTGTGATGATAGAGTTGTTTATCTTCTCCAGCATGTCTGCCTCTTGCATATAGTACTTTTCTAGGTCAGCATCCGCAGGAAGATTCTCATTCATATATCTTCTTCGCTCTTCCATCAGCACTTTCAGTTCACTGTCTTTTGCTGGGATTTCCCTGTTTCTATTTTCCATAGCGAGTGCTGATATTTCATCTATCAATGCATCAATTTTGTCATTTATTTCTTCTAAATCAGGGTAATTAATATTTTTAAGTATATTTATTGTCTGATAAGTTTTTATTTCCTGCTGTTTACTTATTAGGCTTTCAATGTCATTCTCTGAATAATCAGAAAGATACAGTTTTGCTACAGCAGTTCCCTCATATGTAAACTCACCTTCTGCAGTAAGGCATTCCAAAGTACCATAATTTGTTGATGTTACAATTTGCTCATTTCGTACAATTACAGCTTCTGCACTGAAACTAGAATTCAGATTTCCCCACTCCACTTTGGGCGGAGATATATTTTGTACTATTCCGTAAATTATCCAACCAATTATAGAAAGTCCAATTGTTAAAAAAACAAAAAACCTTGGTGCAAAAGTTGTTCTTTTTACTACATTGCTTGATGTCAAGACTTTCCTCCGTAACGTTTTCAATATATTTTTTCTCAAATACATTATAATTGAATTTATTTGTAATAGCAATATAATATATTCTTAACATTTCCTTATAAGACTGATTTTGAGCCTAGATCGAAAATATTATATAACAAAAGAGCTTTGCATATGCAAAGCTCTTTAAATATTGGTTGCGGAGAAGGGACTTGAACCCCTGACCTCCGGGTTATGAGCCCGACGAGCTACCAACTGCTCTACTCCGCGACGAGCACTTACTTTTTAAGCGCATGTCATTATATAATACATATCCTACTCTGTCAAGGCTTAAAAAATATTTTTTATTTTACACGTTATTAACTCATTATTTACATAAAATTCTACAATAACACTATTTTTCATTAATAATAATATTTTAAGAAAATAGCTACTATTTTAAGTAAACTTCATGTAAATTACTTGTAGATATTTATTTTTTTAGATGATATAATGTTTTGGGAGATTTTATATTATGATTGATAATTTTATTAGTAATGAGTATGTAGGTATTGTTCTAGGATTCGCAGGCGGCCTAGGTATGTTTTTATTCGGTATGAAGCTAATGAGCGACAATTTGGAGAAAATTGCTGGCTCAAAGCTGCGAAACATGCTTAACCTAATCACTAAAAACCGTTTCCTAGCTGTTTTGGTTGGTACTCTTTTTACTGCCTTAATACAAAGTTCTTCAGCTACAACAGTAATGGTTGTAGGATTTGTAAATGCCAGCTTAATGAATTTGATGCAGGCAACAGGCGTGATAATGGGAGCAAATATAGGCACAACTATCACAGCGTGGCTTGTATCCGTTTCAATTCCTCTTAAAGAATTAGCACCTATGATTTTATTTGTCGGTGTTATTTTTATATTCTTTATTCAAAAGCAGCGAACAAAAACAACCGGTTTGGTACTGATTGGTTTTGGTCTTTTATTTCTAGGAATGGCTGCCATGTCTGATGCTATGAAGCCTCTTCGCGGAATGGAATCATTCACAAATATGCTTGCATCATTTGAAAATCCTTTCCTCGGCGTTTTAGCTGGTGCTGTACTAACAGGCATAATTCAGTCGTCTTCTGCATCAATGGGTATATTGATTGCAATGGCAGGTGAAGGACTTATAGGTCTGCAAAGTGCTGTATTTATTGTTTTAGGTTTCAATATCGGAACATGTATCACAGCAATACTTTCAGTAATCGGTGCAAACAAAACAGCAAAGCGTGCAGCATTTATACATCTGATGTTTAATGTAATAGGCTCGGTTGTATTCATCTTGCTAATCAAAGTATTTCCTATAGTTCCGTGGGTCAGCACATTAGCAGAGTCTACTAAGGTGCAGCTGGCATATTTCCACACAATATTCAATGTTTCAATGACACTCTTGCTTCTTCCTTTTGCGGGTGGACTTGTATACCTGTCAAAGAAGCTTATTAGAGGAGAAGAAGAAAAGAAAGAAGAAAAGAAACTGCAATTTTTGGAAAACCATATGTTTGCAACACCAACTGTCTTAACTGCACAAATCGGACTGGAAGTTGACAGAATGGCACAGATGGCAAGAGATAATATACACAATGCTATAGATGCATTTTTAAATCAGGATGAAAAATTAATTAAATCAGTTAATGATAAAGAGGAAGTAATAGACTATCTTAACCATGAAATCAGCGAATATCTGGTTAAAGCTAATTTGATGGGGCTTTCTGAAACCGACAGCGAATACATTAGCCGTCTTTTCCACGTAGTTAGCGATATTGAACGTATAGGCGACCATGCAGAAAACATCGCAGAATTCGCAACATCGAGAATTGAAAGAAAAACAAAATATTCAGATGAAGCAATGGAAGAGCTGAAAGAATACTCCGCTCTAGTATATGATATTATTGATAATGCACTGATTGCATTTAAAGACCCGGACGATGAAGAAACCTTAAATACTGTTTTGGCTCTTGAAGACAAGATAGACAAAGCGGAGAAAAAACTGCGCAAGCTTCACATCAAGCGCCTGAAGAAAAACCAATGCAATGCACGTGCAGGCACAATATTCATTGACATTCTTAGCAACCTAGAACGTGTTGCAGACCACTCTGTAAATATCTCAACTGCAATAAATATAGATGACTAAATATAAAAGACCTTCAATACGAAGGTCTTTTCTTATATAGTAAAAAAACTGCTATAAAAGCAGTTTTCTTTTTGTCGTTTTTATTATCTCTTATTCTGGGCTGATTGCATCTACAGGACAAGCGTCCGCACATGCGCCACAGTCTATGCATGCATCAGCATCAATAACATATGTTGCGTCGCCTTCTGAAATTGCACTTACTGGGCATTCGCCTTCACAAGCACCACATTTAATGCATTCATCACTAATTGTATAAGCCATTAAACATAACCTCCGGAAATTAATCTTTTAAACATCTGTCATTCTATCACTGTATGTAAAATTTGTAAAGCAAAATAAACTATATTTATTCATCTTTATTTTTTACACTGTTTGGTTTGTTTCGGTTGTTATTTGCACTGTTTGGATTTTTATTATTGTTTCTGTTTCCTCTGTATTTGTTTTTCTTGTTTCGGTTGTTATTTTTGTTTCTATTGTTGTTATTATTGTTTTTCTTTTTTTCTAGGTCTCCATCATCCCATGTCTCATATGGATTGTTGAAAACCAATGTATTTGCTGGTGCTGAATTTATTTTTTCAACTTCTATTTTCATTTTATCATCCGAGATATCCATTATCTCATCATACTTAAATGTCATTGCCTCAAAATTATCGCCTGGCAAAATAATCTTTACTTTGCATTTTTCCTGCAGCATCAGATTATCCAGAACATATCCTGGTCCTTTTGGCGTCATTACAGCAGAGTTTGGCTTTCTTAGGTTTTCTCTAGCATGCTGATAGAATTCGTGCTCATATTCAAGGCAGCACATCAGCCTGCCGCAAAGCCCTGATATTTTCGAAGGATTAAGCGATATTCCCTGGTCTTTCGCCATCTTAATAGAAACAGGCGTAAAATCCCCTAAAAAGGTTTTACAGCAAAGTTCCCTGCCGCATGAGCCAAGTCCTCCCATCATCTTGGCTTCGTCTCTCACGCCGATTTGGCGCAGCTCAATGCGTGTTTTAAATGTGGATGCCAAGTCTTTTACAAGATCGCGAAAATCCACTCTGCCGTCTGATGTGAAATAGAACAATATTTTTTTCCTGTCAAATGTATACTCTACGTCAATCAGTTTCATAGGAAGAGTATGTTTTGTAATTCTATTTTCGCATTCCTCAAATGCCTGCTTTTCTTTTTCCTTGTTTTCACGAAGCCTTTCAGCGTCGTTTTCTGTAGCTATTCTAACTACAGCTTTCAAAGGAGCCACCACCTGGTCATCCGGCACTTCACGAGGCCCTGTCACCACGTCGCCGAATTCCTGCCCTCTTGCAGTCTCTACAATTACACTGTCTCCTGATTTTATGTCAAAGTCCTTTGGGTCGAAAAAATATGTTCGACCAGAACTTTTAAATCTTACTCCTGTTACAATTGGCATCTATTTTGCCTTCCTTTCAATATACACTGTATATAAAACCTATATTTTAGTCATTAAATTATCCAAAGCTAAATTATACTGCGAATTATAGTATATTCTTTTTTCAGCTTCACACAAGGCTTCCAGCTGATTTATCAATTTCTCTTTATCGCTGGATTTTGCTATGCTTTCTATTTTATTTATTTTATCAATATTTTCTATATTGTCAATCTCACCGTTTTTTATCATCAGTGCATCACGCACTACAGACTGCCATAGGCATATCATTTCTCTTGCAGATTCTTTTCTGGAAGCTGCCGCTTCGTATCCTTTGCTCTTGCTATTAAACAATGTAAAGAATATTTCTAAAAGTTCTTCTCGTTTTTTCAGATAGTCACCGCCGTCTCTACTAAGCGCCTTACCAAGGCTCCCATTTGCCCCCTGAGCTATTATTTTCGCCTTGTCCTTGTCTACACCTCTTTTTATTAGTTCATTCATTATGTTCTCATATGAAAGGTATGGCATCGGTACAATAGAGCATCGAGACTTTATAGTTTCAAGCAACGGCATTGTATTTTCGCAAATAAGTATTATGCTCAAATATTTTGGCGGCTCTTCAATGAGCTTTAGCAGGGCATTCTGTGCCTGCGGCGTCATAGAGTGAGCATCGTGTATTATAAAAACCTTTTTAGTGCTTTCATTAGGCTTTATTATAGCCTCTTTTTGCAGCTCTTTTATCTGCTCTACACCAATGGATTTTTTCTTTTCTTTTGATACTTCAAAAATGTCAGGATGATTTTGGGATAAAAATAAAGTACAGCCCTTGCATTTTCCGCAGGGCTTTTCATCATCATTTATGCAAACTAGTGCATTTGCATATATATTTGTCAGTGTTTTCTTTCCTGTGCCCTCCTGCCCCTCTATTATCAAAGACTGAATAACCTTATTGGAATAGATGCTTCTTTCCAGTCCTTCTATCTGGGCATTAGGGCAGATAATGTCTCTAAAATTCATCTTAGAATTTTTTAAACTGATCTACATCTAAAACAAACACTGTGGCTCCGCCAACAACTACCTCTACTGGAAATGGAAGATACCCTCCCGCACTGTTGGATACCGGCGATGGTGCTGTGGAAATTTGCTTTCTGGATTTGCAGATTTTCTCTATAATTTCCATTGCCTTATCAAGTTTTTCTATTTCAACGCCTGTCAACAGTGTAGTGTTTCCAGCCTTCAAAAACCCTCCGGTGGTTGCCAGCTTTGTAACACCGATTCCCTCATTCATTAGGGCTGTCATCAGCTTGCCTGCATCCTCGTCTTGTACAATGGCTATTAGTAATTTCATTAAAAAACCCCTTAACATTTATTATATTTATATTATATATTATTTATTATTTTTTGTAAATTGATTGGGTTTTTAAAAATATATTTTATATCACTATTCAATGTTATATAATGTATATTATTGCTACTTTTTGCTTTTGATGTAATATTATTTATTTAAATATGTGGAGGTATATAAAATGTTTGCTTTTTTTCTTTTACTTTGGTTGTTCTGCACTGTAATGTTGGTTATCGGGTTAATCAATCCTCAAAAGGCACTTATTCCTTATGCAAAGCAAGGCAGAAAACAAGTTTTTGTTTTTTGGTTTTTGGCTGGACTAATTTCTTTTATACTAACTGGCGCAAATGCTGAAAAATCTGAAAATAATATTGAGGAAATATCAAAGTCACTTCCAACTTATGAAGTTACTGAAGAACCTATAATTCGCTCCGCAGAAACTGCCACACCCCTTGAAACAATAATATTGACAGAATCAATTGAAGCGGCAACACCAACTATCACTATTACAACTGATGCTCCTACTGTGCTAGCTACTAAAAGCGAAAAAATTGTATACATAACAAACTTAGGAAGCAAATACCATAGATATGGTTGCAGGTCTTTAAATGATAGTTGCATTGAAATTACGTTAACCAATGCAATAGCCAAAGGATATGAGCCATGCAAAATATGTAATCCTTAAAAATAAAGTTGAAAATTATAAAATAAATAATATAAGGGTTATATTCACCACTTTTTATTGATTCCTTGCTTCGCAAGACCGGAGTGTTCATATCCTAGTCAATTATAACTGCTTTATATGTAATGGTAAACTAAAAGTGATTTCCTTATGGGAAATCACTCTGGTAGGCGATCAGGGATTCGAACCCTGGACACCCTGATTAAGAGTCAGGTGCTCTGCCAACTGAGCTAATCACCCAAAAAATAAAATGGAGCGGAAAACGAGACTCGAACTCGCAACCTTCGCCATGGCAAGGCGACGCTCTACCAATTGAGCTATTCCCGCATTCTTTATATGGAGCGGGTGATGGGAATCGAACCCACGTGACCAGCTTGGAAGGCTGGGGCTCTACCATTGAGCTACACCCGCATATATATGCTCTGATTGATTATGGTGCGGGCGAAAGGACTTGAACCTTCACGTCCGGAGACACTAGATCCTAAGTCTAGCGCGTCTGCCAATTCCGCCACGCCCGCTTGCTAATCATTCAGAGCATGTAAAAGTATATAACATATTTAGAGTATAGTCAAGTACTTTTTCCGATTAAATTAATATACTTTTCAAGAGAATTCATATCCATATTTTGTCACAAACTTACCCTGCCAACTAATGCCCTTCCAAGGGTTATTTCATCGGCATACTGCAAATCAGAGCCCACAGGAACGCCGTGTGCTATTCTGCTGACAGCTATTCCAAGCGGCTTAATAATCTTTGCAATGTACATCGCAGTTGCTTCCCCCTCTAGGTCGGGATTGGTAGCAACTATTATTTCTTTCACGCCAGCCAGCCTGGTCAAAAGCTCTTTCAGCCGTATATCATCAGGTCCTTTGTTGTTGTTTGGCGATATTGTGCCGTGGAGCACATGATAGAGCCCGCTAAACTCTCCCGTCCTCTCCATTGCCCCCACATCTCTGGGGTCGCTCACAACGCATATAATGCTCCTGTCGCGCTTTCTATCGCTGCATATAGGGCAAAGCTCATCCTGCGTAAAATCTCCGCACTGCTGGCAGAACGTCACGTTCTCTCTAGCTTCAATTATAGCATTAGCTAAATTAACAGCATCGCTTTTTTCCACTTCTAGAATGTGATATGCCAGTCTTGTTGCGCTTCTTTTTCCCACTCCCGGCAGCTTCGACAGCTCGTTTATCAGCCTAGCAAGAGATTCAATATATGCAGACATTAAAACATTCCCGGCAGGTTTGGTGAAATTTTGCCCATTTTTTCAGCAGCACTTTTTTCTGCTGCCTGCATTGCTTCCCTCACTGCAGAAAGAACCAAATCTTCCAGCATCTCCACATCTTCTGGGGCTACTACATCCGGAGAAATCTTTATGGACTTCACTTCCTTAGATCCTGTAACTGTAGCCGAAACAACACCGCCGCCAACTGTAGCTGTGTATTCCTGCTCTTCCAGTTCCTGCTGTGCTTTCATCATGTCCTGCTGCATTTTTTGCGCCTGTTTCATCAGCTGCTGCATGTTTTGTCCGCCTCCGCCCGGGAAGCCTCCGCTGCGTTTTGCCATAATATATCCTTCCTTGTATAAAATTATTTTTTATTAATTAAGTCTTTAGGGAATTTGCTTACGTCCTCTATAAATCCTTTGTCTTCTTCATCCAAAATCCTGTGCTCTATTTCCATTCTCATTTCTTTGCCTAATACATTGGTCAAGGCTTCGTTTATCAGTCTTTTGCTCTCCTGTTCTTCCAGTCTGCTAAGTCCTGTCAGGTTTGAATCATACATCACAATCAGCGTTTCATCATCCAATGCTTTGGGCACAGCCTTGCGCATCGCTGTAACTACACCCATCTTTTTCTGCTTTTTTATCAGCTCTATAGTCTTATTCCACGCATCAGTTGCGTCCTTTTTGCTGCCTGATTTTGGTTTTTCACTTTTTCGCTCTTGCTTGTTGGGCTTTTGTTCTGTTTTCTCTTTCACTTCTTCCAGCAATGTTTTTTCGGGCTTTTCTTCCGCCTTTTTTACTGGTGTTTTATCCTCGTATGGAAAATATTCATTTTCTTCATCCTCAGCTGGCGGTTCGCTAAACCCGGGATAGTCAGTGTCTTCATCTTCAATAATATCTTCTTGAATTTCTTTTTTTATATCATCTTTTTTTTTATCTGTTTCTGTTGTTTCTGTTTTCTGCACAACAGCTATTTCACCATTTTTTATGGCATTTTCTATTTTTTCAATTCGCTCTAAAACACTCTCATATGAGTTTTCTTTTTCGCTTCTGCATGCTTTTGCTATTGCAAGCTCCACAAAAATTCTTGGATGGCTTGCGTATCTTAAATCGCTCTCTAAGGTCGAGAAAAGCTCTATGCACCTTATCAAAACACCCTCTGATGCTTTCGCCGCCTGTGCTACCAGCCTAGATGCCATCACATCGTCTACAGAAAGCGTTAAAGCTACGTCTTTCACATGCTTTGCAATGAACAAATCTCTGAAATGCCCCATTAGATCTCGTGCTACTGAAAGCGTATTGCACCCGTCATCCAGCATCTTGTTAAATCCAGCCAAGGCTCTGGGAGTGTCTTCCGTGATAATGCTATCTGCAAGAGCAAAATACATCAACCTATTAGCAGAGCCTAAAATTGTGGATACATGATTCGCGGTTATTTCGCCTTGCGTGAATGCGTTGCATTGATCAAGCAAGCTCAATGCATCTCTTGCCCCGCCTTCGCTGGCTCTGGCTATAGATTCTAATGCAGCCTTTTCCGTTTTTATTCCCGCTTGTTTTGCCACCTTATCTAAAAGATTGGTAAGGTCAGCGGCTTTCATTCTGTTAAAATCAAATCTTTGGCATCTGGACAAAACCGTAATAGGCAGCTTGCCCGGCTCTGTTGTAGCCATTATGAATACAATATGTGCAGGAGGTTCTTCCAAAGTTTTCAGCAATGCATTAAATGCCGAAATGCTAAGCATGTGCACCTCGTCAATTATATACACCCTGTATTTTCCTGCAGCTGGCATAAATTTTATATTTTCTCTTAAATCGCGTATGTTATCTACGCCATTATTGGAGGCTGCATCTATTTCGATTATATCAAAATTGTTTTGATTATTAAGAGATGTGCATGCGTTGCATTCTCCGCAGTAGTTGCCGTTTTGCGGGTTTTTGCAGTTTATAGCCTTAGCTAATATCCTAGCTACAGACGTTTTGCCTATGCCTCTTGGTCCGCAGAACAAATAAGCATGATTTACACGCCCATTCATCACCTGTCCCCTCAGGGTTTCTATTAATGCATCCTGACCAATTACATCGTCAAAATTATCCGGTCTGTACTTTCTATAAAGCGCAATATGCCCCATTTTTACCTCTGTCTCAATATATTATTTCATCTTAAAAATACAAATTTAATTATATCATTAATATCAAATTTATCAACCGTACATCTGTATGAATTTGTTTTATGGAGGTATTTTTCTACCAGCTTCCGCCGCCTCCGCCGCCTCCACCACCGCCTGAGCTTCCGCCACCGCCTGAGCTTGATGGCGTGGATGACATGCTGCTTGTCATGGAGTTGAAACCTCTTGTCAGATTGTTTTCAAATGCCGAGGGTGAAAAATGAGTGATAGGCATATAGCCGCTGTACCAGCTTGGCGGGCTGAGGCTAAGGTGCTCAAACTGCTTTGCCCATTTGTCCGTAATGCCCAAAACATATGCATATGGCAAAATACCATAAAAATATTCAGGGTTCTCTTCCACTAATGCATTTATTCTTTCTTTTTCTGCATTATTCAAAAACATTTTAAGTCCTAGTATTTTTTCCTGCAGCTTGTTCATTTCAGGGGTTCTTTTATGCATGAAAAGCCCCATAATACCCATTATGTACGAACCTGCAGCGCATACGAAGCCCTCAATAAATTTATCTGCATTCGGTATTATTATAGCTAATGTACCAAAGAATAAAGCAATCAGAGCTATTAAAATTATGGTTGTTTTAAATGCTTTTGCACCCTCTTTAGTGCTGTGCCATTTTCTTATTAGATAGTCAAATGAAGCAAAAATAAAAGCAGTGAACAAACATAGCCATATTAGGCCAACCGCTAAAACTTCAGAGTTGGCAGCAAATGGCTCTTTCAAAAGCAACCCTCCAAAGAATATAGGCAAAGTAAATAACAAGAATGTAAATACTTTTGCTACAATGGATTTTACGGTAAAAATCCTGTTTCCCTTTTCATCTTTATATTTTTCTCTTATCAGCTTTTTCACAGCATCAATTGTCACATAAAATACATTTTCCAAATCTTTTACGCGCACATAGTCCATCGCTTCGCCTTTGTTTATCATTTCATCTATATCTGCTTGATATTCTTTCGTGCTTTTTCCTGCTGCGAATATGCCAAGAAGATCTGCTAGGTGAAGATTTGCTTTTTTGTTGAATAGCCCTGTAAACATTCTGTGTTCATATTCCTGTGCTTCATCCGAAAGCGATTTTAGCTTTATAATATATATGTCCTTTTTAGTTCTTTCTTCTATTTTAATGTATCCTTTGTCTGCCCAGTATATCAGCAGCGAAATTACATCCTTTGCATCTATAGTCCCGTCCACTACATATCCTATCTCTGCAGGTGTCAGGTTTTCAGGTGGATAAAATTCTGGTGCTGGGTATATTTTGTCATCTTTCCCAAGTCTAAACCACAAAATCAATATTCCTGCAAACAGCAAAGCAAAGCCGATATAATAGATTTTAGTCCAGTCATATGGCATTCTCTCGTTTTTAAAATATCCTTCCGGAAGCTCCAATCTGATTGTAATGCCTTCATATGGATGGAGTATTTCTGTTGTAATAATTGTTATTTTCCTGCCGTCAAGTTGATAATCTAAAATATTACTCCCATGAATTCCACTATATCCGCTGGAAAGACCAATTTTACTTTCATCAAATTCTTTCGGCATTTTCACAGTGATTTTTACATTGTGAATATATGTATCCCAGTTTGTGCCTATCAGATTAAAATACAGTTCGTCATAGTCTGGTATACCATCATCTCCGAAATCCATCATATATGATATTTTGTATATCTGCTGACCATCTACCAGAACATCTGGATCACCGATTTTTATCACTTTATTTCTGTTTTCTCTGTATGTGTCGAATTTATATCCATCAACATCAATGTCAGATATTTTTGCACTATACCTTGTTCTCACCTCTTCAGCGCCTTCATACCTCGTCATATAACCACTTATCGGGATCTCTCTGTATATGCCGTGCCTTGGGCTAGTGAAATCAACGTAGATGGTTTCAACAATACTCATAGTATTGTTTTCATATACCTCCATGTCAACTACATAGTTTTGTATCACAAAGTATTCATCTGCCTTCACAGAGCTGGAATTTGCAGACAGCAAAACCAAAATGGCAGCTATCATTATTTTAAATGTGTTTTTAATCTTAATCACCTGCTTTCCAATTTATCGGTTTTACCAGCTTCCGCCGCCGCCTCCTCCGCCGCCTCCTCCGGAGAATCCTCCTCCGCCAGAGAAGCTGCTGCCCCCTGAATAGCTTCCGCTTCCAGAAGAGCTGGACGGTCTTGAAGTCATTGTGCTTCTCATAGTGTTCATATTATTCGTGAAGTCCCTTGTAAAACTTGGAATAATAAAGTTATTGTTTGTATATCTGGTGCTTTCGTACCAGTCAGGCTTTTTAATTGCCATCTCTTCGAATTGATTTGACCATTTGTCTGTAACACCCAATACATATGCATACGGCAGGACATTGAAAAAATAATCAGGATTTTCATCCACGAGCTTTTCTATTCTGTCCTTTTCAGCATTTGTCAAAAACATTTTCAGTCCTAGTATTTTTTCTTCCAGTTTTCTTATGCTGGGCGTTTTTTTCTCCATAAACATTGCGAAAAAAGCTATTATATATGTAGACAATATAGCTGTATATGCAATACTTTTATCGTCCGCTTTTGCTGAGATTATAGCTAGAGAAATGAACGTGAAAATCACTAATATGATGGCAAAACCAATAACCTGTGCTATCTTTGCTCCTAACGTAGTACTTTTTCTTCTTGCTACAGCTTGGTTCATAATAGAAAAGAAAATTGTCAGTACGCCGCACCAGAACAATGTTCCCAATACAATTTCGCTCATATAAACGGTCTTTGGCAGCTTCACTGCAATGTTTCCAAAGAATATCGGCCATGTACATACTAAAAACGCAAGTACTTTAGAAGTCATAGATTTTCTAGTATATAGTCTTTGTCCTTCTTTTTTTGTGTATTTACTTTTTATCTTGATTTTGACACTATCAATTGTAGTATAAAAAACATTACGCAGATCCTTCACTCGCACATAAGTAACGCTTTCTCCTTTTTGCTGCTTTTCTAGAAGAAAATTATACGTTTCTGCCAGCTTTTCATTATTTGCTGTTTTATCCAAGAATTTGTTGAATTCAGTTTTTGATCTGCCTTTAAATAAATCATTAAACATCTTTGTTTCATAATATTCAATATTATCGTCTAACATTTTTAGTCTAATTAAATAGAAATCATTGTTTTTTACTTCTACTATCTTGATGTATCCTTTTTCGGCCCAATACATCAGCAAGGATAGTACATCTTTTGTGTCTACATGTCCATCAATAATATAGCCAACTTCAGCTGGCGTCATGTTTTCAGGTGGATAAAATTCGGGTGCGGGGTATATTTTGTCGTCTTTGCCTCTCAAAAGCCATGTGAATGCAGTCAGCAAAACTAGCGCCAGCGAACCATACGAAAACACTTTTGACCAGTCCGTTCTTTGCCTTTCATTCACAAAATATCCTTCTGGCAGAGGAATTCTAACGGTAACACCTTCATATGGATACAACTCTTCGGTTGTATACATCGTAATTTTATTGCCGTCCACTTTCATTTTTATGATACTAGTTCCTACGGTGCCATAGTATCCGGTGGATATGCCTATGTTTTCAGCATCAAATTCCTTTGGCATGTTTATTGTAACCGCTACATTCTTTATAGAAGCTGACCACTCGGTTCCTATAACATTCCAGTAAAATTCATCAAAATCGTCTATGCCATCGTCACCTAAATCTACAGTATATTTAATATGGTATTTCTGCATACCCTCTATATATACGTCTTTATCGCCGATTTTTATCCTTTTGCCGTAGCTTATTTTTTCAACGCTGTATTTTTGGTCTATCACATCAATATCAGAAATTATTGCAGACTGTTTGCTTTGCACTTCTACACCATCCACATCTCTATAAAGAATTTGCTTTAATGGTATGTCCCTGTATATTCCATGACTTTGTGTGAAAAAATCAGCATAAATAGTCTCCTCTATCTCCAAAACATTGTTTTCTAGGACATTAATATTTACAATGTATGTTTCGATATCAAAGGTCCCATATGCATAAGCAGTTGTAGCACTCATTGAAAAAAGTGCTGCAATAAATACAGCTGAAATGATTTTCAGTATTCTCTTCATCTTAATCTCCAATTACTAGAACTTTACAGAAACATTCTCTCTTTGTGAATCATCAGATACTTCAAACATCGTTTTTCTGCTGAATTTAAACATTTGTGCAACAATAGACTGAGGGAAAAGTTCAACTTTTGTATTATATCTTCTGACTATTGCATTAAAATATTTTCTAGACTGTGCAATGTCTGTTTCCACCTTTTGCAGCTGGCCTTGCAGATTTATGAAGTTTTGGTTTGCCTTTAAATCAGGATAGTTCTCAGCCAAAGCAAAAAGAGACTTCAAGGTTTGTGTCAGATTGTTTTCCTCCGCTACCGTTTCTTCAGATGTCTTTGCATTCATTGCTTTGCTTCTTGCCTGAACTATCTTTTCAAACGTTTCGCTTTCGTGCTTTGCATATCCTTTTACTGTCTCAACCAAGTTAGGGATTAAATCATAACGTTGTTTTAGGTAAACATCCATAGTGGCAAATGCTTCCTCCACCATGTTCCTCATCTTTACAAGCCCGTTGTAGGACGCAATGATCCAAACAACTACTACAGCAGCTATCGCTAAAGCTATATACATAATCTATTCTCCTTTGTTTAATATTTATATTATATTATTTATTTTCATTTATGTCTATTTATTGTACACCACAACCATTCTAAGTTCACCTTAAAGTGTACATAATATAAAAAAGCCTGATTAATTTGTTCATAATCAGGTTTTTTTGTTTAATTCATCTATCCATTATTTCATTAATATTTATATATTTATTTCTATATTGATAGTCTTTCTCTGGCTTTTGCCTTTTATATGTCACAGCCTTCTGCGGACAATAGTGAATGCATGCGAAGCACATCTGGCATTCGTTACCCCACTCTGGCTTTTGTTCACCAGATTCAATATTGTTAACTGGGCATACTTTCTGGCATATTCCACAGTTTGTGCACTTTTGTGCATCCAGCTTCATCTTGTCAAATCCCAAAATACCTTTGCATGCATTTTTCATTAATACATTGCCGAAAAATGAAGCTGACATATTCCCTATAGGTACATTTTGCACCCCATTAATTGCATTCAGCGCAATTTGTTTTGTTTCTTCTATCATCTTCTCAATCATTCCATCATGTTCATCCAATGGCGTCGGGAAGGCTATGCTATTGTCAGGCATATATATATTGTATGCTGCTGATAATTTATTTCCGCCTTTATTCAATGTTTTCTCTGCCACCTTCAATGTGCCTCCAAAATTTGCACCGCAGTTACACACCAAAAATAAATAGCTTCCTTCTTTTATTTTTAGTTTTTCGAAAAACTCCTCCAAAATATCTGGTGGATTCATAAAATAAACTGGGAAAATAATTCCTGTGATGTCGGCACTGCTTTCCACCACTTGCGTATTTTTCAATTTCGAAATTGATATCAAATCAGCTCCGTCCATATTTTTTGCTATTTCCTTCGCTATATGCAATGTGTTGCCTGTTCCTGTAAAATAATAAAGTTCTTTTTTCATAAAATCTCCTTAAGTGTGTATCCGTGCACATATATGCACGCCAATGATAAAAAATATAAAACAAAGTTCACTAATCTTCGCATTCATCGCAGGAATCCACCAAGGTGCGTATTGTCTCCACTACACTTTCTAGTTTGCTCAAAAACTCTCTGCCATTAAATGAATATACAACATAGCGTGATTCTTTTGATTTTTCTAAAATACCAGCCTGCTCCATCACCATCAAATGCCTTGATATAACAGATCTATCCTGTGTGAATGATTTAGCAATAGTTGAAATGTCAGACTCACCATTAATGACAAGAAATTTAATGATATTTAAGCGCACCGGTTCGCTAAGCACCTTGAAAATGCCATCCTTAATCAGCCCATCTATTGTGTCAATATTGCTTTGAGGTATGTTCCCTTTGTATTTATTCATATGCATATTATACGTGCATTTGCATGCACGTGTCAAGCAAAAATAAATCTATCTTTATAAGATAGATTTATTGTAATTCTTATTCAGCTTCTTTTTTATTGCGCTTTTCAAGCAATATCATTATCACAACAATCACCATACCAGCTACAATAGTCCCAACGGTCAGCAGCTCGCCTGCCCCAAATGATTTTGGCAGGATATTTGATAATGTAATAACTTCGCCGCTAGATAGAGTATGCAGATCTTTAAATGGCCAGATAGCCCACAAAGAGCCTATTACAAGTCCTGTTAAAAAGCCCATTGTAGTATCGTGGTGCTTTTTCAGCAGGAAATTTAAAAATCTGGAGAAAAGCAGAAGCCCTAATATTGCACCTATAGCAAATGCTCCTATTACAGGCATATTCAATGATGATACCGCCTCTAATACATCAAAGTATTTTCCCATCAGCAACAGTACGAAAGATCCGCTGACGCCCGGCACTATCATAGTAGACATTGCTACTCCGCCGCAAAGCATCAGGTAAGCATAGTCTAAAAGACTATTGCTCTCAGTGTCTATGGTTTCCGATTGCTCCATCAGTATTTTTTGCTCTTCCTTTTGTATCTTGCTTTCGTCAGTTTCCAGCATAGATAAGCCAATTATCAATGCTATAGCTATAACTAATGCTAAAACTACTTTGAAGTTTATCTTCTTTATCATCTTTAGCGGAATAATTATAGAAATAATAATTAGTCCAAAGAAAAATCCAAATGTTGGCGCTTGATGGTTTTGAATTAGATATGTCATCAGGCTGGATAAAAGCAAAATTGCCACTCCTGCACCAGCTATCACCAAAACTAAAAGACCAAGCTTAATTCTTTTCATCTCTTCAGCAAATTCTTTTGCTGCTACCTTTTTAAATGTGAAAAGCTTGAAGAATTTTACCACTGTTTTCCATGAAATATTATGTATGCCTTCAATTAATGGCTCATATATATTTAAAACAAGTGCCAGTGTTCCGCCGGATACACCGGGAATAATATTAGCTATACCAATAATCATTCCTTTAAAAAAGTACTGTATAGATTTAATCATTATAATTTCCTCATAATTTTTATCTTCTGCACAAAAATGCAAAAATCTAGTACAAGTATATAGTATAAGCATGTTGATTTCAACTTTTTATTTGTATGCTTGTTTTATCCAATTATTTGTTTGTCTCATTTTTTCATGCATGATATAATATCAAAAACAATAATAAAACAAAAAGGATATGTAAATGGCTTTAAATATAGTATTGGTAAATCCAGAAATCCCCTCAAACACAGGAAATATAGCAAGAACCTGCGCTATTACAGGCGCTGTGCTGCATCTTATAAAGCCTCTTGGTTTTTCACTAGAGGACAAATATCTAAAACGTGCAGGGCTGGATTATTGGAGTTTTGTAGATGTTATTATATATGAAAATCTAGATGATTTTATGGAGAAAAATGAAGACGGAAATTTTTATTTCCTCACAACTAAAGCAAAACTTAGATATTCTGATGCAAAATTCCAAGATAATGACTATCTATTCTTCGGAGCAGAAACCAAAGGGCTGCCAGAAGAACTACTAAAAGAAAATTATGAAAAATCTTTGCGTATTCCAATGAAGCCTGTAACCAGATCATTAAATCTAGCGAATAGTGCAAACATAGTATTATACGAAGCCCTCCGCCAGCTAGACTTTCCCGGTCTATCTCACGAAGGGCATTTGACAGAAAAATAAATTATAAACTGCCTAGATATTTCACTATTTCTTTTTTATTCAAAACTCTGCCTGATGCAACTATTTTTCCATCAATCACAAGTGCAGGTGTTGACATTACACCATGTTTTAGTATGTCTGCCATTTCTGTCACTTTGATGATTTCTGCATCAATGCTCATTTCTTCCAGTGCTTCCTTTGTGTTTGCTGCCAGCTTAATGCAGTTTGCGCAGCCGCCGCCTAATACTTTTACTTCCATTTTAATACCTCACTTTACTTTTACATTATTAAATATTCAATCCAGTTAAATAAATATCCTACAAATATTATACCAATGCCTGTAATAGCCACAAATGCAGCAATCAGTTTTGGCTTTATCACCTTTTTCAGCAGTATCATCTCTGGTAGGCTCATGGCCGTCACTGCCATCATAAATGCTAGCGCTGTTCCTAAATTAATTCCCTTTGCTATCAAAGCCTGTGCAATAGGTATTGTTCCCACAGCATTTGAATATAAAGGAATACCTGCTATAACTCCGATTATTACTGCAAAAGGATTGTTCTCATGTGCAAATTTAATTAAGAAATCTTCAGGAACATATCCGTGGATTGCAGCTCCCAGACCAATACCTATTAAAAGGAAAATCCATACTCTCTTTACTATTGCCTTCACTTCACCCAATGCATAGTTAATTCTGTCTTTAAAAGTCATTTTAGTCTGTTCAACATCCGCAAGGTGCGTTTCATACACATAGCTCTCTACGTATTTTTCCAGCTTTAGTGCCCCTATTATCAGTCCGCCGACAACACCTACGAATATTCCGCTGAGTACATATATCAATGTGACCTTCCATCCAAACATTCCAAGAAGCAAAGCTATTGCCGCTTCATTTACAATTGGTGACGTTATCAAAAACGAAAATGTCAGCCCCAGCGGCACTCCGCCCTCTACAAAGCCTATAAAAATAGGTACGGAAGAGCATGAGCAAAACGGCGTTACTACACCCAGTAGTGATGCCACTATGTTTCCCTGCACTCCCTTAAATCTTGTTAATATCTTTTTTGTCTTTTCAGGAGGAAAGAACGACCTGATAAATGATATTGCAAATATCATTAAGCTTAAGAGGATTATTATTTTTACGCTGTCGTATATGAAAAAGTGAATGCTGCTTCCCAGACGTGTAGCAACAGATACTTTAAATACGCTTTCTACTAGCCATGTTACTATGTTATCCAACCATATAAACATATTATTTATTCAGCAGAGTTCTTAATTCTCTCTACTAGCTCCTTTACCTTTATCTCTATCTGATCTCTTGTTTTTCTAAATTCATCTATGCTCTTTCCTGATGGGTCATCCAGCCCCCAGTCCTCTTTATGAGCACCTTTTATTATAGGACATTGTACTCCGCAGCCCATTGTAATCACATAGTCCAAATCCTGTGGTATATCTTTTATAAGCTTAGGATATTGATTTGATACATCAATACCAGCCTCTTTCATCACTTCCACAGCCAGTGGCTTCACTTCCGGGTATTCTTCGCTTCCAGCAGAATAAGATTCCATGACATCCTCACCAAAATAACGCCCAAAGCCTTCTGCCATTTGTGATCTGCATGAATTGTGCACACATATAAAAGCTACTTTCTTTTTACTCATTGTTGCCTCCCATTATTTTTTCAACCTCTACTTTGCAAGCGGTCAAATCCTTGCAGCAGTATTCGCTGGATTTATATCTTTGCAAACGAATTGCATCATCTTTCAGCATACTATCTGTTTCAGCTACTTTTTGTATGTAGTCAAGCAGCAGGGAATTATTCGCTGCAAACTCTTTCGATACCTCGTAATATACCCATTGTGCCTCATGCTTATCTTCGATTATTCCTACGAGATTTAGCCTGGACAAGTGCCTTGATACTGCCGAAATAGACATCTGCAGCACATTGCTAAGCTCTGTGACACAAAGCCTGCCGCTAATTAACAAATTTATAATTCTTACTCTGGAATAGTCTCCTATCGCCTTGAAAATCTTTTCCATCAATTTACCTTCATTTTCTTATTTGCGCCTTTACGCAAATACAATAATACACCAACTTCTATTTCCTGTCAATATATCAAGTTAAAAATTTTTAAACAACTTGTTTTACAGTTAAAAATCAGTTATACTACATAAAGAATTTGCAAAATGACATAAAGGTGAGAACGAATGGATTATAAAAAATTAATTGCTGGTAAATTATCTGATTTAATCGAATTAAGCAATGAAGAAATTGAGGAAATGCTGGAAATCCCATCTAAAGCTGAAATGGGCGATTTTGCCCTACCCTGCTTTAAGCTTTCAAAGACCATGAGAAAAGCTCCTCCTATGATTTCTGATATGCTTGCAGAGCAATTAAAAACCGATGGGAACATTCAAAAAATACAAAGCGTAAACGGCTATTTAAACTTTTATTTAAATAAAGCAAATGCTAGTGCAGATATTTTGAGCAAAATAATGGATTCGAATGAACAATACGGCGGCAGCGACATCGGAAAAGATAAGACTATTTGTCTGGATTATTCATCTATTAACATCGCAAAACCTATGCACATAGGTCACTTATCAACCACAGTTATTGGCAACTCGCTAAACAGAATTTATAAGCATCTAGGCTATAATACAATAAGTATCAACCATCTTGGTGACTGGGGCACACAATTCGGCAAGCTAATTGTTGCCTACAAATTATATTCATCCAAAGAGCAAGTTGAGCAAGGCGGAATTGCCGAGCTAACACGCATATACGTGCAGTATCATACAGACGCAGAAGAAAACGAAGCAATGGATGATGAAGCTCGTGCATGGTTCAAAAAGATAGAAATGGGCGACAAAGAGGCTCTAGAACTGTTTGGGCTATTCAAGGAAATAACTTTAGAAGAAGTAAACAAACTATATGATATGCTTGAAATAAAATTTGACAGCTACAACGGAGAAGCATTTTATCAAGATAAAATGGAACCAATCATAGGTGAACTAAAGGAAAAAAATCTTTTAGTGGAAGACCAAGGCGCAATGGTAGTAAAGCTGGATGAATACAATATGCCCCCATGCATGATATTAAAAAAAGACGGAGCCACTTTATATTCCACTCGCGATATCGCCGCAGCTCAATATCGTAAAGATACTTATGATTTCGATAAATGCCTATATGTAACCGCATATCAGCAGGATTTGCATTTCAAACAATTTTTCAAAGTCATTGAGCTAATGGGCAAAGATTATTATAATGACTTAGTTCATGTAAACTATGGCTATGTAAGCATGGAAGAAGGTGCAATGTCCACCCGTAAAGGAAACATAATTAAGCTGAAAGATTTATTAAACAGATCTGTAGAGAAGTCATTGCAAATAGTCAACGAGAAGAACCCTGACCTAGAGAACAAAGAAGAAATTGCTACAACAGTTGGCATTGGTTCTGTTATATTCGCGGCGCTTAAAAATAATCGTATAAAAGATATCGTTTTCTCATGGGATAGTGCACTTAGCTTCGAAGGAGAAACTGCACCATACGTTCAGTATACCCACGCACGTTGTGCTTCAGTACTAGAAAAATCAGATGTTTTACTAGATGGAGATGCAGACTATTCTACACTTGATAATCAAGATGCGAACAAAGTGATAACCTTGCTTCGTGATTTTCCAGAAGTGGTGCAAAATGCTGCTGAGAAATACGAGCCTTCACTAATAACACGGCATGTTATAGAAATTGCTAAGGCATTTAATAAATATTATTTCGAGCATAGGATTATAGATGAAGATGGCGATGAAAAGGTGCGTGCACGTCTTATACTTTCAAAGTGTACAAAGCAGGTAATAAAAACCGGATTATATTTAATCGGCGTAAAAGCGCCGGATAAAATGTAATATATAGCTGGAGAGATGACAGAGTGGCCGATTGTGGCGGTCTCGAAAACCGTTGTGCCGAAAGGTACCGGGGGTTCAAATCCCCCTCTCTCCGCCAATAGTTCTATTAGGACAAAAATTTAGCTCCTTGAGAGTATAAAAGTACATCACTTATCGGTGATGTACTTTTATATTATCATATATTAATTAACAAATAAAATTTCATTGCATTTTTTTAACTATATTATAACTCAATATATTCTTTTATCTCGTCTGCATATCTGTAATTAATTACAACGTTCCGTTCATTATCTACAGTAATACTATCAACAAAATCACAGACCATAGATCTTGTTAATTTAGTAATTCCGTTATACCTATTAAAATGAACAAATAACTCTTCATTATGATGTTGATTCGTAGCAGTAACATCTACCAACTCTTTTTTCTTTTTTATACTGTCATCTATGCTATCTATTTGCTTATTATAAAAACTAATAATATCCTTGTATTCATCATTTGTTATTATATCAAGTTTTAAATCGTTATACGTTCCTGTTTTCAATCCTTTAAGTTCAATTTGTTTCTTGCTAAGCATCGAAATCTCGGTTTCAAGCTTACTTATTCTCTTCCCTTTATTCTTGCTGTCTTTTGCAGCTAATATAGTATCAACATCTATCATTGATTTGATTAGCAAATTCAACGAAGATATTAATATTTCAGAAATCACTTCTTCTGAAATCAAATGAGATAAACATACCGATTTCCCGAATTTCTTATAAGTTGAGCAAACAAAATTACTATATCTTTTATCAGCAGGTGATACAACACTGCGTTGCATTTGTTTTCCGCATTCTGCACACACAAGTAATCCGGCAAAAAGAGAAGGCTTAACTTCGCTAGTCGGCTTAACATTTTTCGTTATCATAGATTGAACTTGATTAAAAATCGTCTTATCAATTATTGCTTCATGCGTACCTTCTATCCTTACCCATTCATCTTTAGTTAATGGTATCCTCTTATTAACCTTATGGCTATAAGACTTTGTTCTGCCTTGTACCATATCACCTGTATAAATTGGTTGAGTTAATATCTTCTTTATGGTTGTAGATGTCCATTTAGAATTCGATTTAGTATCTTTACCCTCTTTACTCTTCCTATATAAACTTGGGGTAAGAATTCTGTTTTGATTAAGAATTCGTGCTATCTCCGATTGGCTATGGTAATCAATGTATAAGCTGAATATCTGCTCTACAATTGACTTTACCTCTTCATCAATAATTAGCTTATGTTTATCCATGGTCGACTTCATATAGCCATATGGAGCCACTGCACCAACGAATTTACCTTCTTTCCGCTTAATGCTAAGGCTGATTTTAGTTGAATTAGAAACATCCTTTAAATACTGTTCGTTTAGCAAATTCATTAAAGGAACTTCTATACTATTCATTCGTTCAGGGTCAGCTACACTATCAATATTATCAAGCATAGCAATAAACCTAACACCTTTGCTTGGAAAGAATTTTTCTAAATAATAATCACCTTCAATATGCTCTCGACCAAATCTCGATAAATCCTTTACAATAACACAGTTTATAATGCCTTTTTCGATATCTTTAATCATCTGCTGAAATGCAGGGCGGTCAAAACTACCGCCTTTGCATCCATCATCCTCATATACTTGTATTATATTTAATAAGTTATTGTCGCAATATTCCCTCAATAAAGTAATTTGATTAGTTATGCTGTCATGTTCTGATTTGCTGTGCTCTTCTTCAGATATTCTTACATATATAGCTGTGTTCCATTCTGCTAAAAGTTGTTTCTTCTCATTTTGCAGCATAGCTTCCTCCTATATTGGTATATGAATCATTAACGTGATTCTCTGCATAAGTGAGCAGTTTATTAAATTGATCATGATGCTTAAAAACTATTTTTATGTTCTTATCCTTTGTAATATATATGTTATCTATAAATAGTAAAATAATCTCTCGATTTAAACTTTTAATATATCCACCTTTAACAATATTCTCTAACCATTGAAATTGATTATTTCTTATATCTTCATCAATTTTCTTTTCACTGATAAGTGCTTCAATTTCTGTTTTTATTTTTTCAGTCTGTGTATCATAAGTTTTCTTCGTGAATAAATACTCCTGTTTAGATAGAACATCTAATTTCCAATCAGAATAAATACTTACTTTTAATAATTTTAATCTCTCAATTTCATTTTGCTTTTTTGATATGAGTTTATCATAATTTAATGAATGTTTTTGAATGCTTTTACTTTGATTTATCTGCTCTATAACTCTTTTAATATTTACCAAAGATTGAATTTGTGCATTAATACTGGCCAATACAATTGAATATATTTGTTCATGCTTAATACTATGGGAAAATCGACATATTACACTACCCCTTTGGTTATATGATTTGCATTTGTAATAAGTGTACCATTTACCCTTTTGAAAAGTACTGTTTCTTATCATTGGTGATTTGCAATCCTCACAACGCAGCAATCCTGAAAACAAATGCACTTTTTCGTCCCTGTTGCAAGTTTTTACACATTTGCTTTTTAAAAGTTCCTGAACCTTACTAAACTTCTTTTTATCAATGATTGGCTCATGCATATCATATACAATAATATAATCTTTTTCTTCTAAATAAATTGCTTTTCTATTTTTATAATCCCTGGTTGTTCTTTTCCTTTGAACTACAGCTCCTATATATGCTTTGTTTGTGATTATGTCGCTTATTGCATTTGGTTTCCAGCCACAGTTATCTCTTACTGTATCATCTGAATAATATAGAGAACCATATTTTCTATAGTCTTTTCTTATCATTATACCCAGCATATTTAGCCTTTGAGCTATTCTTACCATTCCATAGCCTTCTAAATACCAGTCAAATATCTTTCGTACTATTCCGGCAGCTTCTTCATCAATTATTAATTTGTATTTATTATTTGGGTCTTTTTTATAACCAAATGGTGCTAGTGGCGAAATATACTTTCCTTCTCTCCTCTGCATATTCTTCGTTGCACGAACTTTTTTAGATATATCCTGGCTGTTCTTATCATGTGCCAAGCTTTTAACTCTTACTATTAAACTATTAATTTCATTCGGATTTTTATAACTATCCAGTCTGTCTATAATTGAAATAAATCTACAGTTATACTGTGGTAAAATATGTTCAATATATTTTCCAACTCCAATGTAGTCTCTTCCTAGTCTTGATAAGTCCTTAATAACTATGCAATTAATAGAATTATCTTTTATCTTATTTATCATTTGTTGAAATGCAGGTCTATTGAAATTTGTGCCTGTTTCGTCTTCGTCTATAAAATAATCAAAATCAACAAATTCTTCATGTTCTTCAACATATCTACTTAAAAGTTTCTTCTGATTAACTACACTGTCACTTTCGGCTTTATCACCGTCTTCTCTTGAAAGTCTTATATATAACCCGACTTTCCATTCGTTTTTAAATATTTGTTCTTGGACTTGTTCATCTGTATAAAATTGTTTTCTTGCCATAGTAAACGCTCCTATTAGTATTTGTATTACTCAATAGGATTTTTTAGTGCCATAATCAATTTAGCACAAGTTTTCCTATATTCAAAATATAGAGCTATTTATTTATTATATGGTTTAACAATTTATCTTCTAGCTTTTCTTCGCCAGAAAATCTTATTTGTACTACTGTATTATTGTACTTATAACAATAAGGATTTCCAATTTGTGCAATAAAGCTCCTTATTCTTTCTTCTGTAGACGTTTCTAAATCAATACTTACATTTTTTATATCCTTTAAATCCTGTCTCTCTAATAATTCCATCAATACTCCCCTTTTTAAATAATATATGGATGCGACACTATAATGTGTCGCATAGTATATATCTTTTAGATTTGTTTTCTTATCATTTTAAGTTGTTTATTAACACATAGGAATTCCACCTCGCCCATTTTTAGAAGAATAAACTTCATCGTATAGCCGACCAACGTTTAGCATGTTAGCTGCCTGCCTTTCATCGCAATATGATATTCAGTTTCACACTTGAATATTTCGCTCATTTCTTGGCAAATTCTATCGCTGCAGATGTACACCCACAGCAGACAGCATGTACTTAAAATGATTTGCTATTTAATTTTCAAGGTGCCATTTTTGACGGGCAAATCTACATAAAATAAAAAGCCCCTCACTTATAAGCAGTGAGTAAGGCTATTTTTGACCCGTTTTAAATGATTGTTTAAAGTTTGTTCATAATTCCATAAATATAAATATACTAAAAAAGGTTAATGTGAAGACTCCAAATAATGTATAATTATTTTGCTATTATAACATAATATACTTGCATAATATAGGAATTATAGTAATATTTTAAGTATATATATATATAATTATTTATTACTTCAAAAGCATTCTAGGAAAAGTTATCCCCTCACAGCTTCCAAAGCACTAAGCATAGTCGCCCGTCTTGCAGGGAAAAATCCTGCCGTCACACCGACGATAACCGCAATACCAATAGCAGATAAGTCCAGCCATAGAGGCATAATAAACTTCATCCCCGATTGAAATGACATTCCCAGAAAATTAACTGCATCGCCGTATGAAACAACAGCATAGCTAAATATATGTGCAATTATGCAGCCTGCTAATCCGCCTGCTGCACCGATTATTGCAGACTCTATCAAAAATAATGTGCGTATCTTAACGATAGATACCCCTATCACCTTCATCACACCGATTTCCTTTTTGCGCTCTATTATGCTAGTCATCATGGTGTTTGCTATGCCAATTGCAGATACTATAAGCGCAATCAATCCTATAAATAAAAGTTGCCCTTGCTGTGCTTTTTGCTGAGCTTTAAGTTCCGTTATCCATTCCGTGTTTGAATATGCCTCAAATCCATAGTCTCGTATAATATCTAGTATTTCCTGCACATCATCCATGCTGTCTGCGTACACATATATAGTGTCGTACTCATTAATTGATAAATCTACTGCATTCGCCGTTTTATAGCTTTCGCTCAATACTTCCTGCGCCATCTCCAGACTAATATAAACATCTGAATTTTTGTAATATTCACTTTCATTTTTTAATATGCCCACAATCTCTGCCTTATATTTTTTAGATGTTGGGATTTCTTCATCCTCCATTGCCTGTCTGCCTCCAAGATATAAATCGATAGTTGATGAGAGGAAGTCTATATTAGGTCCGGAATAATTACGCCCATATTCATCATCATTTTTAGCAAAGTTGCTGTATGCGCCTTCGCCCATCACTATCTGAACCATCGCACTATCAGGATTAATCAGCTGCCCTTCGTCTATCTCTGCATATTTATATAAATATTCTGCGGGAACTGCCGTTGCGTAAAAATAAGGTGCATAATATTCTCTGATTTCAGCATAAAAAATAATGCGCTTTTCCGGAATAACTAAATCCACATTTTCAATATTTAAAAAAGCATTTACAGCAGCATCATTAAGTTTGGCTGTGTTAAGCTCATTATATCCATCAGTATATACTTCTATTTTCTCTAAATCAGAATTATCAAGCATTTCATTAAACTGAACTAAATTAGTAAGTCCTAAAGAAATCATTATTACAATGCACGCAGTGCCTATAACCACACCTACGATAGTAAGAGCAGTTCGAGATTTTCTTCTATACAGATTTAGAATAGATAACTTTATTAAATCAATAAATTTCATTATATTTCACCAATATTAATCATCTAGATGTCCGTACTCTCTTTTTAGCTGATTTATTTTTCTTCTATATGATGTAATGCCCAATATAAAAGCGGCTATTACAACTAGTATTCCTACGGAAATCCACCAGCTGCTCATTTTCTCCACCTCTTCTTCCTCTTCATCATCCTGGCTGTATAAGTCGTCAAATACAGGGCGCTCTATGGTAGTTTTCACATCTATTGTTTCCGTGTATACTTCGCCATATTCATCCTCGTAAGATAGGGTTACTGTGCCGACAGATGCACCGTATTTGTAGTCTGTGTCCAGTCCGTATTTGCCCATATCCAGCGTGCCGAAGAATGCATATATCTCCGCAGTTGCTGATTCTCCGCTTTCCATATTTCCTAAATACGCACTCCCATCTGGTATTACGCCCGGCATCTCTACCGAAACCAACACATTGTAAACAGATGATTTTCCCATATTAAATACCTGCATAGATATGGGCATGCTGTCACCTGCATTTACTTTGGAGGATATATTTACATCATCATATTCCACTCTTATAGGCTGCTGGATCTCAACTACTACAGTATCAGTGGATGAGCATTCTGAACCTAAATTATCCATATAATTCAAGTTTATTGTTATCTTCTGTGCGCCTGCCTCTGCATCCTTGCGAGCTCTAAGTTTGATAACTATGCCCGTTTCTTCCTTATCCTCAAGCTCCTCTATAAACAATGACCCCACATTGTCAGATGATATTATATCTGTAGTTTCGCCGTCATAATCTATGCGAATGCTATACGCATGCCATGTGTCACTTGTGTTTTCTAGGGTCATATACAGCTGAAATTCATCGCCTGCTTTTATAATATCTTCACTGAAATAATATTCAGAAATTATGATGTCAGGTGCTGCATGGCTGTCTTTTGACCTAGGTTCTTTATCGGATTTATATTCATACCTTTGCTTGCCGTCTGTAATAACTACATATACAATGAATTCCTGAATATATGTTTCGCCGTCTATTTTATACTCTGCATTCACAACAACAGGATAGCTGCCGTTCACTCTGCTCCAGAGCAAGGGTATCTTATAGTCTATTAAATATGCCTGCTTCATATCACCTGAATTATTTATTTCATATTCCTCCAGATAATAATATCCGTAATAATCGCCTGTATAAAATGGTGAATACCCAGAACTTCCCGTATCAAAGGTTACCTTTATTCTGGAATTATCAATTACATCATCTGTATCTATGACAAGAGGCATTAGTATATTGACTTTGCTATTTGCAATTTCCGGTGTATAGCCATCGATATATGAAATCTCCATATCATCATATGCATTCAGCAAGTCAATTACTAATATACCCGTCTCTGCTTTTGCGGGTATAAATATAGTAGATGCTAATATCATAAATATCATAACTATCTTTATTTTTTTCTTCATCTTATTAACCTCGTATCCATCATTCTGTAATCATTCCGTCTGCAATGTTTATTATTCTATCAGTATATTTCACCCGCTCCATATCATGAGTAACCATCAAAATTGTCGTGCCCTTTTTATTGTTTATTTCCGCTAAGCTCTCAATTATTATATCTGCTGTGTGGCTGTCCAGATTACCTGTTGGTTCATCTGCGAATATTATCTTGGGCTGTGCAATAACAGCCCTTGCAATGGATACCCTTTGCTGTTCACCACCTGATAGCTCATTTGGCTTATGATGCAGATGCTTGCTAAGTCCATATTCACTTAGAAGTCTCTTTGCTTTTTCCATTCTCTCTGCTTTACAAACGCCCTGTGCCATCAGCGGAAATGCTACATTTTCCTGAGCAGTTAATACATCAAACAAATTAAATGACTGAAAAACAAATCCTGTGTTTTGAAGCCTGAAATTAACCAGCTGCTCTTCGCTCAGCCGATGTATCCCCCTGCCCCCTATCATTATTCTGCCTGCGCTGGGTTTTTCTAAGCCTGCAAGCAAAGACAGAAGTGTCGACTTACCACTGCCAGATGCGCCGACAATTGCAGCAAATTCACCGTGCATAATATCCAGATTTACATTAGATAGTGCTTTTAGCCTTGTTTTATCTGTCTTATATATTTTTGTTATATTTCGAGCTAATATTAATGGCTCATCTTTTATTCTTTGTTCCATAATTATATCCTTATATATACTTAATTTATTAATCAGGAATCTCTGTAGCCGATGGTCTATTCTTCATCATATCGTCAAAAGCTTGCTGAGTATATACTGATACACTTGCTCCATCCACTGCAGAAAGAATATAAAAGTCATCATCCTTGTCCTCCCAGTCTAAAAACAGCCATTCTCTGCTTTCAAATTCTACTAGCTCTTCATCTGTATACTGCGGGTAATCCTTATACACAAAAAACCAGCATGGCGCATACATAAATTCCTCTGAATTGTTTACAAGAGGCAGATAATTAAGTCCAAGTTTAATCTCATAAATATCCATAATCCTTAAACGGCTTTGTTCACGCTCATCAAGGTATGCATATTTTATATTTAAAAACTCTTCAAACCTTGTCATTAATTCATCAAAAGATAAAATGTCTACATGTTCTGTCATAATTTCAACTATTCTTATGGGGTTCATCCAATAGAAAGAGGTTACAACACCATATTCATTAACAAATATACGTATCTGCTCTAATTCAGCTGGAGGTAAATAATCATAGTCATCATCATAATTCATACTAAATCCTCCCAATTGAACAGGAGTTAATCCGCCAAACTCACGCATAAATACCATTTGATATCCGCCGTAGTCAATCTCGTATCCATTTGAATATCCTTCTCCGTAATAGGCCTTGTTGCACTCTACAACACTCATATTTTCTATACCAAGGTCTGCGAAAAAAGCTTGAACAGAGCTATTTGCCTGTTCTAAAGTAAAATCAATTTCCTTTTGAGGCATTTCATGTTCTTCCCAAGTAATATTATCTTCATATGTTTCATTAGCGACCCAACAATTTTCGTTTGTTGTAAAGCAAACCTCACGCTCAGTTATCCGCATATATCCATACTCTTCCTGATCTCTAATAATTCTGCCCTCAAGGACGTTTCCCTGATATATTGAGTAGTCTGTAATCACAGTCATAATATCTTCGTCTGGAGCATTTTCTCTTTCTTGAAGCAATTGTTCAACCCATTGCTTATCACCTTCATCAAATACGTACTCTCCATTCTCTAGGTGTCCTTTTTTAGCTTCCACTATCCACTCGTCATAATCTGACTTTGTCCAGACTTTCGGAGTGACTAAAATGCCATCCTGCATAAAATATTCTCTTATCTCATCTGCTCTATCCTGTGTAAAAGGGTCAGAGGCAATCTTTGCCACAGGTACAGAGTCTATATCGGGCATATATACATCCGCATCAATATCTATAACAAGGCTACCTTCTTTTATTACATATTTTTGTGTAATGTGTTCAGGCACTTCATATTCGAATTGTACATCAGATCTATTATTAGCAGAATCATAAACTTTCTGCTCAGTGCTATCTTTGGAAATAACTATTGACCCGTCAGGTGTAGTTTGACAAGCACCAAGTATCAGACATGACATAAGCACAAAACCGGCTATCTTTAAATAATTATTCATTCTTCATCTCCATTCTTTATTACCTTAAAACCGTTAATACCCCTGCATCCATCTCGCATACTGTATCACAAAGCTCATCTATATCTGCCTGATTATGGCTTGCCAAAAGTATTGTTTTGCCCTTTGCTTTAAGCTCTAAAAATAGCTGCCTCATGTCCTTTATGGCATGCTTATCCAACCCATTAAAAGGCTCATCCAATATTAGCATTAAAGGGTCTTCCATGATTGCCTGAGCTATGCCCAGTCTTTGCCTCATACCTAATGAATATTTTGATACAAACTTCTTCATATGAGGGTCTAGTCCTACCCTTTTAATAGTATCTTTTATGATTTTATCGTCTATCCTTTTCCTTAACGATGCAAGTATCTGCAGATTTTTAAAGCCTGACTGATACGGTAGAAAGCCCGGCATTTCAATGATTATCCCCATGTCCTCCGGGAAGTCCATGTCCTTGCCCACTTGCTGATAGTCGACAAATATCTTGCCCTTACTGAGATATAGAAAACCGCATATGCACTTGAATAACACAGTTTTACCGCTGCCGTTATTGCCGACAATGCCATGGATTTTTCCTTCTTCAAATTCATGGTTTATATCGTGCAGCACTTCTTCGTTTCCGAATGATTTATATACGTTCTGTATGCTAATTGCTATGTCTTTTTTGCTCATTAATCCAGTCCCCCTGTAAACTTGAAATTATATTTTCTAACTGCAAAATACGAAATAATAAATAACAACAATATCAGTCCACCATAAAATATATAGGTATGCCACATCCTAGGCAGCAAATCATACCCGAAATTATGCATATGGTATGTTGCATGGTTCAATGGCGACAGCCAGCCAGTAATTACATTTGCTATATACATCTGCTCATCCTGTAAATTAAGTGCCTGCTTGAAAATCTGTGGGTTTAGCAAAAAGCCATATAGACTGAATGAAAATACACTAGCTATTCCCCAAAACTTACCCTTTTTTATGTTTACCGCAAACATTATAAAAACACACACTAGCACATACAGAAGCATTAGCAAAAAGATAGTTGCCATGCACTCATACGGTGTGCTCATTTCCATGGTCTTCACCATGCTGGGCAGAGCTACTGCCTTGCCCGCAGGAGAATACCCCAATATCGCCCCAGTTTCTGACCACATATTGCCAGGGAATGCATTTTTAGCACATAGCACTATGCTAGATACCAGTATAAATACCATATATATAAATGTTGCTAGCACTATATATAAAACCTGCCCCAGCATCCATCTGAACCTAGTTGTTCTCATTAAATAATACGGTATGCCCACACCCAAAAACGGCATATCAGAAAATAGCAGTATCAGCAAAAGTGATGCAATCAATATGGAATTGCTGTCTCCAAATGACCACACAAAGGGCTCTGCAACCTGCATAATAGTTTCATATTCATAGCTAAACTTCACAGCTTTATCCGTAAGCAGAAAGCACAATACAAAAGCAAGAGAGAAGGTTATAAATATCCTAGGGTTTTTCTTCCAGCTTTGGAAATTATATAAGCAGATTTCCCATATTTGCGACAAAGCTTTCATCCTTCTATCCTCCTTTCGATTACATTGAAATTAATAGCGCAGATAATAGTTGTTAAAAGTAGCATTAAAATTATTGCACCCCAGCTGCCTAATGGCCAATTATGCTCAATCAGCAGCCATTCTTTGGGGTTAATCACATATAAATTCCTGAAATATCTTTCCTGCAATATTACAAGCACATAAAAGAAAACAAAGGGGGATGCATATGCCATATACTTAGATAAGGATATGTTTGCAAGTAGTGCTCCTATACTGGCCCATAATGCCCCTGCAAAGAAAAACTTAATGGCATACATAAGCACATTCATGAATGGAGGTATGGCATATTCGCTGACGTTCTCGATTGGGGAATATATAAGCTTTGTTATGAAGAAAAATATCAATATACCTGCAGATAGCACCAGACCTCCTGATATTGCAGGTACTAATACTTTGCCCTTTATATAACGTTTTTTATCACATTTCATTAAATATGACTTAATATATCCGCTCGTATATTCCTCAAGAAATGCTGTAGTATAGGACAAAGTGCATATTATAGGCAGCGCCATCAGCACAATGTCTGAGCACAGTGAATTAGTCAGCAAATTGGCATGGTAATAGGTCGGGAGGCCATACTTCAGTGCATTCTCTGGAAATAGCTGTTTCACTCCTGCCCCAAGTGCTATTATTAATACCATCACGCCAATTGAAATTGCTGATGATAGATTTAATATGCTTCTTTTTATGTCTGTTTTTATTTCTTGCATTTTATTCCTTTTGTAACTGTTAAAATTCTATTCTTCTACGTTATCGCAGCTTTCTGCATTATTATACTGCCATCAATTGCATTAATTGAGAGTATTGGGAAAAACAAGTTGTATGCATTAATATCATACTTATCTTCAATTGCATTTATTTTATATGATCCATAGAAATTCCATACAGGAATGAGTAGATATTCGTCAGCACTATTATATGCTGGTATGCCTGCCAATCCTAACTTAATATTTGTTATCGTAATCTCTGCATCACTATACATCTTTAAAAAATCTTCATATCCCTCAATATTAGGGTAAATTGGCATTAGCGCCGGTAAGTTATAGTTCAGTTGCATGAAATTGTTAGCATTTTTCATCGCCTGTTCAAAAGGTATAATTTTAACATTGTCGTTGATTACATTTGAAATATCAGTTGGATTTGTCCACTTAAATTCAGCTATTGAATCATTTGTTACTCTAATACGTATTTCTTCATAAGCTATTGCACTATTATATTCATCTTCATGGTAAAATTCCTGATTTGCATTTAAGAGAGGAATTCCGTAGTAATTAGGTCTCATGATAACCAAATAGAACTTGCTCTTTATATCATTCAAATTAAGATAATTTTCAAAACTGATTTCTTCTCCATCAACATCCTTTATGAAATTGCGAAATCCTCTAATATCTTCTACCCCAATAAGATTTTTACAATATTTTACATAAAAGCCGTCGGTCCATATATTGTTAACTATATTTTTTGCTATTCCTATTGCATCTTGTTCACCTATAGTTATATCAGGATAAAACGAATCTAAACTGCCTGATTCAGATAAATATCCAAACGGATCAGAATCTAAAATATAATTTATTTCTCCTGACAATGGTACATATGAATAAACCACATGTATTTGATACATTTCCATTCCATATACGCTCTCAACACTACGATTATTAAATGAAAAGGGGAATTCATTATATATTGTTAACCGAGCAAATAAATTATTGCTTAGTACAACATCACTTTGTAAGTATAGGTTTACATCTTCATCATATTCTCTTTCAATCAATTCATCTTTTGTCATGTTTAGTTCAATATTTTTAGAATGATGGTCATAGTTAACATAAAAATTAAATGGTCTAAATACTGAATCAGTAGGTATTTTAGGTACTTCGGTCGGAGCTTCTATAAGCATCTGCGTATATTGAGTAATTTTATCACATAAGATCTCCTTAGCCGCTTCAACATCTTTATCAGAATTGTATATTTGATTTAGTCTCTCCTCATCAGCCAAATCTGCTTGTAATTGCAAAATCCAATCTTCAATTTCCTCTTTATTTAATGACATTGAAGCGTAGTAACCTGAATTTCCTTCCATAAACTCGTCTATTGCCCATTGTGTCATTTCTTTTGATATTGGCGATGGATTTATTAAAATAACCGGGTATTTAGTTGTTTCTGGTGTTTCTACTGTGGCATCTATTGTAATCGTTACTTTTTTGTCTTTAGATATATATTTGCCTTCATAGTATACAGGGTATTCAATTGTGTCATTATCTGATTCTCTAATTAATATAGCCTTTTCAAATTCTTTTTGATTGTGAGATATAACTATATTTTCATCAGGTGTTGGTTTACATGAAGATGTTAAGCATGTAAATATTGCTATAAAAATAACTAGTGTTTTTTTTGAATTCTTTAGTATTTGCATATTGTTAATCCTCATTTTTTATTTATTTTTAATTTTGCATTTATGTATTTAACATCTTTATTAGTTAACTAAATCTATCAATAATGCACTCACTTCTATCACCTCATTTCAAGTCAATAGCAATTAGTTGTTTTTTCAAAATCTAGTATTGAAGCCACCATAAAGATGGCTCCATTTAACTAATATTTAATATTAATCTGTCCAGTAATCGGACACCTCATGATAAGCCGTTGCTGGACCCCAGTATGCTTCTATTACAGCCCAACATGCTTTTCTTCCATATATACTATCCCAGATATACCCACCTACTTGACCATTATTATATATCCTCCTTCCTACGTGGTAATCACTGCTATCATATCCAAGATATCCTGTTATGTAAGTGCCATAAGATGACGTTTCACTCATCCATTCTCTGTCTACTATATAGTCCATCACCTCATATGAACCATTTGTCGTATCTTGTTGGTTATCTAGAGTCGCTGTACTTACTGGATAATGATTATCTGCATGTACAATTACAGTTGAACATACTGTTAAACATATAATAGCTATTGCAACTATTAAAACTGCTCTTTTTTTACTTCTTGGCATTCTTAAAATCTCCTTTTCATTTGTAATAAGGCTATTTTATGCTATAATAATTAACGTCCTTGCTTAACATGCATCACCTTAGCCTATAGGTGATAGGAGCTCAACCTATTGTTTACGTAAGGACTTTTTTTAGATCAACACTATCTCATCACCTCCCCTATTTATATAAATCTAAAATTAGTATTATGTTATCATTACTCCTCATGCATTGCATATATTTGCATTTATTATATTACTTTACTGTTTATCTATAATTAAACTACTCTTTTTATTAATTAATCCTTATTTCTATTTTTGCTTTTCATTTAATATTTCTCTGTAATTTCATTTTCCTGAAATAATAGACCCATCCACTGCATTAATAGTGAGTAAACTAATTAGTTCCGGCTGTTTACCTTCCAAAACACTTCCATCTGATAATTCCTGACCTTCACCATAATCATAACCACCATAAAAAGCCCATACAGGTATTAGCATATATTCATACTTCTTGTCCTTTATAGGCTCAACAGCATAAGTGAGAATTATTTTATCAATATATAAACTGTATTCCAATTGATTATTTTCAGCATATGCATACTTCACCGCTAATTGATTTTCTACACTTTCCATCAATTGGCTAAACTCTATCAATGTAATATTCTCTTTCATAATAGAATTTATTTCATATATGTTGCTCCAATCAACTCTTATTATTTCTTCATTAGATACTTCAATTAATAAGGATTCATTAATAAATGGATCTATATAATCCTCTTCATTCACTATTTTATTATTATATAATGAGCCACCAAATTGCACATATGGTTGAATAATTGTTTCATTAAATTCTCGTGCATATATCATGACATATCCTGAGATATCGTTATTACCATATCCTGATGTCGTAGCTAACATATCTACTAGATATCTTGATTTGACCCCAATTTCTTCTAGAAAAGCATTTGCTATTTTTACAGCATTTTCTGCATCTTGAGTTTCAAAAATAGGATTCTCATCAAATTTAATGCTACTAGTATCATCACTGATATAATATGTTTCTTTACTTAAATCATCATACAAAACATAACTATCATAACCGTTGCTATATTTTGACTCTAAAGTATTGTGTATCTCTAAAGCAGGTGTATATTTATCAAGAGGATTTTCTCTAAGTACTATACTATGGTGTTCATATCCATCTTCCTTGATTATTTGATACTCACCATTATATTTGTATAAAGTAACTTCATCTGGAGCATTCTCTAATTTCTCATATAGATAATCTATTACACTTTGCAAGTATTCCACCTTTGATTGATCATTATTAGAATTTGCTCCTTGTATATCAGCTTTTATATCTATTATCCTTTCTTCTATCTCGGATTTTGTCATATCTGTAATTGCAAGATAAACATCTGTAGTTCCATAAATCGCATTTATAATTTTGTTTGCCTGATCTATTGGTATATAGTACGGCTTTATTTCTGCAACAGCATAGTTTAATACATCTTTATTAACTATAACTTCAGCATCAATTATAACTTCTAAATTACCATTATATTTCTTGTAACTAGTTTCCCAACTATCCGGAAAACCGATACATTGATTATTGTTTTCTTCTTCCATAGCTTGTTCAAATATTTCAGAGTCTTTATTAATAACATATTCATCAGTAGGTGTGTTTTGACAAGCCATTAGTAATATAAAAAAAGCTAAAATCATTAAAAAACAAATCTTTTTCATTTTATTTTTCTCCTTTGTTTACCGGAGGATTTTTAATCCTCCAGTAATTAAGTAGTGTTAGTATTCATAGATTGCGTATTCTCCAGTTTTATATTCACCATTATTACCCATTGCAGTTAATTGCAGTTGTAAAGGGCACCCACCAGTATGATCAAAATAAATATCAGCATAATACCAATCCCCACCTAAAAACACATAGAATGAATCTGATGCACTGGTATTACAGTAAGAACAGTATGCTCTACCTAGATAATATACACTTGCTGATGTTGAACGAGCAAGAAACACTTCATTATCAGGTATAGCATAAAGTTCTGAATCGGTTTCTCTTACTGTTCCATATCCTGGCACATAAACATAATAATCCTCTTTTGTCCAAGTTCCGGCCAAAACAACACTCATAATTGTAGCAGAGAGTAAAATAACTAAGATTAAACTCGCAATTATTTTTCTTCTTTTCAGCATTTTAAATCTCCTTTTCATTTGAAATAAGACTATTTTATGCTATAATATTAACGTCCTTGCTTAACATGCATCACCTTAGCCTATAGGTGATAGGGGCTCAACCTATTGTTTAAGTAAGGACTTTTCTTAAATCAACACTATCTCATCACCTCTTTACATTTATAATAAACCTCAATAATATTCTATTTCTTTCATTTTACTTTATATGTTATATTATGGATTTATGTAATACATTGTAACTCTTTGTCTCCGATATGTAAAGTATTTGTTTCTTTTATATTACATTTATGTGAAGTCTCGGCTTGTTTTTTTACTCATTTAATTACACTGAAAAAGTTTATTTCTAAATATAAAAACAGCTGATAATAGCTTTTGTGACATAATATGTATTTAGATTATTAATTTTCACTTTTTCTACTTTCAATTAAAAAGCCTACGATACTTTGCTTGTATCATAGGCTTTTTTAGTGTCCGTTTTTAATATAACGCTACAGATGAGATTTTTCTAATTTTCAATTTTTTTTGTTACTTGTTTCAATGTTCGTATTATTGAGCTAATACTTACTTTTTCTTTTTTTGAGATTTCTGTTAAACTCATTCCGTAGTAATAGTGCATCAAAAATCTTTTTCTTTGCTTTAAAGTAAGTTTATTAAGTTTCTCCAATATTTCACTTATAATCTCTTTTTCAAGATATTTCATTTCTATATTAGTACTACAATCTTTAAGAATATTCTCCCTTACTTGTATGTCTTGTGATATACCTTCAAGTGATACATTATGTATATAATAATTTCTGTTTTTATTATTCCATAGTTTTTCTTCAGCTTTGTTTATATAATCATAAAAACTTTCTTCAACCAATTTGTTTTTAATATCTTTATTATGAAGCCTTAGTGCCAGTTTAATTACTTCCTGCGTTTTTTCATCTAATTTATCAATATTTATATTTATTATTTTATTCATTTTTTCTCCCTTTTTATTTATTATCAAATCTAAAAGGGAGGTGAGCGACATCGAATATATCTATTCCTTATGCCTTCATCCTTTTTTAATAGATTAAAGATTATCTAATCTAATTTATTTAATACAAAAAAATACACTCCAGTGTGTTTTGAAGTGTAAATTGCTTTAGTTATAACTAAAACGTATATTTAATTAGTTAAAAAAGAGCGAATTTTCTTAGTTAAATGCAAATAAAAACTTGTTTAGAAACGGGTTAAATTACTATAATACTTTTACTTATTCTATAATAATTAAAACACCCTACTTTCGCTCTTAAAAGTATTAACTATATGGTTTAGCGTTTCTTTACATTAAATAGTTGATTACTACTTATCAGTAAGTATAATAATCTATTGCAGAAGTACTTTCAGAATCATCGCCCTCATATGCATAATAATAAACTCTCCATCTATATTGGTAGCCAGATGTTACATAATATTCCTTATACATATATCCATAATTGCCAGTTGTATTTTCTGACCAATGTTGTAACGTTGTCCACGTTCCCCCGCTATAGCGTTCTAAATATGCAGAAATTCTGACACTATCCGTTCCAGAATAGCACGAAATAGAAGCATAACACTCTGCTAATCCTCCAGCTGTGATTTCTAGATTCGTTACAGTTGTACTAATGTAAGTATATTCTAAACCATCAATGGATAATAAATCCTCATTAATTGTATTATCTGCAAAAGACATACTAGAAAAAGAAGTTATAACAATTGCAATCACGAATAAGAAAATAATTTTTTTATACATAAAAAACCTCGCTTTATTATTTATTTTCAAAACAACTCAGCAAGGATTATGTGACAAATTAAATTTATTTACTTTTTTATTTTATACTTATGCTTTCTGCAATTAAAATAATTTCAGAATATTCTAAGTCAGCAATTAAACTATATGTATATGTGTCAGTATAAAAAACAATTGTTGATTGTCCATTTTTAGTAATGGTATACCCTGTAAACTCTTTAATAGTAATTTTTTTGAATTCACTATTCTCATTATCTACAGTGATGTTTACTTCTCCATTATATCTATCAAAGTATATTTCTTTCCCATCATCATTTATATAAATGATTTTTAATAAAGATTTGGTTTCAACTATATCTTTAACCATATATCCTTCTGGAATATATTGTGGAGCACCATAAATATCATCAATATTATTATCATGATTTGTATTTAATTCTACATACTTCTCATTATATTCAACTATATAATTTGCTATAGTCACTCTTATTGGAGGAACAGTAAAAGCTAAAAGCGTAAATAAGGTAAAAATCATACAAATAACTGCAGCAGCATTAAAGCTGAATTTTCGAAACTTTTGCCATGCATCATAGTTATAATTGCCTTCTACTTTTTTTGATTTTCGAAATAATTTTTCCATCCGTTTATTGTGTTTCTTTGAAAAGTCGTATTTCTCCTTCAATTCTTCCACTGAAGGATAATTATTTATTATACTATCCATTGAAATTCTAGAAGCACCTTCCAGAATTTCATCTATCATATCTTCCGACTTTTTTTTCATGATTATCCCTCCTTTTTATATAAATTCTTCAAAACCTGTTTTTTAGCTCTTTCACATCTTTTTCTTGCATTAGCTTCAGAAATATCTATTCTGTTTGCTATTTCCCTATATGTATACCCATAATAATATTTCAAAATTATTATTTCAGCATCATAGATGCTTAATTC
This sequence comes from Eubacteriales bacterium, assembly GCA_040883315.1. Lineage (GTDB taxonomy): Bacteria > Bacillota > Clostridia > Christensenellales > UMGS416 > JAFGUF01. The sequence continues at coordinate 173,000 of JBFLKU010000019.1, forward strand.
TTTCATCTCTTGTAAAACTTTTTTGAATTCTTCTTTAGTAATTACTTTTTCATCAATTGCTTTTTCCTCTGCTACAATGTAATCAAATACCTCATCTGTTACATGATTCCTACGTTTTTCATATTTTAACTTATTAAAAGAGCATCTCCTAATAATCAAAACAACTAAGCCATAGGTTTTGTGACTTTCTATTACCTCAATATCATTAATTACTTTTAATATGGCTATCATAGCATCATGTACTGTATCTTCGGCTAATTCCTTGTTTTTTAAAATATCTAAAGCAATATACATCATAAGGTTCTTGTAATGATTATATAATTTTTCGAATTTATTTTTTTCATCATCAGTTAAAGCACTGAAAAGTATTACAAACAAACTACCTCTCCTTTGTATGCGTTATTTCTCGAATATACCATTTTCATTTTAGTGTTTTTAATAAAAATATGCAAATAAAATAATCTCTGAAATCGAATTTATGCTAATTTTTATAACCGGAATATCGGTTTCACTTTTTAAATTCATTTATTAAATTGTATAAAATCTCTACTTGTTGATTTGATAAACCGTCAATATTTAGTGAAGGAGTATTTTTAATGCTTAATAAGTAATCAGTAGTTACACCAAACTCAACAGCTAATTTTTTAAGCATTGATAAAGTTGGTAATCTTTGTGAAGTCTCATATGAACTAATTACTGATTTAGTTTTACCCAATTTGTAAGCCAATTGATCTTGCGTGAAATTTTTGGCTTTTCTTAAGTCTTTAATCTTTTCTCCCATATTATGCATATGTATTCCTCCATCCACTGATAGTGTACATGTTATTGGTATGCATATGGTGTACTTCGTTCCACATTTACGAGTATTGTTTGTTTTTTAACTATCATTTAAGAGAGTAGAATAAACTATATATTTTTGCGGGGCATGACCACTATATCTAAAAGGGTAGCAAGTTATCAGTATCAAATACGTTCCTGCCATTGATTGAAAACTTAATTCATCATCATTATCCGCAATAGTAATACTTTCAACGCAATATCTATACTCTTTTTCATCAGTTTTTACAAGAATAATTTCACCTGTCTCCACATACTGAAGAATATAAAAATCAGTATCTCTGTGTCCCATTAGCACACATAACCCTTCCTCTCCAAACCAAGCCGACGATGGTAAATGTCCTATGTTTTTCTTTAGAGTATCCTCATCAACATTAGGCATAACATCGTATGTCCTTGTTTTTCTATCAGTCTGAATAGTTATTTCAGCTATTGGTACGTTTTCTGCTCTAGGCGTACTTGTCGAACTAAGCTGTGCTGGGGTTATAGAAGGAGTAGGTTGTTCTTTAACGTTTAAATCATAATCCTCAACTTCATCTATTATCTCAACATGCATTATCTGAGTACTGCTTATCTCTTGCACAGTACAGGTCTGAATGCTCGTATTCTTCTGTTCTTTCATTATTTTAGTTATTAATAATCCACCCAAAATAAATAAAGCGATGAACATTACAGTCATCGCAAAAAGTTTCTTTTTTCTCTTATCCATTTTCAATCCTTCAATATCATTCTCCTACATGTGGTCTGCCATAGCATACTTGATATTCACTGCCGAATATCTCCCTATATACTACCATTCCGTTGCTTGCAGATGCATCAATCACATATCCATTACCAGCATAAATCCCTACATGTGTTATATCCATAAAACGTCCATTTATATTAAATGACCAAAAGATTAAATCGCCAGGCTGCAATGCGGATTTAGCTATCGTTAATCCATTATTCACACAATACTCAGCCTGCGATGCTGCAGTACCAGCTGTAAAAGATGTAACTCCTGCCTGCTGATAGCACCATCTGGCAAAATATGAACAATCAACATATGAACCTTGTCCTCTTAATGGTTGAGAATACGGGTCACCTAAACGAGATAACGCATACTCAACAATAGTACTCCCTAAGTACCCAGAAGGTAGATTATTAATAAGATTTGCTGCCTGCTCAGGTGTCAATCCGCTAAAACAATTCATTCCGCAAATTTCCATGAATAATGAATAGTATTGAACTGACATCAACTCATTTAATAATTTAATTTGATTATCACCAAATTTATACTCTTCTGCACCTTCTTCATATGACATTCCGTTTAGAGTAATTATTAGTTTTCTATATACATCAGGATCAGGGCTTGGTGTAGGTTCGGGTGTTAAAATAGGTGTGTAATAAGGATATGGTGTTGGTGTAAATGTAAGTGTTGGATAAGGAGTGGGAGTCGATTCTTCCTCTATTATCTCTTCTTCTATTACATAAACAATAGCATTCATTTTCCAAAATACTTCTTTAAGCTTCTTAATTCTTTTTTCATCCATTACAAGAACATCAAGATATTCTTCATTAACTGGATTTGCAGAAGTCTTAACAGCATACACACCTAATACATCAACCCAATTATAAGGAATAAAAGTACTATTATCTGTATCACCATTTATAATCAGTTCATCTATTTCACCTGCATTAGTGATTATATTTATTATTTCTCTGTTATATTCATTGTTTATTTGTGCAACCAGTTCAGAAATAGTTGGTGTTTCTTCATCGGTATCATTGAAGAATATGCCCCATGGTGATGATGCTAAAAATACTATTAAACCGACAACAATAATTAATACTATAGCAACCCATCCACAGGCGGCTAATCCTGATATTATCGATTTTAATGCAGCTGCGGCCGCTTTTGCTGCTGAATATAATGATTTGAATACTTTCTTTATACTTTTTGCGGTTGTCTTAACAGCACGTTTTTCCATTTCTTTTGAACGTTTTATTTTTAGAATCTTCTTATTAGCATTTAGTGCAGTCCTTTTTGCTAAGTCCTCAGAGGTTTTAATTTTCTTATTTATGTCCTTTAATACAGATTGCTTTGGCTTAAGTCTACCTTTCTCTTTTGTTTTTATGTTTTTAGATATTGTAGAATCAAGTGTTCTGATATTTCTCTCATGATTATCTACCGATTTATTTATTTCAATTTCAGTAGCCTGTTGATGATTTTTATGTGTGCTTCTTGCTGTTTCTTTTTTGCCATAATGTGCTTGTTGCTTTTTGATATCATTGTTCTGTTTCACTTCATTTCTATTCTTCAAAGTATTAAATATTGAATTTGAAGCCTTATGCGCAATATTGCTTCCTTGTTCGGTAACATTATCTGAAGCATATTCATTCATGCTTTTTCTGTCTTCGCCAGGAATATTTTCTTTCACTTTAGAAGAAACGCTCCGTACTTTTTCTGTAGTACGGAGCGTTTCTTCTATAGTATTTAATTTAATATTTTTTAGTTTGTTTTTCTCTGTTTTCATTTCTCCTCCAAAATATTTTTTAATGCTAATTTTGTTATTTGTTCGGTACTTTGTAACAACAATCTAAATACTTGTGAGCAAAGGATATTAGCGTTAACACGTCTAGCGCTTTTGTTTCATCAGTTTTCCAATTAATCTTTGGTGTATGGGCTGCCGGATTTCTCACTAAGTGAAATATAGATTGCAATAATTCTTTTAGACCAATAAATTCACTTACTTCGCTATCTGTTTTCATTGTATTAAAGAACAAATATGGATCATTTTTTGCAAATGCTGTTTGAAATAGTTGTCCACCATCATCTGTAAGCCCTGTTATTTCTCTTACACGCTGAGCTAAACCTTTAGATGCTTCAAAAACTGCATCATAATAATCTTTTCTCAAATAATCCTTTATACAGTATTTTGTCACTTCATCGTGTATAGCTCTATGATATAGTTTTGCATTAAGCTCATTTACTCTTCTATCAACTTCTGATAAGGAAGTTGCTTTAGCAACTTTTTGTATTTTACCATTTTGATTAACTTCAAATCCGTTTAAAATCAACACTTTATTGATGCCTTCAAGTAAATATCTATATTTTCCTCTTTTTGATTCATTTGTAAAATTGACTGGATTTAATACATTCTCGATTAACGCACATACTTTCTCTGTGTTTTTGCTTGTATTTATTTCTCCTGCTAAGCAGTTAAATAACCATTTTTTCTTACTTAATCCGAAACTATAGGCATTTTTGCCATCATCAACTAGCTTAATTCCAGTATTATTTAAAACATGTTCGATTTCACCTTTAGTCAAACCTTCACTAGTATCTCCAATAACTGAGCATAATGCTTCTATTTGCTGAGGATTTAAGCTAATATTCATCATATTTCACCCTTCATGTCATAATCCGCTATTAAAACTCCAAATGTAATAAAAATATCCATGTCAGAATATCTGTCAAGTACATCATGCCTTAATCTGTCAAAACTTCCTGTTGGAAACATAGAATACCTCCAATAAGTGTAATATATTCTAATATTATACCACATATTTTTATATATTCATTCACCCAAAGTAGTAGTCATTAACTTATACAATTCTGTATCTCTAGGGAATGAATCCTCAAATGGGACAATACTTCCAGCATACTTCAAAAGTCCTATACCCGCCCTATCATTATCAGTTATATGTGATAGCTGTGTTTCAGATATATTAATTAGATTAGCAAGTTCTATCCTATCAGTCGGTGCCTGGTTCATCATTAACAGAAACTCTGAGTTTGCAAGCATTGTTCTTGCAGTATGTGAAATAAGCAAATCACTGACGTTTTGTGTAATTCCTGTAGCACATGCACCATACTTACGAACACGTTTCCATAATTCAAATAAGAAATTAGATGAATACTCATTTTGGAAGAGTAAGTAGATTTCATCAATATATAAGAAAGTATGCCTGCCCTTTTCCCTGTTTTCTGTAATTCGGTTGAATATACTATCAAGCATGACAAGCATACCTATTGTGCGCAATTGCTTGCCTAAATCCTTTATATCATATACAAGGTATTGACTATCTACATTCACGTTAGTTTGCTGTGCGAAGGTATTTAATGAACCGTCAGTGAAAAGCTCAATGGCTAACGCAATTTCTCTTGCCTCTGGGTCAGATTGTTTTAATAGTTCTTTTCTGAATTCCTTTAGTGTTGGTGGAGTGCCTTTAAAGTCACTAGAGATATAATCTTTATAAACATTTGCTGTACAGCGGTCAATAAGCGACTTTTCTTTTGCATTAACTTTTCCTGTTCCAATAAGCTGTTCAACAAGCGAAAGAATAAATTCGGATTTTAATATTATCGGGTCTTCTTCATCTCCGTAGTACTTACTCATGGCCATTGCATTAATATGATTCTTTGAACCTGCTGAAACATGAATTACTTCGCCACCTATAGCCTTAAATAAGTTGCCATATTCACGCTCTGGATCAATCACAATTACATCAACATCTCCACGCAAAATAAGAGATAATATCTCTTCTTTTGCTTTGAATGACTTACCGCTGCCCGATACTCCTAATATAAATCCATTTGCATTTAAAAGCTTACGCCTGTCTGCAATAATTAAATTTCTTGATACAGTATTAATCCCATAGTAAATGCCTGTTATGTCTTGTATGTCCATAGTATTAAATGGCATAAATACTGCTGTGCTTTCAGTTGTTAATGTTCTCCACTTATATGGCAGCTTATGTAACCCAAAAGGAAGCACTGTATATAATGTATCCATTTGCTGAAATGTTGCCGATTGTAATTGACATAAATGTTCTCGACAAATTGACATCAAACTTTCTGTATCATCTTCAAGTTCTTCAAGGTTTTCAGACATTATTGCAATCGTAATTGTTGCGAAAAGCATTCTTTGATTGCGGCTCATCATGTCATGCATAAACTCTTTCAATTCACTAGTTCTCATTTCTAATTCAAAAGGGATATCAGCAGTAAAGTTTCCATTTTGAGATTGCTTTCTAGTAAAACGTGCTTTATCAGTTTCGGCTCCTAAAATCAACTTCTCAATTATTTTTACTGCTTCATCAGTAGGTATAGGCAGTATATCAATAGAAAGCATCATATTCTTTTGCAGATCCATTATGTCGGTTATCATATCGTCTTCTATAAAGGATGCAAATTCACGTATATAAAAATTTCGACAATATTTTTCTCCGATTTTTATATAATTCTTATCAAACTCCATACTATCTGGACAAATATAATCTCGGAAATCATGACCCTTTTTTATAGTGTTCTTTAAGTCAAAATTATAATAAGTTTCTTCACCCAATCTGTAGAAATCGTGGAATATCCTCAGCCTTTCTTTTATGTCAAGCTCAGAAATTCTACTTGAAAGCCTATTCATTTGCGCCGTAATTTTAGCTGTTGCTCTAGAAAACAGTGTTCTCGCCTCAATAATATTTTTCTTTGACGCAGATACTGTAATATACTTCTCTTGAACCATGTTATTAGATGACTTTGCTGCTTTTTCTAAAAGCATATCATTGTATTCACTCCTAAACTTACTCAAATCATCACTGGAAGATTGTAATAAAATCCTATCCTTGAAATCCTCTTTATTTAGTCTTCTATTATTAATTGTTATTTTTGTCACTACATCATTATCCAAGCTATTAATAAAATCACTATACTTAAAAAACATTGATTTTTTATCTTCTATTGAAGCAACACTATAATTTATATCTGAAAACTTCCATGTTTTCGAGAAGTTGTTTCCAACTTTAAATATTCCATCATCGTATACTTTATTTATTGGAATTGCCTGTTGTATGCTTGATGGAACTTTAATGCTTTCCTTTTCTGCTTTTCTAATCTTCTTGTACGTGCTTAACATTCTCTTGCTCTCCTTTTCTCTTTACCTTAATATTTTTTTCTTTAATAAACTCTTGATATGCCATGTACATATAGTTATCGGATTCAAACCATAGTCTTTTTGGCATAATGAATTCTGATTTAATATATACCCATACAAAATACTCAAAGGTCATTCCGTGGTATTTAACAAAACCTATACCTGCAGCTGGCATTGCTGACAAAATGCATACCCAGCTTACTCCTTCATTACCTAATACGTCTCGTAATGAGAAAAATGAAAATATCGCTATCCCTGCAGCAATTGCACTGCATATAAATTGTCTCATTGTTAATCCAAAGAATATTGTTTCTTGATAATCTCGTATCTCTCTAGGTATTTTTACTTCTATCTTGTTCATATGTACACCTCTTACTTTTATAATCCAAGCATCTCTTTGACAATTCTGTCACTCATCTTTACTGCTCCCACAAGTACTAATAGGTTGAATATGAGTTCACCCATATATGCCCATACAATTTTTGTTGCAGACATAGTCAAATCAACATTAGGTGCACTTGACGCAAATGCTGAAAAGATAATGCAAGCTATAACGATTATTGCTCCTTCTAGGCATACCCCCATGTAACTTTTTAAGAATGCTATTCCGGTACTTGAAGTAGTTTCACTTGCAAACGAAGACAATGGTATTGGTGCTATTGCTGTGTACATATAAAGCTTAAAAAATCTACTGTACACAGTCATTATCATTATGAAAGATAGTACTACTATAAATAATGAACCAATCAGTGATACTGCCCAGACTGGTATACTTTCAAAAAATCCTAATCCTTCTACAGCCGTAACCATTTCGGTCGGTAATGTTGCCTGAGCAGCTGAATTAATATATCCTGCAGCTGTTGTTATTACTCCTTGGCTGATATCAAAGACGGCAAGCATTATATCCATTCCCCAGGTTACTACTGCTTTGGCATTAGCAAATCGTATAAACAGTCTTAGTGCTACTTCTGGTCTTTTGATTTCATGAAAATTTGTTGTTGTTTTTATTACTCCTGTAACAAAGAATAAAACAAGCAATGCATATCCTATAGCCTGTAAAGCTCCATTAATGCTTAACATTACTGACCAGATAGCGCCACCTTTAAAATTCTGTGGTGACTGTGTAAGCAGTGACCAAATATCTGCGAGTTTATCATTCCATGTTTGCAGTGCATTTTCTAGATTATCTATAATCCCCAAATCTCTTCACCTCCTTTTTTAGGGAAATCCCTATATTTCTAATTAAATATAGGGATTCATTAATTCTCATGTTAACCTCCAGTAATCATCGTTAAGATGTCCTTTGCAAACATTATTACAACGCCGCCAAAGAATGTTAGAAACCCATTCGCACGCTGGCTTGGGTCATGAGACTTTAGAGATAATCCAATTTGTACAATTCCAAAAGCAAGTATAATAACACCTATTGCCCTAATCATGGAAAATATAAAATCAGACAAATTATTGACCACGGTTAGCGGATCATCTGCATATGCAGTTACGGCTGTAAATAAAAAAGCTATCATTACGATAGCTACTCCAAGTATTTTTTTTGTTCTTTTGTTCATTTTAATAATTCCTTTCAATATTTATTTTGAATCTATAATTATATAATTCTCTGCATTTTCAAAGTCAAATGTATCTAAAAACGAAACTGTTTCAAAAATGCACTCTTTATGTGAATAAGGAACATTGGTGTACTGTCTATTTAAAATCAAATCGATTAACCTCCTTTCTCCATCTGTTGTAAGCCTAATATTCCTATGTTTTAAAAGATCATACTTCATATCCCATACTGCTTTTGCTCCTCTGATAAATAATATTCCATATTCGTTGTCTATAAGCCGAACTTCATCGGGCGTAAGCAGTTCTCTTCCTGCAAATTGCTTGTTGGTTGAGTATGACCCGTTACGGCCTCTGTTATGTCCATATGACCGTGTTTGTATTGTTTCTTTCCCTAATAACTTTGAAATATAATCATGTGTTGAGGCTTCATTTCCACCTAAATATAATAAGCTGTCACAGTTACCGGTTATAGTCTCCCACGCATTTTGATTGCCTTTAAACAGCCCTTTTAACTGTGCTAAGTTCTGTATAATAATACTTGCAGACATCTGCCTAGAACGCATTGTAGAAAGGCATTTATCAAAGTCTTCAGGCAGCGCAACATTCGCAAATTCATCTAACATAAAATGTACAGGTATTGGTAAACTTCCACCATGTATCCTATCTGCCTGATAATATAACTCTATAAAAATTTGAGTATAAAGCATGCCTACGATAAAATTAAATGAAGCATCGTTATCTGGGATAATTGCAAATAAGGCTACTTTTTCTTCTCCTAATTGTTTAATATTTAATTCATCATACTTTGTGAGCTCTTTTATTTGTACCAAGTTAAAAGCCGCCAATCTGACTGCACATGATACCAATATGCTTTTCGCTGTTCTACCAGCTGCCTGTTTGAAAACTGAATACTGCTTTACTGCTATAGAATCAGGTTTTTCCATTTCAAGAGCCATAAATAATAAATCTAATGGACTGATATAATCTTCTTTTTCCTCTTTTACTTCTGCATATTCCATCATAGTCATTACCATTGAGAAGTTCTGCTCATGTGGTGGTGCTTCATTAATCAGATAAAACATTAATGCCTGCAGCAGAGCAGTTTCTGCACGCTCCCAAAACGGATCATTTATATTTGAATTACTTGGTGTAGTATTGCGAATTAGGTTGTTAATCAGTTTGATAACATCCTTATCATCCCTGATATATTCGAATGGATTATATTTATCCGATCGGCTGAAATTAATTAAATCAAGGACTTTTATTTTATAGCCTTTTTCTAATAGCAAATACCCAACACTTGATAGCAGCTCCCCTTTTGGGTCTGTAATAACAAATGAAGTATTGCACTGCATAACATTAGGCTTAGCATAAAAACGTGTTTTACCAGCTCCTGAGCCACCGATAACTAATGTGTTTAGGTTTCGCCTATGTTTAAACGAGTTCAGCCCCATCCTTACATGCTTCGTTAGTATTCTGTCTGTTTTTTTATTTTGTTTAAACTGCCCATTGACACTACCTACGCTTCCCCATGAAGCCGAGCCATGCTCTTCACCGATTCGCCTTTTGGCTTCATTTGCATAGTATGCTGCAACTCCCATGGCATATAAAATTGAGCAAATAAAAACAAACCGTAAAGTATACTCATTAAAAGTAATCTCTGTTGGTTTGTTCATTGCTTCTGTTATTTTTGGTAGATAATCAAAAAGTGATAATCCCACTTGATATGTTCCTGCAATTATTACTGCAAGCCATACAACCAGCAGATATAAAAAACACCACAGTAGTGTGGTGAATAGTGTGTTATTTGGTTTTTTCATTTTTATATCCTTTTTAATCTTTAAATTTTGAATGCTTTTTTTTAATTCTCTCGATTACTTTGTTATCAACATTTTGTTTTTTCTTGTATATCAAATCTGCTTCATAGCTTATTTCTTCTTTTAAAATCTTTTTAATAATTTTTCTTTTAAAGAATCTTTTTTTAAGTATTTTTAAAATTGTACTATTCATATCAATACAACATATATCTATTTCCGTTACTATAATTAAATTCGCATAACATGTAAGTATTAAAAATATATTATACTCCATATTATGAATGCAGTAAGCAAATGGAGAAGAGTAGCATAATTTGATTATATTCTCCTTTTTTACTATTTCATTTATATTATAAAAATAGTTTCTACTACTAGGTCTTTCTCCTTGTTTATTAAAATAATTTGCTAGTTGATTCTCGAATTCTAAAAATATATGTCTAATTGATTGTCCTGTAAAGGAGCTATGATTATACAAGTCATCATATAGTATACGCCAACTCACTGATAAACAATAATCTATCATCCAATTTTCTTTAAATAATACCTTCTTCAATATCCCGTATTGGAAAAAGTCCAAAAAAAATTCTCTTGCAAACAAATCTTCATATTTACAAAATATTGACTCGCAACTTTCACAAAGTAAGTATTTTTTTTCACCATCTTGATATTGTTTATTAGGATTATCTAAATCTCTAAAACTAGATTTAGGGTTGCTCTTAATTCGCTTCCACACTAATTTAGGTATTAAATGACTTTGTTTAAGCTCAATGCTTTTTGTTTTGCAGAGAGCACATGTTCCGATTTTATTTGCCAAATTTTTCTCCTATTTTGGTAGGGCGTAGAGGGCTTTCGCCCTCTCGGCCTTTATCCTCAAATCTGATTATGTATATTGTTCAGTATTATTAAAAGGTTGAATAAACACCCCGTAAAAGCCGAATCCTACCATTTCAAACATCCTTGATGCATCCATAAGCACCTCCATAATAGTTATAAACAATTCTTTCAGCAGCATAATATCAACATTCAATTCACTTAGCACAACTAACCATAGCCAAATTATAAGCAAAATGTATTATAAATCTATTTTACATTACAATATAACCTTATTCAATCTATTTATCATGTGCTTTTGGCTTTATCGGACTATTTATTTTTATACTACTATTATTAAATATTCCTTCTTGAATCGCTTTCTTATGCTCATTTAATTCTTTCAAAACTGATGGCTTTACTTTTTTCTTACTATCTTTAGTATATACACCGCCCTTACCAATCTTCCTACCATAAGTATCAGAAATATCATAAACTTTCACATCAACAAACTGTCCTGTCCGCTCACCATCCTTATATTCCGGCATAGTAATCAATACTCCTTCTGCACCTATCTTCGGATACCTGCCTAATTCACGCCATTTGGTTCTACTCATTACAACAGAGGCGTTCGGAGACTGTTCAAATATACGCTCTTGATTCTTTTCTGAATATTCAGGTATCAGATTATTCTGCTCCAAATACTTTTTATATTCTTCGAGTTTATCAGCATCTTTATTAATGTCTTTTGGTGCATCACTTGAATCAGCCTTTTCTCTTTGCTTGGATTTGTTGTTTTGCATATCTGAGTTGCTCCGCTGTTGATCGTCTTTTTTTGAGTCAGTTTTTTCTTTTTCCGCAGCCGTAGTTGGGCTGATATTTATATAATCCATTTTACCAAGGACATGATTAACTCTTGGAATATCTTCTGCTTTTATGATTACATCGCATAGCTTATCCTTGGAGTCTTTCTCTTTTATAGCTGCATATCTGATACCATATTTTCTAGCAAACTTTTTAAACTTCCTTAAATCCTTAGTCTCCATTCTGAATACTCGTGTTTCTCTACCTTCTTTTAAAATCGCTGTTAGAGACGCTCGTCCTCTTCCAGTTTTTTTGTTATCCTTATAAATAGCATAAAGGGCAGCTGCTACATTTTTTGTCGCGCTGCCCGTTAATTTCAATGCTACTTCTGTTCCTTCAAGCATAATCCGAACTATTTGTTCGGATGCTTCGCCGCCGTGATTCATGTGGTTACCTCGCTTTCATATTTTTATAAAACACATACTAATAACACATATTAACTTTTTTTATTCTGTTTGATTCCTATATCCTTGTAAACAAATCGCACTTACAGCCTTTTAATTGTACATTTAACTTATTATGTGCCATCATTGTATTTGCCAATTGTATTTCCATTCTTATAGCGTCCTTGCCCATAAGGTTGCACAGATGAGTAAATGCTAATTGCCCTTGTGTCCCCCACGTTTCCCAAAGCAATGGATTAATTACCATCGACTCGCTATAAATTGGAATAAACATTGACAAGAAATTCTGAACTAGTGAAAACTCTGCTGCCTTAATAGTATCTATAAATTTCTTGAAGTGGTTCACGTCAGATTTTATACATGATAAAATTATAAAAGATGAATTCTTATTAGGAAAAATGTTAAGAAACATTCGTCTCATCTGCCCTTTATCGAATTGTTTGACTTTCTCACCAAGAATATTGAAACTAGGCGAAATACAATCAATAGTTGCAAATTCTATTTTGTATGGGATTTCAATAATTTCAGTATAAAGATCATCATAGTTCTTACTCATAAGTGCTTCATCAAAATATTCTTTATAATATTTCATCTCTATATCTTTTTTCTGTGCTTCCCTATAATGAGGTATATATAAAAATGGATATGTTGTTAATTTGTGTGGTAACATCTTAAATAATTCTTGCATACCTAATAACGCAACTTTTGATTTATAATACTCAAAAGAAAAAGCTTTATATGCATATAAAAATATTTGTTCAATGTCACTTTTTAAAAATCCATTAAGATTGTTTTCTATTGGTGAAAATACTTTGCTGTCATGGTAATTGCAAAAACAAGTGTGTTTTGTAGCATCATTAACACCTACAAGTTCTAATTTTCTAAAATATAAACCATTAGAATCAATTAATAGGCTAGCTGGATTAGTTTTTTCCGTTGGAAATGCAATAACATGATTTTTTTTTGATATTAGAGATAAAACACCGTGATTTTGTATTGAATGTGCTGCCTTTATAGGTGGTTTGCATTCACCCTTGCATGGGTGCAAACACTCCTTAAATTTCATAGAATCAAATTTTCTCGAAATGTCTAACAAAACTTTTTTAGTATGTGTCGTATCCATTTCGCTGTCTTTCTTTTTATAACAACAATTTTTATAAACCACCCCACTTCCACATGGACAAGGTTCATTTTTACTGATTCTAATTTTATTCATTATTACTCCCCAACTAAATGCCTTATAATGTATATTTGATAAATTATAACATTATATCTGGAATATTTCATCTTTATCAATTTGTTTAGATACTATTTTACTTTCCACTTTTTGTATTTGCGTCTTTACATACTCTTGCAATATTATAATATTATTACATATTCTGCTATCACGATTATAATAATTATTTTTACTATAATACTTAGATAATGATTCCAAATATTTGATGTAATCGCCGTTGAGTTTTTCTATATTACTAGAGCTCGTATATCCCTTATCCTTCAAAAACTTTTCTGCTTTAAAATATTTTAGACTCTCATCTTCCATTGAAGAATAACCATCTTGAAAAAGCAAATGAGCCTTCTGATGCATTTTATAATCTACAAGTGCAGCATATAATTCACTTTTCTCCTTATGCTCCTCCTGAAACTCCTTCTTCTCATTTCTCAATGATTGTTTCTTCTCTTCACACTGTGCTTTATATTGAGTTATATCATCAAATGAATCTAAATTTCTACTCTTTAAAAACTCAAAAGTCTTTGTAAATTCATCAAATCGAATTAAGTCTTCCTTACATACTCTAACTACTTCTTCAGGTACTTCACCTCTTTTTACCATCCCTAAAATATACATATAGTGAAGAACTAAAGCTTGAAAACCTTTCACCTTGCCTTTTGGATAATACTTCTTCAGCTCCTTATAAGTTTTTTTATACGGAACTATTTCTTTCTTCAAGTCCTTACCGAGGATTCTTGATCTAATAGATTCTTCATAATATCCGCCACCAAGTTTATAAGTTCTTGAAAAACGTTCTTTTCCATATGGTCTAAAAGCAAGATGCATCCCTTGTTTTATTTCATAGCCTTTTTCCTGCATTAAAACAAGGAAGTTTCCGTAATTAAAGGCTTGCTTTATCGAATCATCTATATCCATTCTGATAAGTGACTGCCATGACACCTTTCCTTTATTGCGAGCAAGCCATTCTGAATATGTAATTGTTGCTTTCTCTGCCTGTGGCATAATCACAGATAATCCGTACTTTGAGCAAATCTCGTTTGATGTTCCACGTATATCCTCAAAATAGTCTTTGAAATTGTTTCTATACTTTTTCCCATCAACGAAGGATACTGAATTGATTGTAATATGATTATGAATATGCTGTTTGTCTATATGCGTTGCTACGACAACCTCATATTTATCGCCAAAACATTTTTCTGCAAACTCAACACCTATCTTGTGAGCAAGTTCAGGCGTTATTTCATTGGGCTTATAGCTATGTATAATATGATATCCTAGTACGCCACCTGTCTTTCCATAAACCTTTTTAGTATCCATCATATCCTTGTATGCTTTGTGTTTCCGGCAATTAATTGCACTTTGATATATTACATGTTTATCTGTTGTTTTGTCAGCATCAGTAATATAATTCAAAGCATTTTTCAACCCAGTCTTATTATCATTTAAAACGTAGTTAATACAGTTATCCAGCCTTGTCTTAATAGGTATAATCTTTACATATGCCATTTTACTGCAGACTTATAATATGATCATAGCTTTTATCAATCAATCGAGTCAACGTTTCAACTTGTTCATAGTGTATGTTTCCGGTTGCGTTGGTCATAAAAGCAATTTGATTTATGTTGTTTGAGATATTAGCAAGCAACCTTTTTACCTCTTTAAACTCTGCAGGCATTCTAGCCTTTATTTCTTTTCCTAATATCAATCTTCTGATTAGCTCTTCTCTAGTTATTCCGCTTTCCTCAACTAAATGTTCCAGATGGTTATTTTCATTTTCATTTAGCCTTATCGGTATTTGAATATTTCTTTTTCTCATTTTTTCTTCCTTTCCAAGTGGTTTACCCACCATATAATCAGGGTCTTAGGGGCT
Organism: Eubacteriales bacterium; assembly: GCA_040883315.1. Taxonomy (GTDB): domain Bacteria; phylum Bacillota; class Clostridia; order Christensenellales; family UMGS416; genus JAFGUF01. Next base: position 188,314 of record JBFLKU010000019.1, read on the forward strand.
GTCAGCCCTTAACAAGTGGCGTTTGGCTATCCAAACGCCGTACTTGCTAATGCACTAAGCATACATAGCTCTTACCTATAAAATCATTATTTTTACATGGTGAAAAAGAGATGCTGTTTATCATTCATCTCGCTGCTTTGTTATTCTAATGTATTTTACTGGTTAATTTCCGCTAAAATATGCTTAATTGTTATGGTGACATTACATCGTATGCCACAATGGCATTAATTCATATGCCAAGCAAATTTAAAATATGTTGTTGGTTGAGTTGGCATTAATTTGTATGCCAATATAGCATTAGTTTTAATGCCATAGGCTATCTAGCCTGCTGATTATGATTATTTGCACTATTTGCTGGGCTGTTCTGATGAGTATTTTGCATTGCTTTATCGATATTACTCATTTCTTTGTTCTTTTCCTTTGTTCTTGAAAGAAATTCTACTTCTTTTGACTTCACTTTAAGGCTTGCATGTGCCTCACCATCCTTTCCAATCCATGCATCTGCTTCCGGAGTCCCTTTCACACATACTTGGCTGCCTTTTTTAAGGTAATCCATGCATGCCTGTGCCTGATTGTTGTAGGCAACTACGTTCACATACGATGGATCGCTCCCTCTGTTGTTAACTGCAATTGTGAAATTGCAAAATTTTGTGTCTCCGTTCTCATTGAATGTCGGCTCCTTTGTTAGGTTTCCTATTACTGTGTAGTCGTTCATGTTTTTATCCTTCCTTATAATTAATTGTATATAAAAAATCAGCTTTAAGCTGATTTAGTAGTGATTATAGTGATTAATGTTATTAAAATTATTTTATTCTTTACTCAACAATATTCAAAATTATAAAAATTTGCATTATCACCAAAATAAGAATGCATTGATTTATCTATTTCATTTGCAATTGTCTTATCACCATATAAATGAATATATAACTTATTTATAGCACGGCTATATCCAACATACAATAATCTTGTATATTCTTCTCTTACAAAAGTATTAGCATCTGGAGTTTCAGAAATAATTGTCGGGTTATTTAATACCCATAAAACTTGTGCTATATCTTCTTCTCTTGCAAAAGGGTCCCCATTAACAAAAACACTATCGAACTCTTTTCCTTTTGCTCTATGTATTGTCATGTAATTGCTGTCTTCAACAAATATCTCATTTATTATCTTTTTAGTTGTAGCGTAAGTTAATTTATCAACGTACTTATAAATCGGCTCAAAATATTCATCATCATTTTTTTGAGGATAAGTAAATTCCTCTAATATTTCTAATCCTGTATTATGTAACTTCTCATTTACTAATGGTACTATGTCTTTAAGTAACATCGTTTCATCTAAATTAGAAAAAGTTTCATTCCAAAACTGAATTAACACATTTAGCTTTTGTGCCTTTTCTGGAGTAAATTCTACGAATAACCCCTCTGTTTTAACGTACCTTTTTATTGTTTCAAGAAACGACGGTAAACATCCATTTTGCTGTGCTACTTGGAGTGCATTAAAAGAGCAAGCTGTATCTATCCAGTTTTCCTGTTTTGCTTCAACTTCGGTGAATAAATCTCGTGACAGTCTATACGTGTAAGTGTTGTTAATACTAGATAATAGTTCCTTTTGAGCTTGCTCAATATCGTCGACATACATAAAAGTCTCACTCCATTTTCGACAGAGTATTCTCGTATTAGCTCCAATAACATCTCTTATAGGGCGAGATAATCTCTTTCTGTCTCGCTGTATAATAAAAGTAATAGAATTGTTATTCTCAATATTCTTTGCGCAAAACTGCTTATTAAGGTTATTATCATCTTTTCTAATGTAGTTTAATACCTTAATAATATTTTCAGTACTACGTCTATTACCTTCTATCACATAATCATTAATCGGTAAAGCAGACGGTAAATTAAAATTTTTAAAATCTAAATATGATGCTCCTTGAAACGAATAAATAGATTGAGCAATATCACCGACAACAGTTACAATAACTCCTTTTTCACTTATCTTTCTCACTAATATGTTTTGCAATGGATTAGTATCCTGATATTCATCTATCATAATATAAGGAAACTCTACTCTAAGCAAATGTAAAATGATTTCATTTCCCTGTACTAGCTTCCACCCAAAATATAAAATTTCATCAAAAGCCAACTTACCGGCTATTGACCAAGTGAAATCTTTAATTGCGTTAGACAATAATCTTGACATTCCATTTTCATTTATTTTAACTTCCTCATTGCCTACTGAATTAACTTGATTAATTGGACTAATATCAATTACCACATCGCTCATTTTCTTTTTTGATAAATCTGTATATAGGTTTTGTTGTATCGAAGAATATTTTTGCTCAATGAACTCAAATATTTCAGTTTTTGATACTTCGCTTAACGTTGTTAATCCTTCTCTTTGCGAAACGATACTGATATTATCTGGAACAATAATTTTAAAATCATTTTTAATCTGTTGTTTTAATTGTGATTGGAATTGTTTGAGTATATATTCGTTTATGAATGAATGTATAGTTGAAGTAAAAACATATTTATTATATGAGCCAAGTCGTTGCATAATTTCATCAACAGCAGCATTAGTGTAGGTAATACATAAAATCTTTTTCATCCCATTCTTTATTTGTCTGCTGTTCTCAACAATATGTTTGATGTTTTCAATCAGCAAATGTGTTTTGCCAGCTCCTGGTCCCGCAAAAACTCTTGCATGGCTATTATTCTTATATATTTCTAAATCTTGATTTGATTCTATTCTTGTAACCATGTTAATCCATCCTTTATATACTCAGGAACCTTAATATTTTCTATTAACTCCGATTCTAAAAGATTAAGAGCAAAATCTCCTTTTAATCCCTTAACATATGCTAGAAATAAGTTTGCAAAAAACACTTTTTCAATATGTTTTTTCTTTTCAGGTTCATCATATGATTCGTATTTCAAATAATAAACTGGTAAAAGTTTGTTAATCTTCTTCTCACTTCTCCTATCTCCTAATAAATCTATATTCTCTTTCCACTTTTCAATATCAAAACCATATTTCTCAATAAATGCATTCACTTTTTCTGGTGAAATCATAGAAAATAGTGATTTAATAATTCCCTTATCACCATAATTATCAATGAATAACTCATTCTCAAAGGTAGATCCATAATTTTTTTGCGTAAACATCTTAATATTATCTATATCATTGAAGCAGTCATCTAGGAAATTAATTTCTGATAAATGAGTATTATATTGCTCAATATCATTTACTTTTATTATGTTGTTCTCCATATCATAATAATCATAATCACAGTCTCTATAGCATAGAACTTTATTCTGATTTAGTAAAAATAACGGTAAGAAATGATTATGATTTACACCACCCACTTCAACTACTGATACATGATTAAACTCTAAATCATAATTAATGTCACCTTTTTTAGCAAAGGCTCCCATTAATAATTTTTCTGCTAATCCTTCAACTAATATTGTCTTCTGTGTAAACAGCAAATCACATCGTGTAACATCTAAAAATTTAGATAAATGATTTTTAGCTTCAGCAAACTCAGCCTTGCCAAATATATCTTGCAAATTACACGCCACAACCTTATGTTCATCTTCATTTCTTTTATAATATAAACTAATCATATCATTCAAATCAGCTGATGCTGTAATATTAGGACTGTGTGTAGTAACAAAAATTTGATTCTTTATATTCTCATCTCCAATATCTTGTTTCAGTTTTTTAAGATATTGAAACAATTTGTACTGCATCGCTGGGTGTAGATGCGATTCCGGTTCTTCAATAAGTAATAAATTATAATCTTGATTTATTCGAAATTTAATCACACCAAATATTTGGATAAGATTGTTGTATCCCAATCCATTATTATTCATCGGTAAATCATACTCCATTTTACTATCCATTAGAGAAAATTCAAAATATTGCTCAAAAGATGAATTGTATTCAAACTTTGGAATCACTTTATTGTTTCCATTCGTTATACCAATTGCATCTTCATCTTCAGTGATTGTTACAGATATTGATTTCAGAATATCTTCAAGGTTTGTGTTAATGATATCAGTAACACTATGCCTTAAATCAACAGAACAATCCTTTTCAACTATTTTTTCCTTTATATATTTTCGAGTCTGAGGTAATGTAGTTTCTGTTTGTCTATCAGCTTTAATAAGATCAATGCTAAAAATTCTATTAATTTCATTTTTCCCAATTGGCTTTTCAGATGTTGTATTATAGTATGTCCAAGCGAAATTAGAAATGATTTTTTCCATAGCCTGCATATATTCTTTTATATTATTAATATTGCTCATTAAAGTCTTGTATTCTTGTAAATACTTTGGATCAAGCTCATAACGTAATTCGACCTCCGCATTTATTGTGTAATTACCATCAGCATCACTAATTGCTTTCCCATCTTCAGTATATACAATGAAATTTTTTATTCTTAAAATACCATCATCAAAACTATCAAGTTTAAGAGAATGCTCAATCGAATACTTTATTTTGATTACTGGTGGATTTATCTTGTAACCCTCGAGGTTTTTAGAAATGTCATTTTTGTTAAAATCGTGAATGGTTCCTGCTGACTTATCAATCGAATCAAGCTTATTTATTGCATAGAGTAAATTGCTTTTGCCTGAGTTATTTGGACCTACTATTATATTCACACCATCTTTAAACTTAACAGTAGTGTCATTAAAATTTCGGAAATGATGGATTTCAATCTCTTTTAAAAACATATTAATTACTCCCCATTTGTACTTTGAAGTTCATATTTTAATTGAATTTATCTTAAAATTTTTCTTACAACAGCAACAGTAAAATATGACATTAAAAACAATCCTATAAAGCCCTCAGCGATAGCTAAAAATCTTGGAATATACTCATTAACATTTGGAGAGATTTCACCGTAGCCTATTGTTAGAAATGTAATACCACTGAAATATAGTCCATCCAACAAGTTATTAATCGCTGCTGCTTCTCCTGAGATATTTAAACTAAACATATTAGAAAAGAAAAACCAATAAACAAAACCAAAAGCAAACCATATAAATAATATTGCTGGGATAATCGAAAAGGGATTAGTTCCATATCCACCAATCCAATCAAAAACTTTTATTATAAATATCTTATTATCTTTTACTCTTGCATTCATATAAGCACGATAGCACAAATCTTCATCACTATAATACCCAATATTATGGAAGTTCTCTTTTAGCATACGAAATTGTTGAATTTTTTGTTTATAAGAAAAACCGATATTTTTTCCTGCTTCGTTTTCTATTCTGAAGTTATTTATTGCATCAAATACTTTATTATTTTCCCAATCCAAATAAATGTGCCCTAAATTAACAGTATCTAAGAATGATAATACTTTATATTCAATAAAGTTATTACCGCATTTATCGCACTTCATGGTTTTCTCAATAATACAGTTTTTAATAATTAAGTTATCTATTTCTTCTAATCTCAAATCTACATGCGATATGAAATTATTGTCCGTAAATTTAATCTCATTTGCTTTTGCACCAAAAAAACTAACATCACCATATCCAAAATGAGCTAACATAAAACTAAGACTTTTCTGACCGAAAACTGCAAATTCAAAAGAAAGAATACCTTTTCCAAAGTGTGCATTTGTAATAATAAGGTTAGCACAAGAAAAGTTTGCACCAAAGAAACTTATATTTCCATCACCGAATTTTGTTGAAAAAAAAGTGACATTTCCATTAAAAACTGCTTTTTCAAATATTACATCATCCTTGAAGTGACCATTTGCAAAATCTGTATTACCGTCCCAAAAACTATGGATAGCAACCAAAGAATTAATTTTCAGATTAGTATAGTTCTTTATTTTTCTTATGTCAAAATTTCTTATATAGCATCCATTTAATGTTATTTTTTCGTTCCGTTCAATTTTCTTATAAAGTGTCGATTCTTCTATATAATTATAAACACATTTATATAACGTTCCATCTTCGTTAATAAATTCAACTATAATTTTCCCTTTAGCTGGCTTTTCAATAACTATTTCTTTACGCTTTTTTTTACTTAAAAAATAGTATGCCTCTTCACTAGAGTCTTCCATTACAATACTATTAGAGAAATCAAAATATTTTATTCCACTATTTAAAGAAGCTGTATCCATAATCACCTTATAATCTTTGATATTATATAAATAACGCTTTGATGCAATATTTTTTAAGAATTGAATGAAAAATTTATATTTATATGCATTATTTATTATAACAACTTTTACTAATTTTTTCAATATTGTTCAAATATTCGTTATAGTCTTTTTCTTTATATGTATTGCATGAAATAATAACATAACCCCTTCCCATCAACCTCTGCATCAAAAAGAAGCTAGCACCAATCCCAACTTTGTCATTATCCAAGCACAACTCAATCTCCTGGATTTCCTCATAATCACTCAAATATTGCTCTAATGCCATCGGCATCTTCGCATTTGCAATATTGCTCTTAGGTGCATACGCACCACCGATAGAAAGGTAGTGCACCTTTCCGATATTATTTCTAATAGTAGCAACAGATAGTACATCAATTGCACTCTCTGAAATAATCAGTTTATTACTTTTGTTCTCAGCCTTGATAGAAAAGCTAAACCTTTTATTACTGCTGTGTACTTCACCCTTAAACTGATTTGAAGAATTATTGTAAGTTCCTCTTAATGCTGCATATTTTGGTTCAGCTCCGTCATACCCTACAAACACAGCATTATGATAATCTTCACTCTCATATATAAGGTTATGGTTAATGCAGTAGTCTATAACATCTCTAGATAATCCACGGTTTTTCAAGTACATAATTACTTTATTATTGTTCATATAAGGTTCTGGCAGAATAAACTGTTTTTCAGTTTCTTCACCCTGAAAATATTCGTTCACTAATACTGGCTGCCTATTACACAATTGAAGTACTGCATCAACAAACTCTAATCTTTTAACCTTGAGTAAATACTGCAGTGCCGTCTTCCCACCTACATCTCGTGATTTCCAGTGCCATAAACCGTTTGGCGATATTATCAAGCTATCATGTTCCTTGGTACAATAATCGCAGCCTTTTCGAACTAGATTAGTTGGTTCATATGATTGCAGATATGATAATAAATCAACTTGCTTTGCCTGCTCAATCTGTTCTTTAGTTACATTCAAAGTATCACCTCGCAATCTCACTTTTTACTACCGGTTGTTCATCTTTTGAATCATCTTCATCAATCTCTATGTTCTCATCCTTCTTATCCATTTCAAGTTCATGTGTAATCTTCGTAAGTCTACTCTTTTTCTGTTTAAGTTCGAATTCATGTTCAAAAGGCTTTTCAAGTTCATTTTTAGCATCTTTTAACTGCTCCTCTGCTGAATGTAATTCCTCCATACTATGGTTTAATGATTCCGGCGTATTCTTTATCATATTATCTATTCTTTGAATATTTCCTATTGCATCTGTTCCCATATCCATCCCATGACTTATAGCTCCCTGCAACACAATCTGGCTTGACTGATAAAACGCAGAGTTCTGTACGTATAGCTTGAATCCTTTATACTCTCCAATCTCATGCATTTCCAAGTCCTTATAATCCTTAACACAGGATATTATAAGTGCTCCTGCATCCCTCTTTTCTGTATAGATTTTATCTCGAATTTTTATTGAGAATTCATCACCTTCGTATTTGGAAACTGTTTCAATATCTTTCTTCATTCCAGTGATTCTTTGCTTTATGTTAGCAATTTTATTAGGTATTGTTGTAGATATCTGTGTTTCATACCTGTACTTCTGATTTCTGTACTCACTCTTTAGAAGTTTTAGTCTGGATACTTCCACTTCAAGTTCCATCCGTTCTTTAATCAGTGGATTTCCAGTCGCTAATGCCTTAACTTCTGCATATGAAAGAGCAGCTTCATCTAAGTCAGCTGCACTTCTTACGGGTGCTTTACTTGTCATAATCTGTCCTATAAATTTCTGTTTTTGTTCTACCAGCTGATATGAATAACTGTCAAATGTTTCTTCAGTTACATATCTGTATATCTCAACTTCTTCATTGTTATTACCCTGCCTTAAGATACGACCATCTCTTTGTTCTAAATCAGACGGCCTCCATGGGCAATCCAGATGATGAATAGCTTTTAATTTTGTCTGTACATTTGTACCTGCTCCCATCATCTGAGTTGAGCCAATCAAGATACGAACTTCACCACTTCTTACTTTTGCAAATAACTGTGCTTTCTGCTTTTCATTTTTAGCATCGTGTATGAAAGCAACTTCCTTCTCAGGTATTCCTTTTTCAATCCATTTTTTCTTTAAATCATCATAAATATTAAACTCGCCATTCTTCTTTGGAGTGGATAAATCGCAGAAGACTAATTGAGTAAGTTTCTCTTCTTTTGTACGCTCCCAAATATCGTATATTTTCCGCATAGCAGTATTAATCTTGCTGTTTTCTTCATCAGGAAGTAATGGATTAATCATTCTTTGGTCTAAAGCTATCTTTCTGCCTTCATTAGTTATTGTCAGCATATTAGCCTCAGTCGGATCTACTTCACCATTTCTAACCTTATCAGCCAAGTCTCCTAGTTCACCTATCATTTTCCTTTGAATATCAGATGCAGGCACAGATATGTTAATATGCTTGCCGCTCTTAAGCTTGGGAATTGGAAGGTCTAGCATATCATTAGTTTGAATATCCGCTACATTTTTAAATACACTAATCAGCTCTGGTAAATTATAAAACTTAGCAAATCGTTTCTTTGCTCTGAATTTATTACCCTCTGGTGCAAGTTCATACGCTGTTTCGGTTTCGCCGAATACAGAAGCCCAACAGTCAAAATGATGAAGCCCCCTTTTTCTAAGCTCATGCATCTGTAGATACCGCTGCACTGTAAACATTTCAGTCATGGAGTTGCTTATAGGTGTACCGCTGGCAAATGTTATCCCTCGTCCACCAGTTAGCTCATCAAGATATTGACACTTCATAAACATATCTGCTGACTTCTGTGCTTCTGTCTGCTGAACACCTGCTACATTCCTCATCTTTGTTATTACATACAGGTTCTTATAATACTGGCTCTCATCTACAAACAGTCTGTCTACTCCTAGTTCCTCAAAGTCTATAACGTCATCTTTTCTACTTTGATTGTTTAGTTTCTCTAATCTTGCCTGTATAGACTTCTTTGTTCTTTCCATCTGCTTGACATTGTAATTCATGCCGGTTCTACCGCTTTGTTCTTCTATTGCATAGGTAAGCTCATCCAATTGCTGATTCAGCATTCGTATTAGCCGCTCACGTGATAATGGGACTTTCTCGAATTGAGAATGTCCCATAACTACGATATCATAATCACCAGTCGCTATTCTTGAGCAGAATTTCTTACGGTTTTTAATCTGAAAATCTTTCTTTGTCGCTACCAAAACCTTAGCAGATGGATATAATGTCAATATCTCAGTCGCTGTCTGTTCAGTTAAGTGATTAGGCACTGTAAATAAACTTTTATTAGATAATCCTATTCTTTTGCTTTCCATGGCTGCAGCTATCATAGTAAATGTCTTGCCGGCACCTACAACATGTGCTAACAATGTATTGCCGCCATATAATTGACGGGCCACAGCATTCTTTTGGTGTGGCCTTAATTCAATCTCAGGGTTCATGCCAAAAAATTCTAAGTGACTGCCATCATATTCCCTTGGACGAATATTGTTATAATTCTCATTATAAATATTAACCAGATGATTTCTTCTTGTTTCATCTTTATATATCCAATCTTTAAACTCATCCTGAATTAGGTTTTGTTTTTGAGTAGCTAATAAAGTCTCTTTCTTATTTAGTTCATACTTAACTGTGCCATCAGGCAGTTCTATCCTGTCAGTAATACGTATAGATTTTTGATTGAGTGTTTCTTCAATAATCAAATAAGCATTCATTCGCTGTGTACCAAATCTTTGGTTAGCATTAACATTATCATAATCAGCTGATTTACGTGATATATACCAAGAGCCACTATGAGGTGAAAAGCTTACTTTAATATCATATCTATAGTACCTTGGAGTGTTTAAAGTCTCATGAACAAACTGTTCTATATATTCAGGAGATATCCATACTGTACCAAGCTTAACATCAATATCGCTTGCTTCAAGGTCTTTAGGCTGCACTTGCTCTAATGCTTGTATATGATGCACAAAATCAGTATTGTTCTTAGCTATCATCTTTGCCGTTTTCAGCTTGTCTCTTACATCCCCGGATAAATACTCATCTGCAGTCTGCCAGCCTTCGAATATGTTATCATGGTTTGCCATAGGATTTTTGTAGATTACACTTTTAAGATCTTCTATTACCTCTGTTGGTTCCTTGTCAACAAGAGAGCTGATATAGCATATATCTATTTTGCCTTTTCTAGCCAAAGACACTGCTAATGCTTCGCTTGCAGTATCAACATGTGTTATTTCTCTATATGGTCTTATAGTTTGCTTTGTAAATATATCTGCTTTGCGAACAAACTCATTCTCATCATCATAGAGTTCTAGCGAGCACAGAAGGTAATATGAGCTATCTTCATTCATGGCCATAGAATTTGCCTTACTGTTTATTCTTCCAAACTCTGCAAAGAACTTATCATAACCATCATTAAGCCTTCTTTGCATCTGCTTAATATTTATTTCCGACATACCATCTATCTGGGCAGATATCAATGAATTTAATGTTTTCCGTAATACTATCATTCCTTTTATCCGGCTGATAGCAGTTGCATTTGTATTAACTAAATTCATTCTTGAGTTTTCTCTGTAATATACTTCTTCATCCACGATGCAGTAGCTGAAGTTCTTCACATTCGGGTCAGCAGGAATTGATGTATCCTCTATGTCAGGCTCATCTACCATATACTCGCTTTCTTCAATCTCTGTATGTATATTAGTTATAGCAGTATTTAGCTGCTCTTCTAGGCTGATACCTTCAATAGGCACACATGTAGTTTCATCACTACCATACATACCAATCTGCTGTTTCATTGTTCCCAAAATCATCTGCGGAATATCTGCAAAATACTGATTAACTGTAATGCCATCAGGTGTGTTCCCCAATTGTACCCAATCAGGTTCTACATCTAAAATACTGTCCCTTTTCTGTAGAAAAATAATATCACTTGTTACTTCAGTTCCTGCATTAGCTTTAAAAGCTGTATTAGGCAGCCTGATAGCTCCGATTAACTCTGCTCTTTGTGCCATATACTTTCTGAATGATGAGTTCTTTTTATCAAGTGTACCTTTAGATGTTATAAAAGCTATAACTCCACCTGGTCGTACTTTGTCCAAAGATTTAGCAAAGAAATAATCATGTACATTAAGATTATATTTATCATATCTGATATCTGGGATTGTATAAGCACCAAATGGTACATTCCCTATTGCAATGTCAAAGAAATTATCCGGATGCGCTGTATGCTCAAAGCCCATGACCTGAATATCTGCATTTTGATACAACTGTTTTGCCATTCTACCGGATATGCTATCTAATTCCACACCGTATAATTTTGAATTATTAATGCTTTCCGGCAGCATACCAAAGAAATTACCAACTCCCATTGAAGGTTCTAGGATATTACCTCCGGTAAAACCCATGTTTTCAATAGCTTGATACATAGCTTTTATTACTACAGGTGATGTATAATATGAGTTCAATGTTGAAGCCCTTGCTTGTGAGTATTCACTTTCATCCAACAGTTCTTTCAGAGCTACATACTCGTTTGACCATGAACTATCATTTTCGTCAAAAGCTTTTGCTAATCCACCCCAACCTACATACTGAGATAAAATTCCCTGTTCTTTTGCTGTAGCAGTTCTGTTCTCATCTTCAATTTCTTTAAGCAGCATAATTGCAGTAACATTTCGCTGAAACTTCTCTTTAGCACCACCAATTCCCAGATTATCATCTTCTATTTGGTAGTTTATTTTTTCAGTTTGTACTCCTTGTTCTGTTTGAGCTTCCTCAATTAAATAAAAATCTTCTTTTTCTATTCCAACAAGTCCACCACTATTTATATGTTGTATTAACCTCTTTTCACTTTCAGCAAGAACCGTTGTATTATCTTCATGTAATAAAAATACATCATATCCTTTATCAAATAGTCGCATTGCTTCTTCATCTTCTATACGAAGCATACCCTCCCATTTGTAGCTATGCTCTTCCATTGTTTGCTGGTCTTCATGTTCATTTATATTTGAATCATCTACTACTTCGATTTTTGTTTCAGTACTATCGTTTTGTAATTCAGCAAGCTTGGCTGAACTAACCATATCATGAGGAATATCAAAACCGAATTCTTTACCTTTCGCATCAAAAATAATCGGTTGAGTAGCACGGTCATCATCAAAATATACAGCTTCTGCTAATACATGCCCTTGATATCCGACATTCTTAAGCCATGTATTCAGAAAAGATGTTAATTGCTTGCTTAGCTTTGGCTGCCATTGGTTTTCATCCATATAAACATTTTGAAATACTCCCAAGTAGTCGTTCTGATATGTAGCAGGCATTACAGTTTTATTTTCAAAATCAACTATTAATTCCATATCA
>JBFLKU010000020.1:0-22149 GCA_040883315.1 Eubacteriales bacterium
CGCTTCTTTATTTTATCAAAAGGAGTTTTCTTTTTCTTACCTCATCGCTGTAAGCTCTTTTGAACCCCTAGTCTAACTAGAGGTTTTCTTTATACAACAAAAGGGATGCGTATGCATCCCTTATTTATACTCTTAATATAACATAATATTAAGGTTATAATTTTGTCCCTTGCAAAAACTCCACCAAAAATTTTCTTTCGTCATCAAAAGGCCATACTTCATACTGCGTATTCATTGTTTCTATTCTCGCTTTCAAATCATCAAGTCCCATCATCCCAAATTCCGAGCAATTTTTCTCTAGCGCTTTCATTATGTACTCTTTATTGTCTAATTCGCCTGAAATGTCGCTTAATACCTTTTCATCTGTAATCTCTAGGATATCCGAAAGCACAAAAAGATGTCCTTTACTTTTCAATATAGATAATATCAGTTCGTTATAGTTTTTAATAATTTTCGGCATAGCATAGTGCATAGCGGTCAACATTTTGTTTAAATGCTCTATTGGGTAGATATTATACTGATATAGTATTCTGAGCAGCGTTTCCATTTGAGTATATGCCAGCTGTGTGTATGTTGGCAGCACCAACACAGCATCGTATTTGTTGCTATAATCAGGCAGTGTACCATCTATTTTTATGCTTTTAATTGCATCTGATATATATTCGGAAATCTCAGCTTGGCTTGTTTTTTTGCTCGTTAATTCTGAAAGTTCTTCGAAAAATCCTATATCGTCTAGCCCTGTAAAATCCGCCTTCACTTTGGTTATTTTCGTAATCATATCATCAGCGATTTTTTGCCTTCTTATTCCCTCATCAATGCTTTTTATGTCAATGTCACACAAGGTAATTTCACTAAAATTACTGACTAAAAAAGACAAATCTATGTCGTTGCACTCACCCGCACCCATCACCAATATGCTGCTTAGCTTTTTGCCCTTTATTGCATGTGAAATATAGCCAGATATCTTGTTCCTGTATTCTTGCCACTGAAAATACTTTTTGTCCAAATCTCCGCTATTGTTCACGTCATTATTGAATTTTTCAATAGTAAAGTCTTTTATTTTAAAATCCATATATAATCCTTATAGTATTATATATCCATTATAGCAAACCTTTCATTTCTTTGCTATACAGCAAAAGGAAGGCAAATGCCTCCCTTCTACATTATCGTATTATTGCTACTTATTTCTTCTTGCTTTTTCTGATGTATTCATCGATTCCTACAGCGGCGTTATGTCCATTTGCTACGCCGTTTATAATATCCATACCTTTAATAATATCGCCACCGGCAAATAGCCAAGGAACACCCTTCACTTGTCCAGATTTAAGGGTCTGTATCTTGCCTCGCTCTATTGTCATGCTTCCCTGCACATCTTCAGGTATGTAGGAGAAGTCCGGCATTTGTCCGATTGCCAGATACACTTGGTCTGCCTCCAGGCATTGTCTTACCTCATAATTGAATTGAGGATTGAACCTATGGTTCTCGTCGAATAGCTGTGTACATTCGCACACTTCCACGCCCTTTAGCTTGCCTGTCTTTTCATCGACGATAATCTCCTGCGGTCCGCAGCCAAGATTAAACTTGATGCCTTCTTCTGTTCCTTCTTCTACTTCTTCAATGTCAGCAGGAACTTGCTCTGCATTTTCAAGAGCCGCCATCAGCACATTTGATTTGCCGAATTTCATATTCTGCAGTCTCACCAATGTCCTGGCAACATCGAATGCAACGTTACCAGAGCCTATGACTACAACTTTCTCTTTTATCTCGGGCATCTCTCCGATGCCTCTTTCGAAGTCTGCTGCATCAGCCAAAAACGGCATTGCCAATACTACATCCTTATGGTTAACTCCGGGTATGTTTAGTGGCCTTGTGTCAGGATATCCTGTTCCAATAAATACTGCATCATGAGTATCTTTCAGCTTTTCAAGCGTTATATCCTTGCCCACTTTTGTATTGGTATGTATTTTAACACCTAACTTCTCTATAAAAGAAATGTCTCTGTTTGTTATGTCATCTGGCAGTCTGTATTTCGGTGCACCATATCTCATAGGTCCGCCGGCTAAAGGCTTGCTTTCGTATACATCCACTTCATAGCCAAGGGTTCCCAGATAGTATGCTGCTGAAAGCCCTGATGAGCCGGAACCAACCACTGCAACTTTTCCTTCACCTTTTTTAGATACCTGCGACATCACAACCTTTTCATATTCCTCAGTTGGCATATTGTCCACTATATATCTTTTCAGCCATCTGATGGCTATAGCATCTCCTCTGTTGGATATCGCACATGCACCTTCGCATTTGTGTGTGCATATTCTGCCACATACAGATGGCAGCGGATTAGTCTTGTACAGATAGTCCAGTCCCTCAGTCAGGTCATCGTTCCATACCGATCTGATATATTCAGGTATATTCATATGTGCAGGGCATGTCTTTGTGCATATTTCGCAGGCTACGCATCTGGATGCTTCAGCTATTGCCTGCTCCTTCGAAAATCCTCTTACTATTTCGATGAACGACCCTTTTCTTTCGTCGGTTTCCAGCTGTTCCATGTGTTTTCTTTCCAAATCTAATAAATCGGATGTTTCATCTTTCACATATCCCAGCTTTATCTCTTTTCCTGTAATACTCTTTTCAGTAGGCATATGATAGAAATCTTCCGGGTCACTGGAATTGAAAAGGTATTCCTTTGTCAGATTCAGTGAGCCTGATGTGCATATATCCACGCACAGTCCGCAGAAGCAGCATCTGCCATAGTCTATAACAGGTCTTTCAGGCTTAGAGCCTTCCTTGTCTTCCACATCACTGCGCTCTACCATAATTATAGCATTTGTCGGGCACACTTCTGAGCATGTGCCACAGCCAATGCATTTTTCCCAGTCGTTTATGTGAAAACCTCTGTAATTGTCCTGAGACTCTCTAGGATTTTTGAATATATCATCCATAGCCACAGTAACAGGCTTTTTAAATAAGTATTTCCAACCTTTAAAAGGTGCTAAAATGCTTTTTTTATCCATATTCTCATCTCCTATCTGTCAATCTCAGGCGAGCAGATACCCATAGTGTCAAACCATAATGGAGCATCATCTATTCTGTGTCCCGGCAGGTATTTTTCAATGCCAAGCAGCCCCTGCGGGAATGATGCACCTCTTACAGCCACTCTATATGGCATTGTTTCTCCTGTAGATACTGTGTAGTATCCGTATTCACCGCGGCTTGCTTCCACTGCACTATATACCTGACCTGCAGGCACACGCCATCTTAATGCACTTCCGTCAGATACCTTTGCTCTCACTTTGCCTCCCGGCATCATGTCCAGCACCTGCTTGATTATCCTGATGGACTGATACATCTCCTGATACTTCAGTGTCAGCCTTGTCTGTGCATCAGAATACGTGGCAGTCGGCACTTTAAAGTCTACTTTTTCATATCTGGCATATGGTGCTACTTTTCTAACGTCGTATTCCTCGCCCGTTGCAGAGCGCATGCCTATGCCTGTCACTCCTAGCTCCCATACTACCTCTGCCGGAAGCAAAATATTGTCCACACAGCGTGCTCGTACGGTCGGGTTATTCAAAACAAGGTCTTCGTACTCCGGCAGTCTTCTCTCTAGGTCATTAAGGAAATCTAGCATTTTCTTTTCTATTCCCTTTGGCAAGTCCTTGCGGACACCACCAGCCACAATATACATGTGGTATATTCTATGTCCTGTGATTTCCTCAAACAAAGTCAGAATTCTATCTCTGTCTGCCTGTGCCCAGTACATTGCGGTATATAGTCCTGTCGGACCACCAATGCCGCCAAATGCCATAAGGTGTGCAGAAAGCCTTGCAAGCTCTAGTATAATCATGCGAATCCAGTGTGCTCTCTCCGGCACTTTTATCTTTGCCAGTGCCTCCACGTTCATAGCATATACCATTTCGTTTGTGTCAGGCTCCGGCACGCATATGCGCGGAATCAACGCTATATTATTCATCCATGTGCGTCGCTCCATAGATTTTTCGAATCCTCTGTGAAGCATTCCCGGCAGCAGGTATGACCTTTTTATAATGTCACCATCCACATACATATGCACACTTGCGTTTCCGTGCATACCCGGATGCTGAGGTCCTAAAAATAATTTAACTTCCTTCATTATTTATCACCTGCCTTGCTGAAGTCTGCCTTGTATTTTCTAACAGGATATTTCTTGTCAGAGTATGCCTGTGAATCAAAGTCTTTTCTAAGCGGAGGCATATCGTCCCAGTTTTCCAAAAACAGTTGTTTATATGAATTTTCATTGCCTATAAACTCCACTCCGAAAAATTCATGAACATCTCTTTCATAGTATTGTGCTCCTGGATAAATGGCTGTGATTGTATTGAACTGCGGAGTTTTTCTGTCAATCCTTGTCCTCACTTGCAGCCTGATGCCCGTCTTCCAGTTGAACACTATGAATACCAGCTGAAATTGATTATCCTTTATCCAGTCAACACATGTTAAAATAGACAGCTGAGTAAAGCCCTGCGATTTTACATAGGCAAGCACAGAATGAATATCTCTGGAATTAAAATCTAATGCTGCCTGATTATCTTTCGGATAGTCTTCGCCTAAAAGCTCAAACTTTGATTTAATTTCTTTCACTAAATTTTTAATTTCTTTATTCATGGAACTCATCCTTTATCCGCAGCTCACCAAGTGCCTGTATTTGGTTTTTCCTATACCAGTCCTTGTTCTGCTCGTACTTTTTCCACCCGTTTGCTTCTTTGTTTTTAATCATGTCAATCAAGTCCTGAAATCCGTTCATCACAGCTTCAGGCTTTGGCATGCAGCCTGCTATATACACATCAATAGGCAGATACTGATCCAGCCTGTTGATAACAGCATGTGAATCGTAGTATATTCCGCCGTTTATTGTACATGGTCCAAATGCTACCAAATATTTCGGTGTAGACATCTGTTCATAGGCATAAATTACACGCCTCAATGTTTTCACACTGAGATATCCTGTTACCAGCAGAACGTCTGCCTGCCTAGGTGTTGCCATAGGTCCCATTCCCAGTCTTTCCATGTCGTATCTGGATGTCATAGCCTGAGGCAGCTCGATGGCACAGCACCCTGTACAATACATCAGCATCCATATGGAGTTAGCCCGGAAAAAGCGCGATATACCATCCCAGCCTTTTTGAAGCTTTTCTTGCTTATCTTTGGTGTTTTCCATCTTTATACCCCCCATCCTAGAAATATTACTATTAGAGCCTGCACAACAGCCAAGGCTATCGGCACCTTGTAGTAGAATTTAATTACTTGGTCTATCTTAAATCTACCCAGTGCATTCGAAATCAAGCTAGCCAATATATAAACTACAAAGTATTTTGCTAAAAATCCAAACAAAGTTGTACCGCCGCCTAGGAACAATGTCACGAATAAGGTCACCTCGATAAATGTTGCAAACTCGTGCATTATTATAAGCATTCCCAGCTGCTTGCCGCCGTATTCCACCATAGGACCAGATGCAATCTCCGCAGGTGCTATAAACGTCTCAAAGGGCTTCTTGCCCAGCATACCCAGCAGAGAAATGTATGCAACTATTCCACCCAGGGGCATTTTTATCAAGTTCCAGCTGAGTATTCCAGCCTGCTGCTGAATAGCAGCCAGCTCTGATAGGCTGCTTGTTCCATGTCCGTATATGATGCCAAGGATAACAACCATAAACGGCACTTCATATCCTACCATCTGTGTCAGAGCGCGCATAACTCCTATTCCTGCCAGCGGATTACCAGAGCCTACTGCACTCATTGCCATGCCCAGCATGCCTACTGCAAACAGATATACAAATATGAAGAAGTTATCATAGCCCGGGAATGCCGAAACCCCAACAACCGGCAAAAACATAACCGTTGCCATTATTCCGCCCAGTGCCATCATTACACCAAAGTCATATACCCAACCGTGGCTTACCCCTGTTTTACTTAATGCTTTGCCTATGTCTCTGAATTGCTGATACCATTTAGGCCCATACCGTTTTTGAAATCTTCCTACTATTTTTCTGTTTATTCCGTCAAGTGATGTCTGCCATATAAATGCAAACAGCAATATACCTAAACCAGTTAATATTCCTTTAATAATCATAAGCTTGCACCCCACAATAATACGATTGTCGCAAACACTGCCCAGAATACTGCTATTCGTGGCTTGCTGGAAAATAATGAATAACTAACTAATCTTCCGGTTTCATCTATCTTCTTTATCAGCATGTTATACCATTTTGCAGTAGATGGTGCATTTTCATATAGCCTTTCAAACGGTGCATAGAAATCATGTGAATAATGCAGAAGCTCTGGCGTGTATATAAATTCTGATGCTGTATACGTATCCATCAAATCCACTTTTCTGGATTTCGGATGGATTATGAATATAATTAAAGCAATTACAAAGCCTATTGCGAATATCAAAGTAACAAGTGATGGATTTAGCACTCCATTACTTCCCTTAATAACTAGTCCGTTCAGGCTTAGTCCCTCCATGCCAACGGAGGTCATAATGTCACTTATCGGCTGAAGAATATAATTCGGGAATATTCCAAATGCCAAAGTCAAAAGCGAAAGCACAACCATAGGCAGCTGCATAAAGAACGGCGCTTCCTTCACATTTTCATGCTTCGGTGAAAGCTGACCTAAAAATACAGCACTTAAGGGCCTAAATACATATAAGAATGAGCCTATACTGCCAAAGAACGCTGCAGCAGCTACAAATACCATTCCCTTGTTAATCATTGATTGGAATATCATCCATTTAGATATAAACCCACTCATAGGAGGGATGCCTGCCATGGAGATGATTGCAATCAGATATACGATGTAAGTCAGGGGCATTCTGTGTATCAGTCCGCCCAGCTCACTCATCTTGGTTGTTCCTGTTCTGTGTGTTACGGCAGCTATAGATAAAAATGCCGCAGCTGATGCCAGAGCATGAGCAAACATGTGCATGAATGCTCCTCCTACACTTAGCGAATCAGCCATTGCCAGTCCTATAATTATATAGCCACCGTTTGCAACAGATGAGTATGCTATCAGCTTTTTAAAGTCTTCCTGCTTAATTGCCATCAATGTACCCGCTACTATGCTTATTGCTCCTAATACTACCAGCACATAGTTTGGCACAGGCATTATCATCTCTTTTCCGAGGAAAGTGATATTGGATGCGAACACTTTGTATGAAGGCATCACAACAGTAATCAAAAATGCTGCAAAGCCGCCAGCTTTTACAAGACCTCCTGAAAGGATTGGTGAAAATGTATCCGGTGCATTGCCGTGTGCCTGTGGCAGCCATAGATGGAATGGAAATACACCTATTTTAACAAGTCCTGCTATCCCAATTGTTACAAATGCTACTATTGCATAGGTAAAATTGCCTGCTGCCTGCTGCAATACATACTGTATGTCGAATGAGCCTGTTTTTGAATACAAATACAATATACCAAAGAGCATGCTTAATGATCCAAACGCACTAAATGCATAGTATACAACCGATGCTTTTCTAGATTTGCCGAATGGGATAATAAACATTGATGCCCATACGATAGTTTCCCAGAAAATAAATAACCCTATAAAATCCTTTGCTGTAAATGCTCCTATTGTTCCAGCTAATGCTGCAAGGTATAAGAAATTATATCCTGCAGGATGGATGATTTTTTTCATCCAGTATAGATTGAAAAATGAAACACACGCAAATACTAAAAGCATAAGAGTGGCGAAGAACCATCCATACTCTGTTAGCTTGAAATCAAGAAAGAAAAAGCTTTGTGTGCTTCCTATATCACCTCTGAGCAACAACATAGCAGCCAGAGCTCCGCAGGATGCCAGCACTGTAATAATTGCGCCTAGCACTTTGCTGGCTTTTGTAAACACGTATGCCATCACAGCGCTTATAAGCAGCCCAACTATTATTGCCGGAACGCTA
Organism: Eubacteriales bacterium; assembly: GCA_040883315.1. Classification (GTDB taxonomy): domain Bacteria; phylum Bacillota; class Clostridia; order Christensenellales; family UMGS416; genus JAFGUF01. Next base: position 7,939 of record JBFLKU010000020.1, read on the forward strand.
ATCATAATATCCATTTAGACACCCCCCTTACTATTTGTCAGAAATGATAAAATATCAAAGTTAAACATATCCGTAGTAACAACAGGAATTATACCGCCAGCTATTATTGCAGCAGCTACAATTAATAAAACAATTGTCAGCCTTACTTTGTTAGTCATTTTATATTGTTTTACATTTTCTGCTTTTGCCAGCTCACCTTCCTCCCCTGTGTTCCACAGAGTCGTAAGCATTCGTACAACATATGCTCCTTCCACTACTGCAACCAGCAGGATTACCATTGGAAGCCAAATATTATCCATTGCAAAAAGTGCCAGTACTGCGTTTGCCTTGGCTACGAATCCAAAGAAGAACGGCAGCCCGATAAGCGACATTGCTGCCACTGAAAAGGCGAAGCCTAATAACTTATTTTTCACAAATATGCCCTTTAGCTCATCCAGATTATCCGTAACATTGTCTTCTGCTATTTTGGCAGATAGAGTGAACAGAACGAGCTTTGAAACAATATTGTTGACCAAAACCAGCAGTGCAGCACTTTGCAGCCCCTGCAGAAACAGCGCGACCACCAGCCCGGACTGAGCAATACTTGAAAAGAGCAGAATCTCTCTTAAGTTTCTTTTTGAAAATGCTGCAAACTCTGCAAGCACTAAAGTAGCAACCGCAATCACTGTGAACGCAATCATCAGCGAGTCACTCATCACAAATAGCGATGATACCAGTCTGCCAAACACCAGCAATACAGCTGCTGCAAAAACAGATACAATCAGCGGACCAACCAACGAATTGGAATCCTTCAGCACTCCGCGAACCCATCCTGAAAACGGCAAAAGCTTTGCTTCAACTGATAGACCTGCAAAAATCAAAACCAATGGTAGAGCCAATGCCTTTGCAACCGGATAAGATGTTATTTCCAGTTTGCTCTGTATGTCTATAATGTTTAGTGAACCAAACATATTATAGAGAATTATTATTCCGAAAAGGAAAAGTCCAGAGCCTAGTGTGCCTAGCACCAAGTAATTAAACGTGTGTTTAAACCCTTTGTTCATTGTTGTTAATATGAATGCTGATATAGCTGCAATCTCCATGAATACAAACAGGTTAAATAAATCTCCTGTCAAAACCATGCCGTTTAAGGCAGCCCATGCTACACTCAAAACCACTTCATATTTTTTAGTCAGCTTGCATGAAGCTATCAAAATAAGCGAAAATATTGTATTTACTGCTAGCACTCCAAGCAAAGAATATTGATCCAAAACTAAACTTATGCCAAATGGAGGGGCAAAGCCGCCTACAGTATAGACAATCGGTGCAGTGAAGTCCATCACCATGATTATCGCGGCAGCTGTATTGAGAGCGGCAGCCAATGCCAAAAATATTTTGCTTAGCTTTTTAAATAAAGCTCCCAAAAATGCTGCTATTAAAGGTATGGCGATTAATAATACTATCAAACTTGTATTCATATTATTCACCTCCCATTTCATCTATGTCGTATGTTCCGTATTTATTATGCATTTTCTTGGCTAGTGCCAATGCCAGTGCTGTAACACCAACGCCAATTACGATGGATGTTAGAACCAATGCATGAGGCAAAGGATCAACAAACATCAAAGAAGATGAATTGGCATTAGATGTTAGTATTGGGGCTAGTCCATCCTTCACAAAGCCAATGGAAACAATAAATACATTTAATCCAACTTCAAATATGTTTAATGCCACAACTAGCTTTATAGCATTTCGTTGAGTAAGTAGTCCATATATTCCAACTAATACTAGTCCTATTGCAAAGTATTGTATCATCCTTCCACCTCCTCTGTGAGGAAACTATCTACAACAGATGATAGTTCGCTGCCTACCTTTAGTCCAATCAGCATATAAACAACCGGAATAATGCCAGAGCTTATTACCTCTCCTACAGTTCCTGTTGGCAGGAAATTCTGAAGGAAATACCCCGCCAGCACTATACCCAGAAGACCTATAATTACATATAAACTGCCAGCCACTCCTTCTGCTGCCTTTGCTGCACTCATTTTTATTCTAAACTCATCATCAGATAAATATAAAAGCAATATTGCAGCAGCTATAATTGCACCACCTGGAAAGCCGCCGCCTGGTGTGATATGTCCGTGTACGAATACATATACGCCAAATACCACCATTATTCCAAATACAATTCTTGAGCCTTGCTTTAAAATAAAGCTTGGTTTATGTTCAAGTTTACTTCTTTTTCTGCTGCCACTAAGCAAAAGACCTACGCCGAAAGCAGAAATAAACAGCACAGTCACTTCGCCTAGGGTGTCGAATGACCTATAGTTTACAACAACTGATGTAACCATGTTCGCAGAGCCTGACTCAAGATCTAATGACTTGTCAAAAATCACTTCGCCGTTGTCTCCATTCACGCTTTTGCTCACATATTTCTCTGATACTCTATCTTCTATGTTCCCATTTCCATATTCATTGAAGCGCAAAGATTCATCGGAAAAATACAGTGCCGAGAATACGAAAAATCCTATGGCTGCAACCAATAAAATTGATACTATTTGCTTCATGCTTCGTCACTCTCCTTTCCTTTTGCAAAGATAGTGAATATGAATAGAGCAGTTACAAGACCAGAGCCTATCACAGCCTCTGTGATAGCAACATCCGGTGCTCTCATTATCACAAAACATACCACAGCAAGCATACTCAGCAAGGACAAGTAAATGACTGAATTAAATATTTTCTTTGCATTTAGCGCAAGTACGCCAAGCACCATCATCAATATGCCTACAGCAATTGAAACAATATCTAGAATTGTCATATCATTCACCTCTCTTTTCTGCTTTTTTCGAGTCGCCTTTTTGATACTGATATACACCTTTTTTGTAGGCCGCTCTTGCTAACACAGAGCTTCCTACGGGGTTGGTTATTGCTATAAATACTATAATCAATATCACTTTCACCAGCCACTCTGGGTTTAATAATCCAACACCTAAAAGCAGTGAAAATGCACCAAGTGTGGTAGCTTTCGTTCCTGCCTGTATTCTGTTGAACACGTCCGGCATTCTAAATACTCCAAAGCCTCCAAGGCAAAGGAACACGCCACCGATAACCATTAATATATTTCCAGCTATATTCATTGTTTTCCCTCCAAAAATCTAGCAAAAACAATGGTTTCCAAAAATGATAGTATTCCATATGCTAGTGCTATGTCGAGATACAGGCTGCTTTTCAGCAAGTATGCTATCAAAACAATTGATGCTGTAATAATAATATTTAGGGTGTCCAGAGCTACAACTCTGTCAAAAGCTGATGGACCAATAAATAGCCTTAAAAGTGAAAAAACAATTCCAATGCCTACAAGGGAGAACACAACTATATTCATCATTTCGTAATCCCTCCTAGTATCTTCTCAAATTCTTTTGAGATGCTTTCTCTGCATTCTTCTGGTTTTTCTGTTTTCGCATTCACCCAGTGAACCAGCACAGCATCATCCTCCACATCCAATGACAGTGTTCCCGGCGTCAATGTGATGGAATTTGCCAGAACAAGCTTGCCAAAGTCGCTCTTTATATCCGTTGGAACTTTAACTATTTTAGGGTTGACTGGTAATTTAGGGCTAAGCACCCTGTACGCCATGTCGAAATTTGCCAAAATAAGTTTGTAAATAAATACCGGAATGTAGATAAATATAAACTTGAATATTTTTGGTATAATTGAAAACCCAAATGAATAGTTAACATATTTCGTAATGATAAAAGCAAGTATAAGTGCAACAGCGCCGCCTAGAACTATCTCTGTTACATCAAAGCCGGCAATTAATATCCAAACTATCCACAATGCAAGAAATGTTGATATTCCTTTTTTCATATATTCTCCTTCCTAAAATGTGCTAATAATATAAACTATAACGTGTAATTCACTATACAAGAATTTTTATAATCTCTCTGGCATAATCGTTGACTACATAATATGTAACCTCTAGTCCATTACGTCTTCCCTCCACTATACCTGCACTTTTAAGCTTGGCTAAATGCTGAGAAATTGTCGATTGCGGAAGCTCCAGGCAGCCGTGGATTCTGGATACGTTGCACCCCTCTTCGGATATTAATCCATTGACTATGCACAGTCTCACTGGGTGTGCGATTGCCTTAAGGATTTCAGCCTTTTCAGTCATTTCCGCTAGTTTTTCTTTTGAATTCTGGATAATTATCACCTCAAACTTTGTTAAATATTTCACTATTATGTGCTCAATAAATATAATTTAAAACTGTATATTTATATATTACGATATTGCGATATAGTTGTCAACAAAAAAAGAACCTCTATCATAAAAAAGGCTCTTTTCTGTGTGTTTATTTTAAAATTTGCTTCTATCCACTAATATTGATAACGCCCTTCTCGGCAACAACGTAGTGATCATGTTCCTTTACAAGTATTGGCTTTTTTTCTACAATGAAATTATAGCTTTTGTCTTCATCACCCGGAAGCTGAATTTCTTCGTATAAAAAATTCAGAAAGTTATCATTTATAATCATTCCACTGATTATTGAAAATTCATTTTCCACTACTAGTTTTTCTTGATTAATATCTGCAACATAAAGCTTCTCTTTGAGTTGATATGTTCCCTCACTAAAAGAAATATTTACTTTTTCTTTTTCAAGCATATCTTTACTTAAGTATATTCTATGTTTTTCAGCTTTTTCTTCTGTTTCATCTTCGCGCTTTACATCATCACTGATTTCCTTTTGAGGTGTCTTCAGTTCAGCTATATTATCCGATATTAAAATCAAGGCTTTTTCAACTTCCGCAATTTTTCTAGATGGATCAAGCTTAGAAGAGATGTTTCTCAAATATGAATCAAAGATTTCTTGCATCTTTTTTGTTTTATTTCTCTCTTCTTTTTGTGCTTTATTATACACCATTACAAGCGTGCAGTGATTAACAGAAAACAAATAATGTAAAAATGTATAACTATCTTTTCTATGCTAAATTCGTTCTCAATTATTGCTGTTTTTTCAGATTTTAGATCATCGTAATTATACTCTTGCTTTGGGGTTTCAGGCTGTTCTGTAAATGAAGTAGCATTTGTGTATGTTGGTTCTGCTGTATCTAGTATAGTTCCCACACCTCCCACGTCTGCTGCATCTGGTGTAATATTTGAGTCCCCTACATCAGCAAAAGCTACTGGCATCAAAACAAATATTATCAACATTAATAGAGTAATCTTTTCTTTAATATGTTTCATTTCGTCTCCTTACTATTGCTTTATTTTGATTATTTCTTCTCTTATTTTTCTCACCAAGGTGAAGAAAACAGGTTCAACCGCATAGCCTGATGACATATAGTCGTTTGTATATGTATCAATCGCATTCAGAAGTTCATTTTCATTAATAATAATCTCATTACCTTCAATCCTGCTTTTACCTTCTCTGATTTTTATCTTATTTACTGTACCGCTGTTTTTATTAAAAATATCAATGAAACTACGTAAAATAGGCATGTTTTTGTCAATTTTCACTTCTGTACTCTTATCTTTAAGCATTTGTGCAGCTTCATAGTCAACATCAGAATATTCACCTTTTAATTGGTGCGGCAATAATGACATATAACTTTTTTCATTCTTTATATTTAGAAGCTTTTCACCTACAACAAAGTCAAACGAAAAATTGTTTTCATCATATATTTTTTTGCCTCTCACAACAGGCTCTGCATGCATTCCAAGTGCAGCCTCGCCTTTTGCCATTTGAGGCAATAAATCCACCGAAATGTTTTCGCTAGCTAGTCCCATATTTGATACTTCATGAAGCATTTTACTAAATAAATTGCTTAGTATTTTATTTGAAAACCAGCTAGTGATAGATGATCCTTTACCTGTGAATGACATTGTTAGAGTATTTACAGTATCCATACCTTTTCCATCGCATATTTTATCCATCATTAATCCGGTATAGAATACAAATGCTGATATTTGTATCAAAAGAGCAACTTCTATATTTCTATACATCGGATCGTTATACGTTTTAAATTCCAATGCCATTTCTTCTCCAAACACTTTGGTTTCACCAAATGTTGTAAATTTATATCCCAGAAGCATCTCAATTAATGAATAAAAATTAATTGGGTCTTCTTTAACATATTTTTCGAATTCATCAATCTTTGTATACTTATCAATCGGTATTTTTAATCTGTTCTTTTCCAGTACTCTGTTAACTAAATTTACGAAAAATTTTGAGTTTCCCTTAAAAGTATCCAGAAGAAATTTTCTAGAGCCTTGTTCAATAGATGCTATTGAACATAGCGGAGATCCATATGAGGTAACATGTACTGCCATATCCACAGAACCACCGCCAATATCAATAATTATCATATTTTGTCTTAGATTTTCTTTCGAATTATGATAAGTATATCTTAGTGCCGCTTCGCTTTCAGTCATAAGCTCTGATCCATTAATTCTTATACCAAATCTGATTTCACTGTTTATTTTACTCACAGCTTCTTTAATGTGTTCTCTATATTCTTTTGCACCTACAATACTTATTGGATAGGAAAAGAATAGCTCTATTTGTTTATAGCCACTCCTTTTTGCGTCTACTAGTATCATCTCTATTGCGCTTTTTATATAATCTATCGCCAGATTGTTATGCGTTCCAAATTTTATATCAGATAAGATATTTTCATCTAAACTAGATACCAATCTTTTTGAATCAATAAAGTAAGCATGGCCTTTTTCAAATATTCCTGGTGGATGATATTCACTATCACCATTCTCACGATACATCGTAGGAACTGGTGTCTTTAGCTCATCATGTGCAAAAAATATTTCATGTATATAGTCTTTCGCAATATCAGGAGTACAGCTGATAATCGCAGTCTGGTTCTCAAACTCTAAAATATTGCACCCCTTTGATGTTTTTTTAGCTATAACAGAAGAAGAAGTACCAAAGTCCAGAGAATAAACCGCCGTATTGTTTTCAATTGCTCCATTTTTGCTGCTATTTTCAGGGGGCAGAAGTTTTATGTAACCTACAGTATTTATTGAGGCTCCGTTAAAATGAACACACTTCAAAATATTTGGATATTCCGAAATCGAGAATGTCTGATACTTATATTTTTTGCTATCAATATCTTTATTGTATGGCAGAAAAGCAAACCCTTTATCACGGTTAGTTATAACTGTGTTGAAATAATATTCACTCATTCCACCAATATTTGGCCATATAAATGTATTTGGCGCAGAAAAATCATCATTAATCTTTACTGTATTGTGAATTGTTTTCTTCGAAATATCATTTGCTTTATTGCCGAATCTACATGATATTTCTATCGATCCAGCTGATAGCTCCTCCACCCTTAATATGTCCATTAGAATATTTCTGGTGCTCTCTTTAACATCTTGTTTTATTGGCCACACATACATTCTTTTTGTTGTGCCACCGTCACTCACGCATATATTATTAGATGAAATTTTTAAATCAATGTTATTTTGCTTAAGTCTATCAGTACTATATTCGATGTAATAGCATGTGTCTTCCAAAAGCATATTAAGGTCATGCTCGCTGCTATAATTAATTGGATAAACAGTGATAGTATCATCATGGAACTTTTTGTCAAATCCCATTTTATCCAAGTTTCTCATATACATTTCCGAGTCCATAGCTCCCACAACTAAACGAGGAATCTTAAATTGCATGTTTGTTATTCTCTCAGATTCGATATTTACCCATATTACCTTGCTGCTTTCATCTTCCTTTACTTCGCTGTGCTTCTGTATGCTCGTTATATCAATATCAATATTTAGTGCATCAAATACAAATGCTCTATCATTGCTCAGAGGCAGTGCATTCGCATCTATTTCTCGCGCAATTTCTTTGTCTTTAGCACTAATTTCTATATCATTTCTATACTCTCTAAGCTTCTGAATTATGCTTGCGTTCTTACTTATTTCATCGCCTTCAAGCATACTCATTGCTTTTTCAATCCACGCATATAATATAATCTTCTCTCCACGTGTCAATTCTCTACTATTTTCATCTTCACCTTTTTCAAGTGGGTTCTTAAAAATTGTACCACCTGACCATGGATATTCCAAACTCATAAATATATCTTTTGTATACCCCGGTAAGAATAGAGTAATGTCGTCGGACATTCCTACTGCTCTTTTTTCATCACCAGATTGGATATACAAAATATAAAAATAGTCTTTAGCTTTATCTGTAAGAGGTACTAGTTTTGCGTCTGCTGCCGGCTGTCCTTCTCTACTTATCCTCAAGCATTTTCCTAAACCTGTATCGTCCAGTTCATTATGCTGAATCATTCTTATACTTAAATCCAAGTCGTATACTTTCTGCAAAGCAAGCATAGCGATAAAGCCTCTCCATTCACCAATTTTTCTTTTCACCAAAAGTTCGTAAAATTCGTTTTGTCCTTTTGTTTCCATAAACAAATATTTCTGCATCATTATTGATTTTGCAAAAGGATGAGGTATAGATCTGGGCATTACTTTTTGGTTTGATTTTTTTTCTGTCGCTTTGCTTATTTCAGATAAAACTGCTGTTGCTGTTGTTCCGCCTGTAGGGCTTTCGAATTTTGCAATTACATTTGCTGTTAGCCCTTGTATATTTTCTGCATTGAGCCAAAATAAACTCATATTATCGTCCTCCTTAATTCAGCTTTTGAATAGTTGAATATAGTGTGCTTAAAAGTAGGTCTAAGCTGTTTTCTGTCTTTTGCTTTTTCGCAACTTTTTTCGCTATTTTTATTCCCGATTTGTTTATCTCGTCGTGAATATTAGCCCAGTTAAGTTTCGAAGCGTCATGCTGGTATACTAGCTTGTTCATTGACATAAACTCTTCAATGAAGTCTCTATTACAGTAGGCTTTTCTTACGAAGTCGGTATCGACAAGTTCATATTTTTCATTTATATCATCAAATTCTACACTGCACGAAGATATGTTTATAACCCATTGTAAAAAGTTTTCCGTGAAAGCATATACTTTCTCTGCGTCCTCGTGGAATTCCTTTTTGTTCATATCTCCGATGCATATTCCCAACCATGGGTATTCTGCCACACGTCTATTGTTTGCACCTATTACCGGATATATTTTCTTTCTGTATATCAGCGAAAACACAATCATATTCAATAGCATAGGCAGATAATTTGGTGGGTTAGGCATTCCCTTCCATTGAATTTTATAGTCTTGCTCAGTATCTCTTGCCAAATAATAAAGTTTATTTTTTTTCATTCTTCCTATAAAAAAGCTATCCATAGCAAGTGCTGCCAGCAGTTCGGGTATTAATGCCCTGTTTTTCTGTGCCTCTCCCCCCTCTGCATAGTCGTCCTCTTTATCTTTGCTAATAGAAAAAACATCTTTTACTTCATCATAGTTCGATTTGCCGATTACAATAGTTGTAATCTTACGCATAAAATCTTCGTCCTGTTTATAGTAGTCCAAAGCATATGCTGTATTTGAGTTTATATCAGTAAGTCCATATTCATCTTCTGTAAGTTCAAGGTTATTTGGTATTTCGAAATATGGCAGCATCATTAATACCGATATTTTCATCTGATCTCTTTCTATTAAATCTTTGCAAACAAACTTATCATCATTATTTTTTAAAATAGTTGTGTGCCCGATTATATTGTTGGCAATTGTCCGCAGTCCTGATGCACCAGTTCCTCCAAATACCGATCCCATAATGACTATTTCAAGTGGTTCCTTTTCAGAACATTTTGCAATGTCTGCATCTAATTTGGACATAAATTTGCCCCACTCGGATTTATCGTCGCCTTTTTCTTTTCCTAAAAAATATTCTACAACAAGTGATCCTACTTTAGGCTTCCCATGCACCCCATTCTCTAGTGTCATATCCAGCTCACCCTTGTATCCTGGTTCATATAAGACTTCCAGCAGTCCCTTCACCTTTTCATCCTGTGGTGCAAGTCTTGAAATATTCGTTTCAGATGGGTCTTTCACTATTCTCCAATTGTTCAGCCTATCATCATCTTTCTTTGTAGCAAAGGCGTTAGCAAAAGGTCTTTGCCCCATGCTTTTTTCATTGTCTCTAAAAACCTCTCGCAGCCTTTTATACCCAATAGCCGACTCCTGCAGTGCCTTGTAGTTTCCATTTTCATCTGAGTCAATTATCAGTACCTCATAGTTTATTTCTTCCTCGTGCTCCAGCCCGTTAACTGCATTAATATATAGGAAAGATTCTAGGCACTTTATGCCAGTTCCGCCTACAGCTATAATATATTTATTCATCTTTGTTCTCCTGTGCTACATTTTTTGTATTGGTCTTAAGCAGAAAATAATTAACACCTGTAAATCTGTTTACAGAAATTAATATTTCAATGACTCCAATAACGCAAACCAGTAAAGGTATTACCCACGACAAAATCATGGCTCTTCCATTTCCAAAAAACGCACCAAATCCTGAGGTCAACAAAAACAATGCTATTAACATTACAGAAATCATCAGATTTATATGAGTACGTTTTACCGCAACTACCTTTATTTCGCCTTTATATGTTATTGCTAAAAACAGAATACTTATTACTAGAAGCACAATTCCCTGCATAATTATTACATTCCCAACTATGCCAAGACCTAGAAGGCTGGCAATAAAGCTGCCAATTAACGTGACTATTTCACTCTCGCCAAATAGCATCTCTAGTATAGATATTGGTTCAAATAATGAGTTGTCCATCAAAAGCTCCGCCAGCTTCACTCCACCGTATGTCAGACCTGCAAACAGCACTATCTGTATCAAAACTTTACTTCCGCAGTTTTTAAAGAATCTGCCTATTTTCTTGAAAAACAAATTTCTCTCTTTAGTGTTCATATATTTTTCCTTTCATGTCTCTGTCTCATATCCATATCATTCTTCATCAATTGATAGAATCTGGCTTTTTGATACCATGAATCTATAAATCCTGATAAAAGGCTCTTGCTACATGTTTTCTCCTCTTAGTCCCTCCACAGATTGAATGAAATCAGGGGTACAGCATCCCAAAAACTCCTGTGCCTCATCTTCTTCAGTTCCCTCATTTTCTGTGCATTCATATTGCATAGTCCAGTTTTCAGCCCAGTCATCTAGTTCGCATAGGCATTTTTTTGGTGTTGCTGTTATCTTAATTTCTATTAAGTACGGCATGTCTTCTAGTAGTTTATTTGGATTTATTGAATAATCAATATACAAAATATTATTCTCAACATGCATTTTGTTTATCTGTACTATTTTTTCCGGGTCTTCAACTAAAATAGATTTGCCATTCGTATCATCATAAATCTGTGTTCTTTCTTTCCAGATTTCATTTTTTTCATCTATAGAATCTAGCTCTTTAGTAATATCGTATGATTTTGAATATACAAAATCGTATTTTTTCACACTGATATCCTTTGGTACAAAAGCCTTAGGATCATCTTCTTTAAATACTCTTAGGTTTTTATCAGGATATTTTTCTTCCCCTTGAATTATTTTCAACTCGCAGCTTATATCCCAGCTCTCTATTTCTAAGTTAGATTCATCATATCTTCCTATACCTAAGTTACAGCTTGCTGTCCCATTTAGTATATTTGTGTCATCAGATTTCACTGTGCTTGGAGCAAAATTATATGATGTTATACTTTTAAAGTATTCATCAGAAACTATTTCCAGAGACACTAGTTTATCATTTTCTACCTGCCGAAAATCAAATGACTTCAATTGATCTTGGTTTTCCCAGCTATTTATAAATAGAGAGCTGCTGCCAGAACTATATGGATAACGAGTGTCTATCAGCAACGTTTCTATGTCTCCATCAAATATTTTATGTTTCTGTGCTTTTATCTTTAGCTGTTCAACAATATCTTCGACTTTTTCTATCTCTCCTATTATCATAAAATAGAATGGCATTTCTCCATTAAATTCAAAGAATTCTTTTTCAATTCCCCACATCTCACCTTCAAAATCTGATTGGATTCCAACTATTGCACAGCCTACCCCATTACACAATATCTTTGCATATAGCTGGTCTGTAAGGTTATATAATGCTGCATTTTCTTCTTTATCAGGGATAAAATCTGAAACGAATATAAAAACATCATTAGATTTTTTTTGCCTGCTAGATGAGAACAGAGTCTTGTCCTTCTAATTAATAAACTCTATAATCTTCATATAGTCTGTATTTCTCTGATTAAATCCGCCTTCATTTATAGTGTCCCATATTGCTGGGTCAACGCCGATGTTTGCACCGTGAAAATAATCAACCGTCAATAGCTTCACATAGTCCTCGCGTAAAGGTTCCCAATCATTTTCTTCGTCTTGGAGAAGATAAATTTCGTTCAGCAGCTTATATGAATTAAAATTACGGTTTATATACATATCCGCAAAAATAGAATCAAGTGAAGCTACCATTTTCATGTAGTTGCTATCCCTATTTGCAGTGAAGCCCTTCATCCCCATACCAGCATCTAAAATTAAATGAATATCTATTTCATCATTTTCTTTATTTTCTGCTTTGGGGGTATTAAACCAGCTGGGGCTATATTCCCCTTCCTCATTAATATCATCAATTGAAAAAATTAAATTGGGAAGCCCCTCTGGCTCTTGACATCCTGAAAATGACACCATAAATAGCATCATCACAAAAGTGATACTCAATATTTTTTTCATGTTCCCTCCTGTAAAATCTCTATATTTTTACCGTATGCTACAATGCAAAACGGGATTTCCCTAATCTATTTTTAATTATTTATATATCTATTTCATGCTTTATATGATGAATCAGTGATATCAAAATTTATATGAAAAACAAAACGAAATATTTAAACAAGGTATATTAAAATCGTTTTACTAAATAAGAATTTTAATTCTTTTTAATATTTGTTAACTTAATGGATTCATTTATATATATTTTTATTAATATCACTTTATTATATTTTATTCTATATATTGCCACAATGATATTGTCCCCAAATATCCTTAATTTGTCCCCAATATTTGTATGAATATAATTTGAAATATATATTTAAAAAACTTTACTTTTATTCAAATTGATTCTATCTTTTTCTTTTGAAAAATAGCAATAATCCCTTCTTTAACCAATGCTAAAAAGGGATTATGCTAGAATGTTATTAAATAAATGCTTGTTTCTTAACCCTAAAATAAAGGCACCAAATGCTATCTAGTCTGCTTCTGCTACTTCATCTATTAAGTTCATTTTATATTTTTCACCTATGGGAACAGCTATACCGTTTTCCATCTCGGCATAGTATATAGAGTCATTTTTTCGAATGGCGGATATATAGGATAAATTAATTATATTGCTTCTTCTGCATCTAATAAATTTATGGTCACCTGAGCTATTAAGTTTGCTTAAGAATGTCTTTATGGTTGTTCTAGCCAATACAAACTTCGTAAGCTTTGTATGAATAACCGGTTTTTTGTTTTGATATTCCACGAACATTATTTCCGATTTATTAATACTTTGCGTTTCACCATTTACTTTATAATTCAAAAACGAAATATTATGATTTGCTTTTTTGCCGTGTGACATACAAGCATTTATTGTTTTTATCAGTGTAAATTTCGAATATGGTTTTTCTATATACCCAAAGCAATGCGTCTTATTGATAGCATTTACAGCATGTTTTTTGTGTGCAGTAATATATATAATTTTCTTTCCTTCATCTGGGCAGCCTTTGGTTATTCTATCTAAAATGTCTATTGAGTTTACTTCACCTATCTCCACGTCTATCAGAAATAAATCATACTTTACCTTTGATACAGCTTCAATCAGTTCGCTGGCTTTTGTGCATTTTGTAATCCTTATATTTTTGTATTCATCTCTTAGTATGCTTGTCAAATGAGCTAGTTGAACTTTGTTGTCCTCTAATACCAATACCTGCACAGCATTTATACCCTCTCAATGCATATTTTTACTCGTTATCCAAAAATATTATCATTTATATAAAATAATGTCAATGAACATTTCTATTAATTTTTAGAAATTTTGCTTAAATTATATGTAAAAAAAGAGCACCTCCAGTTCGAAGTGCTCTATGCTATTAAAGCAAACAAAAATATCATAATAAAAGGAAGAGTAGAATGATTTAAACTTAATAGCAATTTTTATATCTTATTTATTATATTTTCCTCTGCCCATAATAAGCATCCTTACCATGCTTACGAAGGTAATGCTTGTCGAGGATGTACTTGTTGATCTTCGCATCAGGATTAATATCCAGAGTA
>JBFLKU010000021.1:0-48678 GCA_040883315.1 Eubacteriales bacterium
CGTGTGCTCCTGCTCTACCCAGGTCATATGCCATCTGGCAGCTCAGCTCTGTTCCCGCTATTCCTCTTACTCCGTCTGTCCCAAATATTCTGTTCATCTATTTCCTCAGTAAATATATCTTTCTTATTGTTTATGTTCTCTCTAGTACTTGCGCCATACAACTTTGTTAACTATATCAGTATAGCTTTGTATCAGCTTAACAACCTTGGTAGATACATTTTCATCTGAATAATTAGGAACAGTAAGTCCATAGTCTCCGTTTGCATCCATCTCCACAGCTGTTTCAACAGACTGAAGCACTTGTTCTGTGGTTATGCCTGCCAGAACAAAATTGCCTTTGTCCAGTGCCTCCGGCCTTTCTGTGCTCGTTCTGATGCATACTGCCGGGAAAGGATGACCAATAGAATTAAAATAGCTACTCTCCTCCGGCAAAGTTCCGCTGTCTGATACTACACAGAATGCGTTCATCTGTAGATTGTTATAATCACTGAATCCAAAAGGCTTCAGACTGCGCACATTTTTATGGAATTCGAAATTTCGCTTTTCAATGTATTTTGCGCTTCTAGGATGGGTAGAGTAAATTATAGGCATATTATATTTTTCGGCTAGTTGATTTACGGAGTTCATCAAGCTGAAAAAGTTCTCTTCCGTATCAATATTTTCCTCTCTATGTGCTGATAGCAGAATGTAGTTTTTCTTCTCCAGTTCAAGCTTAGAGAGTATATCACTATTTTTTATTTTGTCTATATTGCCTGTCAGAACCTCCGCCATTGGCGACCCAGTAACATAGGTTCTCTCTTTTGCGGTTCCTTCATAGTTCAGGTACCTTCTAGCGTGCTCAGAATAGCATAGGTTGACGTCTGCAATATGGTCAACTATCCTTCTGTTTGTTTCCTCAGGAAGGCACTCGTCAAAGCATCTGTTGCCTGCCTCCATGTGGAATATAGGAATATGCAGTCTCTTTGCGGAGATTGCTGAAAGGCATGAATTTGTATCACCCAGTATCAATAACGCGTCCGGCATTTGCTCGGATAATAATGTATATGATTTTGAGATGATATTGCCAATAGTTTCTCCCAGATTGCTTCCCACTGCTTCCAGATAATAGTCTGGAGCACGCAGCCCTAAATCTTCAAAGAAAATTTGGTTTAGCTCATAATCATAGTTTTGCCCTGTGTGCACTAAGGTCTGATCAAAATATTTATCACATTTTTTTATTACTGCCGATAGCCTTATTATCTCCGGTCTAGTGCCGACTATAGTCATCAATCTTAGTTTAGCCATATTTACACCTCTTCGTAGTAAGTATCAGGTCTCAATGGGTCAAAGCACTCGTTGCACCATATAAACGCAACCAGTTCATCGTCACCTTCGTTAATTATATTGTGAGTATAGCCAGTAGGAACATCCAGCACTTCTATTTTGTCTCCGCTCAAATGATAATCTATCACTTCTTCCGTTCCAATTTTTCTAAACTGAACCAGTGCGTTCCCTTTTACCACAACAAATTTCTCTACCTTTGTATGGTGCCAGTGATTGCCTTTTGTAATTCCAGCATTAGAAATATTAACTGAAAATTGTCCCCTGTCAGCAGTTCTTATGATCTCTGTAAACGATCCTCTGTTGTCCACATTCATCTTTAGCGGGTAGCTAAATTTATCAATCGGAAGATAGCTTAAGTATGTGCTGTATAATGCTTTTGCAAATGCATTGCTCATATTCGGCACAGATAAATCTTTTCTACTCTCCTTAAATGAATATAACAAGTCTACTATCTCACCCAGTCTCACCTTGTGCACTGTGGGCACGAAGCAGAACTTCTCTTCCTTGTGTTCCCTTCCCTGCAGCGCCAGAATAAATTCATCTACAACATCGTCAATATATACTAGGGACATATTCACGCTCGGGTCATTTACCTTTATCTCCAAATCATTAGCTATATTGTTGCAGAATGTTGCAACGGCACTATTATAATTTGGTCTGCACCATTTGCCAAATACATTAGGCAGGCGATAAACCAACACTTTCGCCCCTGTTTCACTGCTGTATGAAAACAGAAGGTCTTCTCCTGCTTTTTTGCTTACTCCGTATGGATTGTCTAATTCAGCCTGAATAGATGAAGTTATAAGTACAGGAGCTTTATTATTATGTTTTTTCAAGCTATCCAGCAATATAGATGTGAATCCGAAATTGCCTTCCATAAATTCTTTTTCATCTTTTGGTCTGTTTACCCCTGCCAGATGGAAAACATAGTCGCAGTCTTTTGTATATTCGTCCAACAAAGATTCGTCTGTATCTATATCATATTCATATATTTCGATATCAGAATCTATACTATAGTAGGTTGCCTTATTGTCTCGTATATTGCATAGCTGTGATATCAGATTCTTTCCGACAAATCCTCTTGCCCCCGTAACAAGAATACGCATTACTTCCTCCAGCTTTCCAGTTCGTTTTGAACATAGTCAATTGTAAGCAGCTTTTCTTTCACGCCTTCTACATCCAATCTTTCTGTATTATGGGATGTGTATGATTCCACTTTGTCAAACTCCGGGTTGCCGTCCGCAAAATATTTTTCGTAGTTCAGGTCTCTATTGTCTGCAGGTATCCTATAGTAATTCTTTTCATCTATAGACTTTATCTTCTCTTCTGTTGTCATAAGAGTTTCAAAAAGCTTTTCGCCGTGTCTTGTGCCTATGTTTTGAATTGCTGCGCCGCCGTCAAAAAGCTCATTCACAGCCTGTGCCAAGTGTTCTATTGTGCATGCAGGTGATTTTTGAATGAATAAATCCCCCGGATTAGCATTTTGGAATGCATATACCACCAGTTCAACAGCTTCATCAAGGCTCATCAAGAATCTTGTCATTTCAGGGTTTGTGATAGTCAATGAACGTCCGCTTTTTATTTGGTCAATAAACAGAGGAATAACTGAGCCGCGAGAGCACATTACGTTTCCGTATCTTGTGCAGCAAATAACTGTTTTGTCTGCCGATACCGTACGTGCCTTTGCTATGATTACCTTCTCCATCATAGCTTTTGAAATGCCCATTGCGTTGATTGGATACGCTGATTTATCTGTTGACAAGCATACTATTCTTTTCACTCCTGCCTCAATAGCCGCCGTCAAAACATTATCTGTACCCAAAACATTGGTTTTCACCGCTTCAAGAGGGAAAAACTCACACGATGGTACTTGCTTTAGTGCTGCTGCATGGAATATATAATCAACATCATACATGGCGTTCTTTACACTTTGCAGGTCTCGCACATCTCCTATATGGAACTTAATCTTATCGTTTTTGTAAATCTTGCGCATATCATCCTGCTTCTTTTCGTCTCTTGAAAATATGCGTATTTCTCCAATATCAGTATCTAAAAATCTATTTAGTACAGCATTACCAAATGATCCTGTACCTCCTGTTATTAATAATGTTTTTCCTTTAAAAATTGACATGACTATCTCCTAATCTTTTAGTATATTTAACATCGATTCAATGAAAATCTCTTTTGTGTAGTTCTTCTCGTAATACTTTCGTCCATTTATGCCTTTTTGTTTGTAGGATTCGAAGTCATCTACTATAATGGACATTTTTTCAGCTAATCCTTTTGCATCTCCTGCTGCAGCAGCTTCTCCGCAGTCAGCAGCCTCTATCATTTCACGAGCCGCTCCGTTTATTGCAGCAGCTATTGGCTTTCCCGCACTCAAATACCCCTGTGCTTTTGCCGGCAATGTCATGCCTATAAAGCTATCTGCGCTCAGAGTTAATAAAAAGCAATCTGCCAGCTTATAGTATTTTTTTGTGTCCATCTGAGGCACTCTTCCGTGAAATACTATTTTATCGTCTAGTTTTTTGCTTGATACCATATTCTTGCACTTTGCAAGCTCAGATCCATCCCCTAGAATGTGGACTACAAAATCCTTATCTTTCTCGATTAATTCAGTCGCTTCTATGATGCAGTCTATATTTTGCACAGCTCCTATATTGCCTGCAAACAAAAAGTCGA
Organism: Eubacteriales bacterium; assembly: GCA_040883315.1. GTDB lineage: Bacteria > Bacillota > Clostridia > Christensenellales > UMGS416 > JAFGUF01. The sequence continues at coordinate 4,006 of JBFLKU010000021.1, forward strand.
TAGTTCCATTGTATTCATATTCTCCTACAATGTCACTATATATATCATCCGCATGCTGCGGCAGATAAACAATTTTGTCACTATCTACTCTGCAGATATCTACCAAATATTCCTTGAATGGTTTTGAAGTAATAGCAACAACGTCACAGCTCCTATAAAGCCATCCGCTGAAGGACTTAACCATTCTGTAAATAAGGCTGTTTTCTTTCACTCCCCATGCTTTCATGCTCTCTGGCCACAAATCACAGCAGTAAAGCACCAGCTTTATGCCCGTTCTTTTTTTCCATATTATAGCCGGAAGAGCTTGAAATACCGGCGATGTTTCATAAACAAATATCGCATCACAATCAGGCTTTTTGCTGAAAATCGCATGCAATGAGGACGTAACTATAAATGAAGCATAGTTAAATGCCCTGAAGGCTGCGCCCTTTCGCCTGGCAATTATAGGCACTCTTTTTATCTCAGCACCCAATACATTCTGTTTTCTATTCCTGAAAAGCCTATATTCCTTTGGTATATTGCCAGTAGTGTAGTCAGGCAGTCCTGTTAAAACTTTTACTTCATGTCCCAGACGTGTCAATTCCTCAGTAATTTCATTTATTTTGAAATTATCAGGATAATAAAACTGGGATACCACTTGTATTTTCATAAAATCAAAATTCCTCTTATAACAGACTAAAACCAAACGCTATAAACATACTCTCCTAAATAAAAACTTAAACATCACAAATTGCCTATGCTTCAGATTTCGTACTATCATCAGCACATTCCGCCAACTCTTCCCTTAGCTTTATATATTTATATGTTAGTAAAGCTAATATTGCAATCGTAACTGCAATCAGCAAAACCAAACCTATAATATATATTCCATAAATATATATTATTACACCTAAAAAAGCAAATAATACTTGGACTGATGCCAGCAATACCACTACTATCAAATTGTCGTCTATCTTTCTGCTCAGCAAATGATGAAAATGATATTTGTCTGCCAAGAATATCGGCTTCTTTAGTATAAGCCTACGCATTATAGAAGTGATTAATTCTAAAAGCGGAATAAGCAAAATATAAACCGGTACAATTACATATAACACTGTGTCTGCTTTTGTGGTTGATACCAATGATATCATCCCTATTATAAATCCCAGTAGCATGCTTCCCGCATCCCCCATAAAAATCAAGGCTTTATGCCTATTGTATGGTATAAACCCAATCACTCCGCCTATTGCTGCTATGTTTACTATTAGTGCAAATTCATACCTGCCCTGTATAGCTAGAATAACGGAAAATGCAAACAGCGCAATCAAAGAAAAATAGCTGGATAATCCATCTATTCCATCAGTAAAATTAATTGCATTTATTATGCCTGTCACCCAAAAAACAACTACACCGCATAATAATATCTTCATCCACAGATTATCATGAAGAATATTCCAAGTGAAATACGAATAGTAGAAAGTCAGGTATATTGCGACTGAAAGCAAGAACATTATAACAATTCTTAGCTTTGGGCTAAGGTTCTTTATATCGTCAATTATCGCAACTATCTCTATTAATGTTGCTCCCAGAATTACAGCAATTTTAACCAGAGGATATTGATGAAACGAAAAAATAGCAACCGTTACAATAAATGCGATATATATTGCCAGCCCCCCCAAGAGAGGCGTAGATGTTTTATGCATTTTTCGATAATTAGGTTTATCGACTATATCGAATTTTTTTGCAATTAAAATCATTATCGGAGTCAAAAATAGTGATAAAATTGAGGACAATGCAAAGCTTGAAATTATATATGTCAAATTGCTTGTTGTCATGCTGAATTTACCTTTCTCCTAGTTACGCCTTATTAAATAATAGTAGGGTTCAAATACTCAAAATATGAATGAAATCAAATTATACTATTAATTTGCGCATTGTTTTAGTAATGATCATATAAGTTATACCAAAACCTCTGCCTTATAGTTAATTCCAAATTTATATCAATGATAAAGCTTATTTAATCACTCTATCAGTATAATTCATTCAAAATATTAACCATTTACATTATACATAAAATAACGTAATTTTCAAATTGTTTTTAGCATTATTTGTGGCATTAATGCATGCTAAAATTGTATATATTAAGCAAGTAAAATATTCACTGTATATTTAATCTGCTAATTTGTTTTAAAGCGTTAATTATATTTGATTTGAAATATTCACTATGCTATACTTACTTTGGCTAAAAGAAAGTAAAAATTTTTATTGGAGCGTTATAGAAAATGAGTCTATATACAAATATAGTTGATAAAACTGAAAAAATCTCAGTTATTGGTTTGGGGTATGTTGGGCTGCCTCTTGCTGTAGCCCTAGCAAAAAAGGCTGACGTAATAGCTTTCGATATATCCAAAAGTAAAGTGGAAACATATAAAAACGGAAACGACGTAACTTGCGAAATCGGTGACGAGGCTATAAAAAAGTCTACTGCATTTTTCACAAGTGATGAAAAAATGATACAACAGGCCAAATTCCACATTGTAGCAGTTCCCACCCCTATCTATCAGGACAAAACTCCCGATCTTTCCCCCGTGGAAGGTGCATCGGAAATAGTGGGAAGAAATTTAACCAAAGGCTCAATAGTAGTATACGAATCCACTGTATATCCGGGTGTTACAGAAGATATATGTGTACCTATTCTCGAAAAAGTGTCCGGACTAAAATGCGGAACAGATTTCAAGGTGGGATACTCACCAGAGCGAATCAACCCAGGCGACAAAGTTCATCGTTTAGAATCTATACTTAAAGTAGTATCAGGAATGGATGAAGAAAGCCTTGATATAATAGCAAAAGTATATGGAATGATAATAGATGCTGGTGTTTACAAAGCTGCAAGCATTAAAGTAGCAGAAGCAGCAAAGGTAATAGAGAATTCTCAAAGGGACATTAACATCGCTTTTATGAATGAACTTTCAATAATTTTCAATATGATGGGTATCGATACAAAAGAGGTGCTGGAAGCCGCGGGAACTAAATGGAACTTCCTAAACTTCACCCCCGGTTTAGTTGGAGGTCACTGCATAGGAGTTGACCCATATTATTTAACCTATAAGGCTCAAATGATGGGCTATTCTTCAAAGATTATTCTATCGGGCAGAATGATAAACGATAGCATGGGAAAATATGTTGCAGAGCAGACAATTAAATCGATGATTAAGCAAGGTATAAATATTAACAAAGCAAAAATAGCGATCTTTGGTATAACATTTAAGGAAAACTGCCCGGATGTAAGAAACACAAAAGTGATTGATGTGATTAAAGAGCTGCAAGAATACGGCATAGAAGTTATTGTAGTTGACCCTGTAGCTGATGCCGATGAAGTTAAACGCGCATATGGCATAGCGTTGACAGATATAAATGAAATGAAAAAAGTTGACTGCTGTATTTTCTGCGTAGGACACAATGAATTTTTGGATATTGACATGAATAGCTTCCAAAAGCATTACGCCGATAGCAGCAATATACTTATTGACGTTAAGGGAATATTCGAAAAAGAAAAAATGATACAGCAAGGGTATCATTATTGGAGATTGTAATGAGCTATAAAGACATTGTATTTGATAAAGGAACAAAATTTCTGGTTACAGGCGGAGCTGGCTTCATCGGCTCTAATATATCAGAAGCCTTGGTTGAGGGCGGATATGCCGTGCGTATATTGGATGACTTTTCTACGGGCAAACGCGAAAACATAGAGAATATAAAGACAAAAGCTGAAATAATCGAAGGCAGCATATGCGACTATGCTACCTGTGAAAAGGCAGTAAAAGGCGCAGATTATGTTATTCATCAGGCTGCATGGGGTGCTATCCCTCGTTCCATCAAAATGCCACTAGAGTACGACAGCATAAACGTCCACGGAACCCTAAACATGCTGCAGGCAAGCGCAAAAGAAGAAGTAAAAAAGTTTGTTTATGCATCTTCCTCCTCCGTATACGGCGATGAAAAGACATTGCCTAAAAAAGAAGGAAGAGAAGGAAGACTGCTAGCTCCTTACCCCATAACAAAAGCAGTAAATGAACTTTATGCCAGAAACTACACAGACCTATATCATCTTGATACCGTAGGCTTAAGATATTTTAATGTCTATGGCAGAAGGCAGGATTCCAAATCCACTTATGCTGCTGTAATACCGATATTTATAAAAAAATTAATGAATGGCGAAGCACCAACAATCAACGGTGACGGGAACTATTCTAGGGATTTTACCTATATCGATGATGTTATTCAAGCAAACCTTAAAGCCTGTCAATCAGGGGAAGAGGCTGCAGGAGAAGCATTCAATATTGCTTTCGGACAGCGAAATACTATTGGTGAAATGTATAGTATATTGTCAGACCTTCTAGATGTTCACATCGAGCCAGCTTATGGTTCAACTCGTGCAGGTGATATACCACATTCATTGGCAGATATTTCAAAGGCACGTGAACTATTAGGATATAATCCTAAGTACTCTTTGAAAGACGGACTTACTGTTGCTGTTGATTGGTATAAAGAAAATTTATAATATGTGCTTTTATATATTTATTAACAAAGAGATTAGTTCGGATGGATAACACGACAGATTATTCATATATACTCCCATATAAAATCAATAGTTTCATGGATAAGGTATTGCTATTTTATTAATTTTTACTGTAATTTGCTTTGTATATTTTTATAGTATTATTAGACCTATAATTACTTACTGGAAGAGTAATTGTTTTTTAGTAAAGGAATACCTTCTTTCATATCTCTAATCAATAATTGGGTTCTTAATCTAGTTCCTTCGTCATTTAAGTGATAGTTTGTATCATAAAAATACTTTGACTCAAAAATATAATCTGAAATTTCTGAAATTATAGGTACTTTTAGGTTATTTTTTAAAAAATCTAAATATGTAGGGATATTAGATTCATCTTCTAATGAAAGTTCGTTCACGGAAGGAAAACTATAATACATATATGCACCTTTTTTTCTTATGTAATTGTTTAATTTATTAACAGAATTAATCATCTCAACTAGACTGTCATTTGGTGTAATTAAAATTTTACTATCTGCTAAATATCCATTTTCCATTTTATTATTTTCACAAGAATATCCTATATCACCATATTGATTAAACGCGGCTCTCGAATATAAGCCTTGATATATTCTCTCGCCTTCTGTTGATAATATTTTTATTTTATCTTTACCATAATGAAGATAATCATTAGCTGTTTGTAAATACATGTTAACTGGTACCATAGATAATAATTCCAAATTATTTTCTATAGAGTTACACATTAATCCACTTACCCCTTCCATTGAAACATCATATTCAAGCCCTAGTATTATTATATCTCCTTCATTTATTGTGTTTTTTACATAACTAAATACGGTTTCCATTCCATAAGATATGTGTAATCCCATATTAACAACTGGCATACCAAAGGCTTCCTCAATAGTTTCCGAATCAATACCGAAAGAATAATTACTTCCTGCAATCATTATTATTTTAGGTTCATCTATACTTTTAAGTCTTTCATATTTATCTATTATTGCTGCAGTATAGCTACTGCTGTATACAGGTGGCAAAGCAAGTATTATTATATATGGAATGGAAATTATTAAAGACAAGATAATAATAAATATAATAATTTTCTTAATAAACTTTTTCATACATACCTCAAAATTGAAAATAGATAAACTCGTTTTGCACATTGGACGATTGATTTAATATTATAGAAAATATTATATATGAAATAAGAGCTATATAAATACTCCATCTAAAAAAAATTGCTAAATTATTTAATTCTCTTATAATATCTTTTTTTAAATTTAATAAATCAAAAGTTATTAATATCAATATTGATAAAACTATAGAAAATAGTATTCTTTTACTTATATTTATTGCCTGAAATCCTGCTATTATATATTGAAATATATTTTGAATTCCTAAAAAGCAATTTTTATATATATAAATTGCATCTATAATTGAATTAGCTCTAAAAAGTACCCAGGTAAAGCATGTCAGAGAAAATATAAAGGTTATTTTAACAAAAGTTATTATTTTTTTATTCTGTTCTCTTTTCATAGGCTTTTTTATTGTATCAATAGTGTTAAAGATTCCGTTTACGCCACCCCAAATAACAAAATGCCAACTTGCACCGTGCCATAAACCACTAAGTAAAAAAGTTACCATAATATTAAACTTGTTGCGAATTTTACTTACTCTGTTACCTCCAAGTGGAATATATACATAATCTCTAAACCATGTAGAAAGCGAAATATGCCATCTGTTCCAAAATTCTTTTACTGAACTAGAAAAATATGGACTCTTGAAATTCGTCATAAGATTTATTCCAAATAAGTTCGCTGTACCTATTGCTATATCAGAGTAGCCTGAAAAATCACAATATATCTGAAACGCAAAAAAAATAGTAGCAATAAGTAATGATGCTCCAGTATATCTGTCTACATTATCATAAACTAAATTAACATATTTTGCCATAGTGTCTGCAATTACTATTTTTTTAAAAAATCCCCAAGCCATTAATTTTAATCCATAAGTAGCGGTTTCATATGAAAAAAAGCGATCTTTTTTTATTTGTGGCAGCAAATTTTGTGACCGTTCAATAGGACCAGCTACCAATTGTGGGAAGAATGATACATACAATGCATAATAACCAAAATGTTTCTCCGGTTCAATCCTATTATAATAAACATCTAGTACATAGCTTAAAGTTTGAAAAGTATAGAATGAAATTCCTATAGGTAAAATTAATTTTAATGTTATTTCATTAAAAGGCAACGAAAATGTTTTTAATAAATTAGTTACTGATAAAGATAAAAAATTAAAATACTTAAAGAAAAATAAAATACCTAAGCTGACACCTACACCCAAAATCATAAACAATTTCTTTTTTCTTTTATCTTCCAATTTGGCAATTAATAACGTGCTGCTGTAAGATACTAAAGTAGTAGTCAGAATCAGAAAAACAAGCTCGGGGTTCCAGCTCATATAAAAATAATAGCTGGCAAATAATAATACTAACCATCTATATTTATTTGGTAATATCCAATGTATTATAAAAACAATTGGCAAAAAAACTAAAAAGGTCATCGAATTAAATAGCAAGTATTATCTCACCTCCCTTAAATTCTTAAAGTATATTAAATTATATAATGAGTTATAGCGCTAAATATTGTAATAAAAGATTGTAAGATAAAACTTAAATACTATGATTTTGCTATATTGGGAAACTGTTCCATGCTCTGAAGATAACTATTGTTAGTTGTTCAATTTATAAAGATATTCTACACCTATTTCTTGTGTTAATATATCAAGCAATCCATTATTTCTACTTTGTCTTTCATATTGATTATATTCATCAATATCTATTTCTCCCTTAATATATTTTTCTGCTCCTGTACGCATAATTTGTGTATATTCATTTAAAGCGTCTTCTGCTTTTTTATTTAAGTTTACTTTAGGCATTAATCTAACATTAATCTGTTTCATATATTCATCGAAATTCCTTTGCAAAGAGTTATTTGCAATAATATCAATTGTGTACTCTACATAAGTCGGCTGTGCATACAAAAAATCTGTTGATAAACCCAGTGTATAAAGTCCATTATATGGTTTGTTTTCCTGTGTATATCCATCTAAATACTCGTATTCATTTAGTGCTGGATTATACATCACCTGTTGTCCATATGCACCAAGCTTTGTCATATTTAAATTAAGCTGAGAAGTGTATACCCAGTCAAGATACGAAATCAAAGCTTCACTATTTTGGCTATTCGCTGTTATCATTAAAACTTTATCAACTGCTTCTTCACCTGAAAAAGCGGGACTAGAATAAAATCTAGAGGTTAAAGGTGGAATAAGTAGCATTTCTGCCTCAGAAAAAACACTCTTCAATTCAGCTCTATCACTAAAAAGATTATCATACTCAGTAACGTAAATTGCTGAACGACCCGCCATAAATTCTGATTTCATCTGTTCCTCTGTGGCTGTAAAAATATCTGGATGAATATAACCATTTTCATAAAGAATTTTTATTTCTTCTAAGAAGTATTTTTTATAATTTTCTGTTTGTTCACGCATTACAAACGTATATGGTTTTTGTCCTATTGCTCCGTATTGTTCAGGAGCAACTCTGAAAGTCAGAGCAAGTACGTCAATAAGCTGATCCCATGTCATTGCCAAAGGGTACTTGTATCCGATGTTTTTATAAAATCTACACAGAGCTACTAGTTGAGCATAAGATGCGATAGGTTCGTTTGTAAACATATATAACTGATCGCTTCTAGCTACCATTATGCTCTTTTCAGGGTATGGTATGCTGGGTATTCCATATATTTCGCCGTTGTATTTCACTTTTTCCCAATAAGATTCATCAATAGCGCTATATAAATTAGGTCCATATGTTTGCAGAAGAGAATCCAGTGGCTGTACTAGCCCATCTACACTAGCATAGGTGGCTATCATATCATAATCTGTTGTAATTGAATCAACATATGTTGATGATGATAATAAATCATTTAATTCGCTGGTAAAATTGTCTTCATCCAGTTCAATTACTTCAAAATCTATCAAAACCCCTTTGTCATTTGCAATAGTATCAATTATTTTTTGTTTTGCAATTTCATTTCCACTAGTATAGTCAATATCACTGGTCTTAGGAACTACAGAAACAAACGTACCTAAGCTTGGCAGAGACGGTTCTGTAGTTTGTGGTACTTCAGTAACAGTATTATCATCCTTTGTTCCATTGCATGCAGTAAATACTAAGCTAAACGTAAACATCAATATAATCAAAAACAGTATTTTTGTATTTTTCTTCATCAAATCCTCCAGGCTGTATATCTTCACAGCAAAATATCATATACATTATAGTTATTTCACATCAAAAAGTCAATCGCGCTAAATATAGTAACGTCGATATGTCAATGGTTAATCGTTTATGACAGACCCTCAGATACTGTAACAAGGCAATTAATGTGATTCATCTTAATCAATCATTTGTTTTTATGATTGATAGTATTCTCTTTGTCTGCTTTATATGATTTTTCTCTTCATATATAAATTTTTGTGCTAAAAGTCCTTTTTGGGTCCTGTTTTCGTCATCAAGAATTCTCTTAATTACCTCTGACATTTCAACCGCATCATTTTGCGGAATCTCATATATATATTCCCAATATTCATTTGGTATAGCAGGCAGCTTGCATACAGCAGTAGGTGTTCCCGAGGACATATACTCTACAGTCTTGCTGGGGAAAGAATACAAAGTAAATTCATCAGCAGGACGAGGGTTAATGAGTATTGCTGCCGATAATTCAGCATTTAAAACCTCTTCGTTAGGCTGCAGTCCCTTAAGCTTAATTTTTTTGTTTTTCTCAGCAATTTTTCCTATTTTTTGTTCTAGGTCACCGCCTCCATATAAATGCAGCTCTACTTGCTCATCTTCTATTAGCAGTACTGCATCTATAAGCACGTCTATACCGTTTCGAGCGTTTAGCCCGCCTGCATATAGTATCACTTTTTTGTCTGTGTCATGTTTAGGCATCGAAATGTTCTCAGTAAATGGCACAAGGCCTTCCATAATTATTGTCTGCTCCTCTGATAAGCTAAAATATTCTTTAATTGCCGGTGCACTCAAAACGTAATAATCAAACCGTTTGTGCAAACCCTCTTCTTTGTTTATTTGTTTCTTTAGCAAAGCTTTCCTAAGAGAACTATTCTGACCAAAAAACAGACGATGTGATGGTATCTCACTGACATAAACAGCAGTTTTGCATTCAAAACGGCGGCACAGCCACATACAATAAGACGTAGTCAGCGCATCCACAGAATATGAAAAGAATAATTTATCTTTGTCTTTTTTGTTTTTTATCAACCATTTAAATAGCCTTGCTGAAACTGCAAATGCATTAATTGTTTGCTTTAGTATTAATATATTTACAAAGCCCGTGTTATAAATCGCTGTTGAATCTTTTATGTTTTTCGTGGTATTCCAAAATACTTTTTTATTGCCCGGATATGCACGAACCCCCGGATATATGCACACTGCAGTCACCTCTGCACCATTTTCAGAAAATCCATCGATAAACATTGTCTCCACTTTATTTCGGGCATCTGATGGTGCTCTCAACTGTGATTTTTTTATTTTCTCCAATACCTCTTCAGTGCAATATGCTCCTTGGTAGAATATTTTCATCAGTTTCTCCTTAATAGCTTCTTAATAATATTAACTAGCATATTTCTGGTATAGTCAAACATCATCATACAAGGAACTACACATGCGGTAAAGCATAAAGGTCCTAGTATCATGGAACGATATGGTTCCGCAATCGAAATATATCCGCCTGCAAAATAAAATACCGCACATACACCAATACAAACCAATGCAATCTTCATCAGTCCAGCACCAGGCAGGAAGGCAAAAAGTTTCTTTTGCTTAAATATCCTAGATGTCTTTATTAGTGTAGCTATAACTACAAAATATTCTGTTAAGACTGGAGCAAGTGCTATCAGCCTGTAATCCTTAAAGATGATAGATAAAACAGTACAAAGTATTGTGTTCAAAACCGCACCAACTACTCTGAACATCACAGTATACTTCTGCTTGCCCGCCACAACTAAAGGCGTCCCAAAATCTGTTATCTGAGTTGGCAGAAGAAGCAGATATATTATAAATATAGGCGTCGCACTTATATATTTTTCCGAAAACATAAATAACATTGCACCTTTTGAATATAGTATCAGGCTGAACATGAGCGGCAGTATAACTACAGCGGAGTATGTAGCTGCCTTTTTAAATACATTTGCTATGTTGTCAAGACTCTCCTGCTTATTCACGTCATATTCCTTTGAAAAAAGAGGCAGAAATGCTCCAGTCATACTTTGGCGTATAGCGGAAATTAAAGGCACTTCGAATGCACCATTGGAGTATGTTGCGTATAAATCCGGTGTATTGGAAACAGAAACAAAATTTTTATCAATGTTCTTATTATAAGCCGTAACCATATTTGTAAGTGCGATAGGTATTCCAAACTTTATCTGAGTAAAAAAAGTTTTTTTTGTGAATTTAGGCTTAGTCCCTTTATAATACCTCATTGTATCAAAGCTTATAAAAATTGATTTAAGCAATTCTGTTGCTACAAAAGCTCCAAAAAAAACATTTATATTATAACCAGATATATAATATACCGGTATTGTTGCACATTTGATCAGAGCAAAAAATATAACGATCTTTGCCAGTCTTCTGTTCATTCCCTCTGCGCACATGAAAAACGGATAAAACGAAAACAAGTTTGTGCTAAGCCCTGTTATCCCGAAAACCCAAAGATATTTTTTCAGAAGCGGATTGTTATATGTCTCACTTATAAATCCCGATAAAGACATTACAAGAACAAACCATATAATGCCCATAATTAATAAAATTGCAGCCGTTTGGAATACATATGTCTTCTTTTCATCTCTGGTTTCACATTTTGGCACAAAATAGCTGATTGACATAGAGAGCCCCAGTGTGAGTATGGGCGCAAATGTCATTATCAATAAATTGCCTTGTCTATAAACAGCATAATACTCCACAGACATTATCCGAACCAGCAAAATAATGAAAATCAAATTTATAAGCTGCGAAAATCCATTTCCAGTAAGCAGGGCTAAAAAACTTTTTAGATATTTATTTTTCATGTTTCCTCCTGCTTTGTTTTTAATCTCACGATCCACATGTCATTTAATTAATCGTAGACATTCATTATTTATATTATACCGCTACTTGGCAATATCCTTTAGCATGCTATAGAATTTATCCCTTCTATCTTCCAGCACCGCACTTGTGTATTTTTCTGCTGTCTTCACATTGTTTGCGCTCATCTCACGCAGCTCTTCTAAATTATCAAAAAGACGCAGTAATATTTCAGTAAAGCCCTTGGCATCATCCGGGTGCCTCAGATATTCTTTGCTTACCAATTCAGGAATTCCAGCTATAGGTGTGGACAAAACCGGTAGCCCCACAGCCATCGCCTCGATTACGCTTCTAGGAAGCCCTTCCGACCTTGAAGGAAAGACCATTATATCACAATCGCTCATTGTTTTCATCAGTCTTTCTTTTCCGGAAATTCTCCCCACAAACTCCACTTCATCTGCTACTGACATTTGCTCTGCATAGGATTTGAATTGATTAATTGCCGAACCATCACCAATAAATTTTACGTTTATATTGTGTCCCGCCTTCTTCAGCATCGACGCAGCCTCTATGACGGTCGTATGTCCTTTTAAATCGTCGTCTATTGCATTTGAAACGTGTACTATACTAAATATGCTAGGTTTCGGATTATAGGTTTTGGGGCTTAGAATATCCTTCCTGTCTAGTTGGATAGAAGAATAGTTTGTAGTAAATGCTTTTTTAGATTCGCCTTTTATGTGTGCTTTCGGTGGATAAAGACTTTGTAAATATTCCGCAGTCACATATGCTGCGCCGTTTGCTCTTGCGCACATCCTTTTTAGCAGAAATATGTTTATTCGTTTTGCAATGCCCTTTACATGTGTCCAGCCTTGAGGGTCTGCGACCACCTCCACAGCAAAAGGTTTCTTTCTGCTTCCTCCAAATATCCACGCTAAATAGCTTTCCATTTGAGGAACTCTATATATTATACAGTCACTACGCTTTTTCCCTTTTACCATGGCTGTAATTATCCCTGGGAGCTTTGCAGCCATTTGCTTCATGCCTCTAAAATACGGAAGAGCGCAAACCGACAGACCAGCGCCGCTCATAATAGGCATATCCTTTGTCTCCTGTTCAGTTCCCTTTCGCACTCGAGCCACCACTTCTATTTCATCAAATACTTTAAGATATCTTTTGAAAAATTCGTAGCTATGAACCGACGGCGTAAAGTATTCGCCGTCGTCTCTCATATATGCATGTGCACATGTCACAATCAAAGCTTTCATTTGTTCCTCCCGAGAAGGTATTTATAGATTTAAATATGAACTCTTAATTTTACTACTTTTTATATCAACATTACTACTCTGTGTAGGATTCTAGTAATTCTACTACATTTGTGTTAACAATTAGTTTCTGTAAATCCTCAATTTTATTTTTGTAGTTTTCTTTTGTAATCTGATATTTTGGGTTATCCATATTTTCTAGAATAAAGTCATTTATGCTTGGAAGATAATGTGTATGATCCTTATATAGGCTTATATCACATACTATGCTTTCTACGTCCTGAAAAGAATAGACCTCTATGTTGTCATAAATTAGCAGGTTTTCAGTAATATATTCTAGAGAATATATGTATTCATCAAGATCGCCCGCTTTCTCATGAACTTTCCAAAACACAATACTATATGGCGGAAAAAATATATAGAATTCCGTTTCTGGGTTAGATTCTATTATCGGTACAATATTCTTTTCAAAGTTTTCTTTTACCAAATAAAAATATTCATCTGACGAAATTTGAGCATCTGATTTTCCTGCCAAGTTATACATGTCCAGCAAATTCTCTGCGACTACTGGAGTATTAAATTTATTAGCGTTTGCACTATACCACTCATATGCATCATCAATATCAGTGGTTGGAACTCCCGCAATTTGTTTTCTTACCACATCCAAGCTGTATAGAATGATATCTTTATTAAGTAAATAGTTAATATCATTCAATCTGTTTTGATCATATAAATACTCTGGAAGCGGAAACCTTGTTTGATTTGAAGGGGTCGCAAACGTTGTAATATCCATCCCCCAAAATACTACCTCTAAATCCTTATATTCCTTTATAGTATCCATTATATATTTGTAATTTAGTGGATACCCCCCCGCATAAGTTAGCTTTACAGTAGAAACAGAAAATTTATTGTCAAATTCTGATGGCCTAAAATTTTCGCACATTGAACTCCCTAATATAACAGAATTAAACTCATAATTTCTTACAACACCTGGGTTTTGATAAATCTCGTTAGAAATAGAGTATCCATATTCTTTTGGTTCTCTAAAGCAGAAGAACGGATCAACTATAAAAATAAATGAAGCTATTAAAATCACTAATCCAGCGGTTAAGCCTAGTACTGATAAAGTCCATTTTTTACTACTCATCATTAATACTCCTAGAAATTATAATACAGGAATGTGCTGACCCCTGAAAGCGAAATTATAGATAAAAACAGCAGTACCGATGATATTACTAAATTCCACATATTTGGTTTGAAATCTTCAATTCTTTCATTGGTATTCTTCATTTTTATCAATGCAAATAACGCTAATACAATATATATAAAGATAAAAATGACCAACGGAATTGCAGCAATCTTTTCAAGTCCATGACCGACAGAATTCAAAATTTTAAATAATGTATCTAGTTTAAAAATCTCATCTATACCATATAAAAGATTATTCGATCTAAATGATATTACTTTCTTAATTACCTGATTTGCTTCGAAAATAGATGGTGCTCTAAAATATACCCATGCTATATTTACAAATACAAAAGTTACACACCAATTGATTGCTTTGGGAATCTTTTTTATATACTTATCAAATATCCTTGTAAATACTGAACCGACGCCATGAATCGCTCCCCATAATATGAAGGTCCAATTAGCACCATGCCAAAATCCGCTAACTAAAAAAACAATCATTATATTAGTATATGTTCTTAGTTTCCCCTTTCTATTGCCGCCAAGCGGGAAATACAAGTATTTCTTAAAAAATCTTGTTAGCGTCATATGCCATCTCTGCCAAAATTCCATAATGGTTAGTGATTTATAGGGAGAATTAAAATTCATAGGAATATTTATGTTAAACATCAATCCTATGCCTGTAGCCATATCACAATATCCACTAAAGTCGAAATATATTTGTATTGTGTATGAGAAAATCACAACTATTGCACTTATTGTACTAAGCGATGGGATATCGCTGTATCCTGCTAAAACTATTTTACCAGCAAAGTCAGCGATTAAAACTTTTTTAGCTAATCCAAATGCAAAGGCCATTAAGCCTTTCGAAAAATTATCAAAATTAAAACTTTTTTTAGAAATATCGCTGAATTGAGGCACTAGCTCATTATGAAGTACTATTGGGCCGGCAATCAGCTGCGGGAAAAAAGCAACAAAAGTTGCATAATTTATGAATGTATAGTTAGGAACTTCTTTTCTATATGTATCAATCAAGTAAGAGACCTGTTGAAAAGAGAAAAAACTTATTCCTAAAGGCAACAATATTTTTTCTACAAAAAAATCAGTCTTAAATATCACATTTATATTATCCACCATGAAATTTGTGTACTTAAAATAAAAGAAAAGTCCTATATTAATAACTAGGGCAATAATTAAAATTATTTTTCTTGTATGTCTTTTATAGTCTTTGTGCATCAATTTGCTCATAGAATAATTGAAAACAATACTAAATAAAATGATCCATATATATGCTAGATTAAAATAGGCATAAAAAATCAGAGATGCAACTAATAGAAGCAATTGCGAAACCTTGTAAAGGCGAAATTTATTTAGTGCGTAATAGCCAAACAAGGTAACAGGTAAAAATAAAAAAATAAAAACGTACGAATTAAATAGCATATATTCCTCTTGATAAAATTCATTCCTGAAAATTCATAGATCCACTTCTAAATTAATGAAGGAATTTTTTTCTTGCAATACTATTGGTATTAAACCACAAATAATAAAGCCATGTCAAGGTAAGAGATATTATTTAAATTCAGACATCTAGTCTACTTCAACCAGTCTTGCATCGTCACCTTTAACATCAACTCTATATATCCTGTTTTTAGTATCTGATGATAAATTTGCTCCAAAAATACTGCTAAATGAATTAGTAAACTCTTCATTTGAGTTTAATAGATATACGTAATCATAATGCTCGCTTACCAGCAATGACGCAAACTCATCAGCAGTAATATTAATTCCGTATTTAGTTATATTAACTTTATTATAAAAATTCTTTATAAGGATTTTATCATCGATTAAATTAAAATAAATTCGATGATGCAGCAGTGAATCGTCTGCTTTTATTCCCTGTGACACGAAGTATACATTTATAACTTCATCATAGTTATCCACAGATGATGCTTCAACAATTTGTTCGGAAATTTCATCTGCCTGCTCATATATTCCTCCGTCAAACTTCCTGAAGCCTTTAATTAATAATATTGATATTATTACGAGCACAGCTGCTGTAGATACTCTAATTAGTTTTTTTGCATTCAAATCTCTTCTTGAGTCTGTTTTCGAAAGAATATCGACAAAGTCCTTCTCTTCTATAAATTCAGCGAAAGAAATAGCAAAAATAAATAGCTCACATAATACTATGGACCCCATATACCTGTTTAAACTCGGAAAAATAGTTTCATAATATATAGATGGTCTAAAGACAGCAACATAACCGAGAACAAATACAATATATGCAATAATTCTAATGATTCTAAGCCAGTTTTTTGTTTTTGTATTATTTTTCGTCTTAATAGAATAAATAAATTCTATAGATAAAGGCATGAAAATCATATATGGAATAGGCGATAAAATCAATTTTTTTATAGTCATTAATATAGATTTTAATAAAGTGCCATCAAATACGAAAACAAAAGTACTATTAATATCATGGACTTTTTTGATGTATTTCCAAGATAAATAGACTAAAATTACTGCCGATATCGTCATTATGACGTTTATAAAAACTTTATAGTTGATTTTCTTTTTAAAAGATTCCTTAAGATGCAAAACACTCGCAAGCAAACATATTACCGAAAAAAAGAATCCGCTATCTTTTAACAAAATCGGTAATGTTAGTGCCGTTAACAATTTAATCGAACTAAAGAAATCATTATAATTGTTATCATTAGCTAGCCAAAAACAGTATCCTATACATATCCCTAGCAATGCATCTACATAAAGGCTTTGATAATAATACACATAGTGAATATACATATATATAAAGTGAGGCAAAAATACAATTGCAAAAGTCATTATAAAAATATTATGCCATTTTTCCCATTTCAAATATTTTGTAAACGGTATCATAAACAAAAGGCCCAAAAACGAGTATGCGAAAAAAAGCAAGTTTTCATTAAATTCGCTTGAAAAACAAGTGATAAAATATCCGAATAAAGGTAGCCCCGGAGTATATAGCTGCATCATCGAATATAATGTTGAATTCTCTCCAAATTGAAGGCTTTCAAATGTATATAATGCTTTAGGATAGGCTCCCCAAAGTCTTAGCTCATCCCATAGCCCCACCTGCTTTCCGTATGCAAAAAAAGCAAATATCACTATTAAAGAGACATAAACCAGCATCGTAGGTATGAAAACATGTTCTTTTACAAAGGAATGGAACGACCTATTTTTGACTATTTTTATTATCGACAAAATAAATAAAACTAGAGATGTTATTACTACAGCAATTTTTCCATATGCTAATGAATCCAAAACATAGCTTATATATAACAACAAAATTATACTAGCACCGACCGTGGGCAAAGTCTCATAAAGTTTTCTATTAAACAATATACATAGAGACAAGGCACTAATTGTAATAATTAATATTGGAATTATTGCATTTTCTATTATTGTGAACATATTAAATCCCTTTTCATATCTTAGTTAAGTTTTATTGCTTCATTTTCAAGCAATCTTTATTTTATCAATGTAAGGCTTACATCACCTTCCATATATTCAACCGAATATATTTGATTTGTTGATTCCACAGTTAGTTCAGGCCCAAATAGACCGCCATAATTGTCTACAAATATCTGATGTGAATCTATCAGGAAAATATATTTGTAGTTTCCATCCACAAGCCTGTTTATAAAATCTTGCTGCTCGACAGGATTAATATTTATCTCTATATAAAAGTTTTTAATCATAATATGTTCATCAATTAGATTAAAATATATTCTATGATGCAAAAGAGACTCATTTACAGGTGTGCCCTGTGAAACCAAATATACATTTACTGTATCTTCATTATCATTGTTATTTATTGCTTCACTTAATTGTGCTTCTATTTCTGCACTCGGCTCAAACACTCCTCTGTCCCTCTGTTTGAGTATGCTTTGTGTTAAAAGCAAAGAGCTAATAATTATTATGCAAAGCGTACCAGCCACAAAAATCACTTTTTTTCTATCTCTATTCTTTTTGATTGGCTGCATAATTATTTCGGGTATTTCATCATACTTAAATTTGTGAATTAAGATAGAAATAAACAGATAAAGTTCGCCTATCACTAAAGTGCTCATATAGCGTCTAAAACTTGGCAACTTGCCGTTTGCAATAAAATGCCTAAACACATAAATATAGCCAACAAGAAAGCCAATATACGTAACTATCTGCATAATTAATGTCCAGTTTTTAATTTTCACATCCTTATTATCCAAACGATAGCATAGATATTTTTCTCCAATTGCGCAGGCTAATATTACAATAAATGCAATTAAGTATATTGGTTTGCCAACAATAGCAACAATTATAGTACGAAGAACCGACATCAGTTTTACTTTTTCCGTAAACCCTAAATGATTTTCTATACCATACATTTTAATCATATAGCTCCACGAAAAGTGGGAAAGACCTAATGCAAATAAAAATAACAACACGCCTACAATAAACTTCTTTAGTGCTTTTGTTTTTCTGACTTGATAAAAATATACTAAGCTTGTTACAAGGCACATAACAGCAAAAAACAATCCCGAATCTTTTAACAAAACTAAACACGCCAGCAAAACAAAAAATTCGTAGATCTTAAATTTGCCTTCATAGCAGTTTTCGCGTGCTGAGTACATACAATAACCGAAGTATATTCCTAATATACTGTCGATAAATAAACTTTTATAGTAGTAAGCACCATCTGAGGTGAGACTATATATTATATATGGGAAAAATATAATAATGAATGCAGTAAAAACAATATTATACCATTTAGACCATTCTAAGTATTTTGTAAAAGGTAGCATAAATACCATACCCAAAAAAGCATAAACAACAAAAAGCACGCTTTCATTGAAAACAGGCGAAAAGCATGTGAAGAAATAACCAAGCAACGGCATGGCTGGAGGATATGACTGCATCATTGGATATATAACAGCGTTATCACCCAATTGAAGACTTGCGTATGTATGCAGTGCTTTAGGATATGCTCCCCACAATCTCAGTTCGTCCCACAGTCCAACTAATCTATTTTGAGCAAAAAAAGCAAATAGTACAATTAAAAACAAATATATTAACAAAGTTGGAGAATAAACCGCCTTCCTAAGGAAGGAACGATCTGATGCGTTTTTTATCAGTTTTATCAGCGCAAAGATAACTAGAGAAATAGATAGTCCTAGAATTAACATTTTACTATAGACAAGCCAATTTGTTATATAGGCTATATATAGCATTAGAATAATGCTTCCAACCACCGCTGGCAAGGTTTCATAAAACTTTTTTTTAATTATGACACTAACAGCCAGTGAGCTGATAGTTATTATAATTAAAGGTATACTAATAGATTGTAAAATATTAATCATTCGGCTTCCTCCAAAAGGTGTTGTAAGTTTGCTTTATCTAAATAAATTTATTGTTCCACTTTTTTCAAAATCATACCTTCGTCATTAATAATTTGATAAAGAGTTTTTTCTTCAACTGTTTCTTTTTCAAACACTCTGCAATAAACATCATTGAACTCATCATTGGACTTGTATACATAAACATGTGTATATCCCTCTACTTTTAATTTTTCAATCCACTCATCTAAAGTCAGTATTCTCGTCCAAACATCACCTTCATAGTAAGGCTCAATACCAATGCTCCATGAATCAGTTGTCATAAGCGTTTGAATAGGCGTAACCACATATCTGGCAACATTAAAGTCATTCCCTTTGTCGCCAATTGATATAAAATATACTCTATCTGTTTTATAATTCAGCACATCTTTTTTTTGAGCTATATCATCATAATCTTGATAAATTTCTATACTATCATCTATTCCAGATCTGGAAAGCGAATCATATCTAAAAATTGCAGAGAACAAAAAAACAATAGCGAAAATACCGACAAAAACATATTTAATACCACGGCTAAATCTACCTTTCGATACGCTATAAATAATCGCACAGGATATTATTATCATCATCGCAAGAAAATAAGTACTTAAGTATCTGGAATATGAAGCAAGTCTTACTGCTTCATATGGCGAAAAGTAATATGTATACAAAATCAAAAGCGAAAACAAATAAGCGAAGAAACCAACTAGTATCAAAGAAAAAAAGAATGTTGTCTTCTTTTTCTCATCTTTGTTTTTGTTGGAAGTTGCAAACAGAATGAAAATAGATATAAAGCCAAGGACAAGTAATGCAGGAGATAGGTTAATAGTAAATGATCCTATAGATACACTTTTAATACCACTGTATATAAATGCACCCTTGAAAGCACTTATCGTTTGTATTTGATATTCCAAGAGATTTTTCGGGTTGAATACTGCTAATAAGTCATTTATACCATCAACTCCTAAATGATGAGCTATAGGAACCTCATTAATGCTAAGATAAACTGACCAAGAAATTTGGGCAGTAATTAATCCTATAATACATAAAACATATGCTTTATTTTGCTCTAAAAGTTTCGAGAAGGAATTAATATTTTTAAATGACTTTTTAATAAATATACTATCAATAATCATTATAGCTGCGGCAATCCCACATAAACCTGCACCAGCGGATTTGGTAATAGCCATTACAAAACTAATCAGAATTATTTCTATTACTTTTAGGTAATCATTCTCTTCATAAAAATAGCAAATTAAAATATTTGCGAACATTGCTGCCAGCAATCCATCCACTAAAAGAGTTCTGAAAAATTCCGGATAAAGTATCAATGGGAAAAACAAAATTATAATAAACAATAAAATCGCTTCGAATTTTTGCTTAACATATTCTATTTTCGAAAAAATCGGCAAAACTAGGCTGAAAAATAATATATTCATTCCTATATAAAGAGAGAATTCATAGTTATTAGATTGAAATTTTAGAAATAAGAATTCAAACAATCCTGCTGCAGGCGGATATTCCAGAAAAATAGCTGTTGTACCCTCTGCATTGTGAAATGCACCTAAATAGAGCATATTTTTCACAGAGAGAGCCCAATGAGAAAATTCATCCCATCTAGATACACATCTTCCATAATTCAAATACAGCGATATTGCTGACAAACCTAGAAATATCCCGACTCCTATCAGCGAATTCTTATCAAGTCTGCGTTTCTTTCTGACAAGCAAAAAAACATTCCCCGCAAAAGTTAATGTGAATAGTATCAATATAAAATAGTATCCGGCGTTTAAAGCTTTAAACAGTCCAAATATATAAAGTATTACGATTATTCCCAATATGGCTACCGCAAACATTCTTTCGATACGCTTGTTCATAAGAAGCGACAAAAATATGCCTAACTGCAGAATCAAAAAAACCAAAAAAACCAAACTAACCACTACCAAATCCCTCTCTTTGTTTATATAAAGTCTGTGTTATTTATTCTTCCAGCATATTTTTTTTCTGAAAAAATAGACTTGCAATATATCCTATAAATAGTTCCCCGGTAAAAATCAGCATAGTTCTGTCTGTCATCCAGAAATTATTTGCCGAAGTCATTAATAGGCCCATAAACAATATGCAAAATAGCCCTAGTGCAAATGGATTCTTCCTAATTAGCAAATCAACCCACGTCATGGCAAAAAGCATTCCCAAAACGCCAAACACTATAATCACTCCGAAAAAAGTAAAATCAGAAGCAAGCCAAGAATATATAGTGCTCCAATATGTTGAACTACTCCATCCGAATTCTTGTTCGTTTCGATATATGTAAGTTTTTTCATATATACTTGTGCCAAATATAGAGTCAAATTTCATAGACAAATATTTCGAACTTCCCAAAAAATAAGTCCATTCAAAATCAAGATCAAATATTAGTCCTAGTGCAGCATATCCTTGAGAAAAATATAATTCAGAAGATTGTACTGCATAGTACACTTTAGGACTGATTTTATATAGAAGAGAATTATCAATATCAAGTGAATAGAAATCAGCCAATCCGCCAGCAAATAAAGCATCTTCTGCTTTCATAACAGTAAAACTTAAATCATATTCTTTTAACAAAAAATCAAAGTCATATTCTGCTAATTTGCCATCTATTCTATCGTTGATGCTTTCCCCTAACCAAAACATTAAATTAGGCTTCTTTCCGGTTATCTCTTGATATGCATTACCATGGGCTTCCATCAAATCTGATTGATTATCTCTGTCTCTCTGAAATATATACATAACAGAAGCAAAAAACAGAAGCAAAGCACAAATAACAGCAACCAACCTCAAATACAACTTATAATTTTTATGCTCTTTATTGTCTGTGATTTTAAAATATGTTTTTGCCAAAACCACGCATAGTATCATTACGCAGAAAAAAAGAAACAAGCTCTGCAGTCCAGTATAGTATGCTCGAATAATATAGGTTATGATCAACAAAACAACCGCTATTTTCTCATATTTTAAACTGCGCCAAAAATATAATCCTACTGGGATTGTCATTGCAACAAATCCGATCAGCAATCCATGAACCGTTGAGATAATACTATATACGAAGCTTTTTTCAAATGGTCCGACTTGCTTTAAATATAAAATTACATAAGTTTTATAATCATATATAGCTCCAGGGTATTTGAAAATCCGAAGAGTGTATTCACCAAACATATTTATTATATATCCAATATAATATACCACACCAACAATAGAAAAAATTAAGATCATTTTCCTAATTACAGGCATTTTAATTTCAAATGTTTTACTAGGTGTTTTTTGGATTCTTTTTTTTGCAGTAAAATAAAATCCTCCAGCAAAAAAAACACATATAAAAAACAGAAACAAAGCAGTGATTCCCTTATTGGGTGTACTCCAATGAACTGTTCCTGTTAAGAAAAAAATAAGAGTAGTTGCAATATATAAAATTACGAGTATTGCAGGCATATATAAAAAAATAGAATTTTTCTTCATTTTTTCACCTTTGTTTTTGTGAATTATAACATAATTTAACATGGGCGGCAATGTTTTTTCGATTAGGGATGGTGGTGTTACATCATTCGTGCAATATCCTATACTATTTGAATTTTTTCTGGAATAATAGTTGCTCTGTAGTTTTCTTTACGATGATATATTTCACTTGCATCTATATACAGCTGCATAGATTCAAATCAAGTTT
Organism: Eubacteriales bacterium; assembly: GCA_040883315.1. Taxonomy (GTDB): domain Bacteria; phylum Bacillota; class Clostridia; order Christensenellales; family UMGS416; genus JAFGUF01. The sequence goes on from JBFLKU010000021.1 coordinate 27,251, forward strand.
GATCGTTAAAAATACCTATTATCTCTTTTATATTCAGTTTATTTTATTCAGTTTTTATTACATAGTATTATTGCTGCTTTCAAAATTCCATGATTAGATTGTGTTTCTATCACTATTTTAGCTGATATGCAATCTTTAAGCAGTTTGGTCCCGTATATGCCGTGCTGAATACGCTGGCAGAGGATACAATAATCTTTTCAAAATAACGCAGCGACTTTACGTATTCATGCATTTCTTCAAAGTATTTTTCGTCTGAAATGGTGTATGATAAAAGTATCATATTAGGTTCAATTTCTCTAAGATTTTCAAATGCAGCTCTGAAGTAGTTCTTCACCGCTTTATCCATATTATGTCCAACTAAATCAGTTTTTATTTTTCCTTTTTCCAATACAGTAACCACAAATTTCGAATTCAGCAGGGCATTCCTAGCTGCAGTAATTCTAGACATGCTTCCAGAGTACTCAAAAAATTCAAGCGAGTCTATTAAATCCAGCAAAGCAATCTTATTCATGCTTCTTTCCAGCTTGCTTACAATTGCTGATATCGTACTTTTGTTTTTAGCCATAGCTACTGCTTGCAGTGCAACCAGCCCAACACTAGTCGAGAATTGATGCGAATCAAAAATTTGAATTTTTGCGTCAGGAAATTGAGTAGAAGCAAAAAGAGCGTTATTATAATTGGATATTCTATCACTATACGAAACAATACATAGTATAGCCATCCCTTGCTCTACATACTTTTTAAAAGCCCCTTCGTATGTTTCAATGGGTATTCCTTTGAATTTTGGGAATTTCTTATTTGTTTTCATCCATTCAACAGTCTGTTTTGCATCAGCCTCATTGGTTGGAACGTATTTCTCATCCAATGAAATTGAAACATGTAAAACTTCGATGTCATATTCTTCAGCAACTTCTTCTGAAATGTCGCTCATCGAATCTGTTATTATTTTTATTTCCATATTAACACCTCTTAGAATTTGTTATTTTAATTAGCTAAAACACCACTAATTTTATTAATTCCTATGAGTGCCCTACGAAAATGCTGATGGACATTTATTTATCTTATGCTCCTAAAACCATTTTTGCTGCACCATATATGCCTGCCTCGTTCCCCAATTCTGCTATTTTAAATTCTGCTCCTTCGGAAGCGTGAAACGCATATTCTATATAGCTGCGTCTTATTGAGTTTATAAGTATATCGCCTGCCTTTGAGACGCCTCCGCCAATAATGAATATCTGTGGGTCACACACACACGATATATTTGCAAGCGCCATTCCCAGATATTTGCCTAATTCCGCCACCAGCTCCAGTGCAACTTTGTCGTTCTTTTTTGCACAGTCGAATATATCCTTTGCCTGCAAATCTAGTATCTCACTCAATAAAGTATCTAGATCGTCTGAATCCAGTTTGCTTTTCGCCAGTCTAACAATTCCAGTAGCAGATGCATATTGTTCCAAGCATCCTTTTTTCCCGCATCCGCAGAATTCAGTTTCGTTTCTCTTCATTTTAATGTGACCGATTTCGCCGCCTGCTCCATTGGTACCTGCCACTACTTTTTCGTCGATGATTATTCCGCCGCCAACTCCAGTGCCAAGTGTAACCATAACTACATTTTTTCTGCCTCTGGCACTTCCCTGCCACATTTCGCCTAAGGCTGCTACGTTGGCATCATTTCCAACTTCTACTTGAAACCCTAGTTTCTCTTCAAGTATATCCTTAACAGGTGTAACTCCCCATCCCAGATTAACGCATTTTAGCACTACGCCGCTGTCATTCACCGGCCCTGGCACGCCTATCCCTGCTCCAAGAATTTCATTTTTTTCGATTTGGTTCTTATAGATGCTTTCCATAATTACTTTCTCTATTGTAGGCAAAATATTTATTCCATTGTTTTCTGTAGGTGTAGGCACTTCAAAAGAATCAATAATTTGGCCTTCTTTTTCAAAAAGACCAAATTTAATAGCAGTGCCGCCTACATCTACTCCAAATATATATTTTGTAGTATTCATAGACATCATTTATTCACCATAACCTATGTATTTCTTTTTTAGCTCCTTCAGATTAGGAATCTGTCCCGGGCCAACAGCACGAGTTTTGATTTCTGTGGAATGCTCCCATTTTCCCGCATCTTTCAGCCTAGAGCGCTCTTGCTGCTCCTTTGAAAATTCAGTAATTAATACATCGTTTTCTATCTTCACTGTGCCTTCTATGCCGCATGTTGGGCATTCTACTTTTGTAGATTTCATGTCCACTGTCAGCATATTTGTGTGGCAAACCGGACAGTTTCCTTCCTCTTCGCCACGCCATTTTATTCTTTCTTCCTCTGTTTTAGCAGATAATGCCTCCACTATATGGTCGCCGACACTTCTCATTCTAGACATTTGTCTATCATTTCCCAGCACATGTTCATCTGCCATAGCTTGATGATATTCGTGTATGTCGACTACATCAATGCCCATTGACATTGTTATTTCATACATAGTAGGGAGCATAAAAGACAGCCAGTTTTTTGTCATCGCTCCGCCAACAGAAATAAGTGCACCCACTCTTTTTTTAAATGAGCGAACATCCGGAAGCTGGCTTTCATCTTTGCCTTGTTGAATTCCTTCATCATAAGCAGCCTGTCTGAAAGTCAAATCGTGAGATGGTCCTATTCTGTCACATACAGTTTTAAATCTGCCGGTAGGTGACAAAACATATGTTGGTGATGCTATAATTACAGCATCTGATTCCATCAACGCCTCATCCAGAATGTGAAAGTCATCATTTATTACACATTCGCCTCTTCCTCTTCCGCTCATTAGTCCTATTACGCAGGCAATGCAGCCTGTGCATATTCCTATGTCTAGTTCATCTACTCTGATAAACTTCACATTGTGCCCTGCTGCCTCACACTGCATCAATGCTTCCTTTACCATAATATCGCAATTGCTTAGCTTTCTTCCGAATGATAAGCCTAGTACATTTTTTCCCATTTTGTGCTCCTCAATATTTTTTGTCACCAGTCCATACAGGTATTCCCGTATAATCTTTTGCTGTTTCTATTCCATCCAATACTCTAACAGCTCCTGCAGCCAAGGCTTCCATTTCAAATTCTCCTGCCATCACATTGACAGGGGCGATGAATGAAGTTCTCTCCTTGATGAAATTCGTAACATATTCACTCTTTGATATTCCACCAGTCAAAATTATTCCATCCACATTGCCTTTTAATACTGCTGCCATGCTTCCAATCGATTTTGAAACCTGATATAGCATAGCATCTAAAATCAGTTTTGCATATTCATCGCCTGCATCAATTTTTCCCATTATCTCCAAAACATCTGCAGTATTTAGATGGTCTACGAGTCCACCCGTCTTCACCAGCTTAGCCAGCATATCCTCTTTTCCCAAGCCCTCACTGTAGCACATCTCAATAATGCGCCTTGCTGGAACAGAACCAGACCTTGTAGGTGCCATTGGTCCTTCTCCGTTGATAGCATCGGTAGAGTCAATCATCTTGCCCTTGCAATGGGCTGTTATGGATACCCCTCCGCCTAGGTGAGCAATGATTAGATTAACTTCGTTATATTTTTTATTGTTTTTATCAGCAAAACGTATTCCTATTTCCTTCTGATTAAGAGCATGTACTCTAGATTCTCTGTAAACGCCTTTTAGTCCGGTTATTCGTGCGATTTCATCAAATTCATCCACATCTGGTGGATTTACCACCAGCGCAATGCCTCCAAATTCACGGCTAAGGGCATCTGAAATCTGGCTTCCCAAAGTCGCTGGATGTTTTGCTGTCAGGCATGCTCTTGCATGCTCCAGCAGCTTCTCATTTATTTTATATACTCCGCCCTCAAGAGGCATCAGCCCGCCGCCACGGCCTACAAATGCTGCAGTGTTGTCTAGTGTCAGCTCTTTTTCTGCAAGTATTTGTTTTATAGTTTCCATTCTATATGGCATTTGGTCTTTTATCTCTGGAAAGGCTTTCAGCTCTTTCGCATCATGCGTTACATTCTCTGAAAATATGCATTTGTTATCCTCAAACAGTGCAATCTTTGTAGATGTAGATCCCGGGTTTACTGCAAATATTTTTCTGCCCACATTATCCTCCTATTCTTGCTACCAGCATAGTCAGGTTTCCCACTATCTCTTCAACCGGTGCACTTCTGGAGAAGTCTGTTACAGGCTTTTTGAAGCCTTGAAGCATTGGTCCGTGTGCATTAACTCCGCCAAATATCTGTATCAGTTTCACGCCGATATTTCCTGCATTCAAGTCTGGAAATACCAAAATATTTGCATTGCCCGCCACTTTGCTCTCACGCTTCATCTTTTTTTCTGCTACTTTCTGAATAATAGCAGTATCTAGCTGAAATTCACCATCTATTAACAAATCTGGTCTTTTTTCGTTAGCAATTTTTACAGCATTTACTACCTTTTCAACTATTTCATGCTCTCCGCTGCCATCAGATGAAAAAGACAGCATAGCGGCTTTAGGCTCATCACCAATAAGTGATTTATAAGTAATAGATGAAGCTATTGCAATGTCTGCCAGCTCTTCACTAGTTGGGTTCATGCATACTGCGCAGTCTGTCAGCCCCAAATAAAATATGTCTTTTCCAAGGAAATCCGTTATTTCTGTAATACCAATGCTGGATATTGTTTCAACACCCTCGCTCATTCCTATGTACATCTGGCTAGCCATTATCACCTCACCAGTGGTGTGCGAAATGCCTGCAGCCAAGCTGTCTGCAAATCCTATGCTCACTCTTGCGGCAGCAAAATTCAGAGGGTTTTTCAGCTTTCTATAAAGCGATTTTTCCGAATACATATCACTTTGTCTCAGGTATGCAGCCACTGTATCGTCCATTATATTTTGATCTTCATGGTCAACAAATTTGATTTTCGAAATATCTATATTCAGCTTATCAGCCACTGCTTTTGTATCCTGCATTTTGCCCACAAATATAGGCTGAGCTATCTCTAAATCCAAAAGTTTTGCTGCAGCTTTTATTATTTTTTCATCAGTTGACTCAGGGAAAATAATAGTTTTCTTGCTTCCTTTTAGTCTTTTCTGTAAATCTGTAATTAAACTCATAATCTTTCCTTTCAGGTTTACTAGTATTCACTATAGTAATTTTTCTTCTTTATATCAAATTATTAAGCGGATTTTTTTCTTTTTGCAACGGTCAAAATTACACCAAGTGCAATAGATAAAGCCGCTGCAAATAGAATTCTATATTCAGTAGGTATCAAGAATGTTATAGTAAGTGCTGGTACCCAGAAAATTGGAATAGTCTTGCCAACTATAAATCTTATAAACTCTACCCAGTCTATCGATCTTACAGCATCCATAATAGACATCTTCTTTTTGTCTGCTGCTGCTTCTATTTTTGCGTCAGAGATGCGATGCACTGCCATAAATATAGGACCAAATGCACAGTTTGCCACAATACTTGTATAGAATGCAGTTAATAATGTTCCTACATATCCTGCAGCAATCGGAATCAGGCCTTTGTCAATCATAGCCTGCACACCGAATGGGAACAATGTGAACATAAATGTAATCACAACACCTATTATTCCCCAGAAAAAAGCTTTGGGTACAAATCCTTTTGTCTTTTTCCATTCCCCTATTGCTATACGCTGTGCCAGCAGCTCACCCATTGATGCAAGAATAAAATACTTTATAAATCCAGCTATAAATGGATGGTTTCCAATAAACGCCATGCTCACTTCCTTAGTTTGAGGAATTACAAATATTGAAAAAAATGCTGCTGCTGCCAATAACCATACCAAATCACCTAATCTAAATTTTATTTTCATTTTTCACTCCATAAATACTTATTATTTTCTATTTTTCGCTAATTTTTCATATTAGCTTTTCATTTACTCAGTCCTAATATTTCTCTAGCCTCATTAGGCGTTGCAACCTCACAATTGTACTCTTCAATTATGCGTCTTGCTCTTGCTACAAATTGCATGTTGCTTGTTGCCAGTTCTCCTTTTTTATACAGTACATTGTCTTCCATTCCAACTCGTATATTTCCACCCATAGCAATCGCTGCATACATAATCTCCATTGCACCTCTGCCCACTCCAAATGCCGACCACGTGCTGCCCGGACACAATTCTTCCATTGTGTCTTTCATAAATACCAAATTCTTTGTAGTTGCACCTATTCCCCCTGGCACACCCATGCAAAATTGCATATGCAAAGGGCCTTTAAGAACACCCTGCTTCAGATAATAAGCTGCATTATATACCATTCCTGGGTCGAATACTTCTACTTCCGGCTTAACTCCTTTTTCCTGCATCATAGCACCGAGCTTTTCCAAAAACTTTGGATTGTTTTCAAATACAGCACTGTGTGCCCAGTTCATTGTTCCGCAGTCATATGAAGCCATTTCTGGTACCAGCTCATAAAAAGGACGAACTCTATCTTCTTCTTTCAGGTTCACGCCACCGCTGGTTGTCAGGTTCAGAATAATGTTACAGTCTTTTTTAGCTCTCACCAAATTAACTGTCTCTTCGAACTTTTCAAATATCATTGCAGCATTGCCTTCATCATCCCTGCAATGGATATGTGCAATGGCTGCTCCTTCCTTCCAGCAGTTGTATATTTCCTCAGCTATTTCACTAGGCTCAATCGGCACATACGGCGTCCTGTCCTTTGTAGGCCATGCACCCGTTGTAGCCACCGTAATAATCCTCTTATTTGTTAAATCAGCCATAAATATCTTCCTCTACTATTTCATTTCTCAGTTTATGCCCTCTAGTACAATCGCTGCACCCATTCCACCGCCAATGCATAGAGTGGCCAGCCCATATCGGGACTTTCTCTTCATCATTTCGTATATCAACGTTGTGGTTATGCGTGCTCCAGATGCACCAATTGGATGACCTAAAGCAATTGCTCCGCCGTTTACATTCACTTTTTCAAAATCAAATTCCAAATCCCTAGCAACAGCCAAAGACTGTGCCGCAAATGCTTCATTAGCTTCTATAATGTCTAAATCGTCAACTTTTAAATTCGCTCTTTCCAAGGCTTTCTTTGTGGCAGGTACTGGACCGTATCCCATGATGTCTGGGTTTACTCCTGCAGTTGCATATGAAACGATTTTAGCAATCGGCTTAACATTCAGCTCATTTGCCTTTTCCTCAGACATCACTATCAGCATTGCTGCACCGTCGTTTATTCCCGATGCGTTGCCTGCTGTTACTGTTCCGTTTTCCTTTTTGAATGCCGGTCTCAGCTTGCCAAGCGTTTCAACGGTAGTGCCGAACCTTGGAAATTCATCCGTGTCAAATACTATTGGATCGCCTTTTCTCTGCGGTATAGAGACAGGAGCTATTTCCTCTTTTAGTCTTCCGCTCTTTATGGCGTCTTCTGCCTTGTTTTGACTTTTTGCAGCAAATTCATCCTGCTGCTCTCTTGTAATATTCCATTTTTCAGCAATATTTTCTGCTGTAATGCCCATATGATAGTTATTGAATGCATCCCAAAGTCCATCCATTATCATAGTGTCAACCATTGAACCATCGCCCATCTTTTGCCCCCATCGTGCACTGTTCAAAACATATGGAGCATTGCTCATGCTCTCTGTTCCACCACATAGCACCACATCCGAGTCGCCGGATGCTATAGACTGGGCTGCTAAGATTATAGATTTTAATCCGGAGCCGCAAACCATGTTTAATGTTATTGCACTGGTAGTTTCGGGCAATCCAGTTTTTATAGCTACCTGTCTAGCTATGTTTTGGCCAAGACCTGCTGACAAAACATTTCCTATTATTGCTTCATCAATGTCTTTTGCGTCAATATTTGCTCTTTTTATTGCTTCCTTTGCTGCAATTACTCCCAAATCAACTGCAGATATACCGCCAAGACTGCCACCGAAGCTTCCGATGGCAGTTCTAGCAGCGGAAGCTATTACTATGTTTTTCATATCTAGCCTCACTCAAGTTTTGTTATTTCCTTAATATCCACCGTATGGATATACTCTATCCGGAACATCATTTATATCATCTTCATCAATTTCTGCTACACAGCGAACCATAGATCCGTCGCCTAGATACCAGCGTAATGGGAAGCAGAAAAATCTAAAACGCTTGCCAACTACTTTTTCTAGGTTTCCGCCTAGGTTTTCTACGCCTACTATGCCGTGTCCCAGCATTTGCTTGTGGCATGGCTCCCATGTGCCCCAGCAGCCAATAGCTTCTAGGTCGCCGAATTTTTCATCATATGCTTCTTTTCCGTGAAGCTTGATATACAGCTCTCTGTCGAACTCTGCATATGCTTCCTCACCGAATTGATCTATGTATTCTTCGCATATAGTTTTGCCTGTATTTCCAATCAGGTTCATCTTAGTCATTCCATTGTTGCCCATTGCTGTATGCAGCGGATGATCTAGTGCCTGGCTATCCATAGCCACACATTTTACCTTATGTTTTACAAACCATTTTCCTGCTTCTACGCCTGTTCCGCATGAATAATGGTAGTATTCCTTTGAATCATCAAACTGCAAATGCATACCGGTTCGCAGGCATACTATCATGCCTTCTAGCTCTTCTGGTTTGATGTTTGCACGCTTGCACGCATCTTCCAAATGCTCAGGCAATATCAAGCCCCAGCGACCAATTTTAACATCCAAGCATATTGCATCGCCTGTATATGCATCCACTGGCATCTCATGTGTATAGCGAGCTCTTTTGCCATTGAATTCTCTCTCCATAACGTGTCGAGGTGCATCAGCATGTGTGCCTGTATGCATAGTGCATTTTATACTTTGTGTCAGCACTCCTCCTTTTGCCATAGTATGTGCATTATCAATCTCCGGCTTGCTAAAATATGGCCAGCGTGGAATCTCTGCACTAAAAGGATGTGTTAAATCCACAAATACTTTTTTACCCATTGTTTGCTTCCTCCAACTTTCTATTGGTCATTTCAATTAAATAATCAACCAAATCTTCTTTTTGTTTTTTAATTTCTTCTTCGCTGCGTTCAAAAAATCCTTTTCCTGTCTTGTATCCGTTGTCTCCTTTTGCCATCATTTCTTTAAGCAAAGGTGAAGGCTTGTGAGAATCCTCCAGATACGGCAGGATATAATTATGTATGTTATAGGTTAGCTCAAGGCTGACCATATCGGCATTTTCCAAAGGCGGCAGCTGCGGCAACCGCAGACCAAAGCTATTTTTCACTGCAATATCAACAGTCTCTGCATCAGCTATTCCGTTCTCAACAATAGAAATGGCTTCTCTCCAAAGAGCGTGCTGCATCCTGTTGGCAATAAATCCCGGAACATCCTTCTTGCACAAAACCGCCTTTTTTCCAGCCTTTTTCAGAATGTCCATCACATAGTCCACTGCATCATCTTTAGTCTCTTCAGTCTTTATTACTTCAACCAGTGGGATTAGAAAAGCTGGATTCCAGAAATGCGTTCCCATAAATCTTTGTTTATGCTTTAAGTCTTTGCTTATTTCCGTAGGGCTCATAACGGATGTATTAGTACAGAATATGCAATCTTCGCTGCACATATCTTCTAGCTCTTTAAAAGTATCCTGTTTTAGCTTCATGTCCTCGAATACACATTCAATCACTAATACAGCCTCGCTAATTCCCTTTTCAGATTTATCAGTTGTAAAATGTATTCTGCTCATTCTATCGTCTATTTCTTTTTCAGATAAGACTCCCTTTTTCGCCAACTGCATGAAATTATCACGTATAGGGCTTAAAACATCACTGTCCACAACATCAAACAAGACTATTTCATAGTCGCTAAGTGCTGACATCACCATAGCAATCCCTTTGCCCATCATTCCAGCACCATATACTAGAATCGTATCTTTTTTCATGTTAGTTGCCCCAATATCCGCCATCAACCGGGATATTCGCTGCTGTCACAAAGTCTGATGCCTCGCTTGCTAGAAATATGCACATTCCAACAAAATCTTCAGGCTCACCAAGTCTGCCGATAGGAATGCGCTTTAGGAAATTTTGATATACATTATCATCATGGAACATCCACTCTGTTAGCGGGCTTCTGAACACTGTCGGATTAAATGTATTCACGGTTATTCCGTTTGCACCAAAATCACACGCGAGTGACTGCCCTAGCAAATCAACAGCACCTTTTGATGTGGAATAGCCTGTGTAGTTTTTCATTCCTCTTTGGCTGCGTGCTGATGATGTTATCACCATTTTACCGCCTTTACCCTGTTCTACCATTTCTTTTCCTGCATATTTAGCAAAAAGATAAACGCCTTTTACGTTTGCATCCATCATTTGCTGCCAGTCAGCTGTGTCCTGCTCCAAAATATGCTTTGGTTTGGATAACCCGTGGCAAGCACACAATATATTCACTTCTCCAAATTCTTTTACTGTATCAGCCACAATGCGGATTACATCCTCTTCAATTGCTGGGTCGCCTGCGCAGTATGCGCATTCGATGCCTTCTGCTCTCATTTCTTCAACCAACGCTTTTAGCTTTTCTTCATTTCTGCCTGTGCACATCACTTTAGCACCTGCATATCCATATCCTTTTGCAATTGCACTTCCTAAAGACCCGGTTGCGCCTGTAACTATAGCAGCTTTTCCTTCTATGCTAAAAAGGTTCTTTACAAAATCTCTTGATACCATTTTCTATTCCTCCACTATGCGTCTGGATAGTTGATAACAACTAGCATTGTTGCTGGTTTGTTTGAATCATTTATCAAGTCTCTTCCTTCAAATGGCTTGAAAGAAATCGATTCATTTTCATGAATAACATACTTGTTGCCTGCTTTATCCTTCACAGTCATCTCACCTGATAGTACATAATAGACTTTCTCCAGCGGATTGTCTTCGTATGCATACTCCGCTCCACCGCCCGGCAAAAAAGTGGACAAGCCAACCCAGAACTTCTCAGCTCCTGTTTCCTCTTTGCCATGTATGCGCATAGCCGTCATACCAAAATGCCCCGGTGCTGCATAAGCCTTCAATTCTTCAATTGTTCTTTTTATCATAGAACTTTCTCCTTCTCTTTTATTATCCCAAATTTATCGATTCATTTTATATAGTACCCTCAGGTACAATAATATTCGCCTCCGTTGCCTCTATCACATCCTGAAGTGTATATCCTGGAGCTATTTCCCTTAAAACAAGTTGTTTATTTATTATTTCCAGTACAGCTCTTTCTGTCACAATCATATTCACCTGATTTTTAGCTGTTAGAGGAAGATTGCATTTATTTAAAATCTTTGGCTGTCCGTCTTTGTTCAAGTGATCCATCGCTATAATCACTTTTCTGGCACCAACTACCAAATCCATAGCTCCCCCCATACCAGTCACTTTCTTTCCCGGTACCATCCAGCTTGCCAAATTGCCCTCTGCATCCACCTCCAGTGCTCCAAGCACTGTAATGTCCAAATGTCCTCCTCGTATAATAGAGAAAGATAAAACACTGTCAAAATATGCAGCTCCATCTACTGCCGTCACATAATTGCCTCCGGCGTCTAGGCAATTGATATCTTCACTGCCCTCTTTTGCTTTTGATCCCAGCCCCAAAACACCATTTTCCGAATGCAGCATAACATTTACATTTTCAGGTATAAAATTTGCAACCATTGTTGGCATCCCGATACCAAGATTTACATAATCTCCGTCTTTAAATTCCTGAGCTATTCGCCATGCTATATACTCTCTTCCTGTGTACATATTAAGCACCCACCTTTACTATTGCATCTACAAAAACTCCGGGAACAGTAATCAAATTAGGATCTATCTGCCCTGCTTCTACATATTCTTCAACCTGTGCCACAACATAATCTGCAGCCATCGCCATAGCACAATTGAAATTCCTTGATGTACCCTCAACTACTAAATTACCAGCAGAATCTGCTGTCTTTGCTTTTATTAGTGCAACATCAGCTTTTAGCGGAAGCTCCAAAAGATATTCCCTGTCATCTATTTTCATCTTCTGCTTGCCTTCTTCTACAATAGTGCCTACTCCAGTTGGTGTAAGTATTCCGCCCAATCCGGCACCACCAGCGCGAATTCTTTCTGCCAGAGTGCCTTGAGGGCAAAGCTCCACTTCCACTTCGCCGCTCATCATAGTGCGGCCTGTTTCGGGATTTGCACCTATATATGAAGCTATAACTTTTTTTATTTTTCCGGATAGACTCAGCTGATAGTGCTGGCAGTCCTTTGTGCCTGTGTCACTAGAAATAATAGTCAATTCATCTGCTGATGTTTCAATCAAAGCTTTCACCAGATGCTGTGGATTTCCACCATATAAAAATCCACCAATCATGATAATATCTCCGCTTTTAACCTTTTCTAATGCTTCTTTAGCTGTAATTGGTTCTTTCATAAGCACTCCCTATATTTTTCAATAAATCAAAATTTTTCTTCTTTATGTGTAGTCATAGTCCTAAATGTGCCTATATTTATAATAAAAATAATATATAATAATTTCGTGAAATTTCTAAAATATGATCTAACTTGCAGTTTTAGCTACAGTCAGGATATGAGTTATTTGTCTATATGTTTATAAAAGTGTTTCGGGTATAACCCGAAACACAATTATTTTTTAATGGCTTATTCGAAATCTTCTTCTGTTACTGAAAGAACATTTCCTGTTTCAATATATTCAAGAACAGTGTCATCATAGACAAAGATATTTGCAGCAAATCTGTCATATCCTTGTTCATATGTTCCATCAAGAACACCATAGGCTACAATTACCATATCATCAACTGTCACTTCTATACCGCCTGTAACTATTGTACCGCGCATTGGTGATTCGTCAGTTGCTGAAAGGATGATTGGATCGAATATTTCCATTCCGCCGTTAGCTGTGAAGATACCCATTTCTGAATAATCAGTTACAGGTGAGCTCATTGCTGTGAAGTAGTTGTTCATTCCTAGAGCTGTAGCACTATTAACTGTCAAGAAAACTTTTACTTCTGGATTGCTTGTGTAAAGAGTTTCAGCAGCCATAACACCGCCTTCTACAGTTTCATCGTTGTTTTCATATACTGTAACAACTTTAGCTTTTGGGCAAAAATCAGCAAAATTTCTTAAAATATCGCCTTGCTCTTTTGTGCTTTCTACGTTGTCTCTTGTAATAACAGCACATGGTACTGAGCCGTCTTCAGCATCCGGGAAAGTATCTTCTATCCATTTAGCTGCTAGCTTGGCCTCTGCGATTGCTAGTCCTACATTGTCTGCTTTTAGGCATGCATCATATTGTGTTAGAGGCTCTACAAAGCCAATTACCTTAATACCTGCATCCATTGCTTGCTCAACAACAGATCCTAATGGTTCTGCACTAACTGCCCAAATCAAGATAACGTCTTTCTCCATAGCTATGAAGTTTTCAACTGCTGTGATTTGAGTTTGTGGATTGAATTCACCGTTTGCAACGTCAACATCCCAACCAAGATCTGTGAAACGAGCTTCAAACTCTGCTTTTAGGCCTTCGAAAAATTCATTTCCTAAGCCAATCATAACGAAGCCAATACTCATTTCTTCTGCTGGCTCTTGAACAACTGCCTCATCTGTTGCCACATCACCTTGTGCAGCTGGGTCGTTTTCTTTTACAGGTTCTTCTTTGTTGCAGCCAATTAATGTGAATGCAAAAAGTATAACCATTACAAATAAAAGAATCTTTTTCATTTTGTCTCCTCCTTTTTTTCAATGTCATAATAGATATGGCATTGTATAGATAAGTAATTTGCAAATAAATCCATGTAATTATATTTCAGTTAAATACTCTTCCTTCTTTTCTGCGCTATGCTTAAAAAAGCAAGTGCAAAAGTTATCCTTGAAATTAATTAAACAGCCTTCATATTGCGATTACTTAAATAGATCGAAATCAACATAATTGCGCCTTTTGTTATATACTGAGGATATGTGCCCAGCCCTACTAGCTGCATGCCATTTGAAAGCACGCCTAGAACAAAAACAGCAACTATGACTTTCCATAGCACGCCTTCGCCGCCTTTAAGAGCAACTCCGGCTAATACACATGCTGTAATCCCTGTGAAAGTCAAATCTGGTCCCATTGTTGAGTCTGCAGAGCCTGAACGTGATGAAATCAAAACAGATGCGATTCCCACCAGCACTCCGCCCATAATGTACGCAATCATCTTTATCTTATTAACATTTAGTCCTGCTAGCCTTGATGCCTCAGGATTGTCACCAACTGCATATATATGTCTTCCTAAATATGTTTTATTCAAAATATAGCCAGTTATTAGCAATACAACAATGAATATAATTGCATTAAACGGAAGCCATCCAAATAGTCTTCCCTGTCCAATATACATATAGGATCTTGGCAAATTGTAGTATACTTTTGATTCACTTATCAAATATGATAATCCTTGAAACACTGCCATAGTACCCAATGAAATAATCATTGTATGGCTTTTTAGTTTTTGTGCCAGATATCCGTTGAATGTTCCCATAATAACGCATGCAAATATTCCGATTAGGATTGATGCCCATACAGGCACTGCCCATACGCTAATAGACTTTGCTATTAAAACAGATGCCACAGAAATCTGATATCCAATAGAAAGATCCACACCGCCGCTTACCATCAGAACCAAAACTGCCGCTGCCAAAACCGCTACATGTATGTTTTGTACCAATACGTTAGTTATATTCATCTGTGTAAAAAACTTATCACTCAACAGCGAAAAAAGTATAACACTTACAATCAAAAGTATAACTAAGGAAATATTAGATATTTGGTTTGAAATTTTTGAGTTTTTCATTTTGAGTTTTCTCTCCATCCTTTTCTTCTTTGTCAATTATTTAATACCAGAAGCATACTCCAGTATACGTTCTTGTGAGAATTCATCACGAGTGAGATGTCCTGTTTGCTCACCCTCATGTAACACTATTATCCTTTCGGACATTCCTAAAAGCTCTTCCATGTCCGAAGAAACCATAATTATTGATTTGCCTTGCTTTGTCAGGTCAATCATCATTGTGTATATGTCATACCTTGCTCCAACATCAATTCCTCTTGTTGGTTCATCAAATATCAATATTTCAGGCTCTATCGCCAGCACCTTGCTGACAACAACTTTTTGCTGATTGCCGCCTGATAAATTAGATACCAGCTGATTAAGCGATGGAGTCTTTATCTTTACTGCGTCACGGTATTTTTCAGCCTGCTTCATTTCGGCCTTGCGGTCTACTTTCATTCCTCGACTTATTCTTTTTAAGCTGGATATTGAAACATTCCAGTAAATCGGCTTATCTATAAAGCATCCCTGCCATTTTCTGTCCTCAGGTATAATACCGATTCCTGCTGCAAGCGCATCACTTGGAGATTTTATATCCACTTCCTTGCCTTTTATGTATACTTTTCCACCAGTTTTTGGTTCGGCACCAAGGATAAGATGCATCAACTCTGTCCTGCCTGCACCTACCAGCCCTGCAAAGCCAAGTATTTCACCTTTGTGTAATTCAAAGTTTATGTTTTCTAGCCCATTGCCGCTAAGATTTTCAACCCTAAGCATCTTTTCTTTTTGTGCTGGCCCTTTCGGGGGATAGGCCTCTGATAAATCACGTCCTACCATCAGGCTTATTAGTTGGTTTTTATCTGTATCTTCAATGTTTTCTGTAGTTATATATTTTCCGTCTCTGAGCACTGAAACATTGTCACATATCTCAAATAGTTCTTCTAGCCTGTGAGAGATATAAATAACCGTTACCCCTTCTTTTTTCAGTCTCCTAATGTTTTCAAACAGATATTTTTGCTCTTCCACAGTAATAGCTGCTGTAGGTTCATCCATTATAATTACCTCAGCCTTCTTCACCACTGCCTTCGCTATCTCTATAACTTGTCTGTTTGCTATTGAGAGGTCTCTCATCAGAGCATCCGATGGAATTGAACAATTAAAACTGTCTAAAAGCTCTTTGGTCCTTTTGTGCAGCTCTTTATCATCCATTTGTATTTTGCTTCCGCCTATATTCATACCAAGAAAGATATTGTCAGCTACCGTCAGGGCTTCTAGCTGTATCAATTCCTGATAAACAACTGCTATTCCCTTTTCTATCGCTAGTCTAGGGTTCATTTCCGAGTATTCTTCTCCGTTGATACTGATTGTTCCCGAATCCGGTTTTTCTGCACCTGAAATAATCTTAATAAATGTGGATTTTCCTGCACCGTTTTCGCCAACAATTGCATGAACTTCTCCACTTTTAAAAGTCATAGATACATCGTCTAATGCCTTTACACCTGGATATGTTTTTACTATGTTGCTTAATTTTAACTCTATCACGAGTTTCTCCTCCTATTACCAATCTGACTTCTTTAAATTAAATATAAAAGCATAAAACTCTAAATCCCACTTGTATGCCTTTATGTTTGCAATTCTATCCATGCTCACTTTCTACATTTTATCTGCTTTGTCACTGCTATACTATGCTAATATTGCTTATAATATCTCAGCTTTTTGCTTATCTTATGCGGAACATTCGCTTTTGTATAGTATAGGATAAAAATCATACATGAATAATTGTCTCTACGAATAACCCTAACTATATTCAAAGTTTATTTTATAATGAGGTTTTTGCTTTTTCCTAGCTTATTTTTATCTGCCGAGTCGCTGCCCCACTAAACGGAACGGGTATATATGCAACACGCACAGCAACCTCGAAAGTAACCTCATGAGATCCTTTTGGCAATCCACCCGGGTATTCAAAAAACACCGTGGCTTCTTGTCCATATTCCCATTTATATGCTGTTACTGTTTCCATCTCTTTAAGAGTGAACCATTCTTCTTCATCAGTAGAAAATCTTATATCTTCTTTGGGTATCTCTTTTCCATCAACAATAATGTTTATATTGTGTATCATAGAAAGAGGAATACCCCTGTAGTATGTTATATAGGTCTTTAAACTATATCCTTCCACTTTTTTGTCTTTTACAACAGGCTTCAATTCTCCACTGCACCATACATAACTATCAAACATGAAGATACCTCCTTTATTCAGAAATTAGCCTTTTAAGCAATTCCTGATGTCTCTTTACTTGTTCCAATTCGTTTGTCGGTTCTCCCGGAATCACAAATCGGCTTCCTTCATACTCTGTAGAAATATATCCATCATAATCGTTGTCTTTTAGAAATTTAACAATTTCATCATAAGGGATAGAATATTCTGTGCCGTCATCTGTCATTTCATATATTTTCCCATGTATATGCTTAACATATGGCATATATGGTTTTAGTATTTCCAAGCTTGAATTCTCATATCCAAATGAGAATAGTCCGTATTGAATATCTGCTTCACTTTTGGCAAGTTTTTTCATATCATTCGGCAGTTCGGTGCTGCCATAGTGCTGCAGCGGATCCATCCCGTTTTCAAACAAAGTATCTACAAATGCTATTATTTCGTCACTAGTTCCCATATGCCTAAAGTATCCTTTCGGCATACGCGGATGGCGCCTATTGAAAATGCCCATATCTGGTATTAATCCTAAATATTCTGATTCAACTTCAAACATCAAATCAATGAATTCTTTTGTAAGCGGGTTATCGAAACTCATTCCACCGTGAACTTCCAATCCCATTGTAATGCCGTACTTTTCACAATGCACCAATGCGTCCTCAATTATATTTACAGGAGTCAAAGAGACAAGTCTAAGCATCCTAAATCCCAGTCTGTCTGCCAGCTCTATTTCGTTTATCAGCAGCTGCAGATTTTCCTTTCTTGTCAATACTCTGTTTTTATATAGTGTGGAATTTATAAATATGTCATTGCATACAGGCTTCACTTTGTATGTATTCATCATTCTGTCCCACTCTTTTAATGTGCTATCATCTGGAAAAGGTGCCTTATGCATCATCTGATCAGAAATAAATTCAAATCCCTCCACCTCGGTGGCATCCAGCCATTTGAAAATATCATCCAATTTCATTCTGCCTCTGCAATATTCGTCCTGAAGACTATATAGAGATACAGATCTTTTTATTTTGCTCATTTTATCACCGACCTTTTTGTCCAATAATATACATATACTTCTCTACTTTGGACTTTTATTATATACCCACTATAGGTTAATTACATCATAAAAATATGGGGATTTATATTCAATATTTTGTGTTTTTTATCCATTTCAGTCATTTTTACAAACTTTGGAAATAATATGACAATAATATTATTGATATTATTGTCTTTCTATGATATTATCGTCATATAAACTATAGGAGGCTATATATGCCGCAGTTCTTTTCAGTTCCGCCTGTCAATGGCATTCAAACACTGACCATAAAAGAAAGATATATCAAGGAAGATAATGATGTATATTTTTTTCTTGTCCTTAGCGGCGAAATAAAAATATCATTGAATAAATCCGAGTATTTTTTGGGTTTAGGAGATGTTATTATGATAGATCCTCGTCATCATTTTCTCGCAAATGGATATGACAAAAACCTTACCTTAGTTATAAAAATGAGAAGCGATTTCTTCTATCAGGGTAAATCCGAATTTTTTGGAACATTCATATGCAATTCATCTCAAGACAGCAGCAGAGACTATACTGCAATCAGAAAGATACTGTCTCAAATAGCACTGACCTACTATGAAAATCAAGATGTAAATCAGATCCGCCAATTTGAACTATGTTATTCTCTTTTATATTATCTCAATTTAAATCACTATGAAGATAACCTTAATATAAGACAGGATAATAAAAACAAATTCAGACAGCGCGAATACCAGATAATTTCTTATCTGGGCAATAACTATATGAATTCAATTACTCTTCAGGATTTGTCCGATGTTGTGTTCCTTTCTCCAACATATCTTTCTAGATTTTTCAAAAAACAATTTGGGCAAAATTTCAATGAATATCTCAATCAAATACGCCTAGAGCATGCAATTAATGATATTACATTCACAACCATGCCCATCACAACTATAGCCTTCAATAACGGCTTTTCCAGCAATAATGCCCTAAATATTCTTTTTAAGAAAAAATATAATCGCACGCCAAGTGAATACAGAAAAATTCACTCAAAAGATATTCAGGAAAAGAAACCTCAAGATTCTATTTTAGTTGATAAACTAGATTTCTCTATAGTTGAACAAAAGCTGAGCACATACGCAGAAAACCAAGCTGATGATACGTCTAATCATCCAATCAAAGTTAAGTATGAAATAAACAATTCAACCGATAGAGAAAAAATAGTGCCCATATGGAAATCTATAATAAATATCGGAGATAGCTCTAATTTTAGAAATTTCAATACGCAGTCTCAGCTCGTAATGGCTCAAAAGGAAATAGGCTTTCAATACAGCAGAATACAGGGAGTTCTGAACGAGGAATTAATTCCCCCGTTGGACGATAATTCATATAATTTTTCCAATTTCGACAGCATAATTGAGCTTTTAACATCTCTCAATTTAACTCCATTTTTAGATTTGACCTTCAAACAAAATTATCTTTTTATGAATGGATTCCAGTTGGTGTATCCGCCTTACTATAATGAGAGCCAAAAGGATCATGCAGGGTACTTCCTAGAGAAAGTATCTGCACTGATTAAGCATAGTATAAATACATTTGGTATATCTGCTGTTGAGAAGTGGGTGTTTGAGATAGGCTATGAGCATGATGAATATCTTTCTGTAACAGAAGAAATCCCATACTTTGTGAACAGATTTAAAAAAGCCTATGCTTTGATAAAATCTTTCGCTTCTAATGCCCTAGTCGGAGGAATGTCCCATAATCTGACTGTAGATTCACCTACCTTCAAGGAGATTATTGTGAATATGGATAAAGCAGATTTCTCTCCCGACTTCATATCATTATGCGGATTTCCATATGAATCATTTGATTCGACCAATAACAATAAAAAATTTGTAATATCATCAGATCCTTCTTTTATTGTAAAAAAAGTTGATGAAGCGAAATCGATACTTGCAAAATACCCCCGAATCACCCAATCACTTTATCTAACAGTTTTTGGACCAGACATAAAAATACGTAATCATGTAAATGACAGCTGCTATCAGTCGTCTTTCATAGTAAAAAATATTATCGATTTGCTAGGCAAAGTGGAAGCCATGGGCTACTGGCAGCTATCCGACATAGGAACGGAATACAAGGATACATCTAGGATACTTTTCGGCGGAAACGGGCTTATAACTAAAAACGGAATCAAAAAACCCGGATTTATAGCATTAAAAAGACTGAATATAGTAAACAGCGAAATAGTGCATAAAGAAAGCGGCTGCCTATTATCTACAAACGGTGTTAATACCTATAGTATAATCTTATGCAATTATGCTCATTTCAATGATTTCTATTGTGTAAGCGAGGCAACCTCATCCACATTAAAGGATGTTTATTCTGTATTTAAAGATGATAAAAATATTGATGTATCTATCATTTTAAACGATATTCAAAAAGGTAGATACAAAATCATAACCACAACATTAAACCAAGAAAACGGCTGTCTGCTAGACAAATGGATCCAATATGGCATATTGGATGACCTCCAACCAAGGGATATTCGATATCTAAGTGATTCAGTGCACCCACAAAGAACTGCTAGGTATATGACCTGCGGCGAGGGTACTCTGAATTTATCTTTCCAGTTGATGCCTCATGAAGTAAAATTTATAGAATTAATTAGAGAACTATAGTATCTAAAAAGTGTATAGACCTGAGCAAAATTGTTTATAACAAATAATTAACAAACAATTTTAATCAGGTCTATACTAGTTTATATATCAGCTTTTATAGAAGGTAATAAGCTATCTTATAATTTTGTAATAGTTATCTTTTCGAGGTATCGGCTCAGGAAATCCATTTTTAGGATAGCCTAGTATACACGAGCCAACGCCAATATAGTCTCCTTCGTATCCAGCCTCTTCCAAAAGCTCTCTGCCTAGCTCCGTTTCAAATGTCTGCCTTATACGATTTATCCATCTTGAGCCTAGTCCCAATGCATAAGCAGCATTAAACATATTTCCTAGTGCCAGCGAACCATCTTCTACTGGGTCACCTTCATTTTTAGCCAGTACCAAAATAACAGTTGGTGCTCCGTAAAAAGGATCTGCACCTTCTGGTGCACCAGCAATTTCAGCATTAAGTTTTGATAGTTTTTTTATCCACTCTTTGTTTTGTACAACAATGAAAATCGGTGTTTGTTTGTTGCCTCCAGACGGAGCGTTCATTCCGGCTTCTAGTACCTGCATCAATAGTTCATCAGATACTTGCTTTGTATCATATTCCTTAACGCTTCTTCTATTTTTAATGTCGATTACTGTTTCTTTCATCATTTACCCCCCTCTACTATTACTATAGGTCAAGTTTTTGCGATATTCTGTCATTAAATTAATAGCTCGGATTATACTCTTTATATTCGTTTCTTTTTTTATCCAAAAACTCTTTGTTCTCCATGATTTTCGGAATGCAAACTGTCTTCATGTTTTC
>JBFLKU010000022.1:0-61615 GCA_040883315.1 Eubacteriales bacterium
ACTGCGCTACTTGCACAGGTTGCGGAAAATCAGAATGTTATATGAATGTTATACATTTAACATTATGTGACATTTTCAAAGGATAAAATTTCTTCTAATACTCCATTACCTACTAAAGAGAAAAAGCCCTGAACACCACTGTACAAAGGCTTTCTACATAAAAATAGCGACTTCTATTAAGAAGTCGCGATGGTAGCGATGACAGGAGTCGAACCTGTGACACTCCGGGTATGAACCGAATGCTCTAGCCAGCTGAGCTACATCGCCATAAATTAAAATCAGCAATATTATTTATAGCATAAAGTCAGCTTTTTTGCAAGTATTATTTAATAAATTCCGCATTTTTTTCTAATTAAATTTACTTTCGCATTTATATATTTCACAGAAGAATTCCTAGAAAAGCTCAAATATCCTACTCTATATATATTCTGGTGTCTCTGTTTTATTTTCGTCTTTTTCAGCAAACATATAATGGGAAAATCAGCCACCAAATAATAAATACAACAACGTTATTTGGTTCGCTTTTTTATGTCCTTGAGAGTAGACAAAATTAATTCATCATGATATAATTTCATGGCAAACAAATATGGGACTATAGCTCAGCTGGTTAGAGTGCTACGTTGACATCGTAGAGGTCGATGGTTCGATTCCATTTAGTCCCACCAAATGCGTTTTGTTTACAAAACGCATTATTCTTTACTCATTGTTTCACACACAACCGGAAAGCCGTTTTATGATATCATTTAAAAAAATTACATTAAGAGAAAAAGATTTACTCAATAAATACTTCAAATACCACAAAGAGCGCTCCTGCGATTTCACAGTAGGTGTAGCCTTAATGTGGAAAGATTTTTATTCCATAGAGTACGCTGTTGATGAAGATACTCTTTTCCTAAAATACACCTCTCCATCAGGCGATATTGTTTTCCCATATCCACAAGGCGAAAATCCAAAAAAGGGATTGGATAAAATATATGATTATTGTATAGAGAATAATCTGCCTCCGATATTCTGCTTTATCACAGAAAATGATTTAAAAATTATAGAAAATCATTTTACAGAAATCGAGGCAAAAGACGAAAGAATGTGGTCTGACTATTTATATGATGCACAAAGTATAATTTCACTGGAAGGCAAAAAATACAGAGGGCAACGAAACCATATAAACAAATTCTTAAGAACATATCCGAATTTTAGTTTTGAACAAATCACGCAAGATACAAAGCATGAAGCGCAGGAATTTTTCGAAGAAATATCTGAAAACTTCGATAAGACTTCGCAATACGCTCTAGAGGATCAAAAAAAAGCAAAAGAAGTAATTAAAAATTGCAGCGACTACTCAATGTTTGGTGCAATGCTAAAAGTAAGCGATACTGTGATAGGTATATCATATGGTGAAATACTAAATGATACGCTCTACATACATATCGAGCGTGCGAACACAGAATATTTAGGAGCATACCAGATGTTAGTAAATTCCTTTGCCAAAGCATTCGTTACAGAGGACATCAAATACATCAACAGAGAAGATGATTCAGGAGACCCAGGGCTAAGACAATCTAAGCTTTCATATAATCCGATAAAATTGATAGACAAATATAATGTTAAAATAATAAAAAAATAAACCGCATTAATGCGGTTTTTGTTTTAGTTAGTGGTTTCTGCTGAATGTATCCAATATATTGTGCCAGCTGCTCGGCTCATAGGTGCCTATTGCTGTCTCTTCCTCAAATAGCAAATCTAGCAAAAATCTCGGCTGTTTCTTTCCAATATAGAATGCCTTCATACATGAAATGCAATGCACCAAAACATTATCGCACGGCATTTGGTTAGCCCGCTTTTTCATTTGCTCTTTAGTTTCCTCAACAGACGTCATCTCAAAATAGCTGTCGCCGCAGCAAATGGATTTTTCCATAGAGAACTCAGATTCAATTATTTCTATATTCATTCTCTCTGCTATCGTTCTAAGAGCCACTTGTAGGGGCCGTTTTTTTCTGGTAGGGCAAGCATCGTGTATACTCATCTGCTCTCCCCTATAGTCAGGAAACTTAAAATCATCTGAAAAAGCAATGTATTCCCAAAAAGAAATCGTTGTCACACCCTGATACATAGTGCTGTATCTTCTGTCGCATCCCGGGCAAATATTTATAACCTGCGTCCCCGGCTTCATTTCATGTACCTTCTTGCAGCACGTTGTAAGCATATCTATTTTTTCGTTGCCTGTATTCAAAAAATCCAATGTCTTCTTGGCCAATTCGGGTTTATAAATTAGCAAAGAGCAGCTGGGTGCAAAAACTATACTCATAAATATCTCCTGTATCTTTTATTATATAATAAAAATATACCCCTGCTCATATCTATATAAACAGGGGTATTTGTAAATTTTACTATTAATGGTCTGTAAGATTCAGTTTTATCACATTCGACGGGCATGCATCAATGCATAATTCGCACACCACACACTTCTCTTCATCAAATGTTAGCTTTGCATTTTCATCCAGCTTAAGTGCACCAGATGGGCATACAGATGTGCACGCTCCGCAGTGTATGCAGCTGTCTTCATCCCAGCCTATGCTTTTTGTCAAAAAATCAACTCGTATACCTTTTTGCTTTAAAAACTCTACGCCTGCAGAAATATTTTTTTCATTTCCTATTATCTCTATTATCAGCTCGCCTCTCATGCCGGGCTTTACATGTGCCTGAAAAATATTGTACACCAGATCATAATCTTTCACCAGATGATATGTGATAGGCTCTCCTGTTAAGTCAGACGGGAACAATAGCCTTAATTTTGTTGTTTTCATTGTTCTTCCTCCTTTAGCTTGAGAGGCTTGAATTCGCTAAACATATCCACTTCTTTTATTGGCTTATTCAAAGTAAAACTACCTTCTTTTATGTTTTCTTTCAGGTTCTGCGCTATCTCTCTTGCCATAAATAAAGATGACATTGGTGCAGTGGGCACTTGCTTACCGTTTAGCTCCACTCTGCCGCTTCTTAACTGTGCATACGATACTCTGCCGAGCTGCGGCATTTTCAAAGCACCGGTAGAATAGTCTATAAAATTCGTATAAAGTTCGTCATTGGTTCTTGTTAAATCCTCAAACAAATCTATATCCAATACCGGTATGGGTATTCCAATTCCCACATACATGCTGATACCATAGTTTTTCATCACAGCCGCACGGATATATCGAGGCGACATCTTTTTTAAATCACCAATCACAGCCAAGGTACCGCCGCTGAAATTGACTCCATCTTCATACTCTGTTACATTCTGCTCGGATTGTGTGCCCTGCCACGTCACATATCCCTGTGCTCCGCCTAGGAATATTTTTGTGCCCATTCCTATGGTTCTCATGTATGGATCTTTAAGCAGGGGCGATAGCTCTCCTGATGTGGAATAGTTTACATTGCCGCAGTCCGGGAAAAGAGTGCCCATATATGTATGTATTGTCTTTTCTCCGCAGTTTGTGGCAGCGGAGTAGTTCTGATAGCAGTTTCTTGGATTATACATGTATGCTTGGTTCATATCCTCCAGCCCTATCTCTGCCGCGGCTTCTTTTCTGGGGTATGCATCTGTTCCATAGCTTTTTGCATGAAGGTTTATTTTCTCGCCTTTCAAAAGCTCCTCTATAACATGTGCTCCGCCATATGTCATTGGTCTGTCCAGTGAGCCTTGTGTAGCTCCCAAATATGTGTCTACAGCCGCTAGCCCGCCGCTTGCAGGTACGTTGTTCATCGTTATCTCAGACATTCTAATTCGCTTGTCTGTATGTCCAAAATTGAAAAATGCACCTGAAGAACACATCATTCCAAAGGTGGCACATGTAACAACATCTATGTTTTCATATGCTTTTTTATGTCCTTGCTCTTTGCACATGGCTATGGCTTCCTCCGCTGTGAAAACCGCTATGTCGCCTGATTGTATCTTCTCGTTGATTTCTTCGTATGTACGTATCATATTACATATACCTCCTTTGCATATTTATTTCGGAATATTATATATTACATTTTATAATATTGCAAATTGTAAAATGAGGATAGTACTAGCCTAAGTCCTATCCTCATTAAATTTATTTATTTAAATAATTTTCTATACATAGATAGCAGCTTCTAGTCAAATTGAACCAATGACCTAACTTCATATTCTTCTTCAATAAGCTTGTCTCTACCATTAAGATAAGTTAGCTCAATCATGTAGATAATGCCCACTACTTCACCGCCAAGTTTTTCCACCAGCTTAACATTTGCCAGCGTTGTTCCGCCTGTTGCCAAAAGGTCATCTACTACAAGAACTTTCTGTCCCTTTTTGATAGAATCGCTATGTATCTCCAAGGTGTTTTTGCCGTACTCCAAGGCATAGTCATACTTTATGGTCTCAAATGGCAGTTTGCCTGCCTTTCTGATAGGAACAAATGCTGCTCCTAGCTCATATGCTATCGGTGTGCCCAAAATAAATCCCCGTGATTCAGGAGCAACTACCACATCAAATTCAAATTCTTTTGCGGCATCAATCATCCTGTCCATAGCTTCTTTGAAGGCTTCCTTGTCGCCTAAAACTGTGGTAATGTCTATAAAGTCTATGCCTTTTTCAGGGAAATCGTATACATGCCTAAATTTTGCTTTCAAGTCCATAATGCTTTGCCTTTCTGGTGTGTCTATTAAACTAAATATATGGTGCACTTGACAGGAATCGAACCTGAGACCTTTCGGTCCGGAGCCGAACGCTCTATCCGCTGAGCTACAAGTGCACAAGAAGACAACAAGTATTATAGCACAATGTAAATAATAATCAAAGAACAAGTTACAATATTTGCCCATTAAAATTGTGTACTGCATAAAACCATAAAAATAATCTTTTATGTTGATTAAACTCATGTAAAAAAGCATATAGGATATGGAAATTATTGAAAATACCGTGTATAATATATTCTAGAAATTTGATAGCAAACATAGTATCTGCAAAGAAAGGATACAGAAAATGAAAAACGATATTAAAATCGGCCTGGCGCTAAGTGGAGGTGCAACACGCGGACTGGCACACGTAGGTGCACTGGAAGTATTGGAAGAAAACAATATACCTATACATATGGTTGCAGGCACAAGCATGGGCTCTGTGGTTGGCGGCCTATATGCTGCAGGCAGGTCTCCCAAATTCATGCGCAACTTTGCCGAAAGCATAACCCCGCTGGAAGAGCGAAAATATATAGACATCACTATACCAAGAATGGGCATGATAAAGGGCAGCAAAATAGAGCAAGTGATATATACACTATGCGGAGGAGCAAAAATAGAAAACCTCGATATTCCATACAAAGCAGTGGCATGCTGTGTGGAGGACAACAATATAGTAGCATTTGATAAAGGCAGCCTAACCTCTGCTATCCGCTGCAGCATAGCAATACCGGGCATTTTTGAGCCTGTTTTGTATGAAGGCAAAACATACGTTGATGGCGGAGTATTGGAAAGAGTGCCTGTAAATGTAGTGCGCAAAATGGGTGCTGACTATGTGATAGCCGTGGATGTGAACTCCCGTGGCGGGCTTAACCCAAAGCCTGAATCCATTTTCGATGTGTTATTCACTGTTTTTGAAATGATGGAATGGCAGGCAATGGAGAAACGAACACAAGACGCCGACTCTACGATAGTCCCCATGGTAAAGCATATTAACCCCGCATCATTTAGGCAGGCGAAAGAATGTATTGATATTGGAAGAGATGCAGCTCTATCTGTAATAGATGATATTAAGCAAGATCTTTCTATGATGGGGTATAGTTTTTAGTATATTGTCTGCCTGAATTAATTAGTTCAGGCAGTTTTTTTCACCACAATAATTGTTCTGTAGCTCTCATCTGTATATAGATTCTTTTTATATTCTCCCAATATATTCAAAATTTGAAAATGCCGCTTCCTTCACCCAATTTATCATCTTTTCTTCAGCAGTTAAATGGTTTGTATATTTATATTTATATTTATTGAGTTTATCACATTAATATGCTAATATTATTCTATCATATATTTAGACAAATTTGGAAAGACATATAAGTAAGCAAGAAATAAATAAGCGATACACCAGACCAGAGACAAATGAGAATTTATAAGGATTAATTATGAGAAAAAAACTTTTCACCGCTTTTTTTGTGGTACTTTTTGTCACAATATTGTCTCCCATAGCTGCTATGGCTGCAGACTATGATATCGATGGGCAGGCAACAGTTATCATTCCAGCAGGTACACATAGAGTATTCGACTCCAATCCATCTGTCGAAGCTACACAAATAATATGTTCATCTTCTGCTACAATTCTTACGATTGACAATATAGATATAGATTTATATGGTGTTCTGCCTAATCCCGTAATATCTTTTACAGGTGCGGGCAATCAGCTAGTTATAGTCGGTGATAATTTTCTTCATGCTGGCTCTGGCTGTGCAGCAGTCAGCGTCGAGGCGGGTACATCACTTACAATACGGGGTGCGGGATATCTGGAAGCCGTAGGCGGCGACCAAGGTGCAGGCATAGGAAGCGGCAACTCCGCTGAGGCCGGAACAATAATAATAAACAGCGGCACAATAGCTGCCACAAATGAGGGCGGCGGCGCTGGAATTGGTGGCGGTCTAAACCAATCAGGAGGCAGCATTACCATCAACGGCGGCACAATATATTGCGAAACCATTTTCCTTGGTGGTGCTGGCATTGGCGGCGGCGCCTACGGAAGCAGTGGCAATATCACTATAAACGGCGGAATAATAGATATATTATCTGATGACGGCGCTGCTATCGGCGGCGGTGCTGGAGCCAGCGGCGACAATATACTGATTACAGGCGGGAATATATATTCAGATACATTCGGTCCAGCTGCGGGATTGGGCGGCGGCACTAATGGATCAGCCGGAAACATCAGAATTACCGGCGGTACAACAGACTGTCTTTCTGAAAACGGAGCAGGCATAGGAAGCGGTGCCGGTGCTGGCAGCGGAGCAGGTACTATTGAAATTACAGGCGGCAGAGTATATGGATACAGTGATTACGAAGGAGCAGGAATTGGTGGTGGTAATTTAAGCTCGCTGACAAGTATTACAATTACGGGCGGCACAGTAGTAGGCTCATCAGAAGGTGCATGCGGAATAGGCGCGGGAGCAAACTCAAGCGGCGGATCGATTTCAATTAGTGGGAATGCGCTAGTTCACGCATGGGGCGATGCAGTATATCCTGATATAGGGGATTCATTATCGTCATTTGTCATCAGTGGATATTCAGAAGTGTTTTTAGGTGAAGGTATATTATACGATACCCCCACTACATCCCATACATATGAGCCGGGTTCCAGAATAGCAGGCCCATCAATGGTTGGAGTATCAAACGCATATAATTTTTCAGCTCCTCAAATTCCTGCCAACTGGGAATTAAATTCTATATCAGGATATTTCATCCGAAGACCTGTATCAAACCCCCAAACAGAAACTAGAGGTTCGGATTATTTACTTATGATAATGCTGACTTCATTATTAGCTTTGGCAGCATTACTTAAATATTATTTTAGCATTAATCTATACAATAAGTTTTAACAATGATGTAAAATAAAACTGCAGAGAGTACATGATTCATTTGCCTGTACTCTTTTGCTTTATTAAATCATAAAGGTAGATATTTTATGAATTTCTTCAGCTCACATCCAAATAATTTTATTCTACACGAATTCGACATAATGCACCTATTTGCTATTGCTTTTTTTGCCGCTGCTGTATTGTTTGTGTTTTGGCTCAGAAAGAAATTTGCAAGCTGGAAGCATGAAAAGTCCTTCAGATACACTATCACTATTTTGGCAATTGCTTTGGAAATAGCATATAAAATATGGTCTGCCTTAACAGAAGATGTTACCTTCCTGCAGGATTTCCTGCCTCTGGATTTGTGTGCAATATCTTTATATCTTTGCTGGGTACTTATGTTCACAAAGAAACGCTGGATATTTCAATTAATCTATTTTTATTCGCTGGGTGCGATGGTTTCTTTGTTCGTTCCCGATTTAGGCGGCTATGGAATAGATCACTTCAGATACTATCATTACTTCTATGTTCATGGATACATCGTGTTCACTTCATTCTATTTTGTATTTGTCCATAAATACAAGATAAAACTAAAAGATCTGCTCAGGGCAACCGTCCTGCTGCTGATAATTGCAGCATTAGTATTACTGGTGGATTATTTAGCTGATGCCAACTATATGTTCCTGATGAGCAAACCAGAGGTAGGCTCCCCTCTTGATTTATTTGGCCCTTGGCCTAAATATGTGTTTGCAATGATAGGTGTAGTGATAGGTGTATTCATATTAGCATATGTTCCTTGGATTTTTGCTAATAGGAAACCTGCTAAAGAAAAAAACATTATAGAATAGCAAAATTTATGCCCTGAACATTCAGGGCTTTTCAATATATTCAATCACATTGTATATATCAATATCAAATATGTGTTTTTTGTTGTTTTCTAGTAGCAAGCCGCTTAATTCATTTGCTTTTTACTTAAAATATGATACCATTGTAGTATTCAAATTCCCTACCTTAATATATTTGGAGGTCATGATGACTTGGATTTTACTAGGAGTAGTAGTGCTTGCATATTCTCTCACGTGGTATTTTGTGCTGCGCTCGAAAAAAATAATAGAGAAAATAAGCAACAGCGAATATAAAAATAGCAGAGATATAATCAACAATTTAAAACTGTGATCTATTTGCAAAACCGCCGACGGAGAAGAAGGATATATGAAAGAAAACAACAATAATACACAACAAGAGCTCTCTAGAGAGCTCGGACTTTTTCAACTGACTATGATGGGTGCCGGCATGATGATAGGAGCCGGTGTATTTGTGGCAACTGGTATAGCAATCGGAAAGGCCGGAACTGGCGGAATACTTTTAGCGTTCGCTTTAAATGGACTAATTGCTATTTTCACTGCAATGAGCTTTGCCGAGCTATGCTCTGCAATACCTGCAGCGGGCGGTGCATATTCATATGTTAAAAAAGCATTCGGCGGAATGATTGGCTTTATATCCGGTTGGATGAACTGGTTTGCCTTAGCTGTAGCAGGAAGCCTATATGCTATCACTTTTTCCGAGTATACACTTCACTTATTGGAATCTTTTGAGTTCTTCCAAAATCTTAATATAAATATACACATAGCTACCAAGATACTGGCTGTAATTGTAGCTCTGTTTTTTATTAGCATAAATTATAAAGGTGTAAAAGATACAGGCAAATCCTCGACCATCATAGCACTCGGTCAAACTGTCACTTTGCTTATAATTGGCGTTTTAGGAGTGATAGTAGCTATCAGGAAGCCCGAGCAGCTATTGAATTTTCAGCCATTTCTTCGAAGCGGTAAAGCAGGCGTTTTAATAGCAATGGGCTTTACCTATGTTGGATTTGAGGGATTTGAAGTAATCGGTCATGCAGGAGAAGAGGCCATAAACCCCAAAAAAAACATTCCCAAAGCTATACTATATGCAGTTATCGTAGTAGTAACTACATATATAATGGTGGCGTTTGCTGCCGTTGTAGGCATACGAAACCAGGGAATGGGCGTGGCTGAATGGTTTGCCGCACATGGTACCACAGGCTTTGCAGACTCTATTCAGATGCTTTTCCCTCTAGGAGGAATGCTTCTGGTGACACTTGCCGCCATCTTCTCGTCTACATCTGCTCTTAATGCCACTTTGTTTTCATCTGCACGTGTATCATTTGCTATCAGCCGTGATGGGTTTCTCCCTCCGTCGCTTTCAAAAATATCCAAGCGCAAAGTCCCTTCTGTAGCATTATTTTTCTCATCAATTATTTTGCTGGTGGTTGCTGTTCTGCTTCCTGTGGAGGATGTTGCTGCGGCTGCAGATATCATGTTCCTACTGATATTTATGCTTATTAATATATCAGTAATAAGAATAAGAAAAACCATGGGTGACGAGCTTCATTATGGATACATAATGCCATTTTTCCCATGGATACCAATACTTGCTCTCATTTCTCAGCTGGTGCTGGCAATACTGCTATTTGAGCTTAGCCCTGCTGCATGGATATCTGCAGGTCTTTGGATAATCGTCGGAATAATAATGTACTTTGCATATTCAAAATCTCATGCAAAAAAAAGAGCACAAAAGTCTACATTGGAATATATCGAAGCAGAGGACAAGAGAAACTACAGAGTAATGGTTCCTATCAGAAGCGGTGGCATCAGCCATGTGCTGGTAAAATATGCCGAGAGATTAGCGTGGGTGTGGCACGGTGAGCTACAGCTGACTAGAATAATGACCATACCAAACTACGCAACAGACGAAGAAGCCCAGTCTAGGTTTGAGCCTAACAAAGAGCACGTTGTAAACGCCAAGAATTCCGTATCTCTCCATGTACCTACAAGCACTATAGTAGCCAGGAGCGACACAGCTGCACGGGGCATCGTGGACAATATTCGAGACCATCAAACAAATATGGTGGTGCTTGGCTGGAAGGGATATACCCAAAAATCCGGATATGAAATGGGAAACACCCTAGACAGGGTAATAGAAACAGCACCATGTAATATTATGATAATAAAGCCGGGCGATGAAGGACTGCACACCGGTCAGCCTACTAGAAAAATATTGATGCCAACTACAGGCTCACAGCATTCACTCCTAGCCACAGAGATAGCTATATCACTGCTTGATGATGAAGATGACAGCATGCTGACAATTCTAAACATCAATACAAATGATGAGCCACAGCAAAACATCATGCGCAGACTGCAGCCTATTATAAACGAAATGGGCAACATCCCCATGAAAGTACAAATAGTAAATTCTCAGGATGTAGTGGGTGAAATACTGAAAGAAAGCGAAAAGCACGACCTGCTGATACTAGGTGCACCAGATGAAGGTGCATTGAAAACAATGCTTTTTGGCAGAGTAACCGAGCGTATTGCATCCGAATGCAAAAAGACAGTGATACTGGCGAAGAAGGACATGGGCGTCCGTTCATGGATACGTAGATGGATAGGTTCGAGAAAATAGCTTATTACAAAAGGAACAACAATCATATGACTGTTCCTTTTTTTATCTAGGAGTTATATAATATTTCTTCATGATAAAACATGGCTCCTATTTAGCTAATATGGTATTTTATCAGCAAACTGCAATAATTTGGTGACAATCACCTAATATTAGTGTATACTTTTTGATTGTATAATACTTACAAACCATATTACCTAAAGGAGAAAAAATGAAAAAATTAGCTATTACATTGGTGGTTGCTCTGGCAGCTCTTTCACTGGCTTCATGCGCTGGCAGTGCTGAAGATTTTATTGTTTCTTTGACATCCTATAATGAAGAAATTGATTCTTATGAGGAAGCATTATATGAATTCAAAGACGAAATAAAATATGAATACAGTACAGAGGGAATTGAAAAGCTATGTTCAGATATGGCTGCAAAATCACAAGACACTATGAATTCCGCTTCTGCATATCTTGATGAAATAAAGGGCTATGAAAAAGGAATTAAGAATGAAGAACTTTTCCAATCTACAGTTGAAAAGATGGAAAGCTATTCTGCCGAAATCCAATCCAGCATAGATAACATTCCTACAATAAAGGATTTCTATCTTTCATCAGTTGAATATCGCACTACGATGGACGAATGGACAAAAGACGAGTTTGATTTTGAAGATGCGATAGAGTCTTTAGATGACTTGGACGATTTTCAAGAACTTTATGATGAAATGGTAGAGCTAGATGAAGAAACCATATCCGCTATAAATAGCTATATTGAAACTATAGATAAATATGAGGCAAAGCTAAATGATGAAAACTCTTTTAATAAGCTAAAAGAAGAAATGTCAGCGTCTTTATTAAAAGTTCAAAAAGATTTGGATAGTTTGTCAGAGCTAAAAAGATATATTGAACTAGCAAAAGAATTCGAAACTTTAAGTACAGAGTATTCTGAAGAATACCCGGAAAAATTAAGTGAAGTGACGGAGGCAAATTCTCAAAAAGAGTATATGAGAATTTTAAATGAGCTCTTAACATTAAATAAAAACTACAGCAAACAATTGCTGGCTATTGCGGAATCTTTGGAAGAAATTAAAAGTGAAACATATAAAAATGAAATTAATGTTACTATCGATTCTATTGATGAATTAACAGGATTGATTAATGATTCAATCGACCAACTAGAAAACATTCTAGGTAAATAAAATCAAATAATTTATCAAGCGATCGGCTGCCCCCACACGGGCAGCCTTTTTATGTTAAAATATATAAAAGCCAATTTGAGTCAAGAATTTTATCTGTGATTATGATATTCTTTTTATGCAGGAGGGAAGATGAATAACGATTCTAAAATTACAGCTGTAAACAAAGTTCAAGAATATATTCAAGATCATCTAAAAACCCATATGAGCCTTAGCGAGGTAGCAAATCATGCTGGCTATTCTCCTTGGCATATTTCAAAAATATTTAAAGAATTCACCGGAAAAACTATTTTTGAATATATACGCCTACTAAGGCTGACACAGGCTGCACTGGATTTAAGAGACAGTGAAGCATTGGTTATTGATGTAGCCCTTGAGTTTATTTTTGATACTCACGAAGGCTTTACCAGAGCTTTTGCAAAAGAGTTTGGCATTACACCAAAAAAATATTCACTCCAAACTCCACCTATAAAATTGTTCTTGCCCTATCCTGCAATAGATTTAGATAGAATTAAGAAAGGAGCAAAATCTATGAACAGCGAAACAACCGTAGTATTTACTCAAGTGATTGAAAGACCTAGAAGAAAAGCTATTATAAAAAGAGGTATAAAGGCAGACGAGTATTTCTCCTACTGCGAAGAAGTAGGATGCGAAATCTGGGGAGAGCTTTGTTCGATAAAAGGTGCGCTATATGAGCCTATGGGAATGTGGCTGCCGGAAAAACTGATAGCAAAAGGAACATCAGAATATGTTCAGGGCGTAGAAGTACCATATGATTTTAATGGAATTATTCCTGATGGATACGATCTGATTACACTTGAAGAATGCAAAATGATGATATTCCAAGGCCCAAAATATGAGGAAGAAGACTTTCAAGAGGAAATAGCAAAAGTGATGGAAGCAATAAAAGAATACGACCCCACACCGTTTGGATTTGAATGGGCGGATGATTCCGCGCCAAGCTTCCAATATGCTCCGCAAGGCAGCCGCGGATATATTGAAGGAAGACCGGTTAAAATGATTATTTAACCATAAAAAAACGGTGAAACATTTCACCGTTTTTTACTTCATTATTTATTGTTTATTCTTTGGTCGTCTCCACTACGCAGTCCAGTGCATCCAGTGCATCTATCACTTCCTGCCATGCAGTGTGTGTAGCACCTCCGTCAATCAAAAGCACTCTTTTGTCTTTGGCATCTGCAAGCTCAGCTTTCAGCTCATCTACGGTTACTTCTTTGCCGTCCAATGTCACAACATTGTCTACTACCATTATCTCTGCATAGTATAGACCCTCGTCTGCATCATCTACCACCACTTCCTCCGCTGGCTTGAATATGTCTGATATCAGTCCTCCGTCATAGTTCCCTATTCCGAATTCTCCTATACCTAGTGCAGCTAAAAGTGTTATTATTACTCCTGCGGCGAATGCCCCGCCGGATCTCCTCTTTTTATCTTTAGCCATCTTATCCTCCTAATCTTGTATTAATGTTATATGTGTTCTGAATATTTTATCAGTTCCGTACTTTTCCTGTATTTCTCCAATAGCATCCCAGACTATCTGCCATGCATACTGATATACTGCTCTATCCCGCACTTTCAATGTTATAAAAACCATCTGAGCACCGCCCTGACGCTTTTCCATGTCTTTTTCTATCAGGTTCTTTATTTCGCTCACTTTGTCCTCGGCACCTTTATCATCTGATACTTCATCATATGCTATGCCCAGTGATGTGCTGGAGTCGTTTATATAAATTCTGTTGTTTGATGTCTTCAGCTCTATGTCTATAAAATAAAATTGCCTGGATATCGCCTCGAATTTCAAAAGCTCCTCTGCCACATCCTGCGTGGATGTAATATTTTGCAGTAGCTTATCAGAAGGAGCATTCTCGTTGTCATCCAGCAGCTTGTCCATCTCGTTTTCGTTCGCCATTATAAACTCTGCTATAGCCTTTGCTAGATTTTCGGAAGTTTCCTGCTGTTTGTCGGAAAGCTCCGTTTGCTCTTCTAGCTGCAGCGCAATATCTTCATTTGATTGTTTTAATGTTTCATAGTCTTCATTTAGCTCTGCCAGCTCATCCTGAAGTGCTCGAATTTCCTCCAGTGCTTCATCTCTGGATTGCTCTGCATCAGCAACGCTCTTTTCGGCTTCATTTTTCACTTCTATGCTTTCATTCACTTTGTTTGCAAGCAGCATCATAAAGACAAATAGTATTATAAGAACCACATCTAAAAGCGGTGTCAGCTCCAATGTTGATTTCCGTATCTTCATAATGTTACCTTATCTTATTAATAAGCAAATCAAAGTTGTCTTGATTTCTTTCAACAGCGGGCGTCAATGTCCCCTCAATCACTCTGCATACTATAGCACCAACTATACCCCAGAATGTAGATGACAGTGCCGTAAGAAAATTAGCCTGAATAACGACCTGCTCAAGAGCAGTTACATTCAAAAGCGAAATAACTGTACCCAGTATACCAAGAAGCGGCATTATGCTGGTAATTGAGATGAAAATCTGATACCATGAGTGCTGCTTTTCAATCACTTCCTTGAGCTGGTGCAAATCCAGTTTTTCTTCTTTTTCTGCTTTTCCTATCTTGTCCACAATGTCGCCGATAGGTTTGTATACAACCTTTCGCATTGATTTTTCTGCATTTGAAGATAGCTTTCTAGTTGCATTGCCGACTACAAATATATTCAGCAATGCAATTATTATAATGAATCCATCTAATCCTAAGATGTTTCCGAATATCGCTTTTAGTAAGTCCATATCATGACCTCAGTTTATATTTCATATTTATGTTATTATACCATATATTATATATATAACAAACAAAGTAATAAATTTTGATTATTGGAACGCTAGTAAATTAATCAAGAATATTAGTGCAATATTTACTCGGCTGTGATACAATATAGTCAAATTTTGCCTATTACATAATAAGAAAACTAAACAAGGAATAAAAATGAAAAAAGCAGCACCGATTATCAAATTCGTACTTCTGATTGTCTTCATAACGGCAGGAGTATTTTCATCAATAAATCTATATAAAATGAACAAAGCACAGAGCCTGATAGAAAATGTGACTAACAAAGATGTTTCTTATTTTACTGATGAGTTTTTTGTTTTTTCAAAATACTATAAATTCAAAGATGCGGACAGCAAAGAATACTGGATAAGAAAATCCAACGATAAATTCGCATACTTTTATTCAGCTGTAGAATCAGAAGAAATGCAGGATATTGATGAGGCTATTAATAGTGCATATTCACAAGCATCAAAATGGGATAAATCATTCTTTGCCAGCGATACTTTCTGCCAAATAGCGGATGAGAGCCAATATACATTCTATATCCATCAGCTTGACGAAGCAGGATATAAAACCGGAAAATACATTGTAGTGAAAGCTCCCAATGGCTATATCAGCAGCATATATATGCATACTTCAAAAAACAAAAGCAATCCAGACCTTGGCAGCAGCATAGGCGAAGACAAAGCTATAAACATGTCTTTTAACAAAACCACAGAAACAGACCACCCACTGCAAAGGGATAGTGATCACCTGATAAGTGCAGAATTCTATAGAGAAAATGATAAATGGATTTGGGATATAAAAATTTGGAATATAACTCAAGAAGATATATCCAGCAAATCAACGCCTATAAATCAAAACGAGTATTTCAGCTGTATCTTAAATGCATCTACGGGTAAAGTAATCTCATTTGAATGGATTTCTGAAAAATAACAACTTTTTTAGTGCCGAAATTTGTATGCATATATTCATTAATGTAATTATAAAATACCTATAGTTATGTAAATTAAAGTTGAACATTAACTCAAATCTCTCCATCTTAGAAACAAATATCCTTGTATTTGAACATATTGCTGATATAATCAACAATAAATACACTTTGCTGACTAATTATTTGCAAGAAGAAAGGAGAAAAAATGTTTAAGAAAGAAAACTTAACTGTACCAAATTTCCTAACCATCTGTCGCGTGATTTTTATACCGTTATTATTATTTCAAGTTCATAACAACATGCGACTGGGTTTTTTAATCACTTATCTTCTGGTAGCAAGTACCGACTTTTTCGACGGTCAAATTGCTAGAAGGTTCAACCAAAAAACCGAGCTGGGCAAAATATTAGATTCCTACTGTGATTTAATATTATATCTTACAACAGCTTATTTTATCTACGTTCTATACCCAGAGCAAATCACTCCGGTGCTTCCTATGCTTTATGTATTGATTGCAATCATCGTACTTTCAATTATTGTCTCAATAGTAAAGGCAGGTAAGCCTATCATGATGCATACTTGGCTTTTAAAAGCTCCGGCAGGACTATTGTTTATCTATGTGATTTTTTCATATTTCATCAGCTCACCATGGGCACTTGGTGTAGTAATCGCAGTATATATGCTTGGCTTTATCGAGTCAATAATCATATTCATAAAGCATGGCGATGTGAACCCAGACTCAAAAAGCATGTTCCATGTGGAGCCGCCTGAGACGCAAAAGGCTGCATAGCCGCAAAATAAATACTCTGCAAGTGTATAAAGACCGTCTTTCAATAGCCGGTCTTTTTGTATGTGCACAAAGTACCAATACTGCTGCTTTTAAGTTCCAATTACCATCTTTTATGAAAATAATCTAGCAAAAGCAACATTTACCATGTATAATTATATTTGAACTTTTTTGAGGAGAACAGATATGAAAAGATTATTATATATAGCCCTTCTTGCAATAATTTGCATAGCTGCTGTATCAGGTGCTGCACTTTCTATTATAAAAGCAATTCAATTATCAGAAATAAACAATGAAATAGCCATAATGGAAGAATCCAAAGAGGTAAAAGTGGATTCGGGCGAGAGCTTCGAAAATTCAGCAAAAAAGCATGAAAAAGAAGTACTTGAAAAGCGTGATGTCAGCGAATATCTATACACATATAAAAGAGATGATATCTATTTTTTAAGCACACTTGAGGAATGGAACGAAGAGGGCTTGAAGGAATTATCTGATGAATTATATGCCAACAAACATGGTGAAGAAATAAAATACATCTCCAGCGTAATATTATATCCCAGCGACGGAGAGCCATACATAGGCACATATGATACAAAAAAAGAAAACTACGACATACCCCTTTCTTTATATAATTTTCTACCTGCTGATTTGATTTTCGATTTTTCATCAGATTTAAGCATAATTTCACTATATGATGCCAACAATAGAGTTACTGTTGAAGATATAGCTATCACACTAAGCCACGAATATGGTCATCATTTTGCCGAGTACTACTTTGGTCTGGAATATGCCACAAAAGACAGGCTAACTGATTACTATGACATTCGCTCACAGGGAACTACAAAAATACGCTTAGACTATGGCGAATTCGAAGACTACCTATATAATCATATGTGGTTTCTGGCTGAAATAGCTGCGGAGGACTATGTATACATTCTCGGTTCCGAAAATTCTCATAGGTCGGCTGAATTTATGGATGCAAAAGAAAAGGTGAAGCTTTATGTAGGCAAGGGAGAAGATGCCCTAAATGAATTTGGCTACTTCTACAAAGACTGCCGCAACGGTGTACCCCATGAAAACATGGCATTGCCACTGCCTGATGAGGTGGATGGATTGGTCGCGTTTTTCTACAGTTTCATTGATGAAGATACCCCTGCAGCAATAGAAAAAGATGTTTTGGGCACTCTTAATCTTTCGATTAAAAAAACCGGTAAAGATGAATATCGTGCCACTTGGGATCAGCCGTATGAAAATGAAGACGTAATCTATACGTTGATAGCATATACCGAAGATGATCATATATCTCATATGGAAAAAACCACATTCGGCAACCAAAAAGCACAGGCAGATATTGGACGTTATGAATATTCATATACATCCGGTGCTTATATTCGAACCGCATGGGTAGGAATAGTATATCCTGAGGGCACAACAATAAAATACAGGATAAGTGTCACATTCCCCGATGGAACAGTTATTCTTTCAGACCCAATCGAATATACATACTAGTTCTAAGGAGAAAATATGAAACATTTTTTAAAATATATTATCACTACTCTAATCGTAGTTTCTGCAATATTTTTGGTTGGATGTGCTGAAATAAATATTGATGCATCAATATCAGACGAAAACTTGGTTTCCTATACGTATACCATGCATTTTTCAGACTTGGATGAAGATGACCCAAATACAAAGGCACTGGAAAGTCTTTTATTAGAAATTAATTCTCACTGGAAAGATAATAATTTTGATTCAGAGCTTACATCAGAAGGCAGCGATACCACACTGATATGCAAAATGGAGAAGCAATGCGAAACAAGGGAAGAAGCATTTCAAGTGCTGTATGAATTTATGACAAATGAAATTACATTGTTTGACGATGTCAGCTATACATACACAAAGGATTTTTATAAAGAGGAATATTCTATTGTCAGTCATATAGATTTAACTAAAATGATTGATGATGAAATCTATGAAGCCTACCCTGCGATAGTGGGAGAGAACATAGATGATTTCGCTCAAAATATAAAATGCACAGTTACTTTCAGCCTTCCCAGCAATGAAAGCGATGATGATGAAATAGTACAAAGCAAAACCACGACTCAACTAAGCTTTTTAGAGCCTACGGAAATAGATATAAACGGATTAATAAACAATAATGAGAATATCCGCTACGAAAATAGTTTGCTTGAAGCCAAAGACGACAATACAAGAAAAGCCATTATATATGGAGGAGTTTCATTAGTATTAATTGTTGTAGGCGGTTTACTGCTGATATTCAGAAAGAAAATAGTAAAAGCAGATATGCATCTTGATGAAACGCCATCAGATACCCTTCCAGAATAAAAAACTGAAGCCGCCAACTGGCGGCTTTTTTATTTGTTCAGATGTTTGTCCACAATCGCTTTTAGCTTTGTATAGTTCGCTTTGCTGTTTGCAGCAATCACAGGAATTGGTTTATCATATTTAAATATTTCTTCTCCCACCGTTCCGGCAAATCCGCCTGCCTCTTCCAAAATCAAGCTGCCTGCTGCATAGTCCCATGGCTGCAGATATAGCTCAAAATACAAGTCCGCTCTGCCGCACGCCAGAAGGCAAAGCTCGATGGCAGCAGAACCGAATCGCCTGATATCGTCTGCCTGAGCATACACTTCCTCCATTATGTCCATGCACACTCTTGCACTTTCCTTTGTGTATGGCGACAAAGAGGTGAAGTATATGGAGCTTTCAAAGCTCATATCCGATACATTTATTCTTTCGTCGTTTGAATATGCTCCTTTAGATTTTTCTGCACTAAACATCTCGTCCTTATATGGGTTGTATACAACACCCATATATCCTTCGCCATCCTTTACCAGACCGATGGATATGCAGCTGGCAGCCAAGTCTCTAACAAAATTGGCTGTTCCATCTATGGGGTCTACTACCCATACATATTCATTTTCTATCTCATAAAAGTCGCTTTCTTCTCCCAAAAATCCGCTTCCGGGCAGCAATTTCAGCAGCTGCTCTTTCAAAAATTTCTCTACAGCTATATCCATGGAGGTTACCTTGTCGGAAAGTGATGTTTTGTGTTCTACTTGAAAATCTCTGTTTGACAGCATTTCTCCTGCTTTTAGAGCCACTTGTTTAATATCCTTTAATTCCAAAACATTTTCCTCTTTTTCTTTTTATTCGGTTAGATTATAGCACATACAAAAATATAGTCAAAACCATTTGCTAAATATAGCTTTAAATCGATGATGCTGAACTAAAAGGTGCTATGGATTAAACAATATGTTATAATTTAATACAAGGGGGATATTTATGAAAGAAGGATATTCCATAGAGCTGCTATTTGATAAAAACTTTGAAAGCTATGTTCACGATTTATGGCTTAGCTGCGCTGAAAACAATCTATCAAATTACATGACATCCATTGAAGGCGATTCTGTGCCACATATTGCACTCAGTGTATATGAAAGCGTGGATAAACAAGAAATACAGTCACTTTTTGATAGATACAAAAACGTTGATATTATAAAGGCGGAGTTCCAGTCTAGTGCCATATGCATGTTCAAGGCAACCAACGTGATATACATAAACGTGAATGTAAACCGAGATATGCTTAACTATTTTGAAGATGTGTACCACTTTTTTGTTGGTATATCAGACAAGTGCTCTCCTTATTATCTGCCTTATGTCATAATACCCCATATCTCAATTGCAAAATGCAATGACTTTGAAAAAGCAAAAAAATGCTGGATGCATATTGCAAATATTTTTCAGCCTCAGAAATTTTGGGTGGAAAAAATAGCACTTTTCAAGCTGTATTTCGATGACAACAATCAGCTGACCAAATGCAAAAAGGTTGATGAAATAATGCTTGATTCTCCAAAATAAAAATATTTATCGAATAAACTGCCACAAATAATGTGGCTTTTTTATTATTATTTTACCTATCTGTATTGACGTTCATCGAATTATATGCTATTATTTAGTTCGATATATATCTTATTAAATATTGGAGTATAATGATATGGAAGAATTAAAATCAATAATTGCAGAAAATCTTGCAACACTAAAAGCACAAACTGAAGAAAAAGAATGTAAGCTTAGAGATGACAACAGAGACGATGAAGCATTGATAGAAAAAATAAAAGCAAATATAGTGGATGTTTTTCTATCTGTTCTAGATGTCAGCTACCAGCAGTCTAGGCAAGCAGGCGGAGACGAAAAGGACTTGATAGAGAAATTCAATAAATTCTTTGAAGTGATACCCGAAAACTGGTTTGAGAGCAAGAAGCAGGCAGAAGAAAGAGGCGATTTTGAAATAATCTACAAAGAGGATGCAAAAATCGCTATGGCAAAGCTGATAGAAAAAGTATTTTTGAGCACTGTGGAGGAATATAATGTACGATAATTCAATAATGATATTCAAATGCCTATCGGATAAATCACGCCTGCGCATAATTAACAATCTTTTAAAAGAGCCTATGTACGTGGAGCTGCTGGCAGAAAGGCTTGGGCTAACACCCTCCACTGTTTCATTCCACATGAAAAAGCTCGAAAGCTGTAATCTGGTTACGTCTCATAAAGATCAGTACTATGTGATATATCAGGTGAATACAGAAATCCTAAACGGCACTTTGCTTTCCCTAATACAATCAGGCAATGTAAACACAGAGGAGCAGGAGCTGAGGCAAATCGAATACAAGAACAAAATACTGTCTACTTTCATAAAGGATGGCAAGCTAATCAGCATACCTGTGCAAAGAAAGAAAAGAAGAGTAATTCTAGAGGAAATATTGAAATGCTTCGAAAAAAACACAGACTATCCTGAAAAAGAAATAAACATCATAATTTCTGATTTTCACGAAGACTTCTGCACCATAAGAAGAGAAATGATTATGGAAGGTATGTTTACTAGAGATAAAGGTATATATAGAAGAACCGATTACAAACCGCAGTTTTAGAGCATACAAAAAGCCCGCTGTTTCCCAGCAGGCTTTTTTCTAAATGTATTCCTTCTCTAGCCTTTTACAGAGGCTTGAGAATCCATCCCTTTTATCACTTTTCTCATGGCCGGTATCGATGCTATAATCATGCAGATTAATGTATCTGGCGCCATATAGGAGCCATTATAGAACAATGAATATATCCATGGCGACTGACCTTCTGGTGCGTACATTCCCCAGAAAATAGCACCAGCTACAAAGTGGCATAAAAATCTTAAAAATCCTGCAACCAATATAGCCAACATAAGATTTTTCTTTTTGAAAAATCCGGCGAATCCTAAAAATCCAAACGGCAGTATATAGTCAAATAAAAACTGAACCGGGTGCAAAAAATATAACCCCTGTGTCATCTGCAAAAGTCCATATACTATGCCTGCCACTATGCCTGCAGGTGCTCCAAATACCCAAGCAAATGCAATGATAGGAAGCATGGATGCAGGTGTCAGCGAGCCGCCGTATGGCATCTTGTAAAGAGTGATAAAAGAGAGCACAAATGCAATTGAAACTGATATTGCTCCCATAGCAATCATTCTGGTTGTTAATTTCTCTCTGCTGATAATAAAAAATAGAATTCCCAGCAGCAGTACTCCCCCCAATGCAATCCACGTGATTGCAGGCTGTTCTAAAAACTTCTCGATAAGCGTTGCAAAATATTCTTTCATAAATTCCTCCAAATAAAAAATCCTCATACTAAAGTATAAGGAGTGTTGAATGCTTTGAAATTGTTTTGATATGCAATAAAATTCCATATCATCTCCCTACGCAGGTATTATCCTGACAGGTTCAAAGGGTTTACGACAGAAGTCGAATCTCAGCAGACAGCTCCCCAACAATAATATTCTCTTTTGTTATGTCACATTATATTATCCTATATAGCTAATGTCAAGGAATAATAATATATCTTGTTTTGTGTGCTCTAAGCCGTATATGTTTGAAACTACATGCAATATGGTATAATTCATCTATAAGTAAGTGAGGATATTATTATGTATAAGACTATTGATGCAATTATAGAAATCCCAATGAATACAATCAACAAATATGAAATAGACAAACCCACAGGCAGAATTCGCCTTAGCAGAGTACTGTATTCCAGAATGACCTACCCTGCTGAATACGGATACATAGAAAATACTTTGGCACTTGATGGAGACCCTTTGGATATACTGGTGCTGGCATCGGAAAAAACATTTCCCGGCTGCATAGTAGAGGTGCGGGTGCTGGGATATCTGGACATGATAGACCAGGGACAGCAGGACGAAAAGGTGATAGCTGTGGTGGATGCAGACCCTCGCTTTGCCAATCTACATACCCTGGATGATGTACAGCCGCATATGCTGAAAGAAATAAAGCATTTCTTTCAAACCTACAAGCATCTGCAGGAGACAGAAACAATAGTTAATGATTATCACGGGATAGATGAAACCATGGAGCTGATAGATAGCTGCTTTAGAAGATATACGGAGGTAACCGAAAGCAAATGACCCATACATCAACAGCAGAACAGAACAATGAAATTGTAAAAATTAACTCAATCCAAGAATATTTGGATGTAATAGAGATTTT
This sequence comes from Eubacteriales bacterium, assembly GCA_040883315.1. Classification (GTDB taxonomy): domain Bacteria; phylum Bacillota; class Clostridia; order Christensenellales; family UMGS416; genus JAFGUF01. The sequence goes on from JBFLKU010000022.1 coordinate 23,303, forward strand.
CTCTAAAAAGATTGATTTTCTAAAAGGAGGATCGCTTTTTAGAGGAATGGGTAATTGTAAATATGAATTACTCCCAAAATTATACAGGAAAAACGATGATGAATATAATACTGACAAATACTACTGGGAAGAAAGTAGTATTCTTCATCATTTTATTAAAAAGTCACAAAGCTTTTTGGCAAATCCGCCTAATGAAGAAGATTATCAGAAGTGGATTACAATTGCTCAGCATTATGGAGCTCCCACAAGAATTCTTGACTGGACTGAAAGTTGCTTGGTTGCTTTATATTTTGCGGTTGTGGATATAAATTATGAAAATGATGGTGTGGTTTGGGCTCTAAACTCCAGTCGCTATAAACATTGGTTTATGAAAAACGATACAATTTGTGCCAAAACTAAATTCTCCGAAAATGATAGGGAATATTATGAGCTAGATTCGAAAAAAAATATAATATCCGCTTTTAAGTCTAATGATGATTACGATTATCCTTTTTTCTACTCACCATATTTTATTGACGAAAGAATACGAGCCCAGCAGAGTGTTTTTATGGTATGGGGGAACAATAAAAATGCATTGGAAAAAATCGAAAATACAACAATACTGACCTATTCTAAAGAATCAAAAGAGGAATACTTAAATTAACCCTTTAAACATAGGATTTGGCTGGGATGAGAACGGATTCTTGCTCAAATTAATTATAAATAAGATTAGAAAAAGAGAAATACTGAAACAGCTTGAATTATGCGGGATAAACAATTATACATTGTTTCCTACACTTGATAGCTTTGGAAAATATATTGACGATAAATTATCCTTTAATCGACTTAATTATTTAGATGATAATGGTTTTTAAATCAATCTATTATATTAAAAAGAAAAGTCTCAATTTACAAAAATCGAGACTTTTATCTTATATTCTCAAAAACTAGGCTAATAAGTTCGGCAAAAACAATACTAACTGCGGAAATGCAATCAATATAGCGAGACATACAAACAATGCTATAAGGAAAGGCCAAACGCCCTTGAATATGGTCTCCGTTGGTATATCCTTTGCAACACCTTTTATTACATATACATTCATTCCTACAGGTGGTGTTATAACGCCCATTGCCACTACCAGCACTATAATTACGCCAAACCAAATAGGGTCATATCCCAGAACGCCCACTGCAACAGGATAGAATATTGGAATGGTTAATAGTATCAGCGCCAGTGCATCAATGAAGCACCCCAGTAGTAGATAAATAAGCAGTATGGCTGTCATTACTCCGAATGGAGGCAATGCCAAATTAGCTGCCCAGTTTGCCAAAGCTATAGGCAGTCGAGATATTGCAATAAATCTGCCAAAAACCATTGCTCCTGCTACCATCATCATTATCATTGCTGTGGTGCGTGTTGTATCCACCAATGATTTTTTCAGTCCTTCAAAATTCAGCTGTTTCCTTACAAGGGTGATAACCAATATGCTTGCCGCTCCAATTGCTCCTGCTTCCGTAGGTGTAAACCATCCTGCAAATAATCCGCCTATTGAAATTAAGAATGTTAGTATTACTTCAAATAGTCCATCCTTCAGTGTGGCAAATCGTTCCTTCCATGTAAAGACAGGACCAACAGGACCTAGTTCCGGCTTTTTCTTCACCAAAATAAATATTGTAATCATGTACAAAAGCATCAGCAAAATACCTGGTATTATTCCTGCCAAAAACAGCTTGCCAATAGACTGCTCAGATGCTATGCCATATATTATAAATATTACACTTGGAGGGATAATTATTCCTAGTGCTCCGCCTGCCGCTATGCTGGCAGAGGACAGCGAATCATCATAGTTATATTTTTTCATCTCAGGCAGTGCTATTGCACCCATAGTGGCTGCTGTAGCAGTATTAGATCCGCATATTGCGCCAAACATGGCACATGCTGCCTGTGTGGCTATTGCCAACCCTCCGGGTCTATGGCCTATAGTCTTGTATGAAAAATTATATAGGCTTGAACCTACGCCTGAATAATAGGCGATAAAGCCCATCCATATAAACATGGGAATAACACTTAGTGAATAGCTGGAGAAGCTTGTATATACCTCCTGTGCCGCCATGGAAAAGGCAATCATCGGGCTTTTCAAAACTGCAAATCCTATTATGCCCACAAAGAGCATAGAAAATGAAATAGGTATGCGAATAACGATGAGTAGCAGAAATACCGCAATCCCTATTATGCCAATAATTTCTGGACTCATGATTTCTTCACATCCTTTATATTTTTTCTTATCTTAGCCAGCATCACAAAGCACAGCAAGGCAAAGCACAGTGCTATTATATACACAAATATAAAAATAGGTATTTGTGCATTAGTAGTAATTGAGTTTGTTGTCAGCTTCTGTGTACCAAATTCAAAAAGCTTGTATGTAAATACAGCCATCATCAAAAATACCAGAATGCTAGTTGTCAGCGTTACTACACCATGTGTTTTTTTATCCATTTTATCAGCTATAAAGTCTATGGATATATGTGCATTGTTTACCAGACAATATGAAATGCCAAATGCAACAATGAGAGCTGTTAATAGGCTTACATAGTCGTATGATGCTATCAAAAGCTTTGAAATACCAATCTTCTCAAAGAAACTCATGAATTCCGGAGACAAGCCGGACAGTTTTCTCAAAATAACGTTTATCACCACCACTGACATAGCGGCAAAAACTGCCCAGCCCGCAATCCTATCAAATATTTTTGATATCTTTTCTATTGTTTCATCAAATTTGTCTAAAAAGTTCTTACTCATTATTTATATTCTTCGTTGTACTGGTCGGCTAATTTATTTACTACAGACATTACATCTGTGTCAATTCCCTGTTCCTTTAGGCTGGCTACAAAGTTGTCCTGAATAGGCATAACCTTTTCAATCCAAATTGATGCCTCTTCACCTGAAAGTTCTATTATTTCTATTCCTTGCTCGTTAACAGCCCAGTCCAGCGCTGTTTCATTCTGCATATCCCAAAGACCGATGCCCACTTCTTCGTAGAAATCAGCTGTGGTATCCAATACGATTTTTTGCAAATCTTTAGGTAATGAATTCCATGTATCTAAATTCATTGTTACAAAGAATAATGTATTATATAGGAAAGGTGTGCGTGTCAGATATTTTGTTACTTCTGCATGGTTCCATCCCTTTAGTACTTCAATTGGAGATAGATTGCCTTTTACTATTCCCTTTGATAGTGCTTCATAGGTGTCTGATTGGGGCATACCCACCGGGATTCCGCCTAATGCTTCAATGGTTTGTGCACTCAGTCCTGTTGCTCTTATTTCCATACCTTGAAGATCATCCAGTGTCGTTATAGGCTCAACCGTGAACAAATCTCCCGGGCCTGTTGCTATAACCATCAGAAGCTTTGTGTCCTGTACTTCATCTGGGTTCAGCTCTTGGATACCTTCCCATGCTACCTTGCTAGCTACCTTTGAATTGTTGTATGTAACACCCGGTAGTTCAAATGCCTCCAGCACCGGGAAACGACCTCTGGTGTATGAAAAGCATGATAGGCCAATATCTGCAACACCTGTTTCAACGCCGTTGTATGTGTCTGCTGCTCCCAGCAAAGTGCCGCCCGGATAGCTTGTGATTTTCACTCTGCCGTCTGTAGCTTCACCAATAGCCTCTATCCAGCCCTGAACAAATACTGTTTCAGCTGGGTGAGTTGATGGGAAAAAGTGTGCTAAGTCCAGTTCATAGACTTCCTGCTCTGCGCTTTTGCATGATGCTAAAGATGCTATCAAAACAATTGCCAAAACCAATGCTACTACGTTCTTCTTCTTTAAAAACTGCATAAAAAAATACTCCCTTTATTTATTTTATGGACAGCCAAAATAATACAAAAATAAAGGAAATACATCTATATATTCCATGCTACCATTCTACATATTTTGAAATATCCATACTACAAAAGCCACCAAAAATGACTTAAAAAGATTATATACTTTTTGATATTTTATGTCAATAAATAGATAAATCACAGCATACTATTCGTATTTAATGCACAAATATTTGCTCCACATACTTCAAATATCAAATTACTGATTTAAATATATGTAAAAAGTGATTGACATTATACATAAAAAGTAGTAACCTATTGGTAATTATTTCACATATCAAATCGAGGATTAAGAAAAGTAAATTTTATACCGGCTTCTAGAGAGCTGCAGGTGGTGGAAATGCAGCAGCAAAGGATGAAATTGAATGGTCTTATGAGAGCAGAGCAAAAGCATTATTGTTAGTAGTATCTGACGGCAATCACCCGTTATAGTGATACCATATAAATAAGTATGGAATGAGCGGATTAGTAATTACTAATCAAATTAGGTGGTACCGCAGGAAGCAACTCTTGTCCTATAGATGGATGAGGGTTTTTATTTTACCCAAATTAGAAAAGTTTTCTTTCTATAAGGAAAGAATTTAATAAAATAGATTAGACATAAGGAGACTAGAAAATGTTAGAAAAGAATGTTGATTTTGCGGTTTATACTAAGACAACTCCAACAAAAGACGGATATTTTGGAAAATACGGCGGTGCTTTTATTCCTCCTCAATTAGTTGAAGAGTTCGAAAGAATATCCACAGCATATCAGGCAATATGCAAAAGCTCAAAGTTCATCCACGAGCTCAGACGTATCAGAAAAGAGTTTCAAGGACGTCCTACTCCAGTTGGACATTGTGAAAGGCTTTCAAACTCCATAGGCAACTGCCAAATTTATTTAAAGCGCGAAGACCTAAACCACACTGGTGCACATAAGCTGAACCACTGCATGGGCGAAGGACTGCTGGCAAAATATTTGGGCAAAACAAAAATCATTGCTGAAACAGGCGCAGGACAGCACGGAGTGGCACTGGCAACAGCAGCTGCATATTTCGGACTGGAATGCGACATATACATGGGCGAGGTGGACATAGCCAAGCAGGCACCTAATGTAGCACGCATGAAACTGCTGGGAACAAAAGTTATTCCTGTATCTCACGGATTAAAAACCCTTAAAGAGGCTGTTGATGCAGCATTTGAAGCATACATGGGCGAATTTGAAAACACTATCTATTGCATAGGCTCAGTTGTTGGCCCTCATCCATTCCCAATGATGGTTCGTGATTTCCAATCAGTAGTTGGCATAGAGGCAAGAGAGCAATTTATGGATATGACTGGTGAACTGCCGGATGCTGTGGTTGCATGTGTAGGCGGCGGCTCAAATGCTGCAGGCATTATGACAGCATTTTTGAACGATCCTGTTAAACTATATGGCGTAGAGCCTCTTGGCATAGGTACAAAGGTGGGTGAACATGCAGCCAGCCTGACATACGGTAAAGAAGGCGTTATGCATGGCTTCAATTCCATTATGCTACAAAATGAAAAGGGAGAGCCAGATCCTGTATATTCAGTAGCCAGCGGGCTTGACTATCCATCAGTTGGCCCAGAGCATGCATACCTGAAGGAATTGGGTCGTGTAGAATACAAGACAGCAACAGATGACGAAACAATAGATGCATTCTCAAAGCTATCTAAGCTGGAGGGAATAATTCCTGCTCTAGAGAGTGCCCACGCCGTTGCATACGCTATGAAGCTGGCAAAAGAAATGGGAACAGGCTCAATATTGGTCAACTGCTCAGGTCGCGGTGACAAAGATTTAGATTACGTAATAGAAAACTATGGTGATAGACTAGGCATAAAATAATAAATATCGTGTTTTTTTGAAATAGCTGCATTATTGATTAATGCGGCTATTTTTTCATTTATCAAACTTATTCTTGCTTTTACATTTTAAATTAAATATAATAATTACATATTGTTAATTAAATGCCATATAATTCTACAGAGTAGGAGGATTTATGAGAAAAGGAAGAAAAGTGATAATGGGTATAATGATTGCCATACTCGTTATAGAGGTGGTGGTATATCTGAATGTATTGGGTATAATAAATTTGGACATACTTTCAGAAACATTCCTGAACAAGTAATATTTATATTTGATATACCAAATAATACGCAAGCAACTAATACTTTTAAAATTCTCTAACTATGTTTTTAATATTTAGTTATTTTTATAGACTAAATATACATATTCCTTCAAATTTGTTGACAGTCTAGTATTCAGTCAATATAATGCAGATAAACACTATAAACCTAAGTTTAATGTTTATTTCTATAAAGTATATATAAAAAGGGGAACAAATATGCCAGAACAATTAGCAAAATGGATTGAGGTAATATTCGATATATCTTACCTGATCACTGTATGGACAATCACTGCACTTATGTTTAAAAACAGAAGCAAGCTTTCACCTGAAAATAAGTCTTTAGGAATGCTATTTATTCTAGCATTTTTCTTTTTAGCAATAGGTGATACGGGACACGTGGGGTTCAGAGTGCCTGCACTATTAATGGGCGGAATAGATGCAAATGCCAAACTAGTTGGAATAGGTTCACTGGCTACTGCTATCATGATAACTTTCTTCTATATGATAATCGCAGAAATCTGGAGAGTTCGCTTTGACAAAAAAAGAAATTTCTTATGGTGGTTTCTGATGGCTGTAGGCGTTGTCAGACTTGTAATAATGGCATTCCCTCAAAACAACTGGCTGAAGCATACAGTCACACTTGGATGGAATCTGGCCAGAAACATCCCACTGATGGTACAAGGCCTAGTGGTGGCAGTCGCACTTTTAGTATGCGGAATAAGGCAAAAAGATAAATTTCCAAAATCAATAAGTGTAATGATATTCATATCATATGCTTTCTATTTCCCGGTAGTGTTTTTCTCAAGACAGATTCCTATTCTGGGAATGCTGATGATACCAAAGACTCTAGCATATGTGGCTGTAGCTGTTATTGCATATATAGTGCTTTTCAAAAGAGAAGCAGTGGAAAAATAGTGATTTTTTATAATAATTGAAATATAATGAGCTCATTTTATGTGAGTTCATTTTTTTGTACCTGTATTTTAACACTGTGTTTTAATTTGCAGTATGTCAATAATTGAAAACATTACAAATGAGTGTTATAATATTGTGGGGTTGTTTAAGTCTTTTGGAGGGAATAAATCATGAAATTTACGCTAACAAAAAAAATATTTATAATATTGCTTTCATTGCTTTTGTGTATGAGTGCCTTGCCGTATTCATATACGCAAAACGAAAAAGTAGCAAAAGCTGAGGTAGTCACATCATCCGGGCTTGTTTTTGAAAACGGAAGCATCATCGGATACGAAGGAACATCACCGGTTGTAAATATTCCTGATACCATTAACGGACAGGCTGTTACAACTATTGATGGAGCATTTGAGAGCAACGATATTATAACATCTGTCACAATACCGGAAGGCGTGACACAGATTTTAGGCTCTTCCTTTTTATGGTGCGAAAATCTGCAGGCATTATCGATACCTTCCACAGTAACTAAAATAGAACCTACAGCAATAGGAAACTGCCCAAAGCTGACAGTAACTTTATCTGAATTAAATACTTCATTTATTCTTGGAGCAGATGGAGTTTTATACAACGCTGACCAAAGCCAGCTTATTCTATACCTGCCAAAAAACACAGCGACTTCTTTTACAGTCCCAACCACTGTAACAACAATATATGACTATGCATTTGCATACTCTAGCAGTCTTTCAACAGTAGCTATTCCGGCTGAAACCATAAGTATAGGAGCTGGGGCATTTCATTCATGTTCCTCTTTGCAGTCCATAGCAGTTGACGGAGCAAACCCAAATTATGTATCTACAAGCGGTGTGTTGCTTTCCAAGTCTTCAACAACACTTATATCATACCCTGCAAACAGATCAGGTACAGACTATACTATCGCAAATTCTGTCACCACCTTGGCAGACATTGCGTTTATGGGATGCAAAAACCTAAATAATTTGACATTCGGTACTGGAGTGAAGGAAATAAATTCTTCTTTCCATAATGAAAACAGTCTCCAAAATATTATTGTTCCAGAAGGCAATGCAAACTTTGCATCAATAGACGGCGTTCTTACATCAAAGGATGGAAAGACACTATATTACTATCCTTCAGGAAGAACAGCTGCTGAATACATAGTGCCTGCCGGCATTACAATAATCGGCTCTATGGCCTTTACATTCCATTCATATATTCAAAAAGTGACTCTGCATGAAAATGTAGCTACGATTCAAACAATGGCTTTTATAGCCTGCCCTGCCCTAAAAACATTGATAATACCTGCTGAAAGGACGACATTTGAATTTTTTGCAATAATTCCTGAAGATGGTTTTGGTATATGGGGATATGCATATTCAGATTCACAGTCATTCGCAGAGATGTACGGTATTCCTTTCTACACAATGGGGAAAGCCACGGATTGGGAATACACAGATAATGAAAACGGTACATGCGATATCACCAAATATAAGGGAACTCTATGGGATGTATTTGTTCCATCTACAATAGATGGTCTTTGGGTCAGCAATGTTTCTGTTACAACATTTGATGGATGTACAGAAGTAGAATATATCACTTTTTCTGAAGCAATATCATCTATTGATGTATCCAACTCGGATGGAAGCATGTATATGTTTGAAGATTGCATAAGCTTAAGAGAAGTATATTTTTCTTCTACTGTAAATAATCTAAATTCAAACGGTGCTATTGCAAAGCCTTTCAAAGGCGCAATATCTCTTGTAAACATAATAGTTGATGATGGTAACACATCATACTACGATGTAGATGGAGTACTATTTTCCAGCGATAAAACTCTGCTGTGTTATCCCAGCGGGAAAACAGCAAGCACATATACTATACCAAATGGCACCAAGGATATTCTCTACACCGCATTTAATAATGTTTACTTAAAAACTGTTACTGTTCCAGGCACTGTAACTGCACTGATAAAAGGTGCAGAGCCTACCTTCAAAAACAATATAGCAACAGTTTACCTAAATGAAGGCGTTGAAACAGTGGAAGATGTATTTTCTGAAACAACTCCTACTTTCATCTGTTTCCCAAATACAGCCACATCCATAATGGGCTTTGATGTGAGTGATATACACACTTTCTATGTCTTTGAAGGCTCCGCTGCCCATACATATGCAGTAGATAACAGCATTAAATACGTATTCCTATGCCTGGTAACCTTCGATAGCAATGGAGGCACATCTGCGGAATCGCAGGTTGTTCCTGTAGGCTCAAAAGTGTCGGCACCTTCTGTCACTAAAGAAGGCTTTGTAATTCAAGGCTGGTTTACAGACCCAGAATTGACAAACAGATGGTATTTCAGCACCGATCTGGCAGCCTCCAGCATGACTCTTTATGCAAAATGGGTTGAAGGATATCCGATTATATATCATATGAACGGCGGCGTGAACAACAAAGCTAACCCAAGCTATTATATTGTAGGTGAGACTGTAATACTCAAAGATGCCACAAAAGCGAACTATCTGTTTGATGGATGGTACACTGATTCAAGCTGTGCTCTAAAATATAAAACCAGCGCTATTGAGAAAGACTCAACCGGAGTGGTAGAGCTATGGGCAGACTGGTGGGTAAACAGCGGAACCTCAAGCTCAGGCTCTATAAACAGCTCCACCTTGATTAGCGAAAGACAGCCGGAAATCACCTATAAGAATTTCCCTAGTTCAGTTTTGTACATGCAGGACAATCAGGAAATTACAGTCACCGGAACTATAGAGATTAAATACGGCGACGTAGATGAAATATATGTAGACTATTCCGGCGAAACAACTAAGCTTTATAAATATCAAGAAAACGCAAAACGTATTTCATCATTTAGCTATTCACATACATTCAACATTGGTGAAATTGATTACGATTCATCCGATAGCTATAAAATCACGGTTCGTTTGGCTACTATGCAGTACTATATTGAAGTGCTGCCAATATACAAATCAACTTTGATGACCGAAGTTGTTGGATCTTATGACGGAATGATATACTTCGGTAACGAAAAGACATATGAACTTCGTGCAATGGCAGTAAGCGGCAATTATTTTGAAATAGTCAATGCTACATTCCAAAACCTTAATCCGGAAATATGTGAAATAAAGAATGGCAATATTCTTGTACCAAAGGCTGCAGGAGTGGCAAAAATACAGACCAAGCTATCACTGGAAGATGGATCAGTGCTTAAATATGAAAATGAGTTTACAATATCAGATAAAACCATAAAAGAGCCTAGCCGGCTGGAGCGAGAGCTGCAGTGCCAATGCTACGGCAAATACTGCAGCGGCTTCCCAGATGAGGGAATAGACCCCGCATTAATAGAACTGATAGAAAAAATAGAAGAAGAAATAGGAAAACCTGTATACATTGTTTCAGGATACAGATGCGAAGAATACAACAAGATATTCGGTGGAAATAAAGACAGCGAGCACGTGCACGGAACTGCCGCGGATATATGGGTGAAAGACATGACCATAGATGAGCTTTATGAAATATGCGACATACTGAACGAAAATGGCGGTGTCGGTAAATATTCCGACCATATACATATAGATACCAGAGGCGAATATCTGCGCTGGAATGATGAAAACTAAGCATAGGGAGAAGAGATTTGATAAATAGAAAAATAGTGACGGGCATCTTAATAGCTGGAATTTTTATTTCTGTTTTTTGGGGGACTGCCTGCACCAAGCCAGAAATAGAAAACATTGCAGTAGGTACGCCTGCTATAAGTGCCGAGCCTACCCCCTCCACAACACCAAAAATTGAAATTTCAGAAGATGACACACAAGATACGTTAATCTATCTAGGCTTTGATGCACTACTCGACTACTTAACAAGCAGTCAGTATAACTACACAATGATTTCCATACAGGAGTTTTTCAATTCACTGTACCAATCAAATATAAGGAAGTATGCTTTTACACAATATAAAAGCATAAACACTAATTTGCTTAACGAAAAATGCATGTTTGCAAATGATGAAGAAACCAAAGTTCCATTCAATATGTTTGCAGAAATCTATGCCGGCAATGAAGCGGAATATAAATTTATTTTGGATGAAGAAACAGTAGAAGTTGCGGACTATAACTACAGAATGAACGTTGATCTATATGTTTCAGGTGAAAAAGCTAAATCTTTTCTTTTCATCATAAATAAGAAAACACTTCAGCTAAAAATAAAAGAATCAGAAACTCAACAGCCTTGATATTTCAAGGCTGTTATATTAAAATTAACAAATAAATATCCAAATGAAAGAGAAGCCCTGTGAATACCATAAGACATATAAATTCTGATGAAATCTATAATGCAGTTTATAATCTTTTTCTAGAAAGCTGTGTTTTCCCGGATGAAAAGCTAGAAGAGTTTTTGCAAAACGCAAAAAAAGCAGAAACCACACCTCACGCTGTTGAGATTTTCAGCCAGCTCATCGAAAACATTTCAATAGCTAGCGAAAAAAACATACCTCTTTGTCAAGACACGGGTATGGCTGTAGTGTTTGTAGAAATCGGTCAGGATGTGCACATCGATGGAGAATATATAGAAGACTCCATTAATAAAGCGGTTAAGGATGCATATACAGACGGTAAATTCAGAATGTCGGTTTTAAGCGCAATCCACAGAAAAAACACACAAAATAATACTCCCGCCGTAATACACACCAGCATAGTGAAAGGCGACCGTATAAAAATATCAGTAGCGCCAAAAGGATTTGGCAGCGAAAATATGTCAAAAATTAAGATGCTCACTCCTTCTAATGGACTCGATGGTATAAAGGAATTTATTATCGATACCGTGAAATCCGCAGGGGGAAATCCATGCCCTCCCATATCGCTGGGTATAGGAATAGGCGGCACATTCGAGCTGTCAGCGCTAAATGCAAAAAAGGCTTTGCTTCGCCCTCTGGGAAAATTCTCGGATGATAAAGAAATAGCTGAACTTGAAAAAGAAATGCTGGATAAAATCAATTCCCTAGGTATAGGACCCATGGGATTGGGCGGAAATACTACAGCTCTGGCAGTAAATATAATTGAACATCCCACTCATTTAGCAGGGCTGCCTGTGGCAATAAATATCCAGTGCCACTGTGTCAGGCATAAGGAGGCTGTGATATAATGATACATAAGCTGAATATGCCAATAACAGATGAGCAGATAAGTGCAATAGGTATAAAAGACTCTGTGCTTCTTTCCGGCAGGATATATACCGGCCGTGACGCTGCACACAAGCGAATGATTGAAATGCTAAATAGAGGCGAAAAGCTGCCCTTTGATATAAATGGACAGGTAATATACTACACAGGCCCATGCCCTGCAAAGGATGGAATGCCTATTGGCTCATGCGGACCTACAACAAGCTACAGAATGGATGATTACACTCCGCAGCTTCTGGACATAGGGCTAAAGGTGATGATAGGCAAAGGCAGCAGAAGCGATGACGTGGTGAAGAGCATGGTGAAAAACAATGCCATTTATCTGGCTGCCACAGGCGGTGCTGGGGCTCTCTTGGCAAACTGCGTAAGAAGCTCTAAAGTGATTGCTTTTGATGATTTGCTTAGTGAGGCTATCAGGGAGCTGATTGTGGTGGACATGCCGCTGATTTGCGCTATAGATTCAAAAGGAAATTCTTTATACAGGTAGGTGATATTATGTCGGCAAAATTCAAAATAGCTGCTGCTATTGACGTAGGCTCCAGTGCTGTCAGAATGGAGATAGCACAGGTATCTAATGATGCTTTCGAGACATTAGATAGCTATGAATATCCTCTTAATCTAGGAAAAGAATCGTTTAACAACAATAAAATTCAGTTTTCTACCATGCAGGCATGCTGCGAAATAATCAATAAATACTATGCTCAGGCAGATGACCTAGGAATCAAAGATGAAAACATCACTTTGACAGGCACCACAGCACTTCGCGAAGCCAAAAATTCCGGCTATATATGCGACCAAATCACAGTAAAAACAGGACATAAAATAACTGTTCTGGAAGACGGCGAGGAAAAGACATATATATTCCGGCACATGATGAGACAGATAGAAAAAATAGACGACCCTGCAAAATGCTATATGCTGGCATATATTGGCACAGGCAGCCTAGGCATAGCTGTGTGCCAAGACGGTGAAATATTCTATTCTCAAAACATACGCATAGGCTCGCTGAAGCTGAATGAAACAATAGGCGAAATGACAGAGCTGGGTGAAACAAACATATTAACTGCAATTCAGGAATATGTAAATGCGGTTTTCGACCAGCTTCATGCGCAGATAATGAAACAGCCAATAGAGAAACTATTTATAACAGGCAAAAATGTCTCATTGCTAAATTCAATGTTCCCAGAAAATCAATTCACAAAAAAAGAGCTTAACAAGCTATATAATGAAGTATGTGTAATGGTGCCCAGACAGATAATAAAAAAATACAACCTGACACAGGAACAAGCGGAAGTATTCTTCCCTACAATTGCACTTTATAATAAGCTACTTAATATTTCAAAAACCCAGAGCGGAAATATTATGAATGTATCCTTATGTGATGCTATGCTGTATAAATCACTGTTCCCAGTCAAATTCAAAGCTATGAAAAAAGGATTTGAAAGAAGCTGCGTGAGAAGTGCCGAATACATAGCAAAACAATATGGATATGACAAATCTCACGCAAAGGCAGTGGAAAAATATGCTCTTACCATATTTGATAATCTGAAAAAACTACATGGCTTCTCTAGAAAAGAAAGACTTTATCTTGAGGTTGCGTCTATTCTGCACGACATTGGCAAATTCGTAAATCTAAAAGCACATAACAGAATAAGTGCAGACATAATACTAGACTCCACAATAATAGGGTTTACTGATGAGGAAATGGCCGTGATAGCCAACATTGCCAGGTATCATTCTATGGACGTCCCCACAGAGCTGCACAGTAAATACAACAATCTATCGGATTTGAATAAAATAATTGTATCAAAGCTTTCGGCTATTCTCCGCCTTGCCGATGCATTGGATAGAAGCCACCTGCAGAAGATACAGGACATTAAAATGGAGCTGGTTGATAAAAAGCTGAATGTATATGTGGCAAGCAAAAAAGACATCCTTCTGGAGCAATGGACTTTTCAATTGAAGAGCATGTTCTTTGAGGAAGTTTTTGGTATCAAGTGCTCTCTCATAAATATGGAAAGCTAGCGATTTATGCTTCTGGTCAAAAACGCAAAACACTTCATAGATGGCGAAGTCCGCACTATAGATTTATTTATAGAAAAAGGTGTAATATCCAATATGTCCTCCAGTATTTTCGCTCCTTTAAGTTGCAGAGAAATCGACTTCGCCGGAAACTATATTGTTCCCGGCTTTATAGATATACACACCCACGGTGCATTTGGTACAGATTTTAACAATCCCGAGCATGACGCCCTGCTCGCTTCACTTAAATATTATGCTTCCCATGGAGTAACCAGCCTGCTTGCTACTATTGTAGCAGACAAAAAAGAGAAGATGCTTAGTCTGTGTTCTGATTATGCTGAATACATGCTAGATAGTCAATTTTGCCAAATTTCAGGTATCCATCTGGAAGGGCCTTTTTTATCTAAAGAATACTCCGGAGCTATAAACCCAAAATATTTATTAGACGGAGATGTTGAGTTTTTGAGTCAGCTGCAGAAGGCTGCCAAAGGAAATATCAAGCTGATAACCGTGTCACCGGAAGTGAAAAATATACTAGATGTTATTAAAGTATCAAGAGAGCTAGACATAGCCGTATCTATAGGCCACTCTGGGGCTAGCTATTCACAAACCATAAACGCCATCTCATCCGGTGCTGCAGGTGCTACGCACTTTTTTAATGCCATGAAGCCCCTCAGCCATCACGAGGGAGGTATTATAAGCGCTGCTTTAGAAAGCGGCATATACTGCGAGATGATAGCAGACGGAATACACATAAACAAAGATATATTCAAAATGGTATATAATATAAAGGGAAAAGACGGAATAATCCCTATTACAGACAGCATAATGGCAGCAGGAATGGGAGATGGGGAATATCGTCTTGGAAGCCAAGAGATTATAGTGAAAAACAACAAAGCCTTTTTGAAAAACTCCACAAGAGCAGGAAGCACTCTAGGGATGAACCAAGTGCTGAAAAGCATTATAGATTTTTTAAATATATCCGTTTGGGACGCCTCATATATGATAAGCACAAATCCGGCACATAAAGTACTGCACGAAAAAAGCCTTGGTCAATTATCAATTGGCAGCAAGGCTGATTTCGTAAGGTTAGATCAAGATTCTTGTGTAATTATGACTTTTAAGTCTGGTAAGTTAATATATTGCGAAGATGATTATTACTCTGAGTAAGCTTGTTTAAATACTTCTTCCACAATCTCTTTTGTGGCAGTTCCTTCGTGAATTTTTTTGCCGTCTACATAAAATGTAGGTACAAAATAATAATCATACTGTTTTGCTAATTGTCGGTTCTTGCTTTCGTCAATTACCTCCAGCTCTATGTTCTCATATTCCGGATGCTCATACATCACCTCATTTATCCACTTATTGGTCTGTATGCAGTAGGGACACAGAGGTAGCTTAAAATACATTATTTTTTTCACGCTTTCCTCCTTGTTTGTATTTATACGTAAATAATAGCATATAGCCAAATATAAATGTGTAACAAAGTCACAAATTAAAAGACTGCCTTTTGGCAGTCTTTGTCTGTATTTATTTATTGTTTCTATTCATATCTCAGAGCTTCAATCGGATTCATTTTAGAAGCTTTTGCTGCAGGATATAGGCCAAATACCACACCTACTATCACTGAAAACGCCAGAGATGCCAGCACCACTGTGGAATCCAGCGTAATCGCCATGTCCATTTGCTGACCTGCTATGTTTACACCCAGCCGAGCCAGCACCACTCCCACTGCTCCGCCAAGTGCCGAAACTATTATAGCCTCTATAAGAAACTGAATCATAATGTTTCCTCTAGTTGCACCAATAGCTTTTCGCACTCCTATTTCTCTGGTTCGCTCCGATACAGAAACCAGCATTATGTTCATTATGCCTATTCCGCCAACAAGCAGAGAAATGCCTCCTATAGCCCCCAAAAGATATGTGAGAGTCTGAGTGGTCTCACTCAGCATTTCAAGCATAGCTGATGATGAAAATATGCTGTATGCTGTGTCGTCTCCGCCGGATTTTGCCAGCATAAAGTTTTCAATAGCAGTCATAGCTGCATCTACACTATCGCTATCTGCTGCAGATACATATATTGACGATATGGTTATGTCACCAAACATCCTCTGCCCTGTGGCAAATGGTATGAATGCCACTTCATCGTCAGAGCCCATTACGGAATCGCCTTGCTCCTCCAGTACGCCAATTATTGTAAATGATGTACCGCTTAGTGATATTTTCTCGCCTACTACATCTCTCGTTCCAAAAAGTTCATCAGCCACATCTACACCAACAATTACTACTCTAAGCCTTTTGTTTTCATCATTTTCAGATATCCATCTGCCGGATATTAAGTTATAGCTGTTTATTTTATCGTATACATCGTTGCACGCTGTAACCTGAACATCCATAGACAAAGTAGAATTTTTCAGTGTCAATGACCCTGCCGTATATGGAGATACATATTCCACTCCTTCCAAGTCATATATTTCTTCCAAGTCATTTATGTCGAATGTGTTCTGCACTCTTCTGCCGCGAAGGTTGATAGTAATCTGCTTTGTGCCTTCGCTTTCAATGCTGTCCGTTATTGAAGATGTGGATGATTGTGCCACAGATATCAGAACCGAAACGGAAAATATACCAATCATTATTCCCAGCATCGTTAGGAACGATCTCATTTTATTTGCCCATATGGCCTTTAATGATGACATTATTGCTTCATATAGACTCATTTCTCCGCTCCTTTCTTTTTCTCGCTGTTTTGTATATCACTTATTATTTTACCATCAAATATGTTTATAACCCTAGGTGCATGGTCAGCCACTTCCTTATCGTGAGTAATCAAAATAATTGTATTGCCTCCCTTATGAAGTTCCTTTATCATGAGCATTATGTCCTCTCCTGATTTGGAATCCAGATTTCCAGTAGGCTCATCAGCCAAAATAACAGGAGGCTTATTTACCAAAGCTCTGGCTATAGCAACACGCTGCTGCTGCCCTCCTGAGAGCTCTGTTGGTCTGTGTTTTAGTCTATCACCCAGCCCTACAGACTCCAGAGCCTCTTTTGCCAGCTCTTTTCTCTCTGTGTTGTCACATCCATTGTACATAGCCGGCATCTCCACATTTTCTAAAGCTGTTGATTTTTTAAGCAGATTAAACTGCTGGAATATAAAGCCGATTTTTTTTCTTCTTATCATAGTTAGGTCTTTGTCCGAAAGCTCCGCTATATTATTGCCATCCAGTAAATATTCACCGGATGTAGGCACATCTAAGCATCCTATCATATTCATCAGTGTAGATTTCCCGGAGCCAGATGGTCCGATTATTGCTACATATTCGCCATGCTCTATTTTCAAATTGACTCCATCGAGGGCATGCACTTTTTCAGAACCCATTTCATATATTTTATACATATTTTTTATCTCTATTAATGCGTTCATTCAATCACCTGCCATCTTTGTGGTTTTTTCCTCATCAGCGTCCACCGCCCATTCCGCCTAAACCACCGGGCATCATATTGAATCCGCCGTCATTTGGTCCATCATTAATGCTTGTGCTTGTGCTTTCTGTTGATGTATCTGATATAGAAAGCAGCACTACGTCTCCTGCTTCTAATCCGCTTAATATTTGTATGTTGGTTTCATCCTGAATTCCTACTTCCACATACACTATCTCGCCATATAGCTGGTCTGCTATGGATAGGTTTGCACTGGCTGATGCTCTGAACCCGCCGGCATTTTCCAGTGGCATGCTGACTGCATCCATTTTACTTGGGTCAAATTGCTCTTTGTCTGCTCCGTCGGAAACCTGTAGCATTGCTTCTCTTTGCTCTGCCATATATTCCTGCATCTCTTCCTGGCTCATTTTTGCGAGTTCTTCAGACTGCTTCTGTGAATCTAATATTTGGTCGATTATCTCGTCGATTTCATCATCTGTTCTTTCTGTATATACCAAAACATATGCTCTGTCGCCCATATATCGAACCGCCTCAATAGGCAAAGTAATCACGTCTTCTACTTTCTGCACTTCTATTTCGCTGGATGCATTCATGCTTAGCTTAAATCTTTCATCAGCAGGCACTTCTATTTCCACAGTATACGTGGTCACGCCGCTAGTATATGAGCCGACAGAAGATATTCTCTTTACAGTGCCTTCAAATATTTCATCTACTATTGCGTCTATGGTCACATTAGCAGCCATCCCTATCTCTATGGAGTTTACATCCAGCTCGTCAACATCCACGCTGGCTGACCATATTGAGGTGTCTGCTATCCGAAGTGCTTCTGTAGCTGATGTTACCTCCGAGCCCGCTGCTACACTTATGCTGGATATAAAGCCGCTTACAGGTGCTTTAATCTCTAGGTTTGTATATTGTGTCTGCAAATCTGTCAGCTGCTCTTCCAAATTCTCCAGCTCTGCATACATGTCGCTCAGTCCTTGGTCGATATTTGTATATGAATAAAAAAGTATGTCTCCCTGATTTACTAATTGGTTTATAAATGTGCTAAATGATTTAATATATCCTTTTGCTCCCACAATATATTGAATATCAAAATATTCTGTCACACCTTCGCCGATTTTTGTTTTGCCGTCTGCTGTATATATATCAGCGTTTACATCATCTTCATATTTGTTGCTGTTGATATATATATATGCTGCTCCATCTTCTATTTTCTCTACGTAGGAGCCGCTGTATATCCTTACATCGCCGCTGCTTTGGTGAATAACTGCATCCACTTCCTGTCCCACTTCATACCGGCTGATATCACCTGTTGCCTTTATGTACATATTATCGCCAACAGCAATAGATGCCAAATATCCATATTCGTCTTCCACATCCTCAGCTCGCTCTCTGTAGATTTCTGACGTGCTTGCATTCACATGTTTCAGGTTGATTTCCTTAACTCTGCCATAAACAGGGGATTTGATAGTATAGTCCTGTGTGTCGTTGTCATACTCATCTATGCTACTCCTTTTTGAGTATACACTATTTTGTGCTGCTTTAATTTCGTCCTCCAGTGTTTCGCTCTCCACCACTGCTATCACTTCGCCTGCATTTACAAAATCGCCCTCTTTGAAATACGTTTTCAATACCGTACCCTGTGTATTTGCAAACACAGTCTCTGTATTTCCTGAGCTTATTGTGCCACTTGCAGGCACATAAATTCCAATGTCGCCTATTTCTGCTACTGCTGTCGATGGACTAACATCAAATTGTGCCATGGTCTCTTTTTTCGCTTTGACGCCTTTGTTTATTAATACTGCAGCAATTATAACTACTACAACTGATGAGTATATAATAATTCTTTTTTTTGTTGATTTTTTCATGTCTAACCTCACATAACATAATTTATGTCACTATAATATCAACCATTTATCCCATTTTAGTGCAAAAAGTATGAACAAAACTTATACAAAACTTTTTTAAATAACAAAAAGCACAATATTAAGTCTATTGTGCTTTACATACATATTTTTTCTATTTTCTTCTATGGCAATTTTATATCATTCCAGTTTATATCGCATTGACCAGCGTCATTCCAGCCAACAGCCAGCAAAGTACCATCTGCTCTCAATGCCAAAGTATGATACTTTCCTGCATATATCGCTATCACTCCACTCCAGTTGCCTACATTGCATTGTCCATATGTGTTGTCCCCCACACATACCAATGTTCCGTCTTTTTTAATGCCTAGTGTGTAGTTCTCTCCTGCGCTCACAGCCACAATGTCACTCCACTGTGATACATTGCACTGCCCAAACGTATTGTCTCCTGTAGAGACTACAGTGCCGTCAAGCTTCAGCCCTACCGTGTGGTTTGTTCCAGCGTCTACTTGGATTATGTCACTCCAGCCATCTACTTTGCACTGGCCTTCCACCCATTCTCCTACTGCCTCCACTGTGCCGTCGCTTTTCAGCCCTATTGTATAGTTTTTGCCAGCACTTATCTGCACAATGTTTCTCCAGTCGTCCACGCCGCATTGGTTATACTGGTCGTATCCTGCTGCTTTTACTATGCCATCTGACCTTAGCCCCACCACATGAGCTCCGCCAGCACTTATCTGAACCATGCTTCCCCACTCGGAAGCTATCAGCTGATTATACTTGTTGTCTCCCACTGTCAGTACCCTGCCATCTGATGTAATAGCAGCTACAAAGTTATCACCTGCGGTAACATTTTTAACATCAGCCCAGTTTGCTATATTAATGCCATTAGCTATTGCTTCGCCTGCCATCTCTACGCTTCCAAGATTTTTCACTGCAACTGTAAATCGGACGCCTGCACTGAAGAAATATTTATTTACCGCTTGATGATAGTCGAAAATTCTCTGCTGTACATCTTTATAATCAACTATGCTCATAAATATTTTCAAAGATTCAATCGCATCTCCGTTTTCCATCAGATAAATTGCTTTCAGATATTGTGTTTCCGTTATCTGGCTTTCTGAGTCGCTGTAGTCTCCTGCGGCACTAAATAGATTTATTGCACTGTCAAATTCATTTTTTTCTATCAGCTGCATCGCCCACTTGTAATAAACCCAGTTCAGCCTATGCCTGCTGTCCTCGTATTCGCCTAGGTTATCAAAAAGATATGCAGCAATATCATATTGTTTATTTTGCATATACCAAAATGCTTTTTGATAATTCGTCTCCTGTATCTGAATTGATGCATCCTTATATTCACCTAGCTGCTCAAACATCAAAATGGCTTTGTCATATTCGCCGCTCTCTCGCACTTCTAAAGCTTCACGATAGTCAAAATATTTAATATCTAGTACAACAAAAATCATTAAATATGAAATAATCAGAATAAGCACTATAGCAAATGTCAGTGCTGTCTTCATCAATATCTCTCTTTTTCTTTTTTGTTCTCTGTTTAGTTTGATTGTGTTTTTTGAATGTTTCATGCTTTATATTCTATCACGTTATATTAGTTTTTCAAGATTTGTATTTCAATTATATTTTACAAAAAAGAAAACCTGCAATTAATGCAGATTTTAATATGTTATAGGTATTGATTGATAGTAATATTATTTGTATGGACAGCTCTTGCAGCAGCTGTCACATCCAGTGCATTTTTTGCCGTTCTTTTTGTCCTTTAGAATTTTTATAATGGCAAGTGCTAAAATTGCTGCAATTATGCCGGCAATCAAAAAATCTACACCACTCATGCTATGCCACCTGCTTCCTTGCTATATTTTGGTTTGCTCTGCTTCCCTTGCTCATCAAGAATGCAATATATCCAATGATTATGGCTACTGCTGCCAATCCTCCTGTAAAGCCTGCACCAAATGAACCCGTTGTAAATAGTGTGCCGAACTGATATACAATGAATGACAAAACATAGCCCATTGCCAACTGGAATGCTATCGCTCCTGCAAACCATTTATTCGATTCCAGCTCTGCTCTCATCGCTCCTATTGCTGCAAAGCAAGGAGGCGTGAAAAGATTAAATATCAGATATGAAAGTCCAGCCACAGCTCCTATTCCAAAAACACTCTGCACCTGCACTGCATTGCCGACCAATACCAGCTCTTCGGTGTCTATAAAGTTGCTGATAGAAAAGCACACTGCCAATGTACCCACTACATTCTCCTTTGCAATGAATCCTGTAATAGCTGCTGCTGCAAACTGCCACATGCCAAATCCCAATGGAACAAGCAGCAATGCAAATGGTGAAGCAACAGATGCCAATATACTTTGTTCGGCGGTCTCCGCAATGTGCAGATTCCATGTGAATGTCTGCATCAGCTGTACAATAACATTGCACACCAAAATAACAGTACCTGCCTTCACTATGAACGCTTTGGCTCTGCTGAACATTGAAAGTGCTGCTCTCTTTATGCTGGGTATCCTATACTCTGGAAGCTCAATTATAAAATATGACACAGATGTATCTCCTGTAATTCTCCTAATAATAACAGCTCCCAATACAATAACAGCTATGCCCAGGAAATACATCAGAGTTCCTATCCATCCGTTTTCACCAAAAAACACTCCTGCGAATAAGGCAATAATTGGCAGCTTAGCCCCACAAGGCATAAAAGGAGCAAGCATGGCAGTCGTTCGTCTCTGCCTGTCGCTTTTTATCGTCCTAGTTGCCATAATGCCAGGTACTGCACATCCTGTTCCCACAACCATAGGAATGATTGAACGTCCGGATAAGCCTACCTTTTTAAAATATCTATCCATCACCATAGCTACACGAGCCATGTATCCGCAGTCTTCCAGCAAGGCAAGGAAAAAGAACAATACCATAATCAATGGTAAAAATCCTACCACGGCTCCCACTCCGCCGATTATGCCATCTAGAAGCAGACTAGATAATACAGGCGACGCTTCGCTGCCCAGCAGTCCCTCTACAAAGCCATAAAATGCGTCAATCCATCCCACAAATATGTCAGCCATCCATGGGCCTAGCCATGCCTGCGACAGAGAGAAAACCAGAAAAATTATTACCGCAAATATAGGAATTCCAAACCACCTGCTTGCAATTATCCTGTCTGCCTTGTCCTGCTTTGTCTGCTGATCCGAGCTTATTCTCTTTTTTTCTACCTGCTCAGTTATGTCCTTTACAAAGCTATACCTGTATTCATCCTGCAGCTGTGTTCTTTGCTCTTCGCTGGCGGCCTTTGCCTTCTTTATTTGTGGTGCTATCTGGGCTTCGCCTTTCTCTGCAATACTCTTCGCCATCCTTACCAGCTCTTTTAGCCCGTTGTTTGTTGCTTTAGTGGATGTCGTTTTTACTACCGAGCATTTTAGTAGTCTTCCCAGCTCAATCACATCAATCTTATTGCCTTTTTTCTCCATCAGGTCGATTTTATTCAGTGCAATAATTACAGGAATACCAAGCTCTAATATCTGCGTAGTAAAAAACAGGCTTCTGCCTAAATTAGTAGAATCCACAATGTTTATTATAGCATCCAGATTTTCATTAACGATAAAATCCTTAGTAATAGTTTCTTCGCTAGTATATGGGGAAATAGAATATGCACCAGGTAAATCCACTACTATAATTTTGTCATCATCAGGTCTAAGTGATTGCTTTATCGCGCCTTCTTTTTTGTCGATGGTGACTCCTGCCCAGTTTCCCACGTGCTCCATTTTGCCCGTAATTGCATTAAACAAAGTCGTTTTTCCGCTGTTCGGGTTTCCTGCCAATGCTATTCGCATAAAATCCTCCTGAGTTAGCTTAAGTTAACTTGAATTATAAAAAAATAGTTTATAATAGGAATAATCTTCAGCAATCAAACCATGATAGCTTTTGCTAAATCCTTGTCAATGCTGTATCTGGCATCTTTTATATTTACTATATAGTTTGAAGCCATCTTTGAAATGATTGTTATTTTTTCGCCGGGGTAGCAGCCCAATGAAAAAAGGAAATTTCTAATATCATCCTGCTCTACTTCGATTTTGTGTACTACATATGTTTTGTTAAACTTCATTTGTGATAGCGGCATAACAAACCTCCTAAGCTAGTTAGCTTTTGCTAACGATCGTGACAAGTTTATCACAGCTAACTTCTTTTGTCAAGAATTTATCAAGGTATTAATTATTTTTTTATTTTCAATAAAATTAATAAAGTGTAGCCGAAATAGAGTCTACTTTTTGGCTAATCAAATCTTTAAATTCATTCTCTCTATCCATCCAAAGATTTTCTATCTTCATGCATTTGGCTTTCTTGTCTCTGCGAAATTCTATTCTGCCAATAAAATCCGTTCCATAAAGAATAGGCAGCACATAGTATCCATATACTCTGTCTTTAATTGGGGTATATATCTCCCACTTATAATCAAAATCGAAAAGCTCGATAATTATTTTTCTGTCCCACATCATATTGTCAAGCGGAGCAATAAACTCAATTCTGCTTTCATGTTCTTTATTATGGAGTGCTTCATCTAGTATATTTTGATCTTCGGTTTTATAGAAAAAGCTATTTTTCACTCCTTCTACTTGTATCTCGGTTATTGCACCCTCTTCAGCCAATTCTTTATATATTTTGTCTCTATGGGCAGATTTCATGTTGTGTATTCCCATGAAAGCGTAGCTTGCATTATTATGCAGCATGCCTACGCTGCCAATCCTTCGCAGAATGTTCCATCTTAATATTTCGTCTAGGCTTTTATTGGGATTAGATTTTTCGAGAATGCCATTGTCCAGATGCCTTATGGCTAGATCATAATATTTCCTTGTGTTCTTTTTGTGGTGAAAAACTAAATCTCCACGAAAAAATAGCCTGTCCAGTGCTGCCCTAGTCAACGAAGTAGGTGCCCAGTACCAGTCTACCTTTTGGTCGAATTTCAAATCCGAAGAACATATAGGTCCATTTTGCTCTATATATTTCAATATTTCATCAGATACAGCATCTATTTCTTTCTTGCTGGGCGAAGAGTGCTTGGCTGCGAGTCTTTCATGCTCAAAATAGGGCCAATCACTAGTCAAATATATAGCCATGCATTTGTCCAGCCCATCTATCAGTTTTCTCTCTTCATATAGAAGGCTGTACATATCATCTTTGCTAAAATTTTTAATCTTCGAAAAAAGCACCAACTCATGGTTTTTGCCGCACACATCTATGGGGTCATATTGTACGCAGCCAGCCTGAGTCACATAGTCCACAATCCCCTGCTTGCCCTCAAATTTGTGCTCACCTATTAGCCCATGCTTCAAAAGCAGGAATTTTTTTGCTTGCTCTTTTGATATTTCTTTTATTATGCTCATAGTTTATATAGTCAGCTATCTAGTATTACTGATAATACTGTTTTTATAAAAGCAAAAAGAATGGAAAAACCTATGCTTACTATAGCCATAACAATCGCAATTGCACCACCATAGCCTTGTGTAAAGAGATAGAAACTAAAAAGAAGCCCTAATGCTAAAAAGGCAAAAACAAGTGCAGAGGATATTATTTTTATTCGAATTAATCTATCTTTTTTTGCCTCTGATAATTTATCCAATCTGATAATGTTATACGAGCTTGCATGCTTCTCAGTATTTTTTTCCTTGGATAAATCATTGCTCATCAGCTTCATAAATTCATCTTTTTTATGCTCAGATTTTTTTGAAGCAAAATCCACCTTTTTGTCCATTGACTCCACAAACCCTGATATTTTAGCTGATATGTCATCTTTGTATCTCTGCTTCAGTCTTTTAATCGCCTCAGGATTGCCCTTCATTGCAGTAGCCACGTATTCGTAGCAAGTGAAACATATCTTAACATTTTTATGGTCTTTGCTCAGATTGTATTCGGACATCATCTGTATTTTGTCGCCGCATATTGCACATTGTTTGCTCAATTTGATTCTCCTCTAATCCTTTTATATTCTATAGTATACTTTGCCTTTGCACTGGCTGGCTTTTGCAAATCCTGAAGCCTCCAGTACTCTCTCGGATGCTATATTTTTTTCATCTACTACTCCTAAGATTTCCTTTAGCCCAAAGTATGCTTTGCTCCATTCAATAAAAGCCCCCAATGCTTCTTTAGCAAAGCCGTTTTTCTGATATTTCGTGCCAATGGCATATCCCACCTCTGTACCTTGTTCTATTTTGCTCAGCCCCACGTGCCCTATTAAATCGCCGGTTTTTTCCTCTACCACTGCAAGCACATAAGGAAAGCCTTCGGTTTCATATTTGCTAATAAGCATATTGAGAGTTTCTTCTGCCTGCTCAATATCATTATACACCTGATCCGGCAGCCATTTACCAAAATTCTTCTCTTGGCTTAGATTGAAAATATCTTCCGCATCATCTTTATTAAATTTTCTGATTATTAATCTTTGTGTTTTTATCATATCCACCAAAAGCAAATTATTTTTTATATATAAAAAATGTTATCATTTTGATTTACTAATGTCAACAGCCCAAAACAGAGTATGCATCTTTTCTTTCTCTATTCCGTTTCTCGCACTGCTTCCATTTGCAGTATCTGTCTTTTGTATTTCAAATACTCTCCCAAATATGTCGAGCCTAATATAATCATGCCTCCTAATATCTGCACCGTAGAAAGCCTTTCTCCTAAAACAACCATTCCTATAAGTATTCCGAAAATAGGCTCCAGATATCCAAATGTTACAATATCTACTGATGCGACTTTATCATATGTAGAAAAATAAAGTGCATATGCCACGCCAGTATGCACAGCTCCAAGTATTATAGTCAATACTAATCCCTTTGCATCCAAATTAAATATGTCGCCTATCTGTCCTTCTGCAAGTACAAATGGCATCAATATGATAACAGATGCAGCCACTTGAACGAAGGTTGCAGAGTTACTGTCTATTTTTCTCTTTATTTTTTTGTTTATTATCACGATAGCAGCATATATCATTCCAGAAAGCCCGCTCAATACCATCCCTAAAACATTGCTGCCTGTTTGTGCACTGTTTCCTATCACCATAAGCAGCCCCATAAACGATACAGCAATTATGCCAATCTGCAGCTTTGTAATCTTTTCTTTCAGAATAAACGGAGCAGCAATCATAACATAAATAGGGCACATATTGTATATAATAACTGCCGATGAAATGCTGGTGTTTTTATACCCATAAAAAAGCGTTGTCCATCCTAGTCCCAAAAGTATGCCGGATATTATATAAGGTCTTAGTGTCTTAAAATCATATTTTAGCGATTTGCCTTTATATTTTATAAATAAATACAACACAGGGAGAGCTATTGCGGCTCTCAAAAAAGATAGTATAATAGGCGATAAATTGATTTGTTTTGTAAAAACTCCTATGCTCCCCCACAGAAGCATAACAATTGTCAGCTTTATTTTGTCCATGCACATCTCCTTGCTTTTTTATCTGCATTAATCATAATCCATAGCAAAAGATGTGTATTGTATGAAATTGACCTGATAATTTTCAATTTTTCAATATGCTGTTTCTATATGCCTCGGGAGTAATTCCATTTGCTTTTTTAAATTCTTTAATAAAGTGAGCCTGGTCATAAAATTTTAGTTTATCACACACGTCCAAGACTCCCCATTCTTCCGATAGCATATCTTTTGCTTCCGCCATCTTCAGCTGCAGCTGGAACGCCATCGGAGTGGTGTTATATTTCTTTCTAAAATTTCGTATAATAGTGAATTTGTTTGTGCTGAATCTCTTTTCAAGTTCGCTTAAGCTGATACTTTCTAAAAAATTTTCTTTTATATATTCTTCTACTTCACATGCCAGTCTAGTATCTTCTGTTTCTTCTAATTCGCCCTTCTTATGGATTTCCTGTGCACAGTTAAGTAAAACCTCTACCAAGAGATTTTCTATATATAGTGCATCATCTGATTCTTCTATTGCATCTATCATCTCCAGCAGCTTTTCTGTGTTTTCTTTAGAGAGCTTGAACGGTTCATCAAAATCCGTTGCAACTTCATAATACATTTTATCAATATAAAATATGACAGTCTGCCATTTTTCAATATCGTCAGGGCAGCACATATGGCTCATCAGAGGTGGGATTATCATCGCATCTCCTGATTTAAAAGCATACTCTTTGTCTCCAAGAGTCACACAAGTAGAGCCCTCCTCTATATATCCGATAGATAGCTCGTTGTGTAGATGCATTTTGTAGCTGTGGGTGGTTTTCCTGCATCTTTTTATCTCTACTCCAGCAATAATTGTCTTTTCAAACTGTAATTTATCTGTATTTTTTATTTCGCCTCTTTTTGTCATATCATTAATCTTTTTTCTATATTCTATTTGGCAAATAAGGAGGCCAGAAACTGACATGATACGAGAGGTCTGTTTAAAGCAATATCCAATAGCCCTGTTTCACTTCCGGCAAATATTCCGTTTTGCAGCATCGCAGCCCCAAGTCCTCTTTCCTTTGCTCCGAAATATGTGGCAATAACACAATATTCTGCCGCATTGCCGCATAGCACTACAAAATCCACCTTCTTCTTGTCTAGTATCTCCTTCAGATTTGTTTGCCAGAAGCTGTTATTATGAATTTTCGTAATTTGTATATCACCATTCTCCACTACCAGCTCATCAACATTTTTGTATTCCGGCCCATCGCCGCTTTCTATATCTCTCACTATAATAACAGGCTTCCCGTTTTTTCTAAATAATGCAGAGGTATAGTTTATGTACTCAAATGTCTTTTCGTAAATCGGCTCGTTCTTTCTGTGACCAATGTATGCATCCTGGACATCAATTATCAGTAGTGCTATATTCATTTTATCCTCCTCTATGCCTTTTCCCAAAGCATTCTGTTTTCTTCAAAAGCAATGTCTATTTTCTTTGTGTCATATAAATATGACACGTATGACCTTATAGTGCTGCCAACCAATACATACTGATTGGAGTTCATTTTTAGATTATATCTGTCAAATACACCTTTTAGTATATCATCAAATTGTCTTGGCTGGCTGCAAAAGTCTATCAAAAAATCTGCTATTTCAGCTATTTTTTCTCTGTTAACTCGCACAATGTCTTCGAGGTTCTCCATCGGCATAGTGTGAGATGGTATAAAGAGCTTTCCCTTTAATTTCATTATTGTATCCAGACTGTCTAAATACTTCTGAACATCTACCAAATAGAAGATATGATATTTTGCAATTATGTCTTCATCTGTCAGGCTATCTGCCAAAAACCATATATCATCACTGGTTTTAACTGCAGACATAGAAAATGCATGGCCGTCTAAGCTCACCATTTCTAATCCTTCCGGCAAATTACTTTCATCTAAAATATTCACTTGGCTTTGCTGTGCCATCAAAAATTTGTTCCGCAGATTTTCAAACGGATATCCTCCGTACAAAAATGACGGCTCTAATATTGGGTTTTGTGCAAATGCAGCATCTACTCCGGCACAGTATATTTCGCAACCAGTTCTCTCCTGCAGAAAATTATTGCCGCCTATATGGTCTGCATGAGAATGGGTATTTATAATCATTTTAAGCTGCCAGTTGTGCTCTTCTAATACACTCAGCACCTTCTTTCCGGCACTTTTATCGTTGCCGCTGTCTATCAGGCACACTTCTGTATCATTTATCCTATATACTCCTATCTTGGCAGGGCAGTCAATATAGTATGTCTTTTCTCCTGCTTTTTTTAGCTCGTACATCTTTTTCTCCATCTATTTTTTTCTCTTGTATTTTCTATCTTTATATATGTATTCGTCTGTGCCCAGTGCATCCATCACTCTTTCAGGATCATCTTTCACTAGATTCCTGCATGCCCTATGTGCTATAATTTCTTCCGGTATTATAGCCATCTTTCTATCCTTTTTTTATCTCCCACTCGTCTTTTCTTATTGAATAACATATCTCATCTGCCCATTTGCCATCCTTAAATCTTCCATTGGCATTTATTTCGTCTTTTTTCATTCCAATCTTAATCATGGTCTTTTCGGATGCTTTGTTTTCAGCATGGCATGAAGCTTTAGCTCTGTTAGCTATACTTTCACTAAACAAATGATTCACCATTTCTTTTCCCATCTCTGCTGCATATCCCATGCCCCAGAATACCGGCAAAATAAAGTATCCTATTTCACATACCATCTCTTCTTGATTGTTGCCTATTACCTCATAGTCTACAATACCAATTTTTTCACCTGTATCTTTTTTAGCAGCTATATATTGGAAGCCATCACCTAAATCACTTTGCCTATCTATAGCTTTTTTAAATGCCGCTTTTGCCTCTTCTTCGGATTGGAATGCATCAGCATATGCATATCTCATCACTTTTATATTGCTATTTATCGAATAGTAAAAATCAAAATCTGCTTTGTCTATTAATCTATAATATAATCTCTCAGTATCTTTCATGAAAAATCCTATATCCCTTTTTAGCAATTATTATAACATATAAAACACACTTTTTTAAATCTCTCTTCGTTGCATATGCTACGGTTTAGTGCTATTATGAATTTATATAATAAAAAAATTAAATTCCTTTATACAATAGAAAAAGGAGAACGAATATGGATAGTAATAAATCGCAAAAAGGTGCTCAAATAATATATTTCTCTCACGGCGGCGGACCTTTGCCAATATTGGGAGATCCAAGCCATGCCAAAATGAATGAATTCATGAAAAAGCTGCCAGAGATATTAAGAAAACCAGAGGCAATCATTTTGTTCAGTGCACACTGGGAAGAAAACATCGTAACCCTGCAAACCAATGCAGCCCCGCCTATGCTTTATGATTATTTTGGCTTTCCTGCAGAATCATACGAAATAAAATACCCTGCAAAAAATTCGCCAGAGTTTTTGAAAAGAATAAAAGAAATTCTGGAAGAAAGAAATATTAAATATAAAGAAGACGATATGCGTGGATATGACCACGGGCATTTTATACCGCTTAAAATGATGTATCCTGATGCAGATATACCAACATTCCAAATTTCTATGCTGCACAGCCTTAGTGCAAAAGAGCACATAAATTTAGGAAATGCTCTTAATAAACTAAAAGATGAAAACGTTCTAATAATCGGTTCAGGATTTTCGTTCCATAATTTAAGAGCTTTCGGCTTTGAAGGCAATACGCCGGACGATAGAAACGACACTTTCCAAGACTGGCTGATAAAAGTCTGCACTGGTGAAGCAACGGATGCAGAAAAAGAATTGATTAACTGGGAAAGTGCTCCAAATGCACGATACTGCCACCCGAGAGAGGAGCATCTGCTGCCTCTGCACGTTTGTCAAGGTGCTGCTAAATGCTCAGCAAAGGTAATATTTGATGACTACATAGCTGGCAAAAGGGCTGTGGCGTTTCTTTGGGAATAGGCTATATCATCGCATTATATACTTTTTCTATGGTAGCTATTGTCCTTGACGTCAGCTTGCTTTTAAATGCTTTTTTGCCCAATATTACAGATCCAAAGTCCGATTTCAGCGTGTTTCCTTTTGGCACTATCCAGTAAATTCCGTAGGTATCAATAATCAGCTTTTCATGTTGGGCTGTTTTGCATTTTTTAAATTCACTTTGCAGTTCATGTGCGAGCCCATCATCATCGGACAAAAGAATGTAGTGATGATATCCATCTGGTATGGTGTGTTTTTTTGATTCTGCTATTATGTTCTCTACTTGCTCCTGTGTCTTCAGCACTACATTTGCTTCATATTCAAAATAGCTGCCAACTGCTTTTTGTATTCTGTCCTTTTGATCTATGTCATCTTCATCTGTAGAAAGCACTACATTCCCAGAAGCCAATATGGTATTCACATCTTTATATCCTTGTGATTCAAGAGCTTTTTTCAGCTCGTCCATTTTCATGCGTGTGCCTTTAACGTTTACCCCACGCAAGAATACAGCCAATTTTTCCACAGATTATCTCCTTAATTGTTTTTCTCACCCGGCAGTTCACCATACTTCGGTGCTTTTTCCAAATCATCATCCCAGTTTGCTTTTTTGTCCAAATAAATATGTCCATCGGGTTTTATGTGTATATCACTGTCCAGGCTTCCTGCAGGAACCACCAGCAGTTTTCCATCAAGCTGCATATTAGGAAGAGCTGACCCGCAAATGGTACAGAAGCTTTTTATATGTCCTTCCGACTTAAAATCAAATGTTTTTATCTTGTCTTCGCCCGATAGCCACACTAAACTAGCTGTGGATGAAAATAAATTTGCTGCATGGGCAGAGCCCGTGTCCTTGCGGCAGCGTTCGCAATGGCATAAAAAGAAATTTTCAAATTCTCCCTCAATCTCAAAAGTCACCTCTTCGCAAAGGCATGAGCCTTTGTATTTCATAATAAAACTCCTTTCACATCATATTTTCATAATTTTCTAGTCCTTTTTATTCTTGATATAAAACCGAACAAAGCTATCAATGGTAAATTCATGAACATCCGATAAATCATCATTCACCAGATTAAAAAAACAGCTGGGCATTTCTCCGTTTTTCAGGTTTTTCTGTATGCAGGGAGTGCAGCCCAATTCATGATTACATGGATTCAATTTACAGTCCATATCTTTACATGTGCAGAAATTGTCATTAATTATCATATGCCTTATTTACCTTATTTAGTCTTCTCTCCGCTGTTGTATTATAAGAGAATCTCTGATTTCTCCATTTTCTGTCACGATGTCAATTTTCAAGCTGTCTCCTATTGATACCTTCAGCGCTTCATAACCACTGTTTGCATCGGCATAGCCTCCGCTTATAATCAACGGAATGCTCTCTGTTTCAATTATTTTTGCCTTGTGAGTATGCCCAGAAAGCAAAACATCCACTCGCATTTGGCTTAATAGCTCCATCCATTCCTGCTTATACGGAAAAGCTTCATCCTCTATTAATGGAATATGGCTAATTGCAATAATGTATTTGTAGCCTTCATATTCTTTTGACTCCACTACAGATTCCAGCCAAGCCGTTTCTTCCTGCCTATACGCTTCAAAGTCAGCCAGACCGCCGTATTCAATATGACCGTCTTCTTTGTCTTCACCCGTATCCAGCACTATAAAAAATGCCGAACCATAAGTGAATGTATAATAATATCTATCGCCCATAGGCAGATAATCATCCAATATTCTGACATCGGCTCCTCTTGTTTCGTGGTTTCCTCTGGTAAAGAATAAAGGCTTGGTTGTATTATTGGTTACTGGGCTTAAAAATTCAGACACAATCAATTTTTCATTATCCACAGATGACAAAACGTCTCCATTGAAAACTATAAGATCATAATCGTAGCCGTCTAAATACTTGCTATACACGTCTTTTCTTTCATGTATATCACTTAATACATAGAAAGAAATTTCATCATTATCTCTAGTATCTTCATATTTCAAATAGTCGCTATAGCAAGTGCCGCCGTAGACAACATTATTTTGAAAGTATTCTTTTATCTTTTTGCTGCCCACCCTAAAAGTATCACCATCTTTTATATCGGAAACCACCACTTTAAAGTACGTAGTGTTGCCCTCTATTATTCCGTTTTCAGATGCTGTGATTACTTCTACATCGTCTCCAGTTCCTATTTCTACAAATCCAGCTCCCTTTACATTTGTAGTCCATACCACTACTAAGTCATCTCCTGAATATGAAAAATTTGGTCCTGAGGTTATTTTAATAGGCTGCAAATTCAGCTTCGGCACAAAAATGACGAAACCTATTGCTATAGCAATTGCACATTTAGTCAAAGTATTTATTTTATATTTTGTCTGTGCCAGCAATGCCAGCAAAACAATAATTACAAAGCTAGGTAGCAGTGGTATAAGATTTCTGAATATAATATTCTTTTCAGCCCCCAGCATGTAGATTAAGTAAATATTTAACACTATAAAAATTATTATCGGGATGCTCATAAGCAAATGGCGCAATTTAAAAACTTTAACTTTCAAAAGAATGAATAAATTGATTATGAAAATTATTATTAATATTCCAAATATCAGTTTTGACCACATCGGATTTCCATCAATTTCTTGATTAACAAAAAACCAAATTGGTTTCATTGAATAGAACAAGCAAATGTTTAAAAAACTCAAAATGGTTAGTAATAGATGTATTATTTTTTTCATAGCTTACCTCATAATATAATAGCTATATAAGTAGTTGTTTTAGCTTTGCTTTGAAAGAAAGCAAACACATTCCACATGGTATGTGTGTGGGAACATATCCACCGGCTGTATTTTCTCCACATTATATCCTCTGTCACTAAGAATTTTTGCATCCCTTGCCAATGTTGCAGGGTTACAGGAAACATAAACTATTCTCTTACACTCTGTCT
Organism: Eubacteriales bacterium; assembly: GCA_040883315.1. Classification (GTDB taxonomy): domain Bacteria; phylum Bacillota; class Clostridia; order Christensenellales; family UMGS416; genus JAFGUF01. Next base: position 57,091 of record JBFLKU010000022.1, read on the forward strand.
TTGATAGAACATCCAAAAATTTATTGCTGCAGCCCTTTCTGGGAGGGTCAATTATTGCTACATCGGGATATATCTCTGAATTCAGCAAAGACGGAAGCATCTTCTCGCAGTCTCCCTTCAAAAATTCGATATTGCGCACGTTGTTTCTTTTTGCGTTTTTCTGTGCGTCTTCCACAGCATCCACCACCGATTCTATTCCATACACTTTTTTAGCATCCTTTGCCACGTACATGCCTATAGTACCTACGCCGCAGTATAAATCAAATATGGTTTCATCGCCTTCTAGACTGCAGCAATCTCTGACTATTTCATATAGCTTCTGCGTCTGCACTGTGTTGATTTGGAAAAATGAATTGGGTGAAATGTCAAATTCCATTTCTCCTATCTCGCCTTCAATGCTCTCTCTGCCCCAGAGGAAAGTGTTTTCCCTTGATAAATTACCGCTGTCATCATAGGATTTATTTTGAAAAATAGAAACAATATCGTTGTTTGCACGGCGCAGATTTACAACCAGCGAATCAATATATCTGTGTATCTCATCTTTGCTTATAAAGCCTGCCATCATCTGCTTGTCCTTGCCTACCCTGCCAAACACCTTATCAAATGGCAAGGTGTTTAAGGCCTCTTTCGCATAAAGATACTTCAAATGAGATCTGACAACTGGCAGCAATACGTTCAAATGCTCATCAATAATGTAGCATTTGTCTATTTCCGTCATTCTATGGCTGCCCTCGCCATACATTCCCATCACGGCATTTTCACCGCTCTTTTGCACATTAAAAATCACCTTGTTTCTGTAGTTCCAAGGCCTATTCATGCCAATAGTCGGCATGATTTTCTCTTTAACATCCAGTCTGGATTTATTAAATGCATCTATAACATTTTTCTGCTTCAGCAAAAGCTGACCTTTGTATCCTATGTGCTGCAGCTGGCATCCGCCGCATTTATCATAGTGTGCACACTTTGGCTCAACTCTCAGCTTTGAATAATTCTCTCTGGCTAAAACTTTTGCATGTGCATACTTAGTTAATACCTTTGTAATGCGTATAGTGCAGTCCTCTCCTGGCAGTGCATTATTAACAAACACTACATAGCCTTCCACCTTTGCCACTCCCTGTCCCTGGGCATTGATAGAAACTATATGTGTCTTTATAGTTTGTCCTGCTTTTACCGGGATTGATGCCATAAACAAGCTCCTTCTTATTTGTCTATTTTACACTAACAACATACTCCAGATTCTTTTTCGAATGGAAATTCTGCTGGAAGCAATTATACTTCTTTGAAGCATTGCAATAGTGATATACTGCTGCCCCCATGTCCAGCATTTGAACATCATATTTTAGCGGCACATGAAATTTCCTAATAACATAAAAGTGAGCAGTGTCTTGGTCTATTACCACTCTCCAAGGCTGATTATTCAATGCACTTGGAGCAATTCTGACCAGCTCTAATATTTTTTTTGTCGCCTCATCTTCTATTTTTCCACCTGTAGCAGCATCAGCAAATAATTCATCGAAATCAAGTCTTGTATCTGATTTTAGTTTTTTTCTTTCATTCAGTTCAGCTTGTGTTCTTTCCGCTTTCTCTCCTATCGGTGCAATAGCTGCGATAAGCTCACCTTCCTGAAGTTCCACTCTCAGCTCTGCTTCATTCCTGTCGAATGACGTAGCTGCCAGCCAGCATGTACCCATGCCAATGCTCTCTGCATATAAGATAACTCTTTCAAACGCAAATCCAGCATCCAGCAAAGCATTCTTATTGTTTTGAGCTACAGCTGCCAGATAATACGGTGCACCTACAATATCACCATATGCACCGAAAACATTATCGCTTTTGTTTTCTATCAGCTCAAATCTAACATTCCCAAATATGCCTTTTCTGTTATCGATATTGTATATAAAGCTCTTTATCTGCCATATCTGGTCATCCGTCAGCTTCTTATTCAAAAATGTTCTAGTCGATTTCCTTCGTAAAATAATATCTGTTAACTCTTGATTTTCAAACACAATTTTCGCCTCCTGTGTTCCTTTTCAATACAAAATCATATTAATAATTAATAATAAATCTGTCTTTGTTTCTTCCTGTTCATTTATATTATGCTGCAGATTTTGTAAACTGCAGCATAATAATTGGTTTGGCTAACAAAAATATTATATCATCTTTTTATTGATTTTCCTTAATTTCACATTAATTTAACGTCTTATTCAACAGTAACTGACTTTGCCAAATTTCGTGGTTTATCTACATCTATTCCTCTTTCTACAGAGCAATAGTATGCAAACAGCTGTGTAGGCATTACAGCAAGTATAGGCATGAATATATCCAGCGTTTGAGGAACGAAAATAATCTCATCTGCCAAATCTTCAATCAAAGCTGCTTTTTCAGAAGCAATAGCCAGCACAAAGGCTCCTCTTGCCTTCACTTCCTTTATGTTTGAAACTGTCTTTTCAAAAAGTCTACTTTGTGTAGCTATGGTGATAACCAATGTATTGTCCTCTATCAATGCTATAGGGCCGTGTTTCAGCTCCCCAGCCGCAAATGCCTCTGAATGGATATATGATATCTCCTTCAGCTTCAATGAGCCTTCCAATGCAACGGCATAGTCCAGATTTCTGCCTAAAAAATATGTGTCATTCACATTGCAGTGCTTGTGTGCACTTTTCATTATGTGGTTAATATTGTCTTCTGTAATTATTTTCTCAGCTTTTGCAGGCAGCTTCTTTAGCTCCTCCACGTATTTTGTGTAGTCGCTCTCTTGTATAGCTCCGCGTATTTTGCCGAAATCCAGCATCAGTAGGTATAGGCAAAGAACCTGTGTGATGTATGCCTTTGTGGAGGCTACAGCTATTTCAGGTCCTGCCCATGTGTACATCACATAGTCTGCCTCTCTGGATATTGTAGAGCCTACAACATTGGTGATTGCCAATATCTTTGCCCCCTCTTTTTTCGCCATTCTCATAGCTGCCAGTGTGTCGGCTGTCTCTCCAGATTGGCTTATTACAATAAACAAATCATTTTCATTTAGAATTGGTCTTCTATATCTGTATTCAGAGGCTATATCCACCTCCACAGGTATACGCAGCTTTTCTTCAAATACATACTTGGCTATCAAGCCTGCATGGTATGCAGTGCCGCAGGCTACTATTACAATTCTTTGTATGTTCTTCACCTGTCTGTTGCTAATTTCCAAATTCTTTAAATCTATTTGGTTTTCAGCTGTCAATCTTGGGGATAATGTGTCTCTCAATGATTTTGGCTCTTCGTGTATTTCCTTAATCATGAAATGCTTATATCCACCTTTTTCTGCTGACTCTACGTCCCAATCCACTTTGAAGATTTCTCTCATCACAGGGATACCGTATTTATCATATATGTCCACACCGTCTCTTTTCACCCTTGCCACTTCGTCATCTTCCAGCAAATAAATATTTCTAGTGTATGCCAATACAGCCGGAATATCACTTGCTATGAAGTTTTCGCCCTCGCCTATACCAATAATCAATGGTGAGTCCTTGCGAACAGCTATTAATTCATCAGGATGATTCCTAGCTATAACAGCCAGTGCATAGCTGCCCTCCAGACGCTTCATGGCCTCCTGTACTGCGTTGTATAGGTCACCTTCATAATAGTGGTCAATTAAGTGAGCTATCACTTCTGTGTCCGTTTGGGAAGCAAATGTGTACCCTTTTGTTCCTAGATAGTCTTTGAGCTTCATGTAGTTTTCTATTATTCCATTATGAACCACAGCAATATCGCCGCTGGTTGTTGCATGTGGATGTGCATTCTCATCAGATGGTGCACCGTGTGTAGCCCAGCGAGTGTGACCTATTCCTATAGTTCCTTCTATAGGCTTCTGCTCTAAATCATCAGAAAGAATTTTTAATCTTCCCTTTTTCTTTCTCACTTCTAGCACATCAGCATTCAAAACTGCAACACCAGCTGAATCATACCCTCTGTATTCCAGCTTTGAAAGCCCTTCTATCAAAACATCTGTTGTTTTCTTTTGTCCTATATATCCTACTATTCCGCACATAATTTTATGTTTCCTTTCAATTTCAAAAGATAATCATTAAATATTTAATTATCTTATGTTCATTAGAATCCTGAAAAGCCTTGTGTCAGAATTACCATTTGTGAGTATGGTGAATTTCAACAAAAAAGTACACTCTCTGAGTGTACCAAAAAAGCACACCGCAAAGGCATGCTCAACCATACTCTATAAGTCTCTGTATGTCCATCTCGCTTTGTTCACCTGTCACCAAGTGCTTTTGTGGAGATTTTGACGGCTGACATAACTGCCGCAGGGCACCCGCCGAATTTTCGATTAACCCTGTCCTCGTCATCTTTTGATTCTAAATCTAAAGATCTGGCGCTTCTATTCAGTTTTGATTTTTATCTTATATCACTCCTTTCCCTTTTTATTTTGGTGCAAACTTTTGCCTAATCAACTGAGCCAGCGAATCAGCATCATGCTTAATCATATCCTCATCAACGCCTTCTATCATCACTCGCACCAGCGGTTCTG
>JBFLKU010000023.1:0-18889 GCA_040883315.1 Eubacteriales bacterium
CAGCTTTGTTTCTCCTAGCCTGGAGCTTAACTTCATTTATGAAGAAATAAAAAATCAGAACGAAAATGATATTATATCTTTGTATGATGCGAAAAACTGGCTTTGCCTGCTAAACCCAGAAAGATATGAGGAAAAGAAAGACTATATAAATGATTTGTGCAGCACCAACTATGATGTGCTGGTGATAGATGCGTTTTTCTATGAAAATGAAATGCTGACGAAGGATGATTTAGAACAATTGGAAACAAAAGCAAACGGCGGTAAAAGGATTGTGTTATCATATCTGAGCATAGGCGAAGCGGAGGATTACAGATATTATTGGAAGGATGAATACGACAAAAATCCTCCTGAATGGATACTGACTGAAAACCCCAAATGGGAAGGCAATTATCCGGTAAAATATTGGAATGAAGAGTGGCAGAATATAATTGTTTTTAGTGAGAATAGCTATCTGAATAGAATAATAGAGACTGGGTTTGACGGAGTATATCTAGATATTGTGGACGGATATGAAACATTTGAATACATGAATGAATAGAAAAATAGCAGCCCGTAAATTGGCTGCTATTTGTAGATTATTTGTATGTATTATTCATTTTCTTCTTTGCTTCGCATATACTCAGCAAAGCTTTTTTCGCCTTTTTCTTCCCACCATTTTTCGTAGAGTTCATCGTAATCTTCGTTTTTGTCATCTGTACTTCCGAATTCTTTATCATATGCTTTGTCAAATTCCTTGTCGAACTCCTTATCAAATTCTTTGTTGAATTCTCTGCTGAATTCCTTTCTTACGCTTCTTCCAAATCCTTCGAATTCAACTTCTGCTTTTATACCCTTTTTTGGTTTATCGCTAGAACACTCGTCAGAGTCAGATTTTGAGCCGCCGCCAAACCCGCCAAAGAGTATTTTTGCCAGGGCGAATATGCCTATAGCTTGCCAGTATGTGATCTCTCTAAGATTGAATATCATAGGCATCAGCCAGTTCCACAGCCACATCAGCACGAATCCGAATAATATGAATAGTGCAATTCCTGCAATTGTAAAACCAATTATTTTAAGCACTTTTTTTGCTTTGCGACGCGCATCTTCTTTTGTATATGTACATTTTTCTTCAGTCATTTTTTTGTTCTCCTTTTATATAGTCTGTTAATATTGTTTCTAGTTTTTTCATTGCTCTTGATTTTCTAGATAATAGTGTTCCTAGCTTTTCACCTGTTTCTGCTGAGAGCTGTTTATAGCTCTTGCCCTTCAGTTCAGTTTCCACAAAAATAAATTCACTTTTTTCATCCAAAGAAGTGATTGCTTCTTTTAAAACCAATTTTAGCTCTTTTATCAGCAGCTCATCTTCTATAGTCAGGGTATGTCCATCTAGGTAATCATCGCCTAGTATTTCTTTGTTCCTTTTTTTTATTAAGTCCAATGCACCATTCCTTATAGATTTATATATATAAGAAGTCATGTTCTGTATGCTTAGTGCATCGTTTCCCTTGTATAGGAGCTTCAGCACTGTTTGCTGAATGATATCATCTGCGTCATATTCGTTTATATGGCTGTATCTGGATATGAGATATGATTTGAAATTCGTATAATCATTCCTAAACACATCTTCTATTATCTCTCTCAGCAAACGCATCACCTCCTTTATAATATTAATATTATTTTATTGCAGATTTGCTTTTGTAGCAACACTTTATCTTTTTGCCGGCTTATATAGATAAGACGATTGAGTAGGCGAAATATTGCATATTTTATAAAAATATTTATTTTTTATTTATCGCAGCAGATTAAAATGACAAGATATACCTTATTTATGAATATAAGAAAAAATAGTTTTTTTAATCAATTTAATTTAGTGAAAGCAAATAAAAATGCTTGTAAATAATTTGTGCACATTGTATAATGGATAAAAACATATTGATATAATATGTTCGAATTCAGATAGTTTGTTAGGTTTTTCATTAGTCAACTTAAAAGAAGCGTTGTTCACCAGGAGGACAAAGGATGAAGCAAATCGTAGAGCTATTAAGGGAAAAGAGCCAATTACAGTATCACATTAATGCTATCAAAGAATATATTGATGGCAAAAACTATGACATGCGACTCAAAGAGGTGTGGGACTCATACAACAGGGAACTGAAAGATGTAGACGCACAGCTGGATGAAATGAGCATGCCTGCACTTGAAGAGTTTGAGCAGGAGAAGCTAAGACTGCTGGCAGAAATCAAGGAGCATGAAGATGCACTGGAAAAGTGCAGAGACCAAATCAAAGAATTACAAAGATTAACAAAACTGATTAATAAGCAGTAGAGCATCATGCAGATTCACTCTGTATTATTTGTTTTTAGGATTGAATGTTAAAAATTTCACAACCGTTGCAAATCCCGCTCTTATTACATATAGCAGGGATAAATTGAAATTTTAAATGTTAAAAAAACCACAATTTGAAAAGACTATTGAATTAATCCTTTGACAAATACGAATGTTAAAAATTTAACAATACATAAAGGATAAAAACCATTTAGAACATGGTTAAAATAATTATCAAAACAGGAGGTATTACTTTGCAAGCTTTAGTACACGAATGCGAACAACTAACAGAAGAGAAAAAGTATTCACTGCTTGAACAGACCATCAAGGACTTTGAATACAGAGAAGACAACTTGATACAGATTTTGCATATGGCTCAGGCCATATTTGGGTTTTTGCCGGTAGAGGTTCAAAAATTCATTGCGGAAAAGATGGATATTTCTCTATCTCATGTATCAGGCGTAGTAACGTTTTATTCTTTCTTTTCCACCCAGCCAAAGGGCAAATACAAAATACAGATTTGCCTTGGCACTGCATGCTATGTAAGAGGAGGGAAAAAGATAATCGAAGCTCTGAAAGAAAATTTGGGAATAGATATAGCAGAGACTACTCCGGACAGAAAATTCTCTCTAGAGGTCATGAGATGTATAGGTGCATGCGGACTGGCACCGGCTATTAGCATCAATGACAAGGTATACAAGAGAGTCAACCCTCAAAAGATTCAGGAAATCCTGAATGAATATGAATAGGGAAAGGAGTATGTGATGAGTAAAAAGATTAATAATGCTATTTCAGATTTGGCTGCATTGACAAGCATAAAGGAAAAATTCAGACAAACTGATGAAACATATGAATATAAGTTATTGGTATGCTATGGTGCCAGCTGTATTTCATCAAACTGCAAGTCAATTCATGATGAAATAAAAAACCAGCTGGAAAAATATAAGCTGATAGACAAAGTGAAAATCAAGCTAACAGGATGCATAGGCACGTGTGCAGTAGGCCCAACATTGACAGTAGAGCCAGAGGGCGTGTTTTACTGCAATCTGAAACCTGAGGATATAGAAACAATAGTAAAAGAGCACTTAGTAGGAAAAAAAGTTGTAGAAGATTTATGCTATGTGGATTCAAACACAGGCAAAAAGATAGTGCACATTAAAGATATAGATTATTTTAGTGCACAAGAGAAAGTAGTTATGAAAAACTGCGGAAGAATAGACTATGCATCATTAGAGGAATATATAGCAAATGATGGATACTATGCACTGCAGAATGTTTTGTCTTCGCTTGAGCCTAGTAACGTGGTAGAAGAGGTAGAAAAATCAGGTCTTCGCGGCAGAGGCGGCGGCGGATTTCCAACAGGATTCAAATGGAAACTGGCAGCAAAAAATGAAAGCGATCAAAAGTATGTTATCTGTAACGCAGATGAAGGTGACCCCGGTGCATTCATGGACAGATGTCTGATCGAGGGAGACGCATACATCGTGATTGAAGGTATGACGATAGCTGGCTATGCGATAGGTGCAAGCAAAGGCATAGTATATGTTCGCGCAGAGTATCCAATAGCTATAGAAAGACTGCAGGCAGCAATAGATGAAGCGAGAAAAAGAAACCTTTTAGGCAGTAAAATATTCGGTTCGGATTTTGCATTTGATATCGAGATTAGAATAGGTGCTGGTGCATTTGTATGCGGCGAAGAGACTGCACTGATGGCATCCATCGAGGGCAAAAGAGGCGAGCCGAGGCAAAAGCCACCTTTCCCATCAGACAAAGGACTTTACGGAAAACCTACAATAATAAACAATGTTGAAACTTTCGGGAACATTGCAACAATATTCTTAAAAGGTGCTAGCTGGTTTAATAACATCGGTACAGCTAAAAGCAAGGGAACAAAGGTATTTGCATTGGCAGGCGATGTAAACAACACGGGCATAGTTGAGGTGCCAATGGGTACTACGCTTGGCGAGATAATTTTTGATATCGGCGGCGGAATACCAAATGGTAAAAAATTCAAGGTAGCACAAACAGGCGGCCCATCGGGCGGATGCTTGACAGCGGAGCATTTGAATACACCTGTGGACTATGATTCATTAGTAGAGCTGGGCGCTATCATGGGCTCGGGCGGGCTAATATGCATGGATGAAGACACATGTATGGTAGACGTTGCCAGATATTTTATGGAATTTGTGCAGGAGGAAAGCTGCGGTAAATGTGTGGCTTGCAGAATAGGCACAAAGAGGATGTTGGACATTCTGGAGCGTATAACCCAAGGTATGGGCGAAGAGGGCGATGTTGAGAAACTGATAGAGCTTGGAGAGACGATTAAAGACACAGCTCTTTGCGGTCTGGGACAGACAGCACCAAACCCTGTTTTAAGTACCATTAAATATTTCCGCGAAGAATACGATGAGCACATCAGAGACAAAAAATGCCGAGCTGGTGTATGCGGAGACCTATTTATATCGCCGTGTGCCAATGCTTGCCCTGCAGGCGTAAATGTGCCGGGGTATATTTCGCTTATAGCAGAGGGCAGAGTAGAAGATGCATACAAATTGATACGTCAGGAAAACCCATTCCCATCTGTATGCGGCAGAGTATGCACCCATCCATGTGAGCAGTCCTGCAGACGTGCACAGCTGGATGAGCCTATAGCTATTGTGGATCTAAAGAGATTTGCAGCAGACGAAGTGATGAGAAGAAACGCACCTATCAACGAGCTGATTTATCAGTCTAACGGCCAATCAATAGGTATAGTAGGTGCTGGTCCTTCTGGATTGACCTGTGCATACTATCTTGGCAAGCTGGGATATGATGTTCATGTATACGAAGCTCAGCCGGTGGCTGGAGGAATGCTGGCAATAGGTATTCCGGAATATAGACTGCCAAAGGATGTTCTGGAAAAAGAGATAAAAACTATTACGCAAATTGGAATAAACATACATACCAATACAAAAGTCGGGGAAGACGTAGATTTTGAAGAGCTGATTAAAAAACACGATGCTGTATACACAGCCACAGGAACACAAATATCCAGACGCATAGAAATAGAAGGCGAAGACATGGATGGCGTATACCACGGAATAGACTTCTTAAGAGATGTAAATCTGGGCAAGGTAGAGAAAGTATCGGGAATCGTTGCAATAATCGGCGGCGGAAGCACTGCAATAGATGCTGCACGTACAGCACTGCGACTAGGTGCAGACGAGGTGCATATACTTTACCGCAGAACAATAGAGGACATGCCGGCTGATAAACGGGAGATAAGAGACGCTATAGAAGAAGGAATTCAAATTCATACTTTAGTGGCACCTCTGTCTTTCAAGGGCAAAAAGAAAGTGGAAAAAATCAAATGCATCCGCATGGAATTGAAAGGCTTTGATAGCTCTGGACGCAAAAAGCCAATACCTGCAGAGGGCAGTGAATTTGATTTTGCAGTTGATATGGTTATACCGGCTATCAGCCAACAGGTAGACTTGCCTTTTGTAGGCGGACACAAAGTGCAGATGACCAGATGGGGAACTGTAGATGTGGATAAAGACACTTTGATGACTACAAGAGAAGGCGTGTTTGCAGGCGGAGATGACGTCCGTGGTGCAGATGTTGTGATCACGGCAATTGCAGACGGCAAAAAGGCAGCAATTTCTATCGATAGATATTTGGGCGGAAAAGGAATACTGAATAAAGGCGAAAAGATAGATATTCCTGCTGCTAAAGATGACGAAGAGATAGTGGAACACGAGCGGTTTGAGATGAACTATTTGTCTCCTGAAGAGCGCTGTGGCAACTGCAAGGAAGTTGCACTTGGCTTCCACCGCCTAAATGCATATGCTGAGGCTATGAGATGCCTGCGCTGTGACAAACGATAGAGAAGGAGGTAAATATGATTAACATTAAAATAAACGGAAAAGAAATGCAGGCACGTGAAGGCATGACAATTCTAGAAGCAGCACGTAAGAACAACATACAGATACCCACCCTCTGTCATTTGGAGGGTATGCACGAGATGGGTGCATGCAGAATATGCGTAGTAGAGGTGGCAGGAGCAAAATCGCTGCAGGCCTCATGCATAGCACCTATAAGAGAAGGCATGGAGATATTCACACACTCTAAAAGAGTGCGCGAAAAAAGAAAGGTGCTGTACGAGCTAATATTATCTGACCATCCCAAAGATTGCCTAAACTGCGGTAGAAACCTTAGCTGTGAACTGCAGGCACTAGGGGATGTGATTCAGGCCGATGAAGCCAGATTCAAGGGTGAGCTTTCAAGCAGTACAATAGATTTTTCCAGTGAATCAATTACGAGAGACAGTGCAAAGTGCATACTGTGCAGACGCTGCATCACAATGTGCAACGAAGTACAGCAAGTAAAGATACTGAATGCACAGGAAAGAGGATTTGCTACGCAGGTAGGCCCTGGCAATCAGCTGCTGATGGGTACATCCACATGTGTGAACTGCGGACAATGCACCACAGTATGCCCTACAAATGCACTTCATGAAAAGGACGCGACTCAAGCAGTCTGGGATGCACTATCTGACCCTAGCAAAAAGGTAGTGGTGCAAACAGCTCCTGCAGTTCGTGTGGCAATAGGCGAAGAGTTTGGATATCCTGCCGGCACAATAGTGACTGGCAAAATGGCACAGGCACTTCGTGATTTAGGATTCGACTATGTATTCGACACAAACTTTGCAGCAGACCTGACAATAATAGAAGAAGGCTATGAGCTTTTGAGCAGGCTGATTGGCTTTATGAAATCCGCCGGCAAGGTGACAGATGAGCAAATAGAAAAGCTTGGGTTTAAGGACACATTAAGAGAGCCTGTGCTGCCTATGATAACAAGCTGCTCGCCGGGATGGATAAAATATATTGAGCACTATTATAACGACCAACTGGGGCATTTATCTTCATGCAAATCTCCTCATATGATGCTGGGGGCACTGACAAAGAGCTATTTTGCAGAAAAAGAAAAAATTGATCCTAAAGAATTGTTTGTGGTCTCTGTTATGCCGTGTACTGCTAAAAAGTACGAAATAACAAGAGATGAAATGATGAATGACGGACTGAAAAATGTAGACGCTGTTCTCACAACACGTGAGCTGGCTGTGATGTGCAAACAAGCAGGCATAGACCTGAAAAAGCTCGAAGACGGCGAATTTGACAGACCTCTTGGCCTTTCATCGGGTGCGGCAGATATATTCGGAGCTACAGGCGGCGTTATGGAGGCTGCTTTGCGTACGGTATATGAGCTATTAACAGGCAGAGAAATACCATTTGACAATCTTCATGTAGAGCCTATTAAGGGGCTTGACCAAATAAAAACAGCCGCTATTACATTGACCGACCTTAAGGATGAATGGAAGTTCTTTGAGGGTGTGGAGGTGAAGGTGGCAGTAACTAGTGGATTGGCAGGAGCAGCAAAGCTGCTGGATGAAGTGGAAAGCGGCGACAGCCCATATCATTTCATTGAAGTTATGGCATGCCCGGGAGGATGCATAACAGGCGGCGGACAGCCAAGAAGCGAAGACAAGGATGTTCGCAGAAAACGCATGGATGCAATATACGCAGAGGACGAAGGAAAAACATTGCGTAAATCCCACGAAAACAAAGACCTGCAGCAGCTATACAAGGATTTCCTTGGTGCACCACTGGGGCATTTGTCTCATGAACTTTTGCATACAGAGTATGTAAAGCGCAGTAAATACTAAAATCATCATAAATATCCTGATAAAACAACCTCGCCATATAATGTGACGAGGTTGTCTCCTTTTTATAATAATCATTTTATTTATCGTACAGGCGTGATAATTGATTCACCAAGTATCCCTGTGGTTTCGCCCCACACGCTTCTTAGACGTGACTGTGATGTTGAGTTTAGCTGGCTGAAAAGTTCTTGATCATCCAAATATTTGCCTACTGGCAAAATGGTATAGTTTTTGTTAAATGTATCTGTGTCTTCTATGCTCACCCAAGTAGGCACGTAGTTTACATCTACCAGCGTCAATTGTCCTGTAGTGGAGTTGTGCTGATATGTTAGGTTAAGGATTACGCCGCTGTCATAGTAGGAGCTTCTTTGGGCTGTCAAAAATGAACCCAGAGAATATGCGACCAGTCCCTCGGCTGTAGTGCCGTCTGTTCGCTTTACTTGCTTCCTGACAACAGGCTGAATTACCTGCGGATAGGTTCCGAATATTGCATCAACGCCAGCCTCCATCATTGCCTGAGCGTAGGTTTTTTGATGGTCCGTAGGAGAGAGGCTTCCGGTTTTTCCCCACTCCACATATGCAAATATTAAATCTGCTTGGTTTTCTTTGCATATATTCACGTCTCTGTTCACGCTGGACATTTTCAGCTCTCTGATTGCGAATGCCATTTGATTGGCTGAAATCAAAGGCTTTATAGAGTCTACTATTTCTTCATCAGCGTAATTAAGCAGTGCTATTTTCACACCGCCGATATTAACAAATAAAGGAACGTAATATTCACCCTCACTAAGGTTTGTTCCTGTTGACATCATATCTGCTTCTCTTATATAATTTCTGGTGAATTGCAGCCCTGCCCAGCCCTGATGGAAAACGCTTTGGTTGGCTGTCATCATCACATCAAATCCAGCATCTGAAATTGCCTGAAGAGCAGACTCTGGAACATTGAAGCTGGTTGGGTCTCCTGAGTACTCCAGCACGTTTCCGGCCGCCGCAGAGTTGAAATTGCCTATTGCTAAATCGGAGCCTTGGATATATGGTGCGATTTCTGCAAAATTGTGGCTAAAATCATATATACCTGTGTCTTCGTTGTATGCATCAACTATCTGGGACTGATAGAATGTGAGATCGCCAACTACGCTTATTGTAAATTGAATTACTTCTGGTCTGGGTGTAGTAGTCGGCTGCGGATTCGGCGAAACAGTCGGATCGGGAGTGGCTGTTCCAGATAGTGTCGGCGTTGGCGTTGGAATGGATGTAGGTACTGGTGTAGGAGTAAGTATGACTTCTCCTTTAAAAGTGTTTGCTAAAGTAACTATCTGATTCCAATTAAAAAAAGTATATAATGCAGCAGCAAGCAGCACTATTATCATTACAACAGAAACCACTACACTTGCTTGAGTGTTTTTTTGCCTTTGCTGATGAGCACGATGACTCATTTTTCTATTTGTTGTGGTCGAGTATCTTCCTGACCTTGAGCGGTCTCTTTCAGGGTAACGACCGCCATCATTTTTATTTGCCATGTAATATCTCCTGCAATTTTCAAATTATTTTTGATGCTTGTCAAAATTACAAAGCCATTATAGCACAATTTTTTTCAATTTTGTACTTTCATTACAAAGCTAATGTAAATAAAGATGTATCTAATATGTATATATGATTTTATAAAAAAGACTTTTTAGTATATAGTTAATATGATATACTCTTTAATAATGCGAAAAAGGGAGCATGAGAAATGAACTTGGGAATAGGATTAACCCACTCGATACAATGCATAGTAGAACCTGATATGACAGCTGACAACGTAGGCAGCGGTTCTCTGGCTGTGTTTTCCACTCCATCTTTGCTGGCACTTATGGAAGCTACAGCATTCGAGCTGGCGGAAAAAGGAATGGACGATGGATACACAACAGTTGGCTCCAGGGTGGATTTACATCATATGTCGCCAACGCCAGTTGGAATAATGGTGAAGGCTGAAGCTAAGCTGACAAAAATACTAGATAATAGGCTAACATTTAAAATAGTTGTTTACGATAAATCCGGGGCAATAGGCGAAGCAACACATATTCGATATATAGTTGACAGAAAAAGATTTATGAGGGCTGCAGACAAAAAGCTATGATATACCCAAATAGAATGAAAAATCTAATGGCAGAAGGCATTTTTCTAAAGCTGCATGATATTAAAGAGCAGCTACACAGAGAGGGCAAAGAGGTGATAAACCTCTCGGTAGGCTCTCCGGATTTGCCTCCGGAAAAGTATGTGATGGATGCCTTGGTAGAGCAATGCAAGGTAGAAGCGAATTATCGATATGCGATAAAGGACATGGACGAGCTTCGGCAGGCAGCTGCAAACTGGTATAAAAGAAGATTTGATGTTACACTAGATGCTGATACAGAGATTTCATCTTTGCTTGGCTCTCAGGAAGGGCTGGCACACATCTGCCTAGCATTAACAGATGAAAAAGATATCGTGATGGTTCACAATCCGGGATATCCTGTATATCATGCAGGTCCTCAGATAGCAAAAAATATTCTTTATCCGATGCCTACAAGAGAAAACAGTGCACTGATAGACTTTGACAGGATACCAAAGCGAATAGCTAAAAAAGCTAAGCTGATGATAGTCAGCTATCCTAATAATCCCACCACTCAAGTTGCAGATGATAAATTTTTTAGTGAGCTTGTTCAGTTTGCAAAAAAATACAATATAATTGTAATTCATGATAATGCATACTGTGAGCTGACTTTTGATGACTATAAGGCAGGTTCGTTTTTGCAGATAGATGGGGCAAGAGATGTGGGGATAGAGATGAATTCTCTATCTAAAACATATAATTTAGCAGGGATGCGTGTTGGATTCGCACTGGGGAATAAGGACATCTTAAAATGTGTATCATCCATTAAAAGCCACATGGACTACGGAATATTTCTGCCAATACAAAAGGCTGCGATTGCTGCGCTGGAGGGAGACCAAAGCTGCGTAGAAAGAACTAGGGCTGCCTATCAAAGAAGAAGAGATATACTTTGCGACGGGTTAAACAGCATTGGATGGAAAGTGGAAAAACCAAAAGCTACAATGTTTGTGTGGGCAAAGCTTCCGGAAGGCTACAGCAATTCAAATGATTTTGTAATGAAGATGGCAAAAGAGACTGGCGTCATCGTTACGCCCGGAAGTGCTTTTGGAGAAAAGGGCGAAGGGTACGTGAGGATGGCGTTGGTTGCCAGCGAGAAGCAAATTGAAAAAGTTATAGAAAATTTAAGGAAAAGTGACCTTTTTATTACGGATTGATGAATATTAAGGATTAAATTGGATTTTTTTATTGAATTATGTTCAAAAATCCTATACAATGTTATTGCATTTAATTAAACAGACACAAAGAGTTATTTCTTTTTAAATATCGAGGAGGATAAAATGACAGGAGATAATAGGAGACGCAGCTCAGGAACACAAAGAAGTTCAACAAGAGGCTACAGCTCTAGAGGCGGTGGCAGGACAGGCGGCACACGTTCTTCATCAGGCAGAAGCTCTTCTAACGGCAGAGCAAGTTCTTCTGGCGGCGGCGGTGCAAACGTAGCAAAAGTATTGACTATGATAGTAGTCGTGTTGATAGTGGTTGTATTAGCAGGTGGTGCATTTGCATATGTAAACCTGAAATATTTATATGATGAAACCACAATTATACCGGGCGTTGAAGTAGATGGCGTTAATCTTGGAGGCATGACAAGGGAAGAAGCTTTCGCAGCATTAACAAACAGACTAAACGGAAAAATCGATACGTTGTCTATAACATTAAAAAGCGGAACAATGTATGGTCCATATGGTCCGGAGAGTGTTCACGCATCTGGTGATGTATCTGGCATACTAGATGAAGCGATGCTTTATGGGCACAGAGGAGACCTAAAGCAGAGGATGGACGAGGCAAAATATGTGCTTGAAAATCCTGAGACCTTCACTGTTTCATTTGGATACAACACAGACGATATACGTAATATAGTTGAAACGTTGAAAAAAGATATAGATATCCCTGTAGTTGAGCCAACATTAGTGTTTGATAAAGAAGCTGGACAAATTACAGGAATAGAGGACAGAACTGCACTGGAATACAATCCACTGAAATATGATACATCAGTTAATATAAATGGTCAGCCTGCTGAAATTTATGTAGGACCTGATGGCAATTATCATGTCGCTGCAGATATTTTCTCGGTAACACCGGGATCTACAGGATATGAAGTGGATGTAGATGCAACAGTTGCTGCTATTGTTCAGGATTTGGCAGATGACTATGTGGCTAATGTTGATATAGTTTTGAATGTAATTGAGCCTACATTAACTGAAGAGCAAGCTTTGGAATGCACAGCTTTGGTATACCATTCAAAGTCAGGCATAGCATATACATCTGATTTCAATCGTGATAGAAATATTGACGTAGCACTTAGCAGATTTGACGGACTGGAAATATTGCCTGGGCAGACAGTTTCATTTAATGAAACAACAGGCCCTAGAACAGCAGAAAACGGATTTTTTCTGGCTCCAGGTATAGCTCAGGATAAATCGCACGTAATGGTTTACGGTGGAGGAGTGTGTCAGGCAGCTACAATTATATTCAACGCTGCTATTATGTCAGGCATGACAATACTGGATAAAGACTCTCACTCATGGCCGCTTTATACGGCGCTGGACGATTTTGGCACCGATGCAAGAGACGCTATGGTAAACTGGGGAACATCTGACTTAGTTTTCAGAAATGACACGGATTACCCAATTTACTTTGATACATATGTATACTGGTATAGCTCTGATAATGCTACATATGCATATTGCAACGCATATACAAAACTTTTGCCAGATGGAAAAAGCATTAAGTATGAGCCGAGATTAGTGGAAACTAGACCGGCACCAGAGCCTAGATATGTTAGCCTTAAAGAGGGCGACGATGAGCCAGAAGGTGCATCATGGAAATGGGACAAAAACCTAAAACTATTGGTTTTTGAAAACGTTCCTTCAAAACCATATAAATACTATGAGGTTTATCAGCAGATACTAGATGCTAACGGCAATGTTATTTCCGAACAGATGTGGTACAAGGCACTATATGAGGAAATACAAGGACAAATCTATACAAAGCCAGACCCATCTCAAGAAGAGGTAAGTGTAGGATAATAAAAACAAAAGGTTACCATTTTATAGGTAACCTTTTAAAATATTAGGAAGGTGTATATTTATGGCGTGGCGTAAGGGAATACAAATTTTCGCAGGTTCATCAGGCGGTGCATTTGCCAAAAGAATGTGCGACTATTTGAATGTGGAACTAGGCAAATCTCAGGCAAAAATATTTTCAGAAGGAAATACTTTTGTAAGGATTTTAGAGACGGTAAGAGCTAAGGATGTGTTTTTGATTCAGCCTATAGGGCTGAGACCAAACGATGAATTTACTGAGATTTTGTTTTGGATGGACGCATTTAGGCGAGCCAGTGCAAAATCTGTGACGGCAGTAATCCCATACTTTGGCTATGCCAAAGGCGACAAAAAAGACGAACCTAGAGTATCTATCCGCGGAAGAGTATGCGCAGAGTGCATAGAGCTGGCTGGTGCAGACAGGGTAGTTACAATGGATTTGCACTCGCCGCAGGTGCAGGGATTTTTCAAAAATCCTGTTGATCATCTTTTGGGTGCACCTATTCTTGCAGAATACATAAAGACACTGGGGCTGGGTGAATTTTCTGTAGTTGCACCTGACGCAGGATTTGCAAAGGAAGCAAGAAGCTTTGCAGGAAGGTTGAAAGTGCCCACTATTATCTGCGATAAAACAAGACATGGACATGACGAAAAAGCGGAGATATTGGAAGTGATAGGCACTGTAAACAATAGAACTTGTGTAATAGTAGATGACTTTACTATTTCAGGAGGCACACTATTTGAGGTGGCAAAGCAGCTGAAAGAGAGGGGAGCAAAGAAAGTATTGGCATGTGTTTCCCATGCTTTGCTGAATGAAGAAGGCGTTAAAAAACTGATGGAGTCAGACATAGATATGCTGGTGACCACAGACTCTATAGAAAACCATAATGTAATTAATTGCGAGAAGACCAGAGTGGTATCGGTTGCGCCTTTGTTTGCAGACACTGTAAGGAGAATATACTTGAATGAAACCGTAAGTGAACTTTTCATAAAGCCGCCTTTATATATGCTGGAAAAGCTGGACGAAGTATCGGAATAGATATAATATATGTATGTACTCAAAAAGCTGTGCTCCTGCATGGCTTTTTATATAACTATCAAGTGGATTTTTTAAATAAAAAATGATATAATCGTCTTGCTTTGCAGATGATGCAATATTTGAAAACAACTAGGAGAGAAAACTCTGTGGATAGATTCGATAAAAAAATAGTAGTGGGTATGTCAGGCGGCGTAGACAGCGCTGTAAGCGCATATATTCTGAAACAGAAGGGATATGACGTAGTTGGTGTGTTTATGCGCAACTGGGAAGAAACAGACGACGAGGGCATATGCACAGCTGACGAAGACTATAAATATGTAAGGAATGTCTGCGATCAGATAGGAATACCATATTATACTGTCAATTTTTCTAAAGAATACTGGAATAGAGTTTTTGAATACTTTTTAGAGGAGCTTCGTCTGGGAAGAACGCCAAACCCGGATGTTATGTGCAATAAGGAGATAAAGTTTAAGGCTTTTCTAGAGTTTGCGCTAAAGCTGGATGCATCATATCTGGCTACCGGACACTATGCTAGAATTGGTGATGATGGAGATAAAAAGCTCCTATTAAGGGGCGTAGATGACAACAAAGACCAGACGTATTTTCTATATAATCTAGGACAGAATGAGCTGGCAAAAACTATGTTTCCAATTGGTGATCTGCCAAAAAGCGAGGTGCGCAAAATAGCGGCAGAGGCAAAGCTGGCATCTGCCAAAAGAAAAGACTCAACAGGTATTTGCTTTATAGGTGAGCGTGACTTTAATAAATTTATTTCCAACTATCTTCCTGCACAGTCGGGGAATATATTGGATATAAAAACAGGCAAAAAGGTAGGCGAACACAGCGGGCTGATGTACTACACCATAGGGCAGAGAAAAGGACTGGGAATTGGCGGCAATTCTACAAAATCAGAGCCGTGGTTTGTGGCGAAAAAAGACATAGAAAAAAATATACTTTATGCTGTACAAGGCGAAGACGATGTGCTATACTCCACGAGCTGTGATGTATCGAATCTGTCATTTGTAGCTGGGCAGGCACCTACAGAGGTTTTTGACTGCACAGTGCGGCTGAGACATAGACAAAAAGATAGAGGATGCACAGTTCACGTTGAAGATGGCAAGGCACATGTGGACTTCCACGATAGACAGCGTGCAGTGACACCGGGGCAGTCTGCAGTTTTTTATATAGGCGAGGTATGCCTAGGCGGAGGGGTAGTAGAAAAGGCAGAGTAAAATATGTTTGAGATTAATACTATACAAAATACTGGTGACGACTCATCTTTGTTATATAAAGTGCTTAAAGGATTTTTGATATGCTTGAGTGCGCTTATTTTCTTGTTCTATGTGGCAGGCATAGCCAATTATATTTCATCAGGTCCAACAGCAACTTTACTTGATGATATTACATTGGACTTTGCTGTTATAATTTTGCTTCTAGGCTTCAGCTTGGTATATTTGGTTGGTGCATGGTTCAGGCACATATCATATGGAATAATATCTATAATATTTACAGGGCTATATGTTCTTTATTTGTCTATTATAAACGGAAAGCTGTCTGTTGGATTTCTGCCAATAATTTTGGTTGTTAATGCATTTGGATTTATTATTCTTGGTTTGGTGAAAAAGCACAAAAAGAAAAGAGACTATAATGTATTTGCAGAGCCTATAGTGGACGAGTACGAAGGACCGGACGTATTTAATTTTAAGGTTTAGCATGAAAAAGAAACACAATATATTCTATTCAGAAAATAATGATGGAAAAAAGCAAAATATCAAGAAGATAAAAAATATTACCGTAGATTCTGGCTATCTGCATGACTGGAAAGAGCAGAGAAAAAGCAAAAGGAGTATTTTTGTAAAAAGGTTTGGTGTATTTTTTGCAGCACTGACAGTTACTGTTCTTTCGGTCGTTTTTGGGAATGTTCAGGAATTGAAAAGGATTCAGAGGCAAAGAGAGGAATACTTGGCGCAGATTACTCAGGCACCTGTCCCTACTATCCAGAAGGAAACGCCTGAGCCTGCGGATTATTCTGATGAATTTGAATATGCACTAAGACAGTATCAGGACGTGGTTGGCTATTTGAAGATAGATGATACAAATATAGATTTTCCAATTGTTCAGGGTGAAGACAACTATTTTTATGAGAACAGAAACTATGACAGGACTTATTCGGATGTTGCAGCCACATATATGCTGACAGAGTGCGACCCGAAGATAACACGCCACCTGATAATTTATGGCGAGAACGAGGATATAGACGGCAGGCTTGGTGAGCTGGAAGAATTCTTGGATCACACTTTTTTTATGAATCACGAATATATTACTCTAGAGCTGGAAGAGGGCTCGCAAATATGGCAGGTTTTTTCGGTGCACCTTGCCAGCCTTAGCTTTGACTATAAGGATATTGTTTTTGAAACAAATACAGAGTATTTAGCATATATAAACATGTTTAAAACAATGTCGCGATTTGAAAGAGAAATCACACTGACAGAAAGAGATCAGGTGCTCACTTTGGTCACGAATTATCACGACTTGGATTTGCAGGAAGGCTACTTAATGGTGCATGCAAAACGCATCAATTAAATGTAGATTCCAGATATCCTTGGTTCGCTCCTGCGTTGTTTAGGGCGTATAGATAGTCTCCCCAATCCCAGTCCACAGATTTTTTACCTGTAATAAAATCATTCCACCATGTATACTGTAGGTTCTCTACGGATTCTTTGATTATTCTTTTTGGCTGATATGAAGTATATGCTATACTTTCTGCGGGTGATATAAGTGAATTGTCCGGCAGGTATTGGCGCAGAGGAATCAATTCTGCTAGCAGCTCCTCGCTGTACTTTGCCCAGCTGTTGTAATATATTCCAGGCAAACCCTCAGGGGTCAGTCCTTGATTTTCCCATTGATATTCGCCGCTGTGTGCGTAGGGAAGCAGATACTCTATAGAGCCGTCAGAGTGAGCCAATGTATGCATGCCGTCCACTCCGTAATTCAAGAGTGCACGCCCCTCTTTTGAAAAACAGGCATCAATGAATTTTAGAACATCTATCTCTTTTCCTGTTCCTGCGATTATACCGCCCATTTTGGATGGTTCATCAGCGTAGGATGGCAAGTAGGCATTTTCGGAAAACTGCAGCATAATAGGCCTGTATCCATTCTCGTAGAGCCATTCAAAATCTTCTTCTTTTCCCATAGCTATGCCGGCAGTCCTATCTAGCACAGCATTTGTAAACTCTGTAGGAGGGCTGTATTGATAGTCGCTTGGAATTATTCCAAGCTTATAAAAATCATTTAGAGTTCTAAGCATCTCCTTGAATTCATCGCTTGTAGGACCATAAACCAATTGGTTTTCTGTGTAATACCAATAGGTATTTGTGCCGAAATATGGTGCGAAAAAATCTACCATCTCTCTGGTGGAGCCTTTCAGTGCTATTTGCTTTCCATCCATGAAAGAGATGAATTCTTCCAAATTAAGAGAAGATTTATTTCTGATTGAAGGGTCGGCGAAAACACAGCCTTTGAGAATGTTTTCATCTTCCCTTATTGGAAAATATGTTATTGGCTGACCGTAGGCATAGTTGCTGGCGAATGTTACATTGGTATTTGCCCACTGAAGGTAGTTGGGTGCGTGCTCCTCTAGGTATGGTGAAATGTCAAAAAGACGCTCTTTGTAGAATTCAGCTGTATAGCTGTCCATCTCTACAAAATCATACTCTTCCTCGGATGCCATAATCCTGCCGATAGCATCCTGCCAGTCATCTGGTCTTATTGTTTTGTAGTATGCTTTTATTCCGCTTAGTTTATATAGCTCTGTCATAATTGGCCAAGACTCCATCACATAGTCTTCCGTGACCAATGCCATGCTTATAGATTTTTCCACCGTATCTAGTGTCTGGGTCGGTTCAGGAGACATATAGCTTTCGGTAGACTCCGGTGTGGGCGGAGTGAAACATGATGATAAAGCTACAGAAATAATTATCAATACTGCAGCATATACTTTTTTATTTTTATTTAAAAATTTTTTCACAAAAAAATCTTCCTTGCATTTATTTTAAATGTTTGCTTATTTTCAAAATAATTATATAATAACTATGTGCATTTGTGCAAATGAATAAGCAAAATATATAAATTTTTCCGGGTTATTAGCCAAAAAGTTTAATTTGGATTTATGTCTTGCAAAAAAACAAAAACAATGGTAAAATATCTAACGCTGTATATAGTGAAAAGTATTATACGTAAACTATGCAAAAACTACCTTACGATTTGAAAGGAATGATATATTATGGCAAACAAATGTCAAGTCTGCGGTAAGAAATCCGTACATGGGAACAATGTTTCTCACTCACACAGAAAGACCAAGCGTACTTGGAAACCTAACATTCAAAAGATTCGTGCAATTATTAAAGGCACACCAAAATCAGTTTATGTTTGTACTGCATGTCTAAGAGACGGAAAAGTAGAACGCAGCATCTGATTTATTGTATAATATAGTTGAGTGTAAAATAGCTGGTCGAAAGGTCAGCTTTGGTTTTATAAAAGACTTTTTATTACAATGAATAAGGATAGATGTATGAACAGAATATTTGGGACAGACGGAGTAAGAGGAATAGCGGGAACAGAGCTGAGCTGCCAGATGGCATATGACCTGGGTAGAGCAGGAGCACACG
>JBFLKU010000024.1:0-6497 GCA_040883315.1 Eubacteriales bacterium
CTGATAGAATATAACTCTTTTTAACTCGGATAACTGCATCAATATTTAAGCTATTACATTCATTTATAAATGGAGCATTCAATGCTAGAGCATCATATGCTAGCACATCTATAAGTCCATTATGCTCTAAAACCACTCTATTCATTAGGTTTCTTGATGTTATGATTTCACTTTGGCTTGTTTGTTTATCACTACATCTTCTTTTTACCATTTCATAATCAATAACTAAATTAGCATTATCACCTATCAGTGACATCACTGAACACTCATGATAATAATATTCTTTTCCTCTATTTGAAGTATGTAAACAATCAACACAATGATCCTTTTCTGTTCTGAATAATCTGGTCCCATCTATCGCTGCTACCGTGTATCCGTCTATAGTTCCTTGATCCAAAACTTTATTCCTAACTGCCTTTTTTATTATAGAATTATTAATTCTTCTTAGACAATCGAGGTCTATCATTTTTAATGAACTTCTGATTATGTCTATCTTTGGTATTCTGCCATTACTTGAAAACTGATTATCAAATTCACCGGATTTAATCATATAATTAAGTTGGTTTAAACTCTGTACTCTTAGTAGAAACCCTGTCAGAACCAGTGAAATTATTTCTGATGTCTTATATTTTGGATTCACCCTTTTGTCTGTAAAATGTCGCATCTGCTCATTTATATGGAAAACATTATTGATGTATTTTATCAGCTTCAAAAAGTAGTTCTCTCTTAAATTCATTCGACAATTATACCAAATCCATAATTCTCATGCAAAACCATAAAAAACCCGCGAATTTGATACATGAAAAAAGGCGTTGAAAAACGCCTTGTATTGCTTGTTTTGAGACTTTGACGCGAAATCGCTCCTTAAAAATACTGAAATTTTATATATCTATAGCAATCAATACAAATAGTATTATTCATACAATTAGTCAAACTTATAATACGGTTTTTTGATTTATATCCATTAAACTAAAAAACAAACCCTGCTCCTATAGCAACCACTACAATAAAAGGTGCAGGTACTTTTTTCGTAAGTAATAAGATAAACGTTATTAGAACAACAATAAAATTATCTATTGATAATCCGCTTTTCTGCATTAATATTATTGCAGCTACAGCAATCAGGCCGCCTGCTACTGCGGTTATTCCTTTCAAGGAGATTTTTATTCCTTTTACTTTTTTTAAGTTCTCCCAGATTGGATATACAAAATATATAAGGAGCAGTCCTGGTAAAAAGATTGCTACCGCTCCTGCTGCAGCACCAAGTATCTGGGTTAATACACTACCACCTCTTGCTGCCATACCACCAGCATATGCACTAAAGCTGAACATAGGTCCTGGTAATCCTTGTACAAGTCCAAATCCAGTTAAGAACTCCTGGTTTGTCATGTATTGATTTACTTGAACTAACTCGGTGTACATGAGAGGAACAACTACCTGCCCGCCACCTATTACCAGATAGCCGAAACGATAAAAGCTCTCAAATAAATGAATAATTCTATTGTCAAACACTAATGTTAAAATTAAGCTTCCAATAGCAAATAAACCAAAGGTAATGAGATATCTCCATGGCGGGTTTAGTTTCACATGATTCCAAAGGCCTTTTTCCTTTGATAAGATTATACTAACTGCTCCACCAGATATCAAAACTAGTGGATAAATCCATGGTTCTCGTATAAAGTAGGTGATTATACCTCCAATAAGCAACAGCACAAAAGTAATTTTATCTTTAACTACCTTCCTGCCTATTCTATATGCTGCTACAATAATGAATCCAACTGCCATTGGTCCAATATAACGTAAGCTGTCTTGCGATACATTCATTTTATTAAGAAACTGGCTTAAAAAAGACAAGACTGTCATTACAATTATTACAGGCACTGCCCATACAAGCATAGTAAATAAGGCTAACAGCGGGCCGCCTACCTTATACCCGATGGAGACAATAGTCTGTGTACTGCTGGGGCCAGGCAAAATACCTGTTAGTGCAATTAGCTCAACTAATTCTTCTTCGGTTATGTACTTCTTTTTAATTACAAGCTGATCTGTAAACACGCCATAATGTGCTTCTGGTCCTCCATACGCTCCTAGAGAGCAGATAAATACATCCTTAAGAAAAGTTCGCCATTGTGCTTTATTATTTGTTTTTATTTCCGTACTTTCCATATTAGCATCTCTCATTTTTTATTAATATATTTCTAATTATAAACAACATAACATATTTTATCTATTGTTTTTTCACTTACATCAACCATTTCTTTTATATTTCATAAAAAAATCTATTGACAAGTATATGGATTTGTATATAATACTAATTGTTTGAGGGAGTACCTGACCTTAACTAGGGATTAAAGTCGTCATCTCGGAATTTAATTTCCCGGCTTTAGTGACAATGTCTAGCGAGACTCAATACAGTAAATTATGCTGTGTTGAGTCTTTTTATTTTGAATTTTTAAAGGGAGTATATTAATGGATATATTAATCTATAATTTATTGAATGCATTACCTACACTAGCGCTTGCCCTCGTAATTGCAGCAATGCTTTACGTTTTAAGCAAGGGGGCAGATATATTGGTAGATAAAGCTGTAAGTTTATCTATTCATTGGGGAGTTCCTAAAATGATTATTGGTGCAACAATAGTATCTCTAGGAACAACTTTACCGGAGGCAACTGTTTCTGTACTTGCTGCCTTAAAAGGTAATCCTGACCTTGCATTAGGTAATGCAATAGGCTCAATTATTGCAGATACTGGATTAATTATTGGTCTTGCAGCTCTGCTGGGCAACTTACCGGTAGATAGAATAATTGTTAAGAGGCAGGGAAGAATACAACTAGCTGCCGGATTCTTATTAGCTATTGTCTGCTTACCATTTCTATCAAGAAGCCACGGAAATATCAGTCAACTGGTAGGATTGTTATTCATTGCCTTGCTTATCATTTATATGTATTTCTCTATAAGATGGACATGGAATCCGCTATCAATTAATTCATATGATCCTTCTGGGATAAATCCTTCTCATGCAAACAATAATACATCTTCGTCTGTGTTAGTGGAAGATAAGAGTCCATTAATTGTACAAATGATAAAACTGTTTGGTGGTATATTGCTTGTTATAGCTTCATCTAAAATACTAATACCCTCTGTTGAAATTACAGCAATTCGTATCGGAATACCACAAAGTATAATCGCTGCAACGTTAGTTGCTCTAGGAACAAGCCTGCCTGAATTAGTTACAGCTATTACAGCTGTAAGAAAAGGTCATGGTGAACTAGCAGTTGGTAACATTGTGGGGGCAGATATTTTAAACGTTTTGTTTGTAGTAGGCAGTGCAGCAGCGGTGACCTCTGGCGGTTTAGATGTGCCTGTTGATTTCTACAAGCTTCAGATACCAACAATGCTTATTATACTTTTTGTATTTAGAATATTTACACGGGGTAAAAATGAAAAGATTACAAAGCTTGAAGGGTCTGTACTTTTAACAGTTTATATTATATACATTGTTCTTAATTATACTTGGTTATAGTTATACAAGCTGAAATGCCTAACCAATGCCCTCAAATAGTTACGTATAACTTTTATTATTTAAATACTGCATCAAAAGTAATCTATAATTATCCCTTAATAGTATTTATAAAACTAAATAAACAATAGTAAACTAAGTGCCATAATTGCCATACCAGAAAGCAAACCATAAAGCGATAAATGGGACTCACCATATGCTCTGGATGCCGGCAATAATTCATCCAATGCTATGAATACCATTATTCCTGCAACTGAAGCAAATAAAATTCCAAAGATTACATCATTCAAAAAAGGCATCAATATCATATAGGCTAGTACCGCGCCAACAGGTTCTGAAACGCCCGACAAGAAAGAATACCAAAATGCTTTTTTCTTGTTGCCTGTTGCAAAATATATGGGAACGGAAACAGCTATGCCCTCCGGTATATTGTGGATTGCAATGGCTGCTGCTATAGCTATACCTAATGTAGGGTCATTAATCGCCGCAGCGAATGTAGCTATACCCTCAGGAAAATTATGGATTGCAATGGCCAAGGCTACATAAAGCCCGGTGTTCATAAGCTTTTTTGTATCAGCAACTGTTTTATCTGTTGCATCCTGCATGTCCTCAATGCTCCTAGCTTCATGAGGATTCTCTAGGCTGGGAACTAATTTATCAATTAAAGCTATCAATAATATGCCTCCGAAAAATGAGGCTACTGTTATCCAGTTCCCGGATACCTCGCCTATAGCACTAACCAGTGAATCCTTTGCTTTCACAAATATCTCTATCATAGAAACATAGATCATTACGCCTGCTGAAAAACCTAGTGCCACTGACAAGAACTTGGTATTCGTTCTTTTTGCAAAAAAGGCAATCACACTACCAATTCCTGTTGATAAACCTGCAAAAACAGTTAATCCCAATGCGAATATTACTTTATTTATTTCAAACATTTTCTTCCTCCATATATTTCTATTTATTTACTATATCATACATAATCTAGGTAGAATCCTAGCTATTCTAGAGTTCTGAGCAATATCAAATGAATACTAACTACTATACCCACAATAAGTAATAGCAGTCTAACATAAAAAATGTTAACTATAATTATTGATGCTGTGAGTGATACCCACAAGATAATAAGTGTAATATACTTTGCTTTTTTAGTTACGGATCTATGCTCCATATAATTTTTTATGTACTTCCCCAAATGATTACTGTTCATTAACCTATTATATCGTTTCTCGGAACTTTTAAGATAGCAGTATGCTGAAAGTAACAACAATGGCGTTGTAGGAAGCAAAGGCACAAAGATGCCAATAACACCAATGACCAATGATAGAGTACCTAAAAAAATAAAAAATACTTTTTTAATAGTTAAGTTAGTTTTCATCTATTTACTATTCCTCTTATATTGATTATATCTAATAAATCTTTTTTATAAGAAAGCCTCAACTTTTAATTAGTGAGGCTTTCTTTGAATTAATTATATTTTGTCGCTATTTCAAATCGAAACGATCTAGATTCATCACTTTGTTCCATGCAGCTACAAAATCATTTATAAACTTCTCATTTGAATCAGAGCATGCGTATACTTCCGCTACAGCACGTAGCTGGGAATTAGAGCCAAACACCAAATCTGCACGTGTGGCAGTCCATTTCTTTTTGCCAGTAGCACGGTCAAATCCATCGTATATTTCGTCATCTTTCTTGCTGGCTTTCCATTGGGTTGCCATATCCAGCAGGTTAACAAAGAAGTCAGTTGTTAATGTCTCTTTTTTGTCTGTGAACACGCCTAAGTCTGCATTGCCGTAGTTTGCTCCCAGTGCACGCATGCCACCTACCAGAACAGTCATCTCCGGAGCAGTTAATGTAAGAAGCTGTGCCTTGTCCAGCATTAGCTCTTCAGCCTTCACAGCATATTTTTTCTTTTGATAGTTTCTAAAGCCGTCAGCACATGGCTCCAGAAGTGCAAATGAATTTATATCAGTTTGCTCCTGCGTAGCATCAGTGCGGCCAGGTTTAAACTCAACAGACACACTATGCCCTGCAGCTTTAGCTGCCTTTTCTATGGCTGCAGCACCGCCGAGAACAATTAAATCTGCTAATGATACCTTCTTTTTGCCATTTGCCTTATTGAAATCTGCTTTGACTTTTTCTAATGCTTTCAGAACTTTGACCAGCTCTTTAGGTTCGTTTGCCTCCCAGCCTTTTTGGGGCTCCAGCCGGATACGTGCTCCGTTTGCACCGCCTCTCATGTCTGACCCGCGGAATGTGGAAGCAGATGCCCATGCTGTTTTCACCAGTTGAGATACAGAAAGACCGGAAGCTAATACTTTTGCCTTTAGCTCTGTGATGTCTTTTTCATCAATCATGTCATAGTCAGCTTTTGGCACAGGATCCTGCCAGATTAAATCTTCATCCGGCACTTCTTCACCTAGATAGCGGGATTTAGGTCCCATATCGCGATGTGTCAGCTTGAACCATGCACGTGCAAAAGCATCTTCAAATTCTGCAGGGTTTTCCAGATACCTTTTGGCAATCTTTTGATAAATAGGATCGTATCTTAGGGATAAATCCGCCGTTGTCATCATGGGACGCTCTTTTTTTGATGGGTCATGGGCTGCCACTACCATGTCTTCATCTGCTACATCCTTAGCTAACCATTGGTTTGCACCTGCAGCGGATTTCACTAGCTCCCACTCGTATTTAAACAAAGTTTTCAGATATCCCATATCCCACTTTGTCGGATTAGCTTTCCAAGCACCTTCTATACCGCTGGATATTGTGTCGCTGCCTTTGCCGCTTTTATATTTGCTTTTCCATCCTAGTCCTTGCTCCGTAATATCTGCACCTTCAGGTTCAGGCCCTACGTTTGCTGCATCGCCTGCACCGTGGCATTTACCAAATGTATGCCCACCTGCTATAAGTGCAACTGTTTCCTCGTCATTCATTGCCATCCTTGCAAATGTCTCCCGCACATCAATACC
>JBFLKU010000025.1:0-127992 GCA_040883315.1 Eubacteriales bacterium
AAGCAAAGGCTCATATGCATATCTGCTGATAGTCAGACATGACTTTGAGAGCACAAATCAGGTGAACTATGCACTGAGAAGACTGCCAAAGGGAACACGACTGAAATCCAAAACAGTATCAGCAAGCGGAGTAGAGGTGACTATGGAAGTACGTCTGCCGGGAGACAACACAAATGTTGTAAACGAGCTGCTGAAGATAGAGGGAGTATTCGATGCAACACTCGTCAGCTATCAGGGTGACTATGCTGCATAGGGAAATATCAAAATAATTTTATAAATATATTTTAAGACAGCTTGCGGGCTGTCTTTTGACATATAAAAAACCCCACTTGATTTAAGTGAGGTTTAAGTTTTGATTTTATTGATTCAAATCATCAAGTAGCAGTATGATCGTAGGTCTCGTTTAGTGAGAATTCATCTTGATTTACAACTTCTAGATATTCCAATGCAATCAGGAAGTTAGCATCTGTCATACCGGACAAATCGATTTCACATACAGTATTGAATTGGTCAACTGTAGTAATAGTATCTAGCTGAATTCCTTGAGCTGCAGCTGTACCAACAATAGGTGTTAGTAATGGATCTGCATCACACATAGCGTTGTGAGCACTAATACTTGAAATGATTATGCGAGCATTTGAAAATGCTGCTGTACGAGCTGCACGATCTTGAATATTATTGTATGCAGGGACTGCAATAGCAGCCAATATAGCGATAATAGCAACAACAACGATCAGTTCGATTAACGTGAAGCCCTTATTCTTCTTAGTTTTTTTCATATTCTTAATCCTTCCTTTCTGAAACATGTGCATAAATTGCATAAAATTAGAGATTTTCAAAAGCATTTATAATGCTAGTGAAATTATTATTATATTAACTTAAAAAATTTGCAACAAAAACCTTGCTAAGCAGCAAGGTTTTATATGTTGTTCAAAAGCTAAATATTTTACTCTAATCAGGTAGCAGTATGGTCATATGTTTCGTCCAGTGAAAAATTGTCACCGTCTACAACATCTAGGTATTGAAGAGCAATTGTGAAGTTAGCATCTGTCATACCTGATAGATCAATCTCGCATGCTGTGTTGAAATCGTCAACTGTTGTGATACCTGTCAAAGCAACTACGCCGCCTGATTCAGTTCCAACGATCTCTGTTAGAGTTGGGTCTGCATCGCACATAGCATTGTGAGCACTAATACTTGAAATAATAATACGAGCATTAGATAGAGCTGCTGTACGAGCTGCACGGTCTTGGATGTTGTTATATGCAGGAACTGCTATAGCTGCTAGTATAGCAATGATTGCAACAACAACGATTAGTTCGATTAGTGTAAAGCCTTTGTTGTTTTTAGATCTTTTCATCTTGTTAATCCTCCATTTTTCGCCTTCCGGCTTTTTATATATTTAATATATTATTTAAATAATATACTAAAATAAAATTTTCTTTTTTCCAAGGGTATACTACACTAAGTTACCCATATTGAACATCGGAATCATTATTGCTAAAACGATGAATAAAACAATTCCACCTAGAACCAAAGTAATTGCCGGCTCCATCATGCCCATTAGCTGAGATACAGCATTTTCTGATTCTTCCTCGTAATAATCTGATACTTTTGTCAGCAAATCATCCAAAGTACCGGACTCTTCACCAACCTTTACCATCTGCGATACCATAACGGGGAATATTGCTGCAGCTGTTATAGATTCTGATAATGGTACGCCTTGCTTGATTTTTGAAGTCGCATTTACCAGGCGTTCCTCAACGTATTTATTTATCATAGACCTTGCTGTTATATCCATGGAGTCCGTTAGGGAAACACCAGATGCAAACAGCGTAGATAGAGTTCTTGTAAACCTAGATGCTAAGATTTTTCCATAAAGCTTACCAATCATAGGTATTTTTGTTTTAAATTTATCAAAACCCAATCGTCCTTGTTCTGTTCTCAGGAACACCCAGAACAAAACAGCAATTATTGCAGTTATTGCAATCATCAAGCCAAGATAGTTTTCCACGAAGTCACTCATGTCAATAAGTGCCTGTGTTATGCCTGGCAGGTCAGCTCCGGCACCTGCAAACATAGCTTCGAAAGTAGGAACAACTTTTTTCAAAAGGATTATAACAACTACTACCACAACAATAGCTAAAATAGTAGGGTATGTCATAGCTCCTTTTATCTTTGATTTTTGCTTCGCATCCTTCTTGAACATTATACCCATTCTTCTGAAGGATAGCTCCAATGTACCTGATGCTTCGCCTGCTTCAATCATAGATATGAAGATTCCGGGGAACCTTTTGCTATGTTCTCTAAAAGCGTTTGACATCGAAGTTCCGGAACGTACTTTTTCGCTTACGTCTGCCAATACTTTCTGCAAGTCCTTGTTTTCGCACTGTGTAATCATCATCTCCAGACCTTTGACCATCGGTACGCCGGAGCGAAGAATAGCACCAAACTGCTCGCAAAAAATATAAACAACCTTCAAGCTAATTTTTGAAAAGATAACAATATCTTTATTAGCCAAAGTTTCTGCTTGTTTAGTTATTTCTAGAGGGAAAAAATGCTTCTCGCGTATCATTGCACGAACATCGTCGGCACTTGAAGCTTCGTAAACTCCCTCAATAATCTGACCCTGACTGTTGGACGCTTTATATTTGTACTTATCCACTCAATCTCTCCTCGTCACTATCTACCTATTATAGCCCCAAACTCTTTAAAAAAGATAAATTAACCATATTTATTTGTACAAACTGCACATATATATAAATATTATAACACAAGTTGCCATAATCACAATAATATAAACATGATAAATATGTAATTTTTATGTCATTTTTGTTAATTTATTTTATTTATCTGTATTATAGCATAAAAAAACACATAAATACATATTAAAATATTAACATATTGTAACTATTCTTTTAATAGAAAGCATCATTATACACTAAAAATATAATAATTATCTAGGTTGATATGATTTTAAAAAATGACAACTCTCTTCACCCAATTCTAAATATTATATAAGAGAATTTATTCATTTTCAAACAGCTATTTTGTAATAAACTATAAAAGCCAAAAAACGCAAAAATCACCTTGACATCAATTAACTCATAGCATTATAATTAGTAGTTGGATATAGCAATAGTAATTTCATATTATATTTTGGTTAAAATCACACTGCTTTTTAAGTTAGGTGTTCTTAATATTTTACAACAAAACAAATTTCGAGGAGGCTACAAATGGCTAAAAAACTAACCATGGATGGCAACACAGCTGCCAGCCACGTGGCATATGCGTTTTCAGACGTTGCTGCCATCTACCCAATTACACCATCCTCACCTATGGCTGAAGTTGCAGACGTAAATGCAGCTTATGGTCTCAAGAACCTTATGGGACAACCACTTAAGGTTACTGAGATGCAATCAGAAGGTGGAGCTGCAGGTGCTGTACACGGATCATTGGCAGCAGGTGCATTAACAACTACATTTACAGCATCACAAGGATTATTGCTGATGATTCCTAACATGTATAAAATTGCCGGCGAATTGCTGCCAGGCGTTTTTCATGTAAGTGCTCGCTCTCTGGCAACACACGCTTTATCAATCTTTGGTGACCATGCAGACGTTATGGCTGCACGTCAAACAGGATTTGCAATGCTTTCATCAAACTCTGTTCAAGAGGCTATGGATATGGCATTGGTTTCCCACCTATCAGCCCTAAATTCTTCTGTACCATTCCTTCATTTCTTTGACGGTTTCCGTACTTCTCATGAAGTGCAAAAGATAGATGTAATCGATTATGAAGATATGAAAAAACTGGTTCCGTGGGATAAAATCCAAGAGTTCAGAGACAGAGCTATGAATCCTGAACATCCACATCTGCAAGGTACTGCACAAAACCCAGACATATACTTCCAAGGCAGAGAAGCTGCAAACAAGTATTATGATGCTGTTCCTGCAATTGTTGAAGATGCAATGGAAAAGGTATCAAAACTGACAGGCCGCGAATACAATCTATTTGACTATGTAGGTGCTAAAGATGCAACAAGCATAATCATTTTGATGGGTTCAGGTGCTGACACAGCAGACGAGACAGTACAATATCTAACTTCAAAAGGTGAAAAAGTAGGTATTATCAAGGTTCGTCTGTACAGACCATTCTCAATTGAGCATTTCGTAAAAGCTATCCCTGCTTCAGTTAAGAAAATTGCTGTACTGGACAGAACAAAAGAAACTGGTTCAGTTGGCGAGCCTCTGTATGTTGACGTGGCTTCTGCATTGCGTGAAGCAGGACGCGAAGTAGACGTATTGATAGGCGGACGCTACGGAATGGGTTCAAAAGAATTTACTCCATCTATGGTCAAGGCTGTATACGACAATTTGAACGGCGAAGCCAAAAACCACTTTACAGTAGGTATTGATGATGATGTAACAAACACATCAATCGAGATAAAAGAGGAAATAAATGCAGTTCCAGAAGGAACTATCTCATGTAAATTCTATGGCTTGGGTTCAGACGGTACAGTTGGTGCAAATAAGAACTCAATTAAGATCATCGGTGACCATACAGATATGTATGCTCAAGGTTATTTCTCATATGACTCTAAAAAGTCCGGTGGTTTTACAGTATCACACTTAAGATTTGGTAAAAAAGAAATCAAGTCAACTTATCTAATAGACAGTGCTGACTTTATTGCATGCCATAATCAATCATATGTAACTCGTTATGATATATTAAAGGGCATCAAAAATGGTGCAACATTCCTATTGAATTCCGGCTGGAGTGCAGAAGAGATGGATGAGAAACTTCCGGCATCTCTAAAGAACATAATTGCAAAGAAGAACCTGAAGTTCTATAACGTTGATGCAGCTAAGGTAGCAGAAGGCGTAGGAATGCGCGGACGTATCAATACAGTTATGCAGGCTGCATTCTTCAAGCTTTCAGGCGTTATTCCATATGAAGACGCTGAAAAATACATGAAAAAAGCTGTTGATAAATCATACGGCAAAAAGGGCGAAGACATAGTTAAGATGAACTATGCAGCTATTGATAATGCTGTAGCAGGCATAGAAGAAATCAACTATCCTGACAGCTGGGCAACGACAACAGAAGGTGCAGAGCCACAATATGTTAAAGGTGATGACTACGTAAACAGCGTTATTTCACCAATAGTTGCACAAAAAGGTGATGACCTGCCAGTATCAGCATTCGATCCTGCAGGACGTTTCCCAACAGGAACAACAATGTATGAAAAACGCGGCATAGCAGACTATGTTCCACACTGGATTTCAGAAAACTGCATCCAATGCAACCAATGTTCACTAGTTTGCCCGCATGCTGTAATCAGACCTATACTGATAGACGAAGGTGCTGACAGACCAGAAGGCTTTGATACAGTTAAGCCAATAGGTAAAGGATTTGAAGGCAAAGAATATCGTATTCAAATATCTCCAATGGATTGTACCGGCTGCGGAAACTGTGCAGACATCTGCCCAGGACGCAAAGGTGAAAAAGCACTGGAAATGAAAGAATATGAGGGAGAGCTAGACCAAGCATCATTGTTTGACTTTGCAGTACAATTACCAGAAAATCAAGTGGATATTTCAAGCCCGAATGTAAAGAACACACAATTCCTGAAGCCTCTATTCGAGTTCTCAGGTGCATGTGCAGGCTGCGGCGAAACACCATATGTAAAGCTTATCACACAACTTTATGGCGATAGAATGGTAGTAGCAAATGCTACAGGCTGTTCATCTATCTATGGTGGATCAGCTCCAACAGTTCCATACACAATAAACCAAGACGGCAACGGACCTACATGGGCAAACTCATTGTTTGAAGATAATGCAGAGTTCGGATTTGGTATGGTTCTATCATATAGCCAACGTCGTGACAATATTGAACGCATCATGACAGAAGCTATGGATAGTGCATCAGCAGATGCAAAGGCAGCCTTTGCTGAATGGATTGAAAATAAAGAAAATGCAGAAGGCTCAAAGGCAGCATCAAAGAAAGTATGTGCAGTTCTTGACAAAGAGGGCAGCAAATACAAAGAACTAGATTCAATGCGTGACATGCTGGTTAAAAAATCCGTATGGGTTATCGGCGGCGACGGATGGGCATATGACATCGGATACGGCGGATTGGACCACGTGCTGGCAATGGGCGAAGATATCAACGTTTTAGTTGTTGATACAGAAGTTTATTCCAATACAGGTGGTCAGGCATCAAAAGCCACACCAACCGGTTCTGTTGCCAAATTCGCAGCTGCAGGAAAACGCACACGTAAAAAAGACCTTGGCATGATGGCAATGAGCTATGGCTATGTATATGTAGCATCAGTATCTATGGGTGCAAACCCAGCTCAGCTTGTAAAAGCGGTTACAGAGGCTGAGGCATATCCAGGTCCATCAATTGTTATAGCATATGCTCCATGTATCAACCACGGTATCAACATGGGCAGATCCCAAGCAGAAATGAAAAAAGCTGTAGAAACAGGATACTGGCCATTGTATCGCTTTAATCCAGCACTAGGTGATGAGGGCAAAAACCCATTCATATTGGATTCAAAAGAGCCTACAATGGGATACGGCGAATTCCTGAAAGGCGAACGCCGCTACACAACATTGGTGTCACAGTTCCCAGAAGCAGCAGAAAAGCTGTTTGTGGATGCAGAAAACGAAGCAAAGAAACGTTTGGAAACATACAAAAAGCTTGCTGAGGAACGCATACTGTAATACACAGAAAACAAATAAAAACAAAAATGCCTCGGATTTATTTCCGAGGCATTCTTTTTGCAAATAATTAAGAGCTGGTAAATACTTTTTATAATCTAACTGGACAGTTATTGTTAATCGCAATAGAATCTTCTGTAACATAGCAATCGTATGCCAATATATTTACGCCTTGCTTTTGTGCTTGCTTAAGAGCTTCTCCAAACTCTGGGTGGGTTCTATAATTAGGTGTGAAATATTTGGCAGTATTCATTTGTATTACAAAGATTATATAGCTTTCATATCCTTCACTCTTTGCCTTCATTAGCTGATGAACATGGTGCACGCCTCGCTCGGTAGGCGCATCTGGGAACATCGCTATACCGTTCTCCTCCAATGTCACACCCTTTACTTCCAGAAGAACTTTTTTGTCTTTTGTCTTTATAAAAAAATCAATTCGAGAATCACCGTATTTATATTCCGGCTTAATATATTCTACATCTTTAAACAAATTACCCTGCAGAAGCCATTTGTGCATGGCTTTGTTTGGCACTTGGGAATCAATATTAATAATCATATCGCCTTTTAACACGGATATAAGAGAATAGTTAGTTTTTCTTTTTGGGTTGCTGTGCTGCTTCACATATACAGTGCTGCCGGGAATCAGCAGCTCTTTGCAACGCCCTGTGTTTTTTACATGGCATATATGCTGTTCGCCTTCAATTTCGATATTAGCAATAAATCTATTGGGGCGGCTCAAAAATTTCGCTTGTTGCATATTTGAGTATACTACTTTGTTTGGATTGAAAGAATAGTTCACAGCCACCTTTACTGCATGAAGAGCGTACTCTTCGTCATACTTCATCTCTACGCTGTCAGCTTTTCTTTTGCTATCCGGCAGAAGAGAGTCTATAACATCCAAAGAGTTTTTATCATTTGACTTGAAAGAAAAGTGATTTTTATGGCAGCAAAAAGATACATACGAACTGTCTGCTTTGTATTCTATTTCTTTTCTATTTATATGTTCTGTCACATTTGGGAAATGATTATTTATATATTCAGATATTTGCTCTATGATAGGGCAATTCACAAGATTAAGGCTATCTAAATGTTTTTTTACATGAAAAGTCATGATAAGAATGATATAACACACAAATTACATTGTCAACAAAATAATGTAATTATTAATAGACAGTTAATTTTTGCGTATAGTCTTGGTTAAACAAAAAATGCTTTTCTATGCTCATATTGTATAGATTGGTGGCCGCTATGTCCTTTTGCAGCATTTTTATCTGAAGACTGCTATTTAGGTCTGGGTTTGCAGCTGAGATGACCACAGGTATTTTGGATTGCTTTGTCAGCGTGCCCAATGCACTTCGCTTTTCTTCTTTTATCCCCAGCACTCTGGCATATAGGGGCAGGTTTTTTCTAATCTGCAAAACAGAATCGGAAGAAATGCCTAGAACGCTGTGCATAATAGCTCGTGAAACGCGGGCATAGGTGAACCTACGAGTAGAAACATTATCTATATATTCGTACATGCTTTTGGAAGCGGATACAGCCTTTATCATGCGGTTGTATAGCTCCTCATTTCCGTCTGATACTTTTTTAATACTATCGGGGCTAGTAGCTAGAACATGCAGAAAATGCGAATACATCAATTCAATATTACCAGGTGTATTATTTGCAAGATAGCTCTCTAATATTTCATAGCACTGCAAAGGCATAAAACTGGAATAATCCTTTGATGAATGTATCAGCTGCCTGATGGCAGTAGCGCTCGCGATAGAGCTTTTAGGAGATGATTCGTGGTATGCGTCGCCTACTCTAGGCACAGGAATGGGTTGGATTTTTGATTTCAGCTTATATATTGCATTTCTATATGCTATTTCTAAAATTGCATTAGGGCTTTTCAATATGCTGGTATTATCTTCACTAGATATTTGCTGAAAAGCTAGAGCTCTAGCCTGAGGATAGCCTAAGCCATCTTTTATATTTGACTGTATATGTTTTTCAAACTTGCGTGTAGGATTATTTGTGATGTTGACGAATTGGTCTATTATCTTTCTGTCTTTTTCTGAAATAGCCTCCGTACCGTATGAAATATAATCAGTACCGATACCATCTAGTATGCCGACGCCGCCTAAGGCAAAGTATTCTGCAGGCTGCAATACATAGCACACAGGAAGCTCAATCACTATATCTGCTCCCTGAGAAAGTGCCATTTTTGCTCTTTCATATTTTGATGCAATTGCC
The DNA here is from genome assembly GCA_040883315.1 of Eubacteriales bacterium. GTDB lineage: Bacteria > Bacillota > Clostridia > Christensenellales > UMGS416 > JAFGUF01. The sequence continues at coordinate 8,967 of JBFLKU010000025.1, forward strand.
ATATCACCTCGCTGGGTGAACATGCCACTCATAATTACAACACAAATATCTGCACTGGATTGCTTTTTCGCATTATCCATCTGCAGCTTGTGTCCGTTATGAAACGGATTATATTCAGCAATTATTCCGCAAATCTTCATTTTTATTATAAATACCTTAATAAAAAACTTTTCTTATTACACAAATAGAGTTATAATGTAGTTTGTTTCTAAAAAGACAGACTTTTGTTTTGTCTACTTATCATTATACATTATATATGATAATGTTAAAAGACAGAGAATTATTAGAAGATAAATAGTATATTTAGAATTTGTGTAATTATTTTTTTCGGGAGGATTTATATAAAGTGAAAGTTTTAGTAATCAACGCAGGAAGTTCATCGCTAAAGTATCAATTAATTAGCATGACAAATGAAGAGGTGCTGGCAAAGGGCATAGTAGAGAGAATAGCTATTGATGGCTCTGTGCTGAAGCATCAAGTACCAGGCAAAGAAAAGGCAGTAATGGATATGCCGCTAAAGAACCATACAGAAGCTATAAAGCTGGTATTGGACACTTTGGTAGACAAGGAACATGGCGTGATAGAAAGCATGAACGACATTGCGGCAGTGGGACACAGAGTAGTGCATGGCGGAGAGAAATTCAGCGAATCAGTTTTGATAGACGATGAAGTGATGAAAGCCATTAAAGACAATATAGACTTGGCGCCACTACACAATCCAGCAAACATCATGGGTATTGAGGCATGCAAAGAGATTATGCCAAATAAAAAACAAGTAGCAGTTTTTGATACAGCATTTCACCAATCTATGCCGGAAAGGGCATATCTATACGGGATTCCATACAAATATTACAGAGATAATAAAGTTCGCAGATACGGCTTCCACGGAACAAGCCACAAATTCATTTCACAAGAAGTAGCAAAAGTTATGGATAAGAAGGTAGAAGAGCTTCGCACAATAATCTGCCATTTAGGCAATGGCGGCTCTGTTTCTGCTGTGAAACATGGCAAAAGCGTAGATACATCAATGGGTCTTACTCCTTTGGAGGGCGTGCTGATGGGAACCAGATGCGGCGACTTAGATCCATCTATTGTGGAATACATTATGCAGATAGAGAACATGAGTATCGGCGAAGTGATGGATATACTAAATAAAAAAAGCGGAATACTGGGCGTTTCTGAAATATCATCAGACATGAGGGATATAGAAGCTGAAGTGGCTAATGACAATAAGGCTGCAATAAGAGTTTATAATCTGTTCTGCTACAGAGTTAAAAAATACATCGGAGCATATGCAGCTGCAATGGGCGGAGTTGATGTAATCGTATTCACAGCTGGCATAGGCGAAAACAACCCGGACATGAGAGCTGACATATTGGAAGACATGGAGTTCCTAGGGCTGGAAATAGACAGAAAAACAAATGATTCTAAGGCAGACTTGGTTCAGATATCTACAAAAAATTCAAAAGTAGCTGCATACTCAATAGCTACAAATGAAGAAGTAATGATAGCAAGAGACACTTTGGAGCTGGTCGGAGAATAATGGACATTAAACTTGTAGTGACAGATTTGGATGATACCTTAATCTCAGAGAATACAGGCATCACTCAAAGGGCATATGACACTATAGCAAAGGTTCAGAAAAAAGGAATAAAGGTATCGATAGCAACAGGCAGAATGCATACTTCTGCCTTTCCTTATGCTAGGGAGCTGGATATAAATGAGCCTATTATCAGCTATAATGGTGCGCTTGTAAAGCATGCTAAAACGGGAGAGAATATACTTCATCTGCCGGTTGACTATAATTATGCTGTAGAGGTGCTGGAATTTGCAAAAGAGCACAATCAGTATATTCAGTACTATTCAAAAGAAGATTATTTTGTGTATGAGCACTGTGCCAAAAGCGAAAGATATGAGTATCTGACAGGCATACGGGCAAAAGAAACAAAGAAGGATTTATTAAAGGTATTGGATTTTAGCCCGACAAAGATGCTGATAATCTGTGATGAAAAAGAATCTGAGAGAATATATAATCTGGCATTAAAAAAATTTGAAAATAGACTTCAAATCACACGCTCCAGCGGAACGTATGTAGAATTCAACAATATAAACGCATCAAAGGGCAATGCATGCAAAGCACTAGCAGAATATTACGGATTTACCCTAGAAAACACCATGAGCATAGGAAACGGCGGAAACGACGTGGACATGATAGAAAAATGCGGACTAGGCGTGGCGGTGGAAAATGCAGTGCAGGAGGCAAAGGACGCTGCTGACTATATATGCCCCTCGCAGGAAAAAGACGGAGCAATAGAAGCGATGGAGAGATTTTTGCTAAACAGGTGAAGTTTTTTATTAAAAGTGTTATAATAATCGAAACACAATTGTTTAGGTGGGTATAATATGGCTACAGTAAAAATTGATGATTTTATCAATGACTTGGATTTAGATATTCTCTATAGGGGAGAAAACGACACCATAGAAATAGTATCATCCAGTATAAACAGACCAGGTCTGCAGCTTGCAGGCTTTTTTGACTATTTTGCATCGGAAAGATTGCAGGTTTTGGGAAAAGTGGAGATATCATATCTGGAGCAGGCACTGAACGAGGAACAGAGGGAAAAGGCATTAGAGAAACTGATGTCCAAAGATATCCCTGCAATTATTATCAGCCGCTCGCAGGACTCCATGAAGGACGTTATTATAAACGTAGCAAAAAAATACAATAGACCAGTTTTTATTTCAAAATTAGTAACTACAAAGCTTATACATATGGGCGTAATGTACGCCGACAGAATTTTGGCACCAAGCATCACTAGGCACGGCGTGTTTATGGATGTATACGGCGTGGGAATACTGCTGGTAGGCGAGAGCGGAATAGGAAAAAGCGAGACAGCACTAGAGCTGATAAAACGCGGACACAGACTGGTGGCTGACGACGCAGTGGAGATAGTTCGCACATCTGATGAGATGCTAAAAGCAAAGGCACCGCTTTCTGTAAGGCATTTCATGGAGATACGCGGAGTAGGCATAATTGATATACGCCAAATGTTTGGTGTGGGATCAATACTGAATGAGAAAACTGTACATCTGCAGATAGAGATGGAGGCATGGGACCCGACAAAGGTATACGATAGGTTGGGAATCAGTGAAGACCTCGGCTCCATATTGGGAGTTGGAATTCCGAGGATTACGATACCTGTGCGACCGGGCAGAAACCTGGCTATCATAATAGAGGTAGCAGCCAGAAACTATAGACTTAAGAAAATGGGCTATAATGCAGCTATTGCATTGACAGACCAGCTGATGAAAAACGAGGAGGAATTGATTTAGTGATATATGTTGGTGTTGATATAGGAGGCACGAATATAGCGGCAGGAGTGGTAGACGACAAAAAGGGCATATTGAACAAAGCTGAATGCCCCACTTTGGCAGAGAGACCATACGAAGAACTACTGCACAGCATTTTTGATTTATGCAAAAAAGTAATCGATGAATCCGATGTAGACTATAAAGATATTTCATCAGTAGGCATTGGTATGCCAGGCATAGAGACGCCTGAAGGGCTGGCACACTGCAAGAATTTGTTTTGGCACGGTGTCACACTGCGAAACGACCTTGAAGAGCTGATGGATAAAAAAGTATACATAGATAACGATGCACATGCAGCAGCACTTGGCGAAATAGAATTCGGAAATTTGAAAGGTTCAAAAGACGCTATAATGCTGACCCTGGGAACGGGTGTTGGCGGTGCAATGATTGTAAACGGAAGGGTTATAGCCGGGCACAATCACGCTGGAGGAGAGCTGGGACACGTCACTTTTGTTTATGGTGGAGTTCAGTGCTCATGCGGTAGAAAGGGATGCCTAGAAAAATACGCCGCAGCTACAGCACTAATTAGAATAGGAAAAGAATACGCAGAAAAATATAAAAATTCCATACTTCACGAATGCATAGGAGGGCTAGAGCATATATCAGCCAAGGATGTGGTGGACGGAGCCAGAGAAAAAGACGAGGCATGCGTTTTGGCATTTGAAGACTACTGTGAATATCTAAGCGATGGAATAATTAGCTTTATAAATATGCTTAATCCCCAAAAAATATGTATAGGCGGTGGATTGGCAAATGCAGGAGATTTTTTGTTTGACAAAATACGAAATAAATGCAAAGAAAGATATTTTTCTCCGCTGCACGAGGGCACAGAAATAGTGCCGGCGCTGCTGAAAAATGACGCTGGAATACTAGGTGCAGCTATGGTTGCGAAGCAGGGAGAAAACTAGAAATACAGCTGATTATCATATTATGATGTCTCTAAGCCTTGCAGTAATCACAAAATTAGTATAAAATATGTATACTTTAATAGGTGTGCAGATTTATTAAATGAATAAGATAATTTCAGAAAGGAGTTAACATGGCAACCATTGTAAACGACAAGGGAAGCATTTCTATATCGTCAGATGTTATCGCCACTATTGTAGGAATCAGTGCAGAGCAATGCTATGGATTGGTTGGAATGTCAGCAAAATCGGCAGGTGACGGAATAGCCAAACTTCTGCATTTGGAAAACTATCATAAGGGCATAAAAGTGAACATGAAAGATGATATTGTTGATATTGATATGTTCGTAATTGTAGAGTATGGCGTATCGATAAATGCGGTTGCTCAAAGTGCGAAGGAAACCATAAAATATAACGTTGAAAAATTTACTGGACTAAAGGTAGGCAAAGTGAATGTCAGCGTTCAGGGCGTAAGAATCGGAGATTAGGTAAGAAAGGAAAAAATCGTGAAATTAAAAAGTATTGACGGCGCTCTTTTGAAAGAAATGATAGTAAGCGGCGCGCTGCTGCTAGAGCGTTATAAAGAAGATATTAATGCATTGAATGTTTTTCCGGTACCTGATGGGGACACTGGAACGAACATGTCATTTACTATGAAAGGTGCAATTAATCAGGTAAACCAGGCAGAAGTAAATGGAATAGACGTGATGGGAGAAGCACTATCTCGCGGCTCTCTAAAAGGAGCAAGAGGAAACTCTGGAGTAATACTCTCACAGATTTTTAGAGGCTTCTACAATGGACTTAAGGGCAAGATAACAATTAATGCAAAGGAGCTGGGACAATCACTGCAATTTGGTGTAGAGACAGCATATAAAGCTGTTATGAAACCTCGTGAAGGCACAATACTGACAGTAGCTAGAGCGTTTGCGGAAGAAGCCCAGAAAAAATCACTGGAAACAGATGATGTAATCGAAGTGATGGAAGCCGCCATGAAGTATGGCAAAGAAATACTGGCAAAAACACCAGATATGCTGGATGTACTGAAAAAAGCAGGTGTGGTGGATGCGGGCGGAGAAGGACTTCTGCTGATATACCAAGGATTTATTTCAGCAATGAAGGGCGAAGAGCCGGCGGGAGATTTGTCTGAGCTGACAGTTGACAGCAAAGCACAGATGTTTGAGCCTATAATAGATGATTTAGAAGAGATAACATTTGGTTATTGTACGGAATTTTTCATTATTAATTTATTCGAGAATGTTAGCTTGGAAGACATCGATGTATTTAAAACAAAAATCAGCAAACTAGGCGACAGCATAGTGGTGGTTGGCGACACAGAGCTGGTGAAGATCCATGTTCACACAGACATGCCGGGCAAGGTGCTGCAATATGCACTGAGACTTGGCGAACTGGACAAAATAAAAATAGAGAACATGCGCGAGCAAAACAGAGAAGTCTTGAAAAAGAAAAACAACACGCCTAAAAAGAAAAATGGTGTAGTTGCTGTGACAGCTGGCGACGGAATGGCAGCCATATTCAAGGACTTGGGTGTTGACTATGTGGTAGAGGGCGGACAGACCATGAACCCATCTACAGATGATATAGCAAAGGCCATTACTAAAGTGCACGCAGAAAATGTATATGTTTTGCCGAACAACTCAAACATTATAATGGCAGCACAGCAGTCTGCAGACATAGTAAGCAGCAAGGTGCACGTTATTCCATCCAAAACATCTCCTCAGGGTATTGCAGCTATGCTGGCATATGACCCTGATAGCAAAGACAACATGACAGAAGATATGACGGCATCCATGCAGGATGTAATCACAGGTCAGGTTACATACGCTGTTCGTGATTCTTCATATGACGATATGGACATAAAAGAAGGCGACATAATGGGAATGATAGACGGCAAAATATCAGTTGTGGGCAAAAGAGTATCTGATGTCACAAAGAAACTGATTGAAAAAATGACCGAAATGAATGAAGATGCCGAAATCATTACGATATTTAAAGGCGAAGATACAAAGGACTCTCAGGCTGAAACATTGCTGAAAGCTTTGGAAGAAAAATACGAGGACTATGAAATAGACCTTCAAACAGGCGGGCAGCCTTTGTATTATTACATAATTTCTGTGGAGTAATTTATCCATGAAAAAAGCAAAACAACTACTAAGTGCTATTTTAATTATTTTGTTGATTATGGCTTTGTGCGCCTGTAAAGAGGACCCATCGCTACAGACTGCAAAATATAAAGGATGCATTACAGTAGGATATTATCCGGGCTCGTACCTTAACGAGCCCGTTGCTAATATAATCAGGGCTGCAGCAAACACCATGAATTTGGATGTGTATTTTAAAAGCCAAACTGAGGAAACGTGGCAGGCAGACCTGCATAATGAAGAAATCGACATAATGATAGATGAAAGCAATGATGTTGATTTATTGAGCAATATTTTATTCACTACCAAGGTAATATTTTTAAAACACAGAGATGCGGATTTGGCATCCGGCGGAGTAATCGGAGTGCTGGACGTCGGCTTTATTCGCGATTCTGCTATGGCTATCACCGATTTTCACAATGCGAAATATTCATATTATGCTATGCCGAAAATGCTGATTGCAGATTTTGAATCCGGTCATCTGGACGGAATAATAGTGAATGAAGTGGATTACCTGACATACAGCACTCAGGATGATGCTGAAATAGAATACAACGAGATTAACAGACGTGATGTACGGCTGGTTTTTGAAAACGGCGACGTTACTCTTTTGAATGAATTTAACAAAGCATTTGCAGAGCTTGCCGAAAACGGAACGATGCAAAGCGTAGTATTTGCAGAGAATAAAAACTAAAAAACACGAACATTTATTAAAAATTCACAAATAATATATGATTTTTTGTTGTAAAATAAATGGTGGTTTGTTATTATAATTAGCGAACCACTTTTAAGATAATTTTAAAAAGCATTAAAGGAAGTGTAATTAAATTGACAATGAATAATATGCCAAAGGTTGCTGTAATCATGGGTTCGTCATCAGATATGCCTGTGGTCGAGAAAACGATAAACACATTAAAACAATTTGATGTAGAGGTGGATGTTATGGTTTGTTCTGCCCACAGAACGCCGGATATAGCCGCCGATTTTGCAAGGAATGCCAGAGAAAATGGAATAGACGTTATAATTGCAGCAGCAGGGAAGGCAGCACATTTGCCGGGAGTGTTAGCTGCATTTACTACATTGCCGGTGATTGGGCTTCCAATAAAATCATCTTTGATGGATGGACTGGACAGCCTTTTGTCTATAGTGCAGATGCCATCTGGGGTGCCTGTAGCTACAGTTGCAGTAAACGGTGCTGAAAACGCAGCAGTATTGGCTGTGCAGATGATGTCATTAAAATATAGCGACCTAGCAGATAAACTGGGTAAATTTAAAGAAGATATGAAGCAAAAAGTGATAGAGAGCAATAAATCAATTCAATAAATAAGGAGTGCAAAATGGAAAAGCTAAATCAGCTGTATGAAGGCAAGGCAAAAAAAGTGTTTTCAACTGAAAATGAAGACTATGTAATAGTTTCATATAAAGATGATGCTACTGCATTTAACGGAGTGAAAAAGGGCACAATAGTAGGCAAAGGTGCAGTTAACAATTTAATGAGCAATCATATGTTTAAGCTTCTTGAAAAAGAGGGCATACCCACACATTTTGTGGAGGAGCTAAATGACAGAGAGACAGTCGTTAAAAAGGTAGATATCGTGCCGGTAGAGGTGATAGTCAGAAACATTGCAGCAGGCTCACTTTCCAAAAGACTGGGCTTGGAGGAGGGCACAAAGCTTTCAACTACAGTTTTGGAATACTGCTACAAAGATGATGAACTAGGTGACCCAATGATAAATGATTACCACATAGCAGCAATGAATCTGGCTACTAAAGAAGAGATGGAGACAATTGCGAAGTACTCGTTTAAAGTTAATGACTTCATGAGCGAATATTTGAAAGACATGAACATCACATTGATAGATTTTAAGCTGGAATTTGGAAGATATAAGGGCGAAATATTATTGGCAGATGAGATTTCACCTGATACATGCAGATTCTGGGACACCACAACAAATGAAAAACTGGATAAAGATAGATTCCGCAGAGACCTAGGTGGGGTAGAGGATGCTTATCAGGAAGTTCTGCGCAGACTGATGGGCGGAAAGGCCAATTAATGAAAATGGATAAACCATTTGAGCTGATAAAACCGTACACAGACAGGCTGCCAGAGGAATGCGGCGTGTTTGGAGCGTATGATGCAGCAGGTCACGACGTGACAGATTCGATTTTTTATGGGTTGTATGCACTGCAGCATAGAGGGCAGGAATCTGCAGGAATAGCAACCAGCAACGGAGAGACAATATCCTTCCACAAGAATATGGGACTGGTTACCGAGGTATTTGGCGATGAAGGAATAGAAGAGCTAATTGACGAGGGGCATCTTGGCATAGGGCATGTTAGGTATTCCACCAGCGGTGAATCCCAGCTGATAAATGCTCAGCCTCTAGTAATATCCTCAAGGAGAGGACAGATGGCTCTGGCGCATAACGGAAACCTCATCAATTATAAAGCATTAAGAGATGAGCTTCTGCAGCTTGGGCATATCAATCAAACCACATTAGACACAGAAGTTATTGCACATCTGATTGCAAGATATTCCGACGATACAATAGAGACAGCAATTATCAAAACAACGAGATGGCTAAAGGGCTCGTATGCCTTGGTAATAGCTGTGAATGATAAACTAATAGGCGTGCGTGACCCCCATGGCATTCGCCCGCTGTCGCTTGGCAAGGTGGGAGACATGTATGTGCTCTCCAGTGAAACATGCGGATTTGATGCAATAAACGGAGAATTTATCCGTGATGTACTTCCGGGCGAAATGGTTGTGATAGACAAAGACGGCGTGCACTCCACTATGATCGAGGAAAAAGACCACAAAAAATTGTGCATATTTGAATTTGTATACTTTGCCAGAACAGATAGCCATATAGACGGAATATCAGTGTATGATGCCAGAGCAAAGGCAGGCAGAATACTGGCAAAGAAAGCACCAGTGGCGGCAGATATTGTATCGGGAGTGCCGGACTCTGCTGTTACAGCAGCACTGGGATATTCTGAAGAGAGCGGCATACCATACGGAGAAGCCTTGGCAAAAAATAGATATGTAGGCAGGACATTTATTAAACCGAAGCAAAAGGTGCGTGAGCAAAGCGTGAAAGTGAAACTGAACGCATTGAGCAGGAATGTGCGAGGCAAAAGAGTGGTTCTGGTGGATGACAGCATTGTACGTGGAACTACATCCAAAAAAATCGTTGAGATGCTGAGAGAAGCAGGAGCTAGAGAGGTGCATATGCGTATATCATCGCCACCTGTAAAGTTCCCTTGCTATTTCGGAATAGATACCCCCTCTGCAAAGCAGCTGATAGGATCGGAAAACAGCGTAGAAGAAATAAGGAAACTGATTGGTGCCGATTCGCTGGAGTATTTGACTGCGGAGGATTTGCTTGAAAGCGTGGAAGGCACAAAAAATCAGTTTTGCCTAGGATGCTTTGACGGAGACTATCCAATATCTTTAACTTTGGAAGACCAAAGCTTTGATGACATGTAAAGGATGAAATTATGGCGATAGATTACAAATCAGCAGGTGTTGATGTAGAGGCTGGATATGAGGCTGTGAAGCTGATGAAAGAACACGTAGCTAAAACCTTCGATGAGAATGTTATAGGAGATATAGGCTCGTTTGGCGGGCTTTATCAGCTGCCCACGGGCATGAGTCAGCCTGTTTTGGTTTCTGGAACTGATGGCGTAGGCACAAAGCTGAAGATAGCCTTTGCAATGGACAAGCATGACACCATAGGCATAGACTGCGTAGCAATGTGTGCCAACGATATAGTGTGCCAAGGTGCAAGACCACTTTTCTTCCTGGACTACTTGGCAACAGGAAAGCTAGAGCCTCAAAATGCTGCACTGATTGTGAAAGGCATCAGCGAGGGCTGCGTGCAGGCAGGATGTGCACTGATAGGCGGAGAGACAGCAGAGATGCCAGGATTCTATCAAGAGGGCGAATATGACCTGGCGGGCTTTTGCGTAGGAATGGTGGACAAATCAAAGATCATTTCCGGAGCAAGCATAAAAGAAGGTGATGTGCTGATAGGTCTTGCTTCATCTGGTGTTCACAGCAATGGATTTTCACTGGTTCGAAAAGTGCTGGGCGACGACAAGGCAAGCATGAATATATATAGCGATGAACTAGGTATGACAATAGGTGAGCAGCTGCTGACACCTACAAAAATATATGTAAAAGAAGTGCTTGAAATATTAAGCAAATACAATATAAAAGGCATCAGCCATATTACTGGCGGAGGATTTATTGAGAATATTCCTAGAATACTAAGCGAAAATCTTTCTGCTGTGATAGATATAGCCAGCTATCCTGTTTTGCCTATATTTGATATGTTAGTTGAAAAAAGCGGCATATCTATGCAGAGTGCATATAATACATTTAATATGGGAATAGGCATGGTGCTTTGTGTAGACAAAAACGATGCGCAAGGCGTGGCAGAGATGTCCGGTGGATACATAATGGGCGAAATAGCAAAGGGAAAGAAAGACGTGAAGCTGAAATGAAAAAAATAGCGGTTTTGGCAAGCGGCACAGGCACAAATTTTCAAGCGGTTATCGACGGATGCGAAAGCAAGAAGATAGACGGAAAAGTTGTGCTTTTGATATACAATAGAAAAGATGCCTATGCAAAGCAAAGAGCCGATGAATTTGGCATTCCGAGCATATATATAAACAGAATAGCAGAAGGCTCTGTGGAGGCCATGCAAAAAAGAGTGAATGATGAATTAATAAAGCATCAGGCGGATATTATTGTTCTAGCGGGGTATTTGGAAAAATTGAGCATGCAGGTGGTGGAGAACTGGGAAAACAGGATAATCAATACTCATCCATCGTTGATTCCTATGTTTTGCGGCAAGGGATACTATGGACAAAATGTGCACAAAGCTGTAATTGAAAACGGAGTAAAGGTATCCGGGTGCACTATTCATCTGGTAGATGCCAACTATGATACAGGACCTATAATTATGCAGCACCCGGTGGAGGTGCATCAGGATGACACCCCCGAAAGTTTGGCGAAAAGAATATTGCCATACGAACATGATTGTTTGGTAAAATCTGTTTCCTTGCTTTGCGAAGATAGAATTTATGTGAAAAATGGTAGGGCATATATAATATAAATATTTGAAAACTGTCGTGAAAAAATTGATATGATAAAATTGTTTAATATCATAAAATAGATATAATAATAATATATAACCCGAAATAATGTGAATTATTCAGATTGTTTTGGGATTTTTTACATTTTGTTGATAGGTTATTCACAAAATTCGGTTTATTTGGTTGAAAAATTTATCATTACATTGTAAAATATAAAAGAATTAACATACATTTTGTAAAAGGATAGAAATAAAGCAGCAGAGTGGAGGCACTTATGAATAAGTCTTTTGATGGCGCAAATAATTTATGGGTAATAGATATAGATTCAGATATGGATTTATATACTGTCCCTAAATTAAAAGAGCTAATGTTAGGGTGTATTAACGAACAAAAAGCAAATTTCAAATTGGATTGCACAAATATGGACTATATCGATTCTACAGGGTTGGGTGTTTTAGTAAGCATTAATAAGCACATCAAAGTTTATGATGGAGTGGTAACCATTGTGGGGCTTAAAGACCATATAAAAAAGATCTTTACAATTACGGGGCTAGATACAGTATTCAACATTGTCAGTTAGGAGCATAGCATGGATATTATTAAATTAACAATACCTGCAAAAGCTCAGTATCTTTTGACCGCGAGATTGGCATCATCGTCTATCGGAGCCAGAATAAACATGACTATAGGCGACGTGGATGATTTGAAAACGGCAGTAGCTGAAGGATGCATCTTGCTGATAAGCAGCGGCAGGTATACAGACATAAGCATTGAGTATACAATAAAGGACAACACCGCCAAGTGTGAAATAAAAGGACTGACAGAAAGAGAAGATGCTGTAGAAGCTGATATTGAAACAGATTTGAGCAAATACATACTCGAAGCTACAACTAGCGAATTGGAAATACATAAAGCTGGTGACACTGTAGATTATGTTAAATTTGTTAAGACGGGCATTTGACTATTTTTATGGATTATGATTCTTTTTCCAAAGAGGAACTTTTAAAGAAATATCACGAGTCTCCCAGTATAGAGCTTAGGAATGAGATATATAAGCGCTATGCCAATATTGCGCAGGCCGTAGCTAGGAAATACGTCGGCAGGGGCATAGAATATGAAGACATACTGCAAGTAGCAAGAATGTCTTTATTAAAGAGCATAGAGAGATTTGATATTGATAGAGGAGTTAAGCTTCAAAGCTTTGCTACGCCTACAATAATAGGTGAAATCAAAAACTATTTCAGGGCATTTGGAAACAGTGTAAAAATATCCAGACGTTCACTTGCTGATATCACAAAAATAAAACTTGCAATCAACGAGCTTTCAGTTAATCTTGGCAGGCTGCCTACTGTGCTAGAGATAGGCGAAAGTGTGCAGATGGATGAAGAATATGTTTTGGAGATGCTGGATGTTATCGAGAACTCCAATTCTACATCTTTGGACACTATTTATTCCAATGAGAATGCATATACTCTGGGTGACTTAGTAGGAAACTTTGACAGAGGATATGATGAGGTAGACATAAAGGATTCTATTGCCAGAGCACTGGATGTTTTGAGCGAGAGAGAGAAATATATAATAGTACAGAGGTATTATAGAAATAAAAGCCAGAGAGAAGTGGCAGACACATTGGAAGTGTCTCAAATGTACATTTCAAGAGCAGAAAGAAAAATATTTGAAAAGCTTCGCCATAGAATTTAACAAATAATGTGTTTGATATTTTGACTTCAAGTTTATATACTAGGTGAGGATATAGTAGAGGTGTAACAGTGAACAATATAACCACAGAAAAATATAGGTTGTTGTCTTTGGCTGATTTAGGCAAAACTAAAAACAGTGTAGTTGAGAGTGTCGGAAAATCGTTTGAATTGGATGAACCAACTGAATACAGCATAAAATTAGTTCTTTCAGAGCTTATAATAAATGGATTTATACACGGCAATCATCAAAGTAAAGAAATAGACTTAGAACTTATCATAAATAAAGACAAGTCAACCATTGAGCTGATAATAGACGACGGCGGAGATGGATTTGACGTGGAACACAGCGTGAGAGAGCCCAATGTGGAAAGCGAGCAGGGCAGAGGGCTGATATTGGTTCGAGCATTTTCCCATAATGTGGTCTACAATAACATAGGCAACAGGGTGAGTGCCACCATAACGCTTTAGATGAATATGAAAATGAGCTGACCTTCTTGGTTGGCTTTTTATTCGCTTAATTATAAGGAGAGCACACATGAAAGAGATATATCTAGCAGGCGGCTGCTTCTGGGGAGTGGAAGAGTACTTTGCCAGAATAGAAGGAGTAAAAAATACAAAAGTAGGATATGCAAATTCCAGCGTGGAGTCGCCTACATACCAGCAGGTATGCACAGGTGCCACAAATGCCGCTGAGACATTGCATTTGGAATATGATGAATCCGCAATAAAATTGGAGAAAATATTGGACTATTATTTTCGTATAATAGACCCGATCAGTGTGAATAAGCAAGGCAATGATATAGGCACACAGTATAGAACAGGAATATATTATGTAGATAATAATGATGCAGATATTATAAAAAAATATTGTGAAGGTATTCAAAAAGAATACAAACAAAAGCTGGCTGTAGAGATTATGCCGCTTGAAAATTTCTTTGATGCTGAGGAATATCATCAGCGATATTTAAAGAAGAACCCAAATGGATACTGCCATATTGATTTATCAGCTATGGAAGACTGAAATAAAAATACCTAGATAAAATTTATCTAGGTATTATTTTTATTGATTATATAACGGCTTGTCGTCCAGTATGTCTCCTATTCTCTGCCGCATCTCCAAAACGCCCAGCTTTTCAAGAGATGAAAACATAATAGTGGGAGTCGCGAAGGTCATCGCCAATTTGTCGGATAGCTGACTTGCTATTGGCTTCCTGCGAGATTTGGGGATTTTATCCGCTTTAGTTGCAATTATAGTGCACGGTATGGCGGAGTGCTGTATCCAGAGTGACATCTGAAGATCGTCCTGACTGGGCTCTCTGCGTATATCCATAAGCAAAAATATATGCTTTAAATCCTTTGACTGAGAGAAATAGTCCTCCATCATCGTAGACCAGCGCTCTCTTTCTGCTGGGTTTACCTTTGCAAATCCGTACCCCGGCAAATCCACCAAATAGAAACTATCATTAATATTAAATAGATTGATAAGCCTGGTTTTGCCCGGCGATGAACTGACACGTGCCAGATTTTTTCTGTTGCACAATATATTAATCAATGTAGACTTGCCCACATTCGACCTGCCCACCAAGGCTATTTGAGGTCTTGGTAGGATTTTTGCCTTTTGGTAGTCTGCAATTGATGTTAGAAATTCAGCCTTAGTTATTTTCATGTTATTTTACCAGTGCATGTTCCAGCACATCTTCCAATGTGGAAACACACACGATTTCTATTTTGTTTTTCACCTTTTCAGGTATTTCGTCCAAATCCTTTTGGTTTTCCTTAGGTATCAGCACCTTTTTGATGCCAGCTCTATATGCAGCCAGTGTCTTGGCCTTCAACCCGCCTATAGGCAGCACTTTGCCCCTCAGTGTAATTTCACCTGTCATTGCCACCTTTGCGCTTACAGGGGTGTTGGTGAGGGCAGAAAGCATTGCTGTAGCCATCGAAATGCCTGCAGAAGGGCCATCCTTTGGTGTTGCACCTTCTGGTATATGTATGTGGATATCTTTGTCCTCGTAGAATTTATTGTCCTCTGGTATGCCTAGCTCTGTGGCATTGGCACGAATATAGCTGAGCCCAGCAGATGCCGATTCTTTCATCACGTCGCCTAGCTGACCTGTCAGCTGAAGCTTGCCGCTGCCTCGCATCACATTTACTTCTATATTCAGCGTAACACCGCCTACAGATGTCCATGCCAGTCCTGTGGCCACGCCTATTTGGTCTTCTGTGTTGGTATCATCCGGCAGATATTTTTTTATACCTAAATACTGCTCCAAATTCTTTGAAGTTACGGAGAGATTAGCTTTCTTTTTCGATACAATTTCTCTGGCAGCTTTTCTACAGATGTTTGCGAACTGCCTTTCTAGGCTTCTGACACCCGCTTCTCTGGTATATGCATTTATTATCTCCAGAATTACACTATCGCTTATTTTGATATTTTTTTCTTCCATGCCGTGCTCTTTCAGCTGCTTGGGCAGGAGATACTTTTTGGCTATGTTCAGCTTCTCATCATCTGTGTAGCCGGATATCTGAATTATCTCCATTCTGTCAAAAAGTGCAGGCGGGATAGTATCCACGGAATTTGCCGTGGCTAAAAACATCACTTGTGACAAATCGAAAGGCACCTCTAAATAGTGGTCTGTGAAAGTGGAGTTTTGCTCAGGATCCAAAACTTCCAGCATTGCAGATGCAGGGTCGCCCCTGAAGTCGTTGCTCATCTTCTCAATTTCATCCAGCAAAAATACGGGATTGTTTGTGCCTGCCTGCTTTATATTGGATACAATACGACCCGGTATAGAGCCGATATATGTTCGTCTGTGTCCGCGTATTTCAGCCTCGTCTCTCACGCCGCCCAAAGACATGCGCACGAACTTCCTGTCGGTGGCTCTGGCTATGGATTTTCCAATGGATGTTTTGCCCACTCCCGGAGGGCCGACAAAGCAGAGTATAGGGCCTTTCATGCTTTTTGTCAGTGCCCTAACTGCAAGATATTCTATTATTCTCTCTTTTACTTTTGCCAGTCCGTAGTGATCCTCGTCCAGCACCTTTTGGGCAATTTCCAAATCTAGATTATCCTTGCTTGATTCATTCCATGGCAAATCGAATATCCAGTCTATCCATGTGCGCAGCATTCCAGTTTCCGGAGATGCAGAGGGCAGGGATGAAAGCCTGTCTATCTCTTTTTTAATTTTTTCTTTGTATGTGTCATCCAGCGGCAGAGCATCCACCATCTCTTTTTGTTCCGGTGCTTTGTCTGCATCACCTTCACCCAGCTCGGATTTGATGGCTTTGAGCTGCTCATGAAGATAGTGCTCTTTTTGCATTTTGTCCATCTGCTGGCGAACTCTATTGTTTATCTGCATACCTAGCTTTACTACTTCGATTTCGTTGTTTAATAGCTTGCAAAGGTCTTCTATACGTTCCTTATTGTCTATTATCTGCATGGATTTTTGTCTGTCTTCCAGCTGATACAATCCATGAATAGATATAAGGTTTGCCAAATTTTCAGGAGATTTCTCCTGCATTATTTTTAGCATTACCTCGGAGCTAACTTTCTTTGATAGGTTTGCTAGCTCTTTGAAAAGGTCTGTAACTGTTCTTATAAGTGCCTTTAGTTCATCGTCATTGTCTATATCCGCATCTGTGTCTATTTCCTCGTATACTGCGGTAAAGCATGAGGCATCCTTTACATATTCTGTTATTTTAACACGGAATAGACCCTCTACAGTCACTCGGGATACATTGTTGCCAAGCTTTCCGAATTGTTTAATTTTGGCTACAGTGCCCACGCTTTGTATATTTTCAGTTGTAGGGTCCTCCACAGTGGAATCCTTTTGGGATGCCAAAATTATGGTCTTTCCGCTGCTCATAGCTTTTTTTATTGCAGCTAAAGACTTGGGTCTGCCCACATCAAAATTTATTGTCATGTCTGGAAATACTATCAGTCCTCTAAGCGGAACTAACGGTAGTGTATTCTGTTTCATAAGTCAGCCTTTCTTTCTAGTTTATAATGGCTTTTGCGTAGCTCTGGGCATCGAATTCCTCTAGGTCATCAATGCCTTCACCAATACCTATAAAGTAAACAGGCAGGTTAGTAATGTTTTTAACGGCAACAGCCACGCCGCCCCTTGCAGTGCCGTCTAGTTTTGTAAGGATAATGCCTGTGACATCAGCAGTCTCTGCAAAAAGCTTTGCCTGTGATATGGCATTTTGCCCGGTGGTCGCATCTATTACCAGCAGAGTTTCCTTCTTTGCTTCGGGAAAATCTTTTTCTACTATTCGGCTTATTTTTTCCAGCTCATTCATCAGGTTTTTCTTGTTATGGAGTCTACCTGCAGTGTCGCAGATTAGTATATCCACATTTTTGGATCTAGCTGACGATATTGCATCAAATACAACTGACGCTGCATCAGCACCTGTTTGAGCTTTGGTTATTGGTACGTTCGCTCTTTTGCTCCATTCGCTCAGCTGCTCTATAGCTGCAGCACGAAATGTATCTGCGGCACATAGTGCCACCTTCTTACCTGCATTGGCATATTTGGATGCCAGCTTCCCGGCGCTGGTTGTTTTGCCTGTGCCGTTTACTCCAACCATCAATATTACCATTGGTGAAACAATTTGCATTCCATCGTTTGCCATAATCTCTGCAATTTTATCCTGCAGGATACCTTTTATCTTGGTTATGTCACCTATTTTTTTAGATTTAATATATTCTTTTGCCGATTCTATTATTTCGTGTGATGTATCAATACCCATATCAGAGGATATTAAAACATCTTCCATATCTTCAAAAAATTCATCATCAATTTCCTTATAATAGCTTACTATCTCGTCTATTCTTTCAGATATTGCAGAGGATGTTTTTTTTAGTCTGTCATTCAGCTTTTCAAATAGTCCCATTTATGCTACCTTTATTCGTAATCCGATATTTTTACGGAAATCATTTTGCTTATTCCCTTTTCTTCCATGGTCACTCCGTATAGCCTGTCGCACGATTCCATTGTTCCTCGTCTGTGAGTTATAATAACGAACTGCGTCTCTTTGGAGTAGTCCTGCAAATACTTGGAGAAGTGGTTCAGGTTGGCTTCGTCCAGTGCTGCCTCTATTTCGTCCAGCAGGCAGAAAGGTGATGGTCTGTGCTTTAGCATTGCAAACAATATTGCGATAGCTGTAAGAGCCTTTTCGCCGCCTGATAGCAAAGATAGATGCTGCAGCTTTTTGCCCGGAGGCTGTGCTATAATATCTATTCCGCTTTCCAATATATCTTCATCATCATGTATTATAAGGCTGGCTTCTCCGCCGCCAAAAAGTGCTGTGAATGCTGATTTGAAATAGGTATTCAGCTTCTCGAACTCTTTATTAAATACATCTCTCATGTGCTTGTTCAGGTCGTCTATCACCTGCAGAAGATCGGATTCTGCCTTTATCAAGTCGTCATACTGTACTTTGTGCTCGTTGTATCTTTCATTTATATTGGTGTAGTCTTCCAATGCGTTCACGTTTACTGTGCCCATGTTTTTAATTTTTTTGCGCACATCATCTATTTCTTCGCCAGAATTTTCAAAATTGAATTCGTCGTCTTTAAATGGCTGTGCGTTGGCGTAGGTCAGCTCGTACATATCCCATATGCGGTTTTGGATATTTATTAGCTCAGTATCATTATGATCCAGCTTTGTTTCTAAGCGGAATTTTTTCTCCGTGATAGATAGCAGCTGCTCTCTGGCCTGCTCGTGGGATTCGGCTGCTTCCTTTGCCTTTGAGCTGAAATTGCCTCTTGCTTCCATCGCTGTCTTTAGCTCTAGGTTTGCGTTTTCGAGGTCTGCTTTTAGCGTTTCGATTTTTGCATTCAGCAGTCCTATTTGCTCCTCCTGCTCCTTTATCACTTGCTCAGAGCCTTGTGTTTCAGACTGCTTCTTTTGGGCATCTGTCACCACATTGACGCTGTCTTGGCGCAGGCGTGCGATGTCCTTTTTCACGTTTGCCAGCTCTTTTTCGTCCGTGGCGTCTCTTATCATTAATGAGTTTAGCTCGTGCTGAAGCTCATCCAGGCTTTCGCCAAGCTCGTTCAACTCTGCCTGCTCATCCTTTATTTGCTCTTGTGCTAGTGCTTGGTCTCCTCCGATATCACCCTTTGATGATGTTATCTCTTCGATGGATTTGTATAAATCGTCTAGGCTGTTTTCTATATTTTGAAGCTCTACGGAAAGGGTATCCTTGCTGTTTGTGCTTTTTCCCCATAGCTCGTTTAGGCGATCCATTTTTTCCAGCTCTCTTACAAGAGCTATGTTTGTTTCATTCGCAGCAGATGAATGTGCATCCATCTCCTTTTGTATGTCTTCTAGTTCTTTGCTTAGCTTTTCAGCACTCTTTTCAGACTGTTTGTAGCTGTCTTTCACAAAGACAAGCTGCTTTTCATATTCTGCTATTTCTGTACGACGTGCCAGAATAGACCCACTTTGGCTTTTTGCGCTTCCGCCGCTCATGCTTCCGCCTGAATTTACTACATCTCCTTCAAGAGTAACAAACCTTAAAGAGAAACTGCATTGTTTTGCTAGCTCCACAGCCACATCCAGATTTTCACATACGGCTGTTCTTCCTAGAAGGGAATAGATAATTTCTGTATATTTGTCGTCGTATTGTATCAGCTCAGCGGCTATGCCGAAGCAGCCCTTTTGCTTCAAAGTATTTCTTTCTCTGTCATTTGGATATCTGCCCTTTATTGCAGACAGAGGAAAGAATGTAGCTCTTCCGGCTTTGTTTTCTCTAAGCTGGCGAATCAGCTCTTTTGCGTCATATTCATCCTTTGTCACCACATTTTGCACGGCTCTGCCCAAAGCAATGTCTACTGCCTTGGTATATTCCTTTGGCACATCTATTATGTCGCCAATTATGCCGTCTATGTATTTTTGGGCATTTTCGGACTCCAGCAGATATTTAACGGCTCTGTCGTATCCTTCGTGGTCGGACTGCATATTTTTAAGGATAGAAATTCTGTTTTCTACTGTTCTGTATGCAACACCTTTTTCTCTGCTTTGCACTTGTGCATCAGCCAATGCAGTTTTGGTTTCCTGCCTTTTTGCATTTAGCTCGGAAGCCTTTTGCTGCATTTGCTTTATCTGGCTGTCCAGCTCGTCTATGTTGCTTTGCAGCTCTGCCTTGGAATTGGAGTAGATAGTGTCGTCACCGTCTATGGCTTCTAGCTCTCGGGATATTGCCTCTTTTCTAGCCAGCAGATTTTCTATCATAGTCTCGTATTTTCCGACTGCCGTTTTGCTGTCGGATAATGCGGTGACTTTTTCAATCAGCTGAATTTTCTTTTGATCCAGTTCTTTCTGCCTTTTGTTGTATTCAGCCAGCTTTTCTTCAACTAATGCAGTATACTTTTCTATTTCAGTCTTTCTGCTATTTAGCTTTTCTTGTTTGGTTCCCAGCTCCTGCTCTAGTATATCTGCCTGGTTTTTCAGCTCTACTGAGCGCTGATTGGCGGACTCTATTTCGTCGCCTAGGCGCATTTTTGTCTGCATACCAAAATTAATGCGCTCGTTAATCAGGCGTATCTCATTCTCTGCAGATGCGATATCTTTTTCGATTTGATTGATTTTTTGCTGAATAGCTTCCAGTTCGGCGTTGCTTTCATCTAGCTGGCTTTGTGCAGCGGCAATAGAGTTTTTCGTTTGTTCTGCATTCTCTATGCATTGCTTTTCAATGTCTTCCAGCTTTTTCTGCTCGTCTTTTAGATATTCGTTGTTTTCATTCAGCTTTTTATATAGCACCAAAAATCGGTTTATTTCCAGCTTTTTCAGGCTTTCGCTTAGGGTAAGATAACGCCTCGCGTTGTCGCACTGGCGCTTCAGTGGCTTTAGCTGACGTTCCATTTCATCCATCTTGTCAACAAGGCGCTGGACATTTGCACGAGTGTTTTCCAGCCTTCTTGTGGATTCGTCTCTTTTGGATCTGTGCTTCATTATGCCCACAGCTTCGTGGAACAAATCTCTTCTGCCTTCGGGCTTAGATGAAATAATGTCTTCTATTCTGCCTTGACCGATTATTGAATATCCCTCTTTGCCTATTCCAGTATCCCTGAAAAGGTCTATTATTTCTTTTCTTCTGCAGCGCTGCTTATTTATGTAGTATTCACTTTCGCCAGAGCGATAGAAACGCCTGCCAACAGATAAATCCGAATATTCACTTGCAACAGTGGAATCGGAATTGTCAAAAACCAAATTTACTTCGCACCAAGCTAGAGGATTCCTGCTCTCTGCACCGTTAAATATAACGTCCTCCATTTTGGAGCCGCGCAAAGACTTGGCGCTTTGTTCACCCAAAACCCAACGTACAGCATCGCCTATGTTGCTCTTTCCTGAGCCATTTGGACCGACAACCCCAGTGATACCATTATCAAATTCAATCTCAACTTTGTCTGCAAATGACTTGAAGCCGTACAGTTCTAATCTTTTTAGTAACACCTACTTCTCCTTGATTATCATATTTACCATAACCTTAATATTATAACATATTTGAAGATTATATCAACGATTTGAAAGCACATATACCTATATTGCAGGTAAATAAAAGACTGCTTTATTCAAACAGTCTTTGAGCTTTTTAATTAATTATTTAATCTCTGAATTATTTCTATAGTAGAGATTAACCTAAGATTACTCTTTTACTTCAAAAGCATCTTTTCCTGCTCCGCAAAGAGGGCACTCGTAGTCATCTGGCAAATCAGAAAATAAAACGCCTTCTGCTTCTTCGTCGTACTCATAGCCACAAACTGTACATACATATACCTTCATTATTTGTTCTCCTTTTAGATTGTATTCTCGTCGAAAAATGTATTTAATTTTTCTATTAGTTCATCTGCACTCACACCATGGGTGATGCATGCAGCTTCAACACTTTCGTTTGTTGACATTGGACATCCTAAACAGTGCATACCAAACTCCATGAATAGTGGAGCTGTTCTTCTGTCTATTTCTAGAATTTGACCAATTGTCATTTCTTTATTTACTTTTACAGACATATCGTTATCCTTTCTATAGTTATATATCTTTTCCTAATAATACCACGCAATTTTTGTGGGGTAAAGAAATTTTTTGTTAAATTTTCTTGTATTTTTACCTATCTTATTATATTAATAAGTCCTTTTAATATTTTAACATGAAGAGTATCGGAAGACGGAAGTATTTCGCCGTCAGCATTTATAGGCAGCTTTTGTGAAAATAATTCTATTTTTATTTCTTCGGCTTTGTATATATGTATAATATCCAAATCTGTGTGTTTGCCAGCTGAATATTTTGGCAGCAGCTTTAAAATATTTAAAGGAGAGGTTGTATCTGCAATGCAGATATCCAAAAGCCCATCCTGTATATCAGCTGCAGGCAAGGAGTTTATTCCGCCGCCATAATGCGTACCGTTGCCGATTGCTGTAAGCAGGATTTCTTTTTCTATCACTTCGCCGTCTATGGTTATCTTTGCCTTTGTGCCCTTTGCAGAAAAAGCTCTGTCTATTGCCGCTATCGTATATGATGCAGAGCCAAATATCTTGTATTTTTCAGCACGCTTAGCCACTTCCACATCGAAGCCCATGGATACGATGTTTAAATACACTTCGCCGTTGCAGTCCAGTGCATCGCAAGGAGTAGGCTTTCCATTAAGAAGGAAATCCACTGAGTGCTCTATTTCGTCCGGAACACCTACAGCTCTTTTATAGTCGTTGCCTGTACCAGCTGGAATGATTCCCAGTGCAGCGTCAGTGCCAAACACAGCCTTGGCTACCTCTGCTATTGTGCCGTCGCCGCCCACAGCCACTATCAGCTTTTCGCCGTCTGCAATCAGCTTTTCTGCTATCTCTGTGGCGTGCTTCGGGTAGGATGTAGTATGGATTTTATATTCCACCTTTTTCTCATCAAGCAGTTTAACCACAAGGTTAAGGTGCTTTTGGCTTTTTCCGTTGGCAGCCGCAGGGTTAAAAATTAGTTGATACATTCTTTTTCCTCTTTAAATTGTTAGTGTTTTAATTATAATATCTACGAGTAAACATGTAAAGAACATATATTTCTGATATAATAAATGTGATAATAAAGGAGAAGATTTTGTTGAATAAATTAGAATTATACAAATCATTTGGGTTTGATATTAACTGGACTGTAATAAAAGTTGGGTGGCTTGAACATAAAAACCTACCATCACAGCTAACAGGAAAAGATGTGATTGAGTATGCACAATCTCTTTTAGAAAATGGTGATTTTACTTATGAAGAGATGGAATTGGCATCTTGTTATGGAGATGAGAAGGATGATATATTAAAATTACTGTCAAGGCTATCAGAAAAAGAAAATATTGGCGAACAAATTACGAGAAAAAAGTGGACGGTTATTTTATTAAATGAGGTTATGAAAACTATCCCTACAGAATATGTTGATGGACTTAGTGAACTTACGAGTTTTTGGGCAACATTGTATTATCCTGATTACAGTCCACATATAATCCAACGTAAAGATAACAATATGTCAGCTAAGGATTACTACTCAAAGGAAAATTATGAGTTAATAAGAAATAAGCAGTATAACTGGATGACAAAAACAAAAAACTTATATAGAGAAAAAAGTTATTGGCTATCTATATTGGATAAACATGATTCATATGCTAAGGCAGAGTTATATATACAAAGTGATAATAGGGAATTCTCTCCAAATGTTATTACAAAAGGCATTGGTATAGAGCCAGATAGTCAATATTTTTATGAAGAATGTAAATTACTAAAATCAGATGGTACTTATCATAATACTATACTAAATTCTTGGAAAATTGAAACGAATTATAAAAACACAGAAGATTGCCAAGAGCTAGTAAAAGAAGTTTTGCTGAGAATTCGGGGCAAAGAAAAACTAATTCGAGAAATATGCGAAGAATACAACGCACAAGTAACGGTTTGTATTGTACCAAATATTAATGCTCGCAGTGCTTTGAGTATGAATATGAGCAAAGAAGTAATTCAAACATTATACTTACTAAACGCTGATTACTGGGTTGACTATTATTTGAACTGCCACCCAGAGACATGTAAACATGAAGACGCTGTTGATAGCAATCAAACTAGTAAATATATAGATTAATATATTTAAGTTAACTTACTTTATCTCTTTAAGCAAACAAAAAAGCGATTTACTAATTAGTAAATCGCTTTATGGCTCCCCGCTGTATACCCCATTTGCACTTTCCCTGTTGGAAACGTTCAATTTATGGATTTCATATTTCATTGACCAAGATAATCAATCATTGTACAATTGTAAATATTTAAAAGTTGAAAACAACTACAGAAAAAGAAAACACAAGCGAGAGAAAGTGACTAGTAACGTTTATAATTTAAAAATAATATAGAATAAATAGAAGCGAGTAAGGATATAGGCGTTTTTTTATCTCTTTAATGAAAGAACGTATTTACAGAAGAAAATAAAGTATAACGGAATAAATTGAATATCGTACGCAATGACAACTGCGGGGCACGTTTCATTGTGTTATGTGTCTTTCGAAGAAAGGAATGGTCATAACTATGCTAAACGAGTACCTGGGAGTAGGAATATCATTTTTTATACAATATATCCCTTTAGCGCTAATAATATTTTGTGCATTTACGGTGATAAAGTTTTTGATAAAAAGAAAAGTAGAATTCAAGTTTTTGATTATGCTATGTGAAATTCTGTGGATTACAACAGTCTTGGTAATATTGAAAATCACAGGTATCACAGTAGAAAATATTAAATTAATATTCTTGTTTGACGGGAATGTAAATTGTAGTTTCAATTTAATTGGTGACGGTGTGTCAATGGCAACATTTCTAAACGTTATTATGTTCATTCCTCTCGGTTTTCTTACTCCTATTATTTTCCCTAGACTACAGAAAAAATGGTTATACACTATTTTATTAGGCTTTATCTTCTCTATATCAATTGAATTGATTCAAATATTTGTTGGACGATTTGTTCAACTGAATGATGTTTTAATGAATACGTTAGGAGTGTTTATCGGCTACGAAATATGGTATTTCTTATTAAAGCGAAGGAATAAGCAATATGATTAAAAGGATGTCTTCTGTTGTTAATAAATCAATAGGTATTTCCTTAAATAATTTTAAATATTGATAAAATAGATAAAAGTGAAAATGCCACGCATAATTATGTGTGGCATAAACTTTATCTTTTTAGACTAACAAAAAAGCTGCTTACTAATTAGCAAATTGCTTTGTGGTTCTCCAATGTATTTACCATTTGTATTTTTTATTATTTTTCAGAGAAGCATTTATAGATTTTATCCATTTTCCTCTGCTTCTATGTTTAAAATAATACTTACTATAGTATTATATAAACACATACAATACATTTAAATGGTATATTATAGAATAGATATTTTGGCAATTAAAGGCAACGCGAAAGGAATTTATAAATGAATAAAAAGAAAAAGATAGTTTCTATAATTAGAATAGTAATAATTAGCTTTGCAATAATTTGTATTATAGGTTTTCCGCCTTGGGATGGGCTCTGGGCTATGATGGCACCGTTGCCTGACACAATCCAAGAGCAGGTTGACAAGTCAACAAATTTTGGTTTAGACGGAATCATTGTATATATAGATGAAGCGGGACAGCCTCCTGCATTTTACACTGCTGGATGGAAAGACAGGGATAATCTAATCCCAGCTGACCCAGAATCATATTTCAAAATAGGGAGTATCAACAAATTATATATTGCCTCTGCTGCAACTATGATGGTAAATGATAATCTTATATCTTTGGATGATAAACTGACCGATTATTTTCCAGAACTTTTAGATAGAATTGAATATGCGGATCAGATTACAATAAGAATGATGGTACAGCACCGCAGTGGTTTATTAAATTATACAGACCAGCCTGGTTTTAGATGGGATGAATCAGCAAAAAACAGCGAGGAGTCTCTGGGATTAATTTTTGACAAGCCTGCAGCATTTGCACCGAATGAGGAATACGCCTATTCTAACACGAACTACTTATTGCTAGGCCTTATTCTTGATGAAGCTTTAGGATATAGTCATAATGAATACATCAAAGAAAATATTCTTACACCTCTTGGACTAGAAAACACATACTTCTCTCTGAGTGAAGTAGACATAAATGATGTGATGAGTGGGTATTATGTTGGTTCAGAAGATGATTTTAAGGAAGTTGAAATGGGTATGGTGGCTACAGCTAAGGATGTAGGTATATTTATAAGAGCATTGAACGATGGTACATTATTCAATGACAATGAACAGGAAATATATTCGTCAATTTACGAGTATGGACATACTGGCTGGGTGCTGGGTTACTACAGTATTGCATATTATCACGAAGACATTGATACTGTTGTAGTTCAGTTTGTTAATACAAATGGAGGGACACCTATAATTGATCTTTTTGACACCCAGGGAGGAACCAAGGTGATGGTGGCGAATACGATTTATAACCGCATTTTACGCATTTTGCGCAAGTAAGGGGCTTCCAGCATAAGGAGACTTATGCGTTACTAAAAAAAATGAGTATGAAAATATGTGTTCATATGTAGTGTATAAACTTAATAGTATTAGCAATATTAAATGTAAGAATAGATTAATAAAGTGTCAACACTTTACTTTCGAAATTTTTTGTTTCGTCATATTTAAAAGGCTATTTAAGTGAAAAAGTTACTTTTGTAAAGTGTATCCGCATAGCACATAGCTATTATAGATAACAATAAAGGTCATTCGAATATTTCGAATGACCTATCATGGCTCCCCAGGTAAGACTCGAACTTACAACCCCACGGTTAACAGCCGTGTGCTCTACCATTGAGCTACTGAGGATTAAACCCGTCTCAAGACGTGAGTGCATTATAACACATAGAAGATGCAATTTCAATACCTTTTTGTGTTTTTTATAACACTTTTTTGGGCTGAATTGCATAGAAAAAAATAGCTTAAATATCGGGAGCTATTCGACTAAATCTTCAAATTTGTTCTGTATATCATATAGCATAATACCCGCTGCTATTG
Organism: Eubacteriales bacterium; assembly: GCA_040883315.1. Taxonomy (GTDB): domain Bacteria; phylum Bacillota; class Clostridia; order Christensenellales; family UMGS416; genus JAFGUF01. Next base: position 36,249 of record JBFLKU010000025.1, read on the forward strand.
ATGCGTTTAGTGAATCTGCCTTGCCTTTCATGGGCAGCTTCCAAAGGTCTGTGCACAGCTTGCTGGTTGGCTCAGAAACGCCTTGAGATTCGTTTCCTATTATAATGGCAGCCTTCTGTTTTTGCTTGCGTAGGTAGAAATTTTCCCCGTGCAAATGGCCGCAGCCCACCTGCCATTGTTCGCTTTTCATGCTCTCAATGCATTGGTGCAAAGGGATTTCATAGATTGGTATATTGAAAATTGACCCCATAGATGCACGAATCACTTTGGAATTATAGATGTCCGTGCAGTTTTCCATAACAATGAAATCAACACCTACAGCATCACAAGTGCGGATAATGGTGCCAAGATTACCGGGATCCTGCAGGTTTTCTAAAATTGCCGCGAATCTTGTGCATTTTAAAATATCGTCTGAGTATTGGGAAGCTTTCTTCTTTATTACTGCAGCTATACCCTGAGGGGATTTGGTTTGACTGATAGAAGACAAAACCTTTTCGTTTATTATGCTGACAAAGGCATTTTTGTCACTTGCTTCATTTATTAAGTCTTTGAATTTATCTGCTTTCTCATCCAGAACAAAAACATCCAATATTTCAAGACCTGCAGACATAGCGTCTTCTATCAGCTTGTCTCCCTCGGCTAAGAAGACATCCAGCTCATCACGCACTTTTTTTTGTTTTAATAAGCGTACTTTTTGTATTTTGCTGTTTTGCACGCTAGTGATTATATTGTTATCCATAAGCTACATTATAATCTATTATATAGATTAATTCCACGAATATTTCTACTCTATTTAGCTTCAGGACTATCAGGGAACAGTCTCTTTGCCCTATCTCGCACAAATCCTTGATAAATTATTAATATAGTGGCGGCTAAAACAATCACTCCAAAAAGTGAAATCTTAATAGGCTCTATCAAGGTTATAATATCCCAAAAGCCGCCCAGCAAAAAAACATCAAGGAAATATAGAGCGATAGAAACAATAAACATAATATTAGCTTGCTTAATTATTCTTTCGCGTTCTTCTTTGTTTTTCTTTGGGGAATCGTCTATAGAGATGTTTTTCACCAGATAGTCAATGCTAACATCAAAGATTTCTGAGATAGATTCCAGATTATATATATCCGGAAGAGCTTCGTCCCGCTCCCATTTCGATATCGATTGTCTGGAAACATTCAGTTTTTCTGCCAGCTGCTCTTGTGACATGTTGTTCTGTTTTCTTAGGTTACATATTTTGTATCCAATAGTATTCATATTTTTATTCCTCCTAGAAAACATTATAGATATTTGACCTTCAATTACTATACATTAGGCTTGGATTTTGTGCAACCAGTAGTTGCAAAAGATATAATAAGCATATATTCAAAGTGAAATTATCAAAAACTGCATAATAAAAGAGCTCTTGCGCAAAACAAAAGCTCTTATAATATTTGCGTATTGATTATTCAGCCTCTTTTTTTGGTGCATCGGTTGTTTTCTTAGCAGCAGGTTTTTTAGCGGCTGTAGTAGTCTTTGCGGTAGTAGACTTAGCAGCAGGCTTTTTAGCGGCTGTAGTAGTCTTTGCAGCAGTAGACTTAGCAGCAGGTTTTTTAGCGGCTGTAGTAGTCTTTGCGGTAGTAGACTTAGCAGCAGGTTTTTTAGCAGCTGTAGTTGTTTTTGCGGCAGTAGACTTAGCAGCAGGCTTTTTAGCAGCTGTAGTAGTTTTAGCAGCAGTAGACTTAGCAGCAGGTTTCTTCTCCTCAGTCACAGCTTTTGCGGCTGGTTTAGCAGCTGAAGCCTCTTTCTTTTCTGCGGGTGCAGCTTTCTCAGCGGCTTTAGCAGGTGCCTTTTCGCCTTTTTCTATAGCCTTTTGTGATGCCTTTACCAGCTCTGCAAATGCAGCCATATCAGCTATTGCAAGCTCTGAAAGCATTTTGCGGTTCATTTCGATACCTGCTAGTTTAAGACCATTCATAAATGTGGAATAAGACATTCCGTTCAGTCTTGCAGCGGCATTTATTCTCACTATCCATAGTCTTCTGTAGTCACGTTTCTTTTGCTTACGTCCGCTATATGCATAAGCCATAGATTTAATTACGGATTGGTTAGCACTTCTGAATTGCTTGCTTTTTGCTCCGTAATATCCTTTGGCCATTTTTAATACTTTTTTCTTTCTCTTGTGGGCAGTAACCCCACGCTTAACTCTTGCCATTTTTGTTTTCCTTTCTGCGAATGTTTATTATTAGATAAACTTACCTATTTATAAGGCATTAATTCTTTAACATTTTTTTCTTCAGACTTTGAAACGTAGCCTTGCTTTCTAAGTGTACGTATAGTCTTACCGCTTTTATTGTTTAGCTTGTGGTTTTTGCCTGATCTTGTACGTTTAATTTTGCCAGAACCAGTCACCTTAAAACGCTTCGCAGCAGCTTTTTTTGTTTTAATCTTTGGCATGTTAGTCACTCCTCTCGCTTGCAGAAACCTGCAAATTATTTTTTCTTGGTTTCGGCACTTAACATCATCATCATGTTTCTGCCTTCTAGTTTTGGTTTAGATTCCACCACGCATTCGCCCTCAAGACGGCTTGCGAAGTCGTTCATCACCTCAAAACCTAGTGCTGTATGAGCCATTTGCCTGCCCTTGAAGCGTATGCTTACCTTTACTTTGTTGCCTTGCTTCAGGAACTTAATAGCGTTTTTGACTCGCACATTTATGTCGTGCTCCTCAATTGAAGGAGATAGACGCACCTCTTTAATTTCAATTACTGTTTGGTTCTTCTTTGCTTCCTTTTCCCTCTTTGCCTGTTCGAATCGATACTTTCCGTAGTCCATTATCTTGCATACAGGTGGTGTAGCGTTTGGAGACATCAAAACCAAATCCAGTCCTTCGTCATATGCATTGTTAAGTGCATCTTCAAATGCAACTACCCCTAGTTGGTCACCATTGCTTGAAATTAGTCTTACTTCTTTGGCACGAATATCATCGTTAATAGTCAATTCTTTTATAAGGAACACCTCCATTTATTTTTTTTCGCATATAAAAAATGCGAATAAGCAAAAGCCTTATCCACATACCAAAAAATACTTTAAAAAGTATATATTTTTTTGTTTACCTTGCAAGGATATTTCACCAGCAGGTGAGAAGGGATAATCTTCTACTTTTTACCAAGATAATATACCATATCTCGGGGGGTGTTGTCAATGCTTTTTGAATATAGTATAAGGATATAATCGAAAATAAACTTTACTATACATATAACAACTGAAATTGTTTATTAGCGATAAAAACCCTCTGGTGAATCAGAGGGAGAAATTATTAAATATAATATCTTATTATTATTCCAAATTCAGCAGTGCAGTTATGCCGTATGCAATACACATAACATAAAATGTATTGCAATTGTCATCTATATTCAGCTGATATTGTGACGGAGTTCCTGCGAAAGATAGCACTTCCTTGTTGCCATCCAGCAGAGATAGGCTCCTTTTTATTAGTGCAATTTTTGTGGAAAAATCACCGAAAGGTGAAATGATTTCAAATTTTGGAACGCCTATAGAGCTGGTTTTTTTGATACGCAGCACTTCAGAATCTTCTTCAAATAGTACGAATTCTTCACTCTTCATAGTGTGTATTATCTCGCCTAAATATTCAATATTGCAAACAGGGCTTTTTATATACATTTTGTCGTTCATGTATTTGTTTCTGGAAACATTAAAAACTTCTTCGCCGTTTTCGTTTTTCATATCAAAAGATCCGTTAATGTTTAATGTCTCTAAATTGCCATCTATTATCATTTCATTCACCTTAATTTATATATATTATGTACAAAATATTATTTTACATCGCTGATAATATTAACACAAAGGATAGTTTATTGTGTTAATAAAATATGAACAAAATATGAACTTTAGAAAATTTGAGTTTCATATAGAGAAAAATGGTTATATATAAATGGTTATCTAGGAAACAATCTATTCGGAAAGCTTTTGCTCTTTATCGTTTTCTCCAGTTTCGTTTTTTTCTTCTTTATGGATTCCTTTTTCTTTTAATTCAATTTCCTCTTCATCCATTCCGAAGTCGCCAATATCTAAATAGTCGTTTACTTTATCTGTCAATTCATTTAAACTTTGCAGTATATTGTCATGCAGGTGTTTTTCGTGCTCGTTTAGCTCTGCTTTTTCCTTGCGTGATTTCGCGAAGGCTCTGTGCTCATACTGCACTCTGCGAAGTCTTTGTATATCAAATAATATTTTTTTAACTCTCGTATCTATACTATCATCAAAAAGATAAAAGACAGTCTTACAGGTTTTTGTGAGCTCTTCAATATAGTGATTTTTCGGGCCTTCTTCATGGATTTTTATTACTAGCTGATTTAGCGTATCAAATGCATCCAGTCTTTTAGTGTGGAGAGCCAGCTTTGCATTTTCCTTTTGTATTTTGTCTGTCAGCATTAAATTTTCCTGCATTAGACGTGTACTTTTGCCGTTTGATACTAGAATTAAAAGTGTGGCTATAACATATATTAATGTTAGAAAAGCCATTACAAACCCTTGGTTCACATTACACCACTCCACTATACTCACAGTAGTTCCTCCTAAACAAATATATATAAAGTATATCAGTTTATAAAAACATATACAAACAGATTTTAATCCTTATACACTAATATGATTATTTATTTTAGCTAAAATTGCAAAAAAAAATTAAAAAATTAGGGCAAAAACTTTCACACTTAGTTTACAAAGGAACACGGTAAGTTCTTTGACAAAGCAATTATGCAAGGATATAATTTAGTTAAGAGACCTAACTAAAATTAGGAGATGTTTAGATGGCAAGAGTATTAGTAAACGAAGATAGGTGCAAAGGCTGCGGGCTTTGCACAACAGTGTGCCCAAAGAAAATAATGGAGCTGGACAAAAAAACAATAAATATTAAAGGCTATCATCCGGCAAAGTGCATAAATATGGATGAATGTATAGCTTGTGCTTTTTGTGCAACTATATGTCCGGATGTATGCATTACAGTAGAAAAATAATAGATTTGGACAGTCATAGATTATTAGATAGGAGTGCATAAATGACTAAGCAACTAATGAAAGGCAATGAGGCCATAGCCGAGGCAGCAATACAGGCAGGCTGCCGACATTTTTTCGGATATCCAATTACCCCACAAAATCAAATTCCTGAATATATGTCAAAGCGCATGCCGAAGGTAGGCGGATGCTTTCTGCAGGCGGAATCTGAGATTGCAGCAATAAATATGGTATACGGTGCTGCAGGAGCAGGAGCAAGAGTGATGACTAGCTCATCTTCTCCTGGAATTGCATTGAAGCAGGAAGGCATATCATATATTGCAGGTGCAAGGCTTCCAGCTGTTATAGTGAACATTGTAAGAGGCGGACCGGGGCTAGGCGGAATACAACCGGCTCAGTCGGACTATTTTCAGTCCACAAGAGGCGGAGGGCACGGCGACTACCGTACAGTGGTGCTTGCTCCTTCCAGTGTGCAGGAGGCAGTGGAGCTGACACAGGAGGCTTTTGACATAGCGGACATATACAGAGTGCCTGTAATAGTCCTAGGCGATGGAATGCTGGGGCAGATGATGGAACCTGTGGAATTTGGAACATATGAAAAAAGACAAGTTCCTAAAAAAGAATGGGCATCCACCGGAACAAATGGCAAAAGAGAGCCAAACATCATTAATTCACTTTTCATAGATCCAAATGATTTGGAAGATGTGAACATGGAATTGATGAAAACCTATGGAACTATTAAAGAAAATGAAACAAGAGCCGAGGCTATAAACGCAAAAGACTGCGAAATATTAATTGTGGCATATGGCACCACAGCAAGAATTGTGAAAAACGTGATAAAGCTGGGTGAGAAAGACGGAGTGAAAATTGGGCTTATCCGTCCCATCACATTGTGGCCTTTTCCAAGTGAAGAAATAGCGAAGTATGCAGCACAGACATCCACAAGGGCAGTTGTATCCGTAGAGCTTTCCACAGGACAGATGGTAGATGATGTGAAAATTGCTGTAAATGGCATTAAGCCAGTAGAATTTTTCGGCAGAACAGGGGGAGTAGTACCGCTGCCGGAGGAAATATACGAGAATGTGGCAGAGATGCTAGGAGGTGCAAAACAATGACAACAGTATTCAAAAGAACTGATATGCTGGTGGATATTCCTCAGCATTATTGTCCGGGCTGCACACATGGCATAGCTCACAGATTGGTGGCGGAGTCTTTGGAGGAGCTGGAAGTAGGCGGCAGAGCCGTAGGCGTGGCACCTGTAGGGTGTGCAGTGTTTGCATATAAATATTTCAACTGCGACATGCACGAGGCATCCCATGGACGTGCGCCAGCTGTGGCGACGGGAATAAAGAGAGTGCTGCCGGAAAATATTGTTTTCACCTATCAGGGTGACGGGGACTTAGCATCCATCGGTATGGCAGAGATAGTCCATGCCGCCGCGAGAAATGAAAACATAACAGTAATTTTTATAAACAACGCTATCTATGGAATGACAGGCGGACAAATGGCACCTACTACACTGCCGGGTCAGGTGACTACAACTTCACCATATGGCAGGGATGTGAGCCATTGCGGAATGCCTGTGAAAATTGCAGAGATGCTATCTACACTAGATGGACCATACTACATAGAAAGAGCAGCATTAAACAGTGTTAAAAACATTAAAAATGCAAAGAAAGCAATTAAAAAAGCATTTCAAAATCAGGTGGAAAACAAAGGCTTTTCACTGATAGAGCTAGTGTCCACCTGCCCTACAAACTGGGGAATGACGCCTGTTGAAGCATTAAAATGGGTAGATGATGAAATGATACCATATTATCCTCTGGGAGTATTCAAGGACAGGGGGGCTGAAAAATGACAGAAAAAGTTATTATTGCAGGCTTTGGCGGACAGGGAGTGATGAGCATGGGGCAGATGCTGGCATACTCTGGAATGAATGAGAACAAAGAGGTGTCTTGGCTGCCTTCATATGGCCCTGAGATGCGAGGAGGCACGGCAAACTGCCAAGTGATAGTATCTGATGAGCCTATTGCAGCACCTATTATTTCTATGGCTGATACTGTGATAGCCATGAATCTGCCTTCACTCGATAAATTTGAAAGCAGAGTGAAAGAGGGAGGAAATTTATTTATAAACTCTTCCTTGATTGAAAGAAAGGCAAAAAGAGACGATATAAACGTATATTATATCGATGCAAACGAACTAGCACTAGAGATTGGCAACTCTAAAGTAGCAGGCATGACAGTAATTGGAGCATATTTGAAGGTTACAAATATTGTAAAAGAAGAAACAGTGATTGAATCCCTAAAGAAAGTACTGGGGAAAAAGAAGCTGGACCTTATACCAGTGAACGAAAGAGCAATGGAAAAAGGTGCAGAACAGGTATAATAATAAAACATAGCAATAAAAAAGAGCAGGACTTAGTCCTGCTCTTTGTATTCTATCCATTTAATTTTTTCTTAGAAAAAGTATAAGTATATGTTACATATCCCAGTATTGTCAAAAGAAGAGTTAGCGCTATAATTAGATACCCGCTGGTGGATATACTATCGCCTGTTTGTGGGTTTCTTGTTATGTATATATCCACGTGTGCAAGAGATGCACTAATTGTTATAGTACCGTTCTGCGATTGCCCTATTAATCCGCGCCGGTTAGGCATTATTGTTGCAAAGTATGTTCCGTATGGCAGATTAGTAAAGTTGGTAAGAGACCCATTAACATAGGACAATGTTCCGACTAAGGATCTGCTAGTTCTATCATAGAGACCTATCCTAAATGATGTTCCTGCCAGAGAGAACGTGGAATGAATTTCTACTTCTACAGCACCATCTAAGTAGTTGATTATCGATGATGGAGTAGTCCAAAAATCAGTAGCTGAGCTATCAACTGTGACTAGAGCTTCCACTGTGCTCAGTTCATATGTAGGCATAGTAGAGATTTCTCTCACTACATAGCTGCCCTCAGGAACATTATTGAATCTCACCAATCCGGAAGCATCCGAAGTGGCAGTTGCCATCAACGCTGTAGGAACAGCTGATGGGTATATGCCAAACACACAGCCTGCCAATGGTGTTACGCCATCATCTGCATATTTCAGAAGACTGACCGAATGGATGGCAAGGGCATTCGGCGTATTTGTGATACTGCCTGGCGTAGGGGTAAACGGAACATTGCCTACTGTAACAGTTACGGTTAGTATGGTCGTATTTAAATCATATCCAAAGGGCGGAATGATCTCCTGAATATTATAGGTTCTGTTAGCAGGCAGGTCGCTGAATGTAACCAATCCTGTAGCATCCGATGTAGCTGTAGCTATTTGAACAGAAGGAGCAGAAGCATCAAAGATAGCGAATGTTGCACCTTGAAGCCCTGTTGCTGTACCATCAATATATTTCATGAATTCAACAGAAACTAAATTTGCGGTGTTTTCTATTGGGGCTGGAGTATATGTTCTATCAGGGTCAACTGGCATTTCATCTGTTGCAGTTGCTGTATCTATCACAAATGGGAACAGAGTAGTAGTATCGCCTGAATAGCCGTATGGAGCTTGGCTTTCCCTGTAGTAATATTGTCTGTCAAAGAAAATAAATTCAAATAAAGCTTCTCCGCTGGCATCCGTTTCCTGCACATCCAGAACGTTTCCATATTCGTCTATCAATTCAAAGAATGCACCTTGCAGAGGGTCTCCGCTTTCCGCATCTATTTTTCTCAGAAGCAAATGTCCGATATTTGCTGCTGCATATCCTCCGCCCGTTGCAAAGTTGACATTTTGCTCATCAGATGTATTGTTTGGATTGCCTGCTAATGCGTGGAACGAAGCAGTATTATCAAATGGACCTGAATAGCCTGATTCAATATATGTTGTAAACTCGATTATATAGCATGAATTAATAGCATTAGCGAATTCGAACGTCAAAAGGCTTGCTGCATCCAATGTCACCTGATCTACATTAAAGCTGACTTGAGAGCCTCGAGTCACGTTGCCAGCCGAATCTACTGTGGCGTCATATAAAATGATGGACTGAAGGTCTATTACTAAACCATCCTGCAGAGTATCATATATAACGGGACCTGTATATGCATTTGTTGGATATGGGTCTGGGTTTGGTCCGTATATATCAATTTGGTTTTTGTTTATTGTAACAACCCAGTCTATATATTGATTTCCGCTGCTATAGATAGGCTCTTTCTCTATAATGCTGGAGGTAAATCGTTGGCTTCCTGTTATTACTACATATTCGTTTATTGGCATTTCGTCATGGGTCAAATATGCAGTATTTGATGCTTCCAGATAATCACTTGTTAGGTTAAGATGGTTATCTGAGAGCTGGTCAAAATCTATATATTCTGTTTCAAAATATACATCATAAGAGCTGTTTACGGAAGCAGGGAATACATATTCCAGTGTTCCTGAGGTGTTCTCTGCCGGCACTTGTGGATTGGCTATGGATGGGTCGTGGTCTGTGTATGTGAATACCCCACCGGAATATGGGTTGCTGGAGCTATCAAATATTTCAAAAGTTCCGGGCACATATCGCATATCCTCGGATATATAGTCTGTTAATATGGTGTTTGTCAGCTCGTTATCATTTGGGTTGATATGTATATGCCATCTGAAATAGTGAGTATCATAATCATAGCTCACAGATTCCTTCTGAAGCATGTCTGGATTGATGGTTTGTGTTGCATCGTCGCTACCGGTTCCTGCATTTACGGATGTATATGTGGCTGTATTGGTGACTGATGAATTATCATTTCTTTTATATATATACCCGTCAACTATTTGAGTTTGGTATGTGACTGTATACATTTGGCTAATAATATCAGCACCGGCGGTTGCATCAAAATCCACTACTATTTGATTGTTTACCGAATCATAGAAAATGGAAGCACTTGCAACTTCAGCATCTATTGCCGGGGATATACTTAAGGTGCCTGTTATATATTCCAGACCATTGTTTGTGGTAGCGGGCGTGGTGGTAATATTATCAGGAATAGGGTCTATAAGTACCATATCCTCTATTTGTACAGGATTTGATGAGTTTGTATTCGGGTTTATTACGACCTGCCATGTGATGATGCCATTAGTAATATCTATTCCTGCAGATGATTTTTGAATAACATCAGTTGAAACAGGAACATCTCTTCTGCCTCTAGTGTACCATGGGCTATTTCCTGGCGGATGGAAATATGCATCGTTTCTATAGGTTATATTTGCCTGATCGTAATATTGATCGTCATCTATTGTAGTATCAAATCTTATTCGTACTTCTTCAGCAATATCACCAAGCTGGAATTGATAATCCTGTCCGGTGTTTGAATAGTATACTATGCCATCAAAAGGAGTGGCTGATGCAGAGTATGTGATACCCGATATAGTGAATTCGATTTCTATACTTGAGTCATCCATTGTAAGGCCATCAGGTATTATATCTGTAACGTAAGCCCCATTAATTATGTAATCATTTTCATTGGCTACTATTTCCCAGCTGATGCGTCTATTAACGGTATCTACTGCACCGTTTTGATTCTTGTCAATCACGTCCATTGTATAGTTGCTGGTCGCTGTGTCCGAATTGATATTTCCGGCAGAAGTTTGGGCAACAGCATCGTTAGAAAAGTTTAGTGTATTTCCAGTCGCCAGTCTGTTTTCGTAGGCGTCTGCAAATAATGCTGTTTGAAAAGTGAAAGTTTGCCTTTCGGTTACAGTTTCGGTAAATGCTATTGAAAGGACTGGGTTCGCCCCGCTGGTGTCATAGTCTATAGTATATCCAGCCGTACCATTCGTTTGGGTTACATTGCCGATATACTCCATATATGTTCCTAAAAAGTCCAGTTCATCTACAATAACTACATTGTCACCGACATTTGTATTTTCTGGGTTAAAATCTAGCGTCCATGTATAATAATGTCTGTGTTCTGATGCGTTCCATGTGCGGCTGACATTTTTATCAAGAGTAGGAAGCACAGGGGGATCTTCTATAAAGTCTATAGTTATTTGATATGGCGCACTTACTCTTCCGCTGTCAAAATCAATTGTAATTGAGCCGCCTTCATCCACTTGATCGGCATCAAAGCTGGCTTCGAACCAAAACTGACCAGTGAATGACAATGCAGAATAAGCGGGGTTAGCAAGCTCGGAAGAAAATTCTATTAGTATAGCATCTGAGCCAGTAGTATTTGTGGGGTTTGTGCTCATTATCATACTAGCATCAAAGCAATGTATTCCAAATGACGAATCAACAATTGCCACGTTAAGTACCTCGGACGGAACGTGTACATAGCTAGGGAGCTCTAAAAAGAAATAGTCATCAAAATCCAATCCTGAACTCGCCGGGATTGAAAAAGAATATGTCATTCGGAAATCACCATTCTGTGGAACGTCAGTTCCTAGAGCAGGAGGCAGATTATTGTCAGGGCCTGTCTGGGTGATATCAAGCCCTGTGATAAAATCAAAAATCGTTGGAGTATCGGAGGATGATGTTCCCGTTAAATCTGCCGCATAGACAGCGGGCAAATTTATTCCTATACCAAAAAATTGTGCTACAAAAATAGCACATACCAATGCGAAAATAACTGCTGATTTTTTCATTTTTATAAATCCCTATTCCTAGTTTTCTGCCTATGGCATAACTACCTTATATATAACTATCTATCCGTCCATATTAAATATGCACACTGTTTATGTGAGAATATCACAGGATAGCTATGAAGTCAATATAGTGAATATAGAATTTACTTATTTGTAACAATATGCTAAATTGCATTTATACATATATTCAGTGAAAAGGTTATAAAAAAACTGTCGTAAAAATACGACAGTTTTGAGATGCTATACTTCTTCCGGGTCATTTGGCAGGTCATATACCTTCCAGTCTTCGCCTTCGAATTTTTCAGTGGTTATTTTTTCTACAGGCATTTTCATGTATTTAACCTTTGCAGAAACTGCTACTTCGCCTGCTTCATTGAATATCTCGCCTGAGCCATCTGCTAGAAGGCGCATATTCTTGTCTATTCTTCCCACTGCTTTCAGCTGTACTCCATATGGCAGAGGCTTATGATATTTCACATTTAGTTCAACAGTCACAGCCCAGCAGCTTGGATCACCTATCTGCAGGCATCTGCCTATCAGTTCATCCAATATTGCAGCGCTTATGCCGCCGTGGACTCTTTCGGGGAAACTTTGATGCTGCTCGTGTGGAGTGAATAGAGCAACTAGTTCATTGTTTTCTGTTTCATAAAATTGCGCTTTCAGTCCCTTATTGTTGTCCATGCCGCATATAAAGCAATGCTTAGCATTAGGTTGTTTCTTTGTGATTTTCGCCATTGCTTACCTCGTAAATCTACTTGTTATGTTGTTCTAAAAAATTTCGCGGGTTTCAGAAACCAATGTTATCTTTCTTGCTAGTTCATCAATAGTCATTGAAACACTGTCTTTTTGCCCTCTGATGCGGACATTAAGATTTTTGTTTTCTACTTCCATATCGCCGATAACAGCTATGTATGGTACACGCTGGTTTCTGGCTTCTCTTATTTTAAATCCAATTTTTTCGCTTCTGTCGTCTATCTCAGCGCGTATTCCTGCAGCTTTTAGTGATTCTACCACTTCACTGGCATATTCATTGCATCTGTCAGTTATAGTTAAAACCTTGGCTTGAACAGGGGAGAGCCATACGGGGAAGGAGCCTGCGAAGTGCTCGATTAATATACCAATAAACCTTTCAATAGAGCCAAATGCAACTCTGTGAATCATAATAGGGCGATGCTTTTGACCGTCTGAGCCTATATATTCCAGCTCAAATCTTTCTGGAAGCTGGAAGTCCAGCTGGATAGTTCCGCATTGCCATGTTCTGCCAATACAGTCTTCCAGATGAAAGTCTATCTTTGGTCCGTAGAATGCTCCATCACCTTCATTGATTACGTAGTCTAATCCTTCTTCATCTAATGCTTCCTTTAGTGCCTGAGTTGAAGTTTCCCAATCCTCCAGAGAGCCTATGGACTTTTCAGGTCTTGTGGAAAGCTCCAGATGATATTGGAATCCAAATGTTTTGTATACTTCATCGATCAGATGAATTACGTTTTTAATTTCATCTTTAATTTGCTCGGGCAGCATAAAGATATGTGCATCATCCTGAGTGAAGCTTCTTACTCTCATCAGTCCATGAAGTGCACCAGACATTTCGTGCCTATGTACTAGCCCTAGTTCTCCCATTTTTATTGGAAGCTCTTTATATGAGTGAGGCTTTATTTTGTATGCCAGCATTCCGCCAGGGCAGTTCATTGGCTTAACAGCATAATCTTCCTCATCAATTACAGTTGTGTACATGTTTTCTTTGTAGTATGACCAGTGGCCTGATGTTTCCCAAAGCTCTCTATTAAGAATGATAGGAGTAGATATTTCTACATATCCTGCCTTGGTGTGCACTTCGCGCCAATAATCTATAAGAGCATTTTTTATTATCATGCCATTTGGAAGGAAAAACGGGAAACCTGCACCTTGCTCCAAAAGTGCAAAAATCTCCAGCTCTTTGCCAAGCTTGCGATGGTCTCTTTTTTTGGCTTCTTCTAGCCGAGTGATGTATTTGTCCAATTCTTCTTTCTTCTCAAAGCATGTGGCATATATACGCTGAAGCATTTTGTTGTCTTCGCTTCCGCGCCAGTATGCACCTGCTATAGACAATAGCTTAAACTGAAACTTCTTTGAGCCTGTCTTCAAAAGATGAGGGCCTGCACATAAATCCACAAAATCATCCTGCTCATAAAATGATATTACGCTTCCTTCAGGCAAATCATTTATTAGCTCTACTTTGTATATTTCTCCCTTGTCCTGCATGAATTTAATAGCCTCATCTTTGGGCAGCTCGAATCTGCTGATTTCATAATTGGCAGAAACTATATTTTTCATTTCCTTTTCTATTTTTTCTAAATCATCAGGAGTAAAAGGCTTTTCTACATCAAAATCGTAATAGAATCCATTATCAATTGCAGGGCCTATTGCCAGCTTTGCCTTAGGAAACAGCCTCTTTACAGCTTGTGCCATTATATGTGAAGCAGTATGACGATAGGCTTTCATTCCGCCTTCATCTTCGGTAGTCAGTGCCAAAAGCTCCGCGTCATCTTCTATAGCTGTACGCAAATCAACAACTTCGCCGTTTAAAAGACCTGCCACTGCAGCCCTGCCTAAATTTGGGCTGATTTCGAAAAATATATCTTTTACAGTTGTTGGCGGAGCAAACTCCCTGATACTGCCGTCTTTAAGTTTAATATTCATAAATCTAATCCTTTCTAAAAGTAAATATAAAAACGTCCCTTAAGTATATACTTAAGGGACGAATAATTCCGTGGTTCCACCCAAATTGCCAGAAAATCTGACCGCTTTTGTCAGCTGTAAAGGGCTTACCCTGCAAAATCTAGGAGCGGTATTCACAATAGGTCTGCCTAGTATGCTCTCAGCTTTTGCATACATTCTCTTGAAGCAAATTATCTAATGCTACTGAATTCCTGTCATCTTTCGCTTGTATTGTATGTATTATATCAAATATCGCTGTTTTGTCAATTACTATTCTTCTGGTATTGGGGCGAGATATACTCCGCTTAATATATTTAAATCTTTATTCAATTTTAATTTTTAAAAACTGTTGACACGAATTTAAAGATAATATATACTATCAATAACAGGAATGATTACTGATAAGGCGATCCAATGGAATTAAGAAATACAAAGCAAAGATCCAAAATACTTGAAATCCTTCAAGGGACTACGTCCCATCCTACAGCTGGCTGGATTTACGATAAAGCAAAAAAAGAGTTTCCAAACATTAGTATGGGAACAGTTTATCGTAATCTGGGGCTGCTGGAGGAAATGGGAAAAATCCAAAAATTATCTTGCGGAGCGACATTTGACAGATATGATGCAAATGTTGAGCCTCATATACATTTTGTGTGCAAAGAGTGCACAAAGGTATTTGATGTACATGATAATCTTCCTTCTTCAAGACTAAAAGAAGCAATATCTGCGATTGATTTGCAGATAGATACATATGATTTAACTTGCTACGGCGTTTGCAAAGAATGCCAGGCGATTAAAAATAAAAATTAATTTATATATAGGAGGAACGTATGAAAAAATTTAGATGTACAGTTTGCGGCGAAATTGTTGAGGGCGAAAATCCACCAAAAAATTGTCCGGTGTGTAACGCACCGGCTGAAAAATTTGTTGAAGTTACCGATGCAGAAATGACATGGGCAACAGAGCACGAAATAGGCATAGTAGATGGAGTAGACCCAGCAATAGTTGAAGGATTGAAAGCAAACTTCATGGGAGAGTGCACAGAGGTAGGAATGTATTTGGCAATGAGCAGGCAAGCAGACAGAGAAGGATATCCTGAGGTTGCAGAAGCATATAAAAGAATTGCATTTGAAGAGGCTGAACACGCTGCAAAGTTTGCAGAGATGTTAGGCGAAGTAGTAGTTGCAGATACTAAAGCCAATCTGAAAGCCAGAGTAGAGGCAGAGTACGGAGCAACAGCTGGCAAATTTGAAATTGCCAAGATGGCAAAAGCACAAAATCTGGATGCTATTCATGATACAGTACATGAAATGGCAAAAGACGAAGCTCGCCATGGAAAAGCATTTAAGGGACTACTTGAAAGATATTTCGAGTAAATCCATAAATGAAATAAAATATACAAACTTATAGTAACGCGGAAAAGGCTGCCAAGGATTTATCTTTGGTGGTCTTTTTCTATAATGAAAAATAAACCGGAGTAGTATAGGTGTAATATAATAGTAATACAAATATCGAAAAACAATAAAAAAATATTGACAAATACAATTTATGGTGCTAATCTACAGATAAAAATAGATTAGGATGGTTTTTTTATGAAATATATTGGCAAAAGCTCGCTTTCGTTTTTTATGGAATTGATTTTAGTGATTATTATGATTGCAAATATTGCTGTATTGATAAGTTTGCCTTGGAATATAGAATATTATCTGCGTATGATTAATATTGCACCATCGGCATGGATAAGGGCGAAAAACATCTTAATGATAATTCTGTATCCGTGCGGTATATCATCTTTAATGGTTGCTTTTGAGCTGAAAAAGATATTTAGAACTTTAGTAAAAAAAGATCCTTTTGTGCAGAATAACGTGCATTCCTTAAAAACTATTGGTTTTGCCATGACTACAGTAACAGTATTTTTATTTGCAAAAATATTTTTGATGAATTCACTAATGACTATGCTTGGTGCATTTGCAAGCATTTTAATGGCTGTGTTCTGCTTTGTGCTGGCTGATGTATTTCAGCAGGCTGTTTATTATAAGCAGGACAACGAACTTACGATTTAGGTGATGTAATGAGTATAATAGTAAATTTGGACGTAATGATGGCAAAAAGGAAAAAAAGAGCAGGAGAGCTAGCGGAAGAAATAGGCATAACTAACGCAAACCTCTCCATATTAAAAAACTCTAAGGCTCGCGCTATAAGGTTTTCCACGCTGGAAGCCATATGCAAGGCGTTGGACTGCCAGCCAGGAGATATTTTGGAATACATAGACGACTAAAAACAAAATATCTCAAGGGAAAGATAAGCAACCAAAGCCATGAGCAAAAATGCCCAGCGTAGCTCGTTTGCGAAGCAAACATCCCTTGAGCGAGCAGAGGCATGCATCCGCAGAGAAAATGTAGGAGATATTTTGGAATACATAGACGACTAAATACAAAATATCTCGAGGGAAAGATAAGCAACCAAAGCCATGAGCAAAAATGCCCAGCGTAGGTCGTTTGCGAAGCAAACATCCCTTGAGCGGGCAGAGGCATGCATTCGTGGCAGAAATATCGGAGATATTTTAAGTTACTAGACAATAAATAGATAATTAAGTGAGGACAAAAAATGGAATATAAATTAAATAATATTCAATCCGAAGAGACGGATAAAAAGCCAATATTCGGAAACGAAAGCCTAGATTATTGGGCAGTTGTGATTTCAATTGTTATAGGTGCTGCATTTTCGTTGCTGGTGATAAAAGACTATATCGGTATAAATTTGTTTATTTTTAGTTTACTTACTATTGCAGGCGTGGGATATACTTTACATAAAGATAATAATTTAGATTTTAAAAACTATGCGTATTTCGCAGGTGCATTTCTGATATATGCGTCTGTGTTTTTTAGACTAAATCAGGAAATATATATTGCACTCGTATTTCCTATATTGATATCGCTTTTGGTAATAACAACTATTTTTTCAGCAAAAAAGGGCAGTAAAAGCGGTATAGCTACATTTATATATAGACTATTCGGGCCAATAGGACGTGTGGACAAGATATTCCTAGGTCTTTCCAGATTCAAAAAATCAAACACTAAAATGGATCAAAAATATAAGCAAGTATTATATGGTGTACTGATATCGATAGCATTGCTCTTTATCGTAATTCCTCTAATGATAAGCGCAGAAGCAGCATTCAAAGCTTTTTTGGAAAATATTTTTAAGAACATACACCTTAATTTTGATGTAGCAGCATTTATGTGGAAAACAATCGCTGGAACCTTGATTGCAATGGTTTTCTGTGGGTTTTTATATACATTTACCAAAGACAAAATGATGGGGCTAGTGAAAGAAAAGAACAAGAGCAGCAAAAATGATAATACATCAATTATAATCACGGTGCTATCAATAATGGGATTTGTATTTATGGTGTTTGCAATCGTTCAGTTCAGCTCGCTTTTCATCACCAAGGAAGCGATTGTAGCAAATACTACATTTGCAAAAACAGCACGAGAAGGATACTTCCAGCTGGTTGTGCTTTCTATAATCAATTTTATAATGGTGCTAATTAGCATAGGAACACAAAATGGTGAAAACAAGAAATCAAGAAATGTCATTAAAATTCTTACAACTTATTTCACAATTTTGAATGTATATCTTTTAATTTCATCAGCATATAAAATGACATTATATTATAGTGCATATGGGCTGTCAGTTGAAAGACTGCTAGTATATATTTTGCTGGTATTCGAGATGATTGCACTAGTTTTTCTGATGATAAAGATATATAAAAATAATCTTAAGTTCATCAAGATAATGATATATATCACGGTTGGTTTTTGGGCAGCCGTAAGCCTTATAAATATTGATGCGTGGGTGATGAAAACAAACATAAACAGATATTATGAAACGGGCAAGATAGATATAGCATATATAAATGATTTAAGTGCCGATGCCAGCAAGCAAATAAAGCAATTTTATTTTGATAATTATGAAAACTTCGATGATGAAATGAAGCAGGAGATAGATAGATACTATTTTGGGTATTTCAATTACAGAAGGAATGTTATGGAAATTAATATATTGGACTATGACATGTATGACATAGATGATTACAAGACAATTACCAAATTCGACAGCTTTTTAGAATACAATTCGTCAAAAGTACAGAAGATAAATGATGGATTAGATATACTGCAGTACTATGATGAAATAGGATATGTAAACGAAGAGTATGAAAAAGAGAGGCCGAATTAATTGAATCTTTCCAGTAAAAATATATACACCCTAGTTAGAATTAACTAGGGTGTTTTGATGTTTAGATATTTATTTGCACATATCAGAAAATGCATAGTATATGGATTTAACTGCATTTTCATAGTCGTTTTCCTCTACGCCGACTATAATGTTCAGCTCGCTCGAGCCCTGGTCTATCATTCGGATATTTATACCGCTGGAAGAAAGAGCAGTGAATATTTTTGCTGCGGAGCCGGCATGTTTTACCATTCCGTGACCAACGGATGCTATCAGTGCCATATTGCGAGATATATCCACAAAATCCGCATTGGAAACCTTTTTAATCTCTTCTGCTAAATGTTCTTCCTTGCCTTTTATCAAATCCTCTGACAAAACAATAGAGAGAGTGTCTATGCCTGTTGGCATGTGTTCAATTGAAACATTATTTTCCTCTAGTACTGCAAGCACTTTTCTGGCAAACCCTACTTCATTGTTCATTCTTGCCTTTTCTATTGTTATTACAGCAAATCCTTTTTTGCCGGCAACCCCTGTTATTGGGCGTGAATGGGGAGACATTTTATTGATTGGAATTATCAGAGTACCTTTGTCTTGGGGTGAGTTTGTGTTTTTGATGTGTACGGGTATTTCCATTTTACGCACTGGGAAAACGCTCTCTTCGTGCAGCACACCAGCCCCCATATATGAAAGCTCTCGAAGCTCTTTATATGATACCTCGTCAATGTTTATTGCATCCGGCACTATTCTGGGGTCTGCCATAAAAAACCCTGATACATCTGTCCAGTTTTCATATACGTCTGCCTTTATAGCTGCGGCACACAGCGAGCCTGTGATATCTGAACCTCCTCTGGAAAATGTAATGATTTCACCTTTTTCATCTGCACCAAAAAATCCCGGCACAACACTTGGCTCTCCGCCGTATGCTTTGCTTATCAATTCAAGGGTTTTTCCAAACATGAGCTGGCGATTTTCATCAAATTTAATCACATCTGCCGGATCAATAAATTTATATCCTAGTGCATTTGCCACTATTATGCCGCTCAGGTATTCGCCCCGGCTAGCAACATAGTCTAGCGTAGTCCCCTTTTTTACAGTTGATTCTATTTCGTCATATTCTTTGGACAAATCTAAATCCAGTGATAAATACTTAATGATATCATTGTATCTTGATTTTATTTCACCGAAAACATCTTCATTATTATAGAATGCTATTAAAAGATCTGTTACTTTGGTATCGTCTCCAAATCTTTTTCCCGGTGCAGAAGGCACAACAATATGTATTTGGCTGTCGGCTTTTACAATGCCCAGCACCTGCTCCACGTGCTTTCCGTCACAAAGTGATGAACCCCCAAATTTTGCGGTTTTCATTTTAGTTCTCCCTTATGTTGTTCTTATAAATTTTAATTATCTTCTTCTATTGAATGATGCTATCCACTATGTCCTCATTTAGCATCTCTGCCAGTGCCTCTGCAGAGGTTTCATCAATCTCGCCGATGATTTCCTCTATGTCGCCTTCTGCTAGCTGTTCAGGCGTATCAGTGGTAATCCTTCTGGCTTCAAGATAGAATCTTTTCTCGTGAGCATGTCCCATGGAGAAGGATTTTCTTGGCAGTGCACCATCTGCAATCACGGTTGGAAACAATGCGTTCTTATCAAATGTCGGCAAGATTAATGTGATTACATTTTCTTTAAAAGATAATTTTTGTGCAGTATCATCGCCATGAATGTAGTCGATTTTCACATTTTCATGGTCTTGTATATAGTTGTTTAGCCCTTCCTGCACTGCAGCAACACACAGCCTGCCTGTGCAGTCAATCAGGAACATGCCTTGGCTGCCATTTCTGTAGTAGGGCAGCAGGTCGTCTCCCAGCCCTATGGCCTGTGCAATGGAGTTAAGCTCATCGTCTTCCACATTTTCCAGCAGTCTATGTATGCTTTCAAATACGAGAGTATCATCATGAAGATTTACTATCTCTACCAGAGCATATCTGGCAGGATGATTTTCTTTTTCTTCATCAGTCAGGTCTTCTTTAATCAGCTCCCAGCATTTTTTCGCTGTAGCAAGCGAGTGGTTGCCGTCGCCAACTGCATAAAGAAATCCATTGTTTTTTTCTTTCAGTATTTCTAGCTTTTCAGCCAGATTATCATAAATAGATTCATTTACTTTATATCCTTTTATGTGCCCGCCATTTTCCATCAGCTCAAAATCATATAAAATATCTTCATCTGTAGTGGTTTCTTTTATGTATGGAAATATACTATGCTCGCTGTCATCAATCAAAAGCATAACATGAGGAAGCTCTAACGTAGCTTTTTGCCTGATAGCAACACGAGGGGGCAGCCTATCCTCTATTGTGTCCTCTGTTGCACGAATTAATGATTCAGATCCTTTCTTATAGTCGTAGTCTTCCAAATCAATACTTGTTATCAGACCTTCTCGATATCCCTTATCCACTTGTCTTTCAATGTAGATCATACCGTCTATTTCATCCTGAAAAACTCCGTTTAAAAGATATTTATTCATATGCTCTATTGTGCTTGCCTGCATTGTTTCCAGGTCTTCTCTTTCCAGATACACTTCCGGCAGGATTAAGTTTAGAGCTGAAGGCTCATATCCAACAAAGCTTTTTACTCTTTCCCAATATTCAGGCTCGGATGTATATTGGTCACATGCTACCACAGCCCATTTTTCGAAGTTTTCTTTTGGTAATAATATTTTAGCAGGAGATAGCCCTACATTTTTTAATTTGCTCATAAAAAGATAGCCTTTCATTCTTGTGCCGCAATTTATGGAATATCCATTAACAAAAGATTATACATTAAAAATGCGGTTTTGTGAACTTGTTTTGCATAATTATTCACTAAAAAACAGAGTAAGCTCTATTAATATATTAATAAAAGATGATAATAACGTAAAGTATATAATTTGTGGTTGAAAAAAGGCAGGTAATTGTATATAATGTGTAAAAACCAATATAAATGCCACGATAAAGGAAAACATTAGCTCCATATCAGATTTTTAGAGAGTCGGGCAGGGTGGAAACCGATAAATGATAGAAGATGATTATCCCCTTTTAGCAGTTTGGCTGAAAGCTTTTGCAACTAAGCCAGAACGGGGTTGCAGCCGTTACAAAATGCAATGTTATCTGCACATGCAGGCAGCACAGTGGTATGTAAAATATGTAGCCTCTATTTTATCTGTGTGATAGTAGGGGTTTTATTTTGTTAATTAGAGACTTTGCAGGTCTATGGGAGGAAAATATGCTATATAAGAAGGTTTCCACATCGCTTAACTTTGTGGACAGAGAAAAAGAAATATTAAAGTTTTGGAAAGAAAACGATGTTTTCAACAAATCTATTGAAAATCGTGAAGGCTGTGAAGTATACACATTCTATGATGGACCGCCTACAGCCAACGGAAAGCCTCATATAGGACATGTAGAAACCAGAGCTTTCAAAGACTTGGTTCCTAGATATTTTACTATGAAGGGCAAAAAAGTTCTGCGCAAAGCCGGCTGGGATACACATGGTCTGCCGGTTGAGCTGGAAGTGGAAAAATTGCTTGGACTAGACGGAAAGCCTCAAATAGAGGCTTATGGTGTGGATCCATTTATTCAAAAGTGCAAAGAAAGCGTTTGGAAATATAAAGGCGAGTGGGAAGAGCTATCTGACAGAGTAGGTTTTTGGGCAGATATGGAAAACCCATACGTCACATATGATGATGACTATATTGAGTCTGTGTGGTGGTCACTAAAGACCATTGCAGATAAAGACCTTCTTTATAAAGGATTTAAAGTGGTTCCGTATTGCCCGCGCTGCGGCACAGCATTGTCTTCCCATGAGGTGGCACAGGGCTATGCAGATGTGAAGGAAAAAAGTGCAATGGTTCGCTTCCGCGTAGCAGGAGAAGAAAACACATACATCATAGCATGGACAACAACACCTTGGACGCTGCCATCCAACCAAGCACTATGTGTGAACCCGGACAGTGAATATTCAAAGGTAAAAGCAGAAGACGGAAATACATATATTTTGGCGACTGCATTAATAGAGGATGTAATTGAAGGACAAGTATCTACAATTGCAAAATACAAAGGGAAAGAACTGGAGGGAACAGTATATGAGCAGCTATTCCCAAAAGCCGGTGCAGTTCCAAATGGACAAAAGTGCAAAGTGGTATGTGATGACTATGTTACATTAAGTGATGGTACAGGAATTGTTCACTTGGCTCCGTTTGGTGATGACGATGCTAGAATACTTCTTCGTGAAGGTCTGGAATTTATTCAAATAGTAAACGAGCAGGGTGAATTTATAGAAACTACACCTTGGCCAAATACATTTGTGAAGGATGCAGACAAGCCAATACTTGTAGAGCTGGAGCAAAGAGGACAGCTGCATAAGGCAGAGAACTATGAGCATAGCTATCCTTTCTGCTGGAGATGCGACACACCGCTGCTATATTATCCTCGCCATTCATGGTTCATAAAGGTTAGTGCTGTAAAAGATGAGCTAATCAAAAATAACCGATCAGTCAATTGGATACCTGAAACTATAAAAGAGGGCAGAATGGGCAACTGGCTGGAGAACCTTATCGACTGGGGCGTATCCAGAGAACGCTATTGGGGCACTCCACTGCCTGTGTGGACATGCGAATGCGGACACAAAGAGGTGATAGGCTCTCGCGAAGAGTTAATTCAAAAAGGTGAAAATGTAGACCCGAATATGGAGCTTCATAAGCCTTTTATAGATGAAATAAAAATAAAATGCGAAAAATGCGGAAGCATGATGGACAGAGAAGATGCAGTTATCGACTGCTGGTATGATTCTGGATCTATGCCTTTTGCACAATGGCATTATCCCTTTGAAAACAAAGAGATTTTCGACGAAAACTTCCCAGCTGATTTTATTAGTGAAGCCGTGGACCAAACCAGAGGATGGTTCTATACTTTGCTTGCTATATCAACATTATTGTTTGATAAAGCACCATTTAAAAATTGCTTGGTTCTGGGGCACGTATGCGACATGGAAGGCAGAAAGATGTCTAAGCACGTTGGAAACGTAGTAAACCCATGGGATGTGCTGGATGTGCAGGGAGCTGATGCAGTGCGCTGGTATTTCTATGTGTCATCATCGCCATGGCTGCCTACCAGATTCTCAGGCGAGGCTGTAAGCGAAGGACAGAGAAAATTCATGGGAACATTGTGGAACACATATGCTTTCTATGTGCTTTATGCAAATATCGATGGATTCAACCCTACAGAATATAATCTGGAATACGATAAACTATCCGTCATGGATAAATGGGCACTTTCCAAGCTGAACACACTGATAAAAACTGTGGATGAAAGCCTTGCAGAATATAAAATAACAGAGAGTGCCAGAGCAATGACTGCATTTGTGGACGACCTGTCAAACTGGTATGTTCGCCGCGGACGCGAAAGATATTGGGGCAGCGAAATGACCCAAGACAAAATAAATGCATATATGACTCTTTATACATGCCTTGTGGAGATGGCGAAGCTTTCTGCACCGTTTACTCCATTTATGGCGGAGAGCATATATCAGAATTTGGTACATGGCATAGACAGCAGCCAGCCAATATCTGTTCATATGGCAGACTTCCCGGAATATGATGAAAGCCATATAGACAGCGAGCTGGAGGAGAACATGGCAGCAGTATTGGCAGCCGTCACACTAGGAAGAGCATGCAGAAATGTAGCCAATGTGAAAAACCGCCAGCCAACAGCACATCTATATGTTCAAGGCGTTCAGCTGCCAGATAGCTACAAAGAGCTGGTAGCAGATGAGCTTAATGTTAAAGAAGTGATTGTAACAGAAAATGCAGCAGATTTTGTGGACTATATAATTAAGCCGCAAATGAGAACACTAGGACCAAAATACGGCAAAATACTTCCTAAAATCAAGCAGGCGTTGCTGGAAGTAGACGGAAGCGAATTTGTTTCAAAGCTAAAAGCTAGCGGCGAAGCAAAAATAAACGTGGATGGAAGCGAAATAGTGCTGGCAGAAGATGATGTATTGATTGAGACAACTCAAAAAGAAGGATATGTCAGCCAAAGTGAATATGGTGTGACAGTTGTTCTGGACACCAATCTGACACCTGAGCTGCTTGAAGAAGGATTTGTTCGTGAGATGATATCAAAGATACAAACCATGAGAAAAGACGCAGGCTTTGAAGTGACAGACCACATTGCAATGTGCTATGTGGGGGCTGAAGATATAATAAGTAAGAATGCAGAATATATCGGCAGCGAAACTCTATGCGACGAAGTGACAGCAGAGCAATTTGAGGGATATTCAAAGGAATGGAATATCAACGAAAAGCCTGTGAAGATGACTATTAAGAAGATATAATAATATAAAAGCCTAAAATCCCACGATAAGTGCATTTTTAGGCTTTTATAATGCAAAGGATAAAAATATGTGGATTGCAAAAGACTGGCAGGAATATGAACTGATAGATGCAGGCAAAGGCAAAAAATTGGAGCGCTGGGGCGATAAGCATTTGCTTCGTCCAGATCCGCAGGCCATATGGCCTTTCGACAAATCATCACCAGCATGGGGCAAAATAGACGCTGTTTACAGACGCTCTGAAAAGGGCGGGGGTCAGTGGGACTATAATAGAGAGCTGCCGGAAACATGGATAATAAAGCGCAAAGAGCTTACATATAAAATAGGCACAATGGGCTTCAAACATACGGGGCTTTTCCCTGAACAGGCAGTAAACTGGGACTGGATGAGCGACTTGGCAGAAAAAAACGCCGGAATGAAAGTGCTTAATTTATTTGCATATACTGGCGGTGCCACCTTGGCATGCCTGCAGAGCGGTGCAGACGTGGTTCACGTGGATGCATCCAAGGGTATGGTAGAGTGGGCTAAGGACAATGCAAGACTTTCTGGGCTGGAAGAAACACCAGCAAGATTTATTGTGGATGACTGCAGCAAATTTGTTCAGCGGGAGATAAGGCGCGGGAATAAATATAAAGGAATAATAATGGATCCTCCTTCATATGGCAGAGGACCATCAGGCGAAGCATGGAAGATTGAAGACATGCTCTATGATTTTGTAGAGTCATGTGCCCAGCTTTTGGATGACGAGCCAGTATTCTTTTTGATCAATTCATATACCACAGGTTTTCAGCCCCAGACACTCACCAATATACTGATGCATACTGTGCAGAGCAGATTTGGCGGGAAAGTGGAATCAGACGGAATTGGACTAGAGATTACATCATCAGGATTAGTGCTGCCCTGCGGTGTATCAGCCAGATGGCAGGCCTAGTATGAATGTATTATATGAAGATAATCATCTGCTGGTTGTTATAAAGCCGCCAGGTGTGCCAACACAGGCAGACAGCAGCGGCGACATAGACATGCTGACTATAGCGAAGCAATACATAAAAGAGAAATATAATAAGCCGGGTGATGTGTACCTAGGAATGGTTCATAGGCTGGATAGGCCAGTTGGAGGAGTGATGGTGTTTGCCAGAACATCCAAGGCAGCATCTAGGCTAAGCGAGCAGATAAAAAAAGGCATATTCAAAAAGACATATATATGCATGTGCGAGGGGAAGCCCAAAGGCGGCAAATTTGAGCACTATCTTTTAAAGGACTCTAAAACCAATAAAGTATCTGCGGTAGACCGAGATACAAAAGGTGCAAAATATTCGCTGCTAAAATATGAAGTGCTGAAATATGAAGATGGCATATCAACGTGTCAGGTCAATTTGATAACTGGTCGTTCCCATCAAATAAGAGTGCAGTTTGCAGCCAGCGGATATCCGCTGGTCAATGACATGAAATACAACAAAAAAGCAAAGCCAGGGAATTGGATAGCTCTATATTCAAAAGCTATTGAGTTTGAACACCCAATAAAAAAAGAGCCTGTTGAGTTTTCGGCTCCTGATATTGATTTGCTTAATGTACATACATAAAAAAACAGCCGATTATATAATCGGCTGTATCTTTTTAAGATTCTTTATAATATTGCACATTGTCGTCGTCTATCCATAGACGCTCAATATTGTAAAATTCCCTGTCCTTATAGTAGAAGATATGGATCATAATGCCTTCCACATCTACAATTATCCATTTGGCACTATCGTATCCTTCGGAAGCTCTGATTTCCAAATTATTTTCATCTGCTTTATCCCTTATTTCATCATATAATGCCTTTACTTGGGTTGCTGAGTTTCCGCTGGCTATTATAAAAGCATCTGCAATAGTTGTCTTGTCCTTAATGTCTATTAGCATGACATTAGAGGCTTTTTTGCCTAGCAGTGCATCTGTTAATATTTTTGTTTTATTATCTTCCAATTAATTATCTCCTTGCGATTGTTTTAATAGTTTATCATCTTTATTCATTTCTTTCAATAAGTTATTATATACGATTACTGAATTAATATGAAGAAGATCGTTTTTATGCACTACATGCAAAATAACTCTCTCCAGCACTTTCAAAAACACAGCATCAAGCCCTTTGTCGGCAATTGAGCGAAGTTCATCAACCTGAGGATAGTCTCTGGTTTCTTCTATTAAGTCTGCTACCGATATTATTTTGTCCAGTTTAGTCATATTTATTCTAGGAACTGTGTGATAGGTTATTGCATCTAAAATATCTGTGTCGGTTATATTAAACATATTTTTGGCAATGTATGCGCCTGCTGCCCCGTGAAGAAGCTCCGGCTGTGCCAGATACATTTCATCCATTTCAAATCCATATTCCTTGGCTAGAAATAGTACTTCATCACAGCTCATGTGTTTGGCACTATCATGAAGCAGTGCAGCAAGTTTTGCCTTTTCTGCATCTTCTCCATATAGCTCTGCCAGCTTTTCGGCTTCTTTAACTGTGCCGTATACATGTTTCAGTCTTCTTTTGCTTAGGTGTTCTTTTAGATACTTTTCTATTCTGCTGGTGTCTGTCATTTTTTTGTATAATCCATTTTCTATAATATATTTTGCTACTTCGGGGTTTATGTTTTTCGATTGATTATTGAAATCATATTCTCGTGCTTTGGTGGAGGACATCTCTACTTTTTCGCAGTCAATGTACTTTATTTCTCCCCCATACTCATTTTGCAGGGATTCTATTTTTTCCAAGCACTCTTTTTTGGAGCAGTCGCCTCGAGGAATTACGGCAAACTTTGCCAGCTTAAGCAGCTTATCAGGATTTTTCCACTTGTTCAGCTGCATGAGTGAGTCGGCACCTATTATAAAATATAATTCAGAGGATTTATCCTTTAGTTTTTGTATACGCTGCAGCGATAAATAAGAATATGCTTTTTCATCAAAATATGCTTCATAGTCATCTATAAAAAAATTATCGTTGCCAGCTATTGCTAGGGAGAGCATATTTAGCCTATCTTCAGGTGATGTATCATAGTCTAGCTTTTTATGGGGTGGTATGCCTGCCGGCATAAACACAACTCTGTCTAGATTAAGATATTTCATTGCCGATTCCGCCATATGCATATGACCAAAATGAACGGGATTAAATGTGCCGCCTAATATGCCGATTTTTTTATTTTTTCCGGTATAAGGATTTTGTTTCCCCATTAAAATCTCCAACTAAACTTATTCGTACTATAGTATAATTTGCTTATTCTCTTTGGATTCTCTATACAACACAAATTTAGATCCAATAGCCTGAACTGCCTGTGCACCTAGCTTCTCTGCCAGCTCGTTGCATACAGTTTTGGAATCCAGCAGGGCAGTTTTCAGTATTGAGCCCTTTACCAGCTCTCTGGCTTCCAGCTCCACATCCACTTGGCTGATTAGATTGTCTGTAATCCCGCCTTTGCCTATTATGATTGACGGGTTTAATTTATTTGCCATAGAGCGAAGAGTCGCTCTTTGCTTTGCAGTTATTTTTTTCATTCGTATGTTTTTTCCTTTCAGCTGTTTTCCTCAGCCAGTATAATTTGTTGATATTATATCATATAGTACAGCCATTTGCACTATAGTGGTGCTATATGATTGTTTTTAGGGCTATATTGAGCACTGAAAAAGCAAGTTAGCAATACTAACAATCGGAATTTTTTTGATATAAGAAGATTTTAGTATTTACCTAAAAAAATAATATATATTTTATTGCAGATAGTTGAACATTACATTCGAATATCGTATAATAGTACGGTATTATTCCGTCCTAAGAGGACAAAAATTTATTCGGAGGTATTATTATATGGAAAAGCTTTTTAAACTAAAAGCGAACAACACAAATGTTAAGACAGAAATCTTAGCAGGTATCACAACATTCCTAGCAATGGCTTATATACTTGCTGTTAACCCAGACATTCTGTCGGCAACAGGTATGGACAAAAATGCATTATTTGCATCAACAGCAATAGCTGCAGCAATTGCAACTTTCTGCATGGCATTCTTTGCAAACTATCCAATAGCATTGGCTTCAGGAATGGGATTGAACGCATTCTTTGCATTCTCTATAGTTCTTGGCAAAGGTTACTCATGGAAGGTAGCATTGACAGCCATTTTAATTGAAGGTCTTATTTTTATTTTACTATCAGCATTCAAATTCAGAGAAGCTATTGTTAATGCGATACCTAAGAATTTAAAGCTTGCAATAACAGCTGGTATTGGTTTGTTCATAGCTGTTCTAGGACTAAACAATGCAGGTTTCTTCACTTGGGACGCAGGCGCAGGCATCTTAAAAGAGGGCGCATTGACATCTCCTCAAGTTGTTCTTGCATTTATCGGTGTTGTGATTACAGCAATTCTTTTGAAGAAAAAGGTTAGAGGTGCAATACTTATTGGTATACTTGCAACTTGGATACTTGGTATGGGCGCACAAGCAATCGGCTGGTATGTACCAAATATAGACTCAGGCGTAAATAGCCTATATCCAACAAAGCTATTCTCTACACCTCCATCAATAGCACCAATATTCATGAAGTTTGATTTTGCTGGAGCATGGAAGCTTGGCTTAGATTTTCTACTAGTAGTATTTGCATTCTTAATGGTTGACATGTTCGATACAGTTGGCACTTTGGTTGGTGTAGCTAAGCAAGCTGACCTTCTGGATGAAGACGGCAAGCTGCCAAAAGCTGGCGCAGCTCTGATGGCTGACGCAGTTGGTACAACAGCAGGAGCATGCCTGGGCGTTTCAACAGTAACTAGCTATATCGAAAGCGCAGCAGGCGTTGGCGAAGGCGGACGTACAGGATTGACATCAGTAGTAACAGGATTGTTATTCTTGATTTCACTGTTCTTTGCTCCACTGTTCCTAACAATTCCAGGATTTGCAACAGCTACAGCATTAATAGTAGTTGGTGTTATGATGATGAAGGCCGTTAAAGATGTTGACTGGGATGACTATGCAGTATCTATACCAGCATTTTTGGCTATAATCCTAATGCCTATTACATATAGCATTGCAAACGGTATTTTAATCAGTTTCCTAGCCTATACTTTAATAAAAGTAGTAACAGGAAAAGCTAAAGATGTTTCAATTATTATATATATAGTTGATGTATTGTTTATACTAAAATTATTGTTTGTTTAGTAATTACTAATTGATAAACAGAAAGAGCACATTTTGGGTGCTCTTTTAATATGCTTTAAATTAATCAATATATTCCTTTATCATTCTGTTAAAATCCCAAGCTGTATCATTTGCATTACTTATTATGGTGATTATACGTTTTTCCTTTGGATAATAATAGCTGAGGAATCCTACTCCGGGGTCACTTCCAACCAAATAGTATTTTTTTATGCTCTTATCTGTGTTTTCCTGCATATAGAACCCCAGTCCATAATATTGGTCATCGTGTATCTGCACATGGGGGCTTAGTGCCAATTCTTTTAGGCTTTCGCTTATTATGCTGCCGTTTATGAAACCATACCACATCTTGGATATATCGTCTGTTGTGGTGTATAGTCCGCCGTCTGCTGTGCAGGCAAGTGGAATCTCGAAAATGTTGGAAACCCAAGAGCCATCGCTATTTTTAATATATCCATGTGCTGCTACTTTGGGTAGCTGATTTGTCGAAAAGCAGCCTGTACCTTTCAGATTAAGTGGATTTATTATATGCTTATCTAAATACTCGGAGTATTTCATTGCGGAAACTTCTTCTACTAAAATTCCAAGTATAACAAACCCGGAATTGCAGTATTTAAACTTTTCTCCGGGAGAAAAATAGCATTCGCCTACTGTCAGCAGTGGCAGCATGTCAGCAGGCCCCAGCATTTTGTTGATGGGCACTATTTTAAACATATGGCTGAAATCATCCAGAATATCCTCGTCAAAATAATCGTATATTCCGGATGTATGCGTAAGCAGATGCTTGACAGTTATTCTTTCTTTTATATTTGGGAAATTATAAGGCAGCAGACTGAAAACATCGTCGGACAAAGAGAGCTTTCCGTCGTCTATCAGCTTCAAGATAGCCAGAGCTGTAAATCCCTTTGTACCGGAAGCTATGCCAAAAGATGTGGTAATGCTATTCGGGATTTCATCGAATCTTTTGGCGTACCCTTTTGATGCGTTCATAAGAATGCATCCATCTTCTATAATTTGCACTACTCCGGAGAATTCGGAGAAATTATCTAAAATATTTTTGATTTTGCTAATATTCATCGTATCCTCTATCCTCCCAAGGTGTGCTATATTCGAAATAGATCAGTTAGTAAAATCAAACTCCGTGTCATTCATATTTATGGTATCGCCGTCTTTAGCGCCCATTTCGCGGAGTTTATCTATAATGCCGTACTCCACCAGCATCTTCTGGAAGTGAGCCATGGAATGCCTGTCGTATAGATTCACAGATTCTAATAATCTGTCCACAAGTCCGCCTTCCACATAGTATGTGTGGTCGTCTATAAATATATCATAGTCCTCTACTATTCTTTGATCCAGGATTGTGTTTTCATTGCTGGAGAATATTTCGGTTTCTGGCAGTTTTTCAAGCTGATTTGCTATTTCCTGAAGCAAATCACTTATTCCTTGATTAGTAGCTGCTGATATAGGCATTATTTTTTTGTCCGGCAGCTGCTCGTGCAAAAGCTCCAGACCGGCTTCTGCATCCGGTAGGTCACATTTGTTTGCTGCTATTATTTCAGGGCGTTCTATCAGTTTTTCGGAGTATGTATTTAGCTCTTTTCGTATTTTATGGTAGTCTTCCACCGGGTCTCGTCCTTCTATTCCTGATGCGTCCAGTACATGCACCAGCAGGCGAGTGCGCTCGATGTGCCTCAGGAACTCATGTCCCAGTCCTGCACCCTCTGCAGCGTTCTCTATCAGTCCGGGGATGTCAGCTATCACAAACGACTTATTATGCACTTGTGCTACGCCCAGATTTGGACTTAAGGTAGTGAAGTGATAATTGGCTATTTTGGGCTTTGCACTGGTTATTACGGAAAGCAAAGTAGACTTTCCTACATTAGGAAAGCCTATAAAGCCAACGTCCGCAATCATTTTAAGCTCCAAAACAATTGTATGGGCTTTTGTTTTTCTGCCGGGCTGTGCAAAGTTTGGAGTTTGGCGAGTGGGGGTTGCAAATTTTGCATTTCCTCTGCCGCCGCCTCCTCCTCGAAGAAGCTTCACCTTGGTGTCTTCTCCGCTAAGGTCTGCCACCACATTTCCATCAGTGTCTTTTATTATAGTACCCTGCGGTACAAAAATAACTAAGTCTGCACCGTTTTTGCCGGTTCTGTTGTTTATGTCGCCGTCTGCACCGTTTTCTGCTATGTACTTTTGACGATATTTAAAATCCAGCAGTGTTCTCATTCTAGGGTCTACTTGGAAAATTACACTGCCGCCCATTCCTCCGTCGCCGCCGTCAGGGCCGCCGCGAGGCACATATTTTTCACGATGGAAAGATACAACGCCGTTGCCGCCGTCGCCTGACTTGATAGTTATTTTTGCTATATCAATAAACATTATTTTTTACTTATACTTTCTTTGTGCTGTTTTATTATTTTTTCAGCATATACTCAGCCATATGCTTGGCTGCATTTTTGCCTGCACCCATGGCCTTTATTACTGTAGCTGCACCTGTAGCAGCGTCTCCGCCGCAGTATACTCCGGGGATGCTTGTAGCCTGCGTTTCTTCATCTGTACAGATTATACCCCATTTGTTCACATCTAAATCAGGAGTTGTAGATGATATCAGCGGATTTGGGCTTGTTCCGATTGCCATTATAACAGTTTGAGTAGGAATTACAAATTCGCTGCCTTCCACAGGCACAGGTCTTGCTCTTCCACTTGCGTCTGCTTCGCCTAGCTCCATGCGAATGCATTTTATTCCGGTCACCCATCCGTCTTCGCCGACTATCGCTATAGGGTTAGTCAGTATTTCGAAATTAATGCCTTCCTCTATTGCGTGGTGTATCTCTTCGTTTCTGGCAGGCATCTGTTCCATTGCACGTCTGTATACCAAAGATGTGTTTGAACCCATGCGCAAAACACAGCGGGCAGCATCCATAGCCACGTTTCCTCCGCCTACTACAACGGCGTTTTTGGTGCGCTTGATTGGAGTGTTGCTGTCTTCTTTGTATGCCTGCATCAGGTTGATTCGGGTCAGGTATTCATTGGCAGAGTACACGCCATTCAGGCTCTCGCCCGGTATATTCATAAATCTTGGCAGTCCTGCACCGCTACCTATAAATATAGATTTGTAGCCTAGCTCAAATAAATCATCTAGTGTGTATGTTCTGCCTGCCACAGTGTTTAGCTCGAATTTAACACCCAGCTTTTTCAGCCCGTCTATTTCATCTTCCACCAGCTTCTTTGGCAGCCTGAATTCAGGGATTCCATACATCAGTACTCCGCCGGGTTTGTGAAAGGCCTCAAATATTGTAACATCAAATCCCATCTTTGCAAGGTCTCCTGCACATGTCAGCCCAGCTGGGCCAGCGCCTATCACAGCAGCCTTTATTCCGTTTTTATTTATTTCTTCCTGGGGCAGTTCTTCTCCCATCATCGCATCGGCACAGAATCTCTCCAGTCTTCCGATTGCTACACTTTCTCCTTTTATGCCTAGTACGCATACTTCCTCACATTGCTCTTCCTGCGGGCATACTCTGCCGCATACTGCAGGCAAAGAATTGGTTTCAGCGATGGAAAGATATGCACTTTTGATATCTCCTGCTACTACTTTTGAAATGAAGTCAGGTATATTTACATTTACTGGGCAGCCTTTTACGCAACGTGGATTTTTGCATTGGATGCATCTTTCAGCTTCCCTTTGTGCTAGCTCTAGAGTGTAGCCTAAAGCAACTTCATCAAAATTAGTCGCCCTTACTTTTGGATCCTGTTCAGGCATTTTGGTTCTTTGCTTTTCAGTCATGATATATACCCCCACATTTATGTTCTTTCTCTTTTTCTTCTTCCGAATATGTCATTTGACGCTTCATAAGCTCGTCGAAATTTACTTCGTGACCATTGAAATCAGGTCCGTCTATGCATGCGTATTTTATTTCCCCGCCTATTGTCACCCTGCAGCCGCCGCACATTCCTGTGCCGTCCACCATCAGCGGATTGAGGCTAACCATAGTTTTCACATTATATTTTTCAGTCAGCTGGCATACGAATTTCATCATTATCATAGGGCCAATAGCGATTACTTCATCATAATCATTGCTTTTTTCCAACAAATCTTTTAGCTGGTCTGTAACAAATCCTTTTCTGCCGTACGAGCCATCGTCTGTGGTAATATATAGATTAGTAGAGTTGTTTTTTATTTCATCTTCCAGTATCACGTATTCTTTGCTTCTAGCGCCCACTATAACGTCCACATGAGCCCCATTTTCATATAGCTTTTTAACAGCAGGATATACAACTGCTGTGCCAACGCCGCCGCCTATGCATATAACCTTTTTAATATGGTCTAGTTCAGAGGGCTTGCCAAGAGGACCGACAAAATCGTGCAGACAGTCGCCTACATTGAATGTACCCAGCAGATTTGTTGAGTAGCCAACCATTTGAAATATTATGGTGACTAGCCCTTTTTCTCGGTCTACATCAGCAGTAGTCAGGGGTATTCTTTCTCCGTCTGCTGTTGCACGCAGTATAATAAACTGTCCAGCTAAGGATTTTTGTGCTATTCTAGGAGCATAGATATCCATTAGATAGGTGTTTGGAGTGATAAGCTCTTTTCTGGTAATTTCGTATTTATTCACTGTTTCGATACCTCTCTGTTTTCTTTGAAATATTTGCAATATTCAGATAATTTGCATATTTCGCATTTTGGGTTTCTGGCGGCACACACCTGCCTGCCGTGGAATATTAGGTTGTGGTGCATAATAGACCATTTTTCTTCCGGAATGTTTTCCATCAGCTGGTTTTCCGTATCCAGCACATTTTTGGCGTCAGCCAGCCCGAGCCTATTACTAACCCTGAAAACATGCGTATCTACTGCAATAGCATTTTTGTGGAATGCATTGCTCAACACCACATTTGCTGTCTTTCTGCCCACTCCGGGCAGCTTTATCAGCTCTTCCATAGTTTCAGGCACTTTGGATGAGTATTCTTCCAAAAGTATTCTTGAAGTATTTATTATAGATCGGGATTTATTTTTATAAACACCGCAGGATTTTATCATGGGTTCCAGCTCTTCGTATTTCAGCTCTGCAAAATCACGTGGCGTGTTATAATCTTGAAATAATGTCGATGTAACTATATTCACCCTAACATCTGTGCACTGCGCAGACAATATGGTGGCTACCAGCAGCTCAAAAGGCGTACGATGATTAAGTGCACACCTTGCATCAGGATACATCTGCTCCAGTTCCTGCAGAATTTTATCGTTGTTATTCAATAATTATCCTCCTATAAGCACATATTATATACTAATTTCTATCTATTATCAATCATACAATAACACAATAGAAATATGGTGCTGGAATAATTATATTTGACATCACATTGCAAAATACATACAATATATATGAATATTGAGGTGAGATAATTGGATAATTTACAAAACTCAGGACTTGTCAAGCTTGTAGCTAGATTTTTCAGTGAAGAAACACTTGGCAAATGGGTAGAAAAAATAATTTATATGCTTAATTCTAATTCTTTTCGCCAGCAGGCAGGAAAACTATTTGCTTGGGCAATTGTGATTATTTTGTTTGCAACTATTGTTGATAAGGCCTTTTACTGGACTAGACCAGAGCAGAAATTAATATTAAAAAACAATATTGAAGGTGTACGAAGCTGGATACATGCAAGAGGAAAAAGATGAACAGAATAACAGTCCATATGGGACATTACGGCTCGGGCAAAACCGAGCTTTCTTTAAATTTGGCTCTTCAGCTGATAAAAGAAGAAAAAAAAGTGATTTTAGTTGACTTGGACATTGTCAACCCATATTTTAGGTCTGGAGAACACAAAGAGATGCTGGAAAAACTAGGAGCTAGTGTAATAAGACCGAATTTCGAGGGCACAAATGTAGATGTGCCGTCTTTGCCTGCAGACATAGTGAGAGCGTTTATAGAAAAGGATGCATATGTAATATTTGATGTTGGAGGCGATTCATCCGGTGCAACAGCATTAGGCAGATATCATCAAGACATATCCGAAGATGACAACATAGTAAAATGTATTGTAAATACAGCCAGACCATTCACTTCTACATCTGATGACATAGTAGACATGGTTGGGCAGCTGGAAGCATCCAGCAGGCTGAAAATAGATGTGCTGGTAAACAACACAAATGTAGCATATGATACTACAGCAGAAATGCTGGTAAGCGGACAAAGAATAGTGGAAGATGCCGCAAAGGCTTTAAAAATACCTGTCAGTGAAATAGGAGCTATGCCGGAAATTATAGAGAAGCTTCCTAAGGAGTTTGTGGAAAAATACGAAAGTATAATTGTGCCTATAAATCTTTATATGAGAAAAGACTGGATGGATTTATAGCGTCTAAGAACATGTAAGAATAATTTATAATATGAAAAAGCCTTGCTATATGCAAGGCTTAAATTTATTATTTGATAGAAGCTTCTTCTTTCAGCTTCTTTTTTTGCGTTTTAATATATTGCCGAATCAATACGCCTATTACAGCAGCAACAGGTATGGATAGCAGAACTCCTGTAAAGCCAAACAGATTGCCGCCGATTATGATAACGGCAAGTGACCAGAAAGGTGAAAGCCCCATTTTGTCTCCTATTAAGAAAGGCTGAATGACATATCCATCTATAAACTGAATAATCTGAATAGAGCCAAATACCCATATTGCTTTTATTGGGTCTTCCAGCAGAGAAATGAGAACAGGCGGAACCATACCTATGAATCCTCCGACATATGGGATGATATTGGCAACAGCTAGAATAAACGCCATCAATGTAGACAGGCTGACCCCTAGTATCAGGAAGAATGTTTGTGCTATCAGGAAAATGATGAGAATCTGCAGCAATTTTGCAGAAATATATTTACCAAAAACATTATCAACAGATTTCATAAATGAGCCTACAGCAGTTGCCTGCTCGTTGCCTAGCTTCATCCTGCCGAATTCAGATATTCCGGCAACTACGTCTTTTGAAGAAAGCAGATAGTAGAATGCTATTATAAATGCTATTATAACCCTGACTATTCCGGTGAAAATGGAAAACAGAGAATTAGCTATTGCAGACACCACAGAGACCGCTATTTCATTTATACGCTCCATCAAAGTGACTCTTGTATTCTCCATAATATTTTTTGTATATTCAGACGTGAACAAAGGCGAGTCTTTCAGATTGTCATCATACCATTTGATGCTTGTGTCTATATATCCCGGTAGCGAATCTGAAAAATCTATTATATTTTCTGTCAAAGGTGGAATTATAAATATGATTATCGATACAATTATTCCCGCTAAGATTATATAAACTATCGCAATGGCACTCAGCCTGATACGCTTTTCTTTTTTATTGGCTCTTTTTTTATCCACAGATTTCTTTTTATCTGCAGTTTTCTTGCCACTAAATATTTTATTCAGCAGTTTTTCAAACAATACAACGGCAGGAGAAAGGATATAGCCGGTCACAACGCCTGCAACTATAACAGAAACAGAACGCCAAAGGAAATCGAAGACTTCCTTGAATGATGTCCACAAGTTGGCAGAGCTGCTTACTAGATGCCACAATATCATCAGAGCACCGACTGTTAAAAAAACATACAGTGCTATTTGAGTGTATTTCGGGTTTTTGGGAAATTTCTTTTTCATAATGTCACCTTATTTTTTTAAAGTTAGCTGGCCTATTTCCTGTGCCTTTTTAGAAACTGCCAGTATAGAAATATCTGCATCTTTATAGACTACAGGATACATGGAAAACAGATCCGGATTAACATCATATGAATTGTACTCATATGATGAAATGTAAATGTAATCTGCACCAATTTCATCCAGAATAGATGGCGCGAGAGCGATATTTTCGTAGATGTCTTTTATCTGGGCATATCTTTCCACGTAGTTCAACCCGTGGAAATGTACATATATTGTGCTGCCTGCATAGATATTTCTGCCTGCTAGTGCGGCTATCTCGTTAAGGTGCTGATTGCCTGTAACAAACAAAGAATCTACAGGAGTGCTTTCATCTATAGCCAGCGAACAGTTTATTTGCTCCTCGGAATACTGCATGTATTGAGCATTGGAGTTTATTTCTCTTCCGATGGTCAGAATACCGGATATAAATAGCACAAATGCAGTTAGTATTGCAATGTATACTCTGCCTAATCCTTTTAGTTTGTGATATATTTTCATTAAGTATTCAGCAACTACGATTACAACAAAAACGTACCATACTAGCATCAGCTTGTTGTTGTCGTATGCATTTGGCTGGAACGCTATGAACTCTGCTATGAGAAATATTACTGTGGCCGAGGAGAGCCAAAGTCTTTTTGTTTTGTCAGCGTATATAAATGCAGGAACGATTAATAGGAATGTAATTCCTATATTTTTGGTCCAGAACCAAAGCCAAAACTCGCCGTTATTTACCCAGTCCAGATGCAGCCTGAGAAAATGCTGTGATTGTGTGAAGATCCAAAAGAAAAGCTGTGGTGCTGCAAATACAACCACTGGAATCAAAAATATGCCCCATTTTTTCAGCCACTTCATTTCCGGCACATCATATACCAGAAATCCGCCGATTAAAAGCCCAGCGCATATTATGCCAAGAGCCAGAAATGAATGCGTATGTATCATCGGAAGGCTGGCTGCCATAATTCCTGCAAATAGCATATTAAGGTTTTCTTTTTTGTCTACAGATTTTTTAATTAGCAGCAATATAGGAACAACTACAGATAAACCGATTAAAAACGTTCTCTGGGGAACAAGCATATCGCATATCACGTTCACCCACCTTAGATTAAGTGGGGGATAATTGGTAGGAGCCATATAATAATCGTTAAAAAGTGAATGCATCATGCCATCATTATTGAAGTAGTATACAAATCCTAATCCGCCGGTTATAAAAAACATATATAGAGCTAAAGACGCAGTAGAGTGCTTCTCTGTGAATTCACGAGCCAGCGAATACACACCCAAAAAGCAAGACAGTGCCAGAACCATAGACGGCAGTATTATGCTCAAACGCAGCGATGTGCCGAATATATACATAGTTGCAGACTGCAGATTCACGAGGAAAGGATAGCCCAGCCTGTTTCCTGGCAGTATAGAATACTCCGGTGGGAAAGTTCCCTGCTTTGCTATGGATGTTATCATACCCATGTGCATGGATAAATCACCAAAGGTGGATTGACCGCCGTAAATATTGCCATTGCTTTCAAATAGCACATGTCCATGGAATATGACATATATTATAAAAATTAAAGGTGCGATTACAGCAATTATTTTTATTGCTTCTTTCTTATCCCACTCTTTATATAGTGATACTAAAGATATTTTTTTGCTTTTTCTATTGTAAAAATAAACGCCTGCCAATATAGCTGCCAGCAGAACAAGAGCAAGAATATTTGACAGTATATCAAATTTTCCCTTTATTAAGGAAACTGCAGCAGGCAGCCAAACACTTAATATAGTGCCAATAGCTAAGGATATAGAAAGCCTTTCGTATGGCTTGAAATTATTGAAAAGTATATCGCCTATATACAGCCCTGAAACAACATAAACTAAATAATAAAGTATT
Organism: Eubacteriales bacterium; assembly: GCA_040883315.1. GTDB lineage: Bacteria > Bacillota > Clostridia > Christensenellales > UMGS416 > JAFGUF01. The sequence continues at coordinate 75,890 of JBFLKU010000025.1, forward strand.
CCCAGCATCTATAGCTCCTTCAGCTCTTCTAGCCACACAGCGGCGCTTGCGTCGCTTGGCATGCGCCAGTCACCCCGTGGAGACAGAGAAACCGTACCCACCTTTGGCCCATCCGGCATGCAGGATCTTTTAAATTGCTGTGCAAAGAATCTTTTTATAAATGTTTCAAGTGCTGTTTTTATTTCCTTGTCTGTTGCTATTTCTTTAAATGCGATTTTGGCTGTAAGATATAGTTTTTTAGCACCTGAGCCATGTTGTAGCATATTGTACAAAAAGAAATCGTGCAAATCATATTTGCCCAGTATTTCTTCGGTTTTTTGGTTTATCTGTCCTTCATCAGACGGGATAAGCTCCGGCGAAATGGGTGTGGACAAAATATCATCAATTACAGGGGATAAATCTCCGCCGATTTCAACATTGCCCAGATAGTCCACCAAATGCTTCACCAATGTTTTTGGTATAGAGCAGTTTACATTGTACATGCTCATGTGGTCTCCATTGTATGTTGCCCAGCCTAGTGCCAGCTCGGAAAGGTCGCCCGTTCCCATAACTATTGCTTTTTCTAGATTGGCAGTATCCATCAAAATCTGTGTTCTTTCCCTAGCTTGGCTATTTTCGTATGCTATATCGTGGGTTTTGCCGTCGTGCCCAATGTCTGCAAAGTGCTGTATTACAGCCTTATCTATTGAAATCTCTCGCATTGTAGCACCCAGAGTTTTTATCAGCTTCACTGCATTTTTATATGTTCTATCTCCTGTGCCAAAGCCTGGCATCGTGATAGCTATTATATTTTTGCGGGGTAAATCCATCCGCTTAAATGCCTTTGCGGCTACTAGCAAAGCAAGGGTAGAGTCCAGCCCGCCGGAGATGCCGATAACTACTTTTTTGCATCCTATGTGCTCTAGTCTCTTCATCAATCCGGAGCTTTGGATATTGGATATTTCATTAAGTCTTGTCAGCCTGTCTTCGCCTGATGGGACAAAAGGATATGGATTTATTTTTCTATATTCTATACTTGAGCATTTTGTATTTGCAGAGTAGGACACCTGCTTCTGGCTAGGCAGAGAGCATGCAAAGAACGTAGTATTTCTTCTGCGAAGAAACGCCAGCCTGTGAATGTCTATTTCTGCAATCACTAAATCATTGCTTCTGGTAAATCTGTGATTTTCATTTAGGAGTGCACCGTTCTCGTATATCCCGCTATATCCGCAGAAAACAACATCCTGCGTGCTCTCATCAAAGCTGGCACTGGAATACACATAGCCCGCCATGCATCTGCCTGATTGCTGTGATATCAAATCTTTTCTGTATTGGTGCTTTGCCGCAAGTGCGGTGGAAGCGGATGGATTGAATATTATCATTGCGCCCTGTGCACAGAGCTGACCGGAAGGTGGGCTGGGAGCCCATAGGTCTTCGCAGATCTCCACAGCAAATGGAACATCGCCTGACGGAGTTTTTGCATTTATAATTAATGATAGACCGCAGGGGATATCATCGCCGTAAAGCTCTAGCTTATCAGGAAAAGACACACCCGTATCAAACCATCTTTTTTCATAGTATTCATTGTAGTTGGGTATATGCATTTTGGGCACTACAGCCAGCAGAGCGCCCTTATGTACCACGGCAGCCACATTAAAAAGCCTGCCTGCTGTATTAAGCGGTAGTCCGACTATTGCCGTAACGTCTATTTTGCTATCTATTATTCTTTTTAAGCCCTGTAAAGCTTTTTTCTGCAAAGTCTCCTGCAAAAACAAATCTCCGCAAGTGTAGCCAGTGATGCAGAGCTCCGGGAAGCACACTATCATCACTTCATCTTTCTGAGCCTGCCTCATGGCGGCTATTATATTGTCTACATTTGTGTCTACATCTGCCACTTTCATCCTAGGAGAGCAGGCAGCCACCTTTATATATCCAAGATTTTCAAACATAACTTTCCCTTTTCCAGTCTATACAATGTCAAAAAACATTATATCTAGATTTATTGGTTATTATAACATGTATTTTAATGTATGTTAATAATAAAGACATTTATTCGCCAAATATACTTTTGCACAAAAGCACATTGCAAACCCATCAGATACCTATATATAGGAGAAAATCCTTGCAAAGAATTTATTTCTTTGCTATACTCCAAGCACAGGGAAAATTCAAAATAATTAATAGAGATTTATCGTTTGGTGAAAGATAAAGCATTTTGTATCCCGCCCTGAGCATCAAAGGGGTAAAAAACCTTTGCGCCTCGCTAGCGTTACAAAGCAAGATGAGAGCATTTGCACAGCAGATGATTTCGGGTGGTACCGCGGTTTGTAATCGTCCCGTTTTGATGGGGCGTTTTTTTGTGCTTAAATATAGGAGGAGCATATGAAAGAAAATAGGATTCATATCTTCGGAGCAGCGGGCAGCGGCGTTACAACATTAGGTAAAGCATTATCTGAATATATTAACATCCCGGTATTTGATTATGATGATTATTATTGGGAGAATACGGATCCGCCGTTTAGCGTTGAACGACCAAAAGAAAAACGTTTGGAAATGATATAGAAAATAAGCAAAGCTATATTATATCCGGACACTATAGTTACTATGCTTATGAGCTGGACGAAAGACTAACCTATGCAATATTTATTTATACGCCGCAGGATATAAGAATACAAAGACTGCAAAAACGAGAATTAAATAATTTCGGCAGTAGAATACTAGAAGGCGGCGATATGTATGAAAGTGCAAGAGCGTTTATTGAATGGTCAAAAGGATACGATGATTCAAGTGTAAACGGGAGAACATTAAAAAGGCATTATGAGAGAATGTTATATCTTAGTTGCCCTGTAATAAAATTGGATGGAAATAAAACAGTAGACCAGTTAATCGAGGATTTAAAAAGTATTAATTTATTAAAATAGGAGCAATATCATGAAACTAAAAAACAACTTTTTTTATACTTTAAGGGAAAATGCTAACGACGAGGACAGTATAAGCAGCAATCTTTTGGTGCGCGCAGGAATGATTAAAAAATCCGGCACAGGCACATATATGTTTATGCCCTTGGGATACAAAATACTAAAAAACATAGAGCAGGTAGTGCGTGAGGAGATGGATAATGCAGGAGCTATGGAGCTTTTGATGCCATCATTAATACACGAGGATGTGTATGCAGCATCTGGCAGAAACCAAACCTTTGGCAGCAGCATATTCAGGCTGAAGGACAGATTTGACAAACCATATATTTTGGGTCCAACTCATGAGGAGATGTTTACAATAGCTGCAAAAATGAAGGTAAAATCATACAAAGACCTGCCATTTAATCTATATCAGTTCCAGAATAAATTTCGTGATGAACCAAGACCAAGATATGGGCTTATCAGAGTGCGCGAATTTATCATGAAAGATGCATACTCATTCGATGTAGATTTAGATGGGCTAGATGTATCATACAGCAAAATGTTTAGTGCATATAAAAACATTTTTGACAGATTAGGCATCGAATATAAAATTGTTAAGGCTGATACTGGTGCAATGGGCGGACTGCTTTCCGAGGAGTTTCAGGCAATATCGGAAATCGGAGAGGACACTTTGGTTTTCTGCGATTCATGCGATTTTGCATCAAATGATGAAATAGCAGAGTGCATAATAACAAATGTGCACGATGCACAGAAAGAGCTGCCAATAGAAGAGGTGCACACCCCAAATGAAAAAACCATTGAGGAGGTTTGTACATTCCTGAAAATAGAAAAAAATCAATCAGTTAAGGCACTGATGTATAAAGCTGATGATGAACTTGTCGCATGTTTTGTTCAGGGAGACAGAGAGCTGAACGAAGTGAAACTTCAGAAGATATTAGGATGTATCAATCTGGAGATGGCAGACGATGAATTTATAAAAGCCAATTCCAATGCAGTGGTTGGATATACAGGACCTATTGAAATAGGATGCAAAGTGATAATAGATAAGCACATTAAAGAAAGTAAAGATGTGGTCGTGGGTGCAAACAAGGAAGACTACCACTTAATGCACGTTTCAATACCACGTGATGTGAAATACGATATGTGCGAAGATATAACTATTGTAAAAGATGGAGATGTGTGCCCTAAATGCGGCAGCAAGCTAGTATTCAAAAAGGGCATCGAGGTGGGCAACACATTTAAGCTGGGCACGAAATATTCAGAAGCGCTGGATTTATATTACAGCGATGAAAACAATACACTTCATCCTGCTGTTATGGGTTCATACGGCATAGGCATAGGCAGAACGATGTCTGCTATAGCTGAGCAGATGAGCGACGAAAACGGGCTGGTATGGCCTGCAATCGCCGCACCATATAAAGTGCATATAGTTTTGATAAAGGATAAAGACGAGGCACACATAAAAGCAGCCAATGACCTGTATGATATGTTTAAATCAAATGGAATCAGCGTGATGCTGGATGACAGAAAAGAGCGTGCAGGCGTAAAATTCAATGATGCTGACTTAATTGGTATGCCTATAAGGATAACAATCGGCAGAAAGATAGATGAGGGCATGGTAGAATTCAAGGTTAGAAAAACAGGCGAAGGCATGGATGTGAAGCTGGATGAATTGTTAAATACTGTTCAAAGAACATTGGAAAATGTATAAATAAAGTAAGATTTAAATAACAATAAAGGATAGCGTTTTAGGCTATCTTTTATTGTATTAATTAACTTTAGTAATCTCATGATGATATTAAAGATAGGTCTATGACCTTGTTTTAAAATCATAATTTATGTAAAATAGTAATATGCTCAAACATATATTTGAAAAAGAACTTAAAGATGAATATAATATTGATGAAATAGTACTTATTCCTACTTTTTATCTATTCCCAAATTCTATTAGATTTGAAATTGGTACAGGAGAAATTTTTACTGGTATTTTTAAAAACTCTAAAATAGATTTTCTAAGAAGTATGCGTAGGGTTAATCCAAAGTATAAAGTCAATGCTGCAAAAAGAGCAATAGTCTTATTGAATAGTATAGATTTAACCGACAACCTCCTTATAGTAATTGATTGTATGGGTGATATCCAGAAAATATCCAAATACTATGAAAAATCCTTTAATAGTCATGAACTAAAAGAACTAGCTATATATAATGACTACCCGTATACCTACAATGAAACAATAGAAAGACTTATGTATAAATGTTCAAAAGAAAATATTGATTTTGAGACTCTTTTCGAATCGATTGTTGAATCCGATTTTGTAGGGTTAGCTTTTATATCCAAGGTTTTCATTTTTGATTTAGATAAGCATATTATGGTCAGCTTTTATGATGATAGGGGTATGGACGTTGTTGCAAAAAACTTAGAATCAATTCGTGGATTATATGAAGAACATGACGATTGGATACTGCAATATGACAAAGAAGAAATTGATAGAAAATTTAATAAATAACCAATGTGACTGCTATATAAACTGTCTTTTATATTAACTAAAAAGCTAGAGAAATAAATTTTCATATCCCTTATAAAGAACATATGAAAATTTATTTCATCACTAGGGAAAAATTATTTTATTGTATCTTCTTTTACACTAGAAAGCAATTTCTGCTTAGTGTCATATAGATTTTGGCTGAAGTCCACCTTATAAACATGTGGGTTGGAAAGACGCTTGTATTCATCCCATAGGCTGTCTATTCCTTGCTTGGCATAGGCTGCGATTTCCTTTAAAGTAGGTTTTTCGTATACGCATTTGCCGTCTACGAATATAGGATGCAGCAACGCTTTTGCATAATAATTGTTTAGGGTCATTCTCTTCCAAGTTGCATTTGGGTCGAATATTGTCAGTGGCTTGCTGTCGTCCAGCTCCTCGTCATCTAGTGCTATATAGTCTGCCAAGGCTTTATGTGTATCTTTGTTGTATAGACGATACACTTTTTTATAGCCAGGAGTTGTTATCTTTTCAGGATTATCGGATAATTTGATTTTTGGCACTTCATTTCCTTTTTCATCAAATTCAGATACCAGCTTGTATACTCCGCCAAGTGCAGGATTGTCTCGGGATGTTATCAGTGATGTGCCCACACCCCATACATCAATTTTTGCACCTTGTGCCTTCAAATCCCATATCAGGTGTTCATCTAAATCATTGGACGCAAATATTTTCGCATCTTCAAATCCTGCGTCATCCATCATTATTCTAGCCTTTTTTGAAAGATATGCAAGGTCTCCGGAATCCAGACGAATACCGACCGGTTTATGTCCTTTTTCACGTAGTTCTTTAAAAACTGTAATAGCGTTTGGTACGCCAGAGCGCAGTGTATCGTATGTGTCCACCAGCAGTAGGCATGCGTCCGGAAATACACTGGCATATGCGCGGAACGAATCCAGCTCTGTCGGGAATGTCATAACCCACGAGTGAGCGTGAGTGCCCTTTACAGATATATCAAACATTTGTCCTGTCAGCACATTGCTGGTGCCGATGCATCCGCCTATGATAGCTGCACGTGCACCATATATTCCGGCATCAGGCCCTTGTGCTCTGCGAAGACCGAATTCAAGAATTCCATCTCCCTTAGCAGCGTATACCACGCGTGATGCTTTGGTGGCTATTAATGTCTGGTGGTTCACTATATTTAGCAAAGCGGTTTCTATCAGTTGGGCCTCTATAATCGGGGCTTTTACTCTGATTAATGGCTCGCCAGGGAAGGCTATTTCTCCCTCTTTCATAGCGTATATTTCACCTGTAAATTTAATGTTTTTAAGAATATCAAAAAAATCTTCGTCAAATAAATTGAGTGTTCTTAAGTATGCTATGTCTTCCTCTGCAAAGTGGAGATTTTCAATGTATCCTATTATCTGCTCTAGCCCGGCTACTATGGCATATACGCTTTGCCCTGCGGACTTTCTGAAAAACAAATCAAACACTACTTGCTTCTTTTGCATGTCGTGCTTGTAGTACCCGTACATCATAGTCAGCTCATATAGGTCTGTAAGCATTGTTAAGTTTCTTTGTTCTTGCATGTTTTGCTCCTTTATACAATAAAAACATATAAAATAAAAAGGCTACTTAAAAGGAGCCTTTCTGTCAAATTATTCTTGGTCGAATTCGTCTGCTTCTTTTTTCTCTTTTTCGGCTTTTTCCTCATCCTTAGATATCTTTTTAAACATACGCCAGATGATTGCTATGCCTAGCAGCACCAGCAGTGTGCCGAATGCTATTCCAAATCCTAGATTGTTTTTTATCAGGAAAAACAATCCCACTATTGTTACCACCGCAATTGAGGACCATGTTCCCTGCTCGCCTCTTGAAAATACCTTTTGCTCCAGCATGCCAAACGCAACCGCTAAAATCAGCAGAGGCCATACATCATTTATTGTTATTGTGTCTGAAAGCTCAATTGTGATAAAAAGAGCAGAAAATGCTAGAAGCATTCCGCCGGGAACTAAGTAATTGTATTTTTTTGGTTTGCTCATGAAGCATGAGATATGGAATATAACTCCTACTACAGCAATAGCTATCAGAAAATAAAAATTGCCGTCGAAATTTACAAAATCAAAAGATGATAGAATGATAATTATGCCTGTAATTATCAATACAATCGCCCATATTAAGCTGTTTTGTCTTTTTTTATTTTTCATTTTTTACTCCTTGTCTCTATTAAGAGATTCGCGTTGTTTACGCATTTCCTCTTTCATTGCTTTGTATTCGTCAGCCACAGTATCTGCTGAATTTGGAGTGGAAGGTTCGGCTTTGCGTACCTTTATTTTGCCGGGCTTGCTTCTTCTCTCTTCTATTATTTCATCTTCTGAAAGCAACACGTAGTCTTTGGCATTTCTATAGAAAAGATACATTGCAGCACCAACTATAATGAATATTGCACTGAAAACTTGATTTACTCTGATGTCTGTGTTCATAAACATTTGTGAATCTGTGCGCAGACCTTCTATTATCACTCTGCCCAGTCCATAGATAATCATATATAAAAAGAAAGTTTTTCCCTCTCTTTTGGATTTTCTCAGCGAAACCATCAGTATGATAAACCCTACTAAATTCCACATGCTTTCATAGAAAAATGTAGCCAGATGATATTGCTGTGTTTCCTGAATAAATACGGTGATCGGGAAGAATTTGAATTTGTCATTAAAAACAGGGTATCCATAGGCTTCTTGATTGGTAAAATTGCCCCACCTGCCAATTGCTTGTCCCAAAATTAGCGAAGGTGCAGTGATATCTAGAAGCTTAAGCATGGATATTCTTTTGGCTTTGGTAAAAATAAAGGCTGCAAATATGCCGCCGATTATGCCGCCAAATATTGCCAGACCGCCTTCCCATATAGCGAAGATTTTCCAGAAAGGAACATCTTGATATTTTTCCCAGGACCACACCACATAATGCGCTCTTGCACCCAAAACTGCAAAGATTATTACGAATATAGCAAAGTCAATAATCGTTTCAGGGTTCATACCCAGCTTCTTGGCATTTTTTGTAGCCAAAAACAGTGCCAGAAGCATTCCTACAGCTATTATTATTCCATACCAGTATATGTCCTTTACGATAGCACCTTCTCCCAAGTTTATCGTAAAAGCAATAGGATCTATCATATATGCCTCCCTAACAACAAATCCATCATTCATAATTTGTTCATATTTATATATTTAATTATAACGTCACATACACAATACTGCAAGTGAAATGTTTTTATACGTTTAACAAAAATAGAGAGATTGTGAATAATACGAGATGAGAAACGATACCTTGGAGATGAAAAAGCTGTATTTATAGAGTGCCATATTTATCATTGACAAAGATGTCAATTATATTTATAATTGTGTAAATGCAATGACAGAAAAGAGTAGCTGCATAAAATTCATTAGAGAGAATCAGCATTTTGGTGGAAGCTGTATGAATTTGTGGGGGTGAAGATGGCTTCTAGAGCAGTGTAGGTGAATATTTAGCCTGCAACGGATATGGGAACGTTATATCCCAGACTGAATCGCAGATGTTTATATTTTATGCGGTTTGGGCAAGAGATGAACATGGCGAAATTCATGTTTAAATAAGGGTGGTACCGCGATAGCTCGTCCCTTTGCAGGGGTGGAGCTTTTTTATTGTAATTTTGGGAGGTTTATATGAAGGGAAAATATTATATTACAACGGCCATAGCATACACATCAAAAACACCGCATATCGGCAACACATATGAGGCTGTGCTGGCTGATGCAATCGCAAGATTCAAAAGGCTGGTAGGCTATGATGTGTTCTTTTTGACGGGCACAGATGAGCACGGGCAAAAGATAGAAAACCAAGCAAAGGAGATGGGAATATCTCCAAAAGAGCATGTAGACAACATAGCTGCAGAAGTGAAAGAGATATGGGATTTCATGGGCACAAGCTATGATAAATTCATCAGAACAACTGATGACTATCACGAAAAGGCTGTTCAAAAAATATTTGAGAAGCTATATAAGCAAGGTGATATATACAAAGGCTCATACGAGGGCTGGTATTGCACTTCATGCGAATCTTTCTATACAGAGGGACAGCTGACAGATGGCAAATGCCCAGACTGTGGTGACCCTGTGGAGAAAGCGAAGGAAGAAGCATACTTTTTGAAGCTTTCCAAATATCAGGACAGGCTGATGAAGCATATTGAGGATAATCCTGAATTTATTCAGCCAGAATCCAGAAAAAACGAAATGGTGAATAATTTTATAAAGCCGGGCTTGCAGGATTTGTGCGTATCCAGAACATCATTTACATGGGGTATTCCTGTCACTTTTGACGAAGGACATGTAATATATGTGTGGATAGATGCGTTATCAAACTATATTACTGCACTAGGATACGACACAGAAAATAATGCATTGCTTTTTAATAAATACTGGCCTGCAAATGTGCATCTGATAGGAAAAGATATATTAAGATTCCATACAATCTATTGGCCCATAATGCTGATGGCACTTGGTCTGGAGCTGCCAAAGCAGGTGTTTGGACATCCGTGGCTACTGCAGGGAACAGACAAGATGAGCAAATCCAAAGGTAATACAATATATGCAAAGCAGCTGGTAGATCATTTCGGCGTAGATGCTGTAAGGTACTATTTGCTGCATGAGATGCCATTTGCAAATGACGGCTCATTGACCTATGGCCTTTTGATAGAGAGAATAAACGCAGAGCTTGCAAATATACTAGGCAATTTGGTGAATAGAACTATTGCAATGAGCAAGAAATATTTTGACTCAAAAGTGATGGCTCCTACAGAGCTGGAAGACATAGATAAAGAACTAATTGATTTGGCTTTAGCTACACCGGGAAAAGCATTGTCTTCAATGGATCATCTGAAAGTAGCAGAGGCTATCAGCCATGTATTCGAGCTTTTAAGAAGGTCAAATAAATACATAGATGAAACGTTTCCATGGCTTCTGGCAAAAGATGAGAACAAAAAGGAAAGACTGGGAACGGTTTTATATAATCTGCTAGAAAGCATCAGGTTCTCTGCCGTAATGCTTTCTCCATTTATGCCGGAAACATCAAAAAAGATATTTAGCCAGCTAAACACAAAAGTGACAGACTGGGATAGCTTGGAGCAATTCAACGGCATGAAGCCGGGTGACACACTGGGCGAAGGAGAAATATTATTTGCCAGAATAGATGCAGAGCAAAAGCTGGCAGAGCTGGATGAAGAGAATGCTAAAAATACTCCATCAGACGACATAGAAATAGTATCCAAGCCGGAAATTACAATAGATGATTTTGACAAAGTAGATATCAGGGTAGGCAAGGTGCTGGAATGCAAAAAGCTGCCAAAATCCAAAAAACTGCTGGTATCCAAGGTGAAGGTGGGCAATCAAGTACGCCAGATTGTATCCGGCATTGCAAACTACTACGAGCCTGAGGATATGGTAGGAAAGAATGTGATGGTTATAATAAACTTGAAGCCTGTTAAACTATGCGGCGAGCTATCCGAGGGGATGATAATGGCTGCACAGGATGAGGACGACAAGCTGGTGGTTTGCTCTCCTGAATCACAAGTGAAGGCAGGCAGTGTGGTAAGCTGATGAAACTTTTTGACACACACACACATCTATATGATGAGAAATTCCAAGAAGACCTTGATTTAGTTATTGGCGAATTTCGAGAAAACAAGGTGTATAGAGCCATTACGCTGGGAACAGAAATAGAGACATCGCAAAGATGTATAGACATTGCACAACAATATGAGGATGTATATGCCGCTGTAGGCATACATCCTCATGATGCTAAAGGCAGCAATGCAGGCGATATTGAGAAGCTGAAAGACATGGCACAAAATAAAAAAGTGGCTGCTATCGGCGAAATAGGGCTGGACTATCACTATGATTTCTCACCTAGGGATATACAGATGGATATTTTTATAAAGCAGATGGAGCTGGCGAAGGAGCTGAACATGCCGGCTGTCTATCATGTGCGGGAAGCGTTTGGCGACTTTCTGCCAATGGTGCAGAAAGGGCAGACATATAATAATGCTGTAATGCACTGCTTTGGCGGGTCTAAAGAGAGCGCAAAAATCTGCATGGATGCTGGGATGATGATATCATTTACAGGGGTTATAACATTTAAAAATGCCAGCAAAGTGAAAGAAGTGGTAGAATATATTCCTTTGGACAGGCTGATGATAGAAACTGACTGTCCGTATATGGCACCTGTTCCTCATAGGGGTAAGAGAAATAGGCCGTCCTACGTGATAGAGGTGGCAAGGGCAATGGCTGAAATAAAAGGAAAAACAGTTGCTGAAATAGCGGAAATAACATATAATAACGCTACGAGATTTTTCGGCATCAGCGAATAGTCGATACCGGAACAAAAGGATAGAAAATACATGAAGAAAAAAGACAATGTGTATGTTTACGAACTGCACGATAATTTATATATAAATTTAACAAACAAATGCACAAGCAACTGCGAATTCTGCGTGAGAAACCAGCAGGATGGCATGGGGGAAAATGTATTGTGGCTGAAAAAAGAGCCAAATGCAGATGACATTATGGAGCAGCTTTTGGAATTTAATGTAGATAAATATAGACAAATAGTATACTGCGGATACGGAGAACCTACATTGAAGCTGGATGTGCTTCTGGAGAGTGCAAAAAAAATAAAGCAAAAATATAATAAATTTATCAGGATAAACACAAACGGTCATGCCAATCTTTATTATAAAAAAGATGTGACCCCTGAGTTTGAAGGATTGATAGACAAGGTATCAATTTCACTAAACCATAGCAGAGCTGATGAATACGACATGATATGCCACAGCAAATATGGCAAGGATGCATTTGATGCGCTTTTGGATTTTGCAGAAAAATGTAAAAATCATGTGCCGGATGTTGTGCTGACTATTGTAGATATACTTCCCGAAGAAATACAAAATGAATGCAAAGAAATTGCAGAAAAAATCGGTGTTAATTTAAGAATAAGGGAATTAATCGGAAAAGACTAGTTTTGAGTTTTTTCTATTAGCCTGCAGGGATTAGCATATGCCACAATGTATTTAGTGGTTGTTGGCTTTTTGAATGCTATTATTCCGTTTTCGTTTATATCTATTATAATATTATCACTTACATACACATACACGCCGTCCACAGCGCCATCTTTTTGTGTGCTTGTGAAGACTAAATCCCCTGTTTGCAGGTTATTTCCGTCAATAAGTAAAGATTTTTTCTCGCAGAAGCTGAGCTGCTCGGCTACATTTTCCGGAAAATCTTCCAATCCCATTCTTATCATAGCATCGGCAACCAAATAGGATACACTGTCGAATTCATTATCAATTTTTTTCATTATCTTTCCTGCGATATATTCGACAAATTCATAGTTTGCAGCACATTTATTTTCTTGTGTTATTCCTAGGTATGCGATAGGCTCGTCGGGGCGTGCCAGCTGCCATAGACGCAGCGAGCTATTAATGCTTGTGCTTGTTTCCAGAGCAGACAAGTCATATACATTGGTGCTGGTTTTTAGGTTTAGTATATCTAAAACATGACTGTTTTCTACGGTCACATCATCGTCTACTGCATCGAATGAAATATAAAAAACGGATGTATTATCACCTAGCTTATTTATATAAGAAGCGGCAGAATATACGCTGTAGTCCTCTGCATAGAGCACAGTATATTCAAAGCCTTCAATATCTGATTTCAGCCTGTCGGCTAGCTGCAGCATGTATTTGCTGTATTCATCCCCGCTGCATAAGAACACAAATTTGTCTGCGTGGTTTATAATTTTTGCAGCATAAATATTTGCTTCCAAATACTCTTCCATACTGTTGATTGATGGTATGGTATTTTTTATTTTTATAGAGCTGGATGAATATAGAAAAATATCAGCTCTTGGGAAAAACAAGTCTTTTACATCCTTGGAAATGCTTACGGCACTATCACCAATGGATACAATATATTGATAGTTTTTTTCTTGATATATTCTTACTAAAAGGTCATTATTTATATTATTGAGTAAAGAATTTGTTTTATTATCAAATAGAATTAAATCATATGCACAGTTTGGCATATCATTTATAAGATCGCTTAATTTGTGAAAATTCATATACGAATCGTTTTTATATTCGCCGGAAGTCATAACAAATAGTACTTTTGCAGGCTCCATATTGTCCTGCCCGTTAGCCATGGCATCTGAATGCCCGCTGTATACAGAGTGAGCATTTGATGAAGGCAAATCTCTTTGGAAAAATGAGTAGGCTATTAAAAATAGAATAGCTACTATTATCAGCATTGCAAATTTGGAATAAAACAAAAATTTATCTAATCTGCTGTTTTGTGAAACATGTTCTTTTTGCTGGCTCATTTTATTTTCCCTGCTTTATTTATTATGCCATTATTATACCCTATATTAGCAAAAAAGGCTCACCTTTTCAAGTGAGCCTTTGTAAACTAAAATTAGTTGCTGACGATTACTTCAACATATACATTGGCTGTTACGCTTACTTGACCGCTCATTATCGGTGTTGCGTAATCCAGAGCAGAGTCTGCTTTCACGCTTCTCTCTGCCGCATAGTCATAGTATCCTGTGGAGTAGTATGTTTGGTCGTTGATTGTTTTTACGCCCACTACCTTCACATTTGCAGCTCCAGCTATTATTTCAGCTTTTCTCAATGCGTCCTCTACAGCCTTTGCCAGTGCATCATCCTGTGCAGCCACTGTGTCCTCTGCATCGAAGTAAATGCTGTATGCTCTGTTTGCTCCGGCTTCTGTAGCTATGTCTATTACGTCGCCTAATATATCCAAATCTTTTACTTTCAGCTTCACCGTGTTGCTGACAGTATAGTAGGTGGGTTCTTCGCTTCGTATTCCTTCACTGTAGTCATAGTTTGGATAGATGGAATAGTTGCTTGTCGTTATATCTTCATCAGTTAGCCCCAGCTCTTTCACGGCATCGATTATTTCTTCCATTCTCTTTGCGTTTTCACTTTGGGCTTCCTTCACGTCTTTGTCCTGTGTCTCCACTCCCATTTGTATGTAGCCAACATCAGCCGGCACGGATACTTCACATGTGCCTGATACATTTATGGTGGAAACTGTTGCCTCGCCAGTTGATGAAACTGTGCTGGTGCCGCTCTTATCTAAAACTAGTGCTAAAGAAAACGAACCAGCTACCACTAGTGCTACCACTGCAACTAGTATAATTATTTGTTTTGTATTCATAAAAAATCTCCTTTTCAGTACAGTACTATATATAAGTACGCTAAATCTTCCTGTATTCCGGCTAATTCTTTATCCATATCATCATATTCCAGTCGTCTGGTAGAGTATATTTCGAGGTTTCTGGCGTATTCCAGCCCAATCTTTTCAGAAATATATTCCACTTGTTCAATAGTCATCAAGGTTCTGATTTGCCTATAGCTCTCCGGCTCTTCCAAGTCGCCAATAACCCAGCTAGAATCTGGAAGCAAAACAGCATCCGGCAGGAATTGCATCACCTGCTCATACGCTTCGTCTACATCTTCCACATCAATAACCAATACTTTGGAGCCTCCTCTGGAAAGATAAGTACACACAAAGTCATTGCATTCCTCTGTTGTCACAGAGCTGTCTTTACCGTCATCTTCATCGCGCAATTCGTTGGAATTGCTGTCAGAAAATTCTTTTGGTGCCGATGCTGCTTCAAACTCGACTTCTGCTTCTTGCGGTGGATTTTCCACCATGTCCATTTCGGCTTTCATCATCTCTTCATCCGCTGGAGCTGCTTCATCTTTAGCCATCAATGGTGCATAATCGTTGGATTTTGCACGTGGCAGGATGCTGACGGCAGCGATTATCAAGATGATAGAGAACGCACCAATAGCGGCGGCTCTCAACCCTGATGAAAATCTTACTGAAGACTTCTGGGGTGTTTCTGCTTCTCTCTGCAGAGCGAAATGAAGCTTGTTATGGAATCCCTTTGGAAGCTCCTGCTCCTCAAAGGAAGACAAATCGCTAATCATATGCTCCATCGCGTTGTAGTATTCTCTGCATGATTCACAGCCTTCAATATGATGTAATACAGACTGTAATGTATTGTCATCGATACCGTCTACATGAATTTTATCTATTGTTCTTTTGCATTTATAACAATTCATTACTTAGCCTCCTTACATATATTTTGACGTACAGCACTAGGATATAGTTCCATACTTATGCAGATATCAGCCAGTTTCTTTCTGCTTCTTGAAAGCCTTGAACGCACAGTTCCGACGGGGCACTTTAATATTTCGCCTATTTCATCGTACGTATAGCCCTGCACATCTTTCAGCACTATTATCAGCTTTTCCTTTGCTTCCAGCTGATCCATGGCGTGCATCAGCTCGTGTTTCAGGTCGCTTTGGTCTGAAAAACCTTGAGATTTTTCATCAGGTATAATATAGCCTTTTTCGTCTAAATCCTCTATAGACTGAATATTGTTTTTTCTTTTTCTTAGCTCGTCCAGACATGTATTCACAGCAATCCTATATAGCCATGTGGAAAAAGCGGCCTTTAGATTGAATTTTCGCAGATTCCGCCAAGCCTTCAAAAGGGCTTCCTGTGCCATGTCCTGAGCATCCTGCTCATTTTTCATCATTTTTAAGCAGAGGTTATATATTTTCTTTTCATTAGAGCTTACCAGTTCCTCGAAGGCCGCAATATCGCCGGCCAGAGCACGTTTTAGCAGTTCTCTGTCTTTCTTGCACATAAACACTCTTCCTTTTTTGGATTATTTCTAATTATATCACAGCACGCATCTTTGTAAATACAATTAGGAGAAGCTAGTGCAAGATAGGATTATGATATGTTGTATTACCTATGTTATTTGGTGTATACTAAACAAGATAGAACAAGAAACGAGGGTACAAAATGGATTTTGATAAATTAGTGCTCCAAAGAGAGAGCGTAAGAAAGTATACAGATAAAGAGATAGCAAAAGAAGACATAGTTAAATGCATTGAAGCTGCCAGAATGACACCAAGTGCGCATAACTCCCAGCCATGGACTTTTATAGTGGTGGACGATGCTGAGCTTCTTGGAAAGCTGGCAGATACTACAGTCAGCGGCGTGGTACGCTTTAATAAATTTGTGAAGGATGCAAAGACTATGGTGGCAGTTGTGATAGAGAAGACGCACTTTGCCATGGTAGGCTCCAATAAAACAGACGATGACTACAATATGATAGACATCGGTGCGGCGACAGAGCATTTCTGCCTGCAGGCAGCAGAACTGGGCATCGGCACATGCATTTTGGGATATTTTCAGGAGGACAAAGCAAAAGAGCTGCTGAATATACCATCAAATAAAAAGCTGGGACTTATGATCTCCATGGGGTACAGCCAGTTTGAAACATCAAGAGAAAAGAAGAGAAAAAAACTGGACGAAATATTAAGACTTAATTCTTATAAGTAGGTAAAGAATGAAAAAGATAATAGTATTATTATTTATCATAGTTACATGTGCTTTGCTTTTGGGAGGATGCAAAAAAGAGGAAGCACCTCCAATTGAGAAGCTGGTAAACTACATGGCAGAGCGTGAATATGTGAGGATATATGGATATTTAACTGATGAAAGCAAAAAGTCCATAACAATAGATGAATTCTCTACCCGCTTTGAAAACATTTATGCAGAGATGTATATCACCAGCATGCAGAGCACCATAACAAACTATGAAATAGACAAAAACGAATGCACAGTTTGGTATGATATATTGTTCAGCACCAGTAAATTTGGTGACATTACTTTGTCATATGAGCAGAAGTTCATAAAGGAAGACAAACAATGGAAGCTGATATATTCACCATCGATGATAATCCCTGATTTAGGTGAGAATGAAAAGGTTTCTATCTCTAGCATTGCACCTAAAAGAGGAGAGATATTTGACACAAACGGAAATCTTCTAGCAAAAAATGACTATGCTATTACTGTTTTTGTGAATCTTGATAAAGTGTCGGATGGAGACGCACTGGTCAGGATTGCCGCTCCTTTGCTTGGGCTGACAGAAAAATATATAGAGGACAAAATTCAGCCATTTTACGACAGGCTGAATCAAGAAGAAGATACAGAGCAGGATGCTGAGACAGCAAGCAACTATGAAGCAAATGCTCAGATAGTAATTTTGAAAGCATTTTCCAAATTCGACGGACTACCGGAATACATAGAAAAGCAGCTGCTGGAAATTGACGGCATAGGAATAGATACATCAACCTATACAAAAATTCGCGCATATCCATACGGACAGATGCTATCGCATATACTAGGATATATGGGAGTAATCAGCTATGAAGAGGCTGTGCTGCCGGAAAATATAAATTTGCCACCGGAGGTAATGGTGGGCAAAACTGGACTGGAAAAAACATATGAGCTGGAGCTTCGCGGCGAGTATGGATACAGAATGGATATAATTAATGCGCAGAACAGGGTGATTTCCACGCCGGTTTTGAAGCCTGCTATAGATGGCAGCGACATTTGGATATCTATAGATGCAGAAACGCAGCTGAAGGCGGAAATGCTGCTGATGGAATACCTGACAGATGAGATGGCAGGAGCTGTAGTGGCAATAAACCCTGCAACGGGACAAATAGTCTCCATTGCCAGCTACCCAACATACAATCCGAATTCGTTTACTTTCGGCATATCCCAGCAGCAGTGGGATGAGCTGACCAGCGAAGAGAGCATGAATCCTCTTTACAATAGAGCAACCATAGGACTGTATCCACCGGGCTCTACTTTCAAGCCTTTTACTGCGGCAATAGCTATGGATACTAATACTTTATCGTATGATTTTGTTATGAGAGAGCATATAAGCGACAATAAATGGACGCCTCCATATACAGGCTGGGTTTATCCGCCCATTACCAGAATTATGGCTACACCAGGGCTTTTGAATATGAGAAATGCTCTGATATATTCAGACAATATATACTTTGCCTATGCTGCACTGAAAATTGGCGCAGAGCAATTCTACAGCGAGCTGGAGAGAGTGGGATTCAACGAAGTGATAACCACGGACATCACTCTAGGAAGACCTAGAATTACAAATGAAAGCGGATTCGGCAAGCTGAATCTTTTGGCAGACACAGGATATGGACAGGGCGAGCTTTTGATTTCACCTTTGCAGATGGCATCCATGTTTGGGTTATTTGCAAATGATGGGGACATAATGAAGCCGTACATCATAGAAAAGATGTATAAAGATGAAAACGGTGACTATCAGCAAACATACTACGCCACACCAATAGTGTGGAAAGATGATGTCTTTTCTGAATATTCACTAACAAAGATAGGCAATGTGCTAAGAGATGTTGTGGACTTTGGTACAGCAGAAGCTGTGAGCATAGATGGCAAAAACGTATATGGCAAAACCGGAACAGCAGAAATAGGAAATGATAAATCTAGAGAAATAGCATGGTTTTTGGGCTATGTATACTATCCTGAGCCGCTTTTGGTGTGCGTGACGCTGGAGGTGCCGGCAGGAGAAGGAGCAGTTCGCTACAAAATAGCAAAGCCTCTGTTGGATAATTAGAAACTATACAAAAAAGATGACTGCTGATTGAGTAGTCATTTTTTAATGCTGTAATATACATTTTTGCAAATTAAAGCAGTTTTGAATTGTTGAATAATATGGTATAATATATTTTATGAAAATTTTAAGAAAAATAGCTATGATAACATGCTTTCTAATATACGCTTTAGGTACTTTTTTGAATGTGCAGGGCAAAGAAGCGGCAGCAGATGTGTATGTGATTAATCTTCACGGTGAAGTAAATGACGCAATGGCATCTTATCTGGAAAGAGAACTAGATATTGCATATCAGAACAATCAAAAGGCTATAATAGATATTGACACCTGGGGCGGATTTATAATTTCTGCAGAAAGTCTTTCTAATATACTTTTGAACTCCCCTGTAGAAACTACAGCATTTGTCAGCGGCAAAGCAATATCAGCAGGAGTAATTATCACAATTTCGTGTGATAATGTATCTATGGCACCTACAGCAGTTATTGGTGCAGCTGAGCCTATTCCTTATTCTGAAAAAGTTCTTTCAGCATGGAAGGGGCTTCTTAGCACTGCATCAGAGCAAAACAATCGCCCTGTAGATGTTATAAATGCAATGGCGGATTCTAGAATTGTTATTGAAGGATATTCAAAGGATGATGATCTTTTAACTTTGACTGCATCTCAAGCACTCGATTTAGGAGTTAGCGATGCAATCTGCAGCAGTGTAGATGAGGCGATTGATTTTTTTGATTTGGGTGAGACATATGAAATCGCAAAATATACACTTTCTGACGGAGTAGCATCTGCTATAACGAGTACAGTTGCATTGACTTTATTCTTTATTTTAGGCTTTGCATTTATGATATTAGAGATATTTACTGCAGGCTTTGGTGTTGCAGGAGTGATATCTATAATATGCTTTGCGCTATATTTCTTCGGTGGATTCTTGGCTGGCTCCGCCCAGTGGTGGGCCGCAGCACTTTTTATACTGGGAATTATTGCTCTGGTTGTCGAAATGTTTATACCTGGGTTTGGTGTGTTTGGCATATCCGGGCTAGTACTATGTGTGCTGGCACTTGTTTTTTCATCAAATTCTATAGATCAGTTCGCTCGTCGTGCTGGCATTGCGCTTTCGGTATGTGTTGTATTAATACCTATATTTATTAAAATATTTGGTAAGATAAAGATGTTTGACAGAATTGCAAATAAAGAAATGCAGACAGTAGGTCAAGGATATGTGATAAACCAAGTGAGCGATGAAATAGTGGGGAAAACAGGGATAGCCGTTACAGAGCTGAGACCAATAGGCGTGATAGAAGTGGAAGATAAAAGAATGGATGCGTTTTCGGAAGAGGGCTTTATAGCTAAAGGAAGCGAAGTAGTGATAACGGGCAAAAAAAGCTCGTCGGTTGTGGTTAGGAAAACAAAACAGAATTAAATAAAGGAAATATAAAATGGGAATTTTTAAATCATCAGATGAAAAGGTTGTAAAAAAGCTTTATAAGCTGGTAGAACAGATAAACGAAATAGAAAAAAAATACACTAATTATTCAGCAGATGAGCTGCGAGCTTTGACAGAAGAACTCAAAAAAAGGCTGCAAGACGGAGAGACGCTGGATGATATCCTCTGCGAGGCATTTGCCGCAGTGAAGGTGGCTGCCACCAGAACAATAGGGCAGACCCCATATGATGTTCAGGTGATTGGTGCGATAGTTCTGCATCAGGGCAGAATAGCCGAGCTAAAAACAGGTGAAGGTAAAACCCTGATGAGCACCATGGCAGGATATTTAAATGCCCTTTCAGGAAAAGGTGTTCATTTGGTAACAGTAAATGAATATCTGGCAAAGCACCAAAGCGAATGGATGGGTAAGATATATACATACCTTGGCTTGACAGTTGGCATGATAGAAAGAACACAATCTAAAAAGGAAAAACAAGAAGCATATAATGCAGACATTACCTACGGAATAAGCTCCGAGTACGGATTCGACTACCTAAGAGACAGCATGGAGCTGATAAAGGAAGGCGTAGTACAAAGAGAGCTGTCCTATGTAATGATTGACGAAATAGACAGTATATTAATAGACGAAGCCAGAAGCCCGCTGATAATATCAGGCAATGTAGAGGGAAAGCAGCAGCTATATAAAATAGCAGATTCATTTGTAAGAGGGCTGAAAGAGCGCCCTGAAGCACCACCTACAGATAGATTTGCGGAGTACGACGAAAATGACCCAAAATACAAGGGTGACTTTGACAGAGATGAAAAGGCTAGCACAGTGGCACTGACAGAAGAAGGCGTGGTGAAAGCTGAAAAATTCTTTAATGTAGAAAACCTGAGTGATACTGCAAATATTGCAATATCTCACCATATAAATCAAGCACTGCGTGCCAATATGCTGATGCATAGAGACAGGGACTATATAGTAAAGGACAACAGAGTAATAATTGTTGACCAAAACACAGGCAGACTGAGAGAAGGAAGAAGATTCTCAGATGGTCTGCATCAGGCTATAGAGGCAAAAGAG
Source organism: Eubacteriales bacterium (assembly GCA_040883315.1). Lineage (GTDB taxonomy): Bacteria > Bacillota > Clostridia > Christensenellales > UMGS416 > JAFGUF01. The sequence continues at coordinate 97,358 of JBFLKU010000025.1, forward strand.
CGTGTTGCGATAAAAGACGAATCGAAAACTTTGGCATCTATTACATTACAGAATTATTTTAGGATGTATAAGAAAATATCCGGTATGACAGCTACTGCAAAAACAGAGGAAGAAGAATTCCGTGCAATATACGGCATGGATGTAGTGGTGATACCTACTAATATGCCAATGATAAGGATAGACGAAGAGGACGCAATATATACAAATGAAAATGCTAAATTTGCGGCAATTATAGAAAACATTATAGAGTGCAACCAAAACGGACAGCCTGTATTGGTGGGTACAGCATCTGTAGAGGCTAGTGAAAAGCTATCTAATATGCTGAAAAAGAGAAAGATAAACCATAATGTGCTGAATGCCAAGAACCATGAAAGAGAAGCCGAGATAATAGCACAGGCAGGCAGAGTAGGCAAGATAACAATAGCCACAAACATGGCTGGACGTGGTACGGACATAAAACTGGGCGGCGACCCGGACGTGATGGCTACAAAAGACCTGCTGATGCAGGAATACACAAATGACGAAATACTAATAGCCGCAGGGCATACAAAAATAAATGATGAAAGACTGCTGGAGCTAAGAGAAAAATACAATCAGCTGGTTGAAAAACACAAGAAAGTGACAGATGTAGAGCACGTGAAGGTGGTAGAGGCTGGCGGACTTCGCGTGATTGGCTCCGAGCGCCACGAATCCAGACGTATCGATAATCAGCTGCGTGGTCGTAGCGGACGTCAGGGAGACCCGGGCTCATCCAAATTCTATATAGCTTTGGAAGACCCGCTAATCAGGCTATACACAAAGGGCAGAGAAGGCTTTGTTAATATGCTGCAGAGCATAGAGATGGATGACGGATATCTGGGCGAGCACAAATTTATTACTAAAACTATAGAAAGAGCACAAAAAGCGGCAGAAAGCAACAGCTTTGCAGCCCGTAAAAATGTACTGCAATATGACGATGTAATAAACGAGCAAAGGAAGATAATTTATTCTCAGCGCAGAGAAGTGCTGGTAAAAGAAGACCTGAGCGACAGCATCAAATCGATGATAGAGTATTTGGTTTCAGATATGGTGGATTTGGCTACAGCAGATAGCGAATATCCGGAAGAGTGGGATTTTGACAAACTGCTGGTAGAGGCAAACAACCTGTTCTTATCTGCAGGCTGGTGGATAACCAAAAAGGACGAGAAAATATTTAAAAATGTATTTGTAAAAGAATACCGAATATTCGTACCAAAAGAAAAACGAGAAAACATGACGAGAGAGCAGCTGAAAGAGTTCATTCTGAAAGGTGCTATGAAAATATACAATACGCTAGACAGCCATATTTCATCGATGGGGCTGAGTATGCGTGATGCAGAGCGAAGCATACTGCTGAGCGTTGTAAATTACAATTGGCAGAACCATATGGAAGAAGCAGAGCAGCTGAAGCAGGGAATAGGCCTGCGCTCCTATGGACAGCGAAATCCTTTGATAGAGTACAAGATAGAAACAGGGGATATGTTCGACAATTTGGTTCATGTGATAAAAATAGAGGCAGCAAGGACTATATATCGCTCCAACCTAGTGGGAACAATCCTGCATAGAAAAGCACTGGTTGAAGCACTGGAAAAGAAAAACCAAGGCATACAGCTAGGGCCTGCACAAAGCAGCAAACCAAAAAGTGCAGCAAACCAAAAAGTCGGCAGAAATGACCCATGTCCATGCGGCAGCGGCAAAAAATATAAAAAGTGCTGCGGACAGTAATACATTAGGAAAGGTATAGCTATGATTCAGCTGGATTTAGCAAAATCAAAACTAAAAGATATTTCATCAGTCGCCGATGAGGTTTATTCTGCCCTGCATATAGATGCGGCAAAGAAGGAACACGAGGAGCTTACGCTGGAAATGGCTGCTCCTGGATTTTGGGATGATGTAGACAGAGCACAGACAGTAAACAAAAAGGCAAGGGCACTGGAGAACAAAATAAAATCGATAAATCAAGTTTTTCAGTCCATAGAGGACTGCCAAGTGATGATAGAAATGTGCAAAGAAGCAGAAGATGAGGATTTGTACAACGAGCTGGTAGGAGAACTAGAAAGCCTAGAGAGCAGATGCGAAGTACTGAGGCTGGAGACGCTGCTGACAGGCGAATACGATGCAAACAATGCGTTTCTTTCCCTAAATGCGGGTGCTGGCGGCACAGAAGCACAGGACTGGAACGACATGCTGTATAGAATGTATAAAAGATACTGCGAACGCCACGGATACGATGTGGAGGTAGTGGATTATCTTGCAGGAAATGAAGCCGGCACAAAAAGCGTTACTTTCCTAGTGAGTGGGCTGAACGCATATGGATTTTTGAAGGCTGAAAAGGGAGTGCACAGGCTGGTTAGAATATCGCCATTTGATTCAAACGCCAGAAGGCACACATCATTTGCGTCTCTTGATGTAATGCCGGAGATAGAGAGCTCTACAGAGGTAGATATAAACCCTGAGGACCTGCGAATAGACACATATCGTTCAAGTGGTGCAGGCGGACAGCACATCAATAAAACAGACTCTGCTGTTAGAATAACGCATATTCCTACAGGCATAGTAACGGCCTGCCAAAATGAGCGCTCTCAGGTACAAAACAAAGAAACTGCCATGAAGATGATGATTTCAAAGCTGGTGGAGATGAAAGAGCGCGAAAACATGGAAAAGCTGGCAGACATTAAAGGCGAAATAAAAAAAATAGAGTGGGGTTCTCAAATACGCTCATACGTATTCCACCCATATAAAATGGTGAAAGACCACAGAACTAATGCAGAAACAGGAAATATAGACTCCGTGATGGATGGAGATATAGACATGTTTATCACTGCATACTTGAAAATGGTTTAGTAAAACGATAGAATTGTTCGGAGAATAATATGAAAAAGGCAATTATATATATAATGGCTGTAATAGGCGGCCTAGGCGCAGTGGCAGCGTTGATTTTCACAGGTGCACAGGCAGTTATATTTGATGAATCAAGATTTTATGCAGCCTATGAAGAATACGATAGATATGAATATATAGGCATAGAAAAGGAAGACCTGCACACAGTTACACATGAATTGCTGGAGTATTTAAAGGGCAATCGTGATGATATTGTGATGTATGCAGACATAAACGGTGAGCAGGAAATGGTCTTTGAGGAGCGTGAGCAGCTGCACATGGTGGACGTGCTTAAACTTTTTGAAGCAGGATTTTTAATAAGAAACTTTGGTGCTCTAGCAGCCGTTTTGATAGTTGTTTTGATAATTGCTGTATACAAAAAGCAAGCAGGCAAAATAATAGCCAGAGGATATTTGATAGGCTTCTCGATATTTTTTGTTTTGCTGGTAGTGCTGGGAATAGCTATGGTGGTTGATTTTTCAGCAGTATTTACAAAATTTCACTTGCTTCTTTTTGATAATGACCTATGGCTTTTGGACATAAACGAAGATATTATGATACAGATGTTCCCAGAGGAGTTTTTCAACAGCTTAGGCATGTGGATTGGCATATTCGCATTGGCTTTCATATCTGTTCCGGCGGTAATATCAGCAATATATTTGAAGGCAAGCAAAAAGGAAAAGAAACAAAATGTCATATAGATATGATATTAAAGAAAAATACGAAATAATTCTTGCGATAGAGACTTCATGCGACGAAACATCAGCAGCCATATTAAAAGATGGCAGAGATGTTTTGTCTCTTGTTATATCATCCCAAATAAAAGAGCATCAAAAATACGGTGGAGTAGTGCCGGAAGTGGCATCTAGAAAGCACATGGAGAATATATCCTCGGTGGTAAATTCGTGCTTGAAAGAGGCTGGGAAAACATTTGAAGATATTGATGCAATTGCTGTGACCAAAGGCCCGGGGCTAGTGGGAGCACTTTTGGTGGGGGTATCCTATGCGAAGGGATTGGCTCTGTCTCTTAATGTTCCCTTTGTAGGAGTGCACCACATAGACGGGCATATCAGCTCCAATTATATTACTCACAGAGAGCTAAAGCCACCCTATCTTTGCCTTGTGGTCTCCGGCGGACATTCGCTGATAGCCGAATGCACAGACTATGGTGAATATACAGTTCTGGGAACTACCAGAGACGATGCTGCAGGTGAAGCATTCGACAAGGGAGCAAGGCTTTTGGGTCTGCCATACCCGGGAGGCAGAGAAATAGATGAGCTGGCAAAAAAGGGCGACAGCCAAAAGATAGCATTTCCTAGGGCAAAGCTAAGCGGAAACCAACTGGATTTCAGCTATAGCGGCGTGAAAACAGCACTAAGACAGCACGTGCACAAAATAGGCAAAGAAGAGGCAAAAAAAGATATATGTAATATTGCGGCATCGTATCAGGAGGCTATAATAGACGTGCTGGTGGAAAACACAAAAGATGCATTGATAAAAACAGGGCACAAAGTGCTGTCTGCGGCAGGCGGCGTGGCGGCTAATTCAAGACTGCGAAGCAGGATGCAGGAAATGTGTGATGAAATAGGAGTAGTTTTATACCTTCCGGAGATTATATACTGCGGAGACAATGCAGCTATGATAGGCGCAGCAGGATACGAGATGCTGAAAAAAAAGCAATTTGGAGAGCTGAACATGAATGCGCAGTCCTATATACAGCTAGGGGAAGAAAAATGTTTTTAGAGCAGATTAGAGCAATAGATACAAACAAAAGAGAGCTGGGAGAAGACGAAGTACGCCGCAACGACCCTATAGTTCTTGCATATATAGGCGACTCATTGTATGATTTATATGTACGCTGTCGGCTGATATATACAGGGGATTTCAAGGCTGGAGACCTTCACAAAAAAAGCATAAAATATGTGTGTGCATATGGACAGGCAAAGGCACTGGATATAGTGGAGAGCAGGCTGGATGAAGACGAGAACGGCATAGTGAGAAGGGCAAAAAACGCCAAGGCAAACCCGCCGAAAAACTGCGATAAAAGCACATATTTGAAGGCAACGGCATTTGAAGCACTGGCAGGATATTTATATCTTACATCAAACATCGAAAGACTGGAGGAATTATTTAAGCTGGTTTTTGACGAAGTTAGCTTAAGTAGCTAGATATATGGCGAGAGTGAAACCAAAAGTAATCCTATTAAGGCATACATATGATGCAGAGGAGATTGTGGCTATGGCTGCAAAGCTTTGCTACAGCGATGCAGATGTTGAGACCATTCAGCAGGGTGTAGCGCAAAAAGACCAAGGCAAATTTATAAAGATGCTGGTGGATATGGGGCACATGTCCGTGACGGAACACGCCAGCTTCACTTTTGGAATAGAGGGCGTTTCGAGGGCATTTTTGGCTCAGGCAACTCGTCACAGGCTGGCATCATTTTCCGTGAAATCACAAAGATATGTGGGTCAGGTGAGAGAAGGCGGCGAAACATTTAGCTACATTATTCCTCCGCAAATTGAAAATCTGGGTGATAGTGCTGTGGCTGAATACACCAATCAAATGGAGACTATGCAGACATGGTACAATGGCTGGGTAGAAAAACTGGGAGATGCAGGCGAAAGCACATTTGAAGATGCCAGATTTATTCTGCCAAATGCTGCAGAGACCAAGATGATAGTAACCATGAATGCAAGAGAGCTGAGACATTTTTTCTCTATACGCTGCTGCAACCGTGCACAATGGGAAATCCGTGAGGTAGCGTGGAAGATGCTGGCACAATGCAAAAAGGAAGCCAGAGAGCTTTTTGAAAATGCTGGGCCGGGCTGCGTGGGCGGAAAATGCACAGAAGGCAACAAAAGCTGCATGAAGCAGGATGAAGTAAGAAAAAGAGCGGAAAGTTTATAATGGATAGAATACAAATAGAGGGCAAAAATCCGATTTTAGAGGCGTTGAAATCCGGAAAGACCATAGAGCGGCTGTATGTGCAGGACGGAACCGATAAACGCAGGATAAGCGATATTTTGGATCTAGCCAAACAGGGCAGAACTGTTGTGGAGCATATTTCCAAGCAGAGACTTGATACAATGGCACAGAGCCATTCTCACCAGGGGCTAATCGGCATACTTCCAGAGGTATCATATACTGACTTTGAAGAATTAATAGATTCTGTGTTAGAAGAGAATCAATCACCTCTTTTTGTAATTTTAGATGAAATACAAGATCCACATAATCTAGGTGCGATAATAAGAAGCAGTGAGTGTGCAGGGGCAGCAGGAGTTATTGTGCCAGCCAGGCGCAGTGCACCGCTTAGCTCAGTAGCATATAAAGCATCTGCAGGTGCACTGGCACATATGCCTATAGCCAGAGTTACAAATCTGGTGGATGCCATAAAACACATGAAAAGCAAAAACATATGGGTGATAGGCACAGACGCAGAAGGAGAAAGCTGCTACAGGTCGGATTTGACGGGAGCACTGGCTCTGGTAATAGGCAGCGAGGGCAAGGGCATACGCCGGCTAGTGATGGAAAACTGCGACAATGTAGTGTCTATTCCTATGGAAGGCAAAATAAACTCTCTGAATGCTTCAGTAGCCGCTGGTGTCTTGATATTCGAAAGCAAAAGGCAAAGGATAGCAAAAGGACAATGAGAGATATTTTGTTTGTCGATGGATACAATGTGATTCATGCATGGAAGAAGCTAAAATATATATCAGAGAATATTAATCTGGAAGCTGCCAGAGAAAAACTGGGTGATATTATCGGCGAGTATGCAGCATTCACAGGAATGAAGGCAGTGGTTGTGTTTGATGCACACATGGTGAAGGGAACGCAGGACAAAAAAATAAAGAGACCGGGCGTTACAATGGTATACACAAAGGAACATCAGACAGCTGACAGCTATATAGAAAAAGAAGTATCAAAGCTGGACAGATATCAGCAAAACATATATGTGGCTACCTCGGATGGTGCTGAGCAGATGATGATTCTATCACACGGTGCCAGCAGGATATCCGCAAGAGAGCTGCTGCGAGATATAGAGAAAAAAGGGACAGAGCTAAAGAAAATAGAAAACCACAGTCCTACATCCCAGCTGGGAGCCTATCTGGATGACAAGACGAAAGACAAACTAAGACAAATTATGAATATGAGGGGCAGATAGATAGTATGAAGTGCGGATGTCAGATGTGCGGGGCGTTTATGGACCATGTGGAAAAGGGAGACAAAAGCTATTGTATTTGCCCTGAGTGTCTATTTAAATGCAGCGATTGCCTAGGAGAAAACCCTCAGTTTGCGTTTCTAGACAGAGAAACTGTGAAACGCATGAAAGAGAATATAAAAAAGTGAATTTTGAAAGCGGCATTTAATAGTGCGGCTTTTTTGCAATTTCTTATTATGATTATTATTTATTTAAATTGTGTAGTATAATATTTGTATACAAAACTCCAAAAAAGGAGGACGGTAAAATAAATACTAGTGAAATAATTATTAGAATATCCCTATCCTTGGTACTGGGTGGATTGATAGGATTCCAAAGAGAACTGAGCAGAAACTCCGCAGGTTTTCGCACGCATATTTTGGTGTGCATAGGTGCGTGCACAGCAATGATAACCAATGAGTATTTATACTATCAATTTCCCGAAGCACAGCTGGATGTTTCTCGTATGGGAAGCTATGTAATCAGCGGAATAGGATTTTTAGGAGCAGGATCTATATTAAAGGACGGATTCAAAGTGCGGGGGCTGACAACGGCTGCAGGGCTTTGGGTGGTGGCATGCCTTGGTCTGGCAATAGGAGCAGGGTTTTATGAGCTAGCACTTTTTGGCGGGCTGACTGTTGTATTTGTTTTGGCACTTTTGAAGCTGATTGAGAGCAAATTGATTCCTAGAAGGAACATGACAGAGATAGACCTGCACATCAAAAACACACCAGGGCAGCTGGCAAACGCACTCTCTATAATAGGGAATACTGGAGTAATAATAAAGGATGTAGACATTCAGTCATCTGAGGAAGAATGGATGGAGGTGACGATATCTACAACTATTCCAAACAGGGCAGCATTGACGCAGCTGAGGATATCGCTGGATAAGGATGAAAATATAAAGGTAGAAAACATAGAATTATTAGATAAAAAATAGAGATACTCAAAATTTAAGACAGAAGGAAAAAGGATGAAAATACTGGCCGTAGCTGACACAGAAGACAAGTACATATGGGATTATTTTGATAGAGAAAAATTCAAAGACGTAGATTTAATAATTTCATGTGGTGATTTGAAAGCTGAATATTTAGAATTTTTGGTAACGATGATACCTGCACCGCTTTTATATGTGCACGGGAACCACGATGAAAGATACTACAAAAAGCCGCCGGGCGGGTGCATAAACATAGACGGACATATCTATATACACGATAATGGAGTCCGCATACTGGGGCTGGGCGGAAGCATGAGATACAGACCGGACAGAGAAGACCAGTACACAGAAAGTGAAATGGAAAAGAGAATCGCAAAGCTGAGGCGTACTATAAAAAAGACAGGCGGTATAGACATTTTTGTAGCTCATTCGCCGGCATATAAAATAGGAGACGGCGACGACATAGCCCATACAGGATTCAAATGCTTTATCAGCTTGATATTAAACTGCTATAAACCAAAGTATTTTTTGCACGGACATCAGCACGCCAGCTACAACAGAAAGATGAAAAGAAATCACAAATATTTGAATACGGAAATAATAAACGTAGGCCCTTATTATTTGTTTGAATACAATGTGTAGATATAGCGAAGGGAAGAAAAAGAATGAACTTTTTTGATGCAAATACAGAAGATAGATATATCAGTGCGAGAAAAAGAGGACTAGAAGAGGTCGAAAAGCTCGAGAAGCAGGATAGATATCCATATCTGAGAGATTTGGACACTATAGTAAAAGGAGCAAAAATAGTCAGTCAGGCAACAATAGGGCTGATAGATGTTCCGCTGCGCCAGGTGGTGGGAACGTATACAAAGATGCGGGGAAACAGCTTCTCCAGGTCTTATATGCCGCTATTGGGGCAGAATACGGAATTTGCACATAAGTGGCAGAACGTATATAGGATACAGCAGGAAGAGGGACTACGTGACCCCATTAAAGCATATGAATATTTAAACAGAATATACGTGATCGAAGGAAACAAAAGAATAAGCGTTTTGAAATACTGCGGCATTTTTTCTTTTCCTGCAATGGTCACTAGGCTGATGCCCCAAAGAGACGAAAACAACATGCAGAGCATGATATACTATGCATCCTTGGATTTTTACAAATTGGCAGGATACAATGCTCTATGGTTTTCGAAACCCGAAAAGTATGAAAAGCTGGCTAAGCTGATAGAGCGAAACAAGGATAAATTTTTAGCAGAAAATCCATATCAATATGTAGCAATATCCCTGTATGAAAAGTTTAGAGAGCTATACTGGGCATATGGCGGGCACAACCTGCCCATAACCACAGCGGACGCTTTCTTGTATTTTGTACGCATAAATGGATTTGACGATGCGACGCATACAGACACATATAGAGACACTGTTCAAAGGTATATACATACCTTGGCATCTGTAACGAGTGATAATATTGATGAATTCGTGAAAGTAGATGTACCAGTCACCACAAACACAAAAGCACCAAGAAGAAGAATTTCCAATCTGAATGTTGCATTTGTATACCCTGACGATGGCACGCAGGGATGGGGACTTTATCATAAAAAAGCGCAGGATATCATTCAGGAAAAATATCAAAAGCAGATAAATGCAAAAAGCTACTTTAACGTTTCATTTAGAAGTGCAAAATATGACCAGCTTCGAAAGATAATAGACAAGAATGATGTAATATTTGCAACCAGCCCAGTGTATCACAAAAACATACTGAGAGCATCTCTTCACTACAGCAAGAAAGCCCTGTTTTTGTGCTCCTCATTTTCGAAATTTGAATATGTTGAGACATACTACGGACGCTGCTACGAGCAGGCATTTGTAATGGGTGCTATAGCCGGCTCTGTCAGCAGTAAATCAGAATTCATATTCCTGACAGCCAGAATGCTGCCATCAGAGCTGATGAGCCTGAACGCATTCTCTTTGGGTGTGAAAATGATTAAAGCTGATGCGACCGTGCGATTGGTAACAAGAACGAGTACATTGCAGGATGAAGATGAATACAACGAAATAATAAAAAGTGAGCTGGCAAAAGCGAACTGTGATGTATGCTACAACACCACATTTTCCATGAACAACATAAATATGTTTGAAGGAATGGGGCTATATAAGCAAGAAGGAGACAAGTGGGACAGGATAGCCACGCCAATATGGAACTGGGATGAATTCTACGATACGATAATGGAAGATATTTTGTCCAATAGGTTTTCCGCCGTTCAGGCAATACTCTCCAATAAAGCACAGCGTATTAACTATTGGTGGGGTCTGGATACGGGAATGCTGGACATAGAGATATCCGAAAATCTGCCGAATCACACAAAGCACTTGGTCAGATTTTTGAAAAATGGCATTATATCAAAGGTAGCATATCCATTCGAAGGACCTATATATGACAAAACGGGCAAATTGAGAATAGAAGAAAATGAAACCGCAAGAATATCCGACATCATAGAGATGGACTGGATAGCCGAGGGAATCACATCAAATATTTCGGATGAAAAGCTGAGAAGCTATATAGAGATATATAACGGAAGCGTTCACTCTAATCTATAGTTTCTATTGTGCTTTTTTGCAGCAGCTGCCTGTCGCAATTCTCTATGGTGTCTAGACTGGGTGACATTACATAGAATATTACTGTGCAGTTATATTCTTCGAATGCCTTTGCATATAGCCTGCCATACATATCAATTTCAGGGAAATCTTCATTCACTGTATATTTGGGTCTTCCATACTGTATATAATTCGTATGGAATTCTTTATAATTGTGAATCATAGAGTTGGTTTTGAGCACAGCGTCTATTTTTATCCAGCCGCCTTCTTCTAGAAATTCTACATTATTTTCTATTTCAAAATCATCTACTTCAAAAAATGGCAAATCACAGCCGATGTCTCGGAGCACTAGAAGGCGGTAGTCATATTTGAAAGTTAGTGCTATTTCATCCATGTTTATTTCGCCGTCTTTAAATCCAAAGAATCCATCTTGTTGACTTAGAGCATATGCACCATAAAAGGTGCTGTTTTTTTCGCTTTCGGGGTCTAGTATTTCTGAAGACATGGTTTTCAAATCAAACTTTGCAAAGTTATACATTATTGACATATCAGCATCCGTTTTGGACCAAACTCCAAAATTTATTGGATTAAATGTGATGACAAAAGGATACCATTCTTTGTTTGATGGAATATCTATTTTGAAATTGTTTTCGTGCATCACGCTTTTGGAATTTTCAATAGATGAATAAATGCTCATTATCAAGCAGCTTCTAGTCGGCGGCAGAGCAGCACACAAAATGGTTAAAATCAGGAATGCTATTATAATATATCTCTTTTTTATTTTTCGCTTTTTCATATCAGCCTGCCGGAAGATCTCCGTCTACGCTATCCACCAGCCAAAGCATATCCAAAATATCCTCTGTTGGGATTGATGAGCCTTGGGGGACAATAAGCCCCAGCTTGCTGTAGATTGGCCCTGAAAAAACTTCGTATCCATTCTGAATATTGGAATACGCAGATGCCATATTGCTCCTTGTTTCATCCGTAACAGTGGTTGATAGCTCGTAGCCCACTACTGAATTTTGTATTCCTAAATAGCTAAAGCTGTTTAGGTTTTGATTATTCATTACTTCTGCGTAATATTTATCCAATGATATATTCGGCTTGATGGCAATGTTGCTGTCTACATTCAGAAAAGTATGAGTGGACATTGTCATGTATTTGGAATTGACGTCATTTGCTGCCTTTTCCACCATGTCTCCGTCCATGTAGTAGGCAAACACGTCGCAGCCTTGGGCAGATAGGTCTGAAACCAGCTGAGCTGCATTGCCTTCGTCGGCAGATTGATCTAGCCACTTCAATATTACCTTTGAGTCAACATCTATGGATTTCATGCCCAGTGCAAAGGCGTTTATGCATTGGATGGTCTGCTCGCTGGGGCTATCTGCTACAAATCCGGCAATTTTTGTGGTGGATTCATTGCAAAGGGCTACACCAGCAAGATAGTAGTATTCATATAGCTTTATATTATATGCCGTAATAGAACTATATATATCATCGCTGTATTGCATAATGGTTATGCTTGAATTGTTATTTTGCATATATATTTTGGATTGCTCCCAAAGAGATCTGCTGGTAATAACAGCGTATTCTACTCCTTCGGATTCCATCTGCGAGAAAACGCTTTGCATATCCGATGATTCATTTACATATATGCTGTTTATTTGGTAGCCTGCATTCTGCATTTTTAGATATGCTAGCTGATGATAAAGGCTCAGATAAGTGCTGGCTTCACTATCATTAAAAATGAACGTGACAGGAGAAGCCGACACGACAATTTCTGTAGGCTGAATTGTGACGGATGATGATGGCATAGCCGATACTGATGCATCTGGTTCATCGGGGGTGGTGCATGCAGACAGAAGATGGGATAATGCCAAAACAGACAAAAGTATATATAAAAATTTTTTCACATTCTGCTCCTAAAACAAATATTTTTGTTTACATTATCCATAATAATATATCTTGGATTTATTGGCAAATATATAATTTCAAACGTCTTTTTGATTTGTAAATAAAAATAGGATTTTTTATATAAATAACGGCAAAAAGCGAATAAAAAACAATACTTTATAGGGCAATTCAAAATGGTGCATTTAGTTGATAAAAATGCAAAAATATAGTATAATATCAATAGTAATTTATTCATATCTTTTAGTATCGTTTGATAAGCTGGATATAATAAATTAATGTAGGTTTATGGTCAAATTTTTATCTTATTTTATTGAAATTTGCAAGCAGAGTATTTGTCGTTTACAGGCAAATATTTTTATGAGTAAAACATAATTATTTACAAAAAATATCACGCAATTAATTGTGAAACCTACTTAGACATTTATGGTGCATACAGCATGCACATATGAAAGGAATGAACATAAAAATGACAAATCAAGTATATGATGAGAGTCAGATACAGGTATTAGAGGGGCTAGAGGCCGTACGAAAACGTCCGGGTATGTATATTGGCTCTACAGATGCCAGAGGACTGCATCATTTAGTTTATGAAATAGTAGACAACTCCATAGATGAGGCAATGGCAGGCAGATGCGACACTATATATGTGACAATACGAGATGACGGAGCTATATCTATTGTAGACAATGGATACGGCATACCGACAGGAATACATGAGCAAGAGGGAAGGTCTGCCGTGGAGGTGTGCCTAACTGTTCTTCATGCAGGCGGAAAATTCGGTGGAAGCGGATATAAAGTGTCCGGCGGGCTTCACGGAGTTGGTCTGTCTGTTGTTAATGCACTGGCAAAATGGCTGGAAGTAACCGTGCGCCAAAACGGCAAAACGCATTTTCAGCACTATGATTTTGGAGTGCCTGCAGAGCCGCTGAAAGTTATTGGCGACGCAAAAGACACAGGCACAGAGATTGTGTTCTTCCCAAATGAAGAGATATTTGAAACTACAGAGTTTATATATGAAACACTTAAAAAAAGACTCCGTGAAATGGCATTTTTGAATAGCGGAGTTAATATCATACTAAAAGATATGCGCGGCGACGAAGACAAGACAGCGAAATTCTACTATGAAGGCGGGCTAAACCACTTCGTAAAGTTTTTAAACAGAGCAAAGGAGCCTCTAGGAGAAGAGCCTATTTATATCAAGGAAGAGAAGGACGAATCCATTGTAGAGGTATCTATGCAGTATACTGCCAGCTACAATGAGAGCATATTTGCATTTACAAACAATATAGCAAACCCAGAAGGCGGCACGCATGTATCAGGATTCAGAAGTGCGATAACAAGGGTTATCAATGACTATGCCAGAAAATACAAAATCATAAAAGAAAGCGATGCTAATCTCTCAGGTGAGGACGTGAGAGAAGGGCTGACGGCTATAGTATCTGTTAAGATACCCGAGCCTCAATTTGAAGGGCAGACAAAGGCTAAGCTAGGCAACAGCTATGTAAGAGGTCTGGTGGACTCTATGGTCAGCAAAAGCCTTGCAGCATATCTGGAGGAAAATCCAAGTGATGCCAAGGTGATTATGAACAAGTGCTTAGCAGCAGCTAGAGCAAGAGAAGCAGCAAAAAAGGCTAGAGAGCTGACCAGAAGAAAATCTGCATTGGAGTCTGCATCACTGCCGGGCAAGCTTTCAGACTGCTCTGAAAAAGATCCTAAACTATGTGAAATATTCCTAGTGGAGGGTGACTCCGCAGGCGGCTCTGCAAAAATGGGTAGAGACAGAAGATTTCAGGCTATACTTCCGCTTAGGGGCAAAATACTGAATGTAGAAAAAAACAGGCAGGACAGAGTGCTGGCAAACACTGAAATAAAGGCAATGATAACTGCTTTTGGCGGCGGAATAGGCCAGGAATTTGACATGGAAAAGCTTCGCTACCACAGAATAGTGTGCATGACAGATGCAGATGTTGACGGAAGCCATATAAGAATATTGCTACTAACATTTTTCTATAGATACATGAGACCACTAGTAGAGCATGGCTATGTTTATATTGCACAGCCTCCTCTTTACAAAGTGAGCAAATCAAAAAAAGAATATTATTGCTATACAGATGAGCAGCTGGAAACTTTGCTGGAGGAGATAGGACGCGAAGGCATAAGCATTCAAAGATATAAAGGTCTTGGCGAAATGAATGCGGATCAGCTGTGGGATACCACAATGAACCCAGAATCTAGAACTATGCTGCAGGTGACACTGGATGATGCAATTGTAGCAGACGAGATGATGTCGGTTTTGATGGGTGAGGCTGTGGAGCCAAGACGTGAATTTATAGAGCAAAACGCAAAACTGGTTAAGGACCTGGATATTTAGGAGGACAACCTACGTGGAATTTAATTTAGATAATCAGATTATAAAGCCTATTAATATAGAAGATGAACTGCAGAAATCCTTTATATCGTATGCTATGGCAACTATTGTTTCCAGAGCATTGCCGGATGTAAGAGACGGACTAAAGCCTGTTCATAGACGTATTCTTTACTCAATGCATGAATTGGGACTGACGCCGGATAAGCAGCACAGAAAATCTGTGCGTATAGTCGGCGATGTTCTGGGTAAATATCACCCTCATGGTGACAGTGCAGTTTATGATGCGATGGTAAGAATGGCTCAGGAATTCTCCACTAGATATATGCTGGTGGATGGACACGGCAACTTTGGCTCAGTGGATGGAGACGGAGCTGCAGCCATGCGTTACACAGAGGCTAGAATGTCCAAGATGGCATTGGAGCTTCTGAGAGACATAGAAAAGGACACTGTAGAGTTCGGGCCAAACTTTGATGAAACACAAACCCAGCCATTGGTTCTTCCCTCCAGATATCCAAACCTTTTGGTAAATGGATCCAGCGGTATAGCTGTTGGTATGGCAACGAATATTCCGCCGCATAACTTGGGCGAAACCATCTCTGCCGTAATAGCTATGATTGAAGACCCCCATATAGCCACAGAAGACCTGATGCATCACATACCAGGACCTGATTTTCCAACGGGAGCAAAGATAATGGGAAGAGGCGGCATATTGTCTGCATATCGCACAGGCAGAGGCAGAGTGGTGATGCGCGGAGAAGCCGAGATAGAGGAATATGGCAATGGCAGAACAAGAATAATAATTACATCGCTGCCATATCAGGTGAACAAAGCAAGGCTGGTGGAAAAGATAGCCGAGCAGGTTCAGCACAAGAAAATAGACGGCATAACAGACATCAGAGATGAATCAGACAGAACAGGAATGCGTGTGGTTGTGGAGCTGAGACGCGACGTGAACGCAAACATCATTCTGAATCATCTATATAAGCATACTCAGCTTCAGGATACATTTGGCGTTAATATGCTGGCATTGGTTGACGGCGAGCCAAAGGTGCTGTCGCTGAAGCAGATGATAAGGTACTATATTGAGCATCAAAAAGAT
This sequence comes from Eubacteriales bacterium, assembly GCA_040883315.1. Classification (GTDB taxonomy): domain Bacteria; phylum Bacillota; class Clostridia; order Christensenellales; family UMGS416; genus JAFGUF01. Next base: position 113,372 of record JBFLKU010000025.1, read on the forward strand.
GTGGTCATTAGAAGAACCAAATATGAGCTTGCAAAGGCAGAAGCACGTGCACACATAGTTGAAGGCCTTTTGAAGGCACTTGATGTTATAGATGAAGTAATTGCTTTAATCAGAGCTTCTCAAAATGATGCAGAGGCAAAAGTGGGGCTGATGGAGAATTTCGACTTGTCAGAGCGTCAGGCACAGGCAATTCTGGATATGAGACTTCGCAGGCTTACAGGACTAGAGCGTGAAAGACTTCAAAGTGAATATGATGCACTGATAGAAAAAATGGAATATCTTCGCTCTATTCTGGCAGACGAAACTATGCTTATGGGCATAATATCCGATGAACTGAAAGAAATATCAGCCAAATACAGCGACGAGAGAAGAACAACAATAGAAGCGGACTATAATGATATAGATGCAGAAGATTTAATTCAGGAAGAGGAAATGGTAGTTACCATGACTCATCTGGGGTATATTAAGCGTCTGACATCAGATACATACACTGCGCAAAGGCGCGGAGGCGTGGGAATAAAAGCCCAAAGTGCCAGAGAGGATGACTATGTTGACCAAATCCTGGCAACTAGCACCCACGACTGGCTACTATTCTTCACCAACCTAGGAAGGGTACACAGGCTGAAATGCTGGCAGGTGCCTGAAGCAGGCAGAACAGCCAGAGGCACAGCAGTTATCAATCTGCTGATGCTTGACCCGGGAGAAAAGGTGAACACAGTGATACCGCTGTCTCAGGATTTAGACCACGAAGGGAAATACCTGATATTGGCTACAAAGCTAGGAACAATAAAACGTACTCCGCTGGATGAATACTCCAATCTGAAAAACGTTGGACTGAGAGCTATAAACCTAGTTGAAGGTGACGAGCTGATATCTGCTGTGCTGACAGACGGCACAAAAGACATTTACATGGCATCAAATGAAGGCTACGGAATTAGATTCAATGAAGAAGACGTGCGTGCAATGCACAGAGTGGCAACAGGCGTGCGAGGAATAAAGCTGAGAGAAGGCGACTATGCTGTAGACATGGGTCTGGTGGATGAAGGCAAAGAGCTGCTATCTATCACAGAAAATGGATACGGTAAGAGAACAGTATTTGATGAATACCGCCAGCAAAACAGAGGCGGCATGGGCATAATTGCAATGAGACTTAGCGACAAGACGGGCAAAATGGTGGGCTTGAAGCCGGTGGATGACGACAATGATGTTATGATAATTTCATCTGACGGAACTATAATCAGAATGGAAGCCAGCGGAATAACCACAATAGGCAGAGCTACACAAGGCGTGAAAGTGATGAGACTGCGTGACGACGATAAGGTAGTTGCCTTTGAAGTAGTGGAAAGAGAAGAAGAAGGCGGCGAAGAGGAAGCAACAGCAGAAGAATAGAAATATGGATAAATATTTAAGTAAAAGAGCAAAGGAAATTGTCCCCTATGTTCCCGGTGAACAGCCGGCAGGGGACAATTTAATAAAGCTAAATACCAATGAAAACCCGTATCCACCCAGCCCAAAGGCAATGCAGGCAATGGTGGATGCTGTGAACAAGAACCTGAAAAAGTATCCTAAACCAGAGTGCAGAGAACTGAGAAAAGCTATAGTAAAAGTAGAAAATCTGCCAGATATCAGCTATGTGTATGCAGGCAATGGCTCGGATGAAATATTGGCATTTTGTTTTCAGGCGTTTTTCGACCCAGATAAAGATGTTCTATTTCCGGATATCACATATTCTTTTTATCCGGTTTACTGCGGATTATATGGGCTGAAATACGATGCGATACCATTGGATGAAAATCTAAAAATAAATTTAGCGGATTATAACAAAGACTGCACGGGAATTATTTTTCCCAATCCTAATGCACCCACAGGAGAATATATAGAGCCAAATATAATAGAGCAGTTTGTGGCGAACAACCAAAACAAAGTAGTTATTGTAGATGAGGCCTATATAGAATTCGGCGGGGAAAGTGTAGTTCCTTTAATAGAGAAATACCCAAATTTATTGATTGTCAGAACTATGTCTAAGTCTCACTCCTTAGCAGGGCTAAGATGCGGATATGCAATGGGGCAGCCACATCTGATAGACGGCATAATAAGAGTGAAAAATTCGTTTAATTCCTACACCTGTGATGCCATAGCACAAGAGGGAGCAGAAAACAGCATACTGGATGTTGAATACAAGAATGAAACTTGCGGCAAAATAGTGAAAACAAGAGAATACACAAAAGCACAGCTGAAAAAACTGGGATTTGAAATGACTGATTCCAAAAGTAATTTCATTTTCATTATGCACCCGGATTTTGATGGTAAATATATATTCGATAAGCTCAGAGAGAGCAGCATACTAGTCAGGCATTTCAGCAGCCCTGAAAGAATAAACGATTATCTTCGGGTGAGCATAGGCACAGATGAAGAGATGGACATAGTTATAGAAAAGCTGAAAGATATAGTTACAAATGGGTAGCATTAATATGCTGCCTTTTTTATAGAAAAATATAATTAAATGGAGGATATGATGAGTTATCAGGATTCGATTAATTCCACGTTCTTGTATATTCTAGGTGGAATAGTGGCGGCGTTTGTTTTGCTGCAGTCAACAATTTTTTTAATCAGAGCATACAAGCAGGGCTTGGCGATGGGTATGGACAAAAAGAAACTAAATGGTGCTATAAAAAGCTCTGCAGTTTTTTCAATAGTTCCTTCTATTCCAATAGTTATAGGTGTATTTACGCTGATGAAGGCAGTTGGTATTCCTGTAGCATGGATAAGACTTTCTGTAGTAGGTGCTGTGACATATGAGCTGCCTGCAGCTGAAACAGCAGCAAAGGCAATGGGAATGATTGGACTGGATGATCCAAACTTTACTTTGCAGATTTTCTCTGGTGTTGTTTTGACCATGAGCATTGGAATAATAGTTGGTTTAGTATTAAGCTTGGTCAACGGCGTGAAAATGGTGCAAAAGAAAATGGACAAAATGCAGAATGCAGACAGAACATGGGGAGAAATGTTTGTTGCTGCACTATTTATGGGATTGGTTGCCACATTCTTCGGAAGCATTGTAATGCCCCCGATTGTAGGAATGATTAAGGGAACAGCTGCAGTATATGATGGACTAACACCTATATTGGTGCTGATAACCTCTGCAGTATTTATGCTGGTGCTAACTGCAATATCCAAAATATCTGAAAAGCTAAAATGGGTAGAACAATTTGCCCTGCCTGTTTCTATGGTGATATCTATGGTACTGGCAGTTTTGTACTATGCATTGTTGGGAGGTAGTATATAATGAACACAAAAGCTAAAATAGGATCGTATGAGCAATCCGTACACAATATGGGCAGAATATTTGCAGGAATAGCATTGCTGATTATTTTGGGAATACCTGCAGCCATAATGCTATATTTCAATGTAATGCCTCCATGGAATTCTTTCTTTACAGGTCTAGTGGGCGTTGCTGCTATTTACGTGCCTGTTGGGATAATTGAGTTTTTCACATATGTGCCAATGCTGGGAACAGGAAGCTCATATTTGATGTTTGTAACGGGAAACCTGACCAATTTGAAAGTACCATGTGCACTGAATGCAATGGAAGTGGCAGAGGTGAAGCCCGGCACAGAAGAGGCAGATATAGTATCAACCATATCTGTGGCAGTTTCTGCTATTGTAACAGATGTTATAATAATTATAGGTGTATTCGCAGCCGCTATGCTTCAGCCTTTGCTTGAATCACCGCAGGCTGCACCAGCATTTGCTAATGTTATACCTGCATTATTTGGTGCACTTGGTATAGTGTGGCTGAGAAAGTATTGGAAAATAGCTGTAGTGCCATGCATATTGATGCTGATTGCGTTTATATTCGTACCGGCAAAATATTTAGGGCTGATGATACCATTAGCAGCTATAATTGCTATATTATGTGCAAGGTTCATATATAAAAGAATAAAGAAATAATTAAAATAAACCAACCGAAAATAGGGGGATATTATGGGACTAATAATAGGAATATCATCGGTAGCACTGCTGCTTGTGGTTATGTTTGTGCGTGCACTGATGTTTAATCCGGATAGCAGAGAAAAAGTAGAAAAAGTAGAAATTACACTGGATAGCAAGGACATAGCAAAGCATTTATCTGGAGCTATACAGTACAAAACAGTATCAACTCCGGACCCTGAAAATACAGACTGGAAAGAGTTTGAAAAGCTGAGAGAATATTTGGTGAAAACCTATCCTAAAATCCATGAAGTGATGGAAAGAGAAGTGATATCAGAGCATTCTCTTCTGTATAAATGGAGTGGAAAGAACGCAGATAAATTGCCGCTAGCACTGCTTTCACACATGGACGTAGTGCCCGTGATGCCGGGAACAGAAGGCGACTGGGAACAGGAAGCTTTTTCTGGACACATTGATGAAACATGCGTATGGGGCAGAGGAACACAGGACATGAAAGGACATCTGATAGCTGTATGTGAGGCTGTAGAGCAGCTGATTAGTCAAGGATATGTACCGGAAAGTGATTTGTATCTGTGCTTTGGGCACAACGAAGAAGTGGTAGGCTCTGTAGGCGGAGGAGCAAAAGCTATTGCGGAAACTTTGGAAAAAAGAGGCGTTAGGCTTGGCATGGTTATTGATGAAGGCGGGGCTGTGATACCCGGTGAAATGTTTAATGTGCCAAACAGCGATATTGCTGTGATAGGAATTGCAGAAAAAGGATATGCAGATATCAAGATTACCTGTAAAAAGGCCGGTGGACACTCTTCGCAGCCGCCAAAAGACAATGGGTTGGTGGATTTGGCAAAGATATTGGTTAAGCTGGATAAAAAGCAGTTTAAGCAGCGTTTCACCTATCCTGTGGAGCATTTGTTCCAAGGTGCAGGTAGGCACATGAACTTTACAATGAGACTGTTGCTTAGCAATTTGTGGATAACCAAGCCATTGGTTCTGAAAGCTTTGTCAGCATCACCTACATCCAATGCGCTAACTAGAACTACTATTACGCCGACTATGGCAGAGGGTTCACCGGCAGGAAATGTTCTGCCACAGACAGCCTATGTAAACGTAAACTCCAGAGTGCTGCACGGCGAAAAAATAAAGGATGTGGAAGACCACATTAGAAAATGTGCAAAGGGAATAGAGATAGAAATGGAGCTGCAAAGAGGCAAAGAGCCATCTGCAGTCTCTAAGATAGAATGTGCAGAATATGAAGTAGTGAAAAAGACCATAAAGGAAATTCATGGTGATTTGCCTGTGACACCATATCTGATGGTAGGCGGCACTGACTCATGCTTCTACGAAAAAGTATGCAGCAATATTTTCAGAGTGGGTCCATTCAGAATGACAAAAGATGCACTAGGCTCTATTCACTCTACAAACGAAAAGATAGACATAAATATATTAGAAAATGGAGTAAGGTTTTATATTCAGCTTATTTACAATTATTTTGGCAAATGAGACTTTTACTTGAAAGAACATTAGCTTGATATTATAATGGTACTGATTAACAAATAATTATCAGTGCCATTATGTTTTTTAGTGGTATGGAGAGATTAATGAAAAAATATAAGGTAATTGCATGCAAGGTTTTATCCAAAGAGCTATACACCGTTGCGTCAAAAAGCAAAAACTTAATAGATATACTTTGGCTAAAGCAAGCCCTGCATGATACGCCGGAAAAGCTGAAAAAGCAAATAGAGGAAGCTATCTCCCGCATTGAGAATGAGGAAGAAACATATGATGCTATTTTACTGGGCTACGGCATATGCAGCAAGGGCACATTGGGAATAAAGGCAAAAAAAACACCGCTGGTAATGCCCCGTGCGCATGACTGCATTACTATGCTTTTGGGTTCAAAAGAAAGGTATCAGGAGCTTTTTAGCAAATACAACGGCGGAATATATTGGTATAGCTGCGGGTGGATAGACAATGCCCTGCAGCCTGGAAAAGAAAGATATGAAAAAACATATCAACACTATTTTGACCAGTTTGGCGAGGACAATGCAAAGTATCTGATGGAGATGGAACAAAACTGGATGCAGGAATATAGCTGCGCAATGTATGTGAAATGGAAAGAATTCGATGATGGAAGAAACGAAGAGTACATAGAATATACAAAAGAATGTGCAGATTATCTAGACTGGAAATATGAAGAAGTTGAAGGTTCATCTTCTCTGCTGGCAGATTTGCTGGAGGGCAGATGGGACGAAGAAAGGTTTTTGATTGTTGAGCCAAGCAGAAAAATAGTGGCTACAAACGATAATCAAATAGTAGGAGCAAGGCAAGATGCGTGACAAAAATAACACGTCTGCTTTTAAGATAGTGTTCAAGCTTCCTTATCTGCTGTTTTTCCCAGCAGCACTTATTTTGGTGGACTGGGCGAAAAGCAACCCAGATAAGGTAGAAAATATATATAGTACAAAAATATATCCTTTGATAGGAAAATCAATATCATTCATATTCAGCTTTGCAAAGGTTTCGGTGGCTGAAATGCTGATATTGGCATTGGTTGTGCTTTTGCCGCTGGGGCTGGTCTTTAATATAGCCCGCAAGAAAGACAGCGGATATCACTCTATAAATTATGTGGTTACTGTGCTGGCGGCAGCATCTGTGGGATATTTTCTATTTATAGGCATTTGGGGACTGAACTACTACAGGCAGCCACTGGCAAAGACATTGGGATATGAAGTGAGAGATTCATCCACACAGGAGCTGGAGGAGCTTTGCAAAGACCTGATAGCAGATGCAAATGAGCTGAGAGAGCAGCTAGATGAAGACGAAAATGGAGTGCTGGCATTGCCATATAGTAAATATGAGCTGTTTGAGAATGTAAGCGATGCCTACGAAAAATACGGCGAAGACAACAGTCTGTTCGCCGGGAAATACAGCAATCCAAAGCCGGTGATGCTCAGCGAGAAAATGTGCTATACAGAAATCACAGGGATATACATTCCATTTACGGCAGAGGCAAATGTGAATGTTGCGATAATGCCTATGTCTTTGGCAAACACAGCAGCCCATGAGGCAGCCCACCAAAGAGGAGTGGCTAGAGAAGACGAAGCCAACTTTATGTCGTATCTTATATGCAGAGACTATGGGGACACATATATGCAGTACTCAGGTACTATACTGGCACTGATATATTCTATGAATGCACTGGCATCCAGCGACATAGATACATTCTATAATTTGGCTCAGCAATATGGCGATGGAGTGCGAAGAGATTTGGATGCAAACAGAGAATTCTGGAAGCAGTACGAGGGCAAGGCAGCGGAGATTGCAGATGATGTAAACAATGCATACCTAGTGAGCAACAACCAAGAAGACGGGGTAAAAAGCTACTGCAGAATGGTAGACTTGCTGCTGGCAGAGAGAAGATAGGAAAAGATTATGAAAAAAAAGATAATATTTATTTTGATGATTATATTGGCAGCTATGATGTTTTCTACATCATATGCTGCAGAAGATTATTTTACAATGGAGCACTATACCGACCCAACAGCCATTGCAAGCGTGGGCGGAGATGTGACGCTGACTGTGAAAATAGCACATGACTACAACAGTGCATATGTGATGAGCAATGTGAAAGTATATAAAGGGACAGCCCTGATTATTTCCTTTGGGGATATATACGCAGGGCAGGAAGTGACGAAATCGGGCAGCTTGAATGTATTATCAAGTGAAACGAGCGGAGTGACACTGACATTAAAATATTCAGAGGACGGACAAAGGCAGGTAGTAAAAGATTTTACTGTGAAGTTCAGCAAAGTAGAGGATGCCAAGCCCAGCATTAAGTTTAGCTGCAATCTTTCCAAGACAACAGGTGAAAGCGACGACACCGTGACACTGACATACAAGGTGGAGAACATCGGGGATGTGCATATTTACAATCTCAAGATAGAAGATGGTGCATTTGGCACTGTAAAAACCTTGCCGGTATTAAAAACAGGACAAAACACGGAGGCAGTTTATACATCAAAGATAAATGATGGCTTCACATCTGTGCCAAAGGTGACATACACAGTGGGAGAGACTACCTATAAAGAGAGCCTTGACCCAGTGGTAGTGACGGCTGGCAACCCGGATTTGGATCTTTTAGTAACTGCAAACAAGATGACAATAGCACCGGGAGATACTGTCACTGTATCATGCACAATATCAAACCCCGGAACATCGAATTTGAGCAGTGTTATTGTGAAGGAAGAAACAGCAGGCGAGCTTTTCAGTGTAGAAGGACTGGTAGCAGGAGAAACCCAGACACTAAGCTATGATGTGGTGGTGAATGAAAACACTACGCTAAGAATATCTGCAATAGGAGACAATGGCAGCGAGAAAGAATGGCTGGTGCAAAAGACGCTGGATTTGATAGTGGATGAGAGCCTCGAAACCCTAGATATCACAATAGAGGCCAGTGCATCGGAGACTATTTTGGAATTCCCGCAAATCGTGTCATTCACCATAATTGTAGAAAACACTGGGAATGAAATATACAAAGATTTGAAAGTGACCGATAAAGACGGAGAGGTTGTGGAGCAGATAAATCAGCTTGTGCCGGGCAAAAGCCAATTTCAGGTAAACACCAAAGTAGAGCAGAGCGGAACATATTTCTTTAAAATAAGCATACCAACCGAGGACGGCGGCGTGCAGTATATATCCACAACACCTATTGACATAGTAATAGGCACACAAGAGGGAACAGACACAGAGGGAACAACTCAGCCAGAGCCTAGCTTTACATCAACAAGTTTTGACGACGATAAATCGGAGCCATTTGTAAATTCAAGAACATTGCTGCTGATATTAATAGTATTTGGGCTGATGCTTTTTGCGGCGGTCATATCATTAGTTAGCAAACTAAGGAGATAATTTTGAAAAAAGAAATAGGCGGATTCAGCGGTCTTCATAGAGAGGGAATGGTGTTTCTAGATGCTCTTTCCATGCAGAATGACCCAATCTTTTTTAATGCCAATAAAGAAATATATACAGAACATATAAAAAAACCATTGGAGCAGCTTAATGCTGCACTGGAGCCATGCGTGAAAATAATAGATGTGGAGCTGGATACCAGAGCCAGAAGAACTGTGTGCAGAATTCGTAAAGATGCACGATATGCCAAGAGCGAGCCATACAGAACAAATATGTGGATGTCTTTTAAGCCAGAGGACAGAAGCAACACAGACTATTTTACATACTTTTTTTATTATGATACCAAAGTATATGAAACGGGAATAGGGTTTTATGGTGCACACAAAGCCATGATGGACGAATTCAGAGGCAGGATTGACGCAAACCCCAGCCTGTTTATGAAAGTGATAGAAACAATTGACATGAATAAGTATGAACTAGGCGGGGAAGAATATAAAAAAGAGCTGAAAAAATTTAATTTGTCTAACCCTATAGCACAATGGTATAATAAAAAAGGTTTTTACGTATTTAAGAAAAAAGACCTGAATGAAGCGGTATTTACCTCCAAATTGTTGGATGAAATACAGGAATCGTTTTTGGATCTCGTTCCACTTTATGATTTTGTGGTGGGCAGAGAGGTTCGATTTGAGAGGCTAAAAATTTAAGTTTATATATTAATGGAGGTACAACAATGAGCAATATCAAAGAAAAGGTAGTAAACTCGGTGAGAATACTATCTGCAGAAGGTGTTCAGAAAGCTAATTCTGGTCACCCGGGTCTGCCTATGGGTGCAGCACCTGCAGCCATCGCACTATGGGGAGAGAACATGGTGCACAACAGCAGCAACCCAGACTGGCAAAACAGAGATCGTTTTGTTCTTTCAGCAGGACACGGATCTATGCTGCTATATTCTCTTTTGCATCTGTTCAACTATGGTTTAACAATTGATGATTTGAAGAATTTCAGACAAATGGATTCTAAAACACCAGGACACCCAGAGTATGGACATACAGTGGGCATAGAGGTGACAACTGGTCCTCTAGGTCAAGGAATTGCAAATGCAGTTGGTTTTGCTATGGCAGAAAAACACCTAGCAGCAAAGTACAACAAAGATGATATTAAAATCGTTGATCACTACACATACACATTGATGGGTGACGGCTGCATGATGGAAGGAATATCAGGCGAAGCATCATCTTTGGCAGGCACACTAGGCTTGGGCAAGCTAATAGCGATATATGATGACAATGAGATATCAATAGAAGGAAGTACAGATATATCGTTTCGTGAAGATGTACAAATGAGATACAAGGCATACGGCTGGCAAGTGATAGATGTAGCAGATGGCAACGATTTAGAGGCCATAAGCAATGCTATCAAAGAAGCAAAGAAGGAAACAGAACGTCCGTCTTTGGTAGTTTGCCACACGCAAATAGGATTTGGATGTCCAGCAAAGCAAGGCAGCCACTCAGCACACGGCGAACCACTGGGCAAAGACAACGTGACTGCAACAAAGGAGAACCTAGGCTGGCCATTGGACAAGGAATTCTATGTACCGCAGGAAGTATATGATTATACAGCAGAGGTAACTAAAAAAGGTGCAGAAGCTGAGGCAGCATGGGAAAAGACATTTTCAGACTACGAGGCAAAGTATCCGGAACTTGCAGCACAATATAAAAAAGACTTCTCCGGAGAGCTTCCTGATTTATGGAACGATCCTGAAATGTTTGATTTTGAAGGTGCGACAGCATCACGTGCATCATCAGGCACTACACTAAACAGACTGGCAAAGAAAGTTCCTAATCTATTTGGCGGATCTGCAGACTTGGCTCCATCAAATAAATCAAATATGTCCAGCATGGGAGATTTCTCTAAAGAGACACCAGACGGGAAAAATATTCACTTTGGTGTTCGCGAGCACGCAATGGCAGCAATAGGAAACGGACTGGCACTGCACGGTGGAGTGACACCATATGTTGCTACATTCTTTGTTTTCTCTGACTATATGAAACACTCAATCAGATTGTCAGCGATAATGAAGGCAAGATTGGTCTATATCCTAACACACGATTCTATAGGCGTGGGTGAAGACGGACCTACTCACCAGCCAATAGAGCAGCTGGCATCACTAAGGTCTATACCTGATATGACAGTTATGCGCCCTGCAGACAGCAAGGAGACAGCAGCTGCATGGATAAGTGCATTGGAGGCAAAAGGACCAACAGCACTAGTATTGACAAGACAAAACCTGCCTCTTTATGAAAACTCATCACCAGAAGGCGTGAAAAAGGGAGCATATATTTTGGCAGACAGCGAAAAGAAAGTGCCGGATGTATTGCTGCTGGCAAGTGGATCCGAAGTGGAACTGTGCATGAACGCAAAAGACGAGCTGAAAGCAAAGGGAGTGGACGCTAGAGTAGTATCTATGCCTTCATTCGAATTGTTTGAAAAGCAAAGTGATGAATACAAAGAAAGTGTTATACCAAATGCTGTTAGAGCCCGTGTAGGCGTTGAGGCTGCATCATCATTCGGCTGGTACAAATACATTGGACTAGACGGAGAAATGGTGTGCATGAATGGCTACGGCGCATCAGGCCCTGCAGAGCAGGTGTTTGAACGCTTTGGCATCGTAACAAAGAGCGTTGTAGACGCAGCAATAAAAACTGTTGGGAAGAATAAATAGCATTTTTAAAAATTAGTATAATAAAAGGACTAGCATTTGCTAGTCCTTTGTATTATATTATATATTTTTATTCGTTTTCCGTGTAAGAGGAGTCAATTTTATCTATATCCGAAGGAGTAGAATTTAGGTCTTTCTTTTTCTTGATGGTTAAAAATAACAAAGCCACAATGCCTGTGATACATCCATATATTAAGCCACTCTTTATTACTTCATAGAAGTCTATACCTCTCTTTGGTTCTTCTATCTTTGTAAATACAATACTATCAATCACTTGTTTTGTGATAATTTCAATATCGTCTGATAACTCGCCAGTATATGAACTGGCAGAAATGTTTATTGACTGACCATTCTGAACAGTAGAATATTGGAAGGAAGGAACTTCTACTCCATCAATGATTTTATTATAGTAAAATTTAACGAAAAGAGCTTGATTATGATTATATATTTCATAGCCTAGCCACTCAATATCCTGAGTGTCCATAGCAGAAATTGAATTATCTTCAGCATATTTTTTTATTTCATCTATTGTAAGTCCCATTACACTTTCAATAAATGGTTTTAATTGAGCTTCAGAATATCCATTAAGACTAACTAGCCTTTGGGAGTCTTCATTTTCTGACATAGTTATAAATATTTCCTCGCTGCCATCGGGAACAAGGAAATCTATATAGATCAATCTACTTTCAAGGAAGTCAACTAAATATGAAGCACTAAAGCCCAGCAATTCTTCGGCTGGCTTGTTTTCATCAATATTGCGAGAAATGGTTATCCATCCTTCTGGTGCAGTAATAGAAAGATTTAACTCTTCAATATCATAGGTATTTGTGGCAAATGCAGCAGACATTGAAAAAATAAATGTAATAGTGAAAATTGAAAGTAATATTTTTTTCATTTTTTATTCCCCTTTAATTTTTAAAACACACCTACCATCTATAACGGTAGGTGCAAAGACCAAAAAATTATATCATTTTTTGCCTGTAAAGGCAATAATTCGTTGTAATGATGAAGATAATATAAAATTTCGAATTTATCTTTATTATTATGCGTCATTTTCTGTTAATTGTTATTTCAATAACTAACTCATATTTTCAATATTAATCCAAGGATCCGCTGTATGTGTTGGAAGATGAAGATCTATATACTGGCTGTCCAGTTTGGTAAACCGGTTTTTTCTTTTTAGTTACCAAAGAAATTATTACTCCGAGTATAACAACAACGGCTATATATATCAGGTTATTTCCACCTAGAATAGTACCCGCAAATGCATTTCCTTTTTGCAGCTGAGTGAATGCAATGCTGTCCACAAAACTTTTGCATGTAGCTTCAAGTTCAGATGTGATATCTGTGCCGTCTGCAAATGCAGTAACAACGATTGCCTGCCCGTTTTGTATGGTAATGTATTGGATAGCAGAAGTTTGCTCTCCTTCTATATCAGTGGTGACATATGATTTTATAAATACTGCTTGGCTATGATGATATATCTCGTATCCCCAGCGATCTGGTGCAGTTTGCACATTTAATGCACTGCTAAATAACGAGCTGCTATTGTCTTGTATATATGAATTCAGCTTTTTGTCGCTTAAGGCGTTAAGGCTGACAAGCTCTTTTGTATTATCATCCTGTTTCATCGCAATTGTGATTTCATTGCTCATGTCTTTTTTGATTGCATCAATATATAGAGAATTCTCTACGAGATAATTTGATAAATAGTTAGTATCAACATTGAATAATTTAGCCGCTGCTGCATTATCAGGTGCATTGCGCGAAATTACTATCCAATCATCAGGCGCATTAACATTCAAGTACAATTCAGGTATGGAATATGTGCCGACTGCGTAAACGCTGGTAGAAAATGCGACAAGAAGAACAATGGAAACAAATATTAGTAACGCTTTTTTCATAAATTACCTCGCTAAAAATAATATAAAAGCATCTGTTTGTTATAAATATGCAGATGCTTTAGTCTAGTAAATTATATCATTTTTTGCCTTTAAATACAATAATTTCGCAGGAATTAATATGATGGAATATTTAGTAGTTCAGGTGTGGTAATATTCTTTTCTATAGCCTTTTCCTTTATAGCTAGGTATAGCTGAGCGTCAGTTGAATAGTAGTATGGCAGTACGAACAGAGTTCCTATTCCAAAAAGCAGTGCACCGAGTATAAACCATCCTAAAAATGATAAATCCAATACAAAAGTATTCCATTTTTCGCCGTCCATCATTTTTCTAGACATAGTAATTGCTTCATTGGCACCCATGTTAGGATTTGCCGCCAGAATATATGGCACCATTCTGTAAGAATATGATTTTATAATTCCTGGTATAATAAATAGCAGAAACCAAAAAAACAGATATAGATTCTTTATTAGCATTCCGCCTACAATTTTGAGATAGTTGCCCTGCTTAAAGCCATATCCCACGGGAGACATATTGTTGTGCGGATACTCGGCTGATGACCCAAAAAATCGAAAGCATCCCACTGCCAAAGGGTTAAATAAAAATATTTTTATGCCTAAAGTAATTATTGAGTAGACAAGTGCGATAGCAGCTGCAATTCCTACAAATACCTTTATTCCGCTGTTTAGTTTGCTAAATTCATTAAAGCCATCAAACTTTTCGTATTTGAAACCGTGGTCAAATTCCGTTGTTTCTCCTTGATAATTATAATCACTTTTAGAGAAAGTATATTTGCTATTATTAGCCAGAGTTCCTCCAAGAGAAATGATAAGTATTATTCCAACGACTAGTGCAATCCAATAATTCACCCTTAAAACTTCTTTTGCCCTGTCCTTTAGCTGGGTTCTAGTCCAATTATTCATTTTAGTTTTCCTTTCGTAATAGATTAATCAACATTTTTGATGATAACATAAATAATAAATAATAAAACTGCAAATTGCTGAAATATACTAAAATACGAATATAAGCTTACAAAAATGCATTATGAGCAAAAAAACAACCCCCAGTAAAACTGGGGGTTTTGCTCTAACGGGCGTAGCCCTGCAATAATAGCTGCGCCTAAAAGGCGTTTGTTGGTCTGGCAC
>JBFLKU010000026.1:0-123616 GCA_040883315.1 Eubacteriales bacterium
CCGCTTCTTTATTTTATCAAAAGGAGTTTTCTTTTTCTTACCTCATCGCTGTAAGCTCTTTTGAACCCCTAGTCTAACTAGGGGTTTTCTTTATACAGCAAAAGCTGTGGGCAACCACAGCTTTTTTTGTTGCTCTCTGCTTTTTGTATCGACATATTAAGTCATATTTCAACAAAAAGTCTTATACTAATTTATATTTGCATAATATATAATATTTATAACTATTAATTTCCATTTATTCCATTTGAATAATATTTATGAAAAGTATTAATAGAATTCTCCAATCTAGGGTTTATTTATGTTAAGCGAAATTATACTAGGATTATTGATCTCTCTTATTTACGACTCGCTAAAATCAGGGGCAAAAATGGCCTATTCTGGCTTTATTAAAAAAATCGTAAAACAAGGCGGAAATATTCCAAAATCCGAAATGGATCAATTGTACAGCCTTTACGAGACCATGTTTAATAATCTTCAGAACAATATGGATAATCGTTTTGAAAAAATGGAAACCCTTATATACACCATCAGAAGCCAGCTGATAGACGAGATGCAAAAAGAAAAAGTAATGGTCAACATCAATCTGGGTGATATTGATGAAAAATTACTTGAAAGCCTCGTTCATAAATATATATCTACAATTAATGATAAAGCTGATAAAGCCGATTTACGAAAAATGAAACTGCATCTTGAAAAAGCAGATTTCTGTTTTGATGACGGAAATTATGACAGTGCAATAAAGGAATATCAGAATGCCAGGCAGTACGTAAGCGACGATAGAGATGAGTATCCGATATTATGGAGAATTTTTCTCTGCTACCTAAACATAAAAAACTATTATGTATCACTATATGAAATAAACGGAAAAGTAGTAGATATTCAGCTATTAATTAATAATTCAGACGGCAGTCTATATTCTGCTGCTATTTCACTAAGGAATTTGACCAAAATCTCCTATAACCAAGCTAATGATATTTTGCTATGTGCCACCAGCGGCAGCAATAAATATCAGCATCTGCAAAGATTTGCTGTTTCGAAAAAGGGATATGAAATCGGGCTTAATGCCATAGAAAAAGCAAAAAAATTTATTGATACAAAAGAGATGGAGGATATATATAGCATTCTGTACTATATAGACTAATCTATTGAAAGCTCTAGCAATTAAACTCATAAAACATTATCAAAGTCATAAGCCCGCTAGAATGGAAAATTCCTGCCTCTTTATACCATCATGTTCAAATTACATGATACTTGCTATAGAAAAATATGGACTGATTAAAGGAATAACCAAAGGAGTAAAAAGAATATTGCGATGTGTTCCGCCAAACGGCGGCGTCGACTACCCATAGAAAGGAGAAATTCATGAAAGAATACAAATGCATACCTGCCCCAGTCGGACTTATTTTAGATAAGAAGGGAAGCTATAATAATGCTGTGAATTCTTATGCTCAAATCATCAATAAGGAAACTCAAGGCGGATGGGAGCTAATATTCATCCAAAGTGTACCTGTAACAAAGAGAGCCGGCTGCCTCGCTTCCTTACTGCTGGGCTCGTCTGATACTACAACGTACTTTAATATGTTGGTATTTGCTAAAGAAAAATATTAATTAATACTTTAATCAGTTCTATTTTTTATTAATACCAAGTGAACATTTCCTCTATTTCTTCATCACTTATTCCAAAAACCTGCTGCAGATGCTCCACAGAAAGCTTCCTGCGCAATATAATAATCTCCTTTATCTCCTCTATGTTTGCCCTCCATACTTCGTAGCTGGATGGAGTATTGAATCGCTCATCCTGATAATATATTTCGCTGTCTATCATATGTGCCAGTTCATCAATTTTCGCAAATAGCTTCTCCTCGGTAAACACATTATTCAAAAAATATGCATACCTTTCCACAAACGCATCCTTAAAATTCTGGTTTTGAAAAAGCGCTCTAAACACCTTGGTGTAGTCATTTTCTCGGAAATATACCTCAATATAGTTTATGTGGCTGGTTTCCTGCGTCAGTGCCATGTCCACATCAAAAAGCAATGGTCTCCATTTTCCGCTTCCGTTTTCTTTCCAGTATTTTATGTTGCCTATGTCGTAGTTGCCGTAGAAAGTCTGTATAATCAAATAGTCTATAAATGTATCTACGTCCACCATCTCTGTCAGCTGGCTGTATGCCGTGTCATCTTCAAAATTATTTGTCCCTATAAACGTCATCAGCTGGCTCCACTCGTTTGTGTTGCCTGCCAGCAGGGTATTTATGCTTTTTATTATTGTTACATTATTGCTGTCTATTCCATAGTGGCTGGCAATGTAGTCTTCGTTCTGCTTCTCCCGCAGGTTATAAAGCCCCCAGTACCTGCCGTTGATATACACAACCACGGGTCTGCCGTCCATTATGTCGATGTCGGAGTATTCTTTCACGCTTTGGTGAATAAAAATATCCTTTATCTTGGTGTACACGATGTCCTGTCCGCTGTTTCGCAGCAAAATGTGCTTGTATTCATTTGCTTCACTATTTTCAAAAAAGGGAAAATAAACTTCGCCCATTCCGTATTCGTCTCTTATTCTAACAACCAGTGATTTTTGCCCATATTCCCTGCTGAATTGTCCGGCAATCTGCAGCCCTGCATCGAAATCCAGAGCCAGATCGTTGTTTTCGTTGTAGTACTCGAATGCCGTTTCGCACTCCCAGCCTCTCCAGAAGTTTGCACTGTAGTGAGGGTATTCATTCTCTATGCATTCATTTCCGTCTGCATATATACCTCTGGTATTGCCAAATAGATTGGCATTATCTGATGATAGACAGACAATAGGAAGGCTGTGTTTTCTGCCGAATATGAATGTTCTGGTCACGACTTTTGAGGGCAGCTTCCCATTTGCAAATGATGCAGCTCTGATAACAGTATCTTTATTCAGAAAAATAGGTGCTGTGTATTCTGCAGAGCCTAAATCCGGCTTGCTGCCGTCTGTGGTGTAGCGTATGCTCTCGCCCTCTTTGCAGGTCATCTCCAGCAATATGCTCTCCTTGTCCACCATTCCGCCCCTATGCGAAAATTGCGGCACGGAGCAATAGGATATCATGACCTTTGTGCTGTTTTCTTTTTGGGGCGTTTTTTCCACAAAAAAATAGCGGGTACTGCCCTGCCCCTCTAGTCTGCCGGAGCTTACATCGCCCGTTAAATATCCTGTATCAAATGCATCTATGATCGTACCTTGCGCATTTCTAAAAATTATGGTCTCACCCGCTGAGCTGATGGACATATCTGCCCGAATAATGCCGCTGGAGCTGGTCTTCGTTCCTTTTAGCTGAACTATCAAATATTCTCCCGATGCAAGGCTTACATCTGGGAAGATCCATATCTGGCTGGCATCGGATAGAGTATAGCCTGCCAAATTTATAGTCTCTGCTCCTTTATTATGTATTTCGATATATTCTTCAAAATAATTATAGCCTGTTTTGTAGTAGTCGAATGCACCTGCCGATACTTCCGATATGTATACATCCGAAAGCAGAATATCCTGGTCATTTTTTATGCTTGTCTCATAATTCCCTGTGTTTTCGCCTGCAGGTGTGGGCAAGGTGAAATAGCCGTATGTGCCGTCCTGCAGCCTACCCTTGGATACATTGCCCGGCAGCTGCTCTATCTCAACGCTGCTGGCTATCGCTCCGTTTGGCTCCACCAGTTGTATTTTCTCGTCTTCGCCACCAATTGCAAAGCATGCATGCAGCTCGCCCTCTGCTGTGTCCTTATTGCTGAGAAATACCAGCAAATAGCCCTTTGCACCTATAAAAGCATCCTCAGGGAAAAGCCATTTGTCTAAAATATTCTCATCATCTGTCAGTGCAAATCCGCTCAACGACACTGCCTCGGTACTAGGGTTATATATCTCTACCCAGTCGCTGGTGTCGCCGTACATATCCAAGATGCCGTATTTATTGTTTGGCATAATTTCATTTATTAACAGCCCCGATTGAGCTATCCTGATGGGTTGTATTTCGCATGATGCACTTGAAGCTGTGGTGTTTGCTTCTGCAGGTGTTGGCTGAGCAAAGTATGCCCACTCGCCGCTCTGCGATACGCCTGCGGATATATCCTGCGGCAGAGTCTCCAAATCGCATTTATCTATGAATACTCCCGTGTATGCAGAAATCATAATCAAAGCATCATCTTCACCCAAAGAAAATGAAACTGATATATTTTCTCCGTCAAAATATTTTTCTCCTGATGCACATATCAGTGCATATTCGCCAGCTGCCAGCTCATAGTCCGGCAGACGGCATTTGCAGCGTTTTGATGCATCGTCGGAAATGTAGTAGTTATTCAGATTTACAGCAGTATCATTGGGATTGTATATCTCTATCCAGTCTGTTGGCTCTCCCGTATGGTCTGCCACAGCATATCTGCAGGACGAGGAATATTCACTAATTACTATAGGCAGTATCTCTATATACACAGGCTCAATGTCAATGCTTTTGCTGCCTTTGCCTATGTTGGCAACACCGGGAGACGGCGTAGAAAAATACACCCAGTCGCCTTTTTCATTCATTCCTGCCGATACATCGACAGGCAAATCCTCTATATCGCAGTAGTCTATTATTTTGCTGGATGTAGTCAGATATATTTGCTCGTCGTTTTCACTCAGTTTAAAATTGGCGTGTATCTCGGTTTCGTCCTCACTCATTTGTGAGGACGCATAAATCAAAACATAGCAGTGGGCATCTATATATATGTCCGGCAGCAAATACTTCATGGGATTGTCGCTGTCATCGCTGATGTATTTATCGCCCAGCCATATCGTCTCTTCGCCGTAGTTGTATATCTCAATCCAGTCCGGCGTATTCCATAATGAATCCCGAAGCGTTTTTTCATTGTGTATTTGGTATTCGTTTATGCGCAAAGTGATATTTTCTGAAAGATTAACTGTATTCTCAGATGAACAACCGGAAAATAAAAGAGAGATAAATATTAAAGATTTAAATACCAAAGATGGTATTTTCAGTTTGTTTTGTGTTTTATTTTGCATTTTATTATATATCATTCCATGTAAGCTATTTTGCTTAATCATTACCTATTTATTACATGGATTATACACATATATTATTAATATGTAAAGATATACAGTAGTCAAATGCATATATATTGTCTCAAAAGTACAAATATGTGAATTAAATGACATTAAAAATCCCTTTGCAATAACAAAGGGATTAAATCAACAAATTAAAATTGATTATGCGCTAGCAACCTTTTTAGCCACTTGTGATTTTTTGCGGCTGGCAGCATTTTTATGAATAACACCTTTTGATGCAGCGCTATCAATAGCTGATATAGTTTGCTTTAAGATTGCATCTATATCTTTGTCATTAGCATCAAGTGCAGCATAGAACTTTTTCAATTGAGTTTTCAGGGCGCTTCTTACTCTTTTATTTTCTAGATTTTGTCTTGCGCTTACTTCTATTCTCTTCTTTGCAGACTTATGATTGGCCATATAAAAGCATCCTCCTTTACAAATATTCAGCCTTTGAATTGTAACATGTTTGCTTTTTAAATGCAAGGGAAATTTCAAATTATTTCTTTTGCAAACTATACTTATAGGTATGCATAGCGGCACTTTTGATTTCTATAAAATACTTAATTGAAAAATCCACTATTTACTAATAAAATATTATATATTATTATATAGGAATGAAGATTAAGGATGTACTAAAAAAAATCGCAGATAACAAAGTTATCAAGTCTGTATTTTATGTTATAGGCAAAGTGGTGAACACCATAAACCGACACAGAATATACAATAAAGGTGCTGAGCTAGCCTACTACATGGTAATAGGTCTTTTAACAATAATTGCAACCGTTGTATACGCCGCTCACTTTATTCCTAATCTTATTCAAACCGTAAACCAGCAGTTCCTTGTTCTGCTTCCAGAAAACGTATCAGAGCTGATTTTAAACGCTATGCTGGAGATAAAAATGCCCAAATCCATCACAGTGATTGTGGCAACATCTATCACATCCATATGGTTTGTGTCCCGTGCCATGCACTCTATTATGATATCGTTTAATGAAATATATGGAGTGAAGGGAAACCACATCGGATTTAAATCAAAAGCGTTTTCCATCTTGTTCACTCTGGCTCTCATTGCCATGTTTCTGATACTATTTGCAATGACAATAGTACAGGGTGCTCTTTCAGGATTTATAGAAAAATATTTCAATACATCCATGAGCATCTTCAAGAACAACGAATTCTGGGAAACATTAATATCCGCAGGTATATTGCTATTCATCTTCAATTCTCTATACTACTACCTGCCAAATAAAAAGCTCCGTTGGTACTATTCTGTGCCCGGTGCTGTTTTCTCCACATTCATGTGGATACTCATGTCCAAGGGCTTCACTCTGTTTATAAACAGCATATCCAGCTTTTCATGGATACTTGGCTCTTTTGGTTCGCTTTTTGTGTTCTTAATTTGGATTTATTATTCTGCACTATTTTTACTGATAGGTGCAGTTATCAATTCCATAATTATGCGAAGAGTGGAAGCCAAGAAAGCATTGGATGAAGCAAAAGAAGCTTAGTCTTCTTTCGCCATTATTCTCAGCATTCCTCTGTAGGGCAAAAGCTGAACAATATCAAACTCTATCATCTTTTCCTTTACTAGCGGCAATGTGCCCAGTGCTTCCCTAGCCTCGTCTTCATCTTTGCACTCCAAAATCAACACAGCATTATTATGCTCTGTCAGATATATTTCTCTTAGAATGCCTTCCAGATATATTTCAAATACTTGACGAGCCTCTTTTTTCAGTATCTCGCCTGCACTCTGCCAGTCGATGCTGGTTATCTCTTTTTCTATTGCTAGGTATTTCATAATTCACCTTTTAAAATAGGCTGCCCCGTATATGCAGAGCAGCCATTTTGTCTATATTATTTTCAGCAGCATAGAGTGTGTGTCGTCAAACTCCACATTCACTACTTTGTCTTTTTCCAGCTCTTTCATCATGTCAGAAAATCTTTTGAAGCCCAAATCTTTTTCATCGAATCCAGGATAATCAGACTGTACTGATGACTTTACGATAGATGGATTTACTCTTTCAAATCCGTCTTCCTTAAAATCTTTCAGCTTCTGAATAAATATCTCTTTCCAGTTCGTCTTTGTTATCTTGCTGGTCATCTTCTCATCCTGAGACAGAGAAACCATAATGATATTATTATCGTCTTTTAATGATATTGTCTTGAATTTGTTTTTCAATATCTTTAATAGCTTGCTGAATGTAGCGCAGCCGAATTCGTTTTCGTCAAAATCCGGACGAAGTCTTTTCAGCGTCTTTTTCAGCTCGCTGGCGTACATTACGCTGTCTGCCCCGCCTTGGTCGGAAAGTATCCTCTCCACCAGTACATTAAGCTCCTCTATTGTCATAGACGATTCATCGCTCGATTTTTTCTTGCTCCTTGTTTTCTTGGATGCTACTGCAACTGTTTCCAAAAATACAAACTCGTTGCATGCATTTATGAATATTTTGCTGGCAACTTCCGATCTTGAGATTCCGAGCACGTATTTTCCCATTGATTTTAGCTTTCCTACCAATGGAGTGTAGTCCGAATCCCCAGATACAATGCAGAAACAATCTATTAAGTCATTCGTGTATGCAACTTCCAGTGCATCTATGACAAGCTGTATATCCTGATTGTTCTTCTGGTTGTATCCCCAGCGCAGAGACGGAACAACATAAAATGTGTTGCTTAGCAAAGATGGCTTCAGCCCGGAGTACCTTTCGTTGTATCCGTAGGCTCTGCCCAGCAGTATGTCTCCCCTCATCTTCACCTTTTCTATCACGTCTTTAAATGTCTCCACTTTGCCGCCGCAGTTTTCAAGGTCAATAAATATAGCATAGTTATTTCTTTCTTTATCCACTTTTTCACCTCCTTATGCCCGATTGCCTGTGGCAATCTATCTTTATTTATATCAGCTCCGTATTATGTGGCATCACTTTTTGGCAGTTGCTTTTCTTATATTTGCAATTTGTATTTTCGCAAAAAAATAATTAAAAAAAGTTTCTGAAAAAATGACGTCAATCCTATTTTATATGCAATACGATGCTATATATGCTAGTCTATCATGTTTGTAATATATTAGCAAGATTATAGGAACATATGTGCTGCTATATTATATATAATACATTTAATTGTTTTATTATATAGTAACAAAGATACATACCTAGATAAAAGTATATCGTGCTATATACATTCCATCAATCGTGCTGTAAATGCCTAATTTCCCTATACTTCTCTAATGTTAGCACTACTAAATATGTTTTTCATTTTTTTTGCTATCTATGATATAATCAGTCATGTATCCATAATGATAGGGGCAAAATTTATGAAAATATTACTTGAAACTGAAAGGCTGATACTTAGACATTTCATACCTGATGATGCAAAGCATATTTTCAAGCTGCATAATGACATCGAGGTGATGAGATATATCCCCCACAAAGAGCCTCTGAATGTTCCAATTGAAAAATGTGAAAAGTTTATTAACCTGTGCACAGAGCAATACGGCAGAAAGCCCGGCTATGGTTTGTTTGCGGCTATTAAAAAAGATACAGGGGAGTTTATAGGCTGGAATGAGATAAACAGCCTAGACTGCACTGACGATATAGAGATAGGATACAGATATTTTGAAAAATACTGGGGCAAGGGCTACGCCACGGAAATATCCCTTGCACTTGTTGAATACGGATTTAGCAAGCTGAATCTGGACAAACTGGTAGGCATCGCAATGCCGCAAAACAAGGCATCGATTAGAGTGCTGGAAAAGATAGGCATGAAATACGTAGGCATGAGAAGATATTACGGAGGAGACTTCGCGTATTATCAGCTGCTAAAAGCTGACACATGAAAGCAGATATTGTCATGAACCATTCATTTATTTTTGCTACTATGGTATAGAAAGGTAATCAGATATGAAGTGGATAAAAAGACTGACAAAGTGCGCAGACTATATCGAAGAAAATCTTAAGGATGAAATCAAAGTAGAGGAGCTGGCTAAAATATCCTGCCTCTCCACTTTATATTTTCCTCGTCTATTCGAAGCCATCACGGATATTTCCCTCAGCGAATATATCCGCCGCCGTCGTATGACTTTGGCTGCGAAGGACATAATAGACGGAAACAGCAAGATAATAGACATAGCACTAGACTACGGGTATTCTTCTCCCGAGAGCTTCTCCAGAGCTTTCAAAAGTGTACACGGGATATCTCCGTCTAATCTTAAAAGAGAAACCCCCACTATTAAATCATATCCCAAGCTTGCCTTTTCAATATCTATCAAAGGAGATGTAGAGATGAACTACAAAATTATTGAAAAAGATGCTTTTCAGGTGCTTGGCAGATCCATCATAACGGATGATATCGACCAAAAGAATTTAACTGAAATACCGCTCTTCTGGCAAAAAATAAACGCCGATGGAACAAGCGAAAAAATCATGGAGCATTCAGCCGCCGATACCTGCGCGATGTTCGGCATATGCTTCGATGCCAAGGAAGACAGGTCTTTTAAATACGCAGCAGCTGTTCCATACGATGGAGGCGAGACAGGCGGATTTGAAGTGATGGATATTCCATCGGCAAAATGGGCAGTTTTCGAATGCATAGGACCAATGCCCAACTCCATACAAATCGTATGGAAGAGAATATTTTCCGAATGGCTTCCAGCCACAGAATACGAGCTGGTGAATCAGCCGCAGATAGAGTATTACTATCCGGGAGATCCAAGCGGCGAAAACTACCGCAGCGAAGTATGGATACCAATTAAATAGGCATAGAAAAACACCACGTAATGATACGTGGTGTTTCATTTTTTTATTCTTCCGTTTTTTCTTCAGCCGCTGCTTTCTCTGCTTCGGCTTTTGCTTTTTCAGCCTCTGCCTCAGCTTTTGCCTTTTCTTCCTTAGCCTTTGCTTTGGCTGCATTAGCCTCTTCTTTTGCTTTGGCTTTCTCTTCCTTGGCTTTTGCTTTGGCTGCTTTTGCTTCCTCTTTTTTCTGTGCTTTCTCTTCGGCTGTCAGCTTCACAGGCTCTTCGCCCTCTTCTTTTGCTTTGGCCTTCTCTTCCTTGGCTTTTGCCTTGGCTGCTTTTGCTTCCTCTTTTTTCTGTGCTTTCTCTTCGGCTGTCAGCTTCACAGGCTCTTCGCCCTCTTCTTTTTGCTTTTTGCCTTTTTTTACTTTCAGTATAATTATAACCAGCAATGCAATCAGAAGCACAGCAGATGCTATTGCGCTTATCAATATCTTCTTTTCGTAGTCAGCCTTTTCTGAGTTTATTTGCCTTTCGTGTTCGGCATTTTCAAAATTCTTGATGATGCCTGTAAATTCGAATTCTGTTTGATTGTCAAATGACACTTCCTTTGAAAAGGCTTTTTGAACTACTTCGCCTGTGGTGTCGCTATCGTTGTATGGAAGGCTGAAGCTGATTTCAAAGGTAGAGTTTTTATAGAATTCATCAATCGATGACATTATATGTGCAGGATATTTCGAAGTAATGGAGCTGTCCACTATATCAGAAATGTCTATCTTGCCGCTTATTGTGTAGTCTTCCTGATAAAAGCCTTGCACATAAGAATACTCCACATTGTCAAACACAGAAATTTCATTTGTCATAAATCCATAAAGTGCCTCAAATGCCTGCTCTCTGCTTTCGCACTCTTGGCTCATTGTGCATTCCAAAATCAGGCTGTTGTCTTCCTTCACCAGCTTGGACTCAAAGTCCATGTCTTCCCAATTGTCCTTTAGCTCGTCCAGATAGTCTTTCAGTTCTGTATAGTTGTCTGAATCTCTGTCTAGGTCGTTAAACGCCAAGGTGTATTTCAGGCTGACTGTATTCTCTGCTGTGATGCCGCCGTCTATGCTGATATCTCCGCATCCTGCCAAGGCAAGGCTGAGAACAAAAGCTGATATTATCAATGCAAATTTCAAAAATCTTTTCATTGTTCTTTCATTCCCTTCCTATATATAATTTCTGCAGGGTCAGATACCAATACTGTACCATCGGGGAATGTAATAGTTATTACTATTTTGAATTCCTGTCCTGTGTCAAAGTTGAAATGCTGTCCTGTCTCTAGGTAATACCTGCTTTGAGTAAAGTATCCTAAATTCGCAATGGCTTCTTGATCACCGTGCACTGTTTTATAAATAAACCATATTTGGTCATATTCGTCTAGGAAGATTAGCGTATATACTACATCTTTATCATCGAATGGCTTATCCCAAGTTATTTTTCCTGATTTATAGTTGGTGCCGCTGATAGGCGAATAATTAATATTCAAGTTCGGATCGAAATCTTCAATTATTGTGTATTCAGGTGCTTCATCCTCTACAAAGCTAAAGAAATATTCTTTCAGACCTTCCACTTGTTGAGGCATATCCATTTCGAAGTTTTCAAATATTGTTGCATTTCTGCAGTAATCATAATATATAGAAATCTTAGATAGCTCTTTGTCGCTTTTGGTCAGGAAGAAATTCAATAGTTCTTTTGTGTCATAGAACTCAAGTGTTTCATTTATTGTATCGCTGGACATAAAGTACAAATAGTCCATTGCTGCAATGTTTACTAAGTACCACTGGAAATTATCATACATATCGTTGAATTTTTCTTCTTCCAGCTTTATTCTGTCGTCGCCTTCTGCACGCAGCTTGTAATATTCTGTTTCTGCATCTTCTTCTACACCACGAACACCCAAATTCTGCTCCACAAAGTGATATGCATATCCATAGCTCATCATGTATGCAACATAGTCAGGGTCTACAAAGTAGTCTGCATCGTCCACAATTATAGTACCGCATGTAGTAGTGTAGTTGAAGCTTTGCTTTGAACCCAAGAAATTGTATAAGGAGATAGGTATTCTAAAATCTCTGTCATAGCTATCGTAGACATCGCCATGATAGTCGTCTTCTCCATAAAGACCTACCATTTCAAGATATTCTATTTCTTTGCCGTGTACGTTTCTGAAAAATTCGTCAGCCACATCTTTAAGCATGCTTCTGTCCCATTCCTCCACATAGCTGATGAACTGAACTCCGTCTTCAACGATTGAGTATATTCCTTCGTCATAGGTTTTTTCAGTGACAGGAATATTGCTGTATTTTACAGCACTGTTTTTAAATTGGTCGGATTTGTCTAGTGTAACTGTCTTGTCCTGCTCTATTTTGTCGTATTCTTCCATAGTGCCGGAGTAGTTGATTAAGTTGTAGGATAGATAACCTACGCCTCCAGCAAAAAGTAAAGAAACCAGAACAATAGAGATTATAAATAATATCTTTTTGTTCATATTACCTCTCCTTAAATTTATAACTACCATTATACACAATATTTGTATAAATTACATGCTATTTTGCATAAACTCATAAATTATGCTCGTAAACGTACAAATAATTATTCTCACCAATATCTTTCTGCATAATCTAACAAGAAACATCTAATTTTATCATGTTTTTTTCACCCATTGAATTATGCAAAAATGTGTGCTATAATCATCAGGAATAAAACAAAAGGAGGATTTGTTGATGATTGTAAAAGTGAATAACAGACATTATTGGAATGAAAACGAATCAATCCTGAGTTTAGGTACGAGTAAATAAATTTACTCTTTTTATATTTACCTTGCCCACAGGATTGAAAACCTGTGGCATTTTTATGCCCAAAAATAATTATAAAGGTGAAAATAAATGGAGAAATTAACTATAGAAGATTATGGATACACAGAAAAATTTAAGACACTAGCCACACAATACGACAGCCGGCTAATCCCTGCACGCATCACGGCAGTCTATCAGGGAATGTACGACATAGCAACAGACTACGGAATATCCAAGGCTAAGCTGAAGGGAAACTATCTGATTAACAACCCAGCGGAGGATATGATGCCCACAGTTGGTGATTTCGTATTGGTGGACTATCAGCCAAATGCCCATAGCATAATACACCATCTGCTGGATAGAACATCTCTGCTGATTCGCAAAGCCCCACAGGACAACAAAAAGCTGACTCAGCTAATTGGTGCAAACATAGATACTGCGTTTATAGTGACGTCTATGAACAAGGACTTCAATGCAGGTAGAATAGAAAGATACCTTACCGCTATATACCAAAGCGGCATCACTCCTGTCATCCTGCTGAGTAAAAGTGACGTATGCGAGAATCCTGCAGAATACATCGCAAAGGCAAACGACATAGCAATGGGGGCTGATGTAATATCCACATCTGCCTACGATATGAACGGAATAGACAGCCTGAAATCCATGCTGAAAAAAGGAAAGACCGTGATATTTGTCGGCTCATCAGGCGTTGGAAAGTCGTCGCTTTTGAATGTGGTGGCCGATGATGAAATAATGGAAGTAAATACCATAAGAGAAGACGATGCAAAGGGCAGGCACACCACCACCCATCGTCAGCTGATTATGCTAGAGAGTGGATGCATGCTGATAGACACCCCTGGCATGAGAGAGTTTACTCTATTTGATGCAGATGACTCTGTGGATGAAACATTCAGAGATATTATAGATTTAGCACAGCATTGCCATTTTGGCGATTGCAGCCACGATGCAGAAATAAAGTGTGCTGTGAAGCAGGCAATAGAGGATGGAGAGCTGGATGCTGACCGCCTGAAGCAATACAACAAGCAGAAAAAGCTGGATGCATTTGCCGACAAAAAGGCCTATGTGCGCAACAAAGAAAAAAACATGAAAAAATACTACAGCATAGGAAAAGAAGCGAGAAAAAGAAAATCCCATGATGGGTATGATTACTAAATATATTGCGCTTATCACATTTTGATAAGCTTTTTTTTATTTCGCTTGTAAATATTTCACAACTATTATACTATATATATAAATTTACTCAGAAGGAGAAAATATGAAAATAGTATCAAAAATAAGTATCATTTTATGTGCTATAACTATAGCTTCAATCAATATTATTAATGTACTTTTCTATAATTCTTTATCTCCTTTTTTATTCATTTACACAACGCCTTTATATCTGTTTTGTATAGTATGTTTGGTCTTTATAGGGTTAGGCAAGCGCTACACCGCCTTAACCGTATTAACAATAGTTTTGTTTTTCTCTCCTATATTTGGCTTTCTAATAGGTAACATGAACAGTGGTGCTGTATTCTATAATAATAGAGATGATATGGAAGTAATTGCATTAGAAATCATAGAAGAAAATAAAGACATCCCTCTAAAAGGAGACGCTGGGTTCATTACAATTGAATTGCCAGAACAGTATAGAAAGTATTCCAATAACTCCGATGATGTGCATTTTTTATATACAACAGAAGGGAATTACGCAGTGTCGTTTCGTGAAAGTTCTGGTATATTGAGCGGAAATTTTCGCATATATTTTCTAAATCCACCATCTGAAAGCGATTTTGAGAATTCCTATTTCTATGGTGATAATTATGTTTTGAATAGCATAACAGAAAATTGGTACTACTATATGAGTGACTAAGTACTGTCAAAAAGCGACTAACATTAACTAAATATCCATCAATCGTTCAATTTCCTGCAAACTATAAATCATATAATCAGGCTCACAAGATATATAATCACCTGCATTATGCTCCCTCATAATATACACGCTGTCTATGCCGGCGTTTTTCGCACCGCATATATCCGAACGCATGCTGTCTCCCACAAAAAGTGCCTGCTCTTTTTCCACTTTCAGCTTCTCAAGTGCCTCATAAAATATTTGCTTGTCCGGCTTTGCAAAAGGATATTCGGAGCTGGCAATAATGCAGTCGAATAAATCTGCCGTTTCGTCTATCTGCAGCTTTTGCATCTGCTGGTTTATTTCGCCGTTTGTCACTATGCCTATTTTGCAGCCTGCGTTTTTGATGGCCGTCAATACACCTTTGGTCTCTTTGTACATAGCCCAGCTGCTTTCAAAAAGCTGCAGAAGCACTAAAAACTTTTCGTATGCTTCCTCCTCATTCAGGTCTACGCCAAAATGAGAATATAGGGATTTCATCCTGTATGCTCTTTGCTCTTTCCAAGTCATCTTTTTCTGTGAATACAGCTCGAAATATTTCGCCTCAACGCTTTTATAAAGCGTATAAAACTGCTCATATGGCTTGCTTTTAAATTCGTCTGCGGCTTCATATAGGCTCTCTAATGCTTTATCCAATGCACCGAAATTATCAAAAATAGTCCCGTCTAAATCAAAAAGCACTGCCTTGTATTGTTTATGGTTTTGCTTTGCTTTCAAATAGTTTTTTACATAGGAAAAAAGCCTTGCCTGAATAAACGGATATGTAGGATTTTGTGGAAAATCATCCAGCAGAATTGTCTCTGCTATCTCCAATGGAGGCAATTCACCCATCTTTTTTATCTCTGCATAGTACAGAACGGCATAGTTGGTCTGCCCATCTATGTGCACGCCGTATTCTGTTATTCTGCTTATTTCAAAATCCACAGCTCCGGTTTCTTCATAAAGCTCTCGCTTTGCGGCTTCATCCGCCGATTCGCCCGGCTCCACATGCCCCCCCGGCACTTCATAGGTCACCCTGTCCTTGTGGCGGCAGAAAACCCACCTGCCCCTATATCTGGACACGATTACTGCAAATTTGTGTTCTGTTGCTTTTTCAGATTTATTTAAAAAGAATACTTCTATTTGTCTGTCTCTATTTCTCACGTCTTTTTTTGTGTGTTATTGCTGCACCTACAAAATCCCTGAACAATGGATGAGGTCTATTCGGACGGGATTTAAACTCCGGATGGAATTGCACTCCCAAATGCCATAGGTTGTCCTTCAGCTCTATTATCTCTACCAAGTCCAGCTCTTCGTTTATGCCCGAGAGAACCAATCCTTTTTGCTCCAGCTCCTCGCGATAATTGTTGTTTACCTCGAATCTATGTCTGTGGCGTTCGCTTATTTTGTCTTCGCCATATGCTTTGTGTGCTTTTGTTCCCTTTATCACATGGCATGCATATTTGCCCAGACGCATAGTGCCGCCCATAGTGTTTATATGGCGCTGCTCTTCCATCAGATCGATTACCGGATATTCTGCTCTTTGGTTGAACTCCGTTGAGTTTGCTCCCTCCATGCCTGCTACATTTCTTGCAAACTCTATAACGGCTATCTGCAAGCCGAGGCACAATCCAAAGTATGGCAAATCCTTTTCTCTGGCATATTGTGCTGCCTTTATTTTCCCCTCAATTCCTCTTTCGCCGAACCCGCCGGGAACTATTATCCCGTCTACCTCTGCAAATATCTCGTCTGGATTTCCCTTTTCTATGTCCTCTGACTGCAGCCACACGATGTTTACATTGCTGCTGTGGTGTATGCCGCCGTGTGTCAGCGACTCTGCAACGGAAAGATAAGCATCCTTCAGCTCTACATATTTGCCAACCAATGCAATATTAACAGTTTCCTTTATTGCCAGCTGTCTTTCCACCATCTTTGTCCAGTCGCCCAGCCTTGGCTTTCCGCATCTGAAATTGAAATGCTCTAGCACCTGCTCTGCCAGTCCCTGCTCTTCCAGCATCAGCGGCACCTGATACAATGTCTCTGCATTCAAATTTTCTATAACATTCTTTTTGTCTACATTACAAAACAGAGCTATCTTTTTCTTTATTCCTTCATCCACTGGATAGTCACTTCTGCA
Organism: Eubacteriales bacterium; assembly: GCA_040883315.1. Taxonomy (GTDB): domain Bacteria; phylum Bacillota; class Clostridia; order Christensenellales; family UMGS416; genus JAFGUF01. Next base: position 16,657 of record JBFLKU010000026.1, read on the forward strand.
CACTATAATATCAGGCTGAATACCAATAGAACGCAGCTCTTTTACGGAGTGCTGGGTTGGCTTTGTTTTCAGCTCACCGGACATTTTTAAATACGGAACTAAAGTAACGTGAATATAAAGTGAATTTTCTTGTCCTATCTCGGATTTTATTTGGCGAATTGCCTCCAAAAACGGAAGACTCTCGATGTCGCCTACTGTGCCGCCAATCTCTGTGATTACCACGTCGTATTCGTCTTCGCCCTTGTGGCTGGCAGCCATTATATTTCTTTTTATTTCTTCTGTGATGTGGGGCACAACCTGCACTGTAGCCCCTAGATAATCGCCACGGCGTTCTTTTTCAATAACTGATTTATATACTCTGCCTGTGGTTACATTATTTGCTTGACTAAGGTTTTCATCTACAAATCTTTCATAATGTCCAAGATCCAAATCCGTCTCTGCTCCGTCATCAGTCACAAATACTTCCCCGTGCTGATAGGGGCTCATAGTGCCTGGGTCCACATTGATGTATGGATCCAGTTTCTGCATCGAAACGCTAAGTCCTCTCGCCTTTAATAGCCTTCCCAGAGAAGCCGCTGTAATACCCTTTCCTAAAGATGACACTACACCGCCTGTTACAAAGATATATTTGGTTTTCATTTTTGCTCCTTTTTTATTATAAATTATGTAGATGATTGCAATAGTAAAGACCTGTTAAAAAGAGTTTTTTTTTAACAGGTCTTGCTACTTCATATAGTACATTGCATTGCTTTCTATGTCAATATGTATTTATTAACTTTTTTACAATTGATTAAAATTCATAGGTTATTTACTTGATAATTGGGCTGACTATGCTTTCGATTTCAGCAACATCTTTACTATCTATATTATAGAATCCCATAGGCTGTATGCCTTTTATCAAAAAGCTAGGATACATGAATGTATTCTCATATAAAAACCCTACAGGTCCAGAGTTCCCAAACACTATTTTACACGTGCCATCAGTGTTTGTTTTCTTTTTTACATTGTATATAAATTTGTATTCAGTGCTTATAATCTTTTTTCTCTTAAAATTTCTTACAATTATTGATCTTTTATTGGTCAGAAAGTATTCTGTTCTTTGCTGGACGAAAGATTTAACAAAGTATCTTCCGAATGCTATATATGCCATAATTGCAATAAAAAGCCCATAAAAAATATTGAAAAAAATTGGTAAATCCATGTTGAATTGCGGTAATACAATAAAAAATATATAACAGATTACCCCTAATCCGAGAATATTTGCCGGCAATAAAACGGCATCTATAGCATCAAATATTTTATTCTTTGGTTTCCCCTGCCATAGTATCTCCTCTTCCGTTGACAAAATTGTGTTTTTGCTTTCTTGCATTTTTATTATTCTTCTTTCTTTATAATCTATAAATATATAGTAACAACTGCTACCACGGTTATTGGTATGTAGACTGAAATTATTATACCCTGTACCAAAATAAATTTCCAGCTTATTAGAGAAAAATTTCGATAAGGTTGACAAAACCAATAGCTAAAGCATCACAAGCAACGGGAAAACCATTTTATATGTTTTATAGGCTGTGTATGCCAGATTTCATGGTATAATACATATACGTCCATCTACGGAGGTGTATAGTGAATAAAGGCAGCATATTTTTTATTTCATTTATCGTGCTAAGCGTATTGGTGATAGCCACCACATATTCTATTTCCTATGTGCAAAAGCAAGACCATATCGAAATGGGCATAGGCGACCTGGCGGAGCTGACCGGGCTGGATGTGGAATATAGAAGCTTCCCCAACCTAGAAAAATATGATAAAGCATTTTGGTTTCAGGATGAACACAAAAATGACTATGAACTGGATATGGAAACTCTGGCTTTTCAAAGATATAGATATGCAGGGAAGGCATATCCCGCCTTTATATCTACAGAGAGCGATATGAAGGAAAACACTATTTCCACAGCGAAAAATATTTATCCATCCTTTTTTAATGGCGAATACACAATAGACACCGAGGTGCTGGATGCAGACCAAGTGACCAAAGGCTACAGCCAAGAGCAAATAATATATATCAGCCAAAAGACAAGTGATGATACCCCTGCGCAGACATTCAAGTTTGTTATACTAGACGGCGAGATATACGAAATTACTCTTTACCAAAAAGACAAATAGATTTATACAAATAATAATTAAATATGCACCTATATAGTGCCGCCTATATACACTCTTTACATTTATTCAAAATTCTGATAATTTATAATCAGGAGGAATTTTAGATGAAGAGATTTTATGTGTGTTTAGCAGCTGTTTTGTTCACTTTGGCTATTGCTCTTATAGGATGTAGCAATGCTGTGAATGATGAAAAGCCCGCAAATGAAGAAAAAGCAGAAGATGCCCAAAGCGAAGCAGCCCCAGAAGATGAAGAGCTTCTGATAGCCCCTGCAGAAGACCCGCAGATAGCCAGAGACAATGAAATGACTCTAGAGTATTTAAGCATGCTAGGGTTGGATGAATCATCATCTTTTCAGCTAAGAGAAACTATCCCTACAGGCAATGGCGACATTAAATCCTATCTTGTAAATGTGGAAAATATTTCAGAAGACGATTTCGAAGCCATTCAACAGGCACTGGAGAGCAATGGGTTTATTATAGTATCCGATATTATGGAAGATACGGAAAGGCAATTCAAAAGTTATCAGTATTCGAATGAAAATGATTTGTATATCGAAATAGGCTACAGCTACGGAGCAGGATATTTCGATGTGCATTTTGTACCTATATCATAAAAAGGGGGAGAAGAATATGTTGGAATTTTTCAAAAAAGGCGGAGTTTTCTTTTTCGACGAAAATGACTCTAGGAGCGAAGACAGCTACTACAAGCTAGAGGATCTGATGGGCGAAGAAGAAGGCGCTGACATTGTGGAAGCCTACCTGGACGAAGACGGAATGACATGTATTTACTATGACTGCTCTGTGATATCAGAGGACGAAGCCATAGACAAATACGAAAGCGGCAACTACAAAAAGTATTTATAATTTTAGCATGGTTTTTCTTTGCACATAGGCATTTGCTTATGTGCTCTTTTTATTTTATTGAAAATTATTTCAAATTTATGCTTGCATAATTATTCACACTCATGTATAATAACCGAAAGATATAAATTGTTAAGGAGAAAAAATACAATGAAAAAAGTATTATTACTTATGATGGTTATTGCAATGGCATTCTCATTTGCAGCATGCAAATCTGATGACGATAGCAAAGATGCAGTGGAGAACAAATACGGCCTAGAAAATGGCGTTCTTCTGGTAGGCGTAGACGACACATATCCTCCAATGGAATATGTTGACGAAAACGGCGATCTAGTTGGCTTTGACGTAGACTTTGCAAAAGCATTGGCTGAGGAAATGGGCGTTGAAATCGAATTCAAATCAACAGCTTGGGACGGCATCTTCGCAAACCTATCTGCAAAACAATATGATGTTATCATTTCATCTGTTTCTATGACAACAGAGCGCATGGACACAATGAACTTCTCAACACCATATTTGGCAAATGGTCAGGTAATCATGGTATCACCAGAGATGGCTGACGCTATCACAACACCTGAGGATTTGGCTGGATTGAAAGTGGGCGTTCAATTTGAAACTACTGCTGATATCGCTGCTACAAAGCAACAAGAAACTATTGATTTCGAGCTAATCCAATACGACGACATGACAGTATGCCTAGCTGCTATGGAAGCTGGACAAATTGACTGCATCGTTGCTGACATGGCTGTAGCTATAGACGCTGTTGCTAAAAACCCAGAAGTATTCAAGGTAAGCTCAGCTCAGCTAACAAATGAACCAATAGCTGTGGCACTAAACAAAGACACACCAGAGCTGGAAGCTGCAATCAACGACGCTATCGCAGCACTTCAAGCCAATGGCAAATTGGCTGAAATCTCTGTAGAGCACCTAGGTGAGGACTACACAGCAAACATCGATACAGAATTAAGATAATATTACTTACTATCTTATATTTTCCCACCGCCCCGGTCATTTGATCGGGGCATTTTTATGCAGAAAAAAGCCCGAACAATTTGTTCAGGCCTCTTTCTATTTATTCTATTAGTTCGTTTTGGACAAAAATTCTTTTAGCCTTTGGCTCTTTCTATTGTTGAATATCTCATCTGGAGTTCCTTCCTCCACCACTCTGCCGTCATCCATGAATACTACTCTGTCTGCCACTTCCTTGGCAAATCCCATTTCGTGGGTAACCACCATCATGGTCATTCCCGATAGAGCCAGCTTCTTCATTACTTCCAGCACCTCGCCCACCAGCTCTGGGTCTAGGGCAGATGTAGGCTCGTCAAACAGCAAAATCTTTGGGTTCATAGCCATTGCACGGGCAATAGCCACACGCTGCTGCTGGCCGCCTGAAAGCCTTGAGGGATACTCATTGTATTTGTCGCCCAGCCCCACAGAATCCAGCAGCTTTTTGCCTTGCTCCTCTGCCTTTTGCTTTTCTGTCTTTCTCACAGTCATGGGTGCTAGTGCCACATTGCCTAGGGCTGTTTTATGCGGGAAAAGATTAAACCTTTGGAAAACCATTCCCAGCTCGCTGCACATCTCAGTCACTTTTTTGTGGTCTATGTGCATAGCGTCCTTGTCGTCTTCACGGTAGTCCACCATTTCGCCATCTATATATACCTTGCCGGATGTTATGCGCTCCAAATGGTTCAGGCATCTTAGCAATGTTGATTTACCGGAGCCCGATGGGCCTATCACGCACACCACTTCGCCTTGATTCACCTCAAAGTCCACGTCCTTTAATACGTGCAGGTCTCCGAAGTATTTGTTCACCTTTTCTACTTTTATCATATTCTTATTTTTATTTACTTCTTTTGTCATTCTCTATCCCTCCTACAGATACCTTGTCGTTCTGTCCTCTAGCTTTTGGAACAGATATGTGGATATTGTCGTCAGGAATAAATATACACCTGCGGCTATAAACAAGAATCTCCAGTCGGCTGCACCTGATGCCATTCTGCTGGCTTCGCGGTATAGCTCGGATATACCTATTGCAGATACCAAGGATGTGTCCTTTAGTATCATTATAAACTCATTAGAGTAGGGAGGAATTATTCTGGATATGGACTGGGGAATTATCACCTTGAACATAGCCTGCGAATAGCTCATGCCCAGTGCCTTGGATGCCTCCATCTGCCCTTTGTCAATTGATTGAATTCCAGCTCTGAATATCTCTGCCAGATACGCAGCAGTGTTTAGAGTCAGCGCTATAATTGCCGACATAAATGCAGGCAGTCGAAGTATATCGCCTGTTATGTCTCTATATATCAGCGGCACAGCAATGTATACTATGATTATCTGCAAAAGCAGAGGTGTTCCGCGAAAAACCCATACATATACCCATGTGATACCTTTTACTATTTTGCTTCTTGCTATTCTGCCAAGGGATATTAAAAGCCCCAGCATTGTGCCCAGCACCATGCTGAGCAATGTCAGCTCCAGCGTTACGATTGTGCCTTCAAAAAATGTGCTGACCTGCTTCATATTCACGAAGGTGTCCATCCACTCGTACAGCCTTCCATGCGTCTCACTTATTATTAAAACAGACAATAAGTTCATTTTTCTCTCTCTTTCAGCGTCTTATATGTTTTTATTAGTTCCTTATTATATCATAAAGTGCTGATAATATATACAGTAAAATGCATTAAATACAGGGCGTATTTGTAAAAAAGTTTTTAGTACCCTAATCTTTTCAGCTCGTTTTTCCATATACTAATTATTTCATCAGTAAAATCATCTAAATCGCTTTCATCAAAGTTGAGCTGCAAATAAATGATACTTTCATTTATTTCGTTTTTGCAAAAATATTTTGGATAAAGTTTTCTTAATTTTTTCTCAGAGGTTCCTTTACCATGCTTTAGTGCGTTTTGTAATAGTCTTAATTCCTCTAATTTTTCGCTATTGTCTTTATGGATGAACGTATCACCGTTATATTTTTCCCTCTGCTGATCCCAAAGTGAATATAGCTGTATTATTGTCATTGACAATAAATTATATTTAAATGCATTGTAATTAATACCAAAATCTTCAATTGCAATCTCATACGGCATCAAACTTACAGATTTAGGTAGCTTTTCTGATTCAGCATAGTAGTTTTCTTCAGAAATAAAATTATCTTCCTGCTCTATAGCCTCCGATGCCTTTTTATAAAGTTTTCTCACTCTCTCAGCGTCATTAGGAAATTCGAATAAATACCAAGGCGTCATTTCTCCCTCCATTCTTTTTGCGAAGTATGTTAAATCGTTCAAAGTTTTTTATGTCGTCACCAATAGCTCATTACACATTGCAAAATATAAAATAGCAGTAATAGACATTTTACTGTTATCAATAAATTATTACTTTTGTATTTTTACTATTTTACTACTATTTCCCATCATTTACAACGAACATAATTTAACAAAAAAACACCTAACTCAGTTAAGTGTTTTCTATGTTCTAATTATAGTATTTGCTAAATATCGTTTTCGTATTTTATTATAGGCTTCCTTGCCGCCGTCACCTCGTCCAGCCTGCCTACAGGCGTTGTCTTTGGTGAATTGTGAAGGCTCTCCGGGTCTTCATATGCCTGCTTTGCAGCCGCTATCAGCACATCGCATGCATAGTCCAGAGTCTTCTTGCTTTCAGTCTCTGTCGGCTCCACCATCAGTGCCTCTTTTACTATAAGGGGGAAATACATGGTAGGCGGATGAATTTTGGCATCCAGCATGCTCTTTGCTATGTCCAGTGCCCTGATGCCCGTGTCGTCGTGTATTTTGCTGGCACTCATCACAAATTCGTGCAGGCAATACCCGTCGCTTTGCATCTTGTAGAAATCCTTCAGCCTTGCTTTCATGTAGTTGGCGTTCAGCACTGCATTTTGCGAAGCTTCCTTCAGCCCTTCCCCGCCTAGGGACAGAATGTATGTATATGCACGCAGGTTTATCAAAAAGTTCCCGTAGAAGCTCTTCACCTTGCCTATGCTTTTGTCCGAGCACTCAAACACATATTTATCGCCCTTTTTCACTACCTGCGGATTTGGCAGATATGGCGACAATTCCTTTGTGCAGCCCACAGGTCCGCTTCCGGGTCCTCCTCCTCCGTGAGGAGTGCTGAATGTCTTGTGCAGGTTCAGATGCATCACATCAAATCCCATGTCTCCGGGGCGAACCATGCCCATTATTGCGTTCATGTTTGCGCCGTCATAATATAGCTTGCCCCCAGCTTTGTGTATTATATCCGCTATCTGCACTATATCTTTTTCAAATATACCCAGTGTGTTCGGGTTGGTCAGCATTAGTGCTGCTGTGTTTTCATCAGCCAGCTCTGCCAGCCTTTGCACATCCACATATCCACCCTCTGTAGATGGTATCTCCACCACCTCGTATCCCACCATTGCAGCGGATGCTGGGTTTGTTCCGTGGGCAGAATCCGGCACGAACACTTTGCTTCTGTGCCCCTGTCCATTGGACTCGTGAAATTCTTTTATCATCATCAATGATGTCAGCTCGCCATGTGCACCTGCTGATGGCTGCAGGGTCATGTCATCCATGCCCGTCACCTCGCACAGTGCTTCTTTCAGCTTATACATTATCTCCAGCGAACCCTGCATGTCTTGCTCGCTTTGCAGCGGGTGGATATCTTGGAATTCATGTATTGATGCCATCTCTTCATTTATAATAGGATTATATTTCATGGTGCATGAGCCTAGCGGATAGAACCCATTGGCAACGCCGTGGGATTTGCGTGCCAGCTCCTGATAGTGCCGCACCAAATCAATCTCTGCTACATCCGGCAAGTCAATCTCTTGCTTTCTGGCATATTTCGCAGGCACCACGCTCTCTGCACAGTCAAAGAGGCGTCTTTTGTTTGCACCCTTTTGGCTCTTTTCAAAAATCAGCTCGTTATACATATCAGATAACCTCCCTGACTATATTAACCAATTGGTTTATCTCGTCCTCTGTGTTCAGCTCTGTTGCCGCAAAGATGTATTTATTATCTCCCAAATAAAGCCCGCCAAGTATATCGTTTTCTTTCAGCTTTTTGTCCAGCACCTCATTTTGGCATGGTATATATGCCACAAACTCATTGAATATCTCATCCTGATATACTTCTACCTTGTCCACTTCTCCTAGCTTCTTTTTCAGCAGATATGCATTCTCCATGCATTTGCACGCCGCCTGACGCAGCCCCATCTCGCCCATTGCTCCCAGATACACAGCTGCTGTCAGTGCATTAAGTGCCTGATTGGAGCAGATATTAGATGATGCCTTCTCTCTGCGGATATGCTGCTCTCTAGCCTGCAGTGTCAGCACAAATCCACGCTTTCCGTTCACGTCTGTTGTCTGTCCTGCTATTCTGCCGGGCAGCTTTCTGGTCAGCTTTTGAGTAGCTGCCATAAATCCAAGATATGGTCCGCCGTTTGCCATTGGGTTGCCCAGCGGCTGCCCCTCGCCGACGGCTATGTCTGCATTGTATTCACCCGGGCATTTCAAAAGTGCCAGAGATATAGGATTTACAACGGATATAAACAATGATTTATTTTCATGGATAATAGGCTCGAATGCTTCCATATCCTCTAGGCTGCCATAGAAATTCGGTGTCTGCAGCACCACACTGGCTATCTCATCTGTCAGCTTGCTTTTCATGTCATCCATGTCTGTTTGGTAGTTTTTCAGCTTTATAAACTCCATCTGCAGATTGGCATATTTGCACCATGTTTTTAATACCTTTATATATTCTACATTCACGCCCTCTGATACAAGCACCTTGTTTCTGCTGTTTGTCACACTCATCATGCAGGCCTCAGCCAATGCTGTAGCTCCGTCATAGACAGATGCGTTGGATGCCTCCATACCGGTTAGGCGGCATATATATGTCTGGTATTCAAATATCGCCTGCAGCACGCCCTGGGATATTTCCGCCTGATATGGCGTATATGCTGTAACAAACTCCAAAGTGGATGCCAGCTTTGTAACAACGCTGGGGATATAGTGGTTATATGCTCCTGCCCCTAAAAAGCAGGACTTATAAACTTTATTTTTTTTGGATATTTGGCAAAATGAATTTCGCACCTCTATCTCGCTTTTGCCTCCATCTATCTGCAGCTCTCTTTTCAGCCGCACATCCTCTGGAACACCTGCAAAAAGCTCTTCGATGGTGTTGATGCCGATTACATCCATCATTTGCTTTATTGATTCATCCGTATTCGGAACATAACTAGTCATTACATTCTCCTTTTATATAGTAGAGTGCATTCTAAAGATTGTATTATCTTTTGCTGCAGATACTAAACCAGCTTTTCATACTCTTCTGCTGAAATCAAGCCCTCCGGCTCATCAATACGCAGCACAGCTATCCATGTTCCATAGCAGTCTGCATTCACCTTTTCCGGCTCATCCTCCAGCTCTTCGTTCACTTCCAGCACAGTGCAGTCAAAAGGCATTATTATCTCCGACACCGCCTTCACAGATTCTACTGTTGCCAGTGTGTCTCCTCCGGATATTTCCTCCTGCACTCCTGGAAGCTCCACATACACTATGTCTCCCAGTGCATTCTGTGCATAGTCTGTGATTCCAAACTTATATGTTCCGTCTCCTAGGTCTTCCAGCCAGTCGTGCTCCTTTGTGTAAAGCAATTTTTTTGGTATACTCATTCCTCGCTCCCTTTCTTACATATCATTTTTTTCTTCTATAAAATGGTCCTTTCACAACTACTGCGTCCACCATCTTATTTCTAATTTGTATCTGCACTTTCGTGCCCAATTCATTGTGCGGGTGCCTCACCATTGCAATGCCTACGGATTTGCCCAAGGTGATAGATCTGTTACCCGATGTCAGGTATCCGACCCGCATATCATTTATAAACACTAAATCGCCCTCTCTGGCTATCCCTTTGCCTTCGAGCTCTATGAAGCATCTTTGGCGGCACACGCCAAGCTCATTCTGCTTCTTTAGTGTTTCTTTTCCGATAAAGTCACTTTCTTTGTTAACAGCTACGAATTTTTTCAGCCCGGCCTCTATAGGCGTGATATCAGCCGAAAGTTCATGTCCGTATAGAGGCATGCCCGCCTCCAGCCTCAGCGTGTCTCTGGCGCCTAGTCCGCATGGCAGAATGTCGTCTCCGCCTGCCGCTAAAAGGTCTTCCCACATCTTCACCGCCATGTCATTTTCCATATAAATCTCAAATCCGTCTTCGCCTGTATATCCTGTTCTGGATATTATTACTCTGCGGTTGTTTTGCTCCAGCATTTGCTTAAATGTATAGTTCTTCCACGGAATGTAGTTTATATTAATTACTTTCGCCAGAATTTCTTCTGACAAAGGCCCTTGTATGGCAATTTGTGAATATGCAGGAGATACGTTTATAACCTGTGCATCAAAATTGTTGTTCTGGTTTATCCATTCCAAATCTTTGCTAACATTTGACGCATTTACCACCATCAAAAACCCTATCGGAGCCTTGTATACCAATATGTCATCCACACATCCGCCGTTTTCATAGCACATCAGTGAATATTTGGCTTCTCCAATCTGCATTTTGCCTATGTCAATAGTGCAGATATATTGCAGCAGTTTTTCAGCCTCTTCACCCACTATTTGCAGAATTCCCATGTGCGAGACATCGAACAACCCACATTTTTCTCTTACCATGTTATGTTCTTTAATAATAGAAGAATACTGAATTGGCATTTCATAGCCCGCAAACTCAACCATTTTTCCTGACAATGCTATATGTTTCGAATAAAGTGATGTTTTTTTATACATAGTAGACTTTTGCTCCTTTGCGTATTTCTACTTGATCCTATCAAAATATATCTATTTCTATATCTATTTCTATATCTATTTTTCTATAAAAATAAAAAGAACACTAAAAATATGCATCAGTTGCATTTTCTAGTGTCTCTGTCCCACAACCTGAGAGATTCCCCTAATAAGGGTTGCCCCGTCGGCCTGCAATAGATGCAGCTATCCAGAGTATCGTCCGGCTGCGGTCCTTTTACCTGAGAGTTTACACACACATTCTCCTTCGGTCCTTTTTCGAAAAAAGTGTCTCCCGCAGTCATCATCCGAATTATAATTATTAGTTGATTATATATTCTATGCTATATATTGTCAACGTGGATATTTATTAAAAATATTCTACAATATTACTATATCAATTATATGTTTATAACAGCTGTATTTTCGTTCACATTGGAGACTATATCCACTATATAGTCGTGGCATGTAAACATGAATACCTGCCTTTCTCTAGATATTTCTTCAACTATTTTCATCAGCTTTGAAAATCTCTCGACGTCCCAGTTCACCAGTGCCTCATCCAGCACTATAGGCAGCTTTTCGCCTTCCGGGTCGAATCTTTCCAGCATGGCAAGACGCAGGGCAAAATATATCTGCTCTTTTGTGCCGCGGCTCATTGTTGCGTCTATTTCATCAAAGTCATATACTCTGAATTCTCCGTCCATCACCATAATAGATGTGCCCTTGTCATTCAGGCGGATTTGCGAATATTTGCCGTCTGTAATCATAGCCAGATATTCCCCTGCCTTTTCTAGGAATATTGGGCTGCATTCGCTCACAAATCTGTCTCTGGCTTTTTGGATTATTCCATAGCACAGCACATATTCGTCTCTTGTCCGTATTCTGTTTTTTCGCTCTTCCTGCATGTCCTTCAGCTTGGCATCTATCACAGCAGGCATCAGTCCTGTGCTCTTTAAATTATCTATTTTTTCTTTCAGTTCGCCTTTTTTGCGGTTTATTTCCTGAAGCAGCTCTTTTTGCTCCTCCAGTTTTTCATCCACCATTTTCATCTCTGATTCCAAATCAAACAATCTGATTTCCGTGCTTTTTTCAATGGCATCTATCAGCTCTTCGTAGTCAGGATACTTCTGCCTTTGTATTTCCATGCGGCTTTGAGCGGATATAAAGCTCTCTCGCATTTGGTTCAGGTTTTCAGCTTTTTGCATTATGTTGTCGCCCTCTAGAGGGAATAATTTTTCCACAATGCTTTCTATTTGCTTTTCATCAGAATAAATTCTGTTTTTTATCTCCAGCACTTGCTCTTCCAGCAGGTTGATTTCGCCTTTTGCCGTTTTTGCGTCACCTTCTAGTTTCAGCAGCTCGTTCAGCTTCTCTCGCATCTCTCTAGCGTCTGACTCGTAGTTGAAGCTTCTGCCCAGCACCTCAATCGCCATTTCCTTTAGCTGTCTTTCCTTTTTCTCCACGTCTTCCATGTCGGCAATCACATCTTTATTTATACGCAGGTATTCAGCATAGTCATCCTGCAGCTGTGCTATATTTTCAATCAATGCTTCATCAGGGTTGTTTCTTTTTTCAGATGGTATAAAGTCAAATCCCAGCTTGCCTTTCAGTGTCTCGGTCTTCTCCCATATCTCCTCATCCAGCCTTTTTATCTCTCTTGTGAATTCGTCATCCTGCACTGCCTCGCCCTTTGGTCTTTTCAGTATCCAGAATGCAATGGAGCCGCCAAATAGTATGAAGCCTAATATCAGTGTTATTATTCTGTTTACGCCTAGGTTCAAAAGCATAAGCAGAAGGCCCACAAAGGCACCTGCAAAAAGCAGATAGTCGTTTCGATCTAGGTTTTTCAAAAAATCTGTTGGCTTTGTGGTTCTGTTTTCCAGTGCTCTTTGGCTTGCCTTTGCCTTCTCTGCATTCAGCTTGGATATTGCCTCCCACAGTGCAGAGCTCTCAGCCACATCCACCTTCATTATGTCAGAAAAGTCTTCCCAGTTGAATCTATTGGTCAGTCTTCTTTTCACAAAGCTTTCTATTTTGTTTCTTTTCTCTTTTTCGTTTTCTCCGTCTCTCACAGCACGGTTTTTTATAATCGAAATATTGTTTACTATGTTTTCAGCTTCCGGCACCACCACTTTGCAAAGCTCAAGGTTTTCTTTTTCCTCTGCATATTTGCTTACCACCCCTTTTAGCTCGGCTATCTTTCGCTCTATTGTCTGCGTTCTCTGCTTGCCGCTCTCTGTGCCCTCTGCCAATCCTTTCAGGTAGTTTCTTGTGTCTTTTGGTATATCTTTATACTTCTCTATCTGGCTGTTTATTGCCAGATTGTCCTGTATTTCCTGATATTCACGATAGAATTCTATCTGTCTTGCTGTTTCTATTTTCTTTTGGGATAGTTCCTTGATGCTTTCGCTGCATTCCACAGCATTTGCAGATGTCTCTTCCTCTTCCTGCTCCAGCTGCCTCAGCTCGTCCTGATCCTTTTTTGCCTGTGCCATTTGGCTCTTCAGCTCGGATATTGCATCATCTGTATCTTTTGATATGTTGTTTACTTTTTTGCCCTTCCATGCGCTTTTTATTTTGTTGTCCAAATTGTTCATTATCTCTTCATTGGGCAGCAAAAAATCCGGCAGAAGTCCTGCTAGTATGGAGTCCTGCTCCTTTTCCCAGCTTTCTTTCAGCTTAACTATCTGGTCTATGTCCAGCGAATATATTCCCTCGTATGTATCTCGGGATATGCCTTTAAAAACATCCAGCGGCTTGTTCTCTGATTTGGTGGTCACTCCGCCTCTTGTGACGCTGAGCACCGGGTCTCCGCTTTCAAAGCTGCGTGTCAGGGTGTATTCGCCTGCGCTGTCTTCGCACTGGCTTTCGATGGTTGGGTATCCTCCGGAAAATGGCTTTGCCTTTGGCGTCAGCAGGAATCTTTTTCTAGTTCCTGTATTTTTGTAGCCGAAAAGCATGGCTAAAATAGCCTGATGAGTGGTAGATTTCCCGCTCTCGTTGTTTCCCTTTATCACGGAAATCCTATCCCCGAAATATATCTCCTTATCGTCGATACATCCATATTCTTTTATTTTCATCTTCTTTATTTTCATTGTGCTGCCCCCTGATTTATACCCATTTATTACTCATTGCATCATTTTTTTATCATAACGTCGCAAAGACGGCTGCTTACATTTTCAAAAAGCGACTCAATGTATTCATCGCTGCTTCCGCCATCCAGACCCTTGTATTCACCCTCTAATATCTCCATGACCTGTGCCTTTAGCTCAGGGTTTTCCTTTATCTCCTTTGCCATGCTAAGTGCAATGGACAAAAGATGCTTGTCATTGATATAGTCGTCGGGGTTTATTACAGACTCCAGCTTGTTGACCAATGCAACACCTGTGCTGGTGTGCTTTGTAAGGCTGTTTTCCAGGTCCTCTATGTCGTCCATGCTCAGCTTTTCGTACATGGGGCACTGCCCAACCAATGTGAGCCTGATGAAATTAATCTTGCTCTCGTTGACAGTCTCCATTATTTTGCCTGCGCATATATCAAACATGTCTCCTGCATCTGTAGCCTCATCAAATCCATCTGCCACTACATCGTACCATGTGATTCCTGCAAGCTCTACAAACTCTGCCTTTGGCGGAGCGTCCTTTTGCAGTGTCACCAGATATCCTCCCTTTGATCCAGTCTCTGCAAAGTGCCTGCCGCATGTGCAGCCGGGGAAAATAGCAGGCTTTTCCTGCCCATATACTGTTGTCTTGTGTATGTGTCCTAGTGCCCAGTAGTCATAATCCAGCACAGCCAAATCCTCGTATGTGCATGGTGCATACACCTTTTCGCCGCCTATATCCAGCGATGTGTGCAGCATGGCAACAGATGGTACTGTGTTGTCCTTGCCTATATTTCTAAAATTGTTTGATAAATTGTAGTCTACATGCTTTGTGGGGTATCCCACGCCTGTGACTGTTCCTAATACATTTCCATCAGCGTCATTCGCCTCTATAGTCTCGGGCTCTTCGCTGTCGAAAACATGGACGTTTTCTCCCAACTTGAATTTCCTAAGCTTAGATGATTTGGGATCGTGATTTCCAAGGGAATAAAAAACCTCTATTCCGTTCTTTTTCAGCTTTTCAAAGCTATCACGAAGCATAAGCTCAGTTTTAAAGCTTAGATGATCATCATCAAATAAATCTCCGCATATCAAAAGAGCATTGCACTTTTCATCTATGCAAAGTGTAATGGCAGCCTTAAACGCCCTCTGCGCTTCTTCCATTATTACCTCTCGGTACTTTTCGTTGCTTACTATAGGTGAATCCAGATGGGAGTCCGCTATATGAACAAATTTGAACATTTGATACCTCCAAATGAGCTGAAATGTATTTTACATTAATATAATAACATTATAGCACAAACTAACATGATTTCAGTAAACTAACAAATATTATCACAAAATATTTTCAATTTTATTGACAAATAAAAGCTTAAGTGATAATATATCAATTGTTATATAACATACGTTATATAACGTCAATTATTTAAAGGGGAATACTATGCCGCCGAAAGTAAAATTCACCAAAGAGCAGATACTAGATGCTGCATTCACCATCGCAAACAAAGAAGGATTCGACGCCATTACCATACGAAAGGTAGCCGACATGCTAGGCGCATCCATAGCACCCATATATGTCAATTTCAAAAATCTGGACGAGCTGAAATACGCATTAGCAGACATGATAATGGAAATTATTGAAGATATTGTGCTTTCCACCAAAACCCATGATGCATTTCTGGATATTGGTGCCGGAAATATAAAGCTTGCTATGGAATACACTATGCTTTTCAGGGATTTTCATTTCAATCCTAACTGCAAAAAATATTTTAGGACAGATGAAAGCCACCAAAGCAAAATAATAGAGAAAATGTCCGGCTCGAAAAAGCTGGAAGGGCTTACCCATCAGGAGATGGCATACATTTTGCAGATAATGGCCCATGTGACATACGGAGTGATATTTGACTATCTGCAGGGAACATACCACAAAAGCTACGACGAGATAATAAAGTATTTAGAAGAGGCTGCTGATAATTTCATTTCAGGATATAAGATGAAAAAAGGAGAATAGAATGAATATAACAATAGTAAAGGCAATAGGCGACGAAGAATACGCCAGAGAGCACAAAGGCATTATGTCGGCTATAGATGCCCTGCAAAAGGAGCATCAGGTGGATGTATTTGATGCGGACAAGATGCAAATAAACGCCTGCACCGGCTGCTGGACATGCTGGGTGAAGGAGCCGGGCAAATGCGTATTTGATGATGACATGGTGGACATATACAAATCCATCGTAAAGTCCGACAAGCTGATATTCGTATCCAAAATAAAGGCTGGATTCGTTCAAAAAGAAATACGAAAAGTGACAGAGAGAATGTTCGCCACTTTGCTTCCGTATATTACAGTGCTGAAAGACGAATTCCATCACTTCCCCAGATATGATAAGCAAGCAAAGCTAGGGCTTGTGGTAGTGGGCGAAGAGGAGCACGATACAGAGCAGGAAGAGATACTGAAAGAGTATATGTATAGACTTTCTTTAAATTTCAACAAAGCCACGGGCAATTTTGTGCACTATTTTAGTGCAGGCAAAGAAAAGGAGCTAGTAAATGAAATTAATAATATATAATGGATCTCCAAGAAAAAAGACCAGTAACTCGGATGTGCTCTCAAATATGCTGATAAATGCAATGGAGGGCAAAGCAGAAACCGCAAAATACTATCTTGCCAGCACCCAAAGCCACGATGAGATAATAAAAGACACAGCAGATGCATACTTTATTGTTTTTCCTCTGTATGCTGATGCCACGCCCTATGGTGTGAAGGCGTTTTTTGAGAAGATGGAAGAAAACAAAAAAGCATATGAAAACAAGCCTATTTATTTCTTCATACACAGCGGCTTCCCGGAGGGCAAGCAATCCCGTCTGCTGGAAAGATATTTGAAATATTTCTGCCGCATAATAGGGGCAGAGTGCAAAAGCGTGTGCATAATGGGCAGCAGCGAAATGACACGGGATGCCAAAGAGACATCTAAAAAATATATTAAGATTAAATCTAATATGGATATCCTCGCACAGGATATTTTGGAGAGCCGCCCATTTGATGAAACCGCCATCAAGTACTTTAACAATATGGAAATCATGCCAAAATCCGCGCTGAAACTAATAAAAGTATTTCCCAGACTTATGGATATAGGATTCAACATGATGCTGAAGGGAAACAATGCATTTGACAAAAGATATGATAAGCCATATGCATGAGATAACGATTTATATAATGTTTGGTAGATACCTTGAATTATAGCAAATCTTATGATATAATCTATCAAACATAATTTGATGCTGAATATTCAGCAGATAAAGCTATGACAAAGCAAAGTAAACTTTGGACTATGTCGATTACAGAAAGGGATGCCCAGCTGAAAACATCCTATTGGCACCACAAGCGAAATTCACTTTGTAGCTGATTGTCTGAAAGGCAACGACTAGGACAATACGGCAGCACACCGTTATTCGTGCGACTATTTACTGATAGGTGGTATAGCGAGAACAGCCTCGTCCTTTTTGGGCGAGGTTTTAATATTTTATAGAAAGAGTGATAATTTATATGCAAGAGAAACTAGATAAGATTATCCAAGGTGCAAAAACAGAGCTGGACAAGGCAGAGAGCACAAAGGAAATAAACGAAATACGCCAGCAGAACCTAGGCAAAAAGGGTGCATTTACGCAGCTTCTAAAGGGGCTTGGTGCATTGTCGCCGGAGGAGCGCCCGCAGGCAGGCAAAGTAATCAACGAAGCCAGAATGATGTTTGAAAGCATGCTTTCTGAGCAGGAAAAGAAAATAAAGTCGTTGGAGAAGCAAGTTCGTCTGTCTTTAGAGACTATAGATGTCACTTTGCCGGGCGAAAAGTCATCCCTTGGCAGTGCTCATCCTCTCAGCTTGGTTCGCGATGAAATAGAAAATATATTCATATCTATGGGATTCGAAATAGCAGAAGGCCCAGAAATAGAGCTGGATCATTTCAATTTCGAGCTGCTTAACGTGCCAAAAGGACACCCCGCGCGTGATATGCAGGATTCGTTCTATATCGATGATAATAAATTGCTTCGCACCCACACATCCCCTGTGCAGGCCAGAACAATGACCACGCAAAAGCCTCCAATCAGGATAATCTGCCCAGGCAGAGTATATAGGTTCGATGAGGTGGACGCCACCCACTCCCCTGTTTTCCACCAATGTGAGGGCTTGGTAGTAGACAGAGGAATAACCATGGCTCACCTAAGAGGAACTCTAGAAGTATTCGCAAAGAGAATGTACGGCAAGAACGTGAAAACAAGACTTCGCCCTTCATTCTTCCCATTCACAGAGCCATCAGCTGAAATGGACGTATCGTGCTATCTATGCGGCGGCGACGACCCCAACTGCAGAGTATGCAAAGGCGGCGGCTGGATAGAGATATTGGGATGCGGCATGGTAAACCCAAATGTTTTGAAAATGTGCGGAATAGACCCTGACATATATTCAGGCTTTGCATTCGGCATGGGAATAGACAGAATAACAACCAGCCGATACACAATAAGCGACCTGCGGACTCTTTTCGAAAACGATATGCGTTTCCTAAAGCAGTTCCAAGGACTATAAGGGAGGATATATAGAATATGTTAGCACCATTATCATGGCTTAAAAAATATGTTGATATAGACGCAGACCCACAAACAATATCCGACATGCTCACTATGACAGGCTCTGAGGTAGAGGGATTCGAAACCCTCGGCAAAGGGCTGGAAAAAGTAGTAGTCGGCAAAATAGACAGCATTCAAAAGCACCCAGATGCAGACAAGCTGGTGGTGTGCCGAGTGGACGTGGGCGAAGAAAAAGAAATAGTTGTAGTAACAGGAGCATCCAACGTTTTTGAGGGTGCGCTTATTCCCGTTGCACTGGTGGGTGCAGACCTGCCAAACGGCATGAGCATTAAAAAAGGCAAGCTGAGAGGAGTAGTATCCAACGGCATGATGTGCTCCGGCGAAGAGCTATGCATAGATGACAATGTTTACCCAGGTGCCAGCGTAAACGGCATTCTGATAATAAACGAAGAAATAAAACCCGGCACAAAAATTGCAACAGTTTTGGGCATGGACGACACAGTATTCGACATAAAAACATACGCCAACAGGCCGGACTGCCTCAGCGTGCTGGGCACAGCACGTGAAGCTGCCGCCACATTCAATGTACCGCTAAAGATGCCGGAGACTGCTTATTCTGAGGCTGATAAGATAACAAGCGACATAGTGTCTGTTGCAGTGGATGCACCTACACTATGCCCCAGATACATGGGCAAAGTAGTATATGACATCAAAATCGAGCCTTCCCCAAAATGGATGCAGAAGGCATTGATAGGTGCTGGAGTGCGCCCCATCAGCAATATTGTTGACATTACCAACTTTGTGATGCTGGAGCTTGGGCTTCCTATGCACGCATTCGATTTCAAATACGTAGAAGGACAAAAAATAATCGTTCGAAATGCCAAAAAAGACGAAATGATAATAACTCTTGACGGCAAGGAAAGAAAGCTGACAGAGGACATGCTGGTGATAGCGGACGCCGAAAAACCTGTGGCACTGGCCGGCATAATGGGCGGAGAAAAATCCGGCGTATATGCAGACACAAATGTAGTATTATTCGAAAGCGCTACATTCAATCCTGTGAATATCCGCCTGACATCCAAAGCGCTGGGCATGAGAACAGAATCATCATCCAGATATGAAAAAGGTCTGGACCCTGCCAACTGCAAGCTGGCACTGGACAGAGCAATGAATCTGGTGGAGCAGCTGGGCGTAGGCAAAATAGCCCAAGGCTATGTAGACGTGCTGAATGCCAATGCAGAGCCCAGAACAATAGAAGTATCCATTAGCAGGATAAACGAGCTACTGGGGCTGGATTTGCCGGGCAACATGATGGACGGACTTTTGAAAAGACTGCAGATAGAGAGCCACGTAGACGGCGACAAGCTAATCTGCGAAATCCCAACATTCCGACAAGACCTGCAAAACGGTGCCGACATAGCAGAGGAAGTATTAAGAATATACGGATTTGACAAAATCCCATCCACTCTTCCGCAGATGCACATAGAATCCCGCGGCAGAACTATGCGCCAAAAGGTGGATATACTTATCCGCTCTTTCATGGCAAGCCACGGTCTGTATGAAGCTGTGCACTATTCTTTCATGAGCCCATCAGCCTTCGACCTGCTTAAGCTGGACGAAGACGACGAGCTGAGAAACGCAGTCAGGATTCTTAATCCGCTGGGCGAGGACTATTCACTGATGCGCACATCTATGATGCCGGCAATGATTAGCACAGTAGCCAGCAACCTAAACCACAGAATAGGTGAAGTGAAGCTATTTGAAATATCAAAAACATTCCACGAGACCAACGATGAGCTTCCACTGGAAGTGAACCGTCTGTGTATCGGAGTGTGCTCAGATGATGAAACATTCTACACAGTGAAGGGCAGAATCGAATCTCTGATGAAGCCGCTTGGGCTGAAAAACTATGAGTTCGTACGAGGCGGCGGCAAATTTCTTCACCCGGGCAGAAAGGCAATTATGCTGGTGGATGAAATACCCGTTGGCTTCATAGGCGAGCTGCACCCTGATGTGGCAGAATCTGTAGGAATCAAAAAGCGTGCATACTTTGCAGAAATAAACCTAGATGAGCTTCTAAATATTCAAAGAAGCGAGCTGGTGGTGGTAGACCTGCCAAAATATCCTGCTGTAGACAGAGACCTTGCAGTAGTTGTTGATAAAGAACAACCTGTAGGACAAATGCTTTCATTAATAAAGACAACCAGCGGAAATCTGCTGGAAAGAGTTGAGATATTCGACATCTATGAAGGCGAGCAAATAGAGCAAAACAAAAAGAGCGTTGCATTCTCTATGCTATTCAGAGCACAGGACAGAACCCTGACAGATGAAGAAGTAAACAAGAAATTCGATAAGATAGTCAGAGTGCTGGAGAAGAACTTTGGTGCAAAGCTGAGAGAATAGTATATTCACAGCTTAGACTATAATTAAACATTAAAAATCTCTTTGCTTTATAGTAAAGAGATTTTTTGATATAATCAATATATGGATAATAAAAAATTAACTGGTAGCCAGGAGGAACTATGAAAAAAATTCTTAATTTTTGCATAATAGCTGTGTTCTTCATCTCAGCATGTGCACAGCCCGAAGCCGCACCCGATGAAACCGAATCACAAGAAACCATAGAGGTGGAAACTCCCATCAAATCGACACCAGAGAGCACAGAAACAGAGGAGGTAGAAATGGAAAAAAGCAAAGTAGCAGTCGTAATAGCGCGAGATAGATATCAATCATTGGAATTCAACCCTGTTGTAAACCAGCTGAAAGCTGCAGGATACGAGGTGGTTATCCTTAGCGATGAGATAGGCATGGCGGAGGGAACACAGGAGAGAACAGAAATAGAAATGACCTTTAGAGACGCTAACCCATCTGATTTCGCATCAATTGTTTTGATAGGCGGCAGCAAAAGCCTTTGGCAAAACACAGAGCTTCATGCACTGCTAAATGCAATGCAATCCGACGGAAAGCTAGTGTCTGCCATATGCTACGGTACAGTCACTCTGGCATATGCAGGCGTACTGAAAGAAGGCGACAAAGCCTGCTGGTATAATTCATCTGAATCAGACCCCGTAATGAAGAGCTTTGGAATATTTGACACAGAAGCGGATGTAACCTTAACTGACAAAATGATAACCGGCGACGGGCCAGATTCTGCAAATGAATTTGCAGCAATTGTTGTTGATTATTTGAATACCCACTAAGGTCTATATGCAGAAAGAGGAAGCAACATGCTTCCTCTTTTTTATTCCGTTTCTATCTCAGGCAAGGCATCCCAGCCCATAATGCGGCATATAGCCTGTGGCACCTCTGAAATATGCGTGCATTCAGCGAATTCATCGCTGCCGTTTCCCACCACATATAGTGGCACGTCCAAAAACGAGTGTGCTTTGGTAGTGATTATAGTGCCATATTTTCTTGCAGTGGTCGCGGTAATTTCCGCAAGTGCCTGCACTCTGCTGTCGCCTTCATTTTCCCACACGTCGCTGTTTGCGTTTTTTATCTGATTGTAGTAGTAGGATTCATAGGAGTGAAAATCCCATTGGTCAATTAGAAACTCCGACAGCTCATCTCCATCATCAGACCATCTAAAATCAGGAAGTGTCTTAAACTGGTCTATCAGCTCTTGATTATATAGATATTTCCCCGTCTCATGATCTGCTGTCAGCACAACCAAGGTTTCATAGGGGTGTTGATTGTAAAATTCCATTATCACTTTAAGTGTATCATTTAGCAGCTTCACCTGATAAACCTGCCTGATGGTTGAGCCCATATGTGCGGCCTTATCTATAAAGGCTTCCTCCACCATCAAAACGAATCCATCTGGATTTTGGCTAAGGTTTCTAATGCCCATTTCAGTCATTTCCACCAGATTTGGCACGTCCGCAAAGCTTTGCATACTGTCAGCCTTATACTTCTCTATTTCCCAAGGCATATATACCAAAGAGAGTGCATATATGGCTTTTTCGTGGGAAACCTCACCGTTTTGCAGAGCTTCCAGCATCTGCACAGCTCCCTGCCTGCCATAATACAGGCTATATCCGCATTCGCCTAGCTGATCCATTATGTCATCTTTGCCTTTGTAGTATGCCTCTATTCCGTAGCAGTCCTCAGCAGGCAAAATATCCGCCTGACTGCTGCTTCCAAAAAACCGCATTCCACCGCCTGCCATATAGTCCACATTGCTGGTAGGAATTTGCGCTATTATTCCGCCGTATTCATATCTGCTGTCTGTATTGGATAAAAAAACCGCGGGTGTAGCATCTGCCAGAGAGGAATTGGAGACAACCCCTGTATCCAGTCCGTTAGCTTTTGCTCTGTCCATTATTGTATAGAGTGAGTTTGCATTGATATCCAGAGATATATATCCCTGTCTGGATTTTGCTCCGGTCGCCAGCGATGTGCCGCCGGATGATGAATCGCCCATTGCCCCCACCATTCTTTTTACGTCAAAGCTCTCCCATTGGGCACCTACGCTCATGTCCTCCGCCTCTAGTCTGGCGTATATTTCCCCAAGGCTGGCGGCACCCTGCCCCATTCCGTCGCCAATTACTATAAAGATATACTTTGGCTTCTCCGGCAAAGGTGTGGCAGTTGGCTCAGCTGTGGGTGAAGGCGTTGCTATCTGTTCGGTTGGTGCAGAAGTAATTGCTTCAGCAGTAGGCACGGCCGAAAGTTCATTTATCTGATTGTCCGGTGCGGGCTCCTGGCTGCAGCCAGCAAAGACAAAAATTATTGCTAAAAAAATTAATACTACCTTTTTCATTTGTCACTCTTTCTATTTATTGCAACTAATGGTCATATTATCACAAATCTATATTTTATTCAACAAACCATATGTAATTATATTTCATTGATTGTGCATATAAATGAACTTTAAAAAGAATGATTTTATAAAAAAATATTTGCTTGACAATTAGACATAGTCTATATATAATAAATATTGACTTAGGTCAGTTTTGGAGAACTTATGGCAGTATATAAGAAAACGAAGGAAATGAAAGAGAATATAAAATCCACAGCAAAGGCTATGTTTTCATCCGCCGGATACGACAACGTGAAAGTGGAGGACATAGCAAAGGAGCTGGATATTGCCAAGGGGCTGATATTCTATCATTTCACATCAAAGGACAATCTTCTTTCTGAAATAGTAAAAGACGATGCAAAGACTATGTTCACAGGCTTTATGGAGTTTGCAAAGAGCATGCCGCCGGATGTAGCACTGCTTCAGCTTTTTCAGGGAATGTTTGCATCCACTCAGCCAATGAACATAGCGGACGGATTTTTCGACGGCGAACTGCCGGAAAAATATCACTATGCTGTCGATAATGCTCGGCTGGAGACCGTGATTCCTGTGCTATATAGCCTGATAAGCGATGGATGCGAGCAGGGACTTTTGAAAGTGGATGAAGTGGAGATATCCTACAAAATCATCAGCATGGGTTTCAATAGCTTTCTGAACAATTATTTTCAATTGTTTGAAGACAGAGAATATCACAAAAGGTTTTTGAAATCCGCCGCCTATATACTGAATACCACTCTAAACCCTACCAGAATAAAATTTGAATTTACCCTAGATGAAAATAAGGAGAGAATTTAATGAAAAAAAGACAAAGAATACGGTATGGAATACTTCTGTTAAGCTTTATACTTTTCCCAGTAACTCTAAACTACATGTCGCCATATCTATCTATAGCAGGTCCTAGCCAGGGCATCGTGAACGGCAGCCTTATTGTGTTTATGGGGCTTTTTGTGGGCTCGCTATTTTTCGGCAGAGTATGGTGCGGCTGGGTGTGCCCGGCAGGTGCTGCACAGGAGGCATGCTCTGTGGTTCAGCCAAAGCAATTTCGCCCAAAGTGGCTGAGGTTTTTGAAATACTTCATTTATGCAGGCTGGCTAAGCCTAGTAATTTTGATGTTTGTATCAGCAGGCGGCATAATAGGCGTTGACTTTTTCTATATGACAGAGAAAGTAATCAGCGTATCAGAAGTGCAGAACTACGTGATATACTACAGTGTTTTATTCATCACCTTTGTGCTGCCTCTGATTTTCGGCAAGCGTGCCACATGCTACATGATATGCTGGATGGCACCGTTTATGATAGCAGGTCAATCCATAGCAAGATGGATAAAGCTACCTAGACTTCGAATAAAAACAAACCCCGAAACATGCATAGACTGCAAAAAATGCGACAAAGGCTGTCCAAAATCCCTTGATGTATCTGGCTATGCCAAAAAAGGCGAGATAACCGACATAGAGTGCAACAAGTGCCTTGTATGCGTGGATACATGCCCAACCAAAACATTGAGCCTGAAATTTGGTTCTAAATAATTGCCTGCTAATGCAAAATTATATCCGCAGAATCTTTGGATAATCTTCATTCTGCTTCTGCCAAATATTCTGCTGTTCTTCTTTCCGGCTATTAATATTCCGATTGAAAACAGCCGACCAGACAAATGGAGCATTGTGCTAATATTAGAAAGAGTCGGGCAGGCGGCGGTTTTTATACTTCCGCTTTTTATAAAAATAACAACTGATAGCAGCTGCAAAAAATATGTACTTGCCTTCATGATATTCTCCGTTGTAATATATTATATTTGCTGGGGCAGGTTCTATTTTCAGGGACGAATGTTCTCGCTGATGTATAAAAACCTATGGATTATACCCATACCAATGGCTGTGTTTCCGGTTCTGTATTTCTTTGCCGCATCGGTTCTGATGGATTCGTGGATATACGCAGGGGCATCCTTTATATTTGCCGCAGGGCATATACTGGAGAGCTGGTATATCAGCTCACATATCATTTAAAAAATGCTCGGCTAATGCTGGGCTTTTTTTGTATATCAAAATCTTCATTGTAAAAATTTATTTTTTTATGTAAAATAAAGATGGAGGTAGTTTTTATGAAAACATATGTATGTACCATTTGCGGCTACGAATACAGCGAAGCTGCAGGAGACGAAAACACTCGCATTCCTCCCGGAACAAAATGGGAAGACGTGAACAATGACTGGCTGTGCCCATTATGCGGTGCACCAAAGATAGCATTTATTGAAAAACAGGAAACTAAAAAACCAAAAAAAGAGAATACATCCACTCCTCACGGTGAAAAAGGACTATCATTTTATCAGATGAGTGCACTATGCTCCAATCTGGCAAAGGGCTGCGAAAAGCAATATAAAATGGAGCAGGCTCAGCTTTTCTATGAGCTATCCGAATACTTTAAAAGCACCGATACAGCCCCTGAGAATATTCCCATAGACAAAATTAGAGAGCCGGTGCAGTACGATTTGGACGCATACGAAGACTGGATGGATATAGCCAAGGAAAATAGCGACCGAGGAGCACTGCGCGCACTGGTATGGAGCGAAAAAGTGACAAAGATACTCAGCTCTATCCTTCTGCGCTATGGCAAGCAAAAAGATGAGCTTCTGGATGGCAAAAACATCTTTGTGTGCGAGATATGCGGATTTGTATACATAGGCGATTCTCTGCCTGCCGTATGCCCCGTATGCAAAGTGCCAAACTTCAAGATGCAGCAAATATCTAGGAGGTAGATTATGACAGCATTCAGAAATATAAGATTATGTACGAAGGACTGCCTGTGTCTGTTCGTGTGCCCAACTGGAGCTACAGACACAGAGAACGGACAAATAGATTTTGCAAACTGCCTGAAAGATTGCCGAGCATGCGTGGATGCCTGTCCATCCGGTGCACTGTCTCTTTTGCCGGATGAATATCCGCCGCCGCAGAAAAAAGCTGATGATGTGGTTTCTGCTCTTTTTTCAGCAGCCAAAAGCAAAACCGAGCAGGAAAAATCAGCAGCAGCAATTGCTGCCAAAACCGATGATGCTGCACTTCGCCAGATAGCATCTGCCATTGAGATGAGCAACCGTGTGATGGCAGAGGATTTGATACGAGAGGCTGGCTATATGCTGCCCCAAAGCAGCAATGTGAAATATTTTCTCCAGTCGCTTTTGGATAATCCGCCGAAAGGGCTGCCAAAGGATACCGTAGAGAGGTTATTGGATATTCTATAGTTTAGTGTTTTTTCAGCACAACTAAATAAAGGGTGGCATATGCCACCCTTTTGCTTATTCGTCATACCCATTCGGGTTATTCTTCTGCCAGTTCCAGCTGTCCCTGCACATGTCCTCTATGTCCATTGTCACCTTGAAGTTCAGCTCTTTTTCTGCCTTCTTTGTGTCCGCCCAAAATGCGTCTATGTCTCCTGCACGCCTCGGCATCACCTTGTATGGTATCTTTATGTCATTTACCTTTTCGAATGCCTTCACCACATCCAGCACACTGTATCCCTTGCCTGCACCCAGATTATATGCATTGCTGCCTTTCTTTTCATCTAGTGTTTCCAGTGCCTTCAGGTGCCCTATTGCCAAGTCACATACATGGATATAGTCCCGCACGCCTGTGCCGTCGGGAGTATTGTAATCATCGCCGAATACTCCTAGGTGTTCTCTTTTGCCAACTGCCACCTGTGTGATATATGGCATCAGATTGTTTGGTATGCCGTTGGGGTTCTCGCCAATTTTTCCGCTTTTGTGTGCACCAATGGGATTGAAATATCTTAGCTTTGCAATTGCCCACTCTGCATCTGATACATATAAATCATCTAGAATATTCTCTATCATCACCTTTGTGCTGCCATATGGGTTGGTGGCACTCAGCGGCATATCCTCCACGTATGGTGCAGTGTTGTTCATGCCGTATACTGTGGCAGATGAGCTGAAAACCATCTTTTTCACATTATGCTCTGCCATAGCTTTCAAAAGTTCTACTGTGCCTGCTATATTCACCTTGTAGTAGTCCAATGGAATATGCACAGACTCACCTACAGCCTTTAGCCCTGCAAAGTGAATTACTGCATATATTTTATTCTCTGAAAATATCTTCCCCAGCATTTTGGCATCCAGTATATCTCCCTCATAAAAGGAAACATCCCTGCCTGTTATCTCCTTGACACGCTCCAAGGATTTCTTATCGCTGTTTGAAAGATTGTCTATTACAATAGCCTCGTATCCTGAATTCAAAAGTTCGACACATGTGTGAGAGCCAATATACCCTGCTCCGCCTGTAACTAAAATCTTTTTCATTAAATACGTCCTTTCCAGTCTGATACTTCGCCGGCACCTTGCCCTGCCTTGGATAGATAAAAGCTAGGCTCATATCCCATAGCTTCTGTGTATCTTTCTTTTACCGTCTCAATGAATGCATACACCCTGTCCTGCTTCACTATGCTGATGTTGCATCCGCCAAATCCGCCGCCTGTCATTCTGCTACCTGCTACGCCGTCTATATTTATTGCTATATCAAAAACAGTATCCAGCTCTTTTCCCGTGGCTTCGTAATCATCACGCATGGATATGTTTGCCTCCATCAGCAGCCTGCCGAATTCCTCGATGTTTCCATCCTTCAGCACTTCCACCGCCTTTTTCACTCTGGTTTCTTCCGTCACGCAGTGTCTTGCTCTTTTATATATAGTCTCGTCTTTAAAATACTTTTCGTATGCTTTCAGCTCATCTATTGTCATCTCGCAAAGATATCTGTATGCTCCTCCGTTTGCCCTGATAACCTCCAGCGCCTGTTCGCATTGT
Organism: Eubacteriales bacterium; assembly: GCA_040883315.1. Lineage (GTDB taxonomy): Bacteria > Bacillota > Clostridia > Christensenellales > UMGS416 > JAFGUF01. Next base: position 44,754 of record JBFLKU010000026.1, read on the forward strand.
GTGCGACGGGTATTATATTGGGAATCTGTCAACTTATGGGGCGCATTTGTATTGGTTATTACTATGGTGTATTCGCCCAAATCCAGCGGCACTTCCTCATATTCCAGCGTGGCGCAATCCAGAAAAAGTGCGTGGTCTTTTTTGCCCAGTGCTGATACAAACTGATCCATTATTCCGCAGTTCATGCCCACATATTCATTCTCCGCCTTCTGGCTGAGCACCGCCATCTCTTTCATGTCCACATCTTCTGCTCCGCCCAGCTTTGCCAGGCACACAGCAGTTGCCACCTCTATGGATGCAGATGAAGACAGCCCTGCACCATATGGCACAGTTCCGTGGTATAGCAAATCACAGCCGACAATATTGTATCCTGCCTCTTGCAGCATGTATGCTACGCCTGCCTGATAGTTACCCCACTCTATGGTTTTGTATTCACCCAGCTTTTCTGTGTCTGCACTCACTCTGTTTGGCAGGCTAGTTACTGCCATGTTTATATATTTTGTGTCATTCACTCTGGCAATTATGGTATTGTTGAATTCCAGAGCAGCAGGGAAAACATGTCCGCCGTTGTAGTCTATGTGCTCACCTATCAGGTTTATTCTGCCCGGTGCCTGAAAAACCCTTATCTCTGCTCCGTCTTTTCCGTAAAGCTCGTAAAATCTCTCTAATAATTGCTGCAAGTCCATCATGCTCCTCCGCTTTGATTCATTTCGTATTCATATACTCTGTTTTCACATTCCACAAACAATTATACTATTATATTACCAATTATAAAACACCTATAATGTATTTTTTTGTTCGATATATTATGAAAACGTTCACAAACGAACATTTCTAACCACAAAAAAGCTCCCAATACTTTGAGAGCTAAAATCATAAATTTATTGAATAGACGGCTGGGGAACACTATAAATTAATGTATCTCCCGTCTCCTCACCTAGGCCTTGGTGCACCTTGTATAGGAAAATCGCACTTCCTGCCGCAGTGAATAGATAGCTAAGCAATATTATTCTCCATATTCCAGAGCCGACACCCTCTGCTGTAAATGGAAAGGCTGCCATCAGGCTAAATGCTTTGCTCACACTTATCTGAGCTAGTTGATATCCCTGTGCCATTAGGTCTCGAACAACTTTAAATGTTTCTGAAGCGATTATTCCTATGTATGTGAATATTATTGTTACAATTATTATAATCGAAAACTGCTTTTGCCCCTGCCTGCCATTGGCTTTGTCATATCCGAATTTAGCAAGTATGCTCATAAGAAATCCGCTTAAAGTGGTTATTCTGCCTAAGCTGCCAAAAAGCACCCACGGAATAATCCCCGCAACGCCTCCGATAACTGCACCTATCGCGCCAGACAAGTAACCGCCTTGGTCGTTTTTTATTAAAACAGCCATATCTTCTTTGTTTATTTTGTTATATACCTCCGGTGCCAGCGCAATCACCTGACCTCTATATGGTATAAATTTTATGTTCTTATCCGTCTGCGATACAGAGCACCCGGAGACAAATCCGTTTCTCGCAAAAAACAATGTGATGTCCTGCAGTGCATTGGCAAACATATTATTCTTTGTCGGAACTACGCCAAAAGCAATTGTAACAAGATTTTGATTAAAATCAACCGAGGATAGTTTCAGAGTATCTCTCTTTTCATTTACATAATCTACAATTTTTTGTCTGTCTTCATCTGTCAGGTTTATCAGCGAAAACCTTATACTAAACGTTTCTTTTATTCCGTCGTTTTTGTAATTGGTGCACACGTGATATCTGCTTTTAATGCCATAAATACTGTCCTGGCTATATAACATTTTGTTTTCTTTTGCCAGCTTCTCAAATCTTACATCTGCCATTTATTCTCTACCTCATAAAAATAACTATTTGCTTGATTTCAATTTCTTATATTTATCTAATTGAAATCACATACATGTAAGCTCCCTATATTCCGGATGAATATTTTGCTCTAGAATGTTGTTCCTTCAATAGGCTGCGGGATATTGATGTCTAATTTGCCTTCTACTGAAAATGCTTTCTCGATATCGTTTTTGCCATAATATTACCTCAAATTAAATATATTTTTCAAATTTTACCACACTAAATTTCCATAGTCAAAAAAATAAAGCGTATGTATCACATAAGCTTAAAATTCAGTCTACAACGTTGATTGCTGGTGCTTTTTTGCACGTGAAACCAGCACAACAATGGCAACAACGCCCACTATCATAGATATGGCAAGCACCGGCTTGAAATACAGCCAGCCAATGGCGATAACTATTATTCCCCATGCTCCGCCTAGCACTCCGCCAATCAGTGCAGCTCCTCCTGTGACTATGCTGCCCAATATCGGCACTCTACCAAGTAAAGTGGTTAGCGGCGAGAACAGCATGCCAAATGCAGCCATCAACGCTATTATCGAGCCAATTCTGATTATCCATGTCAGACGATTATTCTCGTCTATTTTCTCCTGCTTCAGCACAGCCTTGTCCTTGATTCCATATGACACCTCGTTTAGGTTTCCATTTTTGGTATAGTAGCTGATAATAGTGCTGCCTGTTTTTCCACCTACTATAGTGATAGTCTCTCCTTGTACTATTTCATACTCTATCAGATAGTCGCCGATTCCCGGAGACGTGATTGACGTTGTTCCGCTTTCGCTGATAAATATTTTGTTTTCATTTAGGCTGAATTTTAAATCTTTTACCGGCACATGCATATTGCTATATGGCTGATATTTGTTCAGCTTATCCACAAATACGCTCTCTAGTGTGTATTCGCCGATTTTCACTTCATTTGCCGTATATCTGTTGCTTGAATATATCATTGCAGCAGGATTTTCGTGCCCTGCCTGTGTGTGAAAGCCGGATGAATCCTGCAAACTGGTGCTCCATTCCTTTTTATAGGTGTATGTCACATTGTCATTATCATCTGTCTCTGAATGCTCAACCCATTGGTACATAGATACTGTTTTTTTCATTTTTATTGTGTTCTCTGGTGCTTCCACCATAAACACATCGTCTGTAATCACAGCATCTGTCTGAGCTTCGCCCGACATTATAATCAAATCTCCATCCACAGCTGATGATATCTCAACTGCATTGTCTATGTTCTCCAGTGCTTTTTTTCTGTTCACTGCTCTTCCTTCATTATTAAATAGAACAACGGTGAAAACAACTATCATAATGATACCTACGACTATCCCGCCAAAAAAGCATCCCCTGCGTTTATCCATAATCTATTCTCCTTTATCCGGAATTTTTATTTTTTAATTATACTGTATACAATTTACAAATACAAACTTTCATATTGCGTTTATTAAAAATATATGTACAAAAAATAAATATATTACAATTATTTATGTTTTGCATTTGATATTTGCTATTTCAGACATTATAATGAATACATACACACTTTAGTATTCTCATATCCGAAAGGAACACTGCTATGACTGAATATCAAGAAAAAATCAACCTTATAATTGACAACATCGAAAAGACCTTCATGGGCAAAAGAGATGTTATTAGCATGCTGATGATTGCATGCCTGGCAAGGGGACATGTTCTGATTGAAGATGTGCCGGGCGTGGGCAAAACCAGCCTGGCAAATGCATTGGCAAAATCATTTGATTCATCATTCAAAAGAATACAGTTTACACCGGATACCACCCCATCCGATGTAGTTGGTTTTTCTATGTATGACAGCAAAGCGGGCGATTTCAGATATGTGAAAGGAGCCGTGCTAAACAACATAGTGCTGGCAGACGAGCTGAACAGAACTTCGCCCAAAACCCAGTCTGCTCTTTTGGAGGCAATGCAGGACGGCAAAGTGACAGTGGATGGCAACACCCACGAAATACCACAGCCATTTATGCTGATAGCCACCCAAAACCAGGCAGAGCAATTCGGCACATATCCTCTGCCGGAATCTCAGCTAGATAGGTTTATGATGGTAATATCCATAGGATACCCGGATGAGGACTCTGCTATAAAAATAGTAGAAGGTGCAAAGATGGAAGCGAACGTAGAAAAGGTGGCTTCCAATGACCATCTGCTATATTTGCAGGACGCTGTAGACAAAGTCTTTATGGATACAAAAATCAGCCAGTATATAGTGAAGATAGCGATGGCAACGAGAAACGACAGAAGCATACAAACAGGAGTGAGCACCAGAGGCACCTTGCTGCTGGCTCGTGCAGCCAAAAGCAGAGCACTGATAGAGGGCAGAGACTACGTGATACCTGATGATGTGAAAAAGCTGATAGTTCCTGTTCTGGCGCATAGGCTGATACTCAGCAGAGAGGGGCTGACAAAGCGCGCAAAGCCGGAAGACATCCTTGGGGATATTATACGCCAAATACCTGTACCTGAGCTTGAAAAATAATGCATACTATGCTTAGAAACCGGATTGTATTCGGTATATTAATTGTATCTTCATCACTGCTCGTATACTACGAGCCAAATTTAATAACATCAATATTTTTCCACACCGTGGTATATATAATACTGCTCTCATCTGCACATATGCTATATACATTCCTAAAGGTGAAGGTGGGGCAGTCGCTGGATCCGAACATAGTGGAACATGGAAGAACAGCCAAATACAAATGCAGCGTACACAACGAGAGCCTGCTGCCCACATCGGCTGTGAATATCGATTTTCTCTTCAATTCTGATATGTTCAAAGGGCAGCTGGATCCGCAGACATTCGCCCTGAAAAAAGGCAAGGCAAAGGAATTTGATTTTGACTTGTCCTGCAACTACAGAGGAGTATACTCGCTGGGCATCGAAACGCTGGAAGTTATGGATTTTTTGAACATATTCAAAATGCGTTTTAGAAACATAGAATCCAAAAACATAACAGTTCTGCCAAAGGTGACACAGCTGGTTAATTTCAGCATACCGCCAAAGGCAGAAAGCGACATAAAGGCAGTGTCATCTATCACCGCAGAGGGTGCAAACTCCATGGTGGATATACGTAAATTTCATCAGGGAGACCCCCTAAAGCATATCCACTGGAAGCTATCTGCCAGATACAACGAGCTATTGGTTCGAAACCTAGAGCGAAGCGCACAAAACTCAACTCTGATATTTTTAGATACATCAAAGGGCAAATATGACTTCGCTACAAACATCATAGTGGAGGACAAGCTGATGGAGGCATTGGTATCTGTTGTGAACCAATGTTTGTTCCAGCATCACATCATTCAGTTTAATTATTTTGCTTTTGCTCCCCTATCCCATACATATTCAGCCAAGGAAGATTTCGGTGAATTTTTCACCACGGTTTCAAAGCTGTCTTTTGGACAGTCCACCAGCATAAAGTCTTTGGTCGATGAATACTTTGAAAGCCAGCACTACAGCCAAAATCTTTGGGGGAAGGATGTATTTATCTTCACATGCCATCCGGAGCTTTTGGAGAACCAAAACACCATACAAAAGCTGCTGGGGCATAATTGCTCTGTTAATGTAATTTCATCAGCATACACCCAGAAAAACACAGGAGCATATAGAACAAGCGAAGGAATCTACTACTATAATCTTTCACCAGAGTGTGATATTCAAGACATATTTGTAAGGAGCATAGAGTGATTTTGGTAAATAAAATGCTAAAAAACGCTGAGAAGCTGATTTTTCTATCCAGCCTCTCAATATGCGAAGCCTACTATATTATGCAGGTTCTTTTTGATATGAAAGCCAGCTTCATTTTATCTGTTGTTGCTGTTTTTTTCATCGTCACTCTTGCACTTTTGATTTCTCTGCTGCCCAAAAAAATAGTCGCAGCTGTATATATTTCGCTGGCGGTCGCCATGGGGATCATAATATATAATTTCATTCAGCCTATCGGTGAATTTATCATCAGTGCCAATACCGCACTTCTGAGCAAGGTATACATTCAGTCCGATCACCTTTTCCTTGTGCTTTTTGCTGCAGCTGCTTTATTGTCTTTGGTGAATTATATATTTATATTTCTTTTCAAAAAAAGTATACTGGCTGCACTAGCATCTGTTTTGCTGGTATGTATCATATATTTTGCATACGATTATTTTAACGTTTTGTTCTTCATCATTTATGTTGCAGTTATTCTGATGATATTTTTGCGGTGGACTTCACCTATTCAATTCGATGATAAAAGCGAATCTGCCCCCCGCCTAGTCGTGCCATTTGCACTGATAATAATCTCTGCAATCATTCTGTCGCCTATATCGGTGGTAACATCCAATGCCCGCCCTGCCCCTCTGCAATGGATAGATGAGCTTGACTGGTTTGAAAATGATGAGCAGGCTACACCGGTCAGGTCTGTCAGAATAGACGGGCAGAGCAAGCTGACTGATTTATACAATGAATTCAACTACTCTGATGACAGAATGATGATAGTGAACTCGCCATATATAGAAAGGCTGAGAAATAAAACATACGATACTTACACCAGAAACGGCTGGGAAAGAGCACAAAAAGGAAGCGAAGCAAGCCAGGGATACCAATACACAAATGATGAGCTGATAGCTATAATGGACGCCAACGGCATTCCATACACAAAATATCAGATCTCTGTGGAGCTGGTGGCGAACTCACAGATATTATTTGGGCCTATAAATTCACAGATAACTACGGAATTCGATGATACTCTATATAGAAATATTTACGACGATATATTCTTTTCAGATGCAAAAACAGAAGGCTTTACATATTCTATGGATGCACTGAAAATAGAATTTGCCTCTCCGGAATTTGAAAAGCTGATAACAAACTCCAAATCAGAAAATATTGATAATCTGGAAAACTATTTGAGCATAACAACCAAGATGGAAAATCTGCTGAAGCCATTGGCAATGGGGCTGACAAAGGATGCAACCAACAACTATGAAAAGGCAAAGATAATAGAATCCTATCTTGCCAGTCAATACACATATTCTCTGCATCCACCTGATAAGCCGGAAAACGAGGACTTTATAGAATACTTCCTATTCGAGACCAAGGAAGGGTTCTGCACCCACTATGCATCATCTATGGTGATGATGCTAAGAAGCATAGGAATACCCTGCCGATATGTGACAGGATACGTGCTGGACATACCTGCAATATATGAAGGACTGCCTGATGACATAAAGCAGCAGATGGGAATATGGAATGGAACTCCGGAGGACTTCAACGTGGTCAAGCGAAATTCCCATGCATGGGTGGAAGTATGGTTTGATGATTTCGGCTGGCTAACCTTCGAGCCAACCAGCAAATATGCATCATCCATGGGGTATTCATATAATGAAATAAGCAATATGGATTTTGAAAATATTGAGCTGGTAGAAACACAAGACGAGGCAAAATCCTACAAGACATTGTTTATAATTCTTGGCTCTGTGCTGGGAGCAGCCGCAATTATAATAGCCGCTATCAGAATATACTATGTGAGAAAAAGAGAAGACAGAGAAAAGATAGCTATACTCTGGAATGATATAAAGCGTGCATACTATAAGCACAAAAAGATAAAAAAGCAGAACGAAACTGCAAGGGAATTCTATATGCGCTCAGATATCAAAAACCAAGACCTGCTATCTGCTGTGACCATATATGAATATGCCGTATACTCCGATAAGGAGATATCATCATGGCAAATGACAAAAATGCAGAGAATAGCCAAAAAGATACGGCAGGATATAAAATCCCATCGCAGGGAAATAAAAAAGCTGAACAAAGAAAAATACAAAAAACCTGAAGTTTTTAATTATGATTAATATTATTGCCTCTGAAATATTTCAGAGGCTTTTTATTTTTGTTGACAAACGCATATTTTTATTATACAATTCAATAAAGAACACTCGTTATTTATTAAGGCGAATTATGCAGATAAAAAAAGACGAAGTAAAGCAAAAACTATTGGATGCCGCCAGATATGAATTCATGCAACATGGATTCGAGAGGGCATCTATTCGCAGCATAGTGAAATCGGCAGAAACCACAATAGGCAATTTCTACAACTATTTCGAGAACAAGGAATCCGTATTTTCTTCACTAGTTGCAGACATATACAATGGTTTCTCCTATGTGCTGGCAAACCACGACAATTTTGCTGGCTCTGGCATGGATGATGTGGACATATATAGTATAGATATGCTCTCACTTCGCCCTATGATATCTGCCGAAATACAAAAAGTGCTTTTTATACTCGACAGCAGCTTTTTGCTTCTGATTGAAAAAAGCAAAGGCACAAAATACGAAAACTCCAAGCAAGAGCTTATTGACATGATGAGTGTACACTTTTTGATGCATATAGAAGAAACGAACCCCAGCTACCCTCACCCCGAAATAGGCAAAGTGCTAGCACACCAGCTGATAGAGGGAATATTAAGTATTTTAAAAACCTATAAAAATATGGATGAAAAGCTGAATATGCTGACCGAGCTGATGATATACACAATTGCCGGAATGATCGGCATTCTAAAAGGAGAACAAAATGATTAACGTATCTAATTTGAATTTTACCTATGAAAAATCTAAAAAGCATGCTATCCGCGGGCTGGATTTTAGCATCGACAAAGGTGAGATTTTCGGGTTTTTGGGCCCTAACGGCGCAGGCAAAACAACGACCCAAAGGCTGATTATCGGTCTGCTGGCGGGATACAGCGGCAAAATAGAAATTATGGGCAAAGAGCGAAGCCAATGGAAAAAGGATTTTTACGAGCATATAGGCGTGGCATTCGATTTCCCGAATCTATATACAAAGCTAACAGGCGAAGAAAACTTGAAGCTGATATCCAGCTACTACAAAAATCCGCCGGAAAATCTAGACATGTATTTCGACAAAGTGGGACTGATGAAAGACAAGCACACAAAGGTGGAATCATACTCCAAGGGCATGAAAATGCGGCTGAATTTTATCCGCTCCATCATGCACGAGCCGGACATTTTGTTTTTCGATGAGCCCACCAGCGGACTAGACCCAGTGAATGCAAAGATAATAAAAGACATGATTTTCGACCTGAAAAGCAAAAACAAAACCATATTTTTGACAACACACAATATGACAGTGGCCGAGCAGCTGTGCGACAGAGTTGCCTTTATAAACGACGGAGTAATATCCGCAATAGACAACCCGCAGAGCCTTATGATAGAAAACGGCGAAGCCATAGTGGAAGTGAGCTACAAGAAAAGCAGCAAAATAATAAGTGCAGAATACCCTCTGAATGGGCTTTATGAAAATGCGGATTTCATGAATCTTTTAAAAACCAACAATGTTGTATCTATCCACTCAAAGGAAGCTTCCCTTGAGGATATATTTATAAAGCTGACAGGCAGGCAGCTATCATGAATATTAAAAGAACTCTAAGCTGCATAAATGCTGATATAAAGTTCCAGCTGAAGCATGGATTTTATACTGTATATATAGTTCTCTCTATGCTCTATATTATCATAATGAGCTTCATATCGCAGGATGCACTGAAATACGTTCTGCCGATACTTGTATATATGGATCCGGCAGGGCTTGGCCTATTTTTTATCGGCGGAATGATACTGATGGAAAAAGAACAGGGCATATTGTCTCTTCTATATATCACTCCGCTAAAAGTGAATGAATATATAGTGAGCAAGGTGACAACCCTAGGGCTGATTTCCGCACTGGCTGGCACAGCAGTTTCTCTGGCATCCTATAGACTCCAGTGCAATTATTTCCTTCTGTTTGCAGGCACTTTTCTAGTATCTATTTTCTTTACTCTGCTTGGCATTTGGATAGTGTCACGCACAAAAACAGTAAATGAATATTTGGTGAAAATGATACCAATGATAATGGTTTTTATAGTTCCCTGTCTAACGCTGATACCAAATAATTTTGTGCCGGGTTTTGTGAATACTCTGTCTTTGGCTGTGCCAAGTGCAGGAGGGCTGAAGCTGATGTTTGGTGCATATGATAGCATCGGTATGCTGGATATATCAGTCAGTTTCTTTGGATTGATTGCAGTGAATGGATTACTTTTGAAAAAAGTCCATAAAATATTGATGAACAAAGTAATACTTTATGCGTGAGGAAAAAAATGTTTAAATTTATAAATATAAAAAGCGAATTCAAAAAAATATTCCGAGACCCAATCGTAGCGATGATGTTTCTGGCACCCATTTTGATAAATATAATCTTCAGGCTTCTGTTGGTGTTCCTGGTACCATTTATTCAAAGGTATGTATCCTTTGACATGTCACAGTACCAGCATTATGTTTTGGGCTTTACCATGATGCTGAGTGCTATGCTGCTGAGCATGGTGATGGGCTTTACCATGATAGACGACAGAGACAACAAAATTGTGGAGCTTATATCCGTCACCCCGATGGGCAGATCCGGCTATCTTATAATGCGGCTGTCTTTGGTTTTTCTTTTTGTATTTGTATACTCTATATACACATATGCATTTATGGGAATATACATTTTGTCTGTTTTTGCTCTGCTGTATTTATCAGCACTTCTATGCGTATACTCCGCCATCATGGGAATGCTGCTCTTTTCCATAGCTACAGATAAAGTAAACGGACTGACATATGCCAAGGGATTAAACGTAGTATTCCTGTTTGGATTTGTTGATTTGCTGAATATAAGGTGGCTGAATATATTAGGAGGATTTTTCCCTCCCTACTGGATAATGCAGATAATAGCAGACCCCAAAAATATTTCAGCCCTTTTTATGGGTGCTGTCGTGACTATAGGATGGTTTTTCATCATCCTTAAGAAAGCAAAAATATAATATCATTACAATTATCTAGATAAAAAGAACTGCACAAAAAGTACAGTTCTTTTTTTATGCACCTTTCACAGCAAATTTACATTTATCTGTTGCCCTCATATTCATAAAATGATATGATTAGTAATACTTACTAAGAAGGTTATTATATGAATAGTGTTTATGAAAAGCTGGCAGATGCCCTAAATACCCTGCCAAACGGATTCCCAAGAACAGATACAGGCTCTGATATTCGGCTGCTGCAGTATATGTACAGCGAAAAGGAAGCCGAGCTGGCATGCTGCCTTACAAAAGACGCAGAAAGCGTGAAGGACATAGCAGAGCGTCTTAACAAGCTGCCAAAGGAAGTGCAGGCTGGTCTTTTGCATATGACAAAAGAGGGCAAAGTGTGGATGGATATGTCTGACGGCAGGCCAAAATTCCGCCTTGCACCATTTATAGTAGGCAGCTACGAAGCACACATAGAGCATATGAATGAGGAAATGTCTCTGCTTTTTGAGGACTATCTGAAAGACGGCGGAGTGAAGGGCATAATGACATATCAGCCATCCGTACACAGAGCCGTGCCCACCATAGAGCACGCAGAGCTGGAATGGATACTGCCATATGACAATGTACTGAAAATAATAGATGACGCAGAAACATTCCATGTTCAGGACTGCATATGCAGAATACAGCAGGACTCTATTGGCAAAGGCTGCGACGCACCAAAGCACAACTGCCTATCATTTTCTAAAGGCACCAGAAAACCAAAAGAAGGCGATATATCCAAAGAAGAAGCCATTAAAATAATAAAAGAAGCGGAAGATGCCGGCTTGGTTCATTCAGTCAGCAATGTGGTGGATGGGCTTCACTACATATGCAACTGCTGCGGGTGCTGCTGCGGCGTGCTGCGAGGCATCACAGAGTGGGGAATAGAAAACTCCATGGCCCGTGCCAACTATGAAGCCATTGTGGATGAAGACGGCTGCATTGGCTGCGAAGTGTGCATAGAAAGATGCCAAGTGAATGCTATAGAAATAGAGGACGGCAAAGCAAAAATAAACCGAGACAAATGCCTAGGCTGCGGACTGTGCATATCCACATGCCCAACCGAGGCAATAGAGCTGAAAGCCAGACCAAAGGAAGAGCAGGTGGAGCCTCCAAAGGATTTTGGCGAATGGGAGCAAAAAAGACTGGAAGACAGAGCTTCACGTAAAATATAGGGAGAATTATTATGGAGATATTATATTACATTTTAGCTATTATACTTTGCTACTTAGCAGGGTGCATACAAAGTGCATACATCATCGGCAAGATTAGGAAGATAGACATTCGTGAGCACGGGTCAAAAAACGCCGGTGCATCAAATGCATTCACGGTGATGGGCTGGAAAACAGGCGTAATAGTGGGACTTGTGGATATTTTGAAATGTGCACTTCCCGTATTTATTTTAAAGATGCTTTTCCCGGATGATACGCTGATACAGGTGATAGGCGGCGTAAGCGTGGTGCTGGGGCATGTTTTCCCTGTGTTTATGAAATTCCGCGGCGGCAAAGGCACAGCCAGCCTAGTAGGCATGGCAATAGGGCTGCATCCAATGCTTTTTGTAGTTGCTGGGCTTGCAATACTGGCAGGCACATTCATCACAGATTACATTGCTGTAGGCACAGTATTAATGCTGCTTACTATCCTAGCATGGATGATAGTTTTTGATTTTAACACACTTGCAATAATTCTATATTCATGTATAATAATGTTAAGTCTGTATAAGCATTATGTAAACTTCAAGAGAATTTACAAAGGTACAGAAACCAAAATTAGTGAAGCTTTTAGCGGAAGCAACGCCGCTTAATACTCATATATATTTTTTATTTTTTATTTCTAGGTAAAGGAGCATAAATATGCTCCTTTACTTATTTTCATGCCGAATATATTCAAGTGTTAATACCACGTTAAATATAGGTTAAATAATATATAATGCCAACAATTCTATATTTATTTGTGGTAAAATCCATCTTAAGATAAATTAATATCTTTTCATTTTACTTGAAGATTAAGAATAGTTTTTAGATCTAAAAAATCTCCCCAGACATTTCTAGGGAGATTTTTTATTTATTCTAATTTTAGTTTTTATTTAACCAATTCGCAGAATTCATCCACTTTTTCTACCAGCCCATCAAGTGCCTGTTTCCATGTTTCCTTTTTGGTAAGGTCTATGTTCATCATCTTGGCAACATCCACAACATCTGCAGAGCCTGTGGCTGCAAGCAGCTCTTTATATCTCTCTACAAATCCTTCCGGTGCCTTTCTGTATGCTGCGGCTATGCATTTACCAAATAGCAGACCAAATGCATACGGCCAATTGTAGAATGCCAAATCCGGAATATAATAATGGCTCTTGCATGCCCACATATATGGGTGAAGAGTGTTTTCATCCAGCCCGTCGCCATATGCCTTTTTCTGTGCATCCAGCATAGCCTCTTTTATCTCGTTCACGCTCATGCCGTGGTCATGGCGCACCTCTATTACCTTGGATTCAAACAAATATCTAGAATATATATCCACCAGCACCTGTGTGGCGTCCATCAGCTCGGCTTCAATTATTGCCAGCTTTGTGTCGTCATCTGCAGTTTTTAAAACCGCATCTGTCACTACACCTTCATTGAATATTGATGCTGTCTCAGCCAGTGGCATAGGATAATTTGTCTTTACTATTGGCAGATGTTTCAGGCAATGCCCGTGCCATGCGTGCCCTAGCTCGTGCGCCAGCGTTCCTACACTGGAGAAGCTGCCGTCGAAATTCGACAGCACTCTGCTCTCACCGATAAACGGAAGATTGGCGCAAAATGCACCGCCGCCTTTGCCCTCTTTTGGCAGGGCGTCTATCCATCTATTTTTGAATGCATAGTCTATGAATGCAGACATTTCCTCTGAAAAGCCTTTAAAGGTGTCCACCAAAAATTCGTGTGCTTCTTCGTATGTAAATTTCATATTGGCATTTGCACCGATAGGAGCAAACATATCGTAGAAAGGCATGCCTTTATCATGTCCCAAATATTTTGCCTTTGCTTTCATGTATCTTCTGAAGTCCGGCATAGCGTCTTCCATGGCAGAAAGCATTGCATCCAGCACATCCTTGCTCATTCTGCTATCCTCTAGTGTTTTGCCTAGGATAGAGTCATATCCTCTCATTTCACACATCGCTATGTTTTCGCCTTTTATAGCATTAAGTGCATGAGATAGGGGCATTTCTATTTTTTTGTATGCAGCCAGTTCAGCTTCATATGCCTTTTTTCTCACCTCTGGGTCTTTGTCGTATGCCATGTTGCGAACCATAGGCAATGGCAGAGATTTCATCTCGCCGTCCTGCTCTATCTCCACAGTCATAGTGCCGTCTATCATGTCTCTCATTCTGCTCCATGCATTTCCGCCTGTCAATGAAAGCCTCGCTACGGCTTTTTCCACATCATCAGAAAGAAGATGTTTTGAAGCTTTATAAATTTCATTTAGAAAATAATCGTATTCTTTCAGCTTATTGTTTGCATCTATAGTCTGCTGCAGGTTCTCCACTCCGCCTATGAAGCGAGTGAATTTTGAAAGTAGAATCTGACCTTCCAGAATTATTTTTTCCAGTCTGTCCAGCATGCCAAGAGCTGTCTCATTGGTGGCATCTGTTGCCAGTGTCAGCTGCGTGAATGAACTCAGCCTCCATTCCAAAGTCATCTGCTCATTTGTTTCCTCGATTATTTTTATCAGTTTTTGTTCTGTGTCGCTATAGTCCAGCAGCTCTGTCTCTGCCCATTTGCCTGCTTTCTCCAGGTCTTCTTTTGCCTTTTGCATGTCTGATTTAAATTCATCAGAATCAAAAGATGGGTATAGCTTTGTTAAATCCCAATTTGTTGAAAGTCCCATGTTTCCTCCTTTTATATGTTTACTATCTTATTTTTTATTAGCCGAAGCATATCCCACTATGCTCAGCCTTCGCCCTCTTCCTTTTTCCGCTTGTACTCAGGCACATATCCTTCTTCTTCGTCTTTTATGCCGTTTTAGTTCGAGTCATCAGACACGTATACAAATCGCGCATACAAATACGGACGGTTGTCATACTGCCCTAATACGTCTGCATATATGTCATATACTATATCAGTCTGCAGGTCGTATAGCCCATTGTATTGTATTATCACGTTTTTAGGCTCTTCAGCAGTTCCTGCATTGAAAAGGAATAATTTCGCCTCAGGCGTTTCTATTCTCTCTTCCACAGTACCTGTCATCTTGTACACCTGCCCTATCATTTTTGTAGCGGCAGACGTCAATGCATTATAGTCGAACAGCCATGCAGAGCCTGTGTATGCTCCTTCAAGCGGTATTCTATATATGATATGTTTCAAAGTGGCACTTCTGCCATCCGGTGTAGTGACATGCAGTATTAGTGGATTTTCACCAAAGTCACTCAGCTCTGTTTTCACATAGAAGCTTCCGTTGCTTTTTACCTCGATATAGTCAATTAGCAGTGGCATGCTGTCATCTAGTGTAACTGTTGCTCCCGGCTCTGTAAATCCGTTAATCAAAATAATATTAGACTGTGTCTGTGTTGGTGCATCTGTCAGCTTTATGTATACATCCATCGGCTCACGATATACTAAAACGCCATAGTTGTTTTCTCTGTATCCATCCAGCTGCACTCTAACGGGGATTTCATTTATTCCCGACTCGTCCAGCGAGATATATGTGCTGGTATATCCTTCATCGTCTACGTTACCAGACATATTTTTGCCGCCTATCAATACACGGCTTTCTTTTTCCACTTTTACCCTTATTAATACCTGCGTAGTATCCACAGGCTTGCCCTGCTCTGTCGGGCTGACTATAGTAAGGGGTGCTAAAGGCACGCTTATTCTGTATTTGGGCACTTCCAGCACAGTCTCATTTCCGTCTTTGTCGAAATAATACGCCTCCAGCTCAACATATGTAAATTCATCTCCGTAGAATTCTTCGCCCTCTATTGGAATATATGAATAGTCATCTAGGCTTAAAACTGCCCTGCTATCGTGTATTGTCAGTGTTCTTTTTATGTTATGGGATTCATCCTCCACCAGCACCTTGTCTCCGTCTTCACCATAGAAGGTGATTGTGTGCCATGTCTGCCCATCCTTCAGCACTCTCTCCACCAAGGGCTGCCCATTGTTTGGCAGCTGGTTTCTGGGGGCAAAAAGCTGGGACATGCTTTCAGATATTTTGCCCGTTAGGGATACTATACCCAAAATCAAGCCGAAAAGTATGATAACAGAAAGCAGCGATACCAAAATCAGCCTGCTCCATTTTATAGTCAGTTTCTTTTTATATGTTTTCTTTGTGGGACGGTTGTCTCTTTTTTTCGGTTCTTCCCTTTTTGGCTCAGGCGGCACTACTATGCCAATTTCCTGTCCTTCACGAAAATTCCTGATTCTTTGTGCGTTCTTTGATAGAGGCTCTACTGCGTATTTAGACCCTCTTTTTCGCTTTTTAGTCACTTGCTTTTCGGATTCATCTTCCAGAGCAACTACGGGAACATTTCCCTGCCCCCATCTTGTGTATCGGGTGGATTTTTCGTCCCCCCAGATTCCTCTTTCTTTGGCTTGTTCTCTTTTTTGATATACAGAGTAATGCTTCTTCTCCTCGGGAGATACTTCCTCGGCTAAATTTTCAATATCAAAAAGGGCTTTTCTCTCTTCCTTTGTTTCATCTGTTTCATCCTCGGGTCGAAAAGCTGCCTGAGTCCACATGCTGTTTTTAGCTTTGGTTTCCTTTTTTTCTTCTATATATTCCTGAGGCAAAAGAGTACTGCATACATAGCACTTTTTGTATTCTGCCTTGTTGTACGCTCCACACTTTGGACATTTCATAAAATCATTTCCTTTATTCGTCGTATCAATCTTCCACAGGTAAATTTATCCCTATGAAATATTTCGTTTCCATGTTAAAATATTATACACGAAAAAACTTATTTTTGGGAGTGTTATTTTTATGAATAGATATAATGACGTGTTTCACGAAGAGATAGTAATACGAAAAAACCAAGGATTCAGCAATTTTTTGTATCCTTTTGTAAATGTATTTATGTATATATTCTTATTTTTTGCTTTGGTTGGGATCCAAGGACTTATGCAGTCTGTGGTAGACCAATCCAATCTTCTTAGCTCTGTTGTGTTCTTTTTTGGCTTTGGCGGGCTGGCTGTAGCCTCATATTTCTATAAGGACACGCTAAAAACAGACTATGAATATTCATACACAAATGGAGTGCTAGATATTGCAAAGGTGAGAAACAACAAAAAAAGGAAAGAAATGCTAAGCTGCAATGTTAAAACCGATGTAGAATTTTTTGCCCCTATTATGACGAATGATTTTAACAGATACCAAAGCATGAGCGAAGTGAAAAAAATGAATGCATGGCTCAACAGAGACATAAAAAAGCAATTTGCTATCATTAAAAAAGACAATCAAAAAATCATGCTGATATTCGAGCCTAGTGAGAAAATGATGCAAACAATTAAAAAGCACAATCCTCAGAAGGTGAAAACACAGTAACATATGAAAATATATTTCGACAACGCAGCAACGACCAAAGCCTTTGATGAAGTGTGCGATACACTGCTTTGGATGATGAAAGATGAATACTACAACCCGTCCTCCCCATATTCAGCGGCTATTAATACAGACAAGAAGCTGAATGAGAGCAGAGATATAATATTAAAAAGCCTAAATATGAAAGGCAGGCTAATATTCACATCTGGGGGCAGCGAAAGCAACAATCTAGCAATAAAAGGCGGACTGAAAAAGCTGCGCAATGCCAAAATAATCACCAGCGACACGGAGCATCCATCTGTAAAGCATACATGTGCACAGGCGGCAAAAGAAAACAATTCAGAGCTTATTATTCTACCTGTAGACAAGATGGGATATGTAGACAAAGATGCACTATATGATGCATGCAAAGATACAGAAAGCGCACTCGTATCCATAATGCATGTGAACAACGAAACAGGAACCATCCAGCCCATCGAGGAGCTGGCACACATAGCAAAGCAAAACATAAAAAACTGCGTTTTCCACTCGGACGGCGTTCAGGCCTTTTTGAAGGCTGAGTCTCTGGGCAAAAACTCCAATATAGATATGTATACCATCAGCTCCCACAAAATACATGGACCAAAAGGAGTGGGTGCGCTATATGTGAAAAACGCCAACCTGATAGAGGCGATGACCCAAGGCGGCGGACAGGAAGACAACCTGAGATCCGGCACATATAACACTCCATCTATCGTAGCCTTTGCTAAGGCAGTTGAAATAGTAACCAAAAATCATAATAAATACATAAAAACTATGTATGATATAAAGAAAACAATTATAAATATGCTGGACGCCAGCGACATAGACTACACTCTTTGCTCAGACAAAATAGACAAAACCGCACCACATATACTGAACATAGCGTTTCGTGACATTATGGGAGAGGTGCTGCTATCTGCAATGGATTCCAGCGGACTGATAGCCAACACCGGCTCTGCGTGCTCATCCAAAAAGACAGTGGTGAGCCCTGTTCTGAAATCTATGGGTGTGGACGAAAAATATATAAAGGGCGCTATACGGCTAAGCTTTGGTGCATACAGCACAGTAGAGGAAGCACAGAGTGCAGCAAAAATAATAATAGAAAACGTAGCCAGACTAAGGAGATTTAAAAGAGCGTGAACAAAGTAATATTAATATCCTTCGGAGAGATATTCCTGAAAGGCAAAAACAGACCTTTCTTTTTGAAAAAGCTAAAGAACCTGCTGAAAATAGCAGCAGCTGTAGACCCGGATGCATCAGTAGAGCTGCAGGACAGCAGATTTTACATAAAGAATTTCTCGGACAGCTATCAAGATGAGCTAATAGAGAAGATAAAGAAAATTTTCGGCGTGCATTCATTCTGCGTGGCATACGAGTGCCAGAAGGACATGGAAACACTGAGCGAGGTATGCACACAGCTAGCAGAAAACAATGCAAAAGAGAAAAACACATTCAAGGTAGATACAAAGCGTTCTGACAAGCAGTATCCTATCAAATCTATGGAGGTGTCTGCCAAGCTGGGCGGCGTGCTTTTGAAAGCATACCCCAGCCTGAAAGTGGATGTCCATAACCCGGATTTCACAGTATTTGTGGAGATACGCCAAGAGAATGCATATGTATATATAGACAAGATAATGGGACTAGGCGGCATGCCTGTGGGCAGCTCTGGGCGTGTGATGCTGCTGCTTTCAGGGGGCATAGACTCCCCAGTGGCTGCATATATGCTGGCAAAGCGCGGGCTGGAAGTGGAAGCTATTCACTTTTTTTCTCCGCCGTATACATCGGAGCGTGCCAAACAAAAGGTAGAGGATCTGGCGAATATAGTCAGTGGATACTGCGGACCTATAAAGCTGCATATCGTTCCTTTCACCAAAATTCAGGAACAAATTTATGAAAAATGTCATCATGAGTTATTGACTGTTATAATGAGAAGATTTATGATGAAGATAGCAGAGCAGATAGCAGAAAGAAATAATTGCTCTGCGCTAGCAACAGGCGAGGCATTGGGGCAGGTGGCAAGCCAGACTTTGGAGAGTCTGCACGCTACAAACAGCTATATAGATATGCTGGTACTGCGCCCGCTTGTGTGCATGGATAAGCTAGAGATAATAGCTATCTCTGAAAAGATAGGGGCATACGAAACGTCTATACAGCCTTTTGAGGACTGCTGCACGGTGTTTACACCAAAACACCCTGTAACAAAACCGAAAATAGCAAACGTAGAAAAAAACGAAGCTAAGCTGAATATTGACGAGCTGGTGCAGGAGGCTGTAGAAAACACTTATACAGTCAAATGCTCCGGGTAGGCAACAGCATCCGTTGATAGGATGTCTTTTCCCTGCCGATGACCGACACTGAAAAGGGGATGGATTAATGTTTAAATTATTAACCGACGACGCAGAACAGCTATTGAAAGAGATGCTGAATGCTGAAAATGTAAAAAAATTAATTGATGATAAAATAAGAACACTAGAAGATGAAGGAACCACCATAGAGCACCTGCGAGAGGTGATAGACGAGCTGGTGGAAAACCATCTGATGATGTGCACATTCTACGGCGGCACAGTTCACGAAGCCAAGATACCCGTTTCTGCCGAGAAATACTTTGTGGAAAAAGAAAAAAGAAGGCAGGAAGAGGAAGCCAAGCGAAAAGAAAAAGAAAGACTGGAAGAAGAAGCCAGACTTTTAGAGCAGGCAAAGAGAGAAAAAGCAGAGCGTGAAGCCAACGCCATCAGGCAGGAAGAAGAACGGCTAAAAGAAGAGCTTCGCAAGAAAGACGAACAGCTGGCAAAGGAAGAGATGCGCCTGCAGGAAGAGCTTCGCCTGAAAGAAGAGGCCAGAATTCGCGAGGAAGCCAAGCTGAAAGAAGAAGCCAAGATAAAAGAAGACGCATGGCTGAAAGAGGAAGCAAGGCTGAAAGTGGAGCTGCGTATGCAGGAAGAATCCAAGCTGCGCATGGAAGAAGAGATGAAAATGCGCCAGGAAGCGTGGATGAAAGAAGAAATCAGGCTGAAAGATTCTCTTGCCCTCACGCAGGACAACACTGCAATATACGAGGTGGCTTTTAATCCATCATCTACTATGGAGGAAGTGATAGCTGCCATAAAGAAACATATAGGCACTGCTGATAGCGCAGACAGACAGAAGCTGATGGATCTGCTGGATGAAGCCAAGGAGATAATCGACGAGTGCAACTCCACCAGACGCATGCCAAAGAGAAAAAGATTTTTCAACGAGCTTAGCAACTGCTACGGCAAATACAAATGGTTCTACGGTGCTGTGGTGGCGCTGATAGGCAAAGATGGGTTTGATTTGCTGGGTGGGTAAATATCTTCCTAGAAATAATAACTTAGTAAATATTGCAAGGAAACTGCGCAAAAGCATGACTGCACAGGAAAGACACCTGTGGTATGATTTTTTGAGCCAATATCCTATTAAAATTTATAGACAAAAATTAATTGGAAGTTATATAGTTGATTTCTATTGTGATAAAGCAAAACTTGCAATTGAATTGGATGGTAGCCAGCATTATACTGATGATAGGATTCACTACGATGAGATGAGGTCAGCATTTCTGAATTCTTTAGAGATTGAAGTAATACGTTTTACCAATAATGACTGTGATACAAATTTTGAGAGTATCTGCGAATATATTGATGCGGAAATAAAGAGAAGGTGCTAGTTTTCGCACCCTTCCGCCAGACTACGTCTGTCACCTCCCCTCAATGGGAGGCTACTATACATTAATATATAGAAAGGCTCCCCTTGAGGGGAGCTGGCATGCTTTAGCATGACTGAAGGGTGTTGTATAAATAAAACCGAACAAACATATATGTTAGGAGACTTATTCATGTTTAATCCTTTATCAGAAGATGCCGAAAAATTGCTAGAAGAATTGCTTGTTTCAAATGATCCGCAGCTTTTAACAGAAGAAAAATTTAAAGCTTTCGAAACTAAGTTTGAGGAAGATTTATATTTAAGAAAATTATATCAAAAACTAAAAGATAATGGTATTCTATTTTTTAATTGGGCAGACAATATTGCCTTTGGAGTTCAAGTTCTCATACCTGCTACAAAATATTTTAAGGAAAAGCAAGAATCAAAAACCGGGAAATTTGATAATCTAGAAATGCTGATTTTCGAAATACTTTTCCAATATAAAAAAGCTGGATTAAGTTCTGATAATCTTACTCTGGAATGCAACATTAAATTCTTAGATATGCCTGGTAGTTCTAGAAAAGAACTTTTTGAAAAACTTAAAAAAATGAATCTTATATCATATTTTTCTTTGGATGGTCAACGTAAAGCAAAAGTTATACTTGAACCATCAATTTTTACATATTTTGATGAAAAAGAAAAGCATATCGAAGAACAAGAATCACAAAAAGCATCAAGACATACTTTCTATATTGGTACACTAAACGCAAACGGAAGCAATTTTGTCTTGGGAAATGTATTTGATACATCATTTAATATTGATAACTCCATTCATACAATAGAAAAGCAAATTGATGAAAATGGCGACACTGAAAAAGAAGAATTAAGACAACTGCTTAAAGAGGCAGAAGAAATAATTAATAATATAAAATCATCTAGATCTATTCCACAAAACAAAGGATTTTTCGAAAAACTAAGTACGCACCTATCAAAGCATGGATGGTTTTATAGTGCGATTGTAGGTTTACTTGGAGAAGCCGGACTATCACTTCTCGGAATGTGATTCGCACCCTTCAGTCACGCTAAAGCGTGCCAGCTCCCCTCAATGGGAGCCTCACTATATATTAAGCTATCCGTTACCTCCCATAAAGAGGTAAAGATGTTGTAAAAGCAACAGGAAATTGAACAATGACGAAAAGGGACACCCAAAAACAAGGAAACAAAATGAACCTAGACCAACTACTACAAAAGCTTCGCAGCGACCTGCCCTTTATGGAGAACGTAACCCACTGGCGGGAAATACCTGCAAAAGAGGCACAGTATGCACCCTTTGGAGAATATCTGGACCAGAGGCTGATTTCGGCATGTAAAAAACGAGGCATACAGCAGCTATACACCCACCAAAGAAGTGCTATGGACGCACTGAACGATGGCAAAAACATAGTGGTAGTCACACCCACAGCATCCGGCAAAACCCTGTGCTACAATCTGCCTATTTTAAATGAGATACTTAAAAACAGCTCTGCAAGAGCACTATATCTCTTCCCTACTAAGGCATTGTCGGCAGACCAGGTGAGCGAGCTTTATGAGTTTATAAACCAAGCAGAAATAGATATAAAAACATATACATATGACGGAGACACGCCAGTAGCCGCCAGAAAGGCTGTACGCCAAGCAGGACATATAGTGGTGACAAATCCTGATATGCTGCATTCTGGCATAATGCCCCACCATACCAAGTGGGTGAAACTATTTGAAAACCTAAAATACATAGTAATAGATGAAGTACACACATACAGAGGCGTTTTTGGATCTCATGTAGCCAATGTTGTACGCAGGCTAAAGCGAATATTGGATTTCTATGGAGTGAAGGTGCAGTTTATATGCTGCTCCGCCACAATAGCCAATCCCAAAGAGCTGGCGTCCAATATTATAGGCGAGGACGTGGAGCTGATAGACAACAACGGCTCACCATCTGGTGAGAAGCACTTTATTTTCTATAATCCACCTGTAGTAAACAAGCAGCTGGGCATACGAAAAAGCGCAATACTAGAGACCAAAAACATTGCACTTAAACTGCTATATAATGATATATCCACCATAGTCTTTGCCAAGGCTAGGCTGACTGTGGAAGTGCTGGTAAACTATATAAAAGAGCGTGCACGTGATATTTTGGGCAACGACTCCACCGTACGCGGATACAGAGGCGGGTATCTGCCTACACAGCGCAGGGAAATAGAGCGAGGCCTGCAAAACGGAACAATACGCACAGTAGTCTCCACCAATGCACTGGAGCTGGGCATAGATATTGGCTCGCTGCAGTCCTGCATCATCTGCGGATATCCCGGCACTATAGCCGCCACATGGCAGGAAAGCGGACGTGCCGGCAGGCGAAACGAAACAGCGCTGACAATAATGGTGGCTAATTCTTCGCCCCTGAGCCAGTTTATAGTTCGCCACCCGGAATACTTTTTCCAGACTCCGCCTGAGCATGGGCTAATAAACCCGAATAACCTATACATTTTAATCAGCCATATAAAGTCTGCTGCATTTGAGCTGCCTTTTAAGGACGGCGAAACATACGGCGGCAACGAGATAGACGAGATACTGGAATTTCTGCAGGAGAATGCCATACTGCACCATGCAGGCGACACATGGCACTGGGCGACTGATAATTTCCCGTCTAATGATGTATCCCTGCGAAGTGCCAGCGATGAAAACTTCATCATCATAGATATATCAGACCCTGCCAAGCACAAAGTAATCGGCGAAATGGACAGATTTGCTGCTCCTATGCTTTTGCACGACGAGGCGGTATATATGCATGAGGGCAGGCAGTTTCAGGTGGAAAAGCTGGACTTTGAAAACAAAAAGGCGTATGTGCGCTATGTGAACGTAGACTACTACACCGACGCAGACCTTGCCGTCACACTGAAAGTGCTGGATGAATTCGACACAGATGAAAGCATGAATCATCACGGGGAAGTAATGGTTTCGTCCCGTGTTACTATGTTTAAAAAAATAAAGCTGAATACCCACGAAAACCTAGGCTGGGGAAAAGTGCACCTGCCGGAGCTGGAGATGCACACTACATCATTTTGGATGTCCTTTAATGAAAACATAGAGGAAGGCATCAGCAAGGATGACCTGGAGAGTGCACTTATGGGCGTAAGCAATCTGCTGGCAAATGTTGCACCCATGTATCTAATGTGTGATCCGCAGGATGTGTCGGTATTGTATCAGGTTCGCTCGCCTTACACCCAGAAGCCTACAATACACATATACGACAACCAGCCGGGAGGAATAGGATTCAGCCAAAAGCTTTTCACATTCTCCAACGATTTGCTTCAAAGTGCAAAGAGCATGCTGGAAGACTGCGACTGCCTGGATGGCTGCCCTGCCTGCGTGGGCGTGGATGGCAGCAGCAAGATAGTCACAAGAGCATTGCTTAACAGAATAATAAAATGATATCAAACCTACAGCAAAAATTAGCATCTATAAAAAACCAATCTCCAAAGCCTGATGAAAAACGAGACATATCGGAGCTGGATTTTGCATGCTCGGTTTTCGAGAATACGTATCATATTAGCCGCAAAATAGGCAGAGTCCCCATCAAAAATGTATTTGAAAAAGATATAAATTCCCTAGTGGATTTATGCATGTGCTCAGCAGAGGAGAAAATAAATCTTGAGGATATTGTATTTTTCGATACAGAGACCACAGGGCTGGGAACAGGCACATCTACAGCTGCATTTTTGATAGGCACAGGATATTTTCAGGATGAACAATTCATTACCCGCCAGTTTTTGATGAACGATTATCATCAGGAAAGCAGCATGATAGAGAACCTGAATGAAATACTGGGAAATCATAAAGCAGTAGTATCCTACAACGGCAAGGCATACGACAGCCATATTGTCAATTCCCGCTCCATACTGAATAGGCTCCCCAGAATGCTGGATGAAAAAATACATCTGGATTTGCTGCATAGTGCACGTCGGCTATATAAACGCCGCCTGCCCAGCTGCTCCATGAGCAGCATAGAGCAAAACATACTGGGAGTGCACAGAGTGGGCGACATACCCGGCAGCGAGATACCGGAGATATTTTTCAACTATGTGAAATACAAAGATGACACTATGCTTAAAAAAGTTGTGGAGCACAATCTGCAGGATATCATCAGCATGGTAGCCATATCGGATGTGTTGATGCACGCCTACGAAAGACCTGCTGACTTGGCACATAGAGATGATATATTTTCCCAAGGTATGATATTTGAAAAATTAAACTTTCCAGATAAAGCAAAACTATGCTATAATGTTTTAGAAAATTATCCCCCTGCAAAGCTGCAGCTTGCATGCATTGCAAAGAAGGAAGGGGATTTTTATGGTGCAGTTGAGCATTTTGAATATCTCAGCAAAATGCAGCTATTTGATGCCATCGCAGACATTGAGCTGGCAAAAATATATGAACATGCATTAAAGGACTATGAAAAGGCTCTGTTCCATGCAAAAAAGGCATTGGAAAAGGCAGGGCTGCAGATGAATGAATCATCATATACTCTGATAGAAGAAATAAAAAAAAGAAAATCAAGATTAGCAGGAAAGCTATCTTTAAACAGGAAGGAAAACTAATGTCATTTAAAGCAAATTTAACAGGAAATCTAGCATATCAATCCCAAATGAAAGGTGAATTAGACAAAGCGAAGGCTTTATATGAAAGTGCCCTTGCAGACGGAATGAATAAGCCAAATCTTATAGACGCATATGGCGTTCTGCTGATGAAAATGGGTGAATTCGACCAAGCTATCACAATCTTCGGCAAAGCACTGAAATATACACCCGGCGTTAGCACGAGATACCCTATTAGGGTGCACAGAGCTATAGCTTACCTGAAAAAGGGAGATATAGAAACAGCACAAGTAGCACTGGAAGATATCCACAAAAGAGAAGAGCTTCAGTCTGTTTATGAAACACTTGGCTATCTATACATAATATCAGATAACGAAAAGGCACGCACTTTCAACGAAAAGGCAATAAATGCATATCCAGATAGTGCCATAATACTCGACAATATAGGCCAATACTATCTGAAAAAGAATCACCCGGAAATAGCAAAAGAATTCCTAGAGGAAGCATATGAAATAAACGAAAACATGGTGGACATAAACTACCATCTTGCAGAGGTGGCATACAGCGAAGGCGACATATCAAAAGCAAAAAAATATTTGCAAAAGGCCAAAGAATGCCCTATCTCTGCCCTAAACGACACACAAGAAAAAGATATAGATGCTTTAATGCAAAAGCTTAACTAACACTACAGGGGGACATAATGAGCGAAAAGCAAACCACAGAAGAAAAAGCAGAGAAAAAGTCAAAAAAAACACCGGCTAAAAAGCAAACAGCCGAAAAGACCGCTCCTGCTAAAAAGGCTGATACCAAGGCTTCACCTGCCAAAAAACAGAAAAATAATAGGATAGTAATCCTACTGCCATCATATAACCCGGATGAAAAGCTAGTGAAGTGCGTGCAGGATCTGACTGCTGCAGGATTTGAAGACATAGTAGTGGTGGATGACGGCGGCAAAGATGAGTGCCAAAAATATTTTGATGAAATAAGGCCATATGTAAAGCTAGTGCGCCATGCAGTGAACCAAGGAAAAGGCAGAGCATTGAAAACTGGGCTGAACTATGCAAAGCTGAACTACAAAGACCTGCTGGGAGTGATAGCAGCAGACGGCGACGGTCAGCACCCTATCCCTGCCATACTAGACTGCAAAGATGCCATGATAAAAAACCCTGACAAGCTGATACTTGGCGTTCGCAAATTCGGCAAGGGCAAAGTGCCAATTGCTAATTTAATGGGTAATTTAATCACTATAGGTGTTTTCTTGGGATTGACACAAATAAAATTCGGAGATACACAATGCGGACTGCGAGGCTTTCCTGCATCTGTTATCGACGATATGATTGCCACCCACGGTGAGAGATTTGAATATGAAAACAACATGCTTATAGACGTTCGCAAAAAAGGTATTGATTTTGTTGAAGTGCCTATGGATGCTGTATATATAGAAGACAACCAAACATCTCACTTTAATAAAGTGACCGATTCAATCACAATCTACAGCAATATATTAAAGTTTGCTCTTTTGCCTGCATTTGCCGGCATATTGGCATTCATTCTTTCATATGTGCTTTTCATGAATCTGGGCTGCCTAGCATTGATTAAAATACTTTCATCCTATGCTTCCGGCATTCTTTTTGGCTGGGTTATGCTTTCATTCACATTCAAAAAAGAGAGCTTTTTGGATATGCTGCTGATAGTATTATCCACAATAGTATCAACAGGCATATTCTATGGATTGTATATGCTGCTGATAAACTACATAGGTGCATGGTGGCTGGCTGCCGTAGTAGTTGCCCCACTAAGCTATGCAGTATATTTGAAGGTTAGATACGGAAAAAGCCCCAAAAAGACAAAATACGAGATAACAAGAAGAAAAAATAACGCTGTATAATAGTACAGGCAACACTTTACATAGACAAGGAAAACAAAAATGAAGAAACCAAATAAATTCATAAAAGTACTTTTGGTTGTGTTTTTGGATTTGCTGCTTCTGGGAGCATGCCTTTGCACTTTTGCATACTTCCATCATGTTCGCCCAAAGCCAAGCACATCTGAACCTATAGTGATAGAAAAGCCAATAACCACAGCTGCGCCTGCAGCCACTCCTGATGCCAACGACCAAACAGATCAGGTGACTACGGAAGAACCTGTGCTGACATGGAAGGAAAAGTTTGCTGACAAGTTTTCATCCGATGGCAGCATTACACAAACTGAAAATACATTCATCAGCGAAAACACACATGTTACTATTAGCAGAGTAGAAACCTCTGTAGAAAGAGACTTCAGAGGGCAAAAGGTGGAATACCCTGTTGTATACTATGTGGCTGATATATATATTACTGATGTGGAACAATTTGCAACTGCATTTCCAAAGGGTGAATATATGCAGAATGCATCAGGCTCTACGCAAATGCAAATCATCAATAACAACGGTATCATCGGCATAAACGGCGACAACTACGGTTCTCGTCAGTCAGGCCTTGTTATTCGAAACGGCGTGCTATATAGAGAGAGTTTATTTGAAGGCGACATAATGGTATTGTACTACGATGGCACAATGGAGCCTATATTCTATAACGATGTAAACCTGAATGAAATAGTAGCAAAAGGACCTTTCCAAGCTTGGTCATTTGGTCCTGTGCTTTTGAAAGACGGTCAGATAGTCACAGACTCTGTGCTGCCTGATTATATCCGCGATGATAACCCTCGCACAGCTGTAGGCTACTACGAGCCGGGACACTACTGCATGGTGGTGGTGGAAGGCAGAAGCGACGATTCGCTGGGTGCAGATGTGAATCTTTTATCCGAAATATTCTATAATCTAGGCTGCGAAAGCGCATACAACCTAGACGGCGGTGCTACATCAGCTATGGTATTTAATGATGAATATGTAAACGAGCGTGCAGGCGGCGGAAGGCACAGCACAGATACACTGCTGATACTAGACCCTGACTACACAAAGGAGGGCGAATAGATGAAACTGCATAAGATATTACCTCATATAAATCTAGTGCTGGCCGTGATGATGCTGGTGCTGATAGTTGTAAACTCAATAAATCCTATGATGACTTTTCTTAGAGGTGTAGAGTTTGAAACGGCACTGAAAGCATTTGTGGCAGTTGGAATTCTTTCCTCCATAGCGGCTATTGCGCACAACGCAAAATGCGAAAAGCAAAAAAGTAAACATTAATTAAAAGGCTGTCGTATGACAGCCTTTTTTATATGTATGTAATATGTTTATACTAAACAATGAACTTTCAACCTAAAGTATACTAAAAGATTTTAGTTGAACGGGTAATTTAGTGAATGTAATGACCAAATTATCAGTTCTTCTTCGTCACGGTCGTCTATATCGGCATCCGCAGACCCTCTTTTGCTACCTTTGGCAGTTTCCATTAAGTATAATGCAGCACTGCTGCCTGTGACTCTTTGCATATAGTGTATCCTTTCTTTAGTTTTTAGGTTAGATTCAGATTAGGGAATCTGTATTATGTTAAGATTGATTAAGTTAGTTATAGGTAACTATCTAACTGTATTGTACTCCTCTTTTTTGGATTTGTCAAATAAAAATATAAAAAAACCTCTCCGTTAAGAGAGGCTTTATGTGTTGTACTAAATCTTTTATAAAATATAGCTTTCTTTCTTTGCAGGCCTTGAATCCAGCTCAGCTTTTTTGCTTTCATATCCCGTTTTACCCAGCAGAGCATATGTGGCATTTTTGCCTGCCTCTACTCCCGGCTGATCAAAGGCATCGATATTCAGAAGCTCTCCGCATACTGCAGTCTGCATCATGAAAAAGTACATCAGCTGTCCAATTGTAAACGCATTTACTTCCGGCAGTGTTATTCTTTGATTCAGCTTGCCCTGCATAGTCAGCGCATATTCTGTGGCGTCCAGCTCACTTTGTATCAGCTCATTCAGCGTGTGCCCGCCTAGGAATGATACATCCGGAACGTCTTCGCAGCCCTCTGGAATGGTGTACTCTGTTCTATATTTATCTACTGCGATAAAGGTAATAACCTTATCAAATGGACCTTCGGCATATAGCTGCACTTGTGAGTGCTGGTCTGTTACGCCCAGCGCCTTTACAGGAGTCTGCCCCACGTGCACGGGCTTTCCATCCAAAGACATTTTTTTACCAAGGCTCTCTGCCCACAGCTGAGCATGCCAGTCTGCCATGTATTTTAATGAGTCAGCATAAGGCATCACGACCTGAATATTTTTGTTCTTTTGCTCCATGGCTATATACATCAGAAGCCCTGCCATATGTGATGCATTCTTGTATATGTCCTCTTCTTTTGTAAGAGAATCCATATATGCTACGCCTGCAAGCAGCTCCTCTATGTCTATGCCGCATACAGCAGCCGGCAGCAGACCAACTGGGCAGATTTCTGAAAATCTTCCTCCTACTCCATCTGGAATGAAGAATGTCTTTATGCCTTCTGTTTTTGCTATTTTTATTAAATTGCCTTTATTTTGGTCTGTAGTAGCCACCACATTTTGTGCCCATTTGTCGCCCAGTGCATCCTGCAGCACTTTTGCTGCTATTAGATACTGCGACATAGTCTCGGACGTGCTTCCTGATTTGGATATTACATTAAAGCATGTCTTTTTCACATCTATTATATCCAGCAGTGCCTGCATTCTCTCTGGGTCTACATTGTCCTCTACGAAAAACTTTGGTGTTTTGCGCTGGCTTTTTGGCAGGTCATTATAGTGCATATGGTTTAGTGCCTGCTGCAGGGCTATTGGACCCAGTGCAGAGCCACCTATTCCTAGCACAACAAAATTGTCGAATTTGTCCTGCACCTCTTTTGCATAGTCTAATATATCCTTAACGATTTCATCTTGATTATATGCAAGCTCTGTCCATGCCAAGGAGTATTCAGCTCTTCCCAGCTTTTTGTCTAGGCTGGCTTTGGCAGCTTTGTATTTTGGCATCATAGCCTCAATATCAGCTTTTGATATTGCGCCTACTTTATCCTGAAATCCATCCGCCTGAAGCTTTGCATCTATTGACGTGTCCATCAAGTTGTTGAAATCGTAGCGTATCTTCATGCTGCTTTTAAATTTGCTATCCTCGTGTCTTTTCATTTATTGTTTTTATCCTCCTAAAGATTTCCCTTATAATTACTCGGCTATATTATAGCATACAATTTTATATTGCCAACAGTAAATGTGCATAAATCAAATCAATAAACATATATATTTACTTTTTGTATATAAAAAATTCAAAAACTTTCTTTAGTAAAAATATTGTAAACGATATATTACGATTTTATTACCATTTGTATAGCAGAAGCCCTCTATTCAGTTAATTTTCTATTAATTATACTATAAAATCACATGGCTTTTCTATGTAAGCATTTGGTAAATTTACATTTAGAACGTTCTGTTTTTATTGACTGGCTTATAAAAGTGTGGTAGTATGTCGCTATATTAGTTAGCAGTGCTAATTAATAAATATTCAGAAAGGAGCATATTACCAAGAAAGGAGTATAAAAAATGTCAAAGTCAAATGAAGAGATATTCGGTATTATTGATTATTTAAATTCTTTATCATTCTCAGAATTTGAACTAGAAACCAGTGACATTAAAATCCGTATTAAACGGGAAAACTCAAAAGCTGCAAATATTATTTCAAGCAGCCAAGAGGTCACGCAGGAAACTCCAGCAATTATAACAAATGAACAAGAGGCCAAAAAGCCCAGTGTGCTCGCACCTATCACAGGTGTTTATTACCAAGCGGCTGCACCGGGGGAAGAGCCCTTTGTTAAGGTTGGAGATATGGTTCATAAGGGTGATACCCTTTGTATCCTTGAAGCAATGAAAAACATGATTGAGGTCACATCCGATATGGATGGCCAAATCGAAAAGATATTAGGGCAAGATGGAGACTCCATAGATGAAGGTCAGGTTCTATTTATCTTTAAAGGAGAATAGCAGATGAAAAGTGTACTTATTGCCAACCGAGGCGAGGTGGCAGTACGCATTATAAGGACATGCAAAAAGCTTGGACTACAAACAATCGCTATTTATTCAGACGCCGATAAGGACGCATATTATACCAGAATCGCAGATCAAGCAGTGTGCATAGGCCCTGCAAAAGCAGAAAAAAGCTATTTGAATATTGAAGGAATTATAGCAGTAGCCAAGGTATATGACGTATGTGCAATACACCCGGGCATCGGTTTCCTTTCTGAAAACTCAAATTTTCAAAGAGCATGCGAAAAGGCAGGCATCATCTTTATAGGTCCGGACGGAAAGTCTATGGACTTATTAGGCGATAAAGCCAAAGCAAGACAGCTGATGATAGAAAACAATATCCCTGTTCCGCAGGGATCAGACGGAGAGATAAATGATTTTAACAAGGCAAAAAAACTAGCAGATAAAATCGGCTATCCTGTCATCATAAAGGCCTCCCACGGCGGTGGCGGCGGCGGTATAAGAATAGTTCACGATAAGGAAAAGTTTAAAAGCGAATTTATGCTGGTTAAGCAGGAGGCAAAAGCAGCCTTTGGCAGTGATAGCGTATACATAGAGCAGTACCTTACAAAAACCAGACATATAGAAGTCCAAATTTTAGCTGATGGTCACGGCAATGTTTTGCATTTTGGCACAAGAGAATGCAGCATGCAGCGAAAGAACCAAAAGCTAGTAGAGGAAGCACCGGCTCCATTCATCCCGGATAGTATACGCCATGAGATGGAAGAGTGTGCGGTGAAGATTGCGAAAATCGCAGGATATAAAAATGCCGGAACAGTTGAATTTCTGCTAACGGATGAAAATAAGTTCTACTTTATGGAGATGAATACCCGTATACAAGTGGAACACCCCGTTACAGAGGCTGTTTATGGAATAGATTTGATAAAATGCCAGCTGCAGGTGGCGCTGAACCACAAATTTGCATTGGAACAAAAGGACATAAATGCAAATGGACACGCCATAGAATGCAGAATAAATGCAGAGAACCCAGAGAAAAACTTTGCCCCATGTCCGGGAAAAATAAAATCCATACAGCTGCCTGGAGGCTTCGGCGTACGGGTGGACAGCGGATACGTGAGCAAAGACAAAATATCACCGTTTTACGATTCGATGATAATGAAGATAATCTGCCATGGCGAAAGCAGAGATGAGGCAATTATGTCATCTCATCAGGCTTTATCAGAGCTGGATATTCAAGGCGTCGATATAAACTCCGATTTTGCACAGGCGATACTGATGCACAAAGACTTTAAAACAGGCAAAGTCCACACAAAGTGGATAGAGCAGGTTTTGAGTGCAGAGGTTTTCAGCAAAGCATAAGGCAGCTTATGTGAGTAAATGGAGAATTATTGATGAAACTCTTTAACGAGAACATAGATAAATCCACAAATAACATAACAGAATTAAAACAGCCCGAGTTTTTGACATGCAGCGAATGCGGCAAGGAAATACTTAAGGAGCTGGTTCATTCCAACCTGTCCACATGTGTATACTGCGGATATCTTTTCAGAGTACCTGCGAAGAAAAGAATTGAGATGATAGCCGACGAAAAAACTTTTGTGGAGATAGGAAGAGACATGGAAAGCACAGACCCACTGGATTTTCCTGACTATAAGGACAAGCTGAAAAAGGCAAAGCGAGCAACAGGACTGAATGAAGCCATAGTATGCGGCACATGCAAAATAGGCGGCTACAGGACAGGGCTTGCCGTTATGGATTCATACTTCATGATGGGCAGCATGGGCCAGATAGTCGGAGAGAAGATAACAGACATAGCAGAAGTCTGCTTGGAGAAAAAGCTTCCCTTAATCATATTCTGCGCATCAGGCGGTGCCAGAATGCAGGAGGGTATCATATCACTTCTACAGATGTCCAGAACAACAGTAGCCATGAATAAACTTCACGATGCAGGGCTTTTATATGTAAGCGTGCTGACAAACCCCACAACAGGCGGCGTGACTGCCAGCTTTGCAATGCAGGGAGACATTATCCTTGCAGAGCCAAAGGCATTAGTAGGCTTCGCGGGCCCAAGGGTTATAAAGCAGACTGTAAAAGATGACCTTCCGGAAGAATTTCAAACAGCAGAATTTCTGCTGCAGCATGGCATGATAGACAAGATAGTAGAGCGAAAAGACATGCGTACAACGCTGGCTCAAATACTATCACTGCATTAAAATCACCAGTAAAGGAGAGAAAAAATGCAAGCATTAGAATCAAAAGATGAAAACTATACACAAATAAATACACCCTCTGCATGGGAAAGCGTGCGAACAGCCAGAAAGCAGGATCGTCCGCAGGCAATGGAATACATTCATGCGCTCACACAGGATTTTTTCGAGGTGAAGGGTGACAGATGCCTAGGCGATGACGACGCAATAATAACAGGCGTAGGCAGAATAAACGGCAGATCATTTACTATTATAGGCCAGCAAAAGGGCTTTACAATAGATGAGAAGAAAACATGCAATTTCGGCATGCCAAACCCTGCCGGATACAGAAAGTCTATGCGTGCTATACGCCAGGCTGAAAAATTTAAAAGACCTATTATCTGCATAATAGACACACCAGGTGCATTCTGCGGCGTGGAAGCGGAGGCAAAAGGACAGGGAACTGTGATTGCTGAGCATCTTCAGCTGATAGCAGGCGTAAAAGTGCCCGTTATAGCTGTGGTCATCAGCGAAGGCGGCAGCGGCGGAGCATTGGCATTGGCATTATCAGATAAATTGCTATTACTAGAAAATAGTTATTTCTCCGTCATATCACCAGAGGGCTGTGCATCCATTTTGTTCAAGGATGCAAACAAAGCAAATCTGGCAGCAGAAAGCCTAAAGCTGACAGCAGCAGATTTATTGAATCTGGGCATTGCAGACGACATTATAAGAGAAAAGCAGGATTATTCCAGAGAAAACGTATCCTACTCCGTATACAAGCTGGAGAAGAAGATACAGGAGTATCTGGAAGAGCTGGATTCATACACTGGAGATGAACTGGTGGCAAAAAGATATGAAAAACTGCTTAACATGAAAGGATTTAACCATTGAGTATAAATGTAAAACTGATAGGTGTCGGTTCGTATGTCCCTGAAAAAGTAATTACAAATGTAATGCTGGAAGATATTCTAGACACATCAGATGAATGGATAACAAAACGAACAGGAATAAAAGAACGTAGAGTGGTGACCGACGAGACCACAACAGACATGGCAATAGCAGCTGCCAAGCTGGCAGTAGAAAACGCAGATATAAAGCCAGAAGATATCGATTTGATAGTAGGCTCTACAATATCCGGAGATATGGCTACGCCGGCTATCGCATCATATGTGCAAAGAGGGCTAGGCTGCGAAAACGTGGCTGCGATGGACGTGGCTGCAGGCTGCACAGGCTTCATATATGCAATAGCCACAGCAGTATCTCTGCTGGACGCTCTGGGAAAAGACACTGCAGTAGTTGTAGCATCAGAGAATTTATCATCCAGAACAGACTGGACAGATAGGTCTACATGCATACTCTTCGGAGACGGTGCAGGCGCAATAGTGATAAAGCGCAGCGACAAAAACTACATCACACATCCAGTGCTGCATGCAATAGCCGATACGGATGATGTTTTGTATATTCCAAATGCCAGAGTAAACCACCCATGGACTGAAAGCCTGGCAGAAGATAGATGCGAAATACAAATGGACGGCAAAAAAGTATTTGCATTTGCTGTAGATGTGGTAGAAAAAACATTGAACGAGCTGGCAGAGCTAAGCAAAGACAAGCCTATTACCAAGATTATCCCCCATCAGGCAAACAACAGGATTATACGATTTGTAGCCAATTCATCCA
Organism: Eubacteriales bacterium; assembly: GCA_040883315.1. Lineage (GTDB taxonomy): Bacteria > Bacillota > Clostridia > Christensenellales > UMGS416 > JAFGUF01. The sequence goes on from JBFLKU010000026.1 coordinate 80,129, forward strand.
GCTTTGAAAAGGATCAGTTTTTTGTAAACGTAGACAAATTTGCGAATACATCATCTGCATCTATTCCAATAGCTATGGATCAGGCGTACAAGGAAAACTGGCTGAAAAAAGGCGATGTGGTGGCATTGGTGGGATTCGGTGCCGGGCTATCCTACGGCGGCATACTGGTAGAGTGGGCAATATAGTGTTATTTAGGCCATTGGCTTAATATAAATTAAATGTGATTTTGAAAGGAACAAACATAAAATGAAAGAACAAATTATTGAGATTTTGATGGAACAATTGGATCTAGACCGCGACGAGATAAAAGACGACAGCGATTTTGTTGAAGATCTAGAGATGGACTCATTGGACATGATGGAGCTGGTTATTGAAATCGAGAAAAAACTAGGCCTAACTATCGACAATGAAAAGCTGGCAGACATCCACTGCATGAATGACTTAATGGACTATCTTGGGGAATAAAATGACCAATAAGCAGACAAAAATAACAGAAATGTTTAATATCCAATACCCAATCATCCAAGGCGGAATGGCTTGGGTATCGGATGCACATCTGGCTGCTGCGGTATCTATGGCAGGCGGCCTCGGCGTGATAGCCGCAGGCAATGCACCTGCTGACTGGCTGAAAGAGCAGATAAAAACTGTCAGAGAAAAGACAGACAAACCTTTCGGTGTAAATGTTATGCTTTTAAGCCCGTTTGTAGAGGAAGTAGCCCAGCTGGTATCTGATGAGAAAGTGGATGTTATCATAACCGGTGCAGGCAACCCTGCAAAATACATGGGAATGTGGCAGAGCACAGGGGCAAAAGTAGTGCCTGTTGTTGCAAGCAATGCATTGGCAAAAATGATGGAAAAGATGGGTGCAGACGCACTGGTAGCAGAGGGCTGCGAAGCAGGCGGACACATAGGTGAGCTGACGACTATGGTATTAGTTCCCGATATTGTGGACGCTGTGAATATCCCTGTGATAGCTGCAGGCGGCATACACGACAGCAAAACAGCACTTGCTGCATTTTGCTTGGGTGCGGAAGCCATTCAAGTAGGCACAAGGTTTATTATGGCTGAAGAGTGCACAGCACACCAAAACTACAAGGACAAAATCAAAAAGGCCAAGGATATAGACAGCAAAGTAACAGGCAGAATAACAGGACACCCCGTTCGCCTGATACGCAATTCACTGACACGTCAAATGCTCTCTGCAGAATACGAAGAAAATGCAGTAGAGGTATTGGAGGAGCTAGGTGCTGGGTCACTCCGCGCTGCTGTGGTAGACGGAGACACAAAGCTAGGCTCATTTATGGCAGGTCAGGTGGCATGCATGCTGCAAAACGAAGAATCTGCACAGGAAATCATTGAAGATATTTTTTCTGATAAGAAAATAAACGCTGTGTTATCTGGCTTAAATGATTTATTCAAATAAGGTTAATAATATGAAAAGAGCAATACTATTCCCCGGCCAGGGAGCACAAGAGACTGGCATGGGGAAAGATTTATACGAAAGCAACGCAATATACAGAAACGTATTTGATGCCATCGACGCAGGGCTAAGCCTTTCGCTGAAGGACGCATGCTTTGAAGGCGTCGGCATGGAAAAAAGCGAATATGTACAGCCGGCTATCTATGCCCACTCGGTTGCTTTGCTAAAGGCAATGGACATAAAGGCAGATATATACGCAGGGCTGTCCTTGGGCGAATACTCCGCAATGAATGCGGCAGGCATGCTGGAGATTGTGCAGGGTGCACAGCTGGTGAACCAAAGAGGACACATAATGGACAGTGCTGTGAAGCCCGGTGAATCTGGAATGCTCTCTGTTCTGGGCGTAGACCTATCTGTTGTTGAGAGTACAATATCCCAATATGAAAGCCTGTGGGTCGCTAACCATCTTGCAGATGGCAACATAGTGATAGCAGGAAAGAAACAAAGCGTGGAAAAAGCCAGCGAAAAATTCACGGCAGACGGCGTGAAAACAGTGGCGCTAAACACTAGCGGCCCTTTCCATACACCAATGCTGGATGGTGCGGCAGAGGAATTTTCAGAGATTTTGATGAAGGCAGATTTTAAAGAACCAAACGCAATTATTTATTCAAATTATACGGCTGCCCCATATGAAAATGCCTCTCAAGCTCCAGAGCTGCTATCCATGCAGGTATCCCACAAGGTACGCTGGTATGAAATATGCGAAAAGCTAGTAGCAGAGGGTGTAACAGAATTTGTGGAAATAGGCCCAGGAATGGTGCTTTCAAAGATGCTGAAGAGACGACTAAAAGAACACGATGTAGAGATATATTCTGTTCGAAACGCAAAGACCTTTGATAAATACATGGTCGAGAAAAAGGAGAATTAAAATGGCAAAATCAGCATTAGTCACCGGGGCATCGGGCGGCATCGGGCAGGCAATTGCCATAGAGCTGGCTGCGTCGGGCTATGATATCGGCATTCATTTCCGCTCAAATCAGGCAAAAGCAGAGGAAGTGAAAAAGCAGGTGGAGGAGCTAGGCCAAAAAGCCGTGCTGCTGCAGGCTGATTTAACATCATCCCAAGAATGCAGCAAAATAGTTGATAAATGTGTTGAAGAATTCGGAACAATTTACGCCGTTGTAAACAATGCAGGAATCACAAAAGATACGCTGGCAATGCGTATGAAAGACGAAGAATTTTCAGATGTAATAGATGCCAATCTGACATCATGCTTCTATATCACTAGAGCTGCACTTCCCTATCTTCTTAAAAACCGTGAAGGCAGAATAGTGAATATTTCGTCTGTAATCGGCGTTATAGGAAATGCGGGGCAGGCAAACTATGCAGCATCAAAGGCTGGTATAATAGGCTTCACCAAATCCATAGCAAAGGAAGCTGCAGGCAGAAAAGTGTGTGCCAATGTAGTAGCTCCGGGATATATAGTGACACCTATGACAGAGAGCCTATCTGACAAAGTGAAGGAAACAATACAAAGCAAAATACCACTAAAGAGATTAGGCGAACCAGAGGACGTAGCCAACACGGTTGCTTTCCTGTGCTCTGATAAAGCAAGCTACATAACAGGACAAGTTATATGCGTAGACGGCGGAATGGTTATTTAGCCTAGAAAAGGAAGGTATATTTTTATGACAAGACGTGTAGTTGTCACAGGGATGGGTGCTGTTTGCCCATTAGGCGACAATATAGATACAATATACGAAAATGCAAAAAACGGCGTATGCGGCATAGGCAAAGCCACTATGTTTGATACAGAGCAAATATCAAATGTTCACTTTGCAGGCGAGGTGAAGGACTTTGACCCGGGCAAATATATTAGCAAAAGAGAAGCCAAAAGGCTTGATAGATTTTCACAGTTTGCCATATATGCGGGCATGCAGGCATTTGAAGACTCCGGGCTCAGCGAATTCGACCCATATAGAGTGGGCGTGATACTAGGCAGCGGCATGGGCGGGCTAGAGACCATCTGCGAGCAGGACCAGGCAATGATAGCAACAGGCATGAATACAGTTTCATCACTATTTATACCAAAGGTTATCATAAACATAGCTGCCGGAAATCTGGCAATTAAGCTGGGGCTGCACGGACCTTGCTACGGCGTAGTCACAGCATGTGCATCGGGAACAGATGCGCTGGGGCTAGCATACCACGCAGTGAAAAACAATCAAGTGGATGCAGTTCTGGTAGGCGGCACGGAGGCCGTAATAGGCAATTTGGGTGTGCAGGGATTCAACCAAATGGGTGCACTTTCAAATTCTGAAGTGCTAGAGCGTGCAAGCATACCATTTGATAAAGAGCGTGACGGATTTGTAATGGGTGAAGGCGCTGGGTTTGTTCTGCTGGAGAGCGAAGAGCATGCGAAAAATCGCAGTGCCAAAATATACGGCGAAATTGCAGGATTCGGTCAGACGTGCGATGCCAACCACATCACAGCACCAATGGAGGGCGGCATACACGCTGCCAAGGCTATGGAACTGGCTATTATAGAGGCTGGAATAGCAAAAGAAGAAGTAGGCTACATCAATGCCCACGGCACCAGCACACCGCTGAATGACAAAACAGAAACAGCAGCCATCAAAAACTGCTTCGGCGACCACAGCAAGAGCATAAAAGTATGTTCCACCAAGTCTATGACAGGGCACATGCTGGGCGCAGCGGGAGCTGTGGAGGCAATACTTACAATAAAATCACTGAGCGAGGGAGTAGCCTTGCCAACAATAAACTATAAAGTAGAAGATGAAGAATGTGATTTGGACTATGTTCCAAACAAAGCTAAAAAGATTGACTGTTCTTACGCAATATCCAATTCTCTGGGCTTTGGCGGACACAACTCATCCATTTTAATAAAAAAAGCTTAAAGGAAGGCAGATACATGTTAGGAATCGAGGAAATCAAGAAAATACTACCCCATAGAGAGCCCTTTTTAATGATTGACAAAGTGGTGGAAAACGCTCCCGGCGACACCACAAAGGCTATTAAGGCTGTCAGCGGAAATGAATGGTTTTTCCAAGGACATTTTGAAAAGACAAAAGTGATGCCCGGCGTTTTGATAATAGAGGCTATAGCCCAAACCGGCGGTATCGCAATAATGTCCATGGAGGAAATGAAAGGTAAGCTGGCGTTTTTGGCTAGGATAAACAAAGCAAGGTTTATGCAAAAAGTAGTTCCGGGAGATTTGCTGGAGCTGGAAACCAAAATAACAGCCTTCAAAATGAACGTGGGGATAGGTGACGGCGTTGCCAGAGTGAATGGAAAAACAGTGGCTAAATGCGAGCTGACATTTGCAATAGGCGACGAAGAAAATTAGCTATATTTCTCTCCTTAAGTAATTATACATTTTTCTACAGAGCAGCCTTAGCTGCTCTTTTTTTGTTTAAATATTTTCAATATTGCAAAAAAGTAAAAGCAAAAAGCGGCTAAATAGCCGCTTTATATTATTCTTCGTATAGTCCCTTTATAGCTCTCACCGATGCTATACAGGTGTTCCCGCCCTTCAGGTGAATTTCTCTGTTCTTTTTGTCCACCATTGTTATCTGCTCTTTATTTATTATATAGGATTTGTGGCATTGATAGAATCTATTGTCTAGTTCCTCCGCTATCTGCCCTATGTGCCCATAAAACTCTATCCTTTTGCCATTTGTATGGACAACTACCTTGTGTGGCACAGATGAAGTCTCGAAAAATATGATTTCTTCATATGGAATATGCAGTACTTTATGCCCGCATTTTGCATAGAAGAATTTCTTCATTTCTTTTTTTGTACTCACGAATCTACTATTTGCGTTAATCATACAGTTCTTAATGCTCTCCTCCAAATTTTCATCTTGGCTTTTTATCACATAGTCCAGCGCTTCCACCTTGTATTTGAATGTCAAATAGCTAAATTCGGGATGCGTTGTAACAAAGGTGATAAAACCTCTAGAATCATGGTTTCTGATTTTGGATGCAAGCTCTATTCCGTCCATCGTGGAGTTAAGCTCGATATCCAGAAAATATATTCCCGGACCGCTGCCCTCCTTCACGCTTTCCAGCACTTCATATGGGTCTGTAGTGGAGAGCTGTATTTGCATGTCCAGCTCCTCAATTAAAACTGTGTTCTCTACTGCTTTGGTTATTCTCTCTAATTGATCCTTGTCGTCTTCACAAATGTAAATGTTCAGCATTTCTTACCCTCACTTGTATTATTTTGAATATTTGCTTCTACAAGCTCCCACATCTATATCTATCCGGCATATATTTATACCGGTATATAATCATTAATCAGATTGTAATAAGTTTGAACATTAGATTAAAAAACATGAAGATTAGATAATATAAAATGAATGCTAAACTACACTATCTAATTTCGCACAAACAATTTTATGCATATTCTCCATATCTTAATCTACTAATGAAGTATATCATTGTGCGGCATATATTGCCATTTTATCCAGTACAAATTCACCTTTTGTTCTTATTGTTTACATTTTGTTTTTTTTATATAAATTCTGTATATATTTATACATCCCAACGATATGAAATTATATATTAATATATACGAAAAATCAAAGTGAAATGTACGAAACGTGTGAAATATTGTCCTACAACAACAAAAAACAAGCTCAAAATTGTATTTCATTCTCTGTGTAATTTTTATAATTTACCATCTATATGGTTTTAAACGAATCATAATTTCCATTTATCACTTTGCAAATATCTACTCAAAACGTCGATATTCAACAAAAAAGAACCCGACTGCTCTATCGAATTCTTTATTTGTATCTAAACCGTAAATTAGTATTTTATTGCTGCTCCATACCAGAATTCGTCAGCACAACTCCCTTAATATGCTTTCTATCCAGTATATTGTTGAAATCCGTAAGCGGGCTTCCTATTTTTATCAGCATATTAAGCCCCTCATATTCTTTGCTTGCCTGTCTATAGTATTTATAGTAATATTTTTCGAAAGCACCCTGCTCCATTGGTGTTAGTATGTCGCCGAATGTAAAATACATAATATTATATTTTTGCACAGCTTCCTGCGCACATTCCAGCTGGGCCCTTAGTATTTTTTTCATTTGATATATACATGATGCAAACGTCTTTGTATCTTTCAGCTTTTCAAAGCTTTCCGCATCTGTCCAGTTGGTCAGCATCTGCCTATATGGTGTTTGGCAAAGCTCGCCCACCAAAATGCTGTCCTCGTTTTTTTGTGCAGCAGCAATTATATCTATGTCATTTAGCCGCACCTCGATATCCTTTAAATATATTAGCAAAGTTTCCAGATGAGATTCCGTACTGACATAGCAGCTTCTTGTCTGATTGCCCTCTTTGCTGATATCCTGTGATATTCTCTTGTTTGGGGTGTATAGAGTGGTTCTTATCAGCTCTTCATCCAAGGTAGAAACTGTTTTTTTATATATAGCACAGTTTGGGTGCTCTCTTCTAATGATATTTATTCGCTGCACATTTTTCCCGTCGTTTTGTATATCATTGTACTTTTCGTTTGTGGATACACAAAAGAATTTATCGGTGCTCATACGCTCTCCTTGCTTTTAATCGAATCACAAAATTCTCCATATGGGATTTTTGTTTATTTTTTTACTCAATTATATTATAATATCATGTAGGCTGCCCAAAAATCAACTAAATATATTTTGCGGCAGTAGAAAGGCATAGCAATTGAACAAAGAAAAATTGGACATAATATTAAGGTCTGTGGAAAAACCCTCCCGCTATACAGGCGGCGAGCTAAACAGCATTGTAAAGCAGCCCTCTGAATATAATATACACTTTGCATTCTGTTTCCCTGATGTATACGAAGTGGGCATGAGCCATATGGGAACAAGAATACTATATGATGTGCTTAATAGCAGGGAAGATACTTTCTGCGAAAGGTGCTTTGCACCATGGCCGGATATGGCAGATGCCCTGACAGCAAATGATGAAAAATTGTATTCCCTAGAGAGCAAAACGCCTCTTGATAAGTTTGACTTTGTGGGCTTCACTCTGCAGCATGAAATGTGCTATACAAACGTTTTGCATATGATGAAATTATCCGGCATCCCTATCTATTCCAAGGACAGAGGGGAAGATGACCCTATAATTATTGCTGGCGGACCGTGCACATATAATTCAGAGCCTGTTGCAGACTTTTTTGATATTATTGTAATCGGTGAGGGTGAATATATAAACGGCACCATAATGGATAAATATGCCCAGCATAAGCAAGATAAAACATCAAAAATTGATTTTTATAAAGAGCTGGCAAAGGAGAAAGGTATTTACATACCGCAGCTCTATGATGTAAAATATACTGAGGGAAAATTCAGTGAAATCGTGTCGAAAGACGGTGCTCCGCAGGTGGTGGAAAAGGTATTTGTAGATGATTTAAATGCATCTCCATGGCCGCAGAAGCCCATACTGCCATTTATCCAGCTGGTTCACGACAGAGTAACTATGGAGATATTCAGAGGATGCACCAGAGGGTGCAGATTCTGCCAGGCAGGCATGATATACAGACCCATCAGGGAAAAAACCGTGGATACAATTCTGCAGCAGGTGCAGGCAAACCTGCAGGCAACAGGATATGATGAGGTGTCACTGACATCCTTATCATCCGGGGACTACTCCTGCCTAAAGGAGCTGGTGCTGGGCATGCACGAACAGCTGAAAGAAAGCCACACAACAGTCTCCCTGCCATCACTGCGTCTGGATGCCCATGCTAAGGAATACATGGAGAGCCTAGAGAGCCAAAGAAAAGCAGGGCTGACACTGGCGCCCGAGGCGGGCAGCCAAATGCTGAGAGATGTAATCAACAAAAACGTGACAGAGGATGATTTAATAGAAAGCGTACACAACGCATTCATAAACGGATATACCAGCGTAAAGCTATATTTTATGCTTGGCCTTCCTACAGAAACATATGAAGACATCGAGGCAATAGCACATTTGGCAAATATAGTACGAAACGAATTCTACAAAGTGCCAAGTGAACTGCGAAAAGGCAGGCTTCGAATAGTGGTCTCCACTTCCTGCTTCATTCCGAAGCCACACACACCATTTCAGTGGTATGTACAAAACGGTATGGATGAGTTTATGGAAAAGCAGCACTTTTTGAAAGATAAGCTTAAATCCGTCAAAGGCGTGGTGTATAATTATCACGATGCCAAAGTATCCAGAATAGAGGCCATATTTGCAAAGGGAGACAGAAAGCTATCTTCTGTGGTTGCAAAGGCGGCAGAGCTGGGATGCCAGTTCGATAGCTGGAGCGAGTATTTCAACTATGATTTGTGGATGCAGGCATTTACAGAATGCAATATAGACACCGACAGCTATTTCGAGCCTACTCCTCTGAATGCACCGCTGCCTTGGGATCACACAAGCTGCGGCGTCTCAAAAAAATTCCTGCAGAGGGAATGGAAGCTGGCACAGCAGGGAATAACCACCGATGACTGTAGAGATGGCTGCCGAGGCTGCGGACTGGTGAACTGCACTATGATTAATCCTACGGAGGAGAAAAATTGAGAGTAATTGTAAAGTATTCAAAAAACGATGAGGCCATATATGTGTCTCATCTGGATGTTCAAAGAAGCATGCAGCGTGCCCTAAGGCGCTCTGGGCTTCCTATTAAATATACCCTTGGTTTTCATCCTCACGTTGCGCTCACTTTCGCATTGCCGCTATCTGTGGCTGTAGAATCCAGAGGAGAATATATGGAGTTTTCTCTGATGGAATACGTTCCGCCGGAGACTATTAAGGCAAAGCTGAATCAGGTGATAGCACCGGGATTTTATGCAGAAAGCTGCGGATACATATCCAAGGAATATAAATCGCTTATGTCCATGGTGGCAATGTGCGAATGGATAGTGCTGGTATCGAATACATCCCAAAGGGAACTAGATGAAAAAATAAGAAAAATATATGAATCCACGGAGATATCTGTGGAAAAGCACACAAAAAAAGGATATCGCAGTGTAGAAATCCGCGAGGGTATTTTCGACATAAAGCCAATACTGGAGATACCAAATGCTGTGCAGATGCAGCTGGCTAGCGGCGGCAAAAGCAACATTAGCCCAAAATTAGTACTATCTGCTATGAATATTGAGCCAAAATATGCTAAAATAATAAGAAAAGATATATATTTTGAAAAAGCAGGTAAGCACTATCCGCTTTTGAGCATGTGCAACAAGCCAAACTTTTAACTAACTAGGTTATTATATTGCTCGGCAATATTAAAATAAATTTTAAGGAATTAATATGGATATCGAAAAATCGGAGATTGTCCCACAGCAGATTAATCGTCAATTAGTTGCGTCTGTCATCCCCGGGCAGGTTCGCCTTGCCGTGCTGGAAGATGGAAAGCTAGTGGAATACTATGTGGAACGCCCCGGCAACGAAAGACCGGCAGGCAATATATACAAGGGCAAGGTAGTGAATGTGCTGCCGGGAATGGACGCTGCCTTTGTAGACATTGGTCTTGAAAAGAATGCATTTTTGTACGTTGGGGATGTTGCTCTTGATAAAGATAACTTCAAATTTAAAGACCATGATCATGATAAAACTGTAGAGATTACAGACATAGGAGATGTGCTGAAACAAGGCGAAGAAATTTTAGTACAGGTGGTAAAGGACCCACTGGGAACAAAAGGGGCACGAATTACCACCCATGTCACCTTGCCCGGACGCATGCTAGTTTTGATGCCTACCATGGATTATGTAGGTGTTTCGAGGCGTATAGAGGACGAAGGCGAGCGCGAAAGGCTGAAATCCCTTGCACAGGAAGTGTGTCCAAATGGCATGGGAATAATTATACGTACTGTAGCAGAGGGCTGCGATGCAGACGAGCTGAAGCAGGAGATTCTGGATTTATCAAAGCTATGGGAGGAGATAAACGACTATTCGAAATACAAAAACTCCCCTGCTATAATCCACCGAGACAACGACCTGCTGCTGCGTTCCATCCGAGATTTGTGCTCTGACAGCACCAGCGAGTTTGTAATAAATGACCGTGAAGAATACGAAAGAGTAGCCAAAATGGCGAAAAGGCTGGCACCACAGTGGACAGGCGACGTAAAATATTATCACGGTGATATATTTACCGATATGGACATAGAGAAAATGGTGGACAAAACATTCTCTCGCCGTATCTGGCTGAAAAACGGAGCATACCTGATTGTAGACCACACAGAGGCACTGACAGTGGTGGATGTGAACACCGGCAAATTCGTGGGCACAAACAATCTTCAGGATACAATAATAAAAGTGAATAAAGAAGCTGCCGTAGAGATAGCAAGGCAGGTGCGCCTGCGCGACATCGGCGGCATAATCATAATAGACTTCATAGACATGGCAGAACCAGAGAGCAAGAATGAAGTGGTGGACGTGTTGGAAGAAGAGCTGAAAAAAGACAGAACCAGAACAAACGTAGTGGGAATGACTGGGCTGGGACTGGTGGAGATGACCAGAAAGAAAATACGCCAGCGTGTAGCCACAATGATGCACAAGACGTGCCCCTACTGCAGCGGCTCCGGCAGAGTATTCAATGAAGAAACTGTAGCACTGAAAATACTAAGAGAATACCTAAACCTGCAAAGAACATCACCAAGCAACAGATATATGCTAAAAGTACACTCGGATGTGGCAGACTACATAGAGGGCGAAAAGCTGCTGCCAGATAGCGTGGAAATATATCGCTCCAGAAGCGCACACGTAGAATACTATAAGCTAAATGCTTTATAAAAAAATATATATTTAGGAGGTAATTATATGAAAGTGGAAAAAGGGAATATTGAAATACATTCGGAGAATATCTTCCCTATCATCAAAAAATGGCTGTACAGTGACAAGGATATATTTGTTCGGGAGCTGGTCAGCAACGGCTGCGATGCCATTACAAAGCTGAAAAAATTGATTTCTTTAGGCGAGGCAAAAATAGAGGAAGATAATTTCAAGATAAAAGTATACTGCGACAAAAAAAACAAAACCTTAACTTTTGAAGACAACGGCATAGGAATGACTGCCGAAGAGGTGAAAAAATACATCAACCAAGTTGCCTTCTCCAGTGCAGAAGAGTTTATGGAAAAATTCAAAGATGCAGGAGATGATGCAATTATTGGGCATTTCGGTTTAGGCTTCTATTCATCATTTATGGTGGCTAAAAAAGTTGAGATTAATACTCTCTCGTATCAGGATGGGGCACAGGCAGTGAAATGGAGCTGCGAGGGCAACACAGACTACGAGATGGAAGAGAGCGACAAAGCAGTACGAGGCACTTCGGTCACTATCTATCTGGATGATGACAGCAAAGAATACATGAGCAAGTACGCTGTGAGTGCAGTGCTTCGCAAATATTGCTCTTTTCTTCCATACCCTATATTCATAGAACAGGTGGGTGAAGAGGAGCCAAAAGATGGTGAGGAGAAGGAAGAGCCAAAGCCAATAAACGACACTACTCCCCTATGGCTAAAAAACCCAAATGACATTACAGAAGAAGAATATAAATCATTTTACCATAAAGTATTTACAGACTTTAACGACCCGATATTTTGGATTCACCTAAATGTGGACTATCCTTTTACGCTGAAGGGAATATTGTATTTCCCCAAGCTGTCCCACCAAATGGAGACAGTAGAGGGGCAGATAAAGCTCTATAACAATCAAGTATTTGTCGCAGATAATATAAAGGAAATAATCCCGGAATTTCTGCTGATGCTAAAGGGCGTGCTGGACTGCCCGGATTTGCCTCTGAATGTAGGCAGGTCATTTCTGCAGAATGACAAGGAAGTGCAAAAAATACCTGCACATATAGTGAAAAAAGTGGCAGACAAGCTGAAATCCCTTGCCAAGAACGACAGAGAAGACTACGAGACATATTGGGTGGATATACATCCCTTTGTTAAATACGGCTGCATAAGAGACGAAAAATTTGCAGAGCAGGCAGAAGAGTATGTATTGGTTAAAAACCAAGATGACGAATACATCACCTTGCCGGAATTTTTGCCGAAAGCAGATGAAAGCAAAGAGCAGAAAGTATACTACAGCACAAATGTAGAAAGACAGAAGGCACAGATAGAGCTATATAAGGAAGCTAATCTTTCTGTTGGTATATTCGACACAATGATAGACCCTCACTTTATTCAGCATCTGGAGATGAAAAACCCGGGTCTTCGATTTGTGCGTATAGACAGCGAAACACCGGATGAGCTGAAAGACGACGTGAAGCTGGCTGACACAGACAAGGAAACCCTGACAAAGGCTTTTCAGCGTGCAACAAGCAAAGAAAAACTGAATGTTGAATTTGAGGCGCTGAAATCCAAAACCACTATTGCTACTATAAAACTTGATGAGAACATGCAGCGTATGCAGGAGAGCAACATGTACGGCATGGGCAACATGGACTTCATCAAAGACCAGGCAAAGCTTGTTCTAAACACCAACAGCCATGTAGTAGAGAAGATACTGGAAAAGGAAAAAGAGAGCGAAAATCAGGATGAAATATGCCTGCAGATTTATGACTTGGCAAGACTGACATCCGGAATGATGGAGCCAAAAGAGCTGAGCAACTTTATAGAAAGGTCCCAGAAGCTCATAGAGAAGCTGGTGGATACAGATGAATAAAAATTATCATATGCAGAGTGTGGAGAAGGTGCTTAGCGACCTTAACACACAAATAATGGGACTAAGCAAGCAGGAGGCTGCAAAGCGACTGGAAGAAAACGGACCAAACCTGCTGCCCGAGGGCGACAAAAAAACCGTCTTTGGCATATTCCTGCAGCAATTTAAAAACGTGATGATATGGGTTCTAATCGCTGCTGCCAGCATATCGCTGGCTATGGGCGAGGTGACCGACGCCGTGATAATATTTATAGTGGTGCTTCTTAATTCCGTGATGGGCACCATACAGGAAGCCCGTGCAGAGGCCGCATTGGAGAGCCTGAAATCCCTGGCAGCCCCCAAATCCACAGTGGTGCGCGATGGCAGCGTGATGACCATTGACTCTGCTAACCTGGTGGTGGGCGACATGGTGCTGCTGGAAGCGGGCATGAGTGTGAGTGCAGACATCCGTGTGACAGACAGTGCTACACTATCTGCTGTGGAAAGTGCATTGACAGGCGAATCCGAAGCCGTTATAAAAATAACCGATGCCATAGCCGACGAGCACGCCGTGGTAGGTGACAAAAAGAACATGGCATTTATGGGCACATCCATATCCTACGGACGCGGTGCAGGAGTGGTGGTGGGCACAGGGCTAGACACAGAAATGGGCAAAATAGCCGATAAGCTGGCAACCACAGAGGACGAAGTAACCCCACTGCAAAAGCAAATAGCACAGATAAGCAAGTTAATCAGCTTTGGCGTAATAGGCATTGCTGTTGTAATATTTGCAATAGGCTTATTAACAGGAAGAGAAGCATTTGATATGTTCTTCCTAGCTGTTTCATTGGCTGTGGCTGCCATACCAGAAGGTCTGGCAACTGTTGTGACAATAGTTTTGGCGATGGGCATGAACAGAATGAGCAAACAAGGCGCTATAATAAGAAAACTGCCTGCTGTAGAAACCCTTGGCTCAACGAATATAATATGTTCTGATAAAACAGGAACATTGACAATGAACAAAATGACCGTGGAATACGTGTATGCCAACCTAGCCCGTGAGCATGACACGTCCTCCCACACACCGGAGCTAATAGAGCTGGTCAACTGCATGGCAGAGTGCAACGATGCCAACCTAGACGACAACGACAACCCAATAGGCGACCCCACAGAAACCGCCCTTATGGATTTTGCACTGCACTGCGGGCTATACACCGAGGAAAAGCTGCGCTCAAGAAGCAGAATAGATGAGATTCCATTTGAATCTACAAGAAAGCTATCCAGCGTGCTGGTAGGCGATGCAAAGCCATACACCATGTACACAAAGGGTGCACCGGATATATTGATAGATCGCTGCAGCCATATACTGCTGAATAATAAAGTGGTTCCGCTAACTGATGATATTAAAAAGCAAATACTGGACACAAACACCGACATGGCAGATAATGCACTGCGTGTGCTGGCATTTGCAAAAAAGATGCAGGATGATAAGCGCATATCAGACAAAGAAAACGCAGAAAGCAATCTGACATTCCTTGGGCTATGTGCGGAGATGGACCCGCCAAGACCAGAGGCAGCCGCCGCCGTGGCAAAGTGCCTGAAGGCAGGCATTCGCCCTATCATGATAACAGGTGACCACAGAATAACAGCATCTGCTATAGCTAAAAAGCTGGGCATGCTGGACGAAACCAAAAAAGCCATTGAAGGCAGAGAAATAGAGCAGCTGACAGACGACGAGCTGGACAATCTGGTGGATGACGTGTGCGTATATGCCAGAGTATCACCAGAGCACAAAGTACGCATAGTGGACTCATGGCAGAGAAAAGGCATGATAGTAGCTATGACAGGCGACGGAGTGAACGACGCACCAGCCATAAAGAGCGCAGACATTGGCGTGGGCATGGGTATTACAGGCACAGATGTCAGCAAGGCTGCATCTGATATGGTATTGACAGATGACAACTTCGCCACCATAGTATCCGCCGTGGAGGAAGGCAGAAAGATATTCACCAATATCAAGAAGGCTGTGAAATTCCTGCTGTCGTCCAATATGGGCGAGGTGCTGGCACTATTTATAGCCACTATGCTGGGCTGGCAGCTTTTCCGCCCCGTTCATATACTTTGGATAAACCTAGTAACAGACACATTCCCAGCATTGGCACTGGGTGTAGAGCCGGCAGAGGGCGACGTGATGAGTGACCCTCCGCGAGACAGCAGAGCACCGTTTTTCAGCAAACAAATGTGGTTTGAGATACTTACCCACGGAGCAATAGAGGGCGGCATAGCATTGGGCGTATATATATATGCGTTTAATGCATTCGATAGCATTGTAGCCACCACTATGGCGTTTATCACCCTAGGGCTCACCCAGCTATTTCATGCACTTGGCAGCAGATTTGATGTGAAGTCCTTCCTATCCGCTCCATTTTCAAATAAATCCATGATACTGGCATTTTTGGTATCCGGCATACTGCAGGTGATGGTGGTGCTTATTCCGCCAATCCGCGTAGCTTTCTCATTAGCATTGCTAACAGGCCCACAATGGCTGATTGCAGCAGCTGCATCAGTATTGATGCTGATTTATATGGAGATTGAAAAGGCTATAAAAAGGGCAAGAAGTAAGTAAAGTTATTTTAAAGCTATTTCAAAAAAGGAATGATGTTTGTCATTCCTTTTTCATTGTTGTTAATTTTGAAACGATGCTATCATCAGTCGCCTAGCTTTGCTCCCATGAGAAAGTTTTACCCTCTAACATATAAATAATTGCATCAAAGAAATATGGAATAAAGTCCTTAAAATTAATATTAGCAAATACTAAGTCATCACCAACTAATTCTACAGCATGATTAGCAGATGAAGTAACTTCGTAAAAAGTTTTCATTATTTTTTTTAGATACGCTTCATTTGTACCATCATTATGAAACTCTGAAAACCTATCTGATAGCGTACTTTTTATATAACTAATATGTTTATTTATATAAATGGTTTCTGCCACAATTCTAAAAGCTATAGCTTTATCAACAGGATTACTACAAGTACTATATTCATTTAGACGTGATAATATTTTTCTAATTTGTTTTTTACGCTTTTCGCCTAATGTACGAAACTTACTATACATTTCTTTTAGCTTTATTATTTCCATTTCCATTAAAGGTGGATAAACTCCAGGTTGTCTATAGCCTGTTATATGCAAAGAAATATTATTTGAGCAAGGAACATCGTCAGCTGGTAAATAACTATAACCTAAAGCTTGCGGTGAAAGTACGCTATGATTAAGAATAGAAATTAATAAACGAATATCGTCAAGGTCATATGTTTGATAAATTGTGGTAGTTTTTTCTGTATCTCCAATTTCTTTATGATGTTTTTCAGCTTGATATTCTTTATACAATACTACTGAAGGCTGAAAGAAATTAAATGGATAACTATCACCTGATAATTGATTAGCAAGTATCCTATTAGGAATTGAAGTTATTGGACATAAGTAAATACCATCAATAATTTCATAAGTTAAATTATTTTCTATTTTAATTCCATTTAACCAAATATAATTAATTTCGGTATAGTATTCATGTTCTACATAATTGCAAAGCCACTCTATAACTACAGTTAAATCATTCAATTCTATTCTATTTAGCAACCATCTAAGTAATTTATTATAAGACACACTCAAACTTATTTCTCTAAATACCTGCATTTTATTATTAAAAATACTTAACTCTTCAATTTCTGAAAGTATTGTTAATGCTTCATCTTTATAGGGTATATTCTTATAAGAAAAATGGTGATTTGTAAAGCAGTAATCACCATATTCTTTTGTTCTTTTTATTTTTTCTAGAATTTCTATAAGTTTTTGATATTTTTTTTCATTTGTTTTTGTCATAAAAAGCTCCTTGAAACTATTTACACTAATTATACTATAATATTAATTTTATTGTATATATTTGTATATTAGTACAGTAAATAAATTATTACAAGGATTTTAAAGGGACTAGTCCCTTTAACAGGGTTTGGGGCAGAACCCCATATACTTTTCGACCATCCCTATCTTGATGTTCTGCTATTTATTATGAACTTACAATTTTTTTACAAAATATCAAATTTATGCGTGACAACATTACAACATTAGTGTATACTCTCTATTTGTAGATTAATTAACAATATATTTATAAATAAGGAGATACTATGAAAAAAATAACTTTTATGCTAATTGCTGTGGTCTTGCTTTTTGCACTGTCTGCATGCGGCCCTAACTATGTCGAGGAATTCAACGCAGCAGTAGATGGATTCAATTTAGACCTAGCAGACTATAACCAAGCAACTGATTCATTCGTTGATAGCATCGACAATGCAGAAACAGCAGATGAAGTGAACGCAATATGCGACGCATGGATGGCTAAAGATTTAGAAATGCTGGAAGCTACAAAAGGATACCTAGCTGAAATAGAAGGCTACGAAGAAGGTATATCTGATAAAGAGGCATTCAATACTACTGTTAATACATTGAAAGAATCAGTAGACAATATCCAAAGCGATATTGATGCTATTCCAGATTTAAAAGAATTTTCAAGACTAGCATATGATTTCGAAAACTTGGCTACCGAATGGGAAAGCATTGTGGTGGCACAAACAGACGAGCTAGCAAATAGTGCAGATACAGCAAGCCTAAATGCGGCACTTGACGGAATAATTGCAACAAACAATGAATATAGTGCAAAAATGGCTGACGTAGCTGCAGAGCTTGGCACATTAAATGTTAAAGACTTTCAAAGCGACGTACAAGATGTTATTTCAGAAATTAATAGTGCAATAGCTACAATATCTGAGCTAAACGTACAAATGGAAGCTCTGAAACAATAATTAAAAGCATAGTAAAAGACCTGTCGTATTCCGGCAGGTCTTTTTTTGTTACTATTTGCAAACCCTGAGTATCATATCATATGTCAAATCCATGCACTCCTGATCTTTGTATTCTTCGTCTTCTTCGAAAATATTCCACCCTACTTTTTTACATAATTTTTTTGACTAAAAATTATAAAAATGATATACTTATTTAGCCATATATTCTATTTATAGGTATTTATTATATGAGTTTTAAATTTTACACAGAGGAGCATAATATGAGAGAAATTAAAAGAACCGAATTAGACGAACAATGGGCACATAATGGAATTGTTGAAGCTGGAGGTTTTGTTTTTGTTAGCTATTGTATGAAAAATGAAGGACAACCATTAGAAAACCAAATACATGGTGCATTTGATGTTTTAGAAGAAAGATTGAAATCAGTTGCCTTAAATTTGGAATCAGTTGTGAAAATGGATTGTCTATTTAAAGATATTATGGATATACATTTTTTAGGAGATATAATTAAAGAAAGATTTAATGGAAAGTATCCTGCTAGGAAAGCATTTGAAACAAAATTCCTGAGAGAGGAAATATTATTCCAAATTGATGCAATAGCATTTAGAGGATAATAGAAGAGAAAAATAAAAATTTTTAAAAAATAATTCTTAAATTTCAGGGAAAAATAACCCTGGCAACAGAGAAGATAACGTTGAAAATATACAAAACAATATTAATCTTACAATATCAAACATGCGGAGAGCTGAAGAGCTGATTGATAATACATCTGATTAAAAGCTAAAAGCCGAACTTAAAGATAAGAACAGCAGAAGGCGTGCAGCACTAGTAGGCATACAAGATGAATCTATAGCTAAAATACAAGGACGTGAAGATGATCATAATCCATTAATTTAGAGAGTCTTATATAAATAACGATGGGCTGCCCTAGATATTTATTTCATAAATATCTGGACAGCCCCTTTATTACTTACATATGCGAAGTATCATATCATATGTCAAATCCATGCACTCCTGATCTGTATATTCTTCGTCTTCTTTGAAAATATCCCTGAAATTAATGTACTTTATCATCAGCATAATGGACTCTGCCACTACATTAACAGAGTATCTGTTCACATAGCTTATCAAGTTCTGCGTCACACCCAGCTGCAGCACATTCTCCAGCACATTGATATACCTTTGCCTGCTGTTTCTGGCTATCTCTATGGTTTCCGGCAAGGTATTGGAATTGAATACATTTATATAGTCAGCTCCATCCTGCGGATTAAAGAACTTAATATATTCATTCACCAGATTTATATGAACATCTATGAAATCTTTCACCACATCTTTAAAATCCTTGCTCTCATCCACCACAAAGTCCTCGAAGTACTTCATCCAGGTATCGAAAAAGTAATTAGCCGCCTCCACTATCACATCATCTTTGGATGCAAAGTGTAGGTATATAGAGCCCTTTCCGATGCCTGCACGGTCTGCAATGTCAGAGACCTTAATGTTCTTTATGTTCTTGCCTTCCTTGAAAAGCTCCATAACGGCGGCATATATTTTTTCCTTTTTGCTTTTTTCAGTCATCATATCACCTAGCTTTTCTCTGCTTCGGATTTCCTGTTCATGTTCCTCTCTGCAAATGCTCTGCGTTCTTTTCTTCTTTCCTCAGCTTGGTCCATCAGTGCGTAGATAGATGGAATAATGAATAGTGTCAGCAATGTCGAATACAGAAGCCCGCCTATTGCTGTGATAGCCAGCGGCTGCATCATCTCTGCGCCTCTGCCTACGCCTACTGCCATGGTAGAGAGTGCGAATATTGTTGTTAGTGCTGTCATTATTATAGGACGCAGTCTTGTCTTTCCTGCTTTTATAACAGCCTCGGTGTAGTGCATGCCTTCCTCTTTCAGCTTGTTGGTGTAGTCCACCATCACTATGCCATTGTTCACCACAACGCCTACCAGCACTATAAATCCTATTGCAGAGATTATAGATATTGGGTTTTGTGTGGCAATCAATGCTATAAATCCGCCTGTGAATGCAAGAGGTATGCATGACATTACGATAAATGGATATTTCAGTGATTCAAACTGTGCAGCCATTATCATGTAAATCAGCAGTATCGCCAAAAGCAGCACTGTTCCCAAATCCCATAGGGCATCCATTATCATTTCGTTTTCGCCGGCTATCTCCACTGTGTAGCCATCTGGCACTTCGTAGTCTTTCAGCTCTTTTTCTATGTCATCACTAACCAGACCAATGTTATAGCCGTTTTTCAGCTTGGATGTCACGGTCAGCACACGTTCCTGGCCTGTTCTGGTGATGGTTGTATATCCTTCTGCAAAGTCTACATCTGCCAGCTCCGATACTTTCACCATCTCGCCAAATCCGTTTTCTATCTCCAAATCTTCCAGCTCGTCCTTCGTGTCTATCACCTTTGTATTGTTTATCAATAGCACGTCGTATTCTCTGGCTTCATCGTTTAGTGTTGTCACTTTGTTGTCTGGTGCTACTACAGCATCTATGGCATTGTATACCTGTGCTACAGTCAGTCCATTTTGCAGTGCTAGATTTTTGTCTACCACCACTCTAATCTCTGGTGCGTCCTTTTCTATGCCGTTTTCTATCTCGGTTGTGCCGTCCACGCTGTCCACTATGTCCGCTACATCCTTTGCGATGTCTTCCAGCACATCAAATTCCGGTCCTTTCACTTCTATGCTGATGCCGGAGCCGCCTGCCAGCTGTGCAGGATCCATTGCCTGGTCGGTTATTTCGATGTCGCAGTCCAAATGGTCTGTGTCCTCACGCAGCTCTTCGGATATGCTCATTGTAGTCCTTGTGGAGTTCTCATCCACCAGAATATATAGAGTTCCTGTTCGCACTCCGCCGCCTGCCGGGCCGGTTATAAACATATCTCCCCCGATAGTTGCACCCACTGTGTCAACGCCTTCTATTCTCATGGCTATTGTTGTCACTCTGTCCAGCATTTCTGATGTGTCCTCGAATGTAGAACCATCAGGCATTTCAACTGTAACTGATATCTGACCAGTATCAGAATCCGGCATGTATTCCACGCCCACCTGCAGTGCACCGTATATGCTAATGCCGAATAATGCTATAGCCAATCCGATGAAGAGCACTTTTGCTTTCAATACGGTTTTCAGAGAGCTTACATATGCCTTCTTGAATTTTCTCATGCGCTTTGATTCTTTTTTAGGCTTCTTTGCCAAAAGCTTTGAGCTTGCCATAGGCACAAATGTCAATGCAATAAACAAAGATGCTATCAGAGAACAGGAAATAGTCAATGCCATTTCTTTAAATATCTCTGCTGTAAAGCCCTGCATAAATACTATAGGCAGGAATACAGAAACAGTAGTCAATGTAGATGCCGTGATAGCTCCTGCTACCTGCTTTGCACCCTTCACTGCCGCCTTTTTGGCGCTCTCGCCTTCAGTTCTCATTCTATATATGTTTTCAATTACAACTATGGCGTTATCCACCAGCATTCCGATTCCCAGTGCCAGTCCGCCCATAGATACGATGTTTAAATTGATTTTCAAAAAGTACATCATAGCAAATGCCGCAAACAAGCTTATTGGAATAGCTACACCTACTATAAATGTTGGTCTCAGGTTTCTTAGGAATATGAATAGAATTATAACTGCCAGTATAGCACCGTAAATCAGATTATTTTTCACGGAGCCTACGGCCATCTCTATATATTCTGCCTGATCCATTATGGTCTCTATGCGTATGTCGTCGCCGTATTCATTTTCCAGCTCCACTATTTGCTCATTCACCTTTTCTACCACTTCAGTGGTTGCAAAAGTGTTTTGCTTTTGAATAGAAAGCAATATAGCCTTTTCACCGTTTACATATGTGTATGTGTCCTTTGATGTATCCTCGAGTGTCACATCTGCTACATCGCTTAATAATACATCTATTTCGGCTTCTTCATCGTAGTAGACACTCAGGTTTTCAAAGCCCTCCATGTCTGCCACTTCGTCGCCTACGCGCACCATGTAGTCGTATTCCCCATCCACTACATATCCTGAAGGCATGGAGAAATGCTGACCCATTATAATACCCTTTATGCTATCAGCAGTAATTATTTCAGGCACTTCCGGCACATAATTGCCGTCATCGTCCTGCGTGAATGTCATATTGTATTTTTCTTCTGCTATCTCTTTGTTCTTTTCCAGCAGTGCTTCATTGTCCAGAGTGATGTGCACCTGATCCTGTGATGCCCCCATCACATTCACTTGTGCTACGCCCTCTATACGCTCAAATTTTGGTACTATCTCATCCTCAATCCACATTGATGCTTCTGTCAGGTCCATGCCGTATACGGAAATAGAGAAGTTATGTATAGGCATCATATCCGGGTTTATTTTCAAGATTATCGGATTGCCCACGTTTTCCGGCAGATATCCGCTTATTAAGTCTAGACTTTCTCTGATGTCTAGGATTGCACTATCCATGTCGGTATCATCGCTGAATTCCATAATAACAAGCGAATTGCCCTCTGTAGACATAGACTCTATGCTCTTAATGTTGCTTACTGTTGCCATTGCCCCCTCTGTGGGCTTTGTTACCATCATCTCTACCTGTTCTGGACCCGCTCCATCATATGATGTGCTTATTATTACGTATGGTAGATTCATGCTAGGGAAAAGGTCTGTTTTAAGTGAGGTAACAGATACTATTCCCAGCAGCAGCACTATCAAAAGCACCATTACTACCGTTACAGGTCTCCTTACTGAAAACTTTGGAATATTCATTTTATTCTATCCTTTCTTATTATGCTATTCTCAATTTAATGTGACTGACCAGTCAGTCAATTTTCATGTTATCAGTGTTCTTATTTAAAGTCAACGGGGATAATCTTAATTTTTTATTAAGATTATATTAGATTTGCCTATTTATTTTTCAAATATATTGCAAAAAGCTATGCAGAAAATGTACAATCTAAAAACACTGTAAATTCAGATAGAAAAATGACGTTTTGGGGTGGCGTTTTGATTGGTTTATGCTATGATATAGCAAAACAGGAGATTTAATGATATAATAAAAAAATGTTTGGATACATAAGACCACACGTTGCCGAGCTGAAGGTTCGTCAGCACAATAAATATAAAGCTATCTACTGCGGGCTGTGCAAATCCATAGGGAAAAATGTATCCCAGAGCACGCGTCTGGCACTGCAGTATGATATGGCATCATTTGCTTATCTAATAGGCGAGCTCTCCGGAGATACATTCCAAATCACCGACCAAGCATGCGTAGCTCACCCTTTGAAAAAACGTCCTATTTCGGCAGACAACAAAACTCTGGAATACTGTGCACACATCACATCTTTGCTGACATACAACAAGTTGGATGACATGTGGCTGGACGAAAAAAAGATATATGCACCCATCGGGAAAGGCATGATAAGCAGAGGATATAAAAAAGCAAAAAATAAATATTCAGAGCTGGATAAAAAGATAACACAGCACCTGAATACGCTGCATAAATATGAGCAGGAAAATGAAAAATGCATAGATTATCCTGCATCTACCACAGCGGATATTATGGAGTTGATCGGCAGCAATGCACCAATATCTGACGAAAAGATTAAGCGCCCGCTGGAGAGTCTTATGAAAAACCTAGGCATATGGCTCTATCTGGCTGATGCGGCTGATGATGCACAAGAGGACATAAAAAAGCATAACTACAATCCGCTGATAGAGGGCGAAGAGATAAGCATAGAAAATATTAAAACTGCCAAAGAAGTGATGACATATTCTTTGGTGCAGGCAGCCAAAGCAAGGGATTTGCTTCCCCTTGCAGATGCGGGAGAATTTATCGACAATATTATATATTTGTCTCTGCCTGCTACAATGGATAGAATATTCAGCAAATACGAATTAAATGAAAAGGAATAGAAAGGTATACTATGGATCCATATAAAGTGCTGGGGATAAACCCGGGAGCAACACAGGAAGAGATAAAATCAGCCTATAGAACTATGGTGAAGAAATATCATCCAGATAAATATATTGATAATCCGCTGGGAGATTTGGCAAAGGAAAAAATGCAGGAGATAAACCAAGCCTATGACTCGCTAACAGGCTCAGGCTCCAAAAGCAAAAGCAGCCAATACAGCGAATATACTAGCGACGGCAACGTGAACCTATCACAGGTTCGCCAGCTGATAAATGTGAATAGAGTGCGTGAGGCACTGGCTGCGCTGGATACTATCAGCAATCATTCCGCTGAGTGGTATTATCTACGAGGGCTATGCATGTCCAAAATGGGAATGTATGCACAGGCAAACACATTCTATGCCACAGCATTCAGAATGGACCCCAACAACATGGAATACGCCCGTGCTGCCAACAATATCAGAAACTCTAACCAAACATTCAACAATCAAAGAACCTCAATGCAGGGCAATGAATGCTCTACATGCAACTGCTGTTCCAGCCTTATCTGTGCAGATTGCTGCTGTGAATGCATGGGCGGCGACCTGATAGGGTGCTGCTAAATGAAGACAAGAACACTTACAGTTCTTTCGGTGGCTGCAGCGCTGCAGGTGGTATTGCTGCTTGCGGCCTTGATTTTACCCACAGTTAAAATATCTATGCTATTTGCCGCCTCTATTATAAGCGGCATTTTGTGCGCAGGAGGATACAAAAAGATGCATGTTCTGCTCAGCTTCGCAGCTGCCAGCATACTGTCTTTGGTTTTAATCTCCAACTACATTATCCCCATTTCATATATTATGTTTTTTGGAGCATATGGAATAGTTCATTTTATTACAAAACCAAAAAAACTGATAATAAAAGAGCTGATAAGGTTCATCTACCTTTTTGCAGCGATATGCGTGCTGTATTTTGTTTTTAAATCTATGGTGATTAATTCACAATTGCTCTCAGTACCCTATGTATACTTTGTTCCTGCAGCGGTAATTTTGGGGTATGTAATATTTCAAATATTATATGATAAAGTGGTGCAGGAGTTTTTCAAAAACAGATATCTATCTGATTTGATATCCGAAAAAAAATAAACTCATTACAAATTGCATTTTGTAATGAGTGTTTTTTACTTTAGAAGCAGCTGGATGACAAACATCATCGTAGCTATATATTCTATTTGCTCTTCAATGTATACTTCCATACGCATCTCATTGTACTGAGTCCGCTTTATTATCTTTGCTATCTTCTGCCCATCTTTTTGCAGCACACCGCTTAGTGTGGAATATTCAAATTTACCCAGCTTAGTCTCTATACTTATTCCCGAATGAACCATGCTGTCAGATCTTTTTACTACAGTAATTACTTTGCCGTTTTGCTGTATATTAAATACATCAGTGTCGTATGTCAAATCTTCATCTAAAAAGTATATTTGGCTTCCGTCGCTGGAATATACACATATTTTATTGCCCAAAACAGATGATTCATCTTCACATGAGATGATCTTCTGGTGGTTTTCATCAATTAAGTTTATCACCGGCAAATTTGTCCAGTTCGCCTCACTGCTAATTACTCTCATCTACCCTATCCTCTTCAGCCTTAATATTTTTATTGTGTTTATTTATACTAAAAATTATAACATCAGAAAATAAATACTGCAATAATAAATATACCGACTTAATTGAATAATTTATGAGAATTGGGCTTTTTTATACTAATTTTGCAGACCAAATTCTTTTTTCTTGCTTTACTTATATATTTTTACTTTAATTTACACTGAAAACATTTCTGGTTGCCACAATGTCCACATCAGTGCCAGCTGCACTTTTTATGATTGGAGTGCCTATTTTCACAGGTGCTTTCAGCTCTATTGCCTTTATCTCCTTTAGTACTTCCTCTATCTTTTCCTTTGGTATAGGCTGGCTTGTCTTCACAGATACCAGTGGCATGTCGCCGCCCTTCACCACAACAGAAGATGTAACCATACGCTTAGGATTCGTCATCTCATCCACTGCATATGTATATCCTCTTTTGCAGCCATTGCCTACCACCACTATTTTGTCGCCGTCTTTTGTCGCTTTCATCTCGCAGCCCACAGGGCAGACTATGCACGTTATTTCTCTCTTTTCCATATGTTATCCCTCCAGTATATCAACAGATATTTTTTTGGCATCTGCAGGTATATCTACATTGATGTATTCCATCTCGCCGGGGTTTATTATCTGCATTTTCTTTGTCTTGATAATCTCGCCATCAGCCAAAACATTCACCACAGCAGGCTTAATCGTCTTCTTGGTTCTGTAGTATATATCCAGATTATCGACATCTGTTCTGATATAATTTGGCAAAGTATATCTGGTATTTTCGCCGTTTTCTACTATTGTTTCTCTTTGCTTTTTTATTCCGCCTACAATATATTTGGCAGCATATCTGCCTGCTATATCCGCCTCTTTGCTCACATTATCTACTAGGTCATGAACATGCAGAACATTTCCGCATGCGAATATTCCATCCAATGAGCATTGGCGTGTTTCATCCACCACAGCACCTTTTGTTATTGGGTTCATGTCCACTTCCAGATTGTTTGTCAGCTCGTTTTCCGGTATCAGCCCCACAGATAGCAGCAGAGTGTCGCACTCTACATATTCAAATGTATCCTCTATGGGTTTGAAGTTTTCATCCACCTTTGCAACTGTCACACCCTCCAGCCTGCTCTTGCCATGTATCTTTACTACTGTATGATTGAATCTCAATGGTATATTGTTGTCATCCAGACACTGTGCTATGTTTCTTTTCAGCCCTGCTGAATAGCTAAGCAGCTCGCACACCATCTTCACCTCTGCGCCTTCCCATGTCATGCGGCGTGCCATAATCAGCCCTATGTCTCCAGAGCCAAGTATCACCACTTTTTTGCCGGGCAAAAGGCTCTGCATGTTCACCATATACTGGGCTGAACCAGCTGTAAATATTCCTGCTGGTCTATCACCCGCAATATTCAGTGCTCCTCTGGTTCTCTCTCTGCATCCCATAGCCAGAACCACAGCCTTTGCCTGCACTGTAGTATAGCCCACTTCAGTGTTTATGCAGTGGATTATTTTATCCTTTGTAATCTCCAGCACCATAGTATCCAGCATCACCATAATATCGCTGTTCTCCACTCTGTCTATATATCTTTGCGCATATTCAGGGCCTGTCAGCTCTTCATTAAACATGTGCAGTCCAAATCCATTGTGAATGCACTGGCTCAATATTCCGCCTAGGCGAACATCACGTTCTATAATTATCACATTTTCTGCGCCGTTCTCTCTGGCAGAAATTGCAGCTGCCAGCCCTGCCGGTCCGCCGCCTATTACAGCTACATCTACTTTTATCATGCTACTTTCCCTCCCTTAGGCGTGAAGCTACAATGTATGCATCCTTGTCCACTTTCACTATTTCGTTGGGCTCTTTGCCCAGCTCTCTGCATAGTATCTCCAGTATCCTAGGCCCGCAGAATCCGCCTTGGCATCTGCCGCCTGTGCTTCTGGTTCTGCGCTTTATGCTGTCTACCGTCAGAGCCGGCACTTTGGAATGAATTGCCGCCACTATCTCTGCCTCTGTCACCGTTTCGCAGCGGCATATTATCCTGCCGTACCTTTTGTCATTCTTGTATGCTTGGTCTATCTCTTCTTCGGTCATTGCAGAAAATGGCTTTGGCAAATCTCTGGTGGATTTGTATACCTTCTTTTTGTTCATCTGCAGTCCTGCTTCCTTCAGCAGTTCTGCTGCCATTGCGGCTATTGCAGGCGATGCGGAAAGCCCCGGAGAGCATATTCCTGCTATCTGTACAAAGTGCGGCTGAAGCTCAGAATTTTTTATATAGAAATCCTTTTTGCCTCCATATACTGCACGCATACCGGAAAACTGCGTAATCACGCTGGGAAAATGTATGCTTTCTACGGATCTTTGAGCTAGCTCTTTAATGTAATTCAGTCCATCCATAGTGGTGGATTTATCCTCTTTATCGTCCATATCCTGTGCATTTGGCCCTATAAACATATTGCCGTGAACAGTTGGAGCTGTCAGCACACCCTTTCCCATCTTTGATGGAGTCTGGAAAATGACTGTTGACACTTTGTTTGGTATGTTCTTATCGAAAAGCATATATTCGCCTTTGCGCGGCAATATTTCAAAATCCTCTGCTCCTGCCATTTTGGATATTTTATCTGCATATATGCCTGCTGCATTGACTATGTATTTTGCCTCTATGGTTTCGCTTGGCGAACTGATTATAAAGTTTTCATGCTTCTCTATTTTCACAACTTCAAAGTCAAATATCAGCTTCGCTCCGTTCTCTACTGCATTTTCACACATGCCGATAGCCAGCTCGTAGGGAGAAACTATAGATGCTGTCTTTGCGTACAATGCCCATTTCACGTCCTTACTCAGACTTTTCTCTATCTCTCTAGCTCTGTCTCCACCCACTATCTCCATGGCTTCCACACCGTTTGCTATGCCCTTCTCATACAGCTCCTGAAGCTTTTCTTTGTCCTCATCGTCAAAGCCTATTACTAAAGAACCAGTGTTTTCATAGGGCACTTTCAGGTCTTCGCAAAGCTTTGCCATCATCTTAGATCCTTCCACATTCAGCTTTGCCATCAATGTGCCTGGCTGGCAGTCGTATCCTGAGTGTACAATGCCGGAATTGGCCTTGGTAGCACCCAGTGCCACATCCATGCCTTTTTCCAAAATGATCACACTTAAATCATATTTGCTAAGCTCCATAGCAATGCCGCACCCAGAAACACCAGCGCCTATTATCGCAACATCATAAACCATAACATTCTCCTAAACATAATTAAAAGCCGATAAACCCCTCTACTAAAGGAGTTTAGCCGGCTCTCATTTCTTCACCAATATTTACTTACTATTATAATACGCCCAAGGCATATTTTTGTCAACTATATGTTATATCCAAACAACATCTGACTCCGACAAAAGATAAAGCCCCACAGCAGCCACTTTTTTTCCCGTTATGTCTTCAAGTGCCTGCCTGTATATATTCAGCTGGGTTTTGTACTCTTCCAGTATCATTTCCTTTGTGTTTTTTGGCGTCACTTTATTGGTTTTGTAGTCTATTATCACCCATTTGCCCTCTTCCAAAAAGCACATGTCTATTATTCCCTGAATCAATACGTATTCATCAGACTGCACCTTTTCGTATATCTCATTTGCCTTTTTCTTCACAACAAAGGGCACTTCTCTTTTTATCTCTTTGCTGTTTTTGGCACGCTTCACCACATCGCTTTGCAGGAATTTCTCTATCCAATCATAGTGCAGTGCCTCCGCTCCGCCCTCTGGCAGCATTCCTTTGCTCTCCAAATCCTGTGCCAGTCCTTTTATATCCGCACAGTCAAAGTCTATATTTTCCAGCACCTTGTGTGTCATAGTGCCTTTCTCTGCCGATGAAAATACTTTGTCGGCATATATAAATTCCGGCTTATTTAGGTTTTCATATGGTATTTGGTTTTCCATGTTTGCATCCTGCATTATGGCAGTAGCTGTGGTTTTTGCAGGTATCATGCCCGTGTCATCCTTTGGCACATTCAAAAATTTTCTGCTTGTTTCTATCTGTCTGCATTCTTTCATTGCAGCTGCCACTGCACCGGCTCTTTTGCTTCTGTCTATTTGTATGGTTTCTGCAGGTATCACAGCTGCGTGAAATCCTGCTATGTGTGCCATAGCTTCTGGAGGAATAGATGCCATTTTTCGTATGGTGCCGCAGGCAGTGTTTCGCACCGCAGCACAGCCCATATAGTTCATCAGCGTGGCATCGTGCCCAAAATACTGAGAAGGAATAAAGGGCATCGCCCACTTGTCTACAGACTTCTGAATGGAGCTTCCTCTTTGCGTGCTGCCTATCACCACCAGCTTTTCCTTGGCTCTTGTAAGTGCCACATAGAATACACGCATCTCCTCGCTGTATACGCTCTGCAGGTTTGCCCTGCTCACAGCCTCTGCAGAAAGGGTGTCTTTTCGTATTCTGGTTTTTGCATCGTAGCTTTTCACTGCAAATCCCAAATCCTTATACGTCATCACCACATTTTTTGTGTCCTGATCTGATGGTCTGCTGTTCGCTTTTATTATTATAACTACAGGAAATTCCAGTCCTTTGGATTTGTGTATGGACATAAATTTAACTGCGTTTTCATCGCTGCCTGCATCCGTCCCTATGGATGCATTTGTGGATTTCAGCCTTGTGATATATCCCAGGAAACCATGAAGTGACGAGCCAGGAATTTTGCTATATGTCTCTGCCCTATCCAAAAGCACTCGCATATTTCCCTGCCTTGTTTCGCCTCCCGGCAGTGCACCCACAGCATTATACAGCCCTGTTTCATCCAGCAGCTGCCATATAAATTCCTTCAATCCAATATATCTGGATAGGTCTTTGTAATAGCTTATCTTTTGCAGAAATGCTTTTGTTTTTTGCCCGAGCCCATTTTCCTTTTCAGCATATGCCTCTACACACATATAAAACGGCTGCTTCTTGTCTGCGCTCTTTCTTATCTCCAGCAGCTCCTCCATATCAAATCCAAATGCCGGCGATGCCATAGCGGATATCATCTCTTTGTCTCTTCGTTTGTTGTCAATCACCGTCAGTATGTCCAGAGTCTGCCCTATTTCTACCTCATCAAAATATTCTCCGCTTTCTGCAGGCACCACAGGTATGCCCATCTGCTCTAGCACACGGCGTACCTTTATGACGGCAGGCTTAAATGATTTTGAAAGTATGCATATGTCCGAATATCGCATAGGGCGCATTTTCTCTTGCTTGCTGTCCCATATATGCTGCCCCATTATCTCCTTTATTTTTTGTGCCGCCACATGTGCCTCTCGCTCTACAGATGAATCCATATTATCGCTCTGTATGTTTTCCTCGTCCAGCACTATCAGCTCGCAGCTGCCTATGTCATCTTTATCTAGTCTTTTTGCTCCCGAATAAAGTCTTTGGCTCTGGTCGTATTCCACCTGCCCCAGTCTGCTGCTCATTGCTGTATCAAACACTAAATTTATGCTGTCTATAATGGCGGGAGCAGAGCGGAAATTTTTATTCAGGTTTATCAGCCTGTCTTTTGCCCCCTGCTCTTCTTGGCTTCTTGCCTGTCTATCCAAAAACAGATTTGGGTCTGCCTGACGAAATGCATATATGCTCTGCTTCACGTCGCCTACGCACAGCAGATTGTTATTAGACACGATTTTTTCTATTATGCATTCCTGCAGCTTGTTGGTGTCCTGATATTCATCCACAAATATATAGTCGAATTTCTGTTTTTCAGCGTCTGCCACTGCGTCGCTTTTCAGCGCATCTAGTGCGAAATGCTGCAAGTCGGAAAAATCCAGCTGGCGGCGGCGTTTTTTTATTTTTTTGTATTCAGAGTCAAATTCCGCTATCACATCTTTCAGTGCGCAAAGTGCAGGATACATTTTTTGGTGTCTTTCTGCCATCTCATCTGTCGGCAGCATCAAAATAGAATCCTGCATCTTTTTATTCAGTGCTTTTGTGCTGTCTCTAAATGATTTAACGGCCTCCACTAATGCATCGTCATCTGTTTTTTTCTTTCTAGGCAGCGTCATAAATCCGTGTGACTGAATCAAGTTTTTTGCTGCACCAAAATCATCTGCCAGCAAGTATTTTAATGCTTCATCAAAATATCTGATATCGTCCTTTAGTGCATCAATGTAAGATTCTGGTCCGCCGTCCATTTGGCAGAACTCCATGGCTTTGCTGCAAAGTGTAATCATATCTGCAAAGTTATCCTTGAACATTTCTTTCAAAAATACTGCCCATTGGCTATTCAGTATTTCGTTTTCGTCCAAGCTGAAATTATATGTCCACTGATGTATTAAATCTATATAGTCTGGCTGTGTTCTGGCAAATTCATAGAGGCTGAGTGCAATGTCCTGCACTTTTTCGCCGCCTCTGCCCCCCAGAGTATCGCAAAGA
This sequence comes from Eubacteriales bacterium, assembly GCA_040883315.1. Lineage (GTDB taxonomy): Bacteria > Bacillota > Clostridia > Christensenellales > UMGS416 > JAFGUF01. Next base: position 111,975 of record JBFLKU010000026.1, read on the forward strand.
TTCAAAAAGTCCTTGTCCTTGCCTTCAAATTTTTCATCCAGCACTTTGTTTATAGCTCGCATCTGGTAGTTGGCGGCGTCCTCGCCCAGCACTGTGAAGTTGGGGTCTACATCCGCACTATGGTAGTTCCTTTTCAGAAGTGAGATACAATATGCATGCACTGTAGATATGCTGCAGTCATTCAGGCTCTCCAGCTGTCTGCTCAGCCTCTTCACATCTCCACCTTTGTTTATCTCCTTCAGCAGGGCACTGCCCAGCCTGCTCCGCATCTCAGTGGCTGCAGCTTCTGTGAATGTAATCATCAAAATCCGCGATAGATCTACGCCCTCATTTACAATAATGTCAATAGCTCTTTGGGTGACAACTGCGGTTTTTCCCGAGCCGGCAGCCGCCGAAACCAAAAGATTGCCGCCTCTTGCTTTAATTGCCTGCTCCTGCTCATTAGTCCACTTCATTGCTGTCACCTCCTTCAAAGCCCTTTATGTATTCGTCCACCTTGTCGGCATTTGGTTTTTGGTTTTGGCTATATGTCTGTGCACCGAACCTGCAGATATTCTGATATTCGCAGTATGCACATGCAGATGTTGTTTTGTCTGCAATAGGGTTCACTTCCATTTCGCCTTTGTCCATCTTGGTACACAGGTTTTTTGCCGTGTTCATGGCTGCCTTCATTGCGGCATCGAAATATGTGGGTGTTTTTATTGCCTCATTCTTCCACGGGGTTTTGTCATTTTTATATTTCAGATTTACAATCTGGGATTTCTCTCCTGCATCTATTGATGTATCCAAAGCGTTTAGTACATTTGAATTATCCACAAACAGCCCATTCATTCTCTCCACATCGCTTTGGTCTTTTGCCTCGTCTGTGTAGTCATTCCTCAGTGGAAAATAGAAAACCCCAGCCATGTTATCTCCTGTGTTTTCTTGCAGTGCATTTGCATATACAAAAAGCTGCAGGTCTTCGCCCGTCATCAGACCCGTTAAATCCACGCTTTTTCTGCCGGATTTATAGTCCACTGCTCTCAGCCATTTTTCACTGCCGGATGAGTATTCATCCACTCTGTCTATTTTGCCTCGCAGCAGCACTTTTTTGCCGTTTGGCAGATCTATTTTTATTGGTCCGAATTCCTTGCCGATATCAAACGTCATCTCATGAGCTATGGGCAAAAAGCTGCTGTTTCTCAGCCCCTTTGCATACACCATCGAGCTTCTGAGTGCAGTGTCCATAAGCTGCTCTGATAAAAACTCGTTTTTTGCATCTATAGAAAACACCCCGTCTTCAAATACCGCCGCAATATGCTTTGCCTTTTTCTGCATCATAATGCCGATTTCATTATCACTTAGCTTTTGGATGTCCTTATCCATCAGTTCCCTGCCGAATTCCTCCATAACCTTGTGCAGATATGCTCCGCTGCTGACATGCTGTATCTGTGCCTGCGGATTGTCCTCTGGCTGCAGCCCATAGGTTATCATATATGCAAATGGACACTTGGCATACTTCTCCAGCTGGCTGACACTTGCCACTAGGTCGCCGTCTATGCTCTGCATTATCTCGTGCTGTGTGCTACCGCCTGCCGCAAAGTTATACATTTTCTCTATGTTATCTGCGTATTTTTCGTCTTCCATCAGTGCAGACAGCCCTGCCTTCCACGTGCCGTCCTTGTATGGTCTGCTGTCGCCTATTGCTCCCAGTGCCTTGGCCGCCGCTGAAAATGCAGACGCAGGACATATCATGGGGTCGATATGTGCAGCCTCTACTATCAAATCCGGTATCAGTGTCAGTATCTTCTCTACTATCAGCGCCTTTTCGCCGCCACCGCTGCAATCATAGCTGATGTGCAGCATATCCTTAGGTGATATTATGGCACTATATAGATTATAGTTGCTTTCGCTCTTTCTGAATTCTCCGCCTCTGCCCGCAGACACGCCGTTTTGTGCAAATACCTCCAGCTCATTGTCTGCAAATATTGTGCCCTCCGGCACAGAAATCGGCAGCAGTCCTTCATTGGCTCCCAAAATAAACGTGCATTTAATATCAGCAGTTTTAGATCTGCCCACATCTCCCACAGTCACTTTGTTTATGCCTGTTGGCAGCACGCCTATCTGAACATTTGAAAAGCACTCCTCCAATAAAGATATTATGTCATCTAAGTCCAAAGAATCATCTGATGATATTGCATAAAGCTGCTCTAATATTTTTATTATCACGTTCCAGCTCTGCACGGTCTCCGCCGCCTCATCCAGCCTGCCCATTTCCTCCAGCCTGCTTCTCTCTCTATTGATAGATACCGGTATCTGTGCACTCTCCAGCAAAGCATATATCCCCTTTGCCCACTGTGCAGCACTTTTTTCGCTGGTATCAAATTCTTTAATTTGGCTTATTATTTCTTTTCTTCTCTCGTTCAGTATCTTCAGATTGTGTTTCTGTGCACCTCTTCTAAAGTCCCTAAAGAACATATCTCCCTGAATAGAGCATGCAATACAGTAGTCTTCAAATTCCTCGATATCTTTTTGTGAAAGCGGAGTGTAGAGAGTTTTTATCATGTCCAAAAGATATTCGCGAAGATGCGTGCCTGCAAACTGCATAGCCGAGAGCAGCCACACTACAACAGGATGAGATGTCACTGTTCGCCTCTCATCCAGAAAATATGGTATCTCGTACTGTTTGAATATTCTTGATATATATGATGAGTATTTATCCATGCTGGAGCACAGCACGCTGATTTCGCTCCATTTATATTTTTGCTCAGCAGCCAGCTTCAGTATGCTGGCAGCAGCATATTCTACCTCTTCATTTTTTCCCAGTGCTTTGGTCACCTGTATATTTGTTTCGCCCTCGTAGTGCACATATGGATATGAATATAGATGCTTTTTCAGGTGAATTATGCCGCCGTCTTTTTCATCGCTGTCATCGTCTATATATTTATATTGTATCTGTGCTCCCACAGCATCTGCCATTTTTTCGATGCTAGCTATAGTGTCTGCTCCTGCCGCATATAGCTCACCAGATTTATTCTCATCCGCTGCTGCAGTCACCATCACATGCTCTGCATTTGGCAAAATGGAAAACATAAGCTGAATGTTTTTCGCAGGAATATAATCGAATGAATCGAAAAACACCGAGGTATCTTTGAAGAATTTCTTAAGCTCTGGTGACGCCTCATCTATTATTCCGCAAAGAATGTCTATGCTGTCATCCGAGTCCACTGATTTGATTTTTCTGTTTGCTTCATCGTAGTATTCTAGTATTTTTTTTATGTCTTCAGCTTTTTTATACACCGGAGATTCTTTGTCCGCATCGCCTGCGGCACCAATCAAATCGTCTCCTGTCACGTTAAACTTTTTAAGGTCTGATATAAAGTCGCTTACCGACGATGAAAAGCCGGGCATTGCCGCCGCTCTTTCAAATATCAAAAGCTCTGTGCTGTGTTTCCTGAGAATAGACTTTATAATCAGTGTTTTGCCTGTCTCATCCAGTATCTGTTCTTTTGGCTTTTTTACACTAGAAAAAATCCAATTCATCAGCCTTTTTATGCTCATAACTTGGATTTCTATCATGCCTTTGGTGTCACTTTTGGCGTTCATCAGCCTTTTTTCCGCTTCCAGTGTGTATTGCTCCGGCACAAGTATTATTGTTTTTTTGCCCAGCTCTGCTCTCTGCCAGGCTCTGCTATAAAGGTAGTCGCTGTTTTTCGCGGTGCTTTGCCCGTATACTATCTCCACTTTCATCTGCCGCTTCCCCTTTATATTCTCTATATATTATTTGCTTTTAAATTCTATCAAGGCCTTTGCCAGCTGGTCTGGGCACGATGTTTTGCTACTTCCGCATGTGATGCCATCCAGTCTTTTTATTGCTTCGTCTACCTCCATGCCATCCAGCAGTATTGCCAGTCCCTTCAAATTGCCGTCACAGCCATTTATAAATTTAACATTCCGTATTTTGTTTTCGTCGTCTATTGTGTAGTTCACTTCTCTTGCGCATGTTCCCGCCATTTTGTATCTTTCCATTCGGTCTTTCCTTTGTATATTTTTTATTTTATATTTGCTGCGTTATCTTCATTATGATATCCGCATAAATAGAATTTGCATTTTCTTCAAATGTTTTGCATAGCTTTTCAGCCTCATCTCTGGTGGCTGCCACCACCCTCAAAATCAGGGCATCGTTGTTGTTGTCCTTCAGCTTCAGTATCACGGGGAATTCACTGGATGAGTCCTGAGAAAAATTAACGTAGATTTCCATCTTGCGTCTTATATTTGCTTTGTTTTTTTGCGCATCAGTGTCTATCTGCTCTCTTATAGAGAATGGTATCTCCTTTTTAAAGCTATCCAGCACAAATATGCCCTTGGAGCTTATTCTTCGCATGTCCTCTATGTCTTCTAGATATCCGTCTTCTACCATTGTTATCAGCTGGTTTTTTAAATCGAAATAATTTATCCAGTCTTTGTCCAGAAGATATTCCTCTATCATTTTGTCCGACAATGGCATGCCCATTTTATGATACAAAAATAGAATAATCAGTCTGTTCTCTTCCTGTCTATTTTTGTCATGAAGCTGCATAATTGTTCCTTTCGGCATGTCTGAAATTCCTATTCTTCCACTATAAATTTCTGTATTTTGTTCTCCAAATCTCCTGCATAAATATCCACTGTCAATGTCCTTTTTAAATCCAGTGACAATATTCCCAGTATAGATTTGGCGTCCACCACATATCTGTCGCATCTGATATCCACATCGCCTTCATTCAGTGAAGCGAGCGCCACAAATTCGTTTACCTGCTCTACATTTCTCAGCTTTATATATACGCTCTTAAATTCTCCCATGGTTTTTCTCCTGACACATATAATGTGCATCTACTATATGCATATATTATTATAATGCATTAGTGCACATAAACACAACTCTTTTGGATATTTTTTAATATCTGTTCACAGCTTAAAAACAATAAATACGAATAATTTTTAAAACTTCAAAAATATCGTTCGTTTTTTATATTTTTTGTGCTATAATACTTCCGAATAAACTAGGAGGCATATTTTTTAAATGAGTGTTACAAAACGCATTTATGTAGAAAAGAAGGACAATTTCGCAGTTGAAGCACACAATTTATCCCACGATTTAAAGGAGCATCTACACTTAGAAAGCCTTAATAACATAAGAGTAATCAATAGGTACGATGCACAGGGGCTGGATGATACACAGTTCAGTCTGGCTGTTTCCAAGGTGTTTTCCGAGCCTGCTGTTGACAATACATTTGAAGAAATAGATTTTGATAAAAGCAAAGCATTTGCTGTGGAGTATCTCCCCGGTCAGTTCGACCAAAGGGCAGACTCTGCTGTGCAATGCATACAGCTGATAGCCGATGGTGTGCTTCCCCAGATACGCTGCGCTAAAGTATACGTGGTGGACGGCGATTTATCACCTGATGAAATTGGCAGAATAAAAGAATATATTATTAACCCAGTTGATTCACATGAGGTAACACTAGAAAAATATGATACTCTGGATATAGAGCTAGAAGTACCTGATGACATAGAAATATTATCAGGCTTTTGCAAAATGACTGACTCTGAATGCGAACAGTTTAAGATGGATTTAGGTCTGGCTATGAGCATAGACGACGTAAAATTCGTGCGAGAGTATTTCCAAAGCATAGAAAGAGACCCATATATCACGGAAATACGAGTGATAGACACATATTGGTCCGATCACTGCCGCCACACTACATTTTCTACAATTATTGAAGATATCGAAATAGAAGACAGCGTATTTTTGCAGAACGCAAAAGAGAGCCTGAAAAAATATAGAGCCGCCAGGCAGGAAGTATACGCCGAGAGAATAGAGAGCAAAAAAGAGTGCCTGATGGATGTAGCGACAATGGGTGTAAAGCTTTTAAGCACAAAAGGACTGCTGCATGATTTGGATGTATCAGAGGAGATAAACGCATGCTCCATAAAAATAGATGTAGATATTGACGGCAAAAAAGAGCCTTGGCTTTTGATGTTCAAAAATGAAACTCATAACCACCCTACAGAGATAGAGCCATTCGGCGGTGCAGCCACATGCCTTGGCGGCGCAATACGCGACCCCCTATCCGGCAGAAGCTATGTATATCAGGCTATGCGTGTGACAGGCAGTGCAGACCCCCGAGGCGATGTGTCCGACCACCTGCCCGGCAAGCTGCCCCAGCGTTTGATAACAACAGGTGCTGCACATGGATATTCATCATATGGCAACCAAATAGGGCTGGCAACTGGACAAGTGGTGGAAATATACGATGACAGCTACGTGGCAAAGCGAATGGAAATAGGCGCTGTTATAGCGGCTGCTCCATCTGAAAACGTGGTTCGTGAACGCCCCGAAGCAGGCGACGTGGTTGTGCTTTTGGGCGGCGCTACAGGCAGAGACGGCTGTGGCGGAGCAACAGGCTCATCCAAGGCTCATGATATAGAATCTATAGACACATGCGGTGCAGAAGTGCAAAAGGGAAACGCCCCAACTGAGCGAAAGCTGCAAAGACTTTTCAGAAACCCTGCTGCGTCCAAAATAATAAAAAGATGCAATGACTTTGGTGCAGGAGGCGTATGCGTGGCAATCGGCGAGCTGGCAGAGAGCCTGATGATAGATTTGGACAAAGTACCGAAAAAATATGATGGTCTGGACGGAACAGAGCTGGCAATCTCCGAATCTCAGGAGAGAATGGCAGTGGTATTGGATAAAGAAAACGTAGACAAATTCATAGACCTTGCAAAGGAAGAAAATCTGGAAGCTGTTGTAGTCGCGGACATCACCAGCAACGGCAAGCTGATTATGACATGGCGCGGCAAAGAGTGCCTGAACATAGACAGAAGCTTTCTGGACACCAACGGTGCACCGCAGTATACAAAAATAAAAATAGCTGCTCCTGATGAAAACCTCTCTCCATTTATAGAGCAAAACGTGGATAATATAAAAGAAAAATGGATGGATTCAATTTCATCTTTGAATACATGCATACAAAGAGGACTATCAGAAAGATTCGACTCCACAATAGGTGCAGGCACTGTGACTATGCCATTTGGCGGGAAGTATCAGCTGACCCCTACTCAATCTATGGTAGCCAAAATACCAGTACTTGAAGGCGACACAAATACAGTGTCTATTATGACATATGGGTTCAGCCCCGAAATATATAGATTTTCACCATACCACGGTGCAGTGTATGCTGTGCTGGAATCTTTGCTGAAGGTCTCCGCCACAGGGGGCGACATGGCAAAAGCACGCCTTACATTCCAAGAGTATTTTGAAAGACTTCGCAATGAGCCCAAAAGATGGGGCAAGCCATTGGCTGCACTGCTGGGTGCATTCGATGTGCAGGAAGCACTGAAGATACCTGCAATCGGCGGCAAGGACAGCATGTCCGGCTCTTTTGTGGATATAGACGTAGTGCCCACTCTGGTGTCATTTGCAGTTGCCACAGGAAAGGCAGAAAGCACAATAACGCCCGAATTTAAAGAAACAGATTCTACTATAGCATTGCTGGAGATGCCAATAGACAGCCAGAACCTGCCGGACTATGAAAAATTCAAAAATATCTGCTCCTTCCTGAGCAAAAACATAGAGGAAAAGAAAATAATATCTGCCCACACAATATCTGCAGGCGGCATTGCTACAGCAATCACAAAAATGGCAGTGGGCAACCAAATAGGTGCTGATATTGATATGGATTCAAAGGAGCTTTTCCAAAACAAATATCTATCTGTACTCGTAGAGATGCCAAATGCGGTAGACGCCGCTGAGCTGATAAAGGACGTGGACGGAAAAATAATAGGCAGAACAACTGATGAGAATTTCATTCAGGCTGGTGATGTAAAGATATTGCTGAGCACTGCAACAAATGCTATAACCTCTGTACTAGAGGATGTGTTCCCTGTTAATGCCGACAAAGCGTATAAAGTGGCTGTAAATGAATCATATATATCAAAGTCAAATGCAAAAGCCAAGATATCTGCTGCAAAGCCAAAGGTATTGATTCCCGTATTCCCAGGCACCAACTGTGAATACGACAGCAAGAGAGCGTTTGACAATGCAGGTGCAGAAGCCGAAATATTTATATTCAAAAATTATTCTCCATCTGTAATTCAAGAGAGTATTGAACAGATGGCAAAATTAATAGACAACAGTCAGATAGTCATGCTGCCGGGCGGGTTTTCATTGGGTGACGAGCCGGAAGGATCGGGCAAATACATAGCCAATGTTCTTTCCAACGGACAAATTGCAGAGAGCATAATGAATCTGCTGAAAAAGCGTGACGGACTGATGCTGGGCATATGCAACGGATTCCAAGCCCTGATAAAGGTAGGGCTTGTGCCATACGGCGACATCCGCCCAATGCGAGATGATTCCCCCACCCTCACATTCAATGATATCGGCAGACACCAGTCTAGAATCGTGCACACACGTGTAGCATCCAGTCTGTCCCCTTGGATGTCGCAGGTGCAGGTAGGAGATGTAATCAGCGTTGCCATATCCCACGGAGAGGGCAAATTCGTCTGCAGCAAGGAAGAAATGCAGGCTATGTCCAAAAACGGACAGATAGCCACACAGTACGTCAATTTAAGAGGCGATGCAACATATGATATCAATTTCAATCCTAACGGCTCCTACAACGCCGTGGAAGGAATAACATCGCCGGACGGCAGAGTGCTGGGAAAAATGGGCCATAACGAAAGATACACAAAAAACACTTTCATCAATGTTCCCGGCAACTTCGACAGCAAGATTTTCAAATCAGGCGTTGAATATTTTAAGTAGCGTTGTGGACATAAATAAATATTAGATTTATAATAGGACTGTTGATATTCAGCAGTCCTTTTTTGTTATGCAAACAAAAATGCTGCTTGTAGAAAAATTATATAATTACATTTAAAGAAGAAAAGAGGAAAAAACCGTGAAGTACATAATTTCTCTAGACCAAGGCACCACATCATCAAGAGCCATCATTTTCGATGAAAACTCCGAAAAAATAGCATCCAGCCAAAAGGAATTCCCACAATACTATCCCCAGTCCGGCTGGGTAGAGCATGACCCTATGGAAATATTGCAATCTCAAACTGAGGTTTTGAAAGCAGTTGTAAAAAAGGCAAACATCAATTTGGATGATATTGCGGCAATCGGCATAACAAACCAGAGAGAGACTACCATAGTATGGGACAAGGAAACAGGCAGACCGATTTTTAATGCCATTGTGTGGCAGTGCAGGCGTACAGCCGCCATCTGCGACTCCATAGACGACAAAGAGCCTATGATACAGAGCAAAACTGGGCTGATGCTGGACGCCTACTTTTCCGCCACCAAGCTGAAATGGATACTGGACAATGTAGAAGGAGCAAGAGCGCTCTCCGATGCGGGCAGGCTGCTTTTTGGCACGGTGGATACATGGCTCATATGGAATCTGACAAAAGAAAAAAATCATCTTACTGATTATTCAAATGCCTCGCGCACAATGATGTACAATATATATGATTTAAAATGGGATGACGATATACTATCTCTTCTGAATATTCCGCACAATGTACTGCCTTCTGTTTTAAACAGCAGTGATTTCTACGGCACGCTACGAGAAGATATAATTGGAAAAGAAATTCCTATTATGGGCGTGGCGGGAGACCAACAGGCCGCACTATTCGGTCAGGCATGCTACCGTCCGGGAATGGTGAAAAATACATACGGTACAGGCTGCTTCGTGGTGATGAACACAGGTGAAACGCCTATAAAATCCAAGAACAACCTGCTGACAACCATTGCGTGGGGGCTGGAGGGCAAGGTGACATACGCACTGGAAGGCTCAATATTTATGGGCGGCGCTACAATACAGTGGCTGCGCGATGAGCTGAAAATAATAGAGTCTGCACCCGAGTCTGAAACATTGGCACGAAAAGTGCCTAACAGCGACGGTGTGTATCTGGTTCCTGCATTTACAGGGCTGGGTGCCCCATGGTGGGATATGTACGCTAGAGGCACTATACTTGGCATGGGCAGAGGAACAAACGATGCGCACATTGCACGTGCTGCACTGGAGGCCATTGCCTACCAGAGCAAGGACGTGATGGACGCTATGAGCCAAGATTCTGGCATATGCATATCCACAATCAAAGTGGACGGCGGAGCAAGCGCCAACAATCTGCTAATGCAGTTTCAGTCCGACATCACCGGATCGGATGTAGTGCGCCCGGCATGCGTGGAAACCACTGCATTAGGTGCTGCATACCTGGCAGGGCTGAAATGCGGCTTGTTTGACAATGTGGAATCTATAGAGTGCAAAGTGGACAAAACATTTATCCCAAATATGGACGAAAAAACGATGAAAGAGAAGCACGGAAAGTGGATAAAGGCAGTAAAGGCTGCTCAATTCTTCGCAAAGGATAATTGAAGCGTAAAAGTTCACACTGGTTACACAAATATTTTAATATAATTCATAATACCGTCTTGATTTCTATCAAATAATATGGTAATATGATGACATGTAGTAATAAAAACTACATAGCGCAATATAATTTACATTATTAGGAGGGCGATTGAACAATATGAACAAGAAAAAAATTGCAATAGTCACAGACACAACATGCGACTTGTCTGATGAAGTATTAAAAATGAACAACATATATATGGTTCCTATGCAGATAGTATATGAAACCAGAACATATAGAGATAGAATGGAAATAACAGCAGACAAAGTATACGAGATGCTGGACAAAGAGATACCTAAATCATCACTTCCCCTGCCGGATGATGTGAAAAAAATATTGGATGAAATAGTGGATGCAGGATACACGGATATTTTATATATATCCATTTCTGCAGGTCTCTCAGGCACATACAACCTGATAAGACTACTAGCACAAGAATACACCAAGCTGAACATAGAGGTGGTAGACTCCACCAATCTGTCTATGGGTCTAGGATTTTTAGTGCTGGAAGCTGCGAAAGTAATAAACAAAACAAGCGACATGAAAGCCGCAATTCAAAGAATAACTACTGTTAGAAAAACAATGAGCACCATGTTTGTGCTTAACACTCTGGAATATCTTCGCAAGGGCGGCAGAATAGGCAGAGTGGAAGGAACAGTAGGCAATCTTTTAAATATCAAGCCAATCATCGCAGTAAATGACGAAGGCGTATACTACACAGTTTCCAAGGGAAAAGGATTCAAAAGAGCTGTAAGCACCATGGTAGAAGAGCTGAAAAAACGCTATGATGACAAAGCCGTGTCTATTGCTGTAGTATATGGTGAGCAAATAGAAGGCGCAAAAAAACTGCTGGAGCAGCTTAAAGAAAAGCTGAATATTTCCGCTGCATACATCACTCAGGTAAGCCCAGTTTTGGGAGTGCACACAGGCCCTGGTCTGTTGGGAGTAATTGCATTTGAGGAAAACCCTTCAACATAAAAAATATAATTTAATATAGAAAAAGGGACACTGCATAAAATGCAATGTCCTTTTTTCTTATCTTCTTCTTGAAACTTATCTACGCATTCTTTCCTTCACCTTGGCAGCCTTGCCTGAACGTTCACGCAGATAGTATAGCTTTGCTCTGCGGACTTTGCCCAGTCTTGTTATCTCTATGCTGTCAATTTTAGGGGAGTGTATTGGAAATGTTCTCTCTA
>JBFLKU010000027.1:0-66161 GCA_040883315.1 Eubacteriales bacterium
GAAAACATGAAGACAGTTTGCATTCCGAAAATCATGGAGAACAAAGAGTTTTTGGATAAAAAAAGAAACGAATATAAAGAGTATAATCCGAGCTATTGATCTTTCGCTAGAATTAGTAAAGCAAAATAAATATATGAATTGGAAGGCGTTTTTTTAACGCCTTTTTTGTTTTGAATTTGTGGGCTCGTGTTTCTTCAGTGAAATTATTGTTTTGGTCTAATATTATAAATTGCAAAGATTGGAATATTGGGCAGCAATTAATATTAAGGCTACAGTAAATTATGCGGTATGCTTATTATGCAGCTCTTTTGTTAAATAGTCCAGCAAGGTATCTTTCGCTTTTATATGATTTATCACATCAGCAGTATATTTTTCACTATATATATCTGATAACAATTTAAAAATCAATGTATATTCATCAGGATGGAAAGCGGCCAATATGATTGTCCTGATTTTGTGTCCGTTCCATATAATTCTATGGTCAAGCGTAGCAACCGACAATGATGTTTTTGTGCTTGGACGAAAAGAATACGCCAGCACAATCCCTGGCTGAAATGCAAACGGAATAATAGACTCTCTGGTAAATAAATCTTCTAAATAGTCTTCGGTAACATAATTATCTTTTTCAAAGTCATTGCAAAGATTTCTTAAAACTTCATATTTGTCATCCCATCCCATGCATTCGTGCCAGGAGGCATTCTCCAAAAGCGTTAGCAGGGATTGCGTATTTGGTGCCGATAGATCGTTAATCCTTTTGCGATCAATATATTTTGATATACTTGCATAATCAGAGGATGTAACAAACGGTGTAATCCGAATAATCTGTGCTTGGTTAGGCGTGTTAATAGTCATGTTTGTTGTAGTTATTACTAAATCAGTGTTTTCGAAATCATATACTTTTCTTGCGTTAATCGGAAGCAGGGCAACAATATCTATGAAGTTATCGAAAGAAGCCAATATTTTTCTTTTAATAGACCATGTTATATACAGGTTCAGATGGCTGCATATAATTGTTTTCAGTTTTGATCCCTGAATTGTCTTATTCAAGAACTCCATTGCGCCCGATATGCAGAATGCCAGATAAAGCAGCTCCGGCTGGTTAAGATATGATCCTATATATTCTTTTGCGAATGGCTGGAACAGATATGCTATTTCATATTCTATCAAAAGATTTGACCGGGCAATATCCTGACTTACCTGAAACATATTAAAAATGTGCATCGGCGACTGGAGATAACGAATATACTGTAGCAATGTTATATAGAAATCTTCATCATTTAGCAAATTAATGCTAAAAAATTCACTAACCTTTTGCAGGTATTCATCAGCAACCGATATTATGTCTCTATGAAAAAAATCAGATACTGTATCAAAATTAAGCTTTGAAGCATCCATTAGGCGGCTATTAGATATATGCAGGTATATCTCGTTTCGTTCCGCAACATTGAAAGAGCATTTTAAAATGTCCTCCAATTTGTCAAATAGGCTATCTACTGCCTCCGAGACAAGCTTATCATCCTTTTCAATATCTTTAAATTCATCTAGTTGGTGTCCGTTTAATATTCGAATGTGCATAATTGTTATAGATAAGTTAAGCAGAACGAGATTAGTATCTTCAAGCTGGATTTGATAAACACTTAAGCACTTGGTGACTTCGTTTATAATCAGATTCATATCTTTTTCGTCAATGTATTGATAGTTAAAAAGGATATTTCCTTTATAATTATAATTCCAGCCAGAATGTATTAAAAGATTGAGTACTGAGCGCCTTTTTCTTTCGTTTTTTTCAAATTCAATAAAGCTCTTCTTCTGTGATAACTGAATAAAGGGAAACTCATGAACATATTTTTTTTTCAAATACATTAAATCATGTTCCAAAGTGGTGTGGCTGACGTGCATTTCATCTTCAAGATCGTATAGATTGATTGGAATCTCCGAAAGACATAGCTGCATTGTCAAATAGTGCACTCTTTCTTCTCTGGACAAAAAGGAATCGTCCATTTTTTTTAAGGCATCCAAAGCGAGAGGATTATCAATATTTAATAGATAACCTCTGCTTTTCAGCGAAGAAATATGTATATTGTTTTCGGCGAGTTTTGCATTGATTTCTGATATATCGTTGCGGATTGTGCGGGGAGAAACGCGCAAGAATTTAGCCAGCTCAGAACCAGTGATATAGCTTGTCTGGCTCTGTAAAAACTGCAAAAGTTGCCTTTGCCGAATTGACAAATACTTGGATGACATTACACTGCTCACTTTCTGCAAATCTTAATCTGATTTAATAGTATCAAATATATAACTTTTAGTAAAGACTTCTTTTGTTTGATTATTTTGATTTTAACAATAAGAAAATTTCCGCTTGTTAATGGAAAAAAGCAATTTGTATATATAGCGATTTTTAGACTATATTTAATCATATAAGTGGGCTTTAGGAGGCTATATTAATGAAATACGAAAAAATAAGAAAACAAGTATTAGAGGCAATATTAGAAGCAGTAGATTTGGGCTTGATTAACGGCACTTCCGGCAACATAGCTTTGCAGGATGATGACGAAAGCGTTATCGCTATTACACCTAGCGGAATTGCATACAAAACAATGCAAGCACAAGACATTGCTATAGTAGATATGAATGGAAAATGGATAGACGGCGAGTATAAGCCATCTTCAGAGCTTCCAATGCACTCTGCTGTTATAAGGGCCAGAAAAGACGTAAAAGCAACAGTGCACACACATGGTATGTTTGCTACTATTGCAGCTATGGCAGGCGAATTGCTGCCAACAACACCACCTCAAGCAGAGTTTGTTCCTGTAAACATTGTTCCTTTCACTATGCCCGGCAGCAATGACTTGGCTGATATTGTTGTTAACACAATGGGGGATGGCCGCGCTGTATTGATGAAAAACCACGGTATGATTTGCTGCGGTAAAAATATGAAGGCAGCAATGGCAGCAACCATTTACATAGAAGAAATGGCAAAAACAGCATACTATGCCAAACTAGCAGGTGTATATGAGCCGCTACCTGAAGAAGCAGTAAAGAAGATGAAAGAATTAATTGCTGCAGACCAAGCTGTATAAAGGTAGTAATAGTCATTATAAAAATTACGATTAATTTTTTAGCTGACAATGGCATAGAACATGATTGTGTGAACACTTAGATACGGAGGAAATATGAAAAAGAAATTAGCACTTTGCACTCCAATTCCAGATAAAAAGATGAAAATGATAGAGGAATACTGTGATGTAACAATTTGCGGAGAGCTTAAACACGGAAAAGGCAATGTTACAGAGGAGCAGACCAAAGCAGAATGCATTGGTAACGAAATAGTCGTTTTGGGAGATGAATATGCAGGTGAAGATACAATAAAAGCGTGGGCTGATGCGGGAATGAAATTTATAGGTGTAGCAAAAGGAACACCTGTAACTGTTAATAATGATGCAATAAAGTCAGCAGGATTAGAGCTTTCCTATACTCCCGGCAGAAACAGAGTTGCTGTAGCGGAGTTTAATATTGGTCTAATGATTGCAGCTTCAAGAAATATTACATTAAGCAGCACTGGTCTGCAAAAAGGTGAGCATCTGGGTTCATCGGTTGAGAATGTGTATGATGTTCCAGATGTTAAAAACGTTATATGGGGACCATTAGACGAAAACCATCCATTTATAGATTATGGAATAGGGTTTGAACTATACGGACGCACTTTGGGAATAGTGGGCTATGGAGCTATCGGCAGAGAAGTGGCAGTTCGTGCAATGGCATTTGGCATGGATATAATAGCATACGATCCATACTGTCCGGCAGAAACAATAGAAGCAGACGGCGGAAAGTCTGTAGACTTGGATACACTTCTTAGCCAAAGTGACATGATAAGCATTCACTTGCCTGTGCTGCCGCAGACAAAGGGAATAGTGAACAAAGACTGGTTTTCAAAGATGAAGCCGACTGCATATGTTATAAACACAGCAAGAGCAGCAGTAATTGATCAGCAAGACTTTGTGGAAGCACTGCAAAATGGCACAATTGCAGGCGCAGCAGTAGACGTTTTCTGGCAAGAACCTATTCCTGCTAATCATCCTCTGCTATCAATGAGAAATGTAACTTTAACTCCTCATATGGCTGGACTGACAACAGATGTTGACAGATGGTCAGGAGAAATGATGGGAGATGAGGTGCTGGCATACCTAGCAGAGAAACCAAGAAAATATATTTGGAAAAAATGATTATAAATATGATTAATCGATGGAGAAAAAAATGAATAATCAAAAAAACGAAGCTAATGCAAAATTTCCGAATCTCTTTTCGCCGATAAGAATTGGAAATATAAAATTTAAAAATAGAATAATGGCCTCACCTACCAGCCCAAGTATGATTACTGAAAAAGGGCATTTTACACCAGAGATTATTGCCTATCTCGAAGAGAAGGCTATGGGCGGCGTAAGCGTGGTTACATATGGAGAGTCTATTGTGCACTCTGCTACAGGCAAATCTCACAATAAGCAATTACAGCTTGATTCATTCGGAGTAAAGCAAATGCTGGCAGAGGCTGCACGTGCTATCCATAATGCCGGTGCATATGCAAATATTCAGCTGTCTCACGGTGGCAAATACGGAGGATTGGTAAGCGTAGGTGGCGACATTAACTGCTGCGAAATAGCATATGGACCAAGTGCAGAAACCACACCATTTGGTGAAGTTATCGAGATGCCCAAAGAACTGATACATGAAATAATAGAATCCTACGGGAAGGCTGCGAAGCTATGTAAGGACTGCGGATTTGACATGGTTCAGGTTCATATGGCACACGGATGGCTTTTTTCTCAATTCCTTTCTCCTACTATGAATAAGAGAGAGGACGAATTCGGCGGAAGCCTTGAAAACCGTGCCAGATTTATGATTTTGGCATTAGATGCTGTACGTAAAGCAGTGGGTCCCCGTTTCCCGATAGAGGCAAGAATATCAGGAGATGACCTGACAGAAGATGGACTTAACATGGAAGAATGCGTAAAAGTAGCACAGATGATAGATGACAAGGTAGACTTATTTAATGTATCCTGCGGAAATCATGAAGACGGTGCAGTATTCTGCAGAACTCATCCTTCGGCATTCTATCCAAGGGGAGTGAATGTATATCTTTCAGCGGAAATAAAAAAGCATGTAAATACACCGGTTGCATGCGTTGGTTCATTAAATGACCCTGCACACATGGAGGAAATAATAGCAACGGGACAGGCTGACATTGTCGAGCTTGGCCGTGCACTTCTGGCAGACCCATATCTGCCAAAGAAAGCAAAGGAAGGCAATGAAAAAGATATTACTTATTGCCTAAGGTGCTATGAATGCTTTGAAGAGACATCAAGATCAGAAACCTTGAAATGCGTAGTAAACCCAACCATGGGGCAGCAGCTTGCTGAAAAATTCCCAAGAAAAGCTCCAGAGCGCAAAAAGAAAGTACTGATAATAGGCGGCGGCCCTGCAGGAATGCAAGCGGCAATTACATCTGCACAAAGGGGACACGACGTAACCTTAGTAGAAAAAAGCGGCGAACTGGGAGGAAATTTGATTCCAGGAGGAGCTGCATACTTTAAGCAGGATATTCACAAACTGAAAGAAGTGCTTATAGGCAGGCTGAAAAAGACAAACGCAAAGGTGATTTTGAATAAAGAAGCCACAATAGATTATGTGAAAAAGTTCAATCCAGAGGTGCTATTTATTGCAATAGGCTCTGAAGAGATAGTTCCGCCTATTCCGGGGATTGATTTGCCCCATGTGGTGTCAGCAAAAGATGCAGAACTGCATCCTGAGAAGCTGGGCAAAAGAGTGGCGATAGTAGGAGGGGGATTAGTAGGCTCCGAAATTGCAATTTCACTTAATCACGAAGGCAAGGAATGCTCAATTATCGAAATGAAGCCGGTGCTTGCAGAGGAAGTAAATTCATTCTATAGAGGCGGATTTTTGCCAAATGTCGAAAAGGCAGCAAATATCTATCTTGGTTCTAGAGTGAAGGCTATCACAAAAGAAGGTGTTGAATGCACAGGTGAAAACGGAGATTTTTTAGTAGAAGCTGATAGTATAATAAGAGCGACAGGATACAAATCTCCATATGCCAAAGTGGATAAATACGCTGAGCTGGCAAGTGAATACTATATTATTGGTGATTGCAAAAATGTAGGAAGAATTTATGAAGCGCTGAACAATGGATATTTCTCAGCGATGTGCGTATAGAAAAGTAGTGCAATAAGAATATATAAAAAACCCGATTTGGCAGATTGTGCTGAATCGGGTTTTTAGGTGGATAATATAGTAAGAATAAGTGTAGCAAATTAGGTTTTAGAAGGATTTCATTGTCTCCTCTAGCTGAATAAGGTCAGAATCAAGGTGTTTGTACATATTTATGTAGAAAGGATATAATTTATTGTATTTTTCTACCCATTCAGAGTTAGGCTCTATTATTTCCTTTGCTTTAACGAACTTATCAATTGCTTCTGCTAAATCGGGGAATACACCCACTTTATGTCCTACAATTAATGCTGCACCAAACGGGACATCTCCGGAGTCCTCATCTAAAATGTGCACCGGCATATTTAGCACAGATGCCTTTATTTGAGACCATGTTCTGCTTTTTGCACCGCCCCCTGTTATTCGGAATGTTTTTGGGTCAGCACCGGATTCTTTCACAGTCTCTATGACGTGGCGTAGCGCAAATGCAGTGCCTTCAAAGATGGAACGAATAAAATCCCTTTTTGTAGAGTTTAGTGACATGCCTATAAACATACCTTTTGAATGAGTATTCCAAAGAGGGGCTCTCTCTCCTACGAGATATGGAAAATATAGTAGTCCATTTGAACCAACTGGGGATTCGAGAGCTATTTTGTTTAAATAGCTGTATACATTTTCGTTGTTTTCATCTGCGAAGTCTTTTTCTTCCTTGCCGAGGGTATCAAGATACCATTTGATCGAAGCGCCGCTTGTATTAACAGGAGCATCAAAAACATATGGCATGGTTTCGATAGCACATGGCTTAGTTACAATTGGTATGTCTGTTGCACTTGCTTTGCTGTGTCCTATAAATACCAATGAAGTGGTTCCGGATGATTCACCAGCTTGTCCTATTTGGCTGATGCCTGCTGCATACATGGATGCCATGGCATCACATGCACCAGCTACAACGGGTATACCGGTGACTAGCCCAGTTTCTTTGGCGGCAGACTCAGTCACAGTTCCTATTATTTCATCTACCGGAAGAGGCTCCGGCATTATCTCGACTAGATTGATATCTAATGCTTTTGATATTTCCTTTGACCATTTCAAGGTTTTGATGTCAAGGCATTGTGAACGTACAGCCTGATCTACATCGGCAGACATATTTCCTGTCAGCTTATAGTTGACATATGAATTTGCCTGCAGCACTTTATAGGTCTTGTCAAAAAGTTCGGGCTCATTTTGCTTGAACCATAAAAGCTTGTTTGGCAGAAAGGCAACATCTGGCTGACCACCGACAATAGAAGTGAATTTCTTTTTTCCTACTTTGTCCAGAATGTAATTCAGCTGCTGTGATGAACGATTATCCATCCATATTATGGCATTTCGTAAAGGTACACCGTTTATGTCAACGGGCAGCATTGTGACTGTATGAGAACTGATGCAGATTCCGCGAATTCTGTTTACAACTTCTGTGCCTGCAGAGGCAGTAATATCTTTTAGAATGGATACGATGTTTGTCCACCATTGGTCTGCGTTCTGCTCAGCCATGTTAGCACCGGGCAAAATAAGGTCGTTTGCTCTGGAAGCAGAGGCTGCGACTTTGCCGGATTCGGACAATATAATGGCTTTAATATTGGTAGTACCTAAATCCATTCCTATAACATAATTGTTTTCGGTTTTCATCAACACTTCTCCTTGATTATTTTGTATATAATCACGATTATATACTATTTCTTTTTTCATATTTTCTCAAAGCATTTTTTACCGTTATAAAGAGGAAAAAGTTTATTTGAGGATAAAACGCACGATGATTATACTATTAATATATATGTACAATAATAAAAGGAGAATATGCTCTGGTGAAAGATATAGGCAGAAACAAAATGAAAGCTGCATTAATGTATGGACCAAACGACATTAAAGTAGAATTGATAGATAGACCTGAATGTCCTAGAGACGGTTTAATTTTGAAAGTAATGGCAGTTGGGCTTTGCGGTTCGGATATTCGCAACCTGACAAGCGACTCCAGAAAAGGCGACTATCCATTTATATATGGGCACGAGATTGTAGGTGTAGTAGAGGAGATAGGCGAAGATCAGACTACATATAAGCTGGGCGATAGGCTATTTCTATTCCCGGGCACATATTGCATGAAATGTGACTACTGCATTAGCGGACACAGTGAGAACTGCACAAGTGTGGAAAAGGGACTGGCTGGCACAGGCGGCTTTGCACAGTATGTTGCCGTTAAGGGCAAAAAGATTGAGCTTGGTGGAATTTATTATATACCTGATGATGTAACATTTGAAGCTGCCAGTCTTGGCGAGCCGCTGACTTCTGTGTTTGCATGCCTCGAAAATATAGAGGTCGGATACAGCGATACACTGGTTATAGTTGGTGCAGGTCCAATAGGATGCTTCATGACACAGCTAGCAAAGATGCGTGGTGCAAAGCGCGTTATCATGATAGATATTAATGACAAGCGCCTTGAAAAGTCGAAAGAATTCGGTGCGGACAATTTGATAAACAGCACCATTGAAGACCCTGTGGAAGCGGTAAAAAATCTTACCAACAGATTGGGAGCTGATAAAGTGATATCGGCTAATCCATCTACAAAGGCACAGGAGCAGTGCATAATGATGACGAAAATGGGAGGATTGGTCGTTTTGTTTGGCGGTGTGCCAAAAGGCGAACTTACAAAGATTGATTCTAATTACATTCACTACAACAACATTTGGATTAAAGGACACTTTGGAGCATCATACAGCCAATCCAAGCGTGCATATGAGCTGGCGATATCTAAGGAATTTCCTACAGATAAATTTATAACTCACAAATTGCCTTTAGATGAAATAAATGAAGGTATAGAATTGACCAAGACTGGGGAAGCTTTGAAAGTAGTATTACTTCCTTTTGAAGAACAGTGATATAAAATCAGAACTTATATAAGAGAGGAGAAGAGTGCCTATGAACAACATAATTAGAATTGATATTGCTAAAAAAAACTACACTATTAATGCCCAACCGGATGAATACAAAGAGTATGGTGGGAAGGGATTTATTGCAAAGTTTTTGAATGAAGAAATAGACCCGAAATGCGACCCGCTAGGTGCAGGAAACAAGCTGATAATAGTAAGAGGGCTGCTAGGTGGAACAAACGCTCCTAACTCTGGAAGAATATCTTTAGGCGGGAAGAGCCCATTGACAGGGACTGTGAAGGAATCCAACTCCGGCGGAATGGCAGCACACCTGATAGCACGACTTGGAATAAAAGCAATAATAATAGATGGAAAGCCAGAAGGGGATGACTGGTGCATCATAAAACTTGGAAAGAATAAAGTAGAATTTCTGCAGGCGGATGAATACCTAGGAAAGAACACATACGAGACGGCTGATGCTTTAAGAAAAGAGCATGGTGAAAAGATATGTATCATGGTGATAGGCGCAGCAGGAGAAAGACAGCACAAAAGTGCGAGTGTACAGATAACAGATATGCAGGGTCGCCCGGCTAGAGCATGCGGCCGCGGAGGGCTGGGTGCCTTGATGGGCTCAAAAAAGATTAAAGCAATTGTAATCGAGAACGCCCAGGAATCTGAAGTAGAGTACATGGACAAAGCCCTGTTTACAAAGGGAGCCAGAGGATATGCAGCAGGTATAAAAGCTCATCCTGTATCAGGCAAGGTGCTGTCAACCGTAGGCACAGCTGGCAATGTGAACATTATAAACAGCATAGGTGCATTGCCTACCAACAATTTCAGCCAGGGAAGCAGCGAAATGGCAGAGATGCTTAGCGGAGAACATTTGGCAGAGATACAGAAAAAAAGAAACGGGCAAACTGGTCACCGCTGCTCTCCGGGATGCGTGGTATGCTGTTCGAATGTATATAACGACAGTGAAGGAAACTATATTTCATCAGGATTTGAATATGAAACCATTATATTAAATGGCTCTAACTGTGGAATATACAACCTTGATACTGTAGCTAAAATAGACAGAATGTGTGACGATTTCGGCATAGATACTATGGAAACAGGCTGCACAATAGCAGTGTGCATGGAAGCTGGTGTTATTCCTTTTGGTGATGAAGAAGGAGCACTTGCACTTGTTCAGGAGATGATAGACGGAACCGAGAGAGGCAACGTGCTGGCACAGGGCACAAAGTATGCTGGCGAGTATTTTGGGCTAAAGAGAGTACCGACTATCAAAGGACAGGCAATGGCTGCATACGATCCTAGATCATTAAAAGGAACAGGAGTGACACAGGCAACATCTCCCATGGGCGCGGACCACACCGCAGGCAACTCTCTTGGAGCTATACCAGTGCTGGATCCGAGATCAAACGACGGACAACTGAAGCTTTCAACGATGATGCAAAAAGAGATGGCTAATGCGGACAATATGGGTATTTGTCTTTTCGCTTCATTCTGCTTGGATGACCCTGATGTTGCAGCCAGCTTTTGTGATATGCTAGCCGGCATGTATGGCGGTGACTGGACTATGGAGAAGCTGATGGAAATGGGCGAAGAAACCCTTAGGCTTGAGAAAAAATTCAACAGACGTGCAGGAATTACGGACAAAGATGACGGAGTGCCTGACTTCATGAAAACAGAGCCACTGCCTCCATTTAATACTGTGTTTGATTTCACGGAAGAAGAGTTGGAGTCTGTGTTGCCGTTTTAGCAAAAACTGATGTGAGAAATATATATGAATATTAAGATAAAATTGTTTAGCTATCTGCGAGATGAAATAGCCTGCGATGAAAAGGGCGAGATAGAGATGAACGTAAAAAACGACATTTTGGTAGAAGAAGTTTTACTACAGCTTGATTTTTGGCAGGAAAAAGAGATGCTAGTGCTGCTAAACGGCAGTACAGACAAAAAAGCCAGGATGAAAGAAAACGACAAACTTCAGATATTCCCGCTGGTTGTAGGCGGATGAGAAAAACATCAGGATAAATTAAGTAGGATTTATAAAATGAAAGGCGGTAATACAATTGCAATTAGTTAAATCAAACGAAGGAAATGTATATGAAGCAGCAAAGCATTTTGGCTGCTGGGGAATAAAGAAGGTTACATCAGAGCAGGGAGCATCCAATGTAATAGTATCAATATCTGAATTTTTGCCAAGCGGTGGTGCTGAGCTGACATCTTCTGAAAAAGAGCGTGTATACTGCGTGCTTCGCGGCTCAATAACTTTGACGGACGGCAGCAATGAGGAATATGTATTGGAAGAGAACGACATGATATACATTGCACCCGGAGAAAAGCGCGCCATAAAAGTGAATGGCACAGTGGCAGCACGACTTCTCGTTATAATTGTTAACGCATAGTATTAGCCAAAAGAATAGAGGTTGTTTTGAAGATAGAAGACGTTAAAAAAGTGGCATTATTCGGCGGCGGCACAATGGGCACAGGATTGGCACAGGTGTTTGCCTCAGCTGGATATAAGGTTACGATGTTCACGATAGGGCAGAAGGATATAGAAAGAGCTATGTCTATAATTGAATCCAATATCAAGACTTTTATAGAAAGAGGATTGATAGCGGAGGATAGGCTGGAGGCTATATTAGCAAATATTACTCCTACTGAATCTATTGAGGAAACCGCAGCGGATGCAGATTTCGTTATCGAATGCATTATAGAAGACAGAGATGCTAAAAGAGAGCTTTATAAAAAGATAGATGATCTGTGCCCTGAGAGCACAGTTATTACAAGCAATACTTCATACTTAAATATTTTTGAGCTGATGCCTGAAAGAAGGCTGGAGAAGACTGTGATTGCACATTGGTTTGCTCCTCCGCACATTGTGCCGCTGGTGGAAGTGGTTCGTGGAGAGAAAACAAGCGATGAGACAGTAGATTTTGTTTCTGCCCTTCTAAAAAAGGTAGACCATGTTCCGGCTGTTTTGGAGAAATTTATAGATGGTTTCTGCATAAATAGACTGCAGAGGATTATAGGAAGAGAAATATTCTTTCAGATAGACAACGGATACATAACACCAGAGATGCTGGATATAGCAGTGAAAGCCAGCATTATACCCAGAGCTATGGTGCTGGGATTTGTGCAGAGATATGATTTTACAGGACTTGATTTAAGTGCCAGAAATCTGCAGAATCCGGACTATCCGGAGCCACCCATAGACAATGAACCCAAAAGCCTGATAGAGCATGTGAAAAAAGGCGAACTGGGTGTGAGAAGCGGCAAAGGATTTTTTGACTATAGCGACAGACCTATCGAGGAAGTGCTTAGAGAAAGAGACATGAAATTGCTGGATACATATGAAAGTTTAAAAGACTTGATATATAAGAAAATATAGGCAGGAAGCTTATCTGTGAAAGGAAGGACAAAGAGAATTGAGACTACCAAATAACAAAGTGATAATAACCGCATCACTAAACGGAGCTTTTGTTACAAAAGACATGAATCCGAATGTTCCTGAACAGCCGGATGAAATAGCGCAGGCAGCACTGGAATGCTACAATGCAGGTGCTGCAATAGTGCACATACATGCCAGAGATGAAGAAGGCAAGCCAACAGGAACTAAAGAAAAGTTCCAAGAGATTATGGAGAAAATCAGGGAGAAATCCAGCGAAATAATCATTCAGTTTTCCACAGGCGGAGGCGCAAACCTGACAATAGAAGAGCGCGTAAGATGCCTTGAAGCAAAGCCTGAAATGGCCTCTTTGAATATGGGAACTTTGATGCGCCAAACCGGCAGCTTTGCGGGCGTACCTTTCTCAAATATGACAAAGGATATTGAAGTTTGGGCTAAAACCATGATGGAATATGATATTAAGCCTGAAATGGAATGCTACTCACAAAGCATGTTTAGAGATGTAGATAATCTTATCAATAAAGATCTTTTGAAGCCGCCGTACTACTGCAACTTTGTACTTGGAATGATGTATCAAGGTGCACTTGAAGCAAATCCAGATACTTTGTATTCAATGGTGCAGTTTATGCCGGAAAATACATATTTTAATGTAACAGCCACATCCAGAACACAGCTTCCGATAACTACAATGAGCATGATAATGGGCGGTGCCATAAGAGTGGGTCTAGAGGACAATATATATTATTCCAAAGGTTTACTTGCAAATAGCAACGCACAGCTTATTGAGCGCTCGGTAAGAATAGCAAGAGAGCTGAACATCGAGCCGGCAACACCTGATGAAGCAAGAGAGATATTAGGAATAGCGAAAAGATAGAAACAACAAAAAGGAGAGATTGATATGAAGGATATATTTTCATTAGAGGGCAAAAACGCAGTAGTAGTTGGCGGAGCAGGCGGCATTGGCGAAGCAATAGCACAAGGGCTTATTAACAATGGTGCGAATGTAGCAATAGCAAGCCGAAGCATTGATAATTTGAATAGTGCTGCTGAGGAAATCCAAAAGGAAACAGGAAAAAAGGTATTGATATTCCAAGTGGATGCAGGTGATGAAGACAGCGTAAAAAAGCTGGTAGCAGATGTTATTGAGAAAATGGGCAGAGTAGACATTTTGGTAAACTCAATGGGCTTTAATGTGAAAAGCAGTTGTTTGGATTTCCCAATGGATAAATTCGACACACTTATGAATGTAAATGTCAGGGGAGTTATGCTTTGCTGCAAAGAATTTGCAAATGTTATGGTAGACCAAAATGGCGGCAAGATAATAAATGTATCCTCGGTTAGAGGCGTGCGTGCAAGTGCAGGCGGCAACAGCGGATACTGTGCCACAAAAGGCGCTGTGGACATGCTTACTCGCACTTTTGCAGCTGAACTAGCACCAAAAGGCATAAATGTTAATGCTATAGGTCCAGCTTTGATAGCAACAAAACTGACAGCAAAGCAAATGATGGAACCGGGCAGAACAGAAAAATATATTGCGAATATACCTCTTGGCAGAATAGGCGTTACAGAGGATGTTGTAGGTGCATCAGTATTTTTGGCAGCACCAGCATCAGACTTTATAACTGGTCAAATCATTTATATTGACGGTGGTCTAACAGCAATAGGCTGATTAGATATATTTATTGGATGTACCCCTATAATGAAGTTTTGCTGCGGGATTAGAATCCAGCGGCAGAACTAAAACATTTTTACATGTATTAATGATAGGAGAATGACAAATGCAGGATGTTTTTATTGTAAGTGCTGTGAGAACAGCAATAGGAAAAATGGGTGGAGCCATTGCCAGCGTTCAGCCAGAAGAGCTTGCGAAAATAACAATCGAAGAGGCTATTGAACGTGCTGGAATAGACAAAGAGAGCATAAGCGAGGTAATATTCGGGCAGACAAAACAGAGTGCAGATGCTGCAAATATTGCAAGAGTAGCGGCTTTGATGTCCAAAATCCCTGTGCATGTACCTGCATATACTGTCATGCGCCAGTGTGCATCTGGAATGCAGTCTGTAAACAGTGGAGCACAGGCAATAATGTCGGATTTAGCAGGCATAGTGGTAGCCGGTGGAACCGAAAGCATGAGCAACGCTCCTTTTTATCTGAGAAATGCAAGATATGGATATAATGCGGGCAATGGAATTTTGGTGGATTCCAATACAGAGAGCCAGCCAAGGTCTCAGCCTATTGAAGAATACGGAAACCTGACTATGGGAATCACTGCAGAGAATCTAGCAGAAAAATATAGCATCACTAGAGAAGAGCAGGACATTTTCGCACATAGCAGCCAGATGAAAGCAGACACAGCTATAATCAGCGGAAGATTCAAAGATGAAATTGTGCCTGTTCCGATTCCGCAGAGAAAGGGAGACTCTGTTATGTTTGATACTGATGAGCATCCGCGTCTTTCTTCTGTAGAGAAGTTATCTACACTCAAGCCTGTTTTTATGCAGGGAGGAACTGTGACAGCAGGCAATTCGTCAGGCAGAAATGACGGAGCAGCATGTCTGGTGCTGATGTCTGAAAAAGAAGTGGTAAGGACCAATTCAAAACCAATTGCGAGGCTTGTGACACAAGCTGCATATGGGTGCTCACCGGAGATAATGGGAATAGGCCCTGTTGGCTCTACAAAAAAAGCACTTACACAGGCAGGTCTAAAATTGTCGGATATCGGTCTCATTGAGCTTAATGAGGCATTCGCTGCACAAAGCATAGCCGTTATTAAGGAGCTGGGGCTAGATGAAAGCATAGTAAATGTGAATGGCGGAGCCATCGCATTGGGTCACCCTCTAGGATGCACAGGAGCAAGAATATTAACAACTCTAATATACGAAATGCAAAAGAGAAAAGTGAAATATGGTCTTGCAACTTTATGTGTAGCTGGCGGACAGGGTGTGACGGACATAATTGAATTAGTATAGATATAGGGAGTATGACTATATGGGAAGCAAAGTTGTTAGTATGGAAAAAGCATTAGATTTTTTTCATGATAATCAAGTATATATGATAGGTGGGTTTCTAGCTTGCGGAGCACCTGAGAGACTGATTGATGCACTTATCAAAAAAGGTATCAAGGATATAACGGTTATAGGAAACGATACATCATTTGAAGACAGAGGAATAGGCAAACTGATTGTAAGCGGACAAGCCAAAAAAGCCATAGTTTCACATGTTGGAACAAACAAAGAAACTGGCAGAAAAATGAACAATGGCGAGATTGAAGTACAATTAGTTCCTCAGGGTACACTTGCGGAGCAGGTGCGCTGTGCAGGAGTTGGGCTTGGAGGAGTGCTTACGCCAACTGGTGTAGGAACAATAGTGGAGCAGGGCAAGCAGGTGATAGAGGCCAATGGCAAAAAGTATTTATTGGAGCTGCCGCTTAGAGCTGACGTTGCTCTTTTGAAGGCCTATAAAGCTGATACATCAGGCAATCTGGTTTATAGACGCTCAGCAAGGAATTTTAACCCCTTGATGGCAATGGCTGCAGATATCGTTATTGTAGAAGCGGAGCATATTGTAGAGGTTGGGGAGATTGACCCAGATGATGTGATTACTCCCGGAATATTTGTAGATATGATAATTGAAACGGAGGGAGAATAATTATGGAGCCGCGTCAACGAATTGCACACAGAATTGGCAGAATGTTCAATGATGGAGACTTTATTAATCTGGGAATTGGTATGCCGACCATGGTAGCAAACTATATACCGGAAGGTATAAATATAATTCTCCATTCCGAAAATGGTTTTCTGGGAATAGGGCCAACACCTGAAAAAGAGCAAGAAGACAAGGATGTAGTTAATGCAGGAGGAATGCCTGTTACGGTGCTGGCTGGCGGAAGCAGCTTTGACAGTGCAACATCTTTTGGAATAATCCGCGGAGGGCATCTGGCTGCTACTGTGCTAGGCGCTCTGCAGGTGGATGAAAAAGGCAATCTTGCCAATTGGATGGTGCCCGGAAAGATAGTGCCCGGAATGGGCGGGGCTATGGACTTGGTTGCTGGCGCTCGCAAGGTGATAATAGCCATGGAGCACACAACAAAGGACGGAAAGCCAAAGATATTGAAAGAATGCTCACTTCCTCTCACTGCAGCCGGTGAAGTTGACTTTGTAGTAACAGAGCTTGGGATGATGGAGATGACAAAAGAGGGTATAGTACTTAGAGAACTAGCAGAAGGCGTCACGATTGAAGATATAAAGTCAAAAACCGAGGCTAAGCTGATAATCCCCGATGTTATAGGAGAAATGAACTAAACAAAAAAAATAATATAGAATTAAAACAACAACAATTGATATAAGTAAGGAGAGAAACATATGCCATTCGAAATAGATCCTTATTCAGGATTACAATTACTTGAACTAAGCCATGTCTGGGGACACGGAGTACCATCGTATCCAGCACAGGAGGATGTGAAGATGCATCGTGCCGTAAAGCATTCACAGCACGGGGTATTAGCATGGAGAATAAATACTACTATGCATACAGGCACACATATGAATGCGCCGATTCACCTAATACAAAAGGGTGCTGATTTGGCTGCAATATCACCGGATAGATTTTTTGGGAATGGTGTAGTTTTAGATATACCAAAAGGAAGCTACGAGACTATTACTGCAAAGGATTTGAAAAAAGCAGGACAAAATGTAGAAAAAGGCGACATCGTAGTGATAGTGACTGGCTGGCACAAAAAATATTCAGATGCAATAGAGTACTATGGAGAATCACCGGGGCTGACAAAGGATGCAGCTGAATGGCTGGTAGAAAAGCAATGCAGGCTGGTGGCTGTGGATACTCCGCAGATAGACCATCCGCTGGCTACTTCATTAGGGCCGCACAGGGGCGGACCAACAATGAAGAGACTGGCAGAAGCATACAGCAAGGCGACAGGACTAGATCCAGCAAAAGAGCATGGAGAATGGAATGTGGCACACAAGACTATATTGGCTGCAGGAATACCTACAATTGAGCAAGTGGGCGGAGATGTAGATGAAATAAAAGGCAAGCGTGCAACATTTTCTGCAATGCCTTGGAAATTCGGACACGGAGATGCATGCCCTGTAAGGATGGTTGCCATTATAGACCCACAAGGGAAAAACAGAATAGATTCTGGTGAGTAAAGGAGAAAAAAATGAGTCTTAAGATATATAATTTGAGCCATACGTTTGAACAATTTATGCCTGAATGGCCTTCGCACCCAGGTGTGGATATAGACATATCAAAATTTCATGCCAAAGACGGTGTGTATGAGGTGAACTGGGAAGGAATAATGCACAGAGGCACACATATGGATGCACCTTTGCACGTGACAGAAAACACACCCGGAATTTCAGAATATCCGCTTTGGAGGCTTTGCGGCACAGGAGTTGCTATTTCCATTCCTAAAGGCAAGTGGGGAATAATCACACCGGAGGATTTAGAAAACGCAGAGCCAAAAATACAACAAGGTGACATAGTGATGATAAACACTGGCTTCCATCACAAGTGGGCAGACAGTGATGAATATTTTGCATATGGCTGCGGAATAAACGGAGCAGGCGCAGACTGGCTTGTTAAGAAAAAAGTGAAACTGGTGGGATACGGATGCCAAGCAAACGACCACCCTATTGCCACTAAATTAGTTGACCACGGTCTTGGACCATCTCTTCCACATTTGATAGATGAATGGAAAAAAGAGTATGGACGTGACCCGAAGGTAGACTTCCCTAATTGGGAGGACGGACACAAAAACTTGATGGTAAAAGGCGGCATCCCCGGAATAGAGAATATCGGAGGAGACCTAGACAAAGTGACAGGAAAAAGATGCTTTTTTATGGCATTTCCATGGCGCTGGGATGGCGGCGACGGATGCGTTGTGCGAGTGCTGGCAATATTAGACCCAGACCAAGAATTTAAATTTGAGACAGGCAAATAGAATTTCGAAAATTAAATAGGCTGATTTTAAAATGGAAAAGCTATACTGCTCAACGGGCAAAAAGTATTAGCCCAGTGAAGCTAAGAATATATTTAACCGGCAAGGATGTGAAATAAACTATGAATAACGCAGATAAGATAAAGAAAGCTTTAAATGAATGGAAAGAAAAAACTTTATCAAAAATGCTAAATAGAAGCAGCGAGAGAAAAGAAAGCTTTAGAAACTCTTCTGGGTTTAATGTAGAGAGATTATATACTCCTCTTGATAATGAGAATACAGAATATAATGAAAAAATCGGATTCCCAGGTGAATATCCGTTCACTAGAGGAGTGCAGCCCACTATGTATAGAGGTCGATTTTGGACTATGAGACAATATTCTGGCTTTGCTACTGCGCAGGAATCTAACCAGAGGTATAAGTATCTTCTAGAGCAGGGGCAGACAGGAATATCAATAGCTTTCGATCTGCCTACTCAGATTGGCTATGACTCTGATGATGCTATATCAGAAGGAGAAGTAGGAAAAGTAGGTGTAGCAATCGATACACTTGCAGATATGGAAGTGCTTTTTGATGGAATACCACTAAATAAAGTGAGCACATCAATGACTATAAATGCATCTGCTGCGGTTTTGCTGGCAATGTATATAGTAGTGGCTGAAAACCAAGGAGTGAAGCCAAACGAGCTGAAGGGCACTATTCAAAATGATATATTAAAGGAGTATGCAGCAAGAGGAACATACATATTCCCACCCTCTCATTCAATGAGACTGATTACTGATATATTTGAGTATGCAGCAGAAAACATTCCCAATTGGAACACTATATCAATTTCCGGATACCATATCAGAGAAGCAGGCTCCACGGCTGTTCAGGAAGTGGCGTTTACTATCGCAGACGGCATAGCCTATGTAGAGGCTGCACTGAAAGCAGGGCTGGATGTAGACGACTTCGCAGGAAGACTGTCATTTTTCTTCAATGCACATAATGATTTATTTGAAGAGATTGCCAAATTCCGTGCCGCCAGACGCCTATGGGCAAAAATAATGAAAGAAAGATTCAACGCACAAAATGCTCGCTCATGTATGATGCGCTTCCACACACAAACAGGCGGAAGCACCTTGACAGCACAGCAGCCTGACAACAATATAGTGCGTGTTACTATACAAACCCTAGCTGCAGTTCTGGGCGGAACACAATCACTTCATACAAATTCTAAAGATGAAGCGCTGGCACTGCCTACAGAGGAATCGGTACGCATAGCTCTGAGAACACAGCAGATTGTTGCCAATGAATCTGGCGTGTGCGACACCATAGATCCAATGGCAGGCTCATACTATGTGGAGAAACTGACCGACCAGATAGAAGAGGCAGCACTGAAATATATTGAAAAGATTGATGAAATGGGTGGGGCTGTTAAGGCAATTGAAAAGGGATATATACAAAAAGAAATAGCTGACAGTGCCTATAGATATCAAAAAGAAATCGAGAGCGATGAACGCATTGTTGTGGGTGTGAATAAATTCCAAATAGAAGAAAAGCCTGCAGAAGGGCTGCTTCGCATAGACCCAGAGGTAGAAAGAGTGCAGGTAGATAGACTGAAGGCATTCAAAGCATCTAGAGACAATGAAAAGGTGCAGGAGAAGCTGAACGCACTGGAAGCGGCTGCAAAAACAGACAGCAATCTTATGCCTTATATAATTGATGCAGTAAGAGTATATGCCTCAGAAGGAGAGATTTGCATTGTATTGCGCAAGGTATTCGGTGAATACTCTCCAACGGAAATAGTTTAATATGAATGATGTGGAGGATAAATGAGTGTCAAATAAAATAATAAGGGTGCTTGTGGCGAAGCCGGGATTGGACGGACACGACAGAGGCGCAAAAGTGATTGCCAGATCTCTGCGTGATGCAGGTATGGAAGTTATCTATACAGGGCTAAGACAAACCCCTGAACAGATAGTATCAGCCAGCATACAGGAAGACGTTGATGTAGTAGCTGTAAGTATTTTATCAGGTGCACATAATCATCTGCTTCCAAAGATAGTAAAGCTGCTGAAGGAAAACGAAGCAGACGACATGCTGGTGATATGCGGCGGCATTATTCCGGAAGAAGATATTCCTTTTCTCAAGAAAAACGGAATTTCAGAGGTGTTTACACCTGGAACGAAAACACAGGATGTAGTTGACTACATCAACGATGCAGTGAATAAAAGAAAATGATTACGAATCACAAAGAGCTTGTTGACAAAATGCTCAATGGCAGCCGATATGCATTAGCAAAAACAATTACAATGATTGAGAACTCTTCAAAGGATACGTCAAAAATATTGAAGATGGTTTATCCGCATATAGGCGATGCTGATGTTATAGGGATAACCGGATCTCCAGGTGCTGGTAAAAGCACACTGATAGACAAGCTGGTAAAAGAGCTGAGAAAACAAAACAAAAAGGTAGCGATAATATCTGTTGATCCAAGCAGCCCATTTACAGGTGGAGCTATACTGGGAGACAGAATAAGAATGCCGGAACTGTCTCTGGATGATGGAGTATACATGCGAAGCATGAGCAGCAGAGGGAACCTAGGCGGGCTTTCAACTGCCACATATTTTGCTGCCATAGTATTGGATGCATGCGGGTTTGACAGCGTAATCATTGAGACTGTAGGTGTTGGACAGTCAGAAGTGGACATAATAAAAATCGCTGACACTGTTGTTATAGTGATAGCACCTGGAATGGGTGACGATATTCAGGCGATAAAAGCGGGTGTATTGGAAACGGGAGATGTGTTTGCCATTAATAAATGCGACAAGGATGGAGCAGACACTTTGAAGCGAGAGATAGAGTATATGCTTAACCAGAGCAATACCAATGAGAAGATGTGGAATCCGCCTGTTGTTATGACTGATTCTTTGCATAATACAGGGATTGATGAATTGATTAATGAGATATATAGACATAGAAAGAATACGCTGGAGCAATCTGACAGACGGGAATGGGACAGAGAAAAGCTAAAGCAGCAGATAATATGCTTGATGGAAAATGAATTTAAGCAGGCACTAAAGGAAAAGTTCAGCAAATATGAAAATATTGACCAAGTATTAGATGAAGTGATATCAGGCGAAGCTGATATAGCCGATATAGTAGAAAAGAATATCACATCTATTACTAGCTCTGATGATAAAAAGATACTATATTGAGATAGGAGTAAAAGAATGAAAACATTAAAAATTGATCATATAGGAATTGCAGTGAAGGACTTGAAAGAAGCAGCTGAATTCTACAGAAATCTTGGACTGGAAATTGAAAGTGATGAAACTGTAGATAGCCAGAAGGTGACTGTTGGATTTATTCCGTGCGGGGATAGCGAAATAGAGCTGCTAGAGGCAACATCGCCAGAGAGCCCTGTAGCAAAATTTATTGAGAAAAACGGAGAAGGCATCCATCACATTGCACTTCGTGTAGATGATATAGAAGCTGCAATAGAAGAAATGAAAGCAAAAGGAATTAGGATGATAGATGAAGAGCCGCGCTACGGTGCCGGCGGAGGCAGGATAGCATTTGTGCATCCAAAACCTGCAAAAGGTGTTCTATTAGAGCTCGTGGAGCGCAAATGACAAAACTATTTTGGGGGACATATGAACAAGAAAATTAATGATTTTGTGAAAATTAAAAAGAAGGCCATGGAAGGCTCAGGCGAAGTAGGCCGTAGCAAGCAGCATGCCAAAGGCAAGCTGACGGCGAGAGA
This sequence comes from Eubacteriales bacterium, assembly GCA_040883315.1. Classification (GTDB taxonomy): domain Bacteria; phylum Bacillota; class Clostridia; order Christensenellales; family UMGS416; genus JAFGUF01. Next base: position 22,242 of record JBFLKU010000027.1, read on the forward strand.
GAGAGTTGACCTTCTATTTGATAAAGGTACATTTGTAGAAACCAATTTATTCGTAGAAACAAATGCGACTTCATTTGGCATGGAAGACAAGCGAAATGCAGGCGATGGAGTTATAACCGGATATGGAATGGTAGATGGAAGGCCAGTCTGCGTGATGTCACAGGATTTCACTTTTATGGGTGGAGCCTTGGGAGAAATGAATGCTGCCAAAATAGTGAGAGTGATGGAAATGGCCTATAAAAACGGAATGCCCTTCATCACGCTTAATGACTCTGGTGGTGCAAGAATACAAGAGGGAGTAAACTCCTTAAAAGGATATGGCGATATTTTCTATCTGAATACTAGATTATCAGGCGTTATACCTCAGATATCTGCCATAATGGGGCCTTGTGCAGGTGGTGCTGTATATTCACCTGCAATCACAGACTTTATATTTATGGTGGATAAAACCAGCAATATGTGCATAACCGGAACAAAAGTTATAAAAGCTGTAACCGGAGAGGAAGTTACCATAGAGCAGCTGGGCGGCGCATCATTGCACAATTCGGTAAGTGGTGTAGCTCATTTCAAAAGCAACAATGAAAAAGACTGTATAGAAGATATCAAGAAGCTTCTTTCATATCTGCCCAGCAATAACAAGGCAGAATGTGTGAAGCAGGAAGTGCCCAAATGGCAGCTGATAAAAGACGAAAGATTGAATCATATCGTTCCTGAAAACAGTAACAAGCCATACAACATGCTTGAGATAATAGACAGAGTGATGGACAGAGGAAGTGTTTATCAGGTGCATAAAGACTATGCTCCCAATATTATCACAGCCTTTGCCAGATTAAATGGCTCACCTGTTGGAGTGGTAGCAAATCAACCAATACACATGGCTGGATGTCTGGAGAGCAATTCATCTGATAAGGCAGCGAGATTTGTGAGATTCTGTGACTGTTTCAATATACCTATAATTACATTTACAGATGTACCGGGGTATTTGCCGGGAGTGGCACAGGAGCACGGCGGCATCATCCGCCACGGAGCAAAGATGCTTTATGCATTCGCAGAGGCAACTGTTCCAAAGATTAATGTGATAATCAGAAAATCATATGGCGGGGCATATGTTTCGATGAACAGCCTTCACCTAGGTGCAGATTTTGTATTTGCATGGCCTTCGGCTGAAGTTGCAGTTATGGGAGCTGAAGGAGCAATAGACCTGCTGTTCTTTAGAGAATTGAAAAATTCTGATGACCCGCAAAAGCTTCGCGAAGAAAAACTGGAGCAATATCGTTCTGAGCTGTGTAATCCTTATGAAGCTGCAAAGCGAGGATTTGTTACAGATATTATTTTGCCGGAAGATACTAGAGAAACCTTGGTGACTGCACTAGGCATGATAAGCAACAAGCAAGATAAGCTGCCGGACAAAAAGCACGGCAATATACCTTTGTAGTCGAGATTTATCTATATTATTAGCGGAGAATTATTTTAGGCAAAAATTGATATTTGAAGAGGTGTGATAAATTATCTATATTTTTACTACTTCATAGCTATTATATAGCCAGTTTCCCATCAGTATTTGGCTATCTTCTAATACATCTCCCATTCCAGTTATAATTTTTACAGCTTCGCTGACCTGAGATGCAGCGCACATTGCAACTGTGCATGCAGGACTAGCAGCGGATGACTTTTGATTGAATTTTGGGTATATATTTTTTAAAACGGGATTATTGGCTACAGATGAAACCTGAAACTGTGCATTTCCGATGGCACCATGCACTAAAGGGATATTTTGCTTAATGCAGGAATTTTCTAAAATGATTTTTGATTCAGAGTTATCTAGTGCATCGATGCAAAGACTTGAATTTTTGATAAGTGAATCGGCGTTTGAAGAGTCAACTTTGACTTGGTGTATTTCTGTTTTTATAGCGGAGTTAATATAGCTGATTCTTTCTTTAGCACATTTTACTTTGGGAGTGCCGATATTCTTCTCACTGCTGATAATCTGACGGTTAAGGTTTTGCTCTTCGAAAACATCATGATCAATAAGAACGAGGCTGCCAATGCCCAGTCTAGCTAGCAGCTCGCAAACAAATCCTCCAAGACCACCGCATCCGGCGATACATACTCTGGAACGCATTAGATTTATTTGACCCTGTGTGCCCAGCAAAATGACATTTCCAAGGTATCTATAAGGGATTATATCATTAGAAAGCAGATCGATTTCGGCATCTATAAGGGATAGTTTTTTTTCCGCAGAATATGCTCTAACAGCTGAAAGCCTTGCGATTTTTTTATCATCGATTATTTCATAGTATTTTTTTAAATTCATACTATGATTATAATAAATATTTAGTCTAAGCACAACAAGTTTCAATACATAAAACATATTTTATATGCTGTATATATATGGTATAATTATTTGGAATAAAAATCTAAAAATAGTGATACAAGAATATATTGGCAATAGAACAATTTGATAATTGAAGCTTTACTGCATCGACTAATGTGTTTTATTCTGATATTGATTTGAAATAAAGTATTAGAATAAGAAAAATAAATAATTTTATTTAGCTTTGAGCAAACGGACCTAAAGCCTAGTGCCATGGACGTTTGCCGGGGTATATCCGGAAACAGATATGCCTTCCGTGTTTGAAAAGAAGCATCTTGGTATGCGTCTCTTTTCGTGTGTAAAAATAGGGCGCTTTTTTGTGCCGAAAAAAGGAGAAAACAATGAAAAGAAAACAAATTACTATTTTACTGATTATGGTGATGATTTCTGCGTTGACAGCCTGTTTTGGAAACGGCGATACAGCAGATAGTCAAACCTCTGCAGGGCTTGCAGAGGATGCAGTGCTGGAGATATCCGGGCAAGGAATCAGCATAACTTTATCAGCTGATGACATGCTGTCGAAGCAGCTGGAAACATTCTCATGCGACCATATCGACTCCACAGGCGAGGTGACAAAAGTAACAGTCTCTGGATTTTCACTGGCAAATATATTTCAAGAGAACGGAATATCTCTTGATGATACAGCCTCTCTTAACTTAATTGGTTCCGATGGGTACATTATGTCGGCACCTGCAGAGGAATACGCACAAAGCGGCGTATATATTCTGCTGAATTATGAAGGAGACGACCTGTCATATCCAAGAAGCTGTATCCCAGATAGGCGCGCAATGTACTGGGTGAGAGACCTTTCAAAAATAGAAGTAGTGATGGGTGGTGCAGAGGCTGCAGCACAAGTGGACGTGACAAGAATAGATATGTTCCGAGAAGGAGCTGCATCTATGGAGGGACAGAAGCTTAACAACTTTGGATTTATGGTTAATTCATATTCACTAAAAGATTACTTTGAAGAAAAAATCGGAGAGATTCCAATTGATCCGCTTAAAATGATAGCAGCAGATGGCTTTGAGAAATCTGAGACATCAGAAGTATTCTTTCAAAATTATATTACGCTGGAAGCAGAAGAAGGCGAAGAAGGGGATTTGCCGCTATATTTTTCCGATACTATCAGTGATGGAATGCGTGTGAAGCAACTGGACTATGTTATTGCTGGAACTAATTCTATTTATTTTGGCGAAGGCATAACTGTGAAAGAGCTGTTTGAGGCAGTGGGAATGATTGAAGCGGATTCATATAGTTTTATAGCAAGTGATGGATTTGAAGTTGTCGTACCAAAAGATGCGCTTGAATTCGGCATTATATCTAAAGATGAAGAAGGCGGATATATACGTGCAGATTTTGAAGGATATGAATGGGGCGATACCGCAGGCAAAGGAAAAGTGAAGCACCTTACTACAATTATTGCTGACGGATATAATAAAATAGCAGATTCAGGCGAGGCTGCGGAGACAGCAGAAGTAGAAAAATTCTCCATTAAGTGCTTTGTAGGCGGTGAAAAAGCCATTGTAACAGAGGAAGACTTTTTGGCATTGCCTCAAAGTGAAAGAACCATTACAAAAACCAATTCAAAAGGTGAAACAACAACAGCTCTTTATAAAGGCGTTCACTGGACAGACATAGCTGCATTTATTGGTGCAGACCCTATGACTGACGTTGTGCTTGTAGCATCTGACGGATATGAAATGAATATAACATCAGATATGCTAAACGACCCTAATTCTTTATTTGCCTTATATCAAGACGGTGAGCTTATTGCAAGTGAAGGAGACGGACACATATGGTTTTGTGCATCCGAAAACTTTACGGCAAACAACTGGGTAAAGTACATTACAAAAATAATTATTGATTAAATCAAAATGACTAAACAGCAGAGCTTTATGCAGGACTATAAGGAGCCATTATGAATCAGGTGAAAAAGCCATATTTTAAGCTATCAGATTATATTTTGATGTCCATGATAGCCTCGATGGGGATAGCGGTTAAGGTGATTATTGTTCCGCTCGCCCACATACTCACAGGGCCGCTTTTTATACCCGGTGGTGTTGTGGCCGGTGGGTTTTACATGGCGTTTTTAGTGCTTGGCGAGGCTATAACCAGAAAGCATGGTACGGCAACAATAATTGCCCTTATTCAGGCAGTTGTAGTGCTGATTACAGGCACTCTAGGCTCTCATGGCGCAGCCAGCTTGTTTACGTATACTCTGCCTGGCATAGCAGTGGATATGGTTTTTCTTATCCTTAGGTGTAACCAATGGTGCATGCTTAGCTGCTTTATTGGCGGCGTAGCTGCAAATGTCACGGGAAGCTTTGCTGTAAACCTTACAATATTTAATCTTTCATTTGTTCCTTTGATGCTCTCTTTATTAACCGCAGCATTGACGGGGGGATTAGGAGGATTAATATCTTATTCAATAGCATCGAATTTAAGAAAATTTGGTGTACTGGGAAAGGGCGCGGAAGCCTCGAGCTCCGTGCCCCTGCCTAGCAAAGAAATGATAGACAAGACAATAGGAGCCGAAAATGAAAAATAATACTTTGCTTTTCATATCCCTTGTTTTTGCTCTTTTGCTGTCATCATGCTCTCTTGAAAATATATATAGTGCATCTATAGAGCCGACCTTGAAAGTGACGGGAGACGTAGAAGCAGAGGTTGAGCTGGAGACATCAGAAGGCTATGATGTAGTAGATTATATATATAATGATGAAAAAGTGAAGGCTATTTCGCTACAGTCTGTTTTGAAGAGTGCAGCACCTGTTGGGAATGAACTATCTATATTTTTATGTTCTAATGACGGAGTGATGGCAAGAATTCCGATTTCTGAAATAGACGAAGAATGTATGCTGTTTATGACTGATGAAAACGGGTGGGTATTTAATTCACCAAATCATCCTAAGCTTTCGGGAATAAAGCGAATGGATAAAATTGTGGTATGCTCAGAAGAGTCTGTAATAAATCAGAATTGCTTCAGAATGATATATGGGAAAAAGTATCTGACAAGAACATACGGGCAGTTGTTTTATGAGGACGCATTAGTATATTCAGTACTGGAAGGTAAGGCAAAGCAAAACGGCTACACAGCCGATGCATACACAAGAAGGCAGCTAATAGCTTTGTCATCATTTACAGAGGAACTGGGTGCTCAGGATGAAAAGAACGCAATTGCATATTTTGCAGATGGCTCTTCAAGGGAGATAGGGCTGGATGGATACATAGAGTGGCGTGGCACTTCAGCAGACTATATTGGCTCTGATATGAAGGCGAGAGAGGCAGATATTATTGGCGTTTGGATAGATGCACCGAATTTATCTATCACAGATATAGCATCTATTGCTATTGACAAGCTAAACGAAGGAAATGTTCTGATTATAGAGATGGATGGACTGGGCTACTATAATATAGCTGAACATCAGCCTGAATATATAAGCAGCAAAAATATTAGTATGATGAGAACTGTTATGCCGTCTATATCCAATGTATCATTGGCTGCCATAGTAACTGGGCAAGAGCCAAAGGTGAACGGAGTGACCGAAAGAGGGAATAGAAATCTAAACGTTTATGACATGTTCAAAAAAGCTAAAGAGCAGGGAGCAGAGTGTGCAGTAGTTGAAGGCGATACAGTTCTTGTTTCGATGAGTATAGAGCAGACACTGAATGTAGACACCAATAATGATGGGTATACAGACAATGAAGTGCTGGAAAGTGCATTAAAAAAAATAGACGAGGGATACAATTTTATTTATGTGCATTTTCACGGATTTGATGATACAGCACATACATTCGGACCATCGTCCGATGAAGCGGCACAAAAAGCTGAGGAGATAGATAGATATGTAAAAACCTTATGCGAGCATTTTAGTGGAACAGTAATTATTACAGCGGATCATGGACAGCATGATACAAAAGATGAAGGAAAGCTAGGAAATCATGGCGAATTTTTGCCTGTTGATATGATAGTTCCTTTTATTATATTTGAGGTGAATTAATGATGAAAAAAATAAGCAAAAGTACACTAGTTGTTATAATAAGTATTGCTGTATTAGTGACTGCAGTGGCTGTTTTTGCATTCTTGAATGCGGATGATATCGGCAAGAAACAGGAGATGGAAATGAATGCCGAATTCATGATTAAATACGGAGACGCTAGTTGGACTATAACTATGCAGGATATGCTTGATTTAGAGCCTGTTGAATTCAATACAACTATGGATACCAGCACCACAGACCCTACTCAAGTTGTTTTTTCGGGCGTGGAGCTGAAAACTATATGTGAAAGCATAGGGCTCGATATATCATCATCGGAAGTTTTTGAAGTGCGAGCTTTAGACGGATATTCATCGGCATTGAAGTTGGATGAAGTGATGGAAGACGGCAATGTTTACATATGCATATCTATGAATGAAGAGCCGCTAAAAATAAAGAGTGAAGGTGGCAAAGGCCCATATATGATGGTGATAAAAAGTGCACAGTTTTCACAAAGATGGTGCAAATTTGTTCAAGAGATAGATATAAGATGATAGCATTAGAAGCAGAAAAAATATGTTTTGCATATGATGAAGCTTTGCTTTTATCAGATATCAGTATACAGATTTCTGAAGGAGAATGTGTAGCCTTGACAGGGCCTTCCGGCAGCGGGAAGTCTACTTTATGCTATATTCTTTGCGGAGTAATACCTCGCTCTATTGATGGAGAGGTGAAGGGCAAGGTTTGGCTTTTTGGAGATGAAATAAAATCGCTTTCTTTGGAAGACACTGTAGAGCGCGTTGGAATTGTTTTTCAAAACCCTGATTCTCAACTGTTTTCGCCGACCGTAGAAGATGAAATAGCCTTTGGACCAGAAAACATGTGTATGCCAAAGAAGGAAATAGGAAAAAGGATTGAATATGCTCTGGAAACAGTAGGCATGCAAGGCTATAGATATGCAAATCCTTCGCATTTATCAGGAGGACAGAAACAACTGGTTGCACTTGCTGCAATGCTAGCTCTAGAGCCAAAAGCGCTGATATTTGATGAATCTATGTCGCAACTGGATGATGAATCAACTCTGCTAGTAAAAAACGCAATTCAAAAGCTGCAGAGCCAAGGCAAGGCAATATTGATAGTAGAACACGATGCTGAAAATCTGGATATTGCAGACAGGGTTTATAAACTAGAAGGCGGCATTCTGGAAGAGGTTGATAATGACTGATACTATTATTCAATTGAAAGATATTTTATTTGCCTATCATAAGAGCCAGTTTTCAATAATGTGCGATAATCTAGAGCTGAAAGCAAAAGAAGTCACTGTGTTTACCGGCAAAAACGGAAGCGGCAAGACCACATTGCTGAAGCTTTGCTGCGGCATACTGAAGCCGAGTAAAGGGAGCCTATATATTGATGGAGAAGATGCGAAAAAATGGTCACTTGGTAAAATAGGCGGAAACATAGGGTATCTTTTTCAGGAGCCGTCACATCAGCTTTTCACAGCAACAGTATGGGATGAAATGACGTTTATCGGAAGAATACTGGAAAAGGATACAGATGAAATACAAAAAAGAGCCATTACTTTGCTAAAGCGATTTAATTTAATAGACTTGATAGAGCGAAGCATTTATAAGCTGAGCCGTGGAGAGAAACAGCGGCTTGCAATTGCTGCGATATTGATGCAGGATATCAGGTATTTAATATTGGATGAACCAACGACTGGGCTAGATAAGCAAAACAAAGTAATCCTATATGAGATGATAGACTCACTTGTGAATGATGGAATGGGAATAGCAATTATTTCGCACAATAAAGAATTGATATCGAGATACAAAGACAGGCAGATAGTAGTGGATAAAGGCAAGGTGATAGTATGAGAAATCTAGATCCACGTATGAAGCTTTTATCTATTATAGTTATTACAACAATGGCACTGATTTTTTCACACCCTATATGGATGCTATCTCTGGCGGTTTCAGCGCTTCTGCTAAGCATTTTGCTGGGAGGCGATATTGTTGGTTTTGTAAAAAGGCTAAGCAAATTTACACAGCTTTTTATTGTGATTATGTTGGTACAGATTGTATTTGTCAGAACCGGCAAAGAAATTTTGCAGATAAGAGACTGTAACATTATATATTATGATGGATTAATTAGAGGAATCAACACAGGGATGAGATATTTTATAGTAATATGTTCAGCGTCAGTAATGTCTGCTGAAAACAGCAGAAGGGTTATAACATCTATAACACAGATGAAGGTTCCTTATATATTCGCTTTTATGATGATGATAACACTGCGTTTTTTGCCTATTTTTATGGAAAGCTTTTCTGAGGCGATGATATCTGTTCAGCTAAGGGGAGTGGAGCTGAAGAAAGTGAAAATAGGCAGGAAAATAAATCTATACTCACATCTGCTGATGCCTGTTGTGGCAGATGCGGTAATAAAATCTCAAGAACTCTCCACCGCAATGGAGGCCAGAGGATTTGGGGCGATGAAAAAACGCACTTCGTACTTGACTGTGCATATGAAAAAAATTGACTATGTTTATTTCATATTGTTTATATGCATCAGTGCTGGTGTTTTGGTACTATACAATTTGTATATTTAGGGAGGAAAAGATGAAAGTAATTGCAGTTAACGGAATTAGCAAGTCGGGCAAAACTACAATATGTGAAACTATAATAAAGGGATTAAGGGCAAGAGGATACACTGTGGGATCTGTTAAAGAGATTCATTTTGAATCTTTTAAAATTGACCCAAATCCCAGCTCAAATACAAACAGGCATTCTGCTGCGGGGGCACAGCTGGTAACTGCAAGAGGCATGGCGGAAACGGACATTCTGTATCCCTACACACTTTCAATTGAGGATATTTTAAAGCACTATGACCATGACTATGTCATTTTGGAGGGGGTTACAGACTGCAATGCACCTAGAATAATAACGGCACACAATGAAGACGAAGTGAAAGAGAGAATAGACGGGCGTGCAATACTAGCATCTGGCGTGATTGCCAATTCCGGAGTAGAAGAAATCGCAGGACTTCCCGTGATAAATGCTCTTGCGAATCCTAATGAACTTATAGATTTTGTGGTTGATAATGCATTTGAGCCGCTTCCATCTTTCGATCCGGAATGCTGCTCTGAATGCGGATATAGCTGTCGCGAGCTTGCTGGACTGATAGCGAATAAAAAAGCAACTATAGAACAATGTGTATTGTCATCTCCAGATATAGAGCTGAAAATAGATGGATACAATATAGATATGGTTCCCTTTGTGCAGAAAATACTGAAAAACGCTATTTTGGGTATCGCCAGTGAATTGTCTGGGTTCAATAAAAACAGTGAAATAGAAATAAGATTCAAATCATGAAATTACATTCTTTAAAAAACGAAGTATATAGAGAAGGCGACAAGGTAATGAAACGATTTGCTGATAAAGAGGCATTTTTCAGAGAGCTCGAAACTGCACAGAAATTGAGAGAATGCGGTGTTTCTGTAGCAAAAGTGATTGAATCATCGGATAATCAAATCATTTATGAGTGGATTGAAGGAGAGGGCTATCATAATCTGGTGGATTCTTTTGAGCAAAAGCATGCCAGGGCTTTGGTGGATTGGCTTGTGCAATATTATCACGCTACAGGTAGGCTGAGAGGAGATGTGAACCTACGTAATTTCATATACAATGATGAACTTAATAAATGTATTGGAGTTGATTTTGAGGAAAACTACACGGAAGGCGAAGAGGAAAAGGATTTCGGACGAATAATAGCATTTGCTTCCACTTATGAACCGTCATTTACTGAAAACAAAAAGAACTGCATAAAGCTATTAATGGATGAGTTTGAAAGAGTTGGAGCGGATAAAGCTAAGATTAAGGAGTCGTATTTGGCTGAAATTTATGATATTATCAAACGCCGAACAAATAGATTCTATGATTTGAATTATGCTATCGCCTTTTTGGAGGACACTGTATGAAAAAAAGAAATTTAGTAATTACGATTTGGTGCTTGCTGATAATAGTCGCTGCATTTTTCCTAGTCAAGCTTTGGATAGATAACAGACCTAAGTATTTAGACTATAATGATGGAATATATGTGGGCGAAGCACAGGGGATGAGAAAACATCTAAAGGTTCAGATTACTTTGGAAGATGGATATATTACTCAAGTTGAAGTGATAGAGCATTATGAGAAAGGCTCTGCCTATTATAGTGAGCCGGTTCAAAGGATACCAGAGGCAATATTAAAAGAGCAGTCGCCTGAGGTAGATGTAGTTGCAGGGGCTTCTTTTACTAGCTATGGAATTATGGACGCTGTGATAGATGCATTAGAGCAAGCCAATAAATAAAATAAAAAATATTTCGTCATTATATAGCTCAAATAGTATTATAAAAAACGAGAAGATGCATTTACGCAGAATGGTTATTAATTGATAGAGGCTCCCAAAAGCATTCGTAATAATCTTAATTTCTGCTCCATTTGTGTCTGAAGTGTTTGTTTCTGTATTCCAGAGGAGTCATCCCAACCTCTTTTTTAAAAATATTAATGAAGTGGGAATGAGATGAAAAGGATAGGAAATTGGCTATATCTAAGCACGTATAATCTGAGTATTTCAATAAATTCATTGATGTTTTTATTCGCTGCAGTCTAATATAGCGGCTGAGCGTAATTCCTGTTTCCTTTTTAAATAGAGTGCATAAATAGTTTGGATTAAGTTTTACGATAATTGCAAGATCAGTTATATTGATACGAGTATGTAAATGAGAGTCTATATAATCAATGCATATAGCTACATTTTTTGAATAGATGTTTTTGTGCTTTAGATTACGCATTCTATTGGTTAGGTCATATACCATTTCTTTGTGTAGGCTCTTTATCTCTTCGCAGGAGTTGCATACATCCGCTCTTTGAATATACAGGTCACTTATGGTGTATGCGACCTCGGAGTCCATACCGCCCTCTATACAAAATCTTGTTATAAAAGCTGTTGTAATTATGAAATGATACTTCAAGTTTCGCGACGGTTCATCAGAAAGATGACCTAGACCCGTGCTTGTGAGGGGAAGCATCAGCGTTTTTACTTTATTTATGTCACCGGTTTTTACTGCATCATAGAAGGCTAACTCATTATCATATGGAAGATGAAACAAATCATTTTCTCTCTGATAGAATAATGCTTGTACTAAATTACTTGTTGTATTATTCATCTGTATTATTTTCTCCTGTAGAATAACTGAATATTATATAAGAATTATGACACAAATGTGAGAAAAATGATATAAAAATAGAAATAATTGTGCTAAATTCTAATAAGAGATACGGAGGTAAAAGATATGGATTATGTAAAAGGACTTAAAAAAGGCATTAATTTGGGTGGCTGGCTTTCTCAATGTGTTCATACGGAAGCACATTATGACAGCTTCATCTTAGAAGACGATATTGAAAAGATAAGCGGCTGGGGGCTGGACCATGTCAGAGTGCCTATGGATACAGAGGTAATAGAAACGGAAGCAGGAGAAATACTGGAAGATAGATTTAAGTATATCGATTCATGTGTTAGCTGGTGCAAAAAGTACGGAATGAGAATGATACTGGATATTCATAAAACAGCTGGATATACATTTAATAATGCCTATGGCGAAGAGAATAGCCTTTTTAATGATATGGAGCTTCAGAACAGATTTATCAACATTTGGAGCATATTGGCACAAAGATACGGCAAAGAAGAAATGATAGTATTTGAACTTTTGAACGAAGTAGTAGAAAGCGAAAACAGTGAACCGTGGAATGATTTGGCGAGTCGAGCAATAAAGGTCATTCGCAAATACGCGCCTAAAACGCAAATTATTATTGGCGGCATAGAGTGGAACAGCGTAAGAGCAGTTGCGCTTTTGAGCGAGCCTTATGATGAAAATATCATTTATACTTTTCATTTTTACGAGCCGTTTGTGTTTACACATCAAAATGCAAGTTGGGTTCCAGAAACAAAGAATGTGATTATGGAATATCCGGCTGATGTGCAAGAATATAGAAAAGCAGCGGACATCATTGGAGAAAAGGGAGCTTTCATTTTTAAAACAGACATAAAAGAAATTGGCGTTCAGATGCTGGAGCAGCTGATAGAGGAAGCTATCGTCATTGCTGAAAAAAGAGGTGTGGCGCTTTACTGCGGCGAATATGGCGTTATTGACCAGGCTCCAGTGGAAAGCACTCTTAAATGGTATCAAGATATGCATGAAGTTTTTGAAAGAAATCACATTGGAAGAGCAGCGTGGTCATATAAAGAAATGGATTTTGGTATCGATGGAAAGCATTACGAAAAAATTAGAGATGGTATTTTAGCTTCGCTATGATAATGACTATTCCTTTTAGATTTCTGCTATCATCAGTTTTTCCCTGATGTGCCAACTATGGACGAGTCGATAAACTTGACTGATTATATAATATTCATCTAACTGATATATTTATAGAGCTGCTCAAAGTGTAGCATAAAATACTTCACTTTGAGCAGCTCTATAAACATTACGGTTGAACTGAAGTACAGAATTTTAATAATAACTATCGATTGAAGCAAATTTTCTCGCCTTGTTGAAAAAGCACATGATTATTTTGTGAAGCCAATTTTGCTAAACTTGCAGTAATATCATTTTTTAAGTGATAGTCAAAGAATGGTTTGGCATATAAATCTGTACTCTTTATAGGGCTTTTCCACTATTAAAAAGAATGCTTGCTAAGGGCAGGTCGGTAAAGCTGTAGTGATTATAATTCTTTATCTGAATATAATAAAGGTTATCTCCACTTTTTTCCTGCAAAGACTCCAAATTATTAATAACTGTTAATACAAAATCTTTCAAAGGGTGTTTCTTTTAAGACTTAAACTTTAAATAATTTAGTGTTTTTTCTGCGATGCACATGCATCAAATCTATTTAAAAGTAAAAACTTTCTTTAGATAGCTGGAGAATTTAATAGGTCTTGGCTCATCCATTATCCAGTGCCGTGCTGCCTCATCAATCCATATAGCCAAAATGGCAACTATCAGAAATACCGGGAAATATGCAAGCGTAATTTGCCCTCTTATTGCAAAAGGCCATGTGCCATAATCCCATATTCCGAGATTGAAATGATTGTTTAGAATGCTGCCGGAGATAAATTCCAGAGGCCATACAACAAAAATAACACCAAATGAAGCTTTTGCAATGATTGGCCATTTATCCGTCCACCATGCCTTTGCTATTGCAGCGATACCAATGCCGCATAGTCCGCCTACCAGCACCATCCACATGCTTGACCATCCTGTCAGGCTGGCAAAGCTTTGTGTCATGTTTATGTTGTGGTAGGTGTTGTGGATCGTGAAGCTGCCTGTTGCTACCTGCATGCTTTTATCTGTAAACAGGGCATTGGGCAGGCTGCTGGTAACCCAGCGGTCTATACACTCCATAAAGAAATAGATGATGCCCAAAATTAGTGCGACCATGCTATTTTTTTGTACCGATTTTAGTGTTTTCACTTTCATTGATATAGCTCCATTCTTTCAAATTCTTTTTCAACTCCGAATAGCTGAAGCCCATCAAGTGTTTCTTTTTTTGGAATAGCTGTTATAGGGTCATATCCCATTGCACTGTAGTATAGCTTCTTGGAATCATGCAGTGGTGGGGTTAGTCCTGTATTTGGTCCGTATGTTAGAGGAGTTTTTACCTTTTTGGGCAGGTTTAGGCTTATCTTTTGTGTTAATTCCTGTATTATCTCTTCCTTAGGACATTTTTGCTGCGCTAAGTCAGCATATATCTCTATTATATTAAAGGAATGCCTCAGAGTCTTGGTTCTGCGTCCTGCTTCCAGCAGCTCCTCGAATCCATTTATATGCCATCCAGTAGCGGAGTTGATGAAGTCTAGCAAATCATATTCAACATCAAAGAAAGCATCCGCACACAGCCCCAAACCATTGGCAACATCCATAAAACAGCTCTGATCCCGTAAATCCGAGCCTGTAAAGTATCCTGCCTGCTTAAATATGCTAAGCATCTGTGCTTCCTGCTCAGCGGTAGGGGAATCTCGCAGAACATATTGCAAACCGTCTTCTTGATAGATTTTTCTGAATAGTCGTGCATCTTTAAGAGTCATTTCCAAAAGGATTGAATGGTCGAAGTCTGCTTTCACCAATGTTTTTGGCAGTTCATCGTATTCACGTATCGGTGCATTATTGAAAAATGTTGCCATGGCATGCAGGCGAGTTTTCTTTTTTATTGATTTTTTCAGCTTAAATACTTTGTTGCCGTTCTTTTCACGCAGATAATCCGGTATTCCCAGCGTACTGGTGTGGCGTCCTGGCGTTGGCTCGGTCAGGTATCCTACACCAAGGGGCAGACCTGCCATAGTCTGGCGCGGGTCATGCATTGGAAGCTCCTGCTTTCCTACATGAACAGCGTTTTCTTTCGGATTCCAATCAATGCCTTCTTTTGGCTCTAGGTCTTTGGCTGCCTCTGCCACACCATTGTGTAGCCTACTACCAAACCCTTCATTGTTTATAATCTCATAAACCAATTTCAAGGCGGCATCACCATCTCCCCATTTCAGCACGCCACCGATTTCTTCCTCTGTAAAGTATCCGCTGTTATATCCGTCAAAAGCCCATGATACTACGGATGCACAGCTGATAGTGTCCAGCCCGCTGCGATTTAACAATTCATTAATCTTAAAAATTAGTGCAACGTCATCTTGCAATATCAAAGATCCGAACCCGCACAATGTTTCATATTCAACACGATGGATAGCTTTAGAATCAACAGAAGGAACAATGCATTCTGCTCCGCATACCATTGGGCAGTCATAGCATCCGTATTTTTTCACTTCGTAGATACTAAGGCTGTCTTTGGATATTTTGCTTGCTTTATCAGCAGGAAAATCAACTACTCCAGCTCCTCCCCAGGCCTTTACCGGAGAGTCACCATTTGTTGCGGCGTATGCAGTTATCCCTGCTGTGCCCCAATGCTTCATCTCGTATCTATCCATTTCAGCAGGCTGAATTTTAGACATGAGCCCAGATGAATTAAGCCAGCGAAGAAGCCAAGCGAACATGGGTTTATTAAGCATCCAGCCTATCATTCTGTCGGTGAAAACTTGATTAAATTTTTGATAATTTCTGTAGAATCTAAGCCGAAGAACGTCCATGTGCTTTTTATCGGCCATAGGAACTTCGCAGTCGCCGCCTATACACAGTGCTTTAAGGTTTTTGCTGCCCATCACTGTGCCCATTCCGCATCTGCCGGCTAGGCGACCTCTGTTTGATACGATGCCAGCCAGACGAGATAGGGTTTCTCCGCCCTTGCCTATGCAGACCACTCTTTTGTTTTTGCCATGTTTTTCAAGAAGGTATTCTTCTGTTTCATAGCTGTCTTTTTTGCCCCATAGCTTGTCGGCATCCAAGAGCTCTACCTTTTTATCCCTCATCTTGGAGTCAAATGCATCAATATGCAGATATACAGGCTTTGGGCTTTTGCCTAAAAAGAATATACCGTCATATCCACTTTGCTTTATTCTGGGGGAGAAGTCCCCGCCACAGTTGGAATCCCCCCACATGCCGGTTAAGGGGCTTTTTGCTACGGCCATCCATCGCCCGGAAAAAGGAGCACCTGTTCCAGTCAGCAAGCCGCTCATTATTCCTAGCACGTTTTCAGGACCAAGAGGGTCTATTGGCTCGTTTATGCCTCTTTCTCTGCGTTCAAGAATATAGTCCATTATAAATCTGGCGCCTAGTCCATAGCCGCTTAAATAATCTTTATATATTCTTTCGTCGATTTCTACATCTTTTGTTGTTTGGTTTGTAAGATCTACAACTAGTACTTTTCCTAAATACGACATATAATCTGCCTCTTTCTTTATCTGTTTTGTTATCTGTATCTGGTGCAAAAGTTGATATTGTACGTTGTGAAAAATGTTGAATAGTTTCATTGATTAGTTGCAAATAATCATTTTTCTAGTGCAAATGTACTACGCCTAAATAAATAATTACTTTTATGCTATATTATAGCATTACAGAGAGTATGTGGTCAACATATTGTGCAAGTAGAATGGATTGTCTTCTGATGGATAAATTTGAGCAATTTTTAATATTGCTGGTAACAAAAAGCTTGCAATTATGCTTTTGTTGCAGTATTATCTCTGATGGTGTTTAATATTAACATTTGTATTAAACAGAAAGAGGCAGTTGTTTTGAAGAACTTTTATCCTAAAATTCTTACTACATTAAAAGGATATACCAAAGCACAATTTTTTAAGGATTTAAATGCTGGAGTTATTGTAGCCATCATAGCCTTACCATTATCTATTGCACTGGCCATTTCATCTGGTGTGTCTCCGGAACAAGGACTCCACACTGCAATTATTGCTGGATTTTTGATTTCCCTGTTAGGTGGGAGCAGAGTGCAGATAGGCGGCCCTACGGGGGCGTTTATGGTAGTAGTATTTGACGTTATACATGAATTCGGAATAACGGGATTAATTATATCTACAATTATGGCAGGAATAATAATGATACTCTTTGGAGTATTAAAGCTTGGTAATATGATCAAATTTATTCCTGTTCCAATTACTACAGGGTTCACAACTGGTATAGCACTCATTATTTTTTCATCACAAATAAAGGACTTTTTTGGGCTGAATACACCAGAGCTGCCGTCAGAGTTTTTGGAAAAGTGGCATGTGTATTTTCAGTCTATCAATACATTTGATATAACAACTGTAGCCATTGGCATAGTATCGCTGTTAATTATTATTTTATGGCCCAGAATAAACAGGACTATTCCGGGTGCATTTATTGCATTAATTGTGTCTTCACTTGCAGTTAAGATATTTCATCTAGATGTTGCAACCATTGGCAGCAAGTTTGGTGAGCTATCCACAGCATTGCCAAAACTGCAGATTCCTAGCTTTTCATTTGTAACAATAAAATCTTTAATAAACCCTGCAATCACTATAGCACTGCTAGGATCTATTGAATCTTTGCTGTCAGCTGTTGTAGCAGACGGAATGATTGGCGGAAAGCATAGGTCAAATACTGAGCTTATTGCGCAGGGAATTGCGAACATATTCTCTGCACTATTTGGAGGAATACCTGCAACTGGTGCTATAGCACGTACTGCTGCAAACGTTAAAAATGGCGGGCGTACGCCTATAGCTGGCATAGTTCATGCACTTACATTGCTGCTGATTATGGTGCTTTTTATGCCTTTGGCAAGCATGATTCCGTTGTCCGCATTGGCTGCCATTTTGATAGTGGTTGCATACAATATGAGTGAATGGAGAAAGTTTTTAAGCTTATTTAAGTCTCCCAAAGGGGATATGATAGTTCTGCTAATCACTTTTTCTTTCACGGTGCTTATAGACCTTGTAATTGCAATAGAAATAGGGGTGATACTAGCTGCATTTATATTTATGAAGCGTATGGCAGACAGCACTGTTTTAAATAAAATCGTTTTGGACAATGCTGAAGAGCATCCCAATGAGATATTCGACTTTATTTCTTCTACTGAGGAGCTGAAGAAGATAGAATCAATGAAGGGCGTGCAAGTATATGAGATAAATGGACCATTTTTCTTTGGTGCTGCGGAAACTTTCATAAACACATTTCAGACTCTTGACCCTAAAACATTTGCAATAGTATTGAGAATGCGTCATGTGCCTATGATTGATGCCACTGCAATACATGCACTGGTGCATTTTGTGAAGCGATGCAAAAAGCACAGAATACATCTGCTGATTACGGGGCTGAAGGAAGAGCCTAGAAGCAAACTGAAACTATCCGGTACTGAAGAATTGGTAGGTGAAGATAATTTCTTTGAATCTATTAACGAAGCAATGATATTTTTGGAAAAACTAAAAAGCGAAAAAAGCAGAGAATAAAGATTAAAATTAAAATCAATTAAAGACCTTCGGGTCTTTTTCTTTTGCCAAAATTAAAAATCCACTTAATAAACAGTTAATAAATAGTTAAGGACTTTTAATCAGCTAGTCTGATATTATAAGGCTATAGATTTGGAGGAATATAGTTATGAGCGAAATAATACTAGAAGGCAGAGGTCTGTGCAAGACATTTACAAATGGTCAGGTATCAACCCATGTTATAAGAAATCTGGACATCGAGATAAAAAAGGGCGACTTTACTGTGATTATGGGAGCATCGGGTGCGGGCAAATCCACACTGCTATATATGCTAAGCGGTATAGACTCTGTGACATCTGGTGAAATAGAACTAGGCAAAGATAGAATTGACAAGCTGAATGAAAAACAAATGGCTAACATACGAAGAAACGATATTGGCTTTGTTTTTCAAGAGCCGAATTTGCTAGACGACTTCACTGTGTTTGAAAACATTGCCATGTCTGGATATTTAGCCAGCAAGGATACAAAAGCCGTGGATGAAAGATGCAAGAGCCTGCTGGAGGATGTGGGGATATTGGAGCACGGAGACAAATACCCATCTCAGCTATCCGGCGGACAAAAACAGCGTGCAGCAATAGTCAGAAGCCTGATAAACAACCCGACAATACTTTTTGCAGATGAGCCTACAGGAGCACTGAATGCGACAATGAGCGAGATGGTGCTGGATTTGCTTACAAAAGTGCATCAGAAAAAACAATCAATTTTGATGGTAACGCACGATATCAAGGCTGCATCACGTGCAAGCAGGCTATTGTATATAAAGGACGGAAAAATCGATGGTGAGCTAATGCTGGATAGATTTGAGACGGATAGAGTGGAAGACAGAGAAAAGCAAGTTTTCGATTTTATTATGAGCAAGGGGTGGTAGAATGTATATCACTTTTAAAAGTGCACTGGCATTAATGAGAAACAAGAAAGTGCAGAATCTCTTAATAGGGATAATTATATTTCTGGTTTCGGCACTGCTATATTTAGGCGTATCCATGGTAAGCCAGAACAGCCCATTTGGTGAGATGGCACAAAGAGCAAATGCAGCCGAAACATTGATTGTGCTTCAAAAAAACAAAACCGCAAACCAAAATTTGATTGACTGGTATGATCAGCGTGAAGAAGTAGAAGGAATGCTTTTATATCAGACGGATATATTTAACTGTAAATTTGGAAATATGTCAGATGAAGAATCAGGATTGATGTTTGTGACGGAGTATAACAATTCAGGAAACTATGATTTACTATACGTAGATGAAGACACGCAGGCAAAACCACCTGCAGATGGAGAGGTATTGATTAACTTCAACTATGCTAAAAACAGAGATATAAAAATAGGCGATACGATAACTATTTTAGCAAACGGTAATGAGATAGATATGAAAGTCTCAGCACTAGTTGTGGACACCCAGTTCAGCACTCCATTTCTCACTCCTTCGCGGTGCTTTGTGCCACAGAGATTCTTTAAAGAGCATGGCATAGAGAACCAAATGGAAATGATTGCGGTAAAATACTACGATATAGAAAGCATAGATGATACAAAAATATTCGAAGAGTTCACCAGCGAAAACGAAGAATTTGTAAGCCCAATATTTATAGGCTATAAAGATTTCAGAGCAACATACAGCATAATATTTTCTATTATTGCAGCTGTTTTAATTGTGGTATCATTAGTAATTTTTGTGGTAGTTGCCTTTGTTATCAGAAGCACTATTCAAAATCTGATAAGGCAAAGATATAGGCAGATTGGTGTGCAGAAGGCTATTGGCTACACATCTTTGCAGATAAGAAACAGTTTCTTGCTGGCATACTGCATAATCGGATTTGCATCAGCTGTCTTAGGCTCTATAGCAGCTTTGCCAATAAGGAACATTATAAACAAGAGCATAAGCTATGATATGCAAATTAATATCAGCTCATCTATTGATGCATATATGTTTATAAATATAATTATTGTTGTTGCTACTCTAGCCCTGTTCACTGCAATTGCTTCAAACAAGGCAACCAAAGTGAAGCCAGTGCAGGCTATAAAATATGGCAGACCAGAACAGAGCGTAGGAAAGACATCATATTCTATCAAAGGCAAAAAAGGTCCGCTAAGCTTTATACTATCCGCTAAGCAGGCACTAGGAAACAGGAAAAAAACCTCGGCTTTGGTCATATTGCTTGTGCTGCTGACATACGGAGGATTTCTGATTACGAATATAGGTGCTACGCTTGCTACACCAAAACATTTCGCTTCCAATATGTTTGGCGTTGAAATAGGGGATTTTGCACTTCAGATGAATGAAGACGATGATATAGACAAAATAATGGAAGAGATAAAGAATATTGATGGAATAGATGACATTATGTTTATGGCTAACTATTTATCAGAGAGCTTTAAGGCCTTGGATGACTCTTCACAGGCTATCGGGGGACTTCTGGCAGATGGAAACATATATGATTATATTCTACTAAAGTCAGGGAGAGTGCCTAAAAATGAGAGTGAAATAGTGATAAGTGAATATGTTGCAATAGATTCAGGCAAAGGCATAGGAGACTATATTACAATATATTCAGAAAAAAAAGAAGAAACATATCTAATCACCGGAATATGCAATTCTATATCCAGCGGCGGATTTAGCTATATCAAGAGAATGGATGACATCGACAAAAGCCTTACTAGCAGCAAGGGATATTTTTGGGGATATTTCAGCGATGAAAAAATGACGGTAGAAGATGTGGAGAATGAGATAAAGGAAATAGCAGGGCAGGGAGCTGAAGTATCACAATACGACAGTAACGTAGCCAACCTAATCATGACACTAGAGTCTTTCCCGTTGGTTGTGGATATTATGCTGATAATATTTTTAATAGTTGGAGGAATAATATTGCTGAATGCTACCATTATGGATATTAACAACTCTATTAAGGTTTATGGTATAATGAAAGCCACAGGGTTCAGCAAGGCATTTATAAGCAGAATGCTGGTTATTCGCAGTTTGATATTAACAACTGTAGGGATGGTAATTGGATTTACAGTTTGCATGGTATCGATGAATGGCATAATGAACGGAGTTTTCAAGATTACACCATTTTCAACCATCAGTATGCCTGTAATATTCGATAAACAAGGAAGTATTTTTATAGCAATATTATTCATAACAGTTGCTATAATATCACCTTTGGCAGCCACTAGAAAATTAGACAAAATCACACCAAAACAGCTGATTTCGGAGTAGATATGACAAGCAAGGTACTGATAGTAGATGATGAAAAGGAGCTGGCATTAATAGTAAAGGACTATTTGCAGGCAGAGGGAATAGAGGCGTATACTGCATTCAATGGAAAAGAAGCATATGCTGTATTTAGTAAAGAAAATATTGACCTTGCAGTCCTTGATATTATGCTTCCGGATGATGATGGAATGGAGATATGCAGAACACTCAGATCAAAATCCGACATCCCAATAATCATGCTAAGTGCCAAGAACAGCGATATAGATAAAATACTTTCACTTGGGCTTGGTGCGGATGAATACCTGACAAAGCCATACAGCCCACAGGTGGTGGTAGCCCATATTAAAGCACTGCTTAGAAGATACAGATCTCAGATGAAAAAAGATGCTTTAGAGGAACATATAATTTCTAATAACGAATTTTATATGGATATCAAAAAACATACTCTAGAGGTAAATGGCAAAGTCATTGATATTAAAGGCAAGGAATTTGAAATTCTATGGTTTTTAGCCAATAGGCAAGGGCAGGTCTTTACAAAAGAACAGATATATGACGCAGTGTGGGGCGAAGATGAATTCGGTGAACTAAGCACAGTGACTGTGCACATTAGAAAAATACGCTCAAAATTTGAAAAAGCAGAAGTCCCACAGTATATCAAGACAATCTGGGGTGTAGGGTATAAGTTCGAGCATGAATAGACGTTTTTTAAAAAAAATATATACAGGGCAGATAGCGGTAATTGTGCTGCTTTTGGCTTTGTTTTTTTTATTTAATTTTGTAGGGCATGATGAATTTAACCCTATTAATCAGCTGCGGATTGACTGCAATGATATATATCAGGAAATACAAAGCAATTGGAATGGACTAAACCAAGACTATTCATATATCTCAGCAAAAGCAGAAAAAGACATGATTTATGTGACTATTATAGATATGGAGGAAAATATTCTTTTCACAAACAGCACCACCATAGATACAGAGAATAAAGAGATGCTAAAAGAAGCACTATATATGGACAATGCATACATTTTAGAGAATGATAGTATGTATAAAATAGCACAGCCAATATACTACGAGAAAAGCGTTGCGGGATTTGTTATTTTTGAGAAGAGCTATATTTACAAAGATGATAAAGCCAATATAAAAAACATACTTCTGTGTCTCATCTTTGTTTGTGCAGTATTGTTGATAGTGTTATTAGGATATGTTATATTTAAAAATCAAACGACTGAAATATCAGAGCTTATAAAAGCTCTTGATGACATAACAAAAGGGAAATATAAACCTCTTAAATTGACAAAAAACGAAGAGTATTCACAGCTATACCACGCATACAATATGATGGCAGAAGAAATCAAGTATAGGATGGACAAGAAAGAATACAATGAACACCAACGCAAATTATTCATTAACCAAATATCTCATGAGCTTAAAACACCTATCTCCACTATTAATGCATATGTAGAAGGTCTGCAGAACAATCTGGCATCAGATGAAGAAAAACGACAGAACTATATTGAAATAATTCACACCAAAATGAACCAGCTTACAGAGCTGATAAATGATTTTTTTGCCTATGCACAGGAGGATGCGCAGCACTTCAAATATAATTTTGAAGAATGCTATGCAAACACTGTGATGGATGATATATTCAGTGGCATAAAAGAAAATGGAGAAAGAAATGTAGTTTGTACTAATTTGCTCCCCAAATGCATAGTGAATATAGACAAAGTGCGGCTGGAACAGGTGGTTTTGAATCTATACAACAATGCAGTGAAGCATACCAACACGGAAGATAGAATAGAGATATCATCGTATAGAGAGGATGACAATGTGGTAATAGAGGTGAGCGACAGCGGCACAGGGATTCCGGTGAATGAACTACCGTATATATTTGATTCATACTATCAGGGAAGCAAATCCAAGCGAATGGATTATCAGGGGGCAGGGCTTGGACTGTCCATATGCAAAAGCATTATAGACGCACACAAAGGAAGCATGAAAGTGAAGAGCCAAATGGGCAAAGGTACAACGATGTACGTTTATATTCCTATGGTTTAGGCGTTTAGTGACCAAAAAAATTTTATGAGGAAGAATATGAATGAAGGAATATGTATTGCCGGCAATCTGATTGTTGACAAAGTAAAGAAAATCGATAAATATCCTGATGAAGGTTTGTTTGCCAGCATCAGCCAAAGCAGTGAATCTATAGGCGGATGTGCTGGGAATACACTATGTGACCTGGCACAAATAGACGACAGTATACCATACATATGTATTGGCAGAGTGGGCGATGATGACGGCGGCGAATTTGTGCTAAAGAAATTGAAAAAGTATAATATTTCAACAGACGGAGTATCGATATCAAAAACGAGCAATACAGCATATACAGACGTGATGTCCAGCAGAGAAAGCGGAGAAAGAACGTTTTTCTACAGCGGCGGAGCGAACGCTGAATTTTCATTTGAACATATAAATTTCAATTTGATAAAGTGCAGAATGTTTCATTTTGGATATGCACTTTTGCTGGATGGCTTTGACGAAAAAGACCATGAATACAGCACTGTGATGGCGAAAACTCTATCTAAGGTGAGGAGTATGGGCATAAAAACATCAATTGATGTGGTTAGCGACATCCCAAAAAGATGTCAGCAAATTGTAGTGCCAGCTTTGAAATACTGTGACTATATAATCATTAATGAAATAGAAGCAGGAAATATAACAGGCATTCCTGCTAGAGATGAAAAGAACAATCTGATATCTGAGAATCTTCGAAAAATCTGCGGCAAACTGATAGAGCTTGGCGTATCTGATTTGGCTGTGATACATATGCCGGAATGTGGATGTGCAATGGATGCAAGCGGAGAATTTTGCATTCAGCCGTCGTATCAAATAGAGCCATCTGAAATAAAGGGCTCTGTAGGTGCGGGAGATGCATTCTGTGCAGGCATGCTATATTCAATATATAATTCTTGGGAAATTAGCGATTCGCTGAAATTTGCAAATATGGCGGCCGCGTGCTGCCTGATGCACGAGAACTCCATTGATGGAATGAAAAGCAAAGAAGAGATATGGAACATGCAGAGCACATACAAAATGCGAGAAAAAACATACTAGGAAGGATAAATACATGCTTGTTAATTTAAAAGAAATACTGCAGATAGCAGACGAGAAAGAATGCGCTATCGGCTCGTTTAATACGACCACATTGGAGATGCTTATGGCTGTAATGCAGACGGCAGAAAAGCATAATGCGCCGGTTATAATTAGCCATGCACAGGTTCATGAATCTGTGATGAAACTGTCTATTATAGGCCCTATTATGGTAGAAGCTGCAAAGAAATCAAAAGTGCCTGTATGTGTCCATCTGGATCATGGTGAAACATTGGATTATTTGAAAAAAGCGCTGGATATAGGATTTACATCCATTATGTATGATGGATCAACACTGGGCTATGAAGACAATGTCTCAAATACAATAAAGGCAGTGGAAATGGCTGCTGAATATGGCGCTAGCGTAGAGGCGGAAATAGGTGTGATGGGAGCGGCAGAAGGCAGCAGCGAGCACGGAGAAGCTGGAAACAGCGGAATGTACACAGACCCTGAAACAGCAAAAAGATTTACAGAGGCAACAGGAATAGATGCGCTGGCGGCATCTTTTGGAACGGCACACGGAATATACAAAACAAAGCCTAAGCTGGACTTTGACAGAATAGAGAATATAAGAAAAATAACAAGCATACCTCTGGTAATGCACGGCGGATCGGGAGTCAGCCCGGAAGACTACAAAGAGGCCATAAAGAGAGGAGTTAGAAAAATAAACTACTATTCATATATGGCAAGAGCCGGAGTGATGGGAGTACGTGAGCTGCTGGAAAATAAACAAATAGATTTTTTCCACGATATAGCCTGTGCTGCACTGGAAGCAATGGCGGATGATGTGGAGAAAGCAATTAGAGTATTTAACAAAGAATAAATAAAGATAATATAATACATAGATTACATAGATGATGGGGATAAATATGAAAAAAATAACAGGATTGATTGTACTGGTTTTTGCATCAATTGTATTTATGGGGTGCGAAGAGAATAAAATGAAAGAAAATGAAACTGAACAGCCATCTTTTGAAAGCGTTAATTATACCACTGTAACCCGAGGATATGACTGGGGTCCGGCTATTGACAAGCTGATACTGGACTTTGATGTGCCCATAGATGGCAGCACTTTGGATATCGAAACATTTAGTGTAAAATCCATTCGAACGTATAAAGAGAGCGATTTTTTTGGTCAAGAAAAAAGTGAAGCTACAGAAAAAGTAGCAGAGAGAATTATTACTAAAGTTTACATTTGTGATGAAAGCGGAAATGAAGCACTAGAGGGCGAATATGTAGCTTTAGAAATGGAAGTTTCTCCCACTATGGTGGAAGCATCGCCGTATAATTATGACTTTTCTTCAGGGCTTAATGAGATGGTTGATACAACCTATGAAATTTCTATAAGCGAAGATTCAATATTGAAGTCAGTATATGGAGAAGATATTTCATTTGCATCCACAGGAAAAGGCGAAAAGGCGGGAGATATAAAAATAGTCGCAGACGATTTCATAAACAATCAGCCATTCAGCTATGAAGGGATAGACCTTCATTATGCATATTTTGTGCCCCAAGAAGCAGCACAAAAAGAGGGGAGTATGCCCCTTATTATATGGCTGCACGGAGCAGGCGAGGGCGGACGCGAAACCAGCGTGGCACTTCTGGGAAACAAAGTAGTTAATCTGGCATCAGATGAAATACAGTCGTTTTTCGGAGAAGAGGGAGCATATGTTTTGGTGCCGCAGGCTCCTACAATGTGGATGGATTATGACGGAAGCGGAACATACAATATCAACGTAAAAGATAGTCAAGGGCATTCATACTACACGGAGGCGCTGATGGCACTTATTGATGAGTTTGTGTCTAACAATGAGAACATTGATAAGGACAGAATATACATTGGTGGCTGCTCAAACGGGGGCTACATGACGGTGAATATGATAATAAACTATCCTGATTATTTTGCTGCGGCATTTCCTATTTGCGAAGCTTATTCTGCGAAATGGCTAAATGTAGAAATGATAAAAGACATTGTGGATATGCCAATATGGCTGACACACGCACTTACAGACAGCACTGTACCTATTACAGAGGGCTCAATTTCCGCAGACTATTCATCCTATAAGGTAAAAAAGGATGAAAACGGTGAGCCAATACTTAAGGATGAATTTTCAAATGCACTCTATGATAGACTGATGGAAGCTGGCGCAGAAAACATTCATTACAGTAGATTTGAAAATGTAGTAGATACCACAGGAATATACAAATCGCCAGACGGCAATCCATATGAATATAATGGACACTGGTCATGGATATACGTTCTAAACAATGAATGTATAGAGAAAATAGATAATGAAGATGTGTCAATTTTCGAATGGCTCAGCAGACAATCCAAATAATTTTCAGCAAAATATTTACACAGTAAAACACTAAAAAACTGAGAAATATTTATATTTTTTGGAATAGATAGTGCTGTATTCCTGTATTCAAATTACATTAAAAACATATTTTTGATGTCAATTTACAATTAGGATTTATAATATTGTTGATTTAATTCTAGTGTGATATAATGGCAACCTATCATAACGGACATTTCAATTCGTAGGGTGGTGAACAATTTGCAGCTTAAGGGACTAGTGATAATAAACATATTTATAATAATTGCTGCCTTGATTGTTATTGGTATTCTCGTTTTTTCTACCATTAGCACCACGTTAAACGACCAATTCATATATTCGAATCAGCTTGTTCTGGAAAACGGAGCAGACCTAATAGAGGACTTCATAAAAGACAATAAAGACACAGTTTTGGATGTGGCTATAGACCCTGAGATACAGCAGAATCTTGACGCATTTCAGTCGGGTAAATTAGATATTTATGATTTGCGTGAATACACAGAAAATAACTGGACATATAGAAACAAGATAAAGTCAGTTGCCGGTTTTATGGAGATATATCCATATAGAGACGATTATGTATATGTGCACAATGATATATTGGATAAATATATTGTAGGCAAAAAAGAAGAGTGGATGACATATACAATACAAGAAGATGGTGCCTTCTATGTAGAATCCTGCGATGTGTATGGGACTCCGTTTGTAAGGATTTCAATGCTGGTAAGAAGCAGAGAGAACTGGCCGCAGAAAACAGGGATTATAGCAATATATGTGAAATCTGAAGTTATGCTTTCATTGTTTTATAATATGCGTCTGGAAAACACAAATATTCCGTATTTGGTGAATACAAAAGGAGAAATAATACTTCCCTATGAAAATACATACAATATATCTGAGGAAGACCTGCTGAACTATGAAAAAGGATGGTGGAAAAGGGGAGACCAGATAATAATAAACACACCTATGACAAAGCTGGACTGGAAGCTTATTGGTGTGCTGCCGGAAAACGAGCTGATGGAAAAAAGCAATGATGTCAGAAACACCTTTGTTATTGTCGGCGGCATTGTTGTATTATTTCTTATCTTGATTTCCGTTAATTTCTCTGTGTGGATTACAAAGCCTATAAACAACCTAGCGAAGGTAATGTCACGTGTTGAAGAAGACGAATTCAAAGAAATAGAAGTAAACAACACATATGACAAAGAAACTAAACAATTGTACAAACAGTACAACTATATGATTCGCAGAATAAACAGCCTGATAGACAAAGTTTATCTGGCACAGATAAAGGAAAAGGAAGCCGAGCTTCTGGCACTGCAGCAGCAGATCAATCCGCATTTTCTATACAATACCCTAGACTCTATAGCATGGATGAGCATGGAGTACAAAGCAGAGGATATCAGGTATATGGTTATGTCGCTGGCATCTATGATGAGATATTCGCTGAATGAGGGCAACAACTATATATCTGTACGTGATGAGCTGGAGCAGGTACGTAACTATCTGGGAATACAGGAGATAAGATACGACAATAAATTTACAACTACAATAAGCGCAGAAAAAAAGACGCTGGACTACAAAATCATAAAGCTGATAATACAGCCATTGGTGGAGAATGCTATAGTACACGGATTTAAAGACACAGGTGTATTTGGCAATATAGAGATAAGTGTAGCACTTAAAAACAACAATTTGGTCATTAAAGTGATAAATGACGGAATAGAAATAGATCTGGAAAAGGTGAAAAAACTCCTTGAACCGGACATAAAGGAAAAACCAAAGCATTACGGACTGAGGAACGTAAATGATAGATTGATAAAAAGCTTTGGAAAGGGTAGTGCCATAAAATTTTCAGTGGAGGACAAAAGGACAGTAGCAACTATACTGATAAGTATTGATTTGCTGAAAAAAGGTGATACAAGTGAACACGATTAATGTTTTAATTGCAGATGATGAAAAAATTGTCCGTGAAGGTCTTGTCAAGTATGTAGAATGGCAGGAGTACAAAATGCAGGTGGTAGCCACTGCAGACAACGGCGAGGCGGCATTTAGCGAGGTGAATGACAAAAAAATTCACCTTGTAATTACAGATATCTATATGCCTAAGCTTGACGGCATGGAGCTGATAAAGAAGCTTGAGCTGATGGAAAGCCCTCCTCTTGTTGTATTGATAAGCGGATACAGCGACTTTAGCTATGCGCAGACTGCACTGCGCAGTGAGATAGTGCAGGACTATATTTTAAAGCCCCTTGATTTTGACCAGATGGACATGGTGCTAAGCAAGGTGAGCAGAAAGATAATGTCCGAGAATGACAGTGTTCAGTTCCCCACGCTAGATGAGCAAGAGTGGAAAATATATACTAGCAGCAGTGCAACTGCCATATTAAATTCTCATGGTGCAATTATTGAAAAGCTGAAAGAAGGGGACATAAATCAGTCTATTGCAGAATTCGAAAAATCCATAAGCAAATGCAGAGAAAAGGGCAGATCCCGAAATTTTATATCAAGATTTTGCATTGAGCTGGCTATCAATGTATGCGAGCTGGCTTTGGAGAATATTGAGTCAATTGGGCTAAACAAAAATGACCCTGTAAAAGAGATTACAAAGCTAGGCAGTGAAGAAGAGATAGCCGAGTACGTAGTGGACATCCTGAAAAAGGCACATGAAGCCATGAGCAAAATCGGCAACGAGAATATTTCACCTCTTATTCAGGCTGTTCTGAAGTATATAAACGGCAACTATACAAATTGCAATCTGTCGCTTAACATGATTTCCGATGAATTTAATGTATCGACAAGCTATGTTTCAAACAAATTCAAGGAAGAAGTGGGAAACAATTTTATAAAATATCTTAATGGACTTCGTGTTAAAAAAGCAAAAGAGCTTCTTAAGGATTTATCGCTAAAGGTGTATATGGTATCCGGCGAAGTAGGATATGAAGATGTACGATATTTTTCCAGAATATTCAGAAAATATACGGGATACACACCATCTGAATACCAAAAAAAAGTGACCCATCTGACATAAAAACAAAATAACCAATTAATGTATTGCCTTGTAAATCTTTGAGGGCAATATTTTTTTATACTCAAAAATGTGCAAATTATAATCTTTATATCAAAAAAATATCCACACTATACAAGAAATGTGCACTTGTTATCCAATGCGAAACAAACCTATAATTGAGTATAAAGATTTAGCAAACGATCAAAATACCAAGACTAAACAAAACTAAGGAGGATGAAAGATGAAAAGGACACTGTTTGTATTGTTGCTTTGTGTAGTTCTTATGG
The DNA here is from genome assembly GCA_040883315.1 of Eubacteriales bacterium. GTDB lineage: Bacteria > Bacillota > Clostridia > Christensenellales > UMGS416 > JAFGUF01. The sequence continues at coordinate 52,525 of JBFLKU010000027.1, forward strand.
GTTCATTATTTACAGGCTGCCAAAAAGACGCAGAAGATGTAGTAGTAGATGATAAGCCAGTACAAGACGCAGAAACAGCACCAGAAGACACAGAAGTAGAGGTTCAACCAATTAAAATCGGTGTTGCAGCACCTATCACAGGCAACTGGGCAGAATATGGTCTAGGCTTCGAGGTAGCAACAGCAATGGCTGCAGAGGAAATTAACGCTGCAGGAGGAGTAAACGGAAGGCCTATCGAATTGGTTGTTATGGACTCAAAAGGTGATGCTAAGGAAGCAACAGCAATAGCAAGACAATTTGCAGATGATGATGAAATCATGGCAGTTGTTGGGGACTTCTCCAGCACATGCTGCATGGCAACTGCACCTATTTATGAAGAAGCAGGATTGGTTCAAATATCACCAACAGCTTCTAACCCAGACTATGCTGGTCTGAATGACTATATGTTCGGTGTAATGGGCGTGCAAAGCGCAGAAGGCCCATTTGTAGGCGAATATTTGCTAGGCAAATATGTTGAAGCTAAAAACGTTGCAGTTATATATCTGAACAATGACTGGGGAGTATCAGCAAGCTCATTCTTAATCGAAAAAGCAAAAGAAGTAGGCATTAACATAGTAGCAGAAGAAAACCATGTTGACGGCGAAAAAGACTTCACAGCTCTTTTAACAAAAGTACAGCAATCTAATCCTGACACAATCTGCTTGGTAACATTCTATAACGAATGCGCAATCATTGCTAACCAAATAGCACAAATGGATTGGGATGTTCAAATCACAGCTTTAGGACCAGGAGCTTCTGAGCAAATCATCGAACTAGGCGGAGAAAACGTGGAAGGCTTCCTGACAAGTACTCCATTCTTTGCAACAGATGAAGGCGACTCAAAAGCATCAACATTCAAAAAAGCATTTGAGCCAAAAGCAGGATTTACACTAAACGTTCACTCAGCATGTGCATATGACGCACTATACATGGTGGCAGAAGCAATGAAAAACAGCGACGAAATCACTCGTGAAAACGTACGTGATGAATTAGCAGGATTAAAAGGATTTGTTGGAGTAACAGGCCCAATCGAATTCCAACCAGCTGGCGACATTGTTAGAAAATATCTAATAGTTGGCATCGAAAACGGCGAATGGGTACAAAAGACAGACTATAGCTACGCAGACTAATTAACATCAAAAAAATAATACGCCGCTTTTATGGCGGCGTATTGCTAAATAATCGACGAAAAGAATTATTTAGAAGGGAGGAAAAACAATGTATGTTTTACAGCAGTTGTTGAACGGAGTTTGCCAAGGTTCAATATATGCGTTGATGGCCATAGGATATGCAATGATATACGGCATAGTAGGGCTGGTTACATTTACATATGGTGAGATCATAATGGTAGGCTCATTCTCTGCTTTCTATTATTTCATTTCATTTGGCAACAACTTAGTATTGGCACTGATATGCGGATTTATTACCGCAGCATTGGTTGGAATAATCGTTCACAAGGTATGCTATCAAAGGTTTTTAGATGCACCGCGTCACATTTCTTTGATTTGCACAATTGGCATGAGCATGCTGATAAAGAACTTAGCAATTATAGTATTTGGAAGCACCATGAAAGGACTGCCTATCTTCTTCGAAGGAAAGACATTGGTATTGGCGGAGAAAACGGTGGATGGGTTTAGGCAGCAGCTTTCACTTACATATCTTCAAATAGTAGTAATAATAACAGTAATAGTGCTGGCAATAGCATTATCACTATTTTTAAACAAAACGAGAATAGGCGTTAGACTAAGAGCTGTGAGCCAAGATAGAAAAGCAGCAGCATTGGTTGGCGTAAATGTGAAGAACACAACACTTCTTGGAAACTGCATAGGATGCGGATTCGGAGGAGTAGCAGGAATATTACTTGGACTATATTACAATTCCATTATACCTACAATGGGCGGAGCAGCAGGAATGAAGGCTTTCTCATCAGTAGTAATAGGTGGGCTTTCAAACATTCCGGGTGCAGCACTTGGCGGAATAAGCATAGGTATAATAGAGAATTTAGGCATAGCATTCATACCAAATGGTTCAGGATATCGTGACGTATTTGCTTTCTTATTTTTAATTATTGCTTTGGTTATTAAACCCGAAGGATTATTTGCAAAGAGAGGCAACACATAATGGAAAAGATAAAGTCGTTTTTAAGCAAATATCGGATTCTAATAATCATAATAATAGGAATACTTTTTGCAGCAGCACCAATTTTTCTGAACAGCGCAGTGAAGAGATCTAACTATGTGATAGATATAATAGTTAGAATACAGTTCTACATAATATTCGCAACATCTCTTAATGTGATAAACGGATATTCTGGACAGTTTAATATTGGTCACGCAGGATTTATGCTGATAGGCTCATACACAGGCGCACTGCTGGCTACAAAGCTAGGAATGGCAGGTCCATGGTATTGGCTGGCTATCCCGATTGCCGGGCTGGTTACTGCATTAGCAGGGCTTTTGGTAGCGCTGCCTACACTGAAGCTGAGAGGAATATATCTGGCTATTGTTACACTGGGCTTCAGTGAAATAATACGTATAGTTGCAATGAACTGGACCTCCGTCACAAACGGACCTCTAGGAGTTAAAAATATACCGAAGATTTGGCTGTTTGGTTTGTCAAAAACTTCATCTCCTACAGTTATGTACTATATAGTATTCTTCTTCGTAATTTTATGTCTATACACAACATACAAAGTAATTAATTCGCGGGTCGGAAGGGCATGGATGAGCATTCGCGAGGATAGCACAGCTTCAATGTCACTGGGTGTTGAAGTTGGCAAGTATAAGGCAATAAACTTTATGTACGGAGCATTCTGGGCAGGCATCGGCGGAGCACTGATGGCAGTGTACTACAGATTTATATCTGCTGATATGTTCATTACGGATGAAGGATTCAATGTGCTGGCTATGGTTATATTAGGCGGTCAGGGAACATTGATAGGACCTATAATCGGAGCATTTATCGTAAACATGATTACAGAGCTGTTCAGATTTGCATCGGAATTCAGACTGGTAGTATATGCTGTGCTGATAATTCTGATGATGTGGCTTCGTCCCCAAGGACTGGCGGGAGCATCGAACTCTGTACTGGCAGGAAAGCAGATTAGCAAAAAAGAAAAAGAAAAAACTCCAAAGAAAGAGAGGGTTTAGATATGAGTATTATATTAGAGAGCAAAAATGTGTCTAAACACTTTGGCGGAGTAAAAGCTGTAAACCATGTGGATATGAAGATAGAAAAAGGCGACATCTTCGGGATAATAGGGCCTAATGGGGCAGGAAAAACAACATTTTTCAATGTATGCAGCGGTACAATCCCTGCAACAGAAGGACAAGTGTTTTTCAATGGAGAGCTGATAACTGGCAAATCGCCTGCGCAAATAGCCAAAAAAGGACTTGCCAGAACGTTTCAAAACATCAAGCTTTTTAACTATATGACAGTTCTTGAAAATGTAAAAATAGGGTTTCACATGCACACAACAACCACTGTATTCGATGCAATTCTTCACACGAAAAGATTTAAGAGAGATGAAGAATTTGCAGCAGAGGAAGGCAAAAAGATAATAGAGAAGGTTGGCCTTTCAAAGTACATGGATGTACAGGCAGGCAATCTGGCATATGGTGTGCAAAGACGTGTGGAGATAGCCAGAGCATTGGCTTTAAATCCGCAGATACTTTTGCTGGATGAGCCGGCAGCAGGAATGAACCCTAATGAGACTAGAGATTTGCTGGAATTTGTAAAGATGCTAAATGAAGACGGATATACAATAGCCGTAATAGAACACGACATGAAATTCGTTATGAATCTATGCAAAAATATTCTTGTTTTAAACTTTGGTACAAAAATATGCGAGGGCAACGCTGAACATGTTAAAAATGATCCTAAGGTTCATGAGGCATATTTCGGCAAGGGCACTACCCTTTAAGGAGAATGAATATGATATTAAAAATAGACAATTTAGTAGTTAATTATGGATACATATCAGCCCTTAGAGGAATAAACATTGAAGTGAACAAGGGTGAAGTAGTAACCTTAATCGGCGGAAACGGCGCAGGAAAAACAACCACATTGATGTCAATATCTGGACTTGCAAAAAAGGACTCTGGGAAAATCATTTATAAAGATACTGATATAACCAATATGGACTCTGACAAAATAGTAAAGCATGGCATAGCTCATGTGCCTGAGGGCAGAAATATTTTTCCGAAACTGAGTGTAGAGGAAAACCTGAAAATGGGATGCATTATGCAAAGAGGCCTGAAAAACGACATAATTAATGCCAGGCTTGAGCAGCAATATAAGCTTTTCCCCAGACTGAAGGAAAGAAGAAAACAAGCGGGCGGCACTCTTTCGGGCGGCGAACAGCAAATGCTGGCAATTGGCAGAGGAATGATGTCCGATCCTGAGCTTTTGATGCTGGATGAGCCATCACTGGGATTAGCTCCTATAATAATTGAGGAGATATTCGAACTGATTGGCAGAATAAAGGAAGAGACCGACAAAACCGTATTGCTGATAGAGCAAAATGCAATGATGGCACTGGCAGTTGCAGACAGAGGATATGTGCTGCAAAATGGCGAAATCGTGCTGAGCGGCACAGGAGACGAACTGCTGCACAATGAAGATGTACGAAAAGCATATCTAGGGGAATAGGCATGATATGTTTTAATAAAAATTGCAAAGGAGATGCAAGATGTCAAAAATAAACAACACACCAAAAAATACTGACAATGAAGTAGTGAACAGAATGCGCGGAGCATTCGGACACAGAGCAACATGGATGGGGCTGATGTATGATGAAGCTCGCAAAAGAGGAATAGACCTAGAGGAAGCTGGAAGAGCTGCTATTTCAAAAACAGGACATATCCACGGCGAAAGAATAAACAAAAACAAGCCTGTTGATACAGTTGAAGCATTCAGAGACACTTTCTTGGACGAATTAGGACAAAAAATGTTCGAGATGGAATTTACAAAATGCGACGATGAAGAGCTTAATGTAGAGTTCCACTATTGCCCATTGGTAACAGCATGGCAAGATTTAGGATTCGATGATGAAACAATCGAAACACTATGTGACATGGCAATGGACGGAGATAGAGGCATAGCAGCAGAGAATGGATTTGAGTTCACTTTGGGCGATACTATTGCAAAAGGCTGCAAAACATGCTCATTGAAGTTTAAGAAAAAATAAAGAAAATTAAAATATTTTGCAGTATATCTGCAAAATATTTTTACAGAGGAATGCTTCGTGTATTCTTCTGTAAAAATATTGAGATGAATTTATAAGAAAGAAGGAATAAATATGAAAATGAAAAAAATTATGAATAGTGCGGATGCATTTTGCGAGGAAACACTTCAGGGAATATATCTGGCTCACCCCGAGAAAGTGAAGCCACTAGATGGCGACCTTCGTGTACTGGTTCGCAGCGATAAAGTGAAAAAAGGGAAAGTGGGCATAGTGACAGCTGGCGGCAGTGGACATCTTCCTGTATTTTTGGGCTATGTTGGTGAAGGCATGCTGGATGGCTGCGCAGTGGGAAATGTATTTGCATCACCATCTGCCAGCAAGATGCAAAAAATGATAGAGCATGCAGACCAAGGAAACGGAGTACTTTGCCTATACGGAAACTACGGCGGAGACAACATGAATTTTGACATGGCATGCGAAATGGTGGAGATGGATGACATAAAAACTATGCAGATAAGAGTTTGCGATGATGTGGCAAGTGCACCAGCTGACAAAAAAGAAAAGCGCAGAGGCGTAGCAGGGCTGATATACGCATGGAAGGTGGCCTGTGCTGCAGCAGATAAAATGATGACATTGGATGAAGTAGCAAAGGTGACAAACCATGCACTAGACAATATTCGCTCTATGGGAATAGCATTGTCTCCATGCATAGTGCCGCAGGCCGGTAAGCCGACATTCGAAATACAGGATGACGAGATAGAAATTGGCATGGGCATACACGGCGAAGTAGGCATAGAAGTGAGAAAGATGATGACAGCCGAAGAAATTGTGAAAGTGCTGCTAGATAAGATAACAGATGATATGCCAATAGGAGAGTGCGATGAAGTGGCAGTATTGGTTAATGGGCTGGGCGGCACGCCGATGGAAGAGCTGTATATATGCTACAAATCAATAAGTGAATACTTCGATAAACTCAATGCAAAAATTGCATCCAGATATATTGGAGAGTATGCAACATCCATGGAAATGGCAGGCATGTCGATAACTGTGATGAAGCTGGATAAAGAGCTAAAAGAGCTGCTGGAACACCCTGCCAGCACACCGTTTTTTACAAATTATAATAAATAGGAGATAGCTATGGATAAAATAACAAGTAATGATATAATGGTGATATTCCAAAAAATATATGACAAGATGTGCGAAAACAAGGAATATTTAATTGAGCTGGATTCCAAGGCCGGAGACGGAGATCTGGGTATAAGTATGTGTCAGGGATTTAAAGGAGTGCTGGATGAGCTTGCATCACTGGATGTACAATCAATAGAGCCTAGAAAGCTGGTTTTGAAAGCTGCTATGGCTATAAATGAGCATTCACCATCTTCACTGGGCACTATACTGAGCGCTGGTATGATGGGCGGATCAAAAGTGATAAGCGGCAAGGATAGCCTTGGCGTGGCAGAATATAGAGACTTTGTGAATGGTGCATTTGAAGGAATATGCAGCAGAGCAGGCTCCAAGCGAGGCGAGAAAACAATTCTGGATGCAATAGGCGGAGCTATGGATGCACTAAATGAATGCGCAGATAGCGGTGTATCGCTGAAAGAGGCGGCACAGCGTGCAGCACAAGGTGCATATGAAGGAATGCAAAAAACCAAAGAAATGATGGCTGTGCACGGCAGAGCTGCGTATTACCAAGAGAAAACCATAGGAAATGTAGACGGCGGAGCTACTGTAGGTATGCTGATATTTAAAGCCATTGAGGAATGCATTTCAGAATAAGGAGAGGTGAACATGGACAAAATAGTTGTTTTTGGCAGCTTTGCAGCGGACTTAACAAGCCGAGCACCACGATTACCAAAATCCGGGGAGACCATAATAGGCAGTTCATTTAAAATAGGACCAGGCGGCAAAGGGTCTAATCAAGGCGTTGCTGCAAAAAGAGCCGGTGCAGACATGACCATGATCACCAAGGTTGGCAATGATGTATTCGGAAAGATTGCGTTGGATATATACAAAAATGAAGGCATGAGCACAGAGCACATATTTATAGACCAAGAAAAAGAAACTGGAACTGCATTAATAATGGTGGATGAGAACACTGCTGAAAACCAGATATTAGTTGTAAGCGGTGCATGCGGAAACATTTCAGACCAAGATATAAAATCAGTTGAGCATATAATAGAAGATGCCAAAATAGTGCTGATGCAGTTGGAAATAAACATGGATGCAACGGAAAAAGTGATTAAGCTTGCACATGGAATGAGCAAAACAATCGTACTGAATACTGCTCCTGCGATGCCGCTGTCTGCTGAGATTTTATCAATGGTTTCAATTGTCACGCCAAATGAGCATGAAGCGGAGATAATGACGGGCATAAAGGTTTCTGACAGAGAATCTGCAGAAATTGCCGCCGATAGACTTATGGAAATGGGCGTTGGAAGCGTAGTAATAACTATGGGCAAAGAAGGCGCATTTGTGAAAAGTGATGGAGAGAGCCGAATGATAGATGGAATATCTGTGAATGCTGTGGATACTACAGGCGCAGGAGATGCATTTAACGGTGCATTTGTTACAGCACTTTCTGAAGGAATGGATATATTTGAAGCTGCAAGATTTGGAAATGCAGCAGGTGCATTATCCGTCACAAAGTATGGAACAGCACCTGCGATGCCATACAGAGAAGAAATAGAAAAAGCTTTGGAAAAGAAAGAATAGCAAAACAGACAGAGGTAAAATAAATGATAACTGAAAGTATCTATAATCAATATATAGAACTGCTTAAAAATGAACTGGTGCCTGCGCTTGGCTGCACAGAGCCGATTGCGATAGCATATGCAAGTGCAAAGGCTAGAAATGTGCTGGGTGCATTTCCGGAGGAGATTATTGTAGAGTGCTCTGGCAACATCATTAAAAATGTAAAGGGCGTAATCGTGCCTACTACCCATGATATGCGTGGTGTGGAAGCCAGTGCTATAATCGGAGCAATAGGCGGAAATGCAGAGAAAAGCCTAGAGGTGCTGTCGGAGGTAACAGAGCAGGATGTGATAAAAGCCAAAGAACTGGTTAAAACAGATTTGTGCAAAGTTGTGCTAAAAAAAGGCGTTTCTAACCTATATATTAAGGTAATAATGAAGAATAAAGGCGACGTTGCGAGTGTTCTGATAATAGACACACACACAAATATTTTTGAAATATCAAAAAATGGTGAGACACTTTTTAAAGGACAATATGAGCAAAAGACCGACAAGATGTTTAACAAAGAAATCTTTAACGTTGATTTGATATATGAATTTGCAGAGACTGTAAAAATAGAAGATGTTGAAAAACTGATAGACAGACAGATAGATTTTAATACAAAAATAGCCAACGAAGGACTGAAGCAAAGCTATGGTGCGAATGTTGGCAAAGTGCTTCTGCACAATTCTCATGATATAAAAACATTGGCAAAGGCATACTCTGCAGCTGGCTCTGACGCCAGAATGGCAGGATGTACACTACCTGTTATTATAAATTCAGGGAGTGGAAACCAGGGCATGACAGTTTCGCTGCCAGTCATAAAATATGCTGAGTGTTTGTGTGTGCCTAGAGAAAAATTGATTAGAGCACTGGTTTTAAGCAATCTGCTGGCTATTTACCAAAAATCGGGCATAGGTAAATTGTCTGCATACTGCGGGGCTGTTAGTGCAGCATGCGGTGCAGGAGCAGCAATCACATATTTATACGAGCAGCCTCTTAATGTAATAAAGATGACCATAAAGAATGTACTTGGCAATGTGTCGGGAATAGTATGCGATGGTGCAAAATCATCGTGTGCAGCAAAAATTGCATCATCTGTAGATGCTGCCATAATGGCACACGAAATGGCAGTAGACGGGCAGGTATATTCAGATGGCGAAGGGCTGAATCTGGATGATGTAGATTTGACCATAGAAAATGTATCTCACCTAGCAAAAGAAGGAATGAAAGAGACCGACCTCAATATACTCGAGATGATGATAAACAGCAGAGATTATGAGCAATAGTATTAAAATATAATTGAATAATAAAGATAAAGCTGAGCGAATGTATTTTGGAATCATTCGCTCTATTTTTTTGTTTTATAATTTTGATGAATAATATTTTTAAAAAAGTGTATATATAATAAATAAATCATATCTAGAGATGGAGCATAAATGAAAAGGATAGTGAAAAGAATACTATATAAAAGCCTATCAATATATTTAGCTTTTATATTTATTATAGATTATTCGGTACAGGGTGTTGAAATGGATAAATACAAAGAAAATACAGACCTTATGTACGAGTGGCTGATAGGCACACAGCTATCGAATGGTGCACTGCCTGTATACGGAGAAGAAAGCGGAGAAGCCTCTATAGTTCCGTATTTCTCATCAATTGCAGTATTGGCTATTTTGGAATACGCAGATGAACAAAGCAGCATTGAAACTGCAAGGGAATATTTCGATTGGCACTTTGGCAGAATTAACATGGAGCAGGGAGATGATTTTGCTACAATCTATGATTACACAGCAGCTATAAAGAACCGGGAAGTAACGAAGGAAAATTCAAAAAAAAGCTATGATTCGGCGGATTCATATGCAGCACTGTTCTTGGCGGCATTGTGGAAGTATGCAGAAAAAACGGGAGACGATCAATACATATTGGACAATTCGGAGAAGATAAATAGTATTTTGGATCTTCAAATTGTGCTTATAGATGATGATGGCCTTTCTTTTGTAAGCAGAAAAAATGAAACAAAATACTTGATGGACAACTGCGAAGTGTATTTCGGACTTCTAGCTGCTAATAAATTGCTAGGGGAAGTTTTCTTGAAGCAGCATAATTTTTTCTCTAAGGAATATTGGAGAATACTTAAGCAGATGTCGGAAATAAAAAATGCGAGAAAGAAGATGGCGCAAGCTATTGAAAGACTGCTTTGGGATGAAGAGAAGCAATTTTATGATATAGGAATAAGCTCCAATGGAGAAAAAATAAAATTCAAAAACTATGATGACTTTTATCCGGATGCAATAGCACAGATTTTCCCGATAGTTTTTGGAATAATCAATCCTGATAGCCCAAAAGCAAAAAATATATACAGAAGATTCTCCAATGCACACAAATGGGAAGACCTAGCACATTATAAAGACAAGAAAACGAACTTTTACTGGGGTATCGGTGCATACTGCGGTGCTATGATGGGTGATGAAGATAAGGTAGAGAGATACACTGATAGCTTTATGGAGCTTGCGATGCCCGACTTTGGCTATCCTGCATACAACGCAGATGTTGCATGGACTATTATGGCTTATTCATATAAATAATTACTATCGAGAAAGAAAATGCAAATAATTGATAAAAATAATAAAAAAACAATAAAAGTCTAAATAAAACACGAAAAATATTGACTTGTATGATATGGAAGAGTATACTTATGTAATAAAGTTAGTTTAAGCTAACAATAAGGACGAATGCATATAATATGCATAAAGGTGACAATATGAACATTTATGAAAGAAGGAAGAGGACGAAAATTTATTTTTCGCGAACATACAGACATTTCAAAGTAAACTACAAGGAGCAGTTAATATTTTTGTTTGCATTAATTTTGCCGTCAGTATTTCTGTTCCTTTTCTTTTATACAGATATAAGCAAATTTATAGCTGAAATTTCCGCGTTTGTTCTTGGCGGGGTATTTCCCAAAGAGAGCCTAGAAATTGCAAGTTCTGAGTTTTTCCCATTGTTTGGCGGCGTATATCATCTGGCTGTGCAGAGCAAAAGCCCTACATATGCCGAAATATGGATTAATCTTTTGCTAACCATATCTTTGCTATCTGTAAGCATAATAGCAAGCAGAAGAGAGAAAAAGCGGACACCGCTGCCAATATATTTTACGTTTATTTTGTTGATACACTTGGTATCAACTATCTATTTTTTATTTGCTAAAGATTATTTCCCCTACACAGCAACGAAATATTCAGAGCTATATATTAAACAGCAGGTAGTTATATGGCTGGCATTGATGATAGTTTCCGGATTTGTTCTAGGGATAATTGGATTTGGAAATATAAAAAGAAGAATACTGCTATACTTTGGATTGATGGGTTACTCTTTTATATTTGGAATTGTAAGATTTATTACATTTACATACATTATATCCACAGGTTCATCACTATATATGGCATCTCTGTTTTTTACACTAGGGCCATTATATGATTTCCTATATTTCATCTTTTTATATTCCATATTCGTAAATAAAGAGATAAAGTACTATGGATATGGCGAAGGGAGGTATGACTGGCAATGGTTGTAACGATTTTAAAAGGATATTTTATATTCATAATTATTTTAATGATTATATATGCAATACGGCATGCCGTGTTTGCATACCATAGAATGTATAAACCTCAAAGGATGTATTATGGAAGCATCAAGGACAGTGAGCTGCCAACGGTTAGTATTCTGGTGCCTATGCACAATGAAGAAAAAGTGGCAGAATATATATTGGACGCATTGCTAGCCAATGAGTATCCTCATGATTTAATGGAGATTATACCAATCAACGACAACTCCTCAGATGGCACAAAAGAGCTGCTGGAAGAGTACAAGAGCAAGAGCGAAATAATAAAACCAATACATAGAGACTGCGCTAACAGAGGAAAAGTGCCTGCACTAAACGACGCAATTAAAGTTGCCGAAGGTGATATAATTTTGGTATTTGACGCTGACTACAGACCCAACAAGGACGTTGTAAGACAGCTGGTTTTGGCATTTGAAGACCCGGAAGCAGGAGCTGTGATGGGAAGGGTTATTCCATATAATGCCAGCAAAAACTGGCTGACCAAGCTATTGAATTTAGAAAGATCCGGTGGATATCAGGCAGACCAGCAGGCAAGATATAATCTAAAAACAATGCCTCAATACGGCGGTACAGTAGGTGGATTTAGAAAGCATCTGATTTTAAGTGAAGGCGGATTCGATGAGGACATTTTGGCAGAGGATACAGCACTGACATACAAGCTATACACAAAAGGATGGAAAGTGGTATATGCCAATTCTACAGAATGCTACGAAGAAGTGCCGGAGAGCTGGAATGCCAGAGCAAAGCAAATTCGCAGATGGTCCAGAGGGCATAACCAAGTAATGTTCAGATATTTATTTAAGGTTATATTTACAAAGTATATGAACCGAAGAGAGAAGCTGGATGGATTGCTTCTGCTGATTATATACAGTGTTCCGTTTATGTTTGCTCTAGGGCTGATAGACTCGATAGTTCTATTTTTCCTTGGAGAGATAGGAATTATGGCAGGCTGGTGGGTCATTTTGTTCTTGGGAGCATACAACAGCTATGGGAACTTTGCACCATTCTACGAAATATCAACGGCTGCATTGATTGACGGCATTAAAAATGATATTTTGCTTCTGCCTCTTTTGACATTCAACTATTATTTCTACTTATGGAATATTAGCTTGGGATATATAGACGCAGTTGTAGATTTGATAACCAGAAGAAAAGTAAATTGGGTTAAGACGGAAAGATTTACGAACAAAAAAGAAATTAAGGAGGCCAAACAATGATTTATTTATTAATATCAATAATGTTATTTCTATTTATGGCCTTTTTGCCCATTGGGTTTAGCCTATTTTCACTGAGAAAAAGGAAAAGCGAAGAGCTGATTATACCCAATCTGCAGGTGGATGCGCCGGAGTATTTTTCACAGCTATACAGAGATGTATTTGACAGCAAATGGAGGAATAGAAAAGAAGGAAACGTTGTCGAGCTGGGGTTTAAGCAAAGCGAGCAAATAATTGAAGCCGACAAAACAAATGAATATCCAATGGAATGCAACAGCGTGGTTTACGCAGAGAAAAAAGATTTCAGACCCCCCGAGGGCATAATATTTACAAAGGAAATACATACGGATCAAAATGCCTACTTGCATGGCATAAAGTCCATCATCGGAATATACAGCAAAAAGGATATTCTGCTGGGAAACGGGCTGGATGTAGTGCGCTGGGTAGACGCTGAAGGCACGGTGACGGCTGAAAACAACGTTAACTTAGGGCTTGTTACAAGCAGTGATACAAAAATAGAGATAGGAGCTGAATGCGAATTCAGCAAGCTATATGCACCGAATATATTCATAAATTGTGATGAGAATTTTGTATCTCAAATGGATGAAGATATATTAAGAAACTTTGATCCATACGGAGCAAATGAGATTATCAGAAACATAAAGTATGCCGACCATGAAGAAGCTGACGAAAATAATGTTATCAAAAAAACTATAATATCTAAGCATAACATTGATGTAGTAGATGGCATAAAGGTGGAAGGGGATATTCGATCTAATAAAGGCGTGCGACTGGGAGAAAATGCAGTAGTATACGGCAACGTATTTGCAGAAGGCGA
>JBFLKU010000028.1:0-80827 GCA_040883315.1 Eubacteriales bacterium
CGAACACAGAAGTTAAGCTCTTTTGCGCCGATGATACTTGAGGGGCGACCCTCCGGGAAAGTAGGACGTTGCCGGTCTCTAATTTAAAGACTATCCGTTTGGATGGTCTTTTTGCATATACTGAAATAAATATTCAATATACTTTAATACATCACTTTTACTATAAGAAACTATCTTCTTTATCTCCGTCTTATTTATTCGTTTTCTTTTGCTTTTCCTTTGTGGTATAATACCATGATTAAAATTTTTCGGGGGAAAACATGAAGAAGATTATTGCTATTATGCTATTAATTTTGATAATAGCCAGTTCAGTACTTATATTTTCGGTTATCAAATCAGAAGATGGCGTAAACAAAGAGCAATTGCGGCAAGACATGCAAAAGTATCTTGAACAAGGCGAGTATGATGCAGCATACTCTATACTATCAAAGCAAGCAGGACAAGAGATTTTTTCTGAAATAGCATTAAATCATATAAGTGAAATCTGTTCTCAGGCAGAAAAGAAACTGGATTTTCAGCAAATCGATGAAATGATTGAAGCTGGCTTTGAATATAAAGTACTAGGTGATACAAAAGCAAACATACAAGCTAAATTAGAAAAAATATCCGAGTCGGAGCAATATTTTAAAGACGGCATTGAGCTATTTGACGCAAAAGACTATGAAGCGGCAGATGAGATGCTGCAGAGTGTAATTGAGGAAGATGCAAATTATCAGGCTGCACAAAGCATGATAGAGGAAATAAATCAGCTTAAAAGTAGCTGGGAGAGCACTAGAATAGGCAATAGTTCATATAATAGCGCCATAGCATTTGACGGCGAATATTTGTACTTTGCATACAGGATAGATGATTTTGATGGAATATACAAAACGACTACTGATGGGAAAAGTTCGGATTTCTTCCCCATTCATTCAGGCGAGACTAGGGCAAGAATATATGGAATTAATGTTGTAGGTGATTATATTTATTTCATTGCTGGCGAGAACGTAGGCAGTGGATATGTTTATAATAACCCGTATAATATATACAAGATTAAAAAAGATGGCTCAAACCTATCATTAGAAGTTGTGGGGAACTTTACTGATTTATATATAGCAGAAGACGAAGCATATGCTATATCCCGAGATGATGGATTAGTAAAATTCGGGAAATATATTTCAAATTATCAGGTTATTTCAAATCAATCTGTTTCAGAGTTTTCTTATTCTCCCAAAGGCGTATACTATTCTTCGGGTGAAAGTATGGAGCATGATAGCAAGAATACTATCTATTTTTATGATGGAAATAGTTCTATGAAACTCGATAACGGCGAATATATGCATTATTATGATTTTGGGGATAACTACTTGAAATTGTGGACAAAAACAGACGCAAGTGAAGTATTGAATTTAGGATTTTCCGACGAAGAAATAAGAGTGAAAATGGCGGACATATACAAGGTATATGGATTGGTTGATAATAAGGTTTTGTATTCCGGCTTTGGGCTATATCAGCAGGAGAGACTATACTATTATGACATAGAATCAAAGAAGAACAATTCTCTTGGAGCATATGCTACAGTTATGGATTACGAAGTAAAGGGAATTTTCTATGAGCAGAACAAGATATTAATTGAGAAAGATAATAAACTATATTTTACAAATGTTGATGGCAGCAATACTGAAGAGATTGTGATACCGACAATATCTGATGGCGAAAACTATTCAGAGATTAAAAAGCTATCAGATAAGGATTATTATACAGAAGAAGGCGATGAAAAGATTGTATTTATTCAGGATAAAAACATATGGCACTATAAAAACCATGAACTTAATCTTTACATTCAGAAAAAATATTATGATGAATATGACACAAATGTCTATATAACACATATTTTCACCAATAATTTCAGCTTGCTAAAAACAGGAAATGGCGGGGCAAGCTCGACAGATACTGACACATACAGAGCGTACGAGATATCTGACAAGTATGGTGCTATATACGCACAAAGCGGAGATACATTTCTGGACAGCAGAAATATTGACAGAGGAATTGTAATAAGGGATTGCAAGATAATAAGGGATGAGCTGACATATGACATTATGGCAGTATTTGATGACGGATCGATTAAGGTTTACCACAAGGATGATTCAATTACTGCACAGCAGCTTTTGGATATGGGGGCTCATACTACATTTGCATTTGGACCTATTTTGGTAGAAGACTACAAAGTAGTGCCGGAGTGCGCTTATGATGAGCTGGCAGTCAGAAATCCACGCAGTGCAATAGGATATGTGGAGCCGGGGCATTACGTGATGATTGTATGTGACGGAAGAGATGAGAAGGTGTCCAGAGGCCTTAGCATGATACAACTTGCACAGATGTTTGAAAGAGAGGGATGCCAGACGGCGTACAATCTAGATGGCGGCAGTACATCCACAATCACCTTTTTTGGAAACTATATTACCAGGAGAACTGCATATCCGGGTGTTCCAGAGATATATAACCATAGAATGGTGGCAGAAATGATTTATATAGGTACAAGCAATATGTCCCCTCTAGATATGGAGAGCTATACCTATGATTACATTTATTTTACAGATAGTATAAAATAGTATAAGAATATATAATACTATCAGTCTATATTTGTTTTACCGGTGATATTTTTAATAGTCAGCTTTAGGATAGTGGTTTTGTCTACTATCCTTTTATCAAATACCTGAACTTCTCTGCCGGCGATTTCTTTCATTAGTATAGAAAGAGCATGTGCTTTGTCGGTATAGCTGTTTACTATCTCTACTAATCCTGTTCCTATAAGGCTGGCATATTTTGTGGTGCATTCAGACGGAGTTTCATCATTTGTGATGCCATAGTCCAAATCCATCTCAAAGCCGACCTTTTGATTTGATTTTAGCAAATCCAGCTTTTTTCCATCATTTGCACAGTGCATATATAGTATATCTTTGCCGTCAGCATTTTCAAAGCCATAGTTCATAGGTACAATGTATGGGTATTCATTATCAAAAAGTGCTAGTCTGACCACAGTACACTTTTTTAAATATTTATATACCTCATCTTTAGGCATTTGTTTTTCTTTTCTTCTCATATATACTTTTACTTATTATCCTTTTCTATAAATATCTCTATATCGAATCTTTGGAAATCCACTTTTTCTATAAAGTCAGCAGGAGTAAACTTGACTAAATTAAAAAGATTCATATCGCTTTTATGCTTTGACAAAATCATAGGCATCTCAAGGTCTAGCTCGTCACATATTTCCTGAATAGCATTTGTATATAGCTCTAAATTTGGTTCTTCCTCAAAAGATAAAAATGCACTTTGAACAATATTATTTTTCTTTATGATATTTCCCCAAACTTTTACCATTTAGTACTCCTAACTACTCATTTTAGCGACGCAGAACATTATATCACAAAAGATGAGAATGACCAATAACAAAATGCTATTGGTCAAAAAAGTTTAAATATTGTTAATTTTTCTATTTCAGAACAAATTCAGCCACGTTTTCATATACTTCTTTTTTATTTATTTCATTTATCAGCTCGTGTCTAGCACTTTTGTATATTTTATAGTCTACATTAATTCCGGCTTTCTTGTATGATTCTGCTAAATACTTTGCATCATATCCAAAGCTTCCTGCTGGGTCGTTCTCTCCGCTGATTATAAATATTGGTGTATCTTTTGGCATTGCATTTATATTTTTGTCTTTCAATGTGAAAAGCAATACTTTAGCTACGTCTTTGAACATAGATCCGCTCGCTACAAAGCCGCATTTTTCATCGGCTACGTATTTATCCACTTGCTCTTTGTCTCTGGAGAGCCAGTCGAATTTTGTGCGGTTTGGTCGAAAAGCCTTGCTGAAGTCTCCAAAAGTTAGATTGTCGAGGGTTTTGGCAGGCTTTTTCTGCGGGAACAATGAAGCCATAAATGGTGCTATATCACGCAGCCCGGGTTTGCTTACCGTTACCCCACTTAGGACACATTTTTCATATTTGTCGGTTGTTTTCTGCAGCACTGCCCTTGCAAATATAGAACCCATTGAATGACCAAAAAGAACTATGCCTGTATCCGGGGACAAATTCTTTGCATATAGGTAAAGCAGCTTGATGTCTTCTATCACCTTTAGCCAGCCGTCCTTTTGGCAGAAGATACCCAAGCCATCATCTATGCTCTCTCCATGTCCTCGCAGATCCATGGAGAATACGCTGATTCCCTGCTTGTTTAGAAACTGTGCAAAGTCATCATATCTTTTTGCGTGCTCTGCCAAGCCATGGATTATAATCATTTGCTTCAAAGGCTTTTCTACAGTCCATTCATAGCATGATAAGCCTACTCCACCGTTTTCAAGTTTAAAATTTTTCATCTCCAGCTCTCCTTTAAATTATATTTATACAATAATTCTACTCATAAATATTGCAACATCCTCTTTCAAAATGTCACTATTGGAATATAGCCCCACATTTAAGCCAACGATATTAAAATTCATCTTTGTATAAAAGTCTATCGCTGCACCATTGCTGGAGACCACCTCTAGAGTAATGGCGCGAAAGCCTTCCGCCTGTGCGCGATTTACACATTCATCTATCAGTTTTCTTCCTATACCCTTTAGCCTCTCCTTTTTGTTTACGCTCAGATGACGTATACATAGAGTATTATTCCAAAGCTGAGGTTCACATATAACTACGCCCTGCACACTAGTGCCATAAACTGCTGCGTATGAATAGCCGAGGCTTGCAAGGTCATTGTACCAGCTTATGTCGCTGTTTCCAGTTGGCTTGCTGAAATTCAAAGGCTTATCCAGCTCTTTTCTTGTTATAGTGAAGATAGATCCTAGTTCTGTAGTGTCCTGCCCCACCCTATATGAGCAGCTAGTTGAGAAATTATTATGTCCCAGATTTTTATCTATTTCATATGTATAGATTTGTGTGCTGACTATAGTGGTTTCGGAAAACAGTGAATCATATATACCTAAATCATCATCATGAATTTCATTTGCATCATTCGCTTCAATTTCTTCTTGGGGGGTATTCTCCAGCTCTGCAGCACCTTTCTCTATAGATTCTGATTCAGGATTTTCTGTCCTGCTTATTGTTGACTGCACTACTATATCGTCTACAGCATCAGGTTTACCACCTTTTTTTGCTTGTTCTTTCTTGGCATCTAGTACTGCATCCATTATCTCTTCATTTATATATACCTGATTTTCTCTTGTAATATCTTTTTCTAAATCTGTAAAGATAGATTTTTGTTTATCTTCTTTTTTCTTTCTCATAAACTTCCTTTCTGAATTAAATGGATTGATTATCTTTTGCGCTTTTTACGATAATTATTACTATTAAAATCATTAAAACAGCCAGTATGCCTGCAAGTATAAAATTCAGCATATTATAGTATCGCAGGTCTATGTCCTCAGCTACGGTGTCTGTATTTGTGAATTCACTGTCTATTTTGCCTGTATAGCTAAATGATGCAATTTCATTATATAGTATATCATATTTGGCCTCTGCAACAGATGTGGGAGGGGTGTTTTCATAGTTTGGCAGGTCGAAAATTATATAAGCACTCATATTATTGATTTCATTGTTAATTACTTCTTGTATATCAGCAGGAAGAGCAGCCAGAGCTTCTTTATCTATCACCTGCTGCACGTCTATTTGCCCAGTAATATTATATTCATCATAGTTTTGATAGTGTGTATATTTATATGATAAAGATTTGAAAGGAGAGTACTCATCCGACATCATTTTAAATAGCTCTGCAAATGCTTCCTCGTAGCTGGTGCATTGCTTTTGCTTCAAAAAGTAGGTATGATATATGTTGCCGTCCACCTGTACTTCGCTCTCAAAGCCTATCTCTTTCCAATATTCACTTAGCTGCAGCAATGTATCCTGTGTTACTGCGTGCTGGGAATTTTCATATTGTTTTAAGTTTATTTCTATATCGCCTCTGTATGAAACCATAAAGTTGGTGTCAATTTTAGCACTAATATTTGCCTTAAAGCAGGCAGACAAAAAAGCGCACAATAAAGCGACGAGAATTAGGAGAATATATTTCTTGTATTTATAATTTAATTTCATAACTAATACTGTACATCGTAGGCGTTAGAAAACACTGCCGAGCCATCCGAGAAAATCACCACAACTCGAAATCGTACAAAGCCAAGCTCATCCAAAGTGTCATCTATTGTATATTCATTTTGGTTTCTAAGCACTTTTTGCATTCCAAAATAGGCTACACCTGCTTCATCTCCTGTAATTGTTTTGATTGGACGTATCAAATAGTCATTTGCATCATAAGCAACTAATGTATATGTTATGTTTGAATATGGCCAAGGGATGGACCAAGTCATAGTGTATGAACCTGTGCCTGTAGGGGAGATATTCATAGTCAGCTCATCAACATTTGATACACTAGTATATTGTGGTGCATTTTGTTCTACGAAGCTGTAGAAATACTCTGCCAATCCCTTCACTTGGCTTGGGGATTTAAGAACAGGATTTTCATGGGGGTATGAATTGATAGAAGCAGTAGTTAGTGAGACCTCTTCATTATACTTGGTTTGGTTTAGTGAAAAAAGGTCTGCCAGCTCTTGATTGTCCAAATAGTCTATCCGCTGCTTAGCTAGAGGAGAACCCATTAAAAAAACATAGTCTTCGGCTGCTATTTCCTGTAAGTCCCACATGTGGTTTTGTATATAATATTCCCAATTGCTAACGGTATATGTTATCTTTCCGGAGTTTTTATCATCTTTTCTTATGGAAGCATACTTGGTGGAGCTATCTTCGTTTGTGCCCTTGAACCCAAAATGATACTGAGTGTAATGATGTCCGTACTCATGGCTAAGTGTTCGAGCCATTGATGCGACTGTGGTGTTTTGGTCTGCGCCTGTCAGCTCTATAACGCTGCTTAATTCGGAAATATCCAATGTTAAGCTTTCCGGCAGAAGCTGATTCACTGCAACTGGTACAGAAAACTTTTCATAGCTATTTCTATGCAGCCCTGCGTATTCATCTTCTTTGCCGTCTATCAGCTCTATTCTGGCAACATAGGCTATTTCTTCACCATGAACATTAAGGAAAAATTCATGTGCCAGCTCTTCGAGCTTTGTACTATCCCATTGCTCGCTGTAGCTTACAAAATCAATATTTTCATATTCGAATATAGCAAAAGCATCCCCTAAATCGGGTTTGCTTATTTTGTTTGATAAATTGTTGCTGCCTGTATATTCATAAAAATCTGATTGTTCGCTTATTTTGTCACCGCTTGTAGTCAGATTGCTTTTATGGCTAATAAAAGATGTAGATGTGCTTAATGAAAAAAACAAGCTTGCCCCCACTAATAGAGAGCAGGCAACACACACAAACAGACCAATTTTTATTGAAGACTTGTTCATAATTTTATCATCCTGTACATGTGTGATTATACATCAAATACTATATAATGACAACTTAATTAAGCTACATTGAATGCATTGCACATATGTGAATGAATTATTAATTCGATGCCCGTTATTTGCCGTACTATTGCATTTTTTAGACTTATGCATATAATTAAGTATGCGTAAATTTAAAAATTATGATGTAGGGAATATAGGGAAATGAGAAATAATTATAATAGAAGAACTGAATATAGTGTGAGAAAAAAGGTATATAAAAAGCCTAGTCTTTTAAAAAGAATATTAACAATAATAGCAATAGCATTTATTTTGGGCATCATCGCATGCTGTGTAGCATTTGCGATGCTGGTGGATACAACTTCGTGGGAGAAGTTTGACCCGAATTCACTGACCAACGTCAACCAAACTCTTTATGTATATGATAAAGACGGAGTAGAGGTAGCGGGTGTATACAACAAGGAAAACCGCACCTATGTGTCGCTGGATCAGGTGCCGGAACATGTAGTGAATGCTTTTATTGCAATAGAGGATGCAAGGTTCTACCAGCACAAGGGAATAGACATTAAAAGATTTTTCGGCTCTGTATGGGCAAATCTGAAAAGCATGAGCTTTTCACAAGGATTTTCCACCATAAGCCAGCAGCTGATAAAAAACACCCATCTTTCATCCGAAAAGACTATAAACAGAAAAGTGCAGGAAATGTATCTGGCTGTTAAGCTGGAGCAGGAATATTCAAAGGATGAAATACTGGAGATGTATCTAAACTACATCTATTTCGGAAATGGAGCATATGGAATAGAGGCTGCAGCACAGTCATATTTCGGCAAACCTGCAAGCCAGCTGACAATAGCAGAGGGAGCAATGCTGGCAGGAATTATAAAGGCACCGGGAGACTATGCACCGCATATTAATTTGGAAAAATCCAAAACTAGAAGAGACCTTGTAATAAGCCAGATGTATAAGTACGGACTTATCACAGAGGCTGAGGAGAACACGGCGCTTCAGGAGACTCCAAACCTTGTAGTTTCTAGACCGGAGAACTCGGAATATGGTCAGTTTGTAGACTATGTGCTGGATCAGGCATCTCAAATGCTGGGCATGAGCTATGAGGAGATGACAGCCAGCGGATATAAGATATACACAACAATGGATTCCGGGCTGCAAATGAGCACACAGATTAGTTTTCAAAATGCAGAGCTTTTCCCGGATGCAGCATCGGACGGAGTGATTCCGGAAGCATCCGCAGTGGTGGTGGACGCAAAAACGGGAGCGGTGAAGGTGCTGATTGGAGGAAGGGAATACACAGCCAAAGGCTTTAACAGAGCTGTCAGTGCCAGAAGACAGCCAGGCTCTACAATTAAGCCAATCTTAGTGTATGGCCCGGCAATAGATAGATTTGGCTACACTGGTGCAACACCAATAGAGGACAAGCCAATCAATATAAATGGCTATGAGCCAAATAACTATGATGATGAATTCAGCGGATGGGTATCTTTGCGAGAGGCAGTGTCTCGTTCTATAAATATACCTGCGGTTGAAGTGTTTAATGATATAGGTGTGGAAAACGGAAAATACTATGCTATGGCAAGTGGAATACCATTTGACGAAAGCGATAATCACCTTTCATTGGCACTTGGCGGATTTAAATATGGAGTTACTCCCCTAGAGATAGCAGCGTCATATCAGCCGTATGCTAACAATGGCGTATATAGCAAGCCGTATGTAATAGAGATGATAACAGATAGCTACGGCGAGGTATTATACGAACATGTGCCGGAGCAGATACAGGTAGTAAGCTCAGATACAGCATTTATGATGGCAGATATACTAAAAACAACTGTTGAAGATGGAACTGCGCACAGAGTAAAAATAGGCGGAGTAGAAATAGGTGGAAAAACAGGAACAGTTTCATATAAGAGCGGCAAAGGTGTAAACGACGCATGGGTAGTAGCGTTTACCACAGAAGATATTGTAGCTGTGTGGAATGGTTTTGATATGCCAAGCGATGTCCACTATATGTCCTCATCGGCAACAGGAGGCAGATATCCCGCTATGATGGCACACGAAATAATGACAGATTTATATGCATCACATGTGCCTGTAGGCTTTGTAGTGGATGAAGGCGTGATGAAGGCACAGATAGACAAAGTGATGTATGAACAATATCATATGATCACCATACCTACAAACTACACACCAAAGGAAATGATATTTACAGAATACTTCAAGAAATCCAGCCAGCCGGCCACTCCTTCACCTGTATGGATGGAGCCGCTGAAAGTAGAGGAGATTGGAGCTGTGCTAGATGAGGATAATTACCCTGTTGTTTCATTTGTGGCACCGCAGCCATACATTCAGTATTTGGTGGTGAGACAAGCGGAGAATTCTGAGAGCACTTCTGCATATATAGTGAGTTCATTACAAAATGTTTCTGGGATTGTATCATATACGGACATTTCTGCAGACGGAGGACAATACAAATACTATATAATTCCGGCTAATCCATACATACTGATGGACGACGGAGGATTTTTGCAGGGAGAATACAGCGATGCAGTCAGCGTAAATGTCCCCATAAGGGAGGAGCCAGAAGTGGAAGAGACACCAGAGCCTAGTGCTGAAGTGCAGGCCACATCTTCGCCGGAGATATCTCCAACGCCGGAGGTTTCGCCTACGCCATCACACACTCCTGAAGAGAGCGCTGCAGGCTAAAATGCGGCTAATTGCAGGCTGGGGCAGCCAAATGAAACACTTTACATTTTGTATAAATAAGTGTATCATAAAATGTAGACTATTTATAAATAGTTTTAAAAATATGAGCTTAGTGAGGGCTTTATGTCAACAAAAATTATTGAAAAAATCAATAGTTTACTAGACAATTTAGATTTTCCTGATGATATGGATGAACTCAATGAAATGAGGGACTATTTATATAAGAAAATGAGCTCTCTCGATGCTAAAATAAGCAATAAATCGGAAAATCTGACAGAGTTCTATCAAAACAATATAAAACAAAATAGAGCAGCTTATATTAAAGAAGATAAGAAAGCATATTCAAGTGCAAAAAAGGTAGATAATTTAGTCAATGAATATAACAACACCTGCATACTTATAGAGCTTATTGAAAAGCAGATAGAGAAGGTATGTGAAGAGTGAATTTTTCATTGAAGATATGCGAAGGGAATTTTCTGCATGAGTAGTGATGCAAAAAAAACATTCTATATTCCGACCTATGAAAAAGTAATTAACGCCATGCATGATTTGGTGTGCGTTACGGGCAAGGATGGACGGATAATTTTAGTTAACTCCACAATGACAAGAGTGCTGGGTGTGAGAATAGGCGATGACTGCCCATATACAGGAGCAGACCATGACTGTGCAGATACATGTAAGCTGATAGATGATGCGAAATATTCAGAATGTGAAATAACCAGAAGCGGTCGTGTATATAGTGTTTCTATTACGCCTCTTTTGGATGACCATGGTCACTGCGACTACCTGATGCAGGTGTGGAGAGATGTGACAGGCGAGTTTCATCTGCGAAACAAGCTGCAAAAGCAAAATGATGTATTAAGAAAAGATTTAGAAGTGGCTAGGAGCCTGCAGCATTCTATGCTGATAGACGAGCTGCCTAAAGCTGCAAATATAAAGATATCCACATTGTATAAGCCATGTGACAGCGTAGGAGGAGATTTTTACGATTTCTTCAAGCTAGGTGATGACAAGATATTCTTTTATATGGCAGACGTTTCGGGGCATGGGGTGAGTGCCGCTATGCTAACTGTGTTTTTTGCACAGGCAGTCAGTCAGATAATGTATAACAGAGACAAGATGATAATGCCTCATAAAATAGTCAAGCAGGTATGGTCTCGCTTTCTAGGGCTAGGGCTGGAAGAACATCTCTATATCACTGCATGGGTCGGCGTGCTGGATGGAAAATCCGGCGAACTAGACTACTGCAACGCAGGTCATATATCTTCTCCTGTTATTGCAACTGATAAAGAATACAAGAGAATAGAAATGACAGGATTCCCTATATGCAGATGGACAGAAAACCCTGAATTCCAAAGTGCATCAATGAAGCTGGAAAAAGGCACAAAGCTTCTTCTTTTTACGGATGGCTTGACGGATGCACTGAGACTGAGCGGCAACAAAGTGAATGTATATGGCGGAGTGACCGCAGCAGAGGATATAGCCATTAGTCATTTGACAAATGATGACTTTGATGACTGCTTAAATAATATATGGACGGATATTCGTGCAGGCATGGGAAGCAATGAACTAAACGATGATGTAGCTATGCTAATGATGGAATATAAATAGGCTTTGCTTAATGGAGGTTTAGCTAGTGACAGACATAGGATTGTGGTTTAAAAATATAAACATACCCCAAGTAACCATATTGGATGCAATAGATGTCTTGGTGGTTGCTTTTTTAATATACCAGTTAATAAAATTTACTATGCAGACAAGAGCTGCGCAGGTTTTGAAAGCATTTGGAATAATAATTGTCTTGGCGCAAATCAGTGAATGGATGCAATTGTCCACATTGGCTTGGATTTCGGATTATATTATTAATGCAGGTGCTATAGTTTTGGTGCTTTTGTTTCAGCCGGAGCTGAGGCGCGCACTAGAGAAGCTGGGCAGAAGAAAATTCTTTAGCCAGAACCAAAGTGACGATGAGGAAAACGGCAAGACTGTAATAGGCGAAATAATAAGAGCTGTGCAGAGAATGTCCGGACATCGAACTGGTGCACTTATTGTTATACAGAATCAAGAGCCACTGGGTGACATAATAGAGAGCGGAACTGCACTCTTTGCCAATGTCAGCTCTGAGCTTTTGGAAAACATATTCACTCCAAATACTCCACTGCATGATGGTGCTGTAGTAATAAAGGAAGATACAATTATTGCTGCTGGTTGTTTCCTGCCACTGACAGTAAACCCATATCTGGCACAGGAAGTGGGAACAAGGCACAGAGCCGCTATTGGAATGTCTGAAAAGACTGATGCATTGGTTATAGTAGTGTCTGAAGAGACAGGAGTGCTCTCATGCGCACAGGGCGGAAAGCTGATAAGGTATCTGGATGGAAATAGCCTTAGAGAGCTGCTGGAGGGAGTAATTGAGGAAGGCAAAGACAGCGTACCAAACTTTTTAGTGCGTTGGCTGCGAGGATCTAGCGATGGAAAAAATTAAGTTATTTTTAAATAGATTAAAAAACAATTGGAAGATGAAGGTGGTTGCCTTGGTCTTAGCTTTGTTTTTATGGAACTCTGTGATTCAAGGCACCGATCCGCTAATTAGCAGAACAACAGACCCTATTCCAATCACACTGATTGGTGCAGAGCAGCTATCATCCAAGGGACTAGCGATATACAACGAGTCAGAAGAATACTTGCAGTCGGTAAAGGTGACCGTATGGATGAAGCGAAGCGAGGCGAAGCTGTTTGATCAAAGCAAAATACAGGTTACATTGGATTTATCAAGAATTAATACTGTTGGAGAACAGATAGTTAAGGTGAATGCTTATTATAGTGAAGGAACAGTAGAAAAGGTTACTCCAGAGAGCTTTACGTTGCAAGTTGACCAGAAAAAGAGCAAGATTGTATCTATTGAATACAATGTCACCGGAGAATTGCCGGATGGATACTACCAAGGTGAAATAAGTGTAGACCCAAAATCTGTGCAGATTACTGGACCTAGCTCTATAGTAGACTTGGTAGAAAAGGCCATTTTCACAGTAGATTTAACAGATAAAGTTGCATCTATGTCTTTGCCAAAGGAAATATTCTTGGTAGATGCTGATGGTAATATAATAAATTCTGATACGCTAGTAACAAGCGTGGATTCAGCTATGTTTGAGATGAAGATATCGCCTAGAAAAGAAATTAAGATAATTGGTGAAAGCCTTGTAAAAGGCACTGATAAACTGCCTGCAGGATATGAGATAGAGTCTATTGAGGTATATCCAAGCAAAGTAGAAGTGACAGGAACAACAGAAGCATTAGAAGGGCTAACGAGCCTTCCGAGCGAAATAAAGGATGTAGCAGGAGAAAGCGAAGACGTGCACACCACTATCAAGCTGCTAGCTCCCAAGGGTGTAGAATTCCTTACAAGTGATACTGTAAGTGTTATTATAAGAATACGCGAAATAATGGAAAAGGCAACATATGAAAATAAGACAGTGGAATTAAGGAATATTCCAAGCGGTATGACAGTTCAGGATTTTGAAGAAATAAGAACTGTTGAAATGACTGTGCCATATAACACTATCTCTACTCTCACGTCATCTCATGTGAAGCTTTATATAGACCTAGCAGGTCTTTCAGAGGGCGAGCATGAGCTAAAGATACAATGCGAAGTGCCAGAAGAATTTAGAGCAGAGAATATAGTGATTGAAAACGACACTGCAATAGTTAATTTGGTAAGCAATAATTGATAAAGCTAAATGATATAAAGGTAAGCGTAGACTACACAGATGATGAAATAAAAAAAGCAATAGCAATAAAGCTGAAAATATCAGCAAATGATATTAAGTCATTTGATGTAGTCAGGCGTTCTATAGATGCAAGATACAAAAATGTTCGTTTCAGCCTTGGGATATCAGCAGATATTGAAGGCAAAGATGAACATACAAATGAAGATACGCAATTAAACTTTCAATCAATAAAAATTAATAGGAATGATTTTTCTAGACCTGTTGTAGTAGGCGCAGGTCCTGCTGGCATGTTCGCAGCTCTTGTATTGGCAGAGTGCGGAATTCAGCCGATACTGATTGAAAGAGGCCAGAGCATAGAGGAAAGAAAAAAGCAGATAGACCATTTTCAAAATACAGGCGAGCTGAATACAGAGTCGAATGTATGCTTTGGAGAAGGCGGTGCCGGCACATTTTCAGACGGCAAGCTAGTGACTAGAGTGAATGACCCACTGTGCAAATATATATTGAATACATTTGTAGAACACGGAGCATCAAAGGACATATTGATAGATGCAAAGCCGCACATAGGCACAGATATACTGTCTGA
The DNA here is from genome assembly GCA_040883315.1 of Eubacteriales bacterium. GTDB lineage: Bacteria > Bacillota > Clostridia > Christensenellales > UMGS416 > JAFGUF01. The sequence continues at coordinate 14,423 of JBFLKU010000028.1, forward strand.
TATTTTAGTAAAGATAAGAAAAAGGATAATCTCTTTAGGCGGTGAAATATCATTCGGGGAAAAGCTGGAGGATATATCATGCAAAAACGGCAAAATAGAATCTGCTAAAACCAGCAAAAGAGAGATTAAGTGCGAAAGTTTGATTCTAGCCACAGGTCATGGTGCCAGAGATATATATTATTTGCTTAAAAATAGAAATATAATTATAGAACCTAAAGGGTTTGCAATGGGCGTACGCATAGAGCATAAACGCAGTATGATAGACAAAGCGATATATGGCAGCTATGCAGACCACAAAAGACTTGGGGCTGCAATGTATAGCCTAAAGGGGAATTTTAGCGGTAGAAGCGTATATAGCTTTTGCATGTGCCCTGGAGGCGAAGTGATAAATGCCTCTACCGAAAGAGACGGAATATGTGTTAATGGCATGTCCTACAATGCAAGAGACGGAGAGAACTCCAACGCTGCAGTTGTGGTTCAAATGAATCCAAAAGACTGGGGCGAAGATGCACTGGCTGGAATAGAATTTCAGAGAAAAATCGAAAGACTGTGTTTTCAAAAGGCAGGAGGAGATTTCAGCGTGCCTATTCAAAAATTTGGAGATTTTGAAAAAAATACTGTATCCAGTGGATTTGGAGATATAAATTCATCATTAAAGGGCAAAACCAATTTTATAAACATTCCTGATATTCTAGGGGAAGATATCAGCAGCAGCATCAAACAGGCAATAAACTACTGGGAGAGAATAATCGAAGGCTATTCATCATCGGATGCTTTGCTGAGTGCTGTGGAGAGCAGAACCAGCTCACCTATAAGAGTGACCAGAGGTGGGGATATGCAATCAGTTTCTATAGCCGGGATATATCCCTGCGGTGAAGGTGCAGGATATGCAGGCGGAATAATGTCAGCTGCTATAGACGGCATAAAGTGTGCTTTGGAAATAATAAACAAAATAAAGAAAGAAACGGATAAATGACAAAGAAAAATTCGATATATTACCCTAGCTTTTTCACATATACTTTACAGGGAATGATAGCATTAAGTATTGGGCTGCTTATGCCTTTTATTTTGGATGCTTATTCAATCAGCTACTCACAGGGTGGCAGCATGATATTTTTCCTGCTTCTTGGCGGAATGATGTCTTCTACAGCGGGCGGAATGCTGATTGGAAAAGCGGGTGAGAAATTTGTGATTATAGTAGGAGCACTGTGCGTGCTATTTGGCTATGGGATATTTTTGTTCGTAGAAAATATAAAAATTATTTATATACTTCTGTTTTTCGTAGGCATTGGTACAGGGCTTTTTAATATAGCATTAAATACACTAGTAGCTTTTGTTTCTGATTCAGATGCTAAAAAAATAAATTCATTGCATATGTTCTTTGCGGTGGGTGCACTGCTAGCAACTATCATTGTGGCGAGCATTTCATTTTTCAATCTTAACTGGAAGATTTTCATATGTATAATCGATGCAATGGCTTTTGCTACAATACTAATGTTTGCGAAAATGGATATTCATAAGCATAAGCAAGACAAGAGAGACCATAAGTTGGATTTAAGCTTCTTTAAAAAGCCATATATTTATATTTTCTTAGCACTCTTATTTTTCTATGTTGGCATAGAAAATGCGGTAAACGGGTGGATAGTAACGTTTTTAAGTGAAAGCAAAATAGTGTCGGAAACTGCATCCAATTCTGTTTTATCGGTGCTTTGGCTGCTTGTGATAATAGGCAGGCTGATAAATCGAAGGCTGAAAAAGAGCATTACACTAGAGAGCAGAATAGTAGTTACAAGCATAATAATATTGCTAAGCTATGTTCTGCTGATAACTACTTCTTCGGTTTTTGTTCTGCTTGCATCGGTTGTAATCCTCGGACTGGCTATGTCAGCATTTTATCCTAATGTAATTGCGAATTCATCGGAAAAGATAAAAAGCAATTCTACAGCACTAGGGCTGATATTGTCTTTTGGAGGACTGGGAGGAGCTGTTATTCCGTGGATAAACGGACTAGTAGCAGACAGCAAAGGGCTCCAGATGGGTATGTATGCAGTTATATTGTCGATAGTTTTATTGATAGTGGCAGCAATTTGCAATATAAAAACCAGAGCAGAAAATTACAATAATAAAATAGACTAGTCTAGTTATTAAAATATCAAAACAAAATATAAGCAAGTTATGAATCAAATGTTACTATTCTAGTATTTTCGGCTATTTCCTTGAAAAAACGTATTAATGGGTCTATAATATAAACACTTAAAAGATATTAATTTTCCTGCGGTGTGCGTTGGGCTTTTTATTAAAAACCACAGTTTTTTTTCGGGAGACCGGGTTCGATTGCTAATGTCAAGCCTTCCAGAGAGGAAGACAGAGGCCTCGACAGATCACCCACCTGCTATTTTGCGGGTTCCTAATAGGATGCTTGACGGCATTGCGGGATGTATATTTGACTAAAGCCTGGATTTATAAAGTCATTTTTTTTATACAGCAAATTGAAAGAGCGAGAAATGAAAGAGATAGTAAAGATAACAAAACGAAGGCTAAAGAATCATTTATTATATAACAAATGGATTTATTTAGCGGTGATAATTCTTATCGTAATAGTAGTCAATTTTTCATACATAGTTACAAGGCCTGAATTACCTAAAGAAAACAGAGTAAACATTATAATGTATGCAGGAATTACAGATGAAGACATTTTGAGCAAGTGGCAGGATGAAATGCTGGTACTGCTTCCTGATGACCAGAGGGCTGTGAATATTTTAGCTAGGTCGTCTGTAAATGCAGAAACACAGTCTGCGATGGTAGTTAGGTTCTTAGCGGGAGAAGATGATATTATAATAATTGCAAACTCCGATGTAGAATCATTAGCAAATCAAAGCGCATTTTTACCGTTGGATGAATATATGGATATGGATAAGCTTACATCCAAATATAGTGATTTGAATATTGAAAACTACAAAATGAAAATAGAAGGCTCTGATGAAGAGCATGTTTATTGGCTTCCATTGGCTTTTTCAGAAGGATTTTCGGAAATAGGATTTCCGCCTGATAATCTGTCGATAGGGATAGTCAGCAACAGTTCAAATGTAGAGAATGCTGTGAAATGCTTGGAATATTTGATATATAAATAAGAAATTTGGAGATATAGATGATTAGGGAAAAGAAAACTAAAAAAGAAGTATCGGGTAACAGAGCATTTTTGGTGGTTATTCTTCTTTCTTTTGTAATAATTATTATGTCGAGTTTTGTAGGATATTTAGAAAACAACTTTGGCATAAAGCACTTAGAAAAAATAATATACATTGCTATTGTAGTGATAGCATATTTTTTGATTAAAAACTATTTGACAGAATACAGATATTCATTTTTCGACAATGAACTAATAGTTGAAAAAATATTAGGCAAAAAGATTACGTCTGTTGCAACAATCAAATCCAAAGAAATAGAGTATTTTGGAAAAGCTTCAGACACTTTTATTAACAAAAAGGAAATAGAGATTATCAACTGCTATGTGTACAAAAAAAATGCATATGCTATTAAGTTTACACAGGATGATATAACAAAAGCCATTTTGATTAATCCCAGCGAAGATTTAATACTGCAGATTAAAAAATCCTTAGAAGCAAAGGATTTTGATGAAGTAGAAGAAGAAAAGCTGATAAAATAATGTCCAGACATTTTATAAAAGAGATGCTGGATAACTACAGAACAAGAAAACCAGCCAGGTTTCACATGCCGGGTCACAAGGGCAGCATGAATGCCCATGACGTCACCGAGATTAGCGTGACAGACGATTTAAACAACCCACAGTCATATATAGCAAAGGCACAGATGGCACTAGGAGAGAGCTATAGAAGTGCTGAATCATTTTTTCTGGTAAATGGCTCCACGGGTGGCATACATACGATGCTGAAATATGCAGCCATGCAGAGCGAATATCCCATACTTATATCACGGAATTCACATAAAAGCATAATATCAGGGTGTATGTTATTTAATATAGACACTATTATTATAGAAGATATATTTGATGAAGAGCAGCAAGCTTTTATATTTAATCAGGATAAAATAATAAGCGCAATAAACAATACAAAGCTATCAGCTGTAGTTTTGACGTCCGTAGACTACTTTGGCAGGGTGATAGATGCATCTGCCATATCTCGAGCTTGCAAAGAAAACAATGTACTGCTGCTTTGCGATGAAGCACACGGAGCACATTTTCACATCAGCCATATGCTGCCAGATAGTGCATTGCAGTATGCTGATATTTGCGTTCACAGCCCACACAAGACACTTTCTGCACTAACACAGTGTTCTTATATACATATTTCAAAAAATATCAATACAGAGAAACTTAAGAGCTTAATGTATTCGCTGCAGACCAGTAGCCCCAGCTTTTTGCTGATGGAGTCTATGGATGAAGCAAGGCGTGAAAGCGACAAAATGAAAAAACAGTGGGAGAGGCGAATAAGTGAAGCTCAAAAAATATGCGATGAGATAAATCAAATACATGGAATGAAGGCGATGGGCAGTGCGTGGGCAAAAAATGCGGGATATGCTCAAAAGGATGCTACTCGTCTGGTGATAGATATCAGTGAAATAGGCAGTGGCTTGGAGATATCGAAGATACTAGAAGAAAAATATAATATTTTTATGGAGATGGCGACATTTAAGTATATAGTTGCAATACTAACACCTTGGGACAAAAAAAGATGGGATAGAATGCTTATAAAAGCATTGAAAGATATTTCCTGTGAAAGTTTACCGAAAAATAAAGCTCCTAAATATCCCAAAGGAGAAGAACCAAGTAAGAGAATAAAAAATACTGAAAAGCTTGAGTGGGAAAAAGTGAGATTTATAGACTCGCTGAATAAGATTTCGGCTGTTTCTGTAGGTGCATATCCACCGGGTGTGCCGCTAGTTATGCCAGGCGAGAGAATGAGCCAAGAGATAATTGACTACATGCTGGGAATTGAGAGAGTGGGCGGAAGTTTATTCGGAGTAGAAAACGGATATATTAGCTGTATAAAAGAGGAGCACTAGGCTCCTCTTACTTTTTTATTTTCTTGTCGGCACGATTTCTATCCAGTATCCGTCAGGGTCATTTATGAAATATATTCCCATGTCATGGTTTTCGTAGCATATGCATCCCATTTCCTCATGCTTTTTGTGTGCTGCATCATAATCATCTACTACAAATGCCAGATGAAATTCTTCTTCGCCCAAATCATATGGTTCAGGGTGGTCTGCCAGCCATGTAAGCTCTAGATTGAATGGTGAGTTATTTTTATCTTTCATAAATACTATCTTGAATTTTCCGTGTTCAGGTTCATTCCTGCGAATTTCCTCTAAATCAAGAGCCTCTTTATAAAAAGCGATAGCTTTATCTAAATCCTTTACATTAAAATTAAGGTGTGCAAATTTATAGTTCATATATGTCTCCTTTTCATAGTACGATTTAATTATCTATATATTGATATTATACCAGCAAATTGAGAAATAAAACATGTTTTTGTATAGTTTGAGTAGAATAGATATGCAAAATCCCAAAAGAATGATACAATTATTAGATAAAATAGGAGGTAATTATATGAGTGCAGGAAAGATAAAGGGGTACTTTATGGGCGCAATAGCCGTGATAGTAGCCATAATACTAATAAGCTCAGTATATAGAGTAGATGAAGGAGAGCAAGCTCTTGTTCTAACCTTTGGAGAACTGACAAAAACAATTGATAAGGCAGGATTATATTGGCACATGCCGATTATGCAGACTGTTGAAAAGGAATCAACATCCAAAAAATATACTTTTGAGTATGGATATAAAACCGTATCTACCGCTACAACTAGCCAAGGTGCTACGTATCAGGATGTAGCTAGCGAATCCATAATGCTGACCAGCGACTTAAATATAGTCAGTGTACAGGCGATTTATCAGGTAGTTATTACAGATGCTGAGAAGTTTAGATATGAGGTGCATGAGCCATTTGAGACGCTTCAGTATGCATTTGAGACTATCATCAGAAGAAATGTGCAAAACATAACTTTGGATGAAGCCATGGTAAACAAGCAAGCGATTTCTGAAGCAGTTAAAATTGATTTCAACAAAATGCTTAAATCCTACAACATGGGAGTGACAGCAGAAGAAGTGGAAATACAGAATATTGTTCTTCCGGCTGCAGTAGATCCGGCATATCAGGATGTAATCAATGCACAAAACGAAAAAGACAGAAAAACAGATGAAGCTGAAAAGTACTATTATCAGGTGGTGCCGCAGTCCGAGGCAAAGGCATACAAGATGATAGAAGATGCTGAGGCATACAGAGCAGAGACAATTGCTAATGCAGAGGGTGAAGTCGCATTATTTAATGCAATATACGAGAAATATTTGCTAAACCCTGAAATAACACGAAAGAGCCTTTATATTGAAACGATGGAGAGAATATTGCAAAATGTAGGCGATACTTATATTATTGAAAATTCAGGCGACGGCACAATTAAGCTTCTACCGATAGGAGGACAATAATATGAGCAGTACAATTAATTTAAATAGAAAACAAAGCGCTCAGGAAATGGGCGGTGCTATTAAATTTATAGTCATATTTATAGTAATTACATTATTGATAATAATAGGAATAGCATCATCAACATTTACAGTCAATGAGCACGAACAGGCAGTAGTAAAAAGATTTGGTGCAATACAAAGAATAATTATAAATGAAGATAACACATTTATTGAAGACCACCCAGAAACTTTAAATGTAGTGGGCGCAAAGCTATCTGATGCCAAAATTGAGGCGGACAAAGGATTATTTTTCCGTGTTCCATTCATAGACAGCGTAGAAAAATATGACAGCCGTTTGTTCACATATGTATCAAGTGAAGAAGAAGTATATACATATGACAAAAACAGATATATCATCACGATGTATGCTCAATGGAAAATTGCAAACCCGGGTTTGTTTTCAATAAAGCTTAAGAATGAGAAAAATGCAAGTTTGTATTTGGACAATTTGATTTTCCCGAAAATCAACCAAAACATAAACAATACCGACAGCAAAGATTTCATCAACAACAAAAACCTATGGTATGAAAAGATGGAGCTTGCCAGAAACAATCTGAATGAGCAGATACTAGAAAGCGGAATTGAAATAGTAGATATGCAGGTTCACAGAACTATTCTGCCAGCAAGCAATATTCAATCTACATATGACAAGATGATAGCAAACCGTGAAAAGAAGGCTCAGCAGCTTCGCTCCGAGGGAGAGGCATACTACACCAAGCAAGTGGCATCAGCTGACCGTACATCGAGGGAAACAATAGCGGGGGCAATACTGGAAAGCGAACAAATAATAGCTGAGGGTGAAGCACAGGCTCTGGAGATATATTCAAAAGCCTACTCAGAGGATCCGGAATTCTATGGATACTGGCGATCACTTCAGGCTCTGGAGGCGGCACTAGATGGCAATACTACTCTAGTGCTGGACAAGGACCATCCTTTGTGGGCTGACCTTTTGGAAATGGCTACAAATTCTGATGGCTGAAATGAGCTAGGAAACTAGAACTGAAAAAACATAAAAAAAGTGCTGCTAGCAATAGCAGCACTTATATTATATAGATATACTTTAGTAGGCATTTGAAAGTGCCAATAATTCTTCACTTTTGCTTTCCAGCAGCTTTGTTATCACAATTGAGAAAAGTTGCAAGAATTCTTCATCCTGATATGGGTTTACGTCTAGCACATAATTATTAGAAAACAAAGATTTTTTCATTTTAAGTGTCGCTACTACTTCACCATCTCTATGAATATGAATTTTTTCCATATCCAATGTGTGCGTGACAGAGTACATATTGTTTATGCTAGAAACATATAGATTTAATCCGGAGTATTTGTTGCTCAGATAAACTGTTAAAATCTCTTTAGATTTCGCATCATAAATAGTGCTCTGGAAATGTCCTTTTTGTTGAAATGTATCTATCAAGTACACAATTTCATTCGACTTGTTATAAATAGCCTCTTTGCCGGAAATCGAAGAAAGTCTCTCGGACATGGTGAGAAGAAGGTCTCCTTTAGAATTATAAATTCTTTGTTCCTTTCCTTTGCTTTGGTTATTGTTCTTAATCAAATACTCCATTTTCTACCTCTCGTATGCTTATTTGGTCTATTTCTATCTATCTTACCCTCTGACCGTACAGCTATATTACCATATGTTAATAATAAATTCATAATTCTATTAAATGTCTTCGATTTTCGCAAAAAAAGTATATTTCAGCCAATAATATCCATAATTACATATTGTTTTGTAAATAAAAAAAGTGTAATTATTTAATTTACACTTTCGGGAATATGCATATAAGCAAACTATATATTAATAAGCTGATACAATATTGGCAATATCGTAGGGTGAATCCACTAAATAGTCGGGATTTGCGGCTGAAAGCTTTTCCTTGCTATCGTATCCCCAAGTAACTGCAATTACTTTTATATTGTTCTTTTTGCATGCTTCTATATCACCCAGCTCATCCCCGATATATAGCATTTCATGTTTTTCTATATTAAATTGCTTCAAATATTTTTTCAGTATTCTCTTCTTGGTCATTTTGCCCTTTGTAGAAAATACTTCTTCTATCGTATTTAAATTATGCTTTTGAATAACTTTCCTTATGTTTTCTTTAGAATTAAGAGAAACAATATTTGTAGTATAGTTTTTTGAAAGGTGAACCAGCACTTCTTTAATATTTTCGCATAAATCTATGCAGTCTAGTTTATTATGCATTTTTCTTTGTGCTTCAATGGCGTATTTCGGCAGCTCGTACCATCTGATTCCATAGTCTTTCACAGCATCTTTCCAGTGCATTTGCATATATCGTCTCATCTCATCAGGCTCTATAGTGCGTTTATTGAATTCTGCCAATACTTCGTTTATTATTTGTGGAACTAAGTGTGTGGTATTTGCAATTGTTCCGTCAAAATCAAATACGACATGTTTAATCATACTAATACCTATCTTACGAATTATATTTATGTTTTTTGATTATAGCATGAATGATTTAAAACGACAATTATTTTATGTTAAATTTGTATTATCGAAAACGGATAATAAATAGTCTCGTAAATCTTCATAATTATTTTTTTCAGGATTGAAAACGGCATATTTGTATGCTTCATGTTTATAGTATTTTATTTGCTTGCCTTTAACTGAAAGCAGCTGAATGATTTGATTGCCGTCGATATTAAGTGTCTCATATGTGATGAACTGACCTTTGTCTTTCATCTGATTAAATATGTTCTGCAAAATTCCTATATCAGAAGATGAAATAATATTGTTAAATTCTATCTGCCTTTTTGCAGCTTCTTGCCCTATTTCAGCAAAGTGCAGGATAATCTCGTCTTTGTCTTTTTTTGCAATCGCTTTTTCCTTTATTATTCTTTTAACTTCGTTTGCCAAATCCTTGCCCAGCGACAGATTTAGAATAAAATGATGAGCATGGTGAGAGGAATGGTCGCTGAGAAACACAGCCCACCTTAAAAACCTATCGTTTTTGGCGATGGCGGTCTTTTTTGCGGTATCATAGGATATATGCTTGCAGATTATATGACTGATGTTTGAGCTGAACAAGGCATCAATGCCATATGATGCATATGTATTAGACAGCAGCATTTTTTCCAGCTCCACGCCTATTCGCTCTTTTGAAATGTTTTTTAGCAGGTGAGCACATTTTCTGGCACCTAAAAGAGTATTCTTTTCTATGGTAAAGCCTAGCTTTGCAGCAAATCGGCACATTCGAACAAGACGGAGTGCATCCTCTGTAAACACATCTATGCTGTTTCTCACGGTTTTTATAAGCTTGCTATTTATGTCTTCCTGCCCATTGAAAAAATCGATTACTTCATATGTTAATGGGTCTAGATATAGTGCATTAATGGAAAAATCTCGTCTTGAAGCATCCTGACGAATATCTCTTGTGAAGATAATTTCTGAGGGGGTATGATGGCCGTCTCCTCTATAGGATTCAGTTCTGAAACAGGTATATTCAACATCCATTTTTCCAATAATCAGCTTTAGGGTTCCAAGCGGGAAATTGGCTTCACATTGCCTGATTCTCTTATCTGAGGCTATAATATCCACGAATATATCCGGCGTGCAGTCGCCGCATACATCAATATCATTTTCGTGAGTATCACATGAACCGAGGAAAATATCCCGCACGAAGCCGCCGACAATATAAAGACGATAGCCGGAGGCATTCATCTTTTGTGCCAGATATATTATCTCCTCGGGAATACAGTTTTTGAATGTCTCATTCATCTATTATTTTTTGCCGATGTCTGTCCTATAGTGTGCTTTTTCAAATGTTATAGTTTCAACTCGCTTGTATGCCAAGTTCAGTGCAGAATTCAGTGTATTTCCAGTCGCTGTCACTCCCAGCACTCGTCCGCCGCTGGTAACGATGTCATCCCCATCTTTTGAAGTGCCTGCATGGAAAACCAGAGTGTCGTCGTTTCCATTTTCCAGACCGGATATTTTGTATCCTTTATCATATTTCATAGGATATCCGCCTGATGCCATCACTATTACAGCGGCATGCTTGTCTAGGAAAGAAAACTCAACTTCATCTAGTTTCTCATCTATTATAGCGTCTACTATTTCGTATAGGTCTCCGTCCAAAAGAGGGAGAACTACCTGAGTTTCAGGGTCACCAAAGCGTGCATTATACTCCAGCACTTTTGGGCCATCCTGCGTAAGCATAAGCCCGATATACAGTATGCCTTTAAATGGGCAGCCTTCTTTATTCATTGCCTCCATTGTAGAAACCATAATATTTTTTTCTACGTACTCTCTCACTTCATTTGTGTATTTAGGAGATGGAGAGAACGCACCCATTCCGCCGGTATTTGGGCCTTCATCATTGTTGTATGCTCTTTTATGGTCTTGCGAAGAAACCATAGGCATTATGGTCTTGCTGTCGCAAAAGCACAGCAGGGAGACCTCAGCACCTTCCATATATTCCTCTATCACTATCTTAGCTCCGGCATCCCCGAATTTTTTCTGAGTCATTATCTCATCCACAGCGTCAATGGCTGTCTGTGTGTCCATACACACATATACGCCTTTTCCCAGTGCCAGTCCGTCTGCTTTCACTACAATAGGAGCACCTATTTTATTTATATATTCTTTTGCAGCAGCTGCATCTATAAACACATCATATGCAGCTGTTGGGATGTTATATTTTTTCATCAGATTCTTGGAGAATGATTTGGAGGCTTCTATTTGTGCAGCCTTTTTGTTTGGACCAAATGCTCTGATGCCTGCGTTTTGCATGGCATCTACCATGCCGGCAGATAATGGGTCATCCGGTGCAACAAACACCATATCCACTTTTTCTGATTTTGCCAAGGTGACCATTGATTCTATATCCATAGCGTTTATATCAATGCATTTTGCAATCTGGCTGATTCCGCCGTTGCCCGGCGCACAGATTACTTCATCCACTTTTTCACTTTGCAGAAGCTTCCAGCATATGGCGTGCTCTCTGCCGCCGCCGCCGACTACCAATATTTTCATCTATATATCCTTCCTCTTTAGCTGTGCTTAAAATGTCTCATGCCCGTAAAGACCATTGCGATCCCTGCTTCGTCACATGCCTTTATAGAGTCTTTGTCGTTTATAGACCCACCCGGCTGAATGATTGCAGTGATTCCTGCTGCTGCTGCTGCCATTACGCAGTCGTCAAATGGGAAATACGCATCTGATGCCATAACAGCACCTTTTGTGTTTTCTCCGCCATGTTCTATTGCCTGCTCAGTTGCCCATATTCTGTTCACCTGACCGGGGCCAACACCGACAGACTGCAGGTTCTTTGCTATTGCGATCCCGTTAGATTTAGCATGCTTAACTATTTTCCACGCAAACATCAAATCCTTCATTTGCTCATCAGTAGGCTTTTTGCCTGTTGGGAAATCAAGTTCCTGCCCTATTAAGTCCATATCCATGTCCTGTACCAAAAGCCCACCAGCTACTTTTTTCATGTCCCATGTTGTAGCAGGCAGTTTGCAATTGATAGTAGGCAGCTTCAAAAGACGAATATTTTTCTTTTTCTTTAGTATGGTCAGTGCCTCTTCTTCATAATCAGGGGCTACAATGATTTCTATAAATATCTTGCTGATGTCCTCGGCAACTTTTTTGCATACCTTTGTATTGGTCACTACTATTCCACCGAATATAGATACAGGGTCCGCATCATATGCTTTTTTCCATGCGTCATATCCATTCTCTGCAGAGCCTACTCCGCATGGGTTTGCATGCTTAACGCCGACGTATGTGATATCTGCAAATTCTCTTAGAATGTCAAGAGCACCATTCGTGTCACCTATATTATTGTAGGATAGCTCTTTGCCATGCAGCTGCTCTGCACCTGCCAGCGTGCCGTCTAGCTTACCCATCTCTCTATAAAATACTGCATCTTGATGAGGATTTTCACCATAGCGTAAATCCTGCTGTTTTTCAAATGTAATAGTTAATGTTTCGGGGAAGGATATGCCTTGCTGCTCTCTCATGTAGTTGGCTATAAGTGCATCATAGCTTGCTGTGTGTTCGAAAACCTTGTAAGAAAGATTAAATTTTGTAGATTTGGATATTTCGCCATTTTGCTTTAGTTCATCAATAATTTTGCTATAGTCTGCAGGGTCTACTACCACGGCTACGTCCTGATAGTTTTTAGCTGCGGAGCGAAGCATTGTTGGTCCGCCGATGTCGATGTTCTCTATTGCGTCCTCTAGCTCTACATTTTCCTTGGAAATGGTTTCTCTAAAGGGGTATAGATTAATAACTACAATATCTATTGTATCAACGTTCAATTCCTTTAGCTGCTTAATGTGCTCCGGGTTTGATCTCATTGCTAGAATGCCCGCATGTATTTTTGGATGCAATGTTTTCACCCTGCCATCCAGACATTCCGGGAAGCCTGTAATGGAATCTACAGCTACAGCATCTATTCCGGCATCCTGGAGCTTTTTGAATGTGCCTCCGGTAGAAATGATTTCCACTCCCAGAGACGATAGTTCAGTTGCCAGCTCTACTATTCCTGTTTTGTCCGATACACTGATTAATGCTCTCATAAATTTTTAACTCCTATATAAATTTTAAATTCTTTATTATCGTTATTTACCTTGTAGATAATAGTATTCTTAAAATCATATTTATCCAGCACATTGCTGGCTTTGTATTTGCCCCACATATGCATAGGGAAAAAGTGAAGAACTTTTAGTGCCTCTATAAATTTCACAGCACCTTCTTCATAGTTTTTTTTCATTCTTGGATCAACAGGGAAAAAGGCAATGTCGATTTGAGGTGTTGCCCTTAGTATTGCATTTATTACCTTATAATAATTTTTTGTAGCAAGTTTTATTTCTTCATCTGTGCTGTCGTCTCTCCAGCTCCATAGATTCAAGTCACCTGCGTGAAATATCTTTACTCCCCTATATGTGATAAGAAAGCAAACTCCTTCGTCGGTAGATTCGAATGTTTCTATGGTCACGCCCTTTATAATTAGCTTTTGGTTTGGCAGCACATATACTACCTCTTCATTCACCTGTACGCCATTTGACAAAACATAAACTAAATTTTTATTATGTTCTTTAAGTGAAAAGATAGCTTTATTGTAGTGGTCTTTATGCCCGTGGCTGACAAAAACAAAAGGAATCTTCGCCTTCTCTATATCTTCGGTTGGCAGGTCTCCCTTGTAGTAGTCAAACAAAAAAAAGATATCATCAACTTTTATGGAAAAACCACTATGTTCATGATATTTAACAGCAAACTCCATTATTCCCTCCGTACATTATTCAGATATTATATCATATTGTTCGTGTTTAGTACATACTTTCTATTGCTTTTAGCTGAAGATATAAAACTTCATTAATGGGTGTTGGCACGTTATGCTCTCTTCCCATTTTAATGAGTGTTTCAGCAAGCATTTCTACTTCGGTTTTTCTTTTTGCGCATACATCCTGCAGCATAGATGTTTTACCATCGGGTGAGAATTTGGATAAAAAATCGGTAGATGCCAGTACGTCTTTTTCCTGTAAACTAATGCCCCTTTTCTGTGCTATAGACACAGTCTCTCGCATAGCTTTATGGGTTAGCGTTATTATTTCTTCGCTTTTCATAAAATCGCCATATGTGGCATTAAGCACAGCGGACACCTGATTCATTCCTATGTTTATCATATATTTTTTCCACTGTTTTGTAATGATATCATCTGAAAGTTTATATTTCATATCTATTTTATCAAATAGCCTCGCTATGTCCTTGGTGCGCTGGCTATCTGCACCGCTTTTTTCTCCGAAGTATATTATTCCATCTGCAGTAAAATAATTTCTATTGCTCTCTCTGGTGGCATCTGTCCCTGTAATAAAGGCATATACCAGCTTATCAGCTCCCAGCTTTTTGCCTATTATCTCCTCACTGTCAATTCCGTTTAGAAGGCTCATTATGGTGCAGTCTTCTGCGATTAATCCATCTAGCTGTGCTATTGCATTGGGCAGCTGATTATACTTTGTAGCTATAATTACGAAATCAGCTTTTTTATCGTAGCTTTTGGGAGTAACGTAGCTGAAATTGTATTCTATATCATTAATATAGTATTTATTTTTTGAATACCTTTCATGTCTCTCCTCATCAAGCAAAATATCTACGTCTACTTTGTTATCTGTGAATTTGGATGCAACTAAAGAACCGATTGCTCCTAGTCCTAGTAATAATATGTTTTCCACTTTTATATCCTTTTCTAAAATATCTCTAGCGTCACGGGGCAATGGTCGCTGCCATAAATATCATTTAGTATATCGACAGATTTCATTTTTTCCCTTAGCTCTTGGCTGACCAAAAAATAGTCGATACGCCACCCAGCGTTGTTGGCTCTGGCATTTCGCATATATGACCACCATGAATATATGCCCTCTCTATCTGGGTAAAAATGCCTGAAGCTATCTATAAACCCTGATGAAAGCAAGTTTGTCATTTGTTCTCTTTCTTCATCTGTAAAGCCCGCATTTTTTCTGTTGGTTGATGGGTTTTTCAGGTCTATTTCTTTGTGGGCAACATTAAGATCTCCACAGAGTATCACACCTTTTGTTTTTGATAAATTGTTTAAATATGCTCTGAAGTCATTTTCCCATTCCATTCTGTAGTCCAGCCTTGCCAGCTCTCTTTGTGAATTTGGAGTGTAGCAATTGACTAAGAAAAACTCATCATATTCCAGTGTTATCACTCTGCCTTCGTTGTCATGTTTTTCTATGCCTATGTCATAGGTTACGGCGATAGGCTGCGTTTTGGTGAAAACGGCAGTACCTGAGTAGCCCTTTTTTTCAGCTGCATTCCAATACTGGTGATAGCCGTCTGTCTCTATGTCCACCTGCCCCACTTGGCATTTGGTTTCCTGAATACAAAATATATCTGCATCTGCCTCTTTAAAAAATTCCATGAATCCTTTTTGAAGGCATGCTCTTATTCCATTAACATTCCATGATACTAAGTTCATAACTTTATTTCCTTTCTTCTGTGTATATTCTATTATACTATAGAAATTGAGTATAAAAAAAGCCTTTTTCAGGCTTTAATTATTTATTAGCTGCATCCTGTGGTTGTTCCGCAGTCTTGGCACACTTTGCATGTTCCGTTTTTTAGCAGTCTGTCGCTTCCGCAGTTGGAGCATGCTTCGCCGTATACGGCCTCTACGTTTTCTTCCTCTGGCTGCTCTGCCGCTATTTCCTCAGGAAGAACATCGCTTTCTTCGTATTTTGCAGACACTACCTTGGAAAACCTTTCCGGCTTCACTTGGCATCTGGAAAAGTCTCCCCTTTCTATATCTATTACTTTGCTTATTAAATCGGATATTGAAGAAGCCGATTTGATGTATGGATGCCTTGAGACAAACCCTGAAGGCTCGTATTTTTGTCCTCTAAGGGTTTTTGAAATGTGTTCAGGGCTGATCTGGTACTGCAGCATATTGGAAATGGCCTTTGACAAAGATGCCAATATTCCTTTAACTACAGTTCCTTCTTTATCCGTAGACACAAATATCTCCGATAGCTGGCCGTCTTCGTAGAAACCAATAGTGATATAAAGCTCTATATCCCCTATTTTGGCTGCATGGGTGCGGCTGATGCGAACGCCATTGGGTCTTCTTCTGGTTGGCTCATATTGTGTAGTTTTGGCGTATTCCAAAAGCTCCTGATATGTATAATCATCGTATGATTTATCTCTGTCATCGGCTGTTCCTTGGTTTAGTGGCTGCGAGCATTTGCATCCGTCTCTGTATACTGCAATAGCCTTGGAGCCGGTTTTATATGCTAAGGTATTTATTATTTTTATGTCATCAACAGTTGATGTTGCAGGCAGGTTAACTGTTTTTGAGACTGCGCCGCTTATCTGCGGAGTGATTGCAGAAACCATCAAAACATGTCCTTCTGGAGATATTTCATTTGCAGCATCAAATATTTTCATGTGCTCATCTTTTATATGTGGAGCACTGTGCAGATTGTGGTTTATAAGGCTGCCGTTGCCGTCCTTTTCCAAAAGAAAATCCATGATGTCTTCTATTTCGTTTTGCTTATATCCCAGCTTTTCCAATGCAGTTTTTAATGCGGGGTTTACCAGCTCCATAAATCCGCCGCCCACAAGCTCCTTGAAAACTACGTGGCTATAGTATGGCTCCACGGATGTTGCACCGCAGTCCATTGCAAAGGATATGGTGCCAGTAGGTGCTATTACGCTGACCTGTGCGTTTCTGTAGCCATAGTTATCTCCCGCCTTCACAGCCAGCTCCCAGCCTTCTTTTAGCTTAGAGCTGAGATTATTTGCTATTAGAGCATGGTTCACCTTTATTGGGTTATATGTTAGGTTTTCATAATCGTCCTGCAAATATCCGCCTACTCTGGCATGGTTTCTGATTACAGCTTTCATGTATTCTTTGTTTATCTCATAGCTTTCAAATGCTCCCAGCTTTTCTGCCATCAATGCAGAAGCAAAGTATGAATAGCTAGTCATTATGCCGGCAAGTGCACCTGCCAAGGCTCTGCTTTCCTCGCTGTCATATGCTAAACCGCTGGATAGAAGTATTGATGCTAGGTTTGCTATGCCTATGCCTGTAGTTCTGAAAAGATAGCTATTCATTGCTACTTCTTCTGTAGGGAACTGCCCCCAAAAGATAGAAGCTTCTAGAATCATTTGAATGAAGCAGACCAAATGGATAAATGAATCTGTATCGAAATACCCTGTTGCATCATCATAAAATCTGTATACATTTACAGATGCCAGATTGCATGCGGTGTCATCCAAGAATGCATATTCACTGCATGGGTTTGTGGAATTGATACGATTGTGCTTTGCACCGTATTTGCCATCCGAGCCTGCAGGGCAGGTGTGCCATGAATTGAATATATCATCGAACTGAAGCCCTGGGTCTGCACATTCCCATGCGGCTTTGTTTATTTTATGCCATAAATCTGCAACTGATACTTCTTTGTTTACGCTGTCGTCTTTTCTGCCCACTAGCTGGAATGTGGCATCCGGCTCTTCGTCTAGATTAAGCACTTTATCCATGAAGTCTTTTGTCAGTCTTACGGAATTATTGGAGTTTTGACCTCCAACTGTTTTGTAGGCCTCGCCTTCTAGTGATGTATCATAGCCCATTTTGCCAAGAGCGCGTACTTTTTCCTCTTCTCTAGCTTTCCAAAGTGCAAACTCTTCGATATCAGGATGGTCAACATCCACAATCACCATTTTTGCAGCACGGCGAGTAGTGCCGCCGGATTTTATAGCTCCTGCATTTTTGTCTAGTCCCTGTAGGAAGCTAAGCATGCCGGATGAGTATCCTCCGTTTGAGATTCTTTCATTTTTTGCCCTCAAAGATGAGAAATTGGTGCCTACTCCTGAGCCGCCTTTAAACAGATTGGTTTCACTGACATAGTGATCTGTTATGGATTGTTTTCCTATTAGTTTGTCTTTTATAGATAGAATGAAGCATGCAGATGCCTGTGTTCTGGTATACCTGTCCGTAGACTGAACCACTTTTTTTAGTTTTTCGTCATAAAAATAAAGACCGTCTTTTTCTCCTGCTATATTATAGTTTCGCATTATTCCGGTATTAAACCATTGAGGTGAATTTGGAGCCCACATCTGGCTTAAAAATGCATACACAAGCTCATCATATAGTATTTGCCATTGAGCTTTGTCATCCAGCAGACCTTCCTGAAGCAGGGCATCAGCCCAGAATCCCACTAGTCTGTCTGCCACCTGTATCATGCTGTATTCGTGTCCGCGCTCGTTGTCTACACCGGATTTTCTAAAATACTTGCTTGCGATTATCTTGCAGGCATTATGAGAATAATTAACAGGAAACTCCAGCTGTTTCATATCCAAAATAAGCTCACCCGTTTTCCAGTTCCTCATTTGTACATCTATTGTTTTATATTCAAATAGGTCATATACTGTTTTGTTGCTGTCTTCCAGCTCCTTTGTGAAATGCCTTTTGATTATTGTATCTATTTGTGCCATATCTTCCCCCTAACTCATACATACAATATAATGTATGTGGAAAAATATTATACCACAACATTTGCTATATCGAAAGATGTTTATCGATATTTTTGATGCAAAAATTATAAGTTTACAAATTTCTTATGTAAAACAAGACAAAAAGTATTTCGGAGAACAACGAGTGATACTCAACTGGTTTTTGCACGGGATTCTTCTGCGGATACAATCTTACTAAGCAATATATTAGAGCCTTTTGTTTTCTTGGCTTCACCTTTTATATAGGCACATGCTTTTGCCAAAGCTTCTTCGCTCTGAAATCTAGAAAGATGACCATATACACCGGCAATGGTCAAAGAAGTTAGTGGAAATTTTTTTAAATTATTAACTCTATCCATAGCTTCAAAATAGCCTTTTTTCAAATCCTCCATTTTAAAGTAGTATTTTATCTGTTCGTCGAATTCGGATATTATTTGTCTGCACAATAAATAATAGTCTTTTTCATCAGCTTCTACTATAAATACGAAATCATCGCCGCCTATGTGGCCTACGAAGCTGCATTTTGGATATTTAAAGCTGACTACTTTTTTCAATATAGATGCAACTAGGCTGATTATGCTGTCTCCCGCTTCAAACCCGTAAATGTCGTTGTATACTTTAAAGTTATCAATATCTGCATAGAATATTCCGCGATTCACAGGGCTGTTTATCACGCCGTTTAGTGATTCGCTTATTAATGTATTGCCGGGCAGTGATGTGAGGGGATTTAGGTTTTTTGCTATATTTTTTTCATAGTCAATGGTATATGAAATGATAGAGCGCATAGTAACAATCCCAATATATTTGCCTTTATCCAATACCATAATGTCGTCGTATTCTCTTTTTCGGTTCAGTGCCATTTTTCCGGCGTTGTGTATAGGAGTGGATGCGTCAACTATCAAGTTGTCATCGTCTATTAAATCAGCGATTGGTTTTTTGCAGTATAGAGAGTATCCATACCTTGTGGACAGCTTTGCATCAAAAGAGCTTCTATTTATCAAGCCTATAGGCTTGCTTCCATCCAGCACAGCTAGTGTTTGACAGTCGTTATCTTCAAAATATGTTTTCACATCTTCACATATTATATCCTTATTTATCACAGGTGCAGAAACAACCAACGAAAGAATTGTTTGGCTGTGCTTGGCAAAGACATCTCTGTTTTTTATTTCCACCATTACATCTGCTACCAGATGCTTTAGGTTTATGCAGCATTCTTCCAGGGTAGATTTTTGTATACAGAAATATGAGCCTTGTCCATAGTTCACGCCAATATCCAGCAGAGTCTTCAGCTCTTCTTTTGTGCCAATACCTTGTGCGATGATTCTAAAATTGTTTTTTCTGGCAATAGCTACAAAGGATTTGACCACAGTTTGTTTATGCTTATCGTTATGGATGTCTGCAATCATATTTTTGTCAATTTTCACATAGCTCGGCTTTGTTTCGTTTACTCCCTGCAGCGAAAGATGAGAATCTCCTACCTTGCTGACTGCAGTTTTGTAATGCTGATTTTTATAGTGCGTGTGCACTCTTTTGAATCTTTCATAGTCTTCTACTATGGTTTTATGTGTTATTTCAAAGACGATGTTTTCCTTTTTTATATTTAAAATCTCTATCTGCATCTCAGTAAAGCCTTTGTGAAAATCGGGATCTTCTGATATGATAGGGTCAACTCGAAGAAATAGAAGCTTATTATTCAGCTTATCAGCTGCCTTGCCAAAAGCAGAGGTTCTGAAGGCGACTTCCAAATCCCAAGTCTTTTTCAGCTTGTTTGCCATTCGCTTCAAATCTTTTGTTTTGTAGAAATTTGAATTTTTAGAGCCATGAACGAAAGCTTCAAATCCAAGTATGCCCCCGTCTTGTAGATCAACTATTGGCTGAAACTTTGTATCTATATTTCGCCTATCCAATATATCAAGGAATTCTTTTTCGAGATTAGAGAAACTATTATTGTTATCCATTTGCTATACCCTGCTTTATGTTTTTATTTTTTAGTTCAATTATAGAATTTGAATGTTAAAAACAAATTAGGGCGAGGTAAAAAGATAGATAATAAAAAAGAAGCCGATAAAAATCAGCTTCTTATTTCTTAATGTTCTGAAATGTTATTTAAGGAATGTATATTCACCAATAATCGGCAGTTTCTTTTGTTCGCTGTTTAGCGCATTAATCATTCCGATGATTGCAAGTGCAAGACAGGCTATTGGTCCAAGCCATATCAGTATATAACCAATTATTTTAATGATGGGTATGAATAGCAGTATTCTTGCTGCGATGTAAATTGCTAAATATGCAAGAAACAATGTAAAACCTTGGTTAGCATGGAATTTACCTTCCTCAGAATTAGGTACTACCACTAATGGTAGAAAGAACAGTATTCCGAAGTATGCCAAGAAGCTCATCCATTTTACTGTATCAGGGTTATTTTGTTTATTTTCAGTCATCTTTTATCCTCCTCTTATTTATGTATAGTTACATAGTATATATTTTATATTATATATCTACAAATTCTATAATACAAACAATATCATCAAAAAAGCGAATTATATTTATTTATCAAGCATTTTGTAGGCAACGTATGCGTTAAGCGAGCGCATTGCATCACGAATATTATTATAGACAGGCACACCATTGCTCTCCATTATTTTCACAAATTCCTTGTATATTTCGCCTGCATTCACAGATACTACAATAGGCTTTGTGGTGCTATTGAATAATTTTACTATAGTGTTTGCCAGCCCGTCTTCATCATGACAGGTTTCTTTGGTCGTTTTGATTATATCTACGTGAGGAATTATTCCCACAACTATATGGTCAACCGCATCATCGTCTATCATTGTTTGAATAATTTTTCCGTATAGAACATCGTCTGTCATTGGAGTTACATCTAGAATAGCTGTTGATTTACCCATAAGCCCCAGCTTGTCCAGTTCATCAAGAGTATCTTTTGTTTTTTGGCTCAGTGTCGCAACAGAAAGATCTCCCGTTTCATCTGCTGCTAATGTGCTTTCAAATCCTGCATTGCATATAACGGATACGTTTTTGCCCTTCACTTCTCTTTTTGCAAGTAATGAAAAGGCCTTTTGATAGTTATAGAAAGTGTCAGTGTCGTTGCAGAGAATAATATTGGACTGCTGACACATTGCCTGCACTACCGCATAGTCTCCGCTCATGGCAGCCGTATGGGAGGATGCAGCCTTTGCGCCGGCATCTGTTTTGCCGCCTTTGTACATTATTATTGGCTTTGTAGCATTTCTTGCCTGCTCGTATAGAAGGCGACCTTCCAGATAGTCAAATCCCTCTACGTATATTCCGATTACATCGATTTTATCATCTTTCATAAACCACGGCACAAGGTCTGTTATCTTTACATCATATTTGTTTCCAAAGCTCACCACAGTGTGCATTATAGGGCAATTATATGATTTATCTATCAATGATATTGCCATGCCCCCGCTTTGCGAAAGAAGGGCAACATTGCTTTTTTCAGTGCTGCGAACCGGCAGCCTATCCTGCTCTATAAACAGGGTATCTACTTTTCTCTCTCCCGAGCTTGAGAAAACGCCCATGCAGTTTGGTCCTATTATCCTAATGGAGCTTTTCGAAATAATTGGCGATATTGTCTCTTTGAACTTTTCAAAAGGCAAATCATTTGGAAGACCGGGGATTAATATTACTGCTTTATTTTCTTTTTTAGAAATTGACTCTAAAAAAAGAGGAATATTTTTGGCAGGAGCAGCATATACATACAAATCGCATTCGAAATCATCAGGTGATTTATACAGATCAAATTTCTTTCCTCGAATTGTCACTTCGCCGCCTTTTGGGTTTAGCAGATAGAGGTCATCCCATCCCATATCCAGCATCAGCTCTACTATGTCTGAGGCCATGTTGTAGTTGCCGGGCTTTGTGGAAACACCTAGTACACAGGCGGATTTAGGACTGAAGAATTTATCCAGATTGTCTGTGTTTGCAACAGGCAAAGAAGATATGCTTCTTGGTTCAAATTCAGCATAGCCATCTAGTGCCATAAACCTGCCATCCTTAGCGAATACAAAAGGATTCACATCCAGTGCTTTGATGTTCCATTTTCTATCGTTTCCACTGATAGGTGAATACTGATATGCAATATTGGAAAGCTTGGATGCAGTCGAAGCCATTTTCTTCAGATACTCAGCATGACCTATAGATTCGAATTTATGCTTTATCTTTAGCTGGTTTACTAAATCAAGAGACTTTTCGTATGAAAACGGGGGTAGAAAAAGATTTGCTTTGTCATAGTACTCTGAAAAGAATTCTGCGTCATCTCCGCCCTTACTCAATGTGAGAGTAGGGCCAAATGCTCGATCGCTGCTGATGCCGTATAGCAGCTCGTAGCCTATTCCCTGGCTGAAGCTTACAGCCTCTACGATTAAGAATCCATTAATCACTGTTTGCTCGGAAGTGTTCTCTATTACTTTTTCTTTCATTTTGTCCAGAACATACTGAACAAAAAATTCATCATGAGGTACTATTCTTTGGACACCGCCGATTTTTTGCTTGTGAGCAATGTTTTGAGATACAATTTTAATCACAATTTCCCCGGTATACTTATCCAGCATTTTGGAAGAAACCTGAGAAGATTTTTCCACAAAATCGTATTTAGGGATATCCATGCCCGTGCATGCTAAAATCTCATAAACCTCGTGTTCGAACAGTGTATGCCGTTTTTCGGAGTATGCTTTGCTAAAAATGCTATCAATGCTATTTAGGGCTTGATTTGAAATATCCATATATGTATGCTCCTTCACTAATCTCTATATGTAAATCTTATCAAAAATTAATTACAAATACAAATAAAAAAAATGACTGCCAAGATAAACAGACAGTCGGAGAAAATGGAGAATTATTTTAAATGCATAAATCGCTATATTTATGCTTTTTAACAATTTTATGTATTGCTATAATATATATTAAACTATAGGAATAAGTCAAGAATATATACGAATAAGTCAAGAATATGAAAACAATAAGAACTTTTTGTCTATTGCCTCATTTAGTAGATGGCTTTACAGTAAAAGTAAATTTGGAACCTTCTCCCAGCTTGCTTTCCACGCTTATTGTGCCGCCCATTTGCTCCACTATTTCCTTGGCTATCGCCAGCCCTAGACCTGTACCTTTTGATGTGTGCGACCTGTCGGATTTAAAGAATCTGTCGAAGATATGGTCTATGTCCTCGGGAGCTATGCCTATGCCTGTATCCCATACTGTGAATACCACTTGGTTCTTCTTTTCTTCCACGTTTATTCCGATGGCATCTTTATCATTTGAATATTTTATAGCATTATCCAAGAGTATAGTAATTATCTGCTCTATTTTGTTTTCATTCGCATATATTTTACAGTCTTTATATATATCTTTTTTAAAGGTTATATGCTTGCTTTTTGCTATGGAAGAGTATTTATCAAAAATATATTCAATTAATGAATCAATCCTGAAATAGGCTTCCTGACTCTTATCAGAGCCTGACTGCAGCCTAGAAAGCTGCAATAAATCATTTATAAGATTCGAAAGACGCAGGGTCTCTCTTAGCAGAATATCGTAGTATCTTTTTTTCTTTTTCTCGCTCTTCACCATGTCATCTGCCAGCGGCTCTATCAGCCCGCGCATTGCTGTCAGCGGGGTTCTTAGCTCATGGGAAACGTTGGAAACATACTCTCTTCTGGTCTTTTCCAGCCTTTCTATCTCTGTAACATCGCGGATAATGGCTGTCGAACCTGAAATCTGGTCGTTATCATATAACGGCGATATAGTGACATTAAGCACTTTATCATTTTGCAAGGACAAATTATAGCTTGCTATTTGTTTATCCCTAATAATTGACTTTACTGCATCTTCATCTATTAGCTTTTTTAGCGAGTTGTATATTTTTTCTTTGTTGTTGCTTCCCTCTGAGTAGTTTCCCGTTAAGTAAAAAGCAGCCTTATTTATATGTGTAATATCTCCGTTTTTATCGAAAGCTATAATGCCCTCTGACAGAGAATTTAGTATATGATCCAGCCTGTTTTTTTCAAATGAAAGCTGGCTTAGGTTTTTCTTTATATTGCTGGTTAATGTATTTAGAGTATATGCCATTTCTCCAAATTCTGCAGGCATTGTTTCATCAGCTGTTGTATTATAGTCTCCGTTTGATACTTTGCTCATCACCTCGCGGAATTTACGGATATAGTTTTCCAGCTTGTATGCAGCAAAGAATACCAGAATGCTTATTAAGGAGAAAATAATTATTAAGGAGAAAAACAGAGCTTTATTAAATACCGCTTCGATATATTTCGTGGTAAGCGTATGGTCTGTTACTTGGATTATTGCCTGAAGCTGGTCTTCATTTCTAATGTAAATAAGGTTTGTTTGATAGTATGATGGCTGTTTAGGCGATTCTGCATTTTTCAGCTGCTCACCTTCGCCCAAAAATGCTTTCAAGCTGTCTTCGCCATAGATTAAATCCTGGTTTCCATCCCAAATTGTGATAGTGCCCACCCAAGATTCGTCTACTTCGCTGATTGTAGATAGGAAAATTTCTTTAGAATATGTTCCGTTTATGTATCCGCGTGTCAGCTTTTCAGCATTGGTGCTGACCACCTGGATATCAGCGCCGGCTACCGTATTTAGCTGATATCTGCTGGCGAAAATATAAACTGTTACCGAGAGTATTGCATAAAGCAGCACAACGAGCAAAACAGCAAGAATAAACCGTGATAATACACTCTGCTTTTTTTTGCTCTCGCTCATGTATTCTCCTCGAATTTGTAGCCAACGCCATATATGGTGTGGAGTCCATATTTTGCGTTATCAAGAGGCAGCTTTCCTCTTATTCTCTTTATATGTGTATCCACAGTCCTTGTATCGCCAAAATATTCATAGCCCCATATTTGCTCCAGTATTTTTTCCCTTGTGAATACTCTTCCGGGGTTTGCTGCCAGCATATATAAAAGCTCCACTTCCTTTGGAGTGAAAGGAACTGCCTTTCCTTCTATCTCTACAGAGTATCTGCTGATATTAATTGTAAGACCGGGGAAAGTGACGATACCGGAATCTTTGCCTTCGCTGCTATATTGGTTTACCCTGCGAAGTATGGCCTTGGTTCTGGCTATCACTTCTCTTGGGCTGAAAGGCTTTACTATATAGTCGTCTGCTCCCAGCTCCAGTCCGAGGATTTTGTCTATTTCTTCACCTTTTGCGCTAAGCATAATAATAGGCGTGGCTTTCTCTTTGCGAAGCTCGCGGCACACGTCTATTCCGCTGAGTTTAGGCATCATTAAATCTAATATTACTATTGAATAATCGGTTTCTAAAGCCTTTTTCAGCCCCTCCTGCCCATCATAGGTGTGGTGGGTTTCGTAGCCGTCAGCTTCAAAGTATATATCCAGCGATTCATGAACCACTGGGTCATCATCACATATTAATATTAGCTTTTTATCCATAAAATATACCTCATATCAATTTTACACCATTGAAAACAAACTTCAATAAGACCATTGTACAAATCACAATTCTTCACAATTTTGCCACAATCTAAATTATACTACTG
Organism: Eubacteriales bacterium; assembly: GCA_040883315.1. Classification (GTDB taxonomy): domain Bacteria; phylum Bacillota; class Clostridia; order Christensenellales; family UMGS416; genus JAFGUF01. The sequence continues at coordinate 40,559 of JBFLKU010000028.1, forward strand.
GAAAGAGAGGATTAATATATTTATTATAGCATTTGTATGCTTGATTTTATAGTTCTTCTAGTATATATTTAGATGATTGGAAATATATTTATGATAGTAACAGTTTTATTAATAATTATTTATTTGTCATTTATCAGCCTTGGTTTGCCGGATTCGCTTCTTGGCGTATCGTGGCCTATAATGCATATTGAGCTAGGAGTGTCCGCAGATGCAGCAGGAATAGTTTCTATGATTGCTGTAGGAGCTACTATTCTATCCAGCCTTTTAAGCGGGAAAATAGTGAAGTGGCTAGGAACGGGCAAGGTGGTGTTTATCAGCTGCCTGATGACGGGGCTGTCTTTGCTGGGAATGTCATTTGCGCCATCTTTTTTCTGGCTGCTGCCAATTGCCATTCCGCTTGGGTTTGGCGGCGGAAGCGTAGATGCGGCACTTAACAACTATGTAGCCAGCAATTATAAAGCGCATCATATGAATTGGCTTCATTCATTTTGGGGAGTGGGAGCAACAGTAGGACCTGTAATTATGTCCGGTATGCTGCTGACATCTGCATCATGGAGAGGCGGATATAGAGTGGTATCAATCATTCAGCTTTCATTGGCGATTATACTGTTTGCGTCTCTTCCCCTTTGGAAAAAGGCAAAAACAATGCATGGCGGCGAAGAAATACCACATGATAATATAGAAGACAAAGGAAAAGACAACAGACCGCACAAAGTGAAGGGGCTGATTTTTGCTCTACTAACATTTTTGCTTTACTGTACTATTGAGTCATCTATAGGCTTGTGGGGAAGCACTTATTTAGTGGGAATAAAAAACATTGATGTCACTAAAGCAGCCTCATGGATAGGAGCATATTTTGGCGGCATTACAGCAGGGAGATTTATATCTGGGTTCATTTCTATAAAGCTGAATAATAGGCAAATGATACGCGGAGGAATGGCTATACTTATTGTCGGAGCTATTTTGTTTGCTATGCCTTTTAGAAGCAGCATTATTGCAGTAATTTTGGTCGTTATCGGATTAGGGCTCTCTCCTATATTCCCGGGAATGATACATGAAACTCCTGCAAGATTTGGCAAAGAACATTCACAGACTATAATAGGCTTTCAGATGGCATCAGCGTATGTAGGCATAGCATTTGCTACACCTTTGATTGGAGTGATACTTGAAAGAATATCTCTATCACTGCTTCCCTTTATTTTGATTGGAGTAGCAGCAGCTATGATAATTTGCTCTGAAAGACTGATAAAAATTTATAAATTGAAAAATCAGGAGGTAAAAGATGAACAGAGATAAGGCGTTTGAAATACTGTGCGAACATGTGGAGACAGCATCATTGCAGAGACATTGCTTTGCGGTAGAGGCAGCTATGAGAGCATATGCAGAGCATTTTGGCGAAGATGTGGAAAGATGGGGAACAATAGGTCTTTTGCATGATGTAGATTTTGAAAAGTATCCTGATGTACACCCGAACAAGGCACCGGAGCTACTGGAGGGCTATGGATTCGACCAAGACTTTATAGACACAATAGTATCCCACGGAATAGGCAAAGAGGACATGAGAAGCACACAGGTGAGGAAATGCCTTTTTGCAGTGGACAAGATGGCTAGCTTTATTGTGGCAGTGGCACTAATGAGACCTACAAAGCTGGAGGGATTGGAAGCGAAGTCTGTGAAGAAGAAAATAAAGGACAAGGCATTTGCCAAGGCCGTGGACAGAGACGAACTTCAAGCATCCATGGAAGATTTGGGAATGGAGATGTCAGAGCATGTCAGCATTATAGTAAAAGGGCTGACAGAGCAGGAAGAAATGCTGCAAAAGCAGGGATATAGTTTATTGGGATGATATTTGCGAGGGGAGTCGAACGAGAACTATACTATAGTAATAATGGTTATTTCTACCTCATTGTTTTTCACAATAAACCTATTAAATAGAGCGATTATTGCCTTTATATACTTACCGCTAATCATAGTTAATATTGTTCCACTGTCACTGTTTTTAAAACAAAAAAACAGCGTTTTCCAACGCTGTCCAATAGTATTGTTTTTGTTCGTATAATAATTTTTAAAAATAAAACTAATTATACTGCTATTACTTCATCATCTGATAAATCTAAAATCTTTTTTATTTTTTTCATTACTATTCTTGATTGCACATGAATTAACAAATGCATTATCAAAGCTAAAAAAGCAAACAAGCTTGCAGTGAAATATACAAATGGGAGAACATCTGATTCACCAGAAAAATAAAAATATATAAAAATCATCATTAAAGAAAATAAATGGATTAGCATTATAGTTGTAATTACAACTACTGCTTTCTGCAATCTGACTTTAATATCAGTATTACTGCCTGAAATAGTTTCAGTAATTTCTCCATTTAGTCTTACTGACATTAAATAGGAATCATCATATTGATGTTTATATTCTGCAATTTCAAAATTATATTCTGAGACAATACCTTGAAATCCTTTTGAATTTACCGGAATCTCTTTTTGAACAATCTCCTTTAATTTCCCAGTTATTTGTTCACTACTTAATGAAGTCACTATTTTGAATTTTCTATTGAGAAATATATTAATCATTTGTTCCTCCATTAATTAATTTATAATTATTATATATCATTAATTCTTCTAAATCATTTATTTGTAAAGTATCAAACTTATTATTATCAGGCTTCATAAGCATCATATCATTAAGTGCTTGATATCTACGAATAAATGTATCTCTTTTACCTAAATATTCGAAAACCATACTATCATGGTTCTTTCATTTAAGGCTTTCGACTTTCAACTCTTATATTCTTACTGATTTTCATCTCCTGTAAATTTACGGGCCTTCATATATACTAGCATATGGTCTACCGGCTTAAAGCCAAGGCTTTCATATAGCTTAATAGCATTTATATTGGTCTTGTTCACGGTCAAGGCACTCAGCTTTCCTCTACCCTCCACAAATCTGCAGGCTCTAGCTGTGATTTGCCGTGCGTAGCCTCTTCTTCTGTATGCTCTAGGTGTACAGATGCCTGCAATATATCCATGAGTAGATGTGATAGCCTGTATATGTGCCTGAGCCACAGGAACTTTATCATCATAGAGCAGAAAGTAGGGCTCGTTCTCTGTGCGCTCATGCATCCGAAGCTTTATATCTCTGGCTGATGGTTTGAACCCAAAGCCTTCGTATAAACACACTTTTATAAATGGTATATACTTATTCAAATAAAATTTATTGTCTATCCGCACCAAATCGCAATCTGATTTTGGAAGCGGGATTGATTTATCTCTTACCATAGTTATCAATTGGCGAGCATCCATGTGCATACCGATATTTGAGCTTAGCATGCCAAGATGCGGCAGCCAGTTGGAAAGCCCCCATATAGAGTGATATTTGCTTTTTGTCAGAGTCTTGATGCATGATTCCTGTGCAGTAGGATTGTAAGTGTGTATAAATGCATTGCCATCACTGTAGATAGCAATTACTCCATCGATCTTTCTGTTTTCATCATTATAAACAAAATAACGCCCGCTTCTCATTATATACGGGTTATATATTGTAGAAGCATATTGTATATTTGCTATTATTGAGCTGGTGTTGGGAGAGTTTTTTTCCAGATATTCAATAAGTTCCGAAACTTGCACTTGGTGTAATGGAGACCACATATTATTCCTCTAACAATTCGTAATTTAAAAATTTATCTAAAAGACTTTTATAATGCCTGTCATTAATAGTAGATATCAATTTGACACTTCCTTGCTTGCTGGAATTAGCTTTTTCTACTACTCTAGCCAGCTGTCTGGCAGCACCGAAGCGGCCGTCAAATATCTTGACTCCGCCAGTTGCTTTTTGTATCTCATGGGCTACAAAGCTGAAATGGGTACATCCCAAAACCACGGCAGAAGTGTTGTCGACATCTACGAAGCTTAATATTTCAGCCAAATATTCCTCTATTGCTTTGCTTTTTGGTCCTGCTTCTTCAATCAGCCTAGAAAGACCTGGGCATGCAATAGGAATTATATTTCTATCAAAATCTTTTAATAGGTTATTAAATTTTTCAAGACGAAGCGTCTGCGGAGTAGCAAGCACAACAATGGATTTTTCGCCTTTTTCATACTGTGCAGCTGGCTTTATAGCAGGCTCAAGACCAACAATAGGTATTTTGGAATCTTTTCGCAATAAATGCGCTGCAGCACTAGTTGCGGTGTTGCAGGCTATCAGCAATGCCTTAATATTCATATCAATCAGTTTTTTTGTATTAGAAACAGAAATGCTGATTATTTCATCTTTGGTTTTGTTTCCATATGGAGCATTTGCAAAATCACCTATGTAGATGAAATCTTCATTAGGAAGCAACTTTGCTGCATATTGTAAAACGGATAACCCACCTATACCCGAGTCGAAAACCCCAATAGGAAGATTATTTTTATCTAAATTCATGGTTTCATTATAATGAATTTAAAGCTAATTATCAAGGACTTTAAAGCATGTGACAAACTATATTGTTTTTGATGTTCTGTCAGTTATTTTTGTTCATAGATATTGAGCTTGTAGGGCAGAGCCGAAAGCATCGCCAGCATGTTTCGCATGTGTCTGTGAAGGTGAATTTATCGTCTGAAAAATGTATACTTTCCGTAGGACAGCTTTTCAAGCACTTCATGCATTTGATGCAGCTAGAATAATTAACAGACATGTTTTTGTAGTTTTTTCTCACTTCATCTCTCAGGATTCTTCTTATCAGCATGCCCATAAGCAGATGAGACCCGATGCCCTGAATGGTTGTTTTGCCGCTCTCTAGAGATTTTATTAATTTATCAATTCTATTAATAGCTTTGTTTTTGAAATCATCTGGCATATTTTTGCCGAGCAAAGAGCCATCGGCATTTGGTGACGTGTTGTTCACCAGCCTAAAATTAAAATATGAATGTATTGGATATTTGCATTTTGCCAGCAGCTTGCGAGCCCTGAATATGCCGCATCCATTTACATAACCAAAGGTATTGATGAAAAAAAGTTTTGCATTTTCTTTTTCTGCAGTATTTGATAAATCAATAAAACGATTTATAAAATTTCTCATTATTCTAGGAATATCTGCTCCATACAGGGGATAGGCAAAGCCGATGTAATCTGAAGATTTTATGGCGTTTAATATTAGCGAATCATCATTTAGTTTTTCGATTTTAAAAATATCAGCTAAGTGATTATTTTTTATAAGCAGTTCTTGTGTTTTTTTCGATACCCATTCTGTGTTGCCTGTACCGCTGAAATAAAAAATCGTGATATGCATATTCTATTTTCTCCTCTTGCCGGTCTTTCTGGTTTTGCTATAAGGTTTCTCTTTTTTCTCCGGTTTATTAGTTTTGTTTATTTTATATGGTGCAACAAGGCAGTTTGCTCCGTGCCCTATCAAATCTTCTCTATTAGCTTTTTTTAGTGCCTTTATAACCAATGCATGATTTTTTGGGTCAGTATACTGAAGCAAAGCTCTTTGCATTTTCTTTTCTTCTCCTCTGGGCACATAGATTCTCTGCATAGTTCGTGGGTCATAGCCAGTGTAGTACATGCATGTGGATATGGTGGATGGAGTTGGGTAGAAATCCTGCACTTGCTTTGGCTGTATTTTCATTTCCTTCATATAGCATGCCAGCTCTATAGCGTCTTCCAAAGTGCTGCCGGGATGCGAAGAAATGAAATAGGGCTCTATATGCTGATTAAGCCCCAGGCTTTTGTTTGTATTCAGATACATATTTCGGAATTTTACAAAAGATTCTTTTGTAGGCTTGCCCATGGCATTCAGCACTCTTTCTGATACGTGCTCGGGAGCCACTTTCAGCCTTCCGCTTATATGATGCTTGCTGATTTCTTTAATGAAAACACTTGCGTTTTTGTCGGCAACAATATAGTCAAAACGCAGTCCAGAGCGAATGAACACCTTTTTTACGCCATCTATGCCTCTAAGCTTGCGCAAGAGAGAAAGATAATCCTGATGATCCACATTCAATGCCTTGCAAGGAGTGGGATACAGACACATTTTATCTGTGCATACTCCATCTGCTTTTTGCTTTTCGCATGAAGGATGCCGGAAGTTGGCTGTGGGTCCTCCTACATCGTGTATATATCCTTTAAAGTTTTTGTTTTTGGTCAGCTCCTTGGCTTCATTAACCAATGAATTATGGGAGCGGGAGGACACTCTTCTGCCTTGATGAAATGCCAGCGAACAGAAACTGCATGTTCCGAAGCACCCTCTTGCACTAATCAGCGAAAACTCTACTTCGTTGAGTGCGCTTATGCCTTTGTCGCCATACATTGGGTGAGCCGTGCCAGTGTGAGGTATTTCATATACATTGTCCAGCTCCTCTTGGCAAAGCGGCGGCTGAGGAGGGTATTGTATGATATACTTTCTATGCTGTTTCTGTGTTAGTATTTTTCCTGTTATTGTGTCTTGATTCTTTTGCTGCTGTATAAAGCACTGTGCAAAGGCTTTTTTATCTGCAGATACTTCATCAAAGCTCGGCAGCAATATTGCACCGGTTGGATATGTTTCCGAAATTGTACAGATTCCCTGTATGCCATTAATGGATGATACGGGGACGCCTTTATCCAGCAAATCGGCGACAGAAAGAATGGCCTTTTCGCCCATTCCGTATATCAGTATATCTGCTCCGCTGTCTTCTAGCACAGAGCGGCGCACAGAATCGCTCCAGTAATCATAATGGGCAAACCTGCGAAGGCTTGCTTCTATTCCTCCTAGAATAATCGGTGTGGTTTTATATGTTTGTCGAATCATATTGGAATAGACTATTGTAGCTCTATCTGGTCGAAGCCCCGCTTCGTCATTGGGAGCGTAACTGTCTTTTGAACGTTTCTTTTTAGCGGCGGTATAGTGATTTACCATGGAATCCATGTTTCCGGAAGAAACCAAAAAGCCTAGTCTAGGCTCGCCGTATATTGTGAAAGAATTTTTATCTTTGTAGTCAGGCAGCGGCAGCATAGCCACTTTGTACCCAGCGTTTTGAAGCACTCGTGATATAATAGCGTGCCCAAAGCTGAAATGGTCTACATATGCTTCCCCGACCACGAAAACAAAATCGGGTCTGTCCCAGTTTGTCTGTAGAAATTCTTGTTTTGTTGCAGGTAAATGTTTCATTTTGTTAGTATACCACAATGAGTAATCTATCCCAAAGATATATTTGCAATAAAAAAGGGCAATCTATAATGATTACCCTTGTTGGTTTTTATGATACTTGGTCATCTTTGCTTTCTTCAAACTGAATTTCCTTTTTCTTAGTTTTGTTTGAAGAAATGGACTGCATTGTCACCAATTTTGGCGGCTCGCCGGAGGTGATACAGTTTTTGTTGATGATGCATTTTTTAATATCATCTCGTGATGGTATGTCGTACATCACATCTAGCATTGTGGACTCCAGCAGTGCTCTTAGTCCGCGAGCTCCGGTTTTTCTCTTTATAGCTTCTTTTGCGATTTCGCGCAATGCACTTTTCTCAAATTCCAGCTCTACGCCATCCATAGAAAACAATGCTTTATATTGCTTTGTCAACGCATTTTTAGGCTCTGTCAGGATTTGTACCAGTGCATCTTCATCCAGCGAATGAAGAGTAACTATAACAGGCAGTCTGCCGGCCATTTCTGGGATTAAGCCATATTTAAGCAAATCTTCCGGTAAAATATTTTTAAGTATTTCGCCGACGTCTTTATTTTCAACGGATTTAATCTCTGCACCGAATCCCATTGTCTTTTTGCCGATACGTTTTTCAATAATGTTGTCGATGCCCATAAATGCACCGCCGCATATAAACAAAATATCAGTTGTATCAATCTGCAAAAAGTCCTGCTGAGGATGCTTTCTTCCGCCTTGCGGAGGAACATTGGCAACTGTGCCTTCGATTATTTTCAAAAGTGCCTGTTGAACGCCTTCGCCAGATACATCGCGTGTGATAGATGGGTTGTCACTTTTTTTAGCGATTTTATCTATTTCATCGATATATATTATTCCGTGCTCTGCGCGCTCAATGTTGTTGTCGGCTGCTTGAATTAGCTTCAGCAGAATGTTTTCAACGTCCTCACCTACATAGCCCGCCTCTGTCAGAGAGGTAGCATCGGCTATCGCGAAAGGAACATTTAGTATCTTTGCTAGGGTTTGTGCCAGCAATGTTTTACCGCTGCCGGTAGGTCCAAGCATTACAATGTTGGATTTTTGCAGTTCCACATCTAAATTTGCATCTGAAAATACTCTTTTGTAGTGGTTATATACAGCAACAGACATTGCTCTTTTTGCAGCTTCCTGTCCTATTACGTATTCATCCAAAATAGCCTTTATTTCGTGTGGTTTAGGTATTTCTGTAGGTTCATCATATGTTTCCATGATGAAGTCTTCTTCGATTATCTCCTGACACAGGTCTATACATTCATTACAGATGTATACCCCCGGCCCGGCTATCAAACGCCTAACCTCATCCTGTGCTTTTCCGCAAAACGAGCAGTTAGGTTGTTGATTATCGTCATCTATTCTTGTCATTTTTTCACCTCGTATACTAACGTGCTACTTCTTCTTTTCATTCTTGTTAACAAGAACTTCGTCTATTATACCGTATTCTTTTGCTTCGTCTGCTGACATAAAGTAGTCACGCTCAACATCGCTAGATATTTTCTTTACAGTCTGTCCTGTAAAGTCAGACATAATCTTGTTCATTTTTTCCTTTATCTTTAATAAACGCTCCACGTGTATTGCGATATCTGTTACTTGGCCTTGTGCACCGCCTGAAGGCTGGTGAATCATTATTTCTGCGTTTTCCAAAGCTTTGCGTTTGCCCTTGGCACCTGAACCTAAAAGGAATGCTCCCATAGAGGCTGCCATGCCTATACATATGGTGGACACATCACAGCGAATATACTGAATTGTGTCGTATATTGCCATGCCGGCTGTCACAGAACCGCCCGGAGAATTTATATATAGGAAGATGTCTTTGTCTGGGTCTTGTGCTTCCAGATACAAAAGCTGTGCCACTATTACGTTGGCCATATCATCTTCTACAGTACCGCTTAAAAATATTATCCTGTCATTTAGCAAACGGGAGTATATATCGTATGATCTTTCTCCTCTGTTGGTTTGCTCTACGACCATTGGTATTAATGTCATAATTAATATCCTTTCATGATATGCATTAAATATACCTTTTCATACATAATAAACTATATTATGTGCGATTAATCATCTGTTTTGGCAGTTTCTTGCTTTTTTGTTATTTCTATTTTAACTTGTTCTTTCAAAAATTCCATAGTTTTTTTAGCCAGAACTGTTTCTTTTATATAGCTTAGGTTTGTTCCTTCAAAGGATTTTTTGACTTCAGCTACATCTCTTTTGGTGTCTTCGGCAAGTTTTTCGAATTCTTTGTCCAAATCTTCATCAGTTGCTTCTATATTTTCAGCTTTTTGAACAGCTTCCATAGCCAGCTGAGCCTTTACACGCTCCAAAGACTGGTCTTTATATTGTGCTTTAAAGTCATCCAGACTCATGCCTGTCATTTGAATGTATTGCTGAAGCGAAAAGCCCTGTGATTGAAAATTATAATCAATCTCACGCAAAGTGTAATCTGTTTGTGTATTTATCATGCACTCAGGAACATCCACTTCCATGTTTTCAATCAATAGGTCCACTATTTTGTTTTGGCTTTCATTTTCAAAAGCGTTTTCTGCATCTTTTTCCAGCTTTGCCTTTATATCTGCTTTATACTCTTCCAATGTGTCGAATTCGCTTACGTCTTTTGCAAATTCATCATCTATTGCCGGAAGCTCTTTTGATTTTAATGAATTCAGCTTTACATTGAATACTGCGTCTTTGCCTTTTAGCTCATCACTTTGGTATTCTTCCGGGAAAGTGACATTTATGTCTTTTTCTTCGCCGACTTTCATTCCAATCACCTGGTCTTCAAAGCCCGGTATAAATGCATTTGAACCAAGAACCAAATCATAGCCCTGTGCACTGCCGCCGGCGAATTCTACGCCGTCTACAGAGCCTGTGTAATCTATGTTTGCAGTATCGTCTTTTTTGGCTGCTCTGCCTTCTACATCTATTAAACGTGCTATTTTATCAGCTTCTTTGTTCAGCTCTTCATCTATCTCTTTTTTAGTGATAGATTTTTTATATACTTTCACGCTTTTGCCTTTGTATTTGCCTAGCTTAACTTCTGGCTTTACAGTAACTGTTGCAGTGTATATTAGATCCTCTTTGTTGCCTATTTGAACTACGTCAACTTCGGGACGGTCTACATCATCAATATTGTGCTCTTTTATAGCAGCCTCATATGTCTCAGGGAATATGATTTCGAAAGCATCTTCATAGAATACTCCCTCGCCATAGTGGGTTTGCACTACTTGACGCGGCACTTTGCCCTTTCTGAAGCCCGGCACCATGATATCCTTGCGGATTTTCAAATATGCCTTTTGCATTGCATCGTCAAATTCTTTATAGGGAACAGTAACAGTTAACTTTACTTGTTTGTTTTCTAGGGTTTCGACAGTTGAAGCCATCTTAAATTCTCTCCTTAGTGTTTATGTTATAAAATAAAAATTTTGTGATAAATGCACCACAAACTACCCTCTGCGAGGGTATCTAATTGACTATATCATAATAAAATGCAATTATCAAGATATTTTTAGCTGATTTTTTGTGAGCTTTTTGTTAATATTTTAAGAGCATTTTTATTTAATTTTTAATTTTAATGATAAATATGCTGGACACAGAATACATTTAGAATTATAATATGTATTGTCGCAATTTGCGAAACAATTTTATGCGAGGGTGGCGGAATTGGTAGACGCGCTAGATTCAGGATCTAGTGGGCCAAAAGCTTGTGGGAGTTCGAATCTCCTCTCTCGCACCAAGGCGGCTTTCCATTCAGGAAGCCGCCAAAATATTTATTATGTAATTTTAGGACGAAAGCAATTTATTTTGAATTGTGAAAGTCAAAACTAAATATAAATCGGGGTGTAGCTCAGCTTGGTAGAGCACTACGTTCGGGACGTAGGGGCCGGAGGTTCAAATCCTCTCACCCCGACCATAATAAAAGGATGTTCATATGAACATCCTTTTATTATGGTCGGGGCTTGCCAGCTATTGAAAATATATTCAATAAACTACTCAAGTCCTATAATCCGCATTAATCTTGATATAATCAATAGACATATCGCATGTCCACATATAGTATTCATGCTCACCTTGGTTTAGATTAATAGTATATGATATTTTGTCCTGTTTTAATATCTCCAGTGCGGCAGCTTCATCGAAAATTATAGCATTTCCGCTTTTGCATGTTATTAAATCGCCAATGTATACATCACATAAATCCGGGTCAAACTGTGCTCCGGAGTATCCGGCGGCTGTCAAAAGCCTGCCCCAGTTTGCATCTTCTCCGAAGGCGGCAGTTTTGCACAAGGGAGATTTAGCTATTGAATGGGCTATCAGCTTGGCATCTTCGAATGTTTTTGCTCCTTTAATATTTATGGTAATCAGCTTTGTAGCACCTTCGCCATCGTGTGCCAGCATTTTTGCAAGGTCTGTGCAGACACCTATTAAAGCTTGTTTGAATTCGCTTTTGCATTTATCGTATGATACATTTGATTTGCCGTTTGCCAAAAGCAGAACTTTGTCACAGACTGATGTGTCCCCATCTACGCATACTCTATTGTATGTCATGTCTGCCACTTCCTTAAGCAGCTCTTTGGCCTGGTGCTTTTTCATTTTTATATCGGTTGTAATTACAGATATCATAGTAGCCATATTGGGGTATATCATGCCGGAGCCCTTTGCCATAGCTCCTATCCTGATTGGCTGGCCGTCTACTATTATCTCTGCACCAGCTTCTTTTTTGTAGGTATCCGTTGTCATTATGGCCTCGGCAGCGTCGCTTCCGCTATTCTCTTTTAGAGATTCTAGAGCTTTGTTTATGCCTCTTGCTATTTTATCCATTGGCAGAGGAACGCCGATTACCCCAGTTGAGCCAATAAGTACCATTTCTTTTTCGCAGTCTATGCCTTTTGATATCATTTCGCAGAGAGCTATAGCATCATAATGCCCCTGCTTGCCTATGCATGCATTGGCATTGCCGGAATTTATGAAAACGGCCTTTGCTTTGCCTTGCTGAACATATTCCTGACACAGCTGCAGTGAATGACCTTTCACAACATTTTTGGTGAATACACCAGCACATGTGCATACCGACGGGCTATATACCATAGCAACATCTTTTTTATTGTTTTTCTTTATGCCGCAGCTGATGCCGGACGCGAAAAATCCCTTTGGATAGGTTACGCCTTTGTTTTCCATATGATGCTCCTTAGAGTGAAATAGTAGGTAAATTTTAATAGAGTTATTATATATAATAATTAAATGATTTACAAATACAAAAAAATCCAATTTCGACGAAGAAATAATCTAAATAGATATTTACAATATGTAAAAAACGGTTTAGAATAAGTATATACACTTATTTGAATAAAAAAATACATAAAATAGATAGATATACAAGTAATATGGGAAAGGTTAGACAATGAACGTGTATACAATAGAAGGAGGTATGCTTTATGCGAACTCCTATTTGGTGGTTAATCAGCCGGGAGAAAAAGGTGTTCTGATTGATGCCGGATGCAGCATAGCTGCACTTAATAAGGAAGTAGAAAAGCATACTGATGGCATAGCTGCGGTGCTTTTGACTCATGCGCATTTTGATCACATAGTTACAATAGAGAAGATAATAGAAATCTTTAGTCCTAAAATTTATATCCATAAAAATGATTTAGAAATGCTTAAAAACCCGACCGAGAATATGTCGGATAGGTTTTTGAGAAAGCATATTGAGCTAAAAGATGCCGATGTAGTTTTTTCAGATGGTGATGAATTCGATATTGAAGGTATCAAGATAAAGGCTATGCACACCCCGGGGCATACTATGGGAAGCTGCATATATTTAGCAGAAGACAAAGCTTTTTCTGGGGATACTCTTTTTAAAGGAACAGTCGGAAGATTTGATTTTCCTCATTCAGACTTTGAATCTCTGCTTAAATCACTGGTTAGCATAAAGAAAGAAATTTCACCAGAAACCGTAATATACCCAGGACACGGCAAAAAAACAACAATGAAAGAGGAACTTTTGCATAATCCTCATCTACAGTTCTAGTACAGATTAATAGAATAGAAAAGTGTTTATATTGCAGATATAAGCACTTTTATAAATTGAAGACATAAAATATATAAGGAGAAAAACATGAAAGACGCAAGACTGGAGAAACTAGCATATAATCTGATAAACTACTCCTGCAAGCTAAAAGAGGGAGAAAAGGTATTAATACATATTATTGGTGACCACTATGAAATAGGCTCCTTGCTTATTAAAGAAGCATACGCAGCCAAAGGACTTCCATTTATAAAACTGGATGCGCCGCAGATGCAAAGATCGCTATTGATGGATGTATCTGAGGAAGCACTGAAAGTGATGACAAAAAACGATGCTGACTTAATGAGTCAAATGGATGCATATATTGCAATAAGAGGCGGAGACAACACCGCACAGCTCGGAGATGTATCCAGTGAAAAGATGGGCATGTATATGAGCATCTACGGCAAAAAAGTGCATGGCGAGATACGAGTAAACCAAACCAAGTGGGTTGTTTTGCGATATCCTTCGCCTTCCATGGCACAGGCTGCAAACATGAGTACAGAGGCATTCGAGGACTATTACTTCAATGTCTGCAATCTGGACTACAGCAAGATGGATGAAGCCATGAAGCCGCTGAAAGCATTGCTTGAGAAGACAGACAAGGTGAGAATAGTGGGAAATGGAACTGATTTGTCTTTTTCTATAAAGAATATTCCTGTTATACCATGTGCAGGGGAATTTAATATTCCGGACGGAGAGATATTCACAGCACCTGTAAGAGATAGCATAAACGGAATGATTACATACAATACGCCGGCACTCTATCAGGGATTCACATATGAAAATATTTGCTTTGAGTTTGAAAACGGAAAAATAGTGAAAGCAACCTGCAACGATAATGAAAAGATAAATGCTGTGCTCGATAGTGACGAAGGCGCAAGATATGTCGGCGAGTTTGCTATTGGTGTGAACCCATACATTACTAAACCGATGAAAGATACACTCTTTGATGAAAAAATAGCAGGCTCAATTCATTTTACACCGGGGCAATGCTATGATGATGCTCCCAATGGAAACGACTCTGCGATACACTGGGATTTGGTTTTGATACAAACACCCGAATTCGGAGGCGGAGAAATCTATTTTGATGATGTGCTGATAAGGAAAGATGGTTTATTTGTACTAGATGAGCTGAAAGTGCTGAACCCAGAGAATTTGAAAGAATAGATATAAATTTGCTGTAAACGCCTGATAGAATACAGGCGTTTAATTTTTGTATTTTCTATGTTAGAATACTTTAATAAACCTGTGCTAAATACTTTTGATTGATATAAACATAGAATGCGAGCATAAAAATGAGTGATAAAGAAAATAGCGAAAGAACTTTTTGGGAATTTGATGATAAAGATATTAGCAAAAAGATTTCTTATGCAGATTTTGAAAAAGCACATAAAAATGAAGAAAGCATAAATAGAAAACTAGATAGTTATATTGAGGCTCTTCAAAATAAAGGATTTGATTTTGCTAATATTAAAGCAATTGATATAGGGAGCGGACGCGGAGACTGGCTGAAAAAGCTGGAGATTTATACAGACAGTGCATTGGGAATTGATATAGATAAAGAAATGGTGGAAATGTGCGAGGCTTCGGGTCTCAAGGTAATCGAAGAAGACTTTTTGAAATATGCTAAGAAAATAGAATCACAGAGTGTGGATTTGGTGTCTGCATTTCAGATTATAGAGCATATGACAACCGACGACCTGCTGATGCTCATACATGAAGTATCAAGAATATTGAAACCTGGCGGATTCATTGTTTTAGAAACGCCCAACACACAAAATATGCTGACTGGCTTATATAATTTCCATGCTGACCCCACTCACAAGCGACCGATTCATATAGTGTGGCTGGATTTTGTGCTGGTACAAATGGGATTCCACGAGATAGAACAATTATTCATTGATGAAGATGCATATAAAGAGCTGAAACAAACCGATGAGAGAATAGTAAAAAGCATTTTGCATAGCGATATCAAGAAACTGCTTAGGCAGGTAAACACTTTCGCAAATGCACAAACTAACCTATCAATAATAGCAAAGAGATAGATAAACATAAAGGGATTTCACATTCTAGGGTTATTTACATATACTAGACAATGTGATAAAATGTGTTGCCATGAAAAATATAGTGATTTTAATTCATAAAAAAAGAAACGACATAGAAGAATTTTTCAATGTGTTTCCAAGCTGCTACATATATGCAGACCAAGAAATAGCTGAAGAAAACTCATACATTCGCAAAATAGAGCACAGCGGCAAAAGCACCAGAAATGTGATAGGAAACGGAATACGTCAGATTAGTGAAGATTTACCGGGTTATCACATAATTTTGGTCAATGAGACTGCGGGACTAGAAGACATCAAAAAGATTGCACAGGAGACTGAAAAAGGCGAAGAAATTATAATAGCCAAGAGCAGCAGCTATAATGAAATCAGCAAAAAAAAGAAGCTGGGCATCAAAATAATAACTAGACTATTTAATCTGGTTCACAAGCAAAAAGCAAACAATATAATGAGCAACATTCAGGGAATACCTGCAGATATTGTTCAGCATTTTCTAAAACTACGCGGCGATACCTGCACAGTTTTGATAAATCAAAGGTTTATAATTAAAGATCATAATTTAAAATACAGCTATATGGAGATAGAAAGTGACGTGCTGACAGATGCACCCAACAGAATTGGAGGGTATCTAAAATGCATTTTTATCATTTGCTATGTCTTTATTAAGTTTATGATTTCTTCCATTTCTGCATTCGTTTTAGACTATTCTCTTGCCCTTGCAGGATATGTATATTGGTCTCCATTTATAGCGAATGCGCTCTCAAATCTTCATGTTCAGCTCCCCGGATTCCTTACTGATGTGGAAATACTATCCATAGGAATTGCCAGATTAATTAGCTCAATTTATAACTATATTTTCAATAAAAAGGTGGTATTTGCAGCAGATAAGAATGTGGCAAAATTAAGTACAGCATGTAAATATTTTACGTTAGTGTTGATTATTTTGGTTTTTAATACTATAATATTGAAGTTGGCTACTACTTTGATAGGCATACCTTTTGCCATTGCAAAGGTAATGGCTGATATAATAATGTACTTTGTAAGTTTTAGCGTGCAAAGGGATTTGGTATTTAAAAAAAGGAATAAATAGAAACGTTTCAAAAAATAAACAATATATAATAATTCATACATTGTTAAAAGTTTATGCATTGACTTTTTCTAGAAATAGAAATATAATGCAATTGCAAATAAAAATACATTTACAGAAACGGAAGGATTTACTATGAAATCAACAGGAATTGTGAGAAAAGTAGACGAGCTCGGAAGAGTTGTTATACCTATCGAGCTACGCAGAACATTAGGTATCGAACTGAAAGATCCATTAGAGATTTATGTGGAAGGCGAGCATATCATTTTCAAGAAGTATGAGCCAGCATGTATCTTCTGCGGTTACGCAAGAGATTTGGTTAACTTCAAGGGAAAGAATGTTTGTGCTGATTGTTCGGATCAATTAAATAGATAATATGACCAAAAATTAGCAAAGAACCGGTTAACCGGTTCTTTTTTTTATTTCAATTTATTGTTTTTGCTTTCTCTTTTTATCTGCTCCTGAATAGCACGAACTCTCGTTTCGTTCTGGTCTACGGTATAATGATTGCCCATTTTTATTATCACATCTCTTTCTCTGCAATCCTTTGGCATTTCCAGTATATCAAAATTAATTAATTTTCCAAACGAGTTTTCACACACCACTTTGTCGCCTTCAATTCTCTTTATGAATAAATGACCGCCGAAAAGAGGGAATTCGTCTTGTTTTTCATAGCTGGATTTAAGTATACCTTTTTTTTCTTCTACTATCTCAATAGAGACCACTTCTATAGGAATATCAGGCATTTTAATAAAAGGGAGCTGCCTATATGAAACCTTTTCAGCTATTAATATATTCGGCGACTGATGCTTATCATCTCTCTCTATCTGCCTTGTATATAGAGTGTTTTCTATATTTTGATGCAGAGTATATAGCTTGTTGGTAAATCCTTTTAGCGAATACACCAATGAAGATCTTTTTCTGGGATCAGTAAACATTAATTCATCGCAATATATAGTAAACGGGTCAACCTTGCTAGTCACTGTCTTTAGAGCAGCTTTGATTTGCCTCAAAGTAAAGTTATCTGCGTTTTTTATGTCTTTTAATGTTATCCAAAATTGATCTTTGCTGCAGTATTTTCCCTTGAAGTCATCATAGAGATCATCAGCAATATCATCTAGTGCATCTACCAGTTTGTCAGGAAGCCTTATTATTATTTTTAAATCCATCTGTTTATCTTCTCCTGCTTCCTCTGGCTATCATTAATATTCTTAAAAGCTGCATCAGCGCAACAAACGCCGCTGCAAGGTATGTGGAAGCTGCTGCAGAAAGCACTTTTTTAGCCCCTTTTATCTCTTCATTCATCAAGTAATTTTTTTGCTCCAGAATATCCACTGCTCTTTGTGATGCATTGTATTCTACTGGTAAAGTCATCAGCTGAAATATAACTGCAAGGCTAAATGCCAAAACGCCTAAAAAGGCTAATTGCGGAATTGAGAAAATCAATCCTAAAATTAGAAGCGGCATTGCTGCCTTAGATCCCAAATTTGTTACAGGGATGATAGCATTTCTTATTTTTATTGGGGGATATTCTTCACTGTATTGTATAGCGTGACCCACCTCGTGGGCGGCTATTCCTATTGCGGCCAGAGATGTTGAATTATACACTCCCTCAGATAAACGTATAACATTTGCTCTTGGGTCAAAGTGATCGTTTAATCCCTGACCTGGGGAGATTTCTATTGCTATGTATGTAAGTCCGTTATCATCAAGTATTTTTCTTGCTATTTCAGCACCAGTATATCCGTTTGCCGATCTTATTTTTGAATATCTGGTGTATGTATTCTGCACATTAGATTGTGCCCAAAGTGAAATGATTATTGCTGGTATCAGCAAAATATAATTCCAACTGTAGAATTCCATTTTTTGCTCCTTGCAGTAAAGTTATTTCTTTATTATCCTTTTATATTTCGCATACAGCCGCGAAGAAATCAATGAAGACGCAGACACTTTTTTGCATATTAGTTCTGATTTATATAGTGAATCAAAAAAGCTGGAAGAGTTCATCTTGATGCCGTATGGCACTTCCATATAGGTATGCCCCAGCTCTCCTTTTGTATGTGCATCGGAGCCGCATATAGGCAAAGTATTATCAGAGACCAAATCCACAGCTGATTTATTGTATTCATCTATTATGGTGCGTGCATTGAAAATTTCAACTAAGTCGCACCTTTTTAATGCGAGAGATAGCCCTTCGTCTGAAAGCGTAGTTTTTCTGTTTGCATCCATCGGGTGAGGCACACAGACCAAACCGTCCTGCACCAATATAGCATCTATTGTCCAGTTCAGGCTTTTGCCTCCGGGTATGCCTTCTTTCAAAAACAATCCTGTTATTGCACCATCCTTTGTGATAATCTGACTGCCGATAATTATCTTTTTGGGGTACTTTTCGCTCAGGATTTTTGCACCGTCGATTGTATTGATATCAGTGATAGCCAAGCCAAAATCAGGATTGGCTCTTAGGAACTCCTCAATATTTTTTAAAGAAATGGAGCTGGCATATGTATAGCATGTATGTACATGCATATCAATTTTTGAGAAATCGCTTGAATAAATCATAGATATATATTTGCTTATTCTTCTAGTTCATCGTAGTCATCATGCTGTATAACTTCGAAGTCAACAAATGGCCACAATATTGCATATGCCTTTCCTTGTATCATCTCTCTGGGTAGAGCACCTACACTCAGGCTTCTGGAGTCGCGACTGTTGTTTCTGTTGTCGCCCATCACGAAATAATGGCCTTCGGGTATTGTTGTTTCGGAATAGTCCGTATACATTTTTTCTTTTATGTATGGCTCGTCAATAACAATATCATTTATGTATAGAACACCTTCAACGATTTTTATCTTGTCGCCGGGCAGTGCTATAATTCTCTTAACGTAGTTTTCTCGGCTTCCTGGGAACTTTGTAATAACTATATCTCCGCGTTCAATATTTTCATCGTTCCAATATGGTATTTTTGTGACAATCAGCCTTTGATCTGTATATAGAGTAGGCTGCATAGATGCGCCGTCTACCCTGACTAGCTGACCTATATAGTTGTGAATAACCAACACCAGTGCAACTGCTACAATTATAGAAACAATCCACTCCATCACTTCTTTAGCAATGGCTTCATCATTAAATTTCTTTTTCTTTTCTCTGTTCATTTTTAATACTTCCTTAGTTTGCCTCAATTATGCTTTTAAGGCTTTTGTTGAATTCGCGCCTTGTCAGCATCACTACTCTTCCGCAGTTTTCACCCAAGCATTTTATTTTTATATCTGCACCGGTACGCACTATTTCCCACCTGTTGCTTCCACATGGATGGGGCTTTTTCATCATTACAATATCGCCTAATTTATAGTCTAAATTTTGCAAAAAAACTCCTCCATAAACACATATTCTAGATTATAGCACACTATCATATCAGGTTCAATTAAATGGGAATCTTTAGATTGCTTATTCTATTAAATGCTTTTCAAATCCGGTTTTGCCCTTAAGTGTTGTCTTTTCCATAAAATCGACAACCAGAGGAGCGCGAATCTCATATACCATATGTCCTACATTTTTTACAATCTCTAAAGTAGAATGACGTATGCTTTCCAGCAGCCGCTGGCTCATTGCCACAGGGTGTGCATTGTCATATTCGCCCCACACAAGCAAAACAGGGCAGTTGACTAGGTATAGATGTGAATAGACTGCACTGTCATTATAGTCTCTCAGCAAATATATCAGCCAGTTCCTAGTAGCTCTTCTTTCAAACGGCTCATAGGTTTGTTTCTCTATAGATGGTGTGATTTTTGTTTTATTGAAATATATCCACTTAAGAAATTTGGATATTCTGTGTCTGTTTAGAAAGTTTACCAGTATCTCACCTACCATAGGGGAGATAAGCTGCTTGTAGAAAAATGGGTAGCTATTTGTAAGTGAACCCGGAGAACAGAGAGTGAGGCTTTTTACTCTTTCTGGGTATAGCTGGGAAATGCACAATGCATATATTCCGCCCTCTGCCACTCCAAAAAAATGTGCAGAGTCGATTTTTTGAACTTTCATAAATTCATATATAAGGTCAGCTGTATGCTCCACAGTAAACTTTTGCCTTTGGTTCATGGTGGAGTAGCCGCAGCCTGGCAGATCTATTGCTATCACGCCATAGCCTTTTGATGTAAGCTCTTGATATATGTTCCTCATAGCAAACATAGAAAAGCCGAGACCATGAAGCAAAATAACCTTTTCTTCGCCTTCGTGCTCTATATAATGTATTTTATTATCAAGTATTTTAACGTTTTTGCCTATCTTTGGGGAGTTTACCCAAAAGGATTTTACGCTCATTAAAAGCTCCTTAGAAGAATTTTACGGGCTTTGGCAGAGTGATTTCTTTGAAACTTGCCAAAGCATAATTATCTGTCATTCCAGATACATAGTCAACTATTATTTGCATTTTGTCAGCTTTTTCTTCTTCATAATGAAAACTCATATCTGAAACGTATCTTTGAAATGAGCTGTCTAGTATCAGCGTATTTTCATCGCCATATACTATGTCTTCATAGTTCTGCATCAAGTGGCTATATAGAGCCTCAATAATATTAATACAGTATTTTTCGTTGTTTGATTTGTCTATAGATGTATATATTTTTTGATAGTTAAAATCCTTTATCTCCACCATAAGTTCGTAGTATTCGTCGGAGAAGCCTATTTTCCCTTGCTTTGATGAGTTTTCTATCAAATCTATTACCAATGTGTTTATTATTTCGCCGTTAGAAGAGCCAAGCTTACTGGATATTCTTTCGGGAATATCCTGTGGTTTAATTATTTTTGCAGTCAGAGCATCTTCTATATCTCTGCCAAAGTATGCAATTTTGTCCGCAAAACGTACTGCACATCCTTCCCATGTGGCAGGAATTCTATTAGGGCTGGTTTTTTTGCTTAAATCTATTATTGAAATATCAGGCTCTAGATACTGCTCGAACTTTTCGCCGCAGTGGCACAGTATGCCATCTCGGACTGCAAATGTAAGGTTTATGCCTTCGCCATTATTGCATAGTCTGTCAACTACCCTAAGTGAATTGATTTCATGAACAAATCCTCTTTCGCATAGTTGGTTAAGTGCCTTTTCACCGGAATGCCCAAAGGGAGCATGACCAAGGTCATGACCAAGACCGGCGGCGTAGGCTATTTCGGTATCCAGTGCCCAGCCGGAGTTATTGAGACCTTTGCAGATGGTTTCTGCTATTGTTGCCACGTGCAGAACATGCTCTATTCTTGTGCATATATGGTCGTTTTCGGGAGCAAAGAAAGCCTGAGTTTTGTGTTTTAGCCTCCTGAATGCTCCAGAGTGTATTATAGCTGTTTGATCACGAAAATAAGGGCCTCTTAAGTCCTCAATTCTTGATTTGAGTCGGGATTTCATTATATCTTTGCTTATCTCGTTTCGCATAATATTCTCCCCTTTTTATATACTATAATTTTATTCTATCATTAATTTATATTAATTACCATATCTCCGTCTTTTACCCAGCCTAGCTTTTTGACTATAAAGTGTATTCCCAGGGCTAGGATAGCAGGAGCTACAAAGTGCAGAAGTATTATAGTAATTATAAGCTGTCCGGCAGGCATCAATTCCTTCATTGCTTCAAATGTGCCAAACTGGCCAACCAGCCCAGCAGTACCCATGCCAGCACCTATTGGAATGTTCTGCATCTTCAAAACAACTGTTGCAATAGGACCTAGGATTGCTCCTGCTAATGTAGGAGCTATTAATATCTGCGGCTTTTTCATTATATTGGGTATTTGAAGCATAGATGTGCCAACACCTTGTGCCAGCAATCCGCCCCATTTGTTGTCCTTGAACGATGTAACTGCGAATCCCACCATCTGTGCACAGCACCCTACTGTAGCCGCACCTGCTGCCAGCCCGTTAAGCCCCAGCATTATGCATAGAGCAGCTGATGAGATAGGAGCAGTAAGAAATAGTCCTACAAGCACAGCAACCAATATTCCCATAGGGAAAGGTTTTAATGTGGTTGCTTTATTTATTACTTCGCCTAAGAAAGTCATGAATTTGCTTATAGGCTCTCCAACCCATAATCCAACAAAACAGCCAGCTATAATCACAGCTAGTGGAGTGAGTATGATATTTAGCTTTATTTTGCTGGCGTATCTATCCACAAGTCCGCCTATTTCAGCGCCAATCAGCCCTGCAACATACGCGCCAACAGGTCCGCCCAAAGAATAACCATATGCACCGGTTATTGCGCTGGCGAATATAACCAATGGCTTGTGCTTCAGCCCCCATGCTATAGCTACAGCAATTGCTGCACCTACTACATATGGGCTTTTTGCAACATCGGCAAATTGATTTATCACTGAAAATGATATATTACCTATATGTATTCTGGAAATCTGTGAAAGTATCAGCCCCACAATTAGTGATGCAAACAGACCCAATGCCATTGCACCGAGTGCATCGATAAAGTATCGTTTCAATATAGATTTTAATTTAATTGATGTAGTTTTTTTCTCTTCCATGTCGGCACCTCTTTTGAGTTGATTTAATTAACTTGATATTATATACTATATATAAGCATTTATCAATTCAACACAATTCTATAAATGTAATATATTGCATGTGAAAGTGCACTATTCAGACGAAAAATACCTTGAATTAAGTTAATGCATGTGATATAATCTTACAGGCAAAACGCACCCTGAATGATTTTCTATAGGGTTGCCTTTTTTATGAAGGTCTATAGAGAAAAGGATTTTGGGGGAGGACAAAAACTAGGAGGAATAAAAATGGCAGCAATTTCAATGAAACAATTGCTAGAAGCAGGTGTTCACTTCGGACACCAAACAAGAAGATGGAATCCAAAGATGAAGCCATATATCTTTACAGAGAGAAACGGCATCTACATTTTGGATTTGCAAAAGACAGTTAAACTTGCAGATACTGCATACAACTTTATCCGCGACATCGCAAAGGACAACGGAACAGTATTATTTGTAGGAACAAAAAAGCAAGCACAAGAAGCTATCGAATCTGAGGCTAAGCGCTGCGGCATGTACTACATTTCTAATCGTTGGCTAGGCGGACTATTGACAAACTTCCAAACTATCAAAAAGAGAATAGACAGACTTAAGTATCTTGACAATTTTGAAAACACAGAAGAGTTTAAGCTGAGACCTAAAAAAGAAGTTATCAAGATGATGGCTGAACGTGAAAAACTGGAGAAAAACCTAGGCGGAATAAAGAACATGGTAAAGATGCCGCAGGTTCTTTTCGTGGTAGACCCTAAAAAGGAACATCTAGCAATAGCTGAAGCTAAAAAATTGCACATTCCGGTTGTAGCTATAGTTGATACAAACTGTGACCCTGATGAAGTAGATTATGTAATCCCAGGAAACGATGATGCTATTCGTGCAGTTAAACTGATTGCATCTGCGATGGCAAGTGCTGTTATAGAGGGACGACAAGGCGAACAAGTGGAAGATGCAGAAGTAGCTAAAGATAAACCAGAAGTAAAAACTGAAGCAGAAGAAAAAAGTGCTGACGCTGAAGAAAGCATCGATGAAGCTTTAGAAGCTGCAAAAGAATAAATATAGTACAAATTTTATACAAGGAGATATAAGCATGGCTAATTTTACAGCTAAAGATGTAATGGCTTTAAGAGAAATGACAGGCGCAGGCATGATGGACTGCAAAAAAGCAATGGTAGAGACTGACGGTGATGTAGATAAAGCAGTAGAATTTTTGCGTGAAAAAGGATTAGCAGCTGCAGCAAAAAAAGCAGGAAGAATAGCAGCAGAGGGTGCTGTAGGCTCATATTTATCAGATGATAAAAAAGTAGGTGCAGTGGTTGAGATAAACTGCGAGACAGACTTTGTGGCACTGACAGATGAATTCCAAAGCTTTGTACAAGAAGTTGCACAGCATATAGTATCAGAAAAACCAGCTGATGTAGATGCATTGCTAGAGCAAAAATTTGCATCAGACAGCAGCAAATCTGTTTCAGATGCTGTTACTGAAAAAGTAGCAAAAATTGGAGAAAAAATCAGCATTCGCAGGTTCACAAGATATGAAGCAGATGGTGTTTTAGGCACATATATACACATGGGCGGAAAAATCGGCGTTTTACTGAATGTTAAATGCTCAGCAGAGCAAGCTGCATCAGATGAGTTCGCTACTTTTGTTAAAGACATCTGCATGCATATAGCAGCAGCAAACCCAAAATATAATGTAAAAGAAGAAGTTCCGATGGAAGAGCTGGATAAAGAAAAAGAGATTCTTTTTGCTCAAGCAATTAATGAAGGAAAACCAGAAAAAATTGCTCAAAACATCGTGAATGGCAGAATTAAAAAGCACTTCACTACTATCTGCTTGCAAGAGCAGCCATTTGTAAAAGATGGTGATAAGACAGTTTCTCAAATAATTAAAGAACAAGGCAGCGACGTTGCAGTTGTTTCCTTCGTACGCTATGAAATGGGTGAAGGTCTTCAAAAGAGAGAAGAGAATTTTGCTGAAGAAGTAATGGGACAAATGAAATAATTGAATATGAAAAGGGAGGCTGTCAGTCTCCTTTTTTTATATATTTTAGGAGGAACCCATGAGTAAGAAATACAAAAGAGTAGTGTTGAAGCTTAGCGGCGAGGCATTATCAGGAGATGATAACTTTGTTTTATGTCCTGAGATTTTAAAAAGTGTTGCCAAGCAAATTGCTCAGATAGCTAACCAAGGTGTTCAGGTTGGAGTTGTAATTGGCGCAGGAAATATATGGCGCGGACGAATGGACGAAGAGATGAATAGAGCAATCGCTGACAATATGGGAATGGCGGCCACTCTTATAAACTCTTTGGCGATGAAAGACTATGTGATACGTGCAGGAGCCAAGGCCGAGGTTCTATCTGCTGTACCAGTTGAAAAGTTTGCAGACTACTATACTACTAGAAAAGCTATGGAGCTTCTGGAAGAGGACACTGTGGTTATATTTGCATGCGGCACAGGAAACCCTTTCTTTACTACTGATACTGCCGGAGCATTGCGTGCCTGCGAGATAATGGCAGACGGATTTATCCAAGCAAAAAATATAGATGCAGTGTATGATGATGACCCAAGGAAAAACCCAAATGCAAAACCTTTCAAAAAGGTGAGCTATCAGCATATACTCAAAAATGATTTGAAAGCATTTGATACTACAGCATCAATACTTTGCCAGGAAAACAATATTGACTGCATAATGGTATCGCTGAATGAAGAGAACGCACTACTGAATGCAATAAACGGAAACGCAAAAGGAACGGTTATTTCCAATGATGATGTAGTAGAGTATTATTAACAAAAGAAATGCTATAGCAAAAAGCTGATTCATATGAATCGGCTTTTTTGATGCAAAATAATAGAATGACTTTAAATGATTAATTGTAAGTGCAATGTAAATTACAAAGACAATTCATTGACATAGAATATAGAGGATATATAATGTGAATAGAAATAAAGAAATAAAATGAGGGAAATATGAAAAAATTAGAGCAAACAGTTGGAGAAGAGATAGCGAACTCAATAACTCATGGAATTGGTGCAGCGCTAAGCATTGCAGCGCTTGTTCTTTTGATTATAGCAGGATTCAGGTATGGAAATGCAGCGGACATTACAGGAGTAATGATTTTTGGCATAAGCATGGTGTTTTTATATCTTATGTCTACTTTCTGCCATGCATTTGGTCACAGCAAGGGAACAGTGAGAAAAGTATTCCACATATTGGATCATAGTGCGATATATGTGCTGATAGCAGGAACATACACACCTTTTTGCCTTTCTTTGATAGGTGGAGTAAAGGGATATGTTTTGCTTGGCATACAGTGGACATTGGCGATAATAGGAATTGTTTTCAGAGCAGTATACTACAACAGAAACAATGCACTGCATGTAGGCATTTATATAGCAATGGGATGGATGATAGTATTCTTTACTAAAACGGTATTTGCTATGCTGCCAACAGCAGGGGTAGTGCTTTTATTGGCAGGGGGCATATCATATACAATTGGTGTTATATTCTATGCTATTAGATTATTTAAGTTCCATCATATGATTTGGCATTTCTTTGTTCTTGGCGGCACCATATGTCATTTTTTCTTGATATTCTTCTATATAATTCCGAGATAAATCAAGATATAATTTTAAAAAAAGCATCATCTCTGCACTAAGCAGAGATGTTTTTTTATATTCTCAATATTACAACATAAAAATAATTCAAACTTTACTATAACCTTATTTGAATATATATACTAAAGTGTGCTATAATTATTCAAGCACAATTAGACTATTGACATTTTTTCAAACTAATAGCTAACATTTAATTAAGTTTATTAATTTTAATTTATTTTAAAATTGCATATTATAAATTACAAGAGGAGGAGTATTATGGACTATACGCTTATTAATGAACTCAGAAAAAACATTCAAAAAAATTCAATCATATCTAGAAAACTATATGATGAATATAATGTTAAACGCGGACTAAGAAACGAAAACGGTACTGGTGTTTTAGTTGGGCTTACAAGAGTTGGCGATGTTCACGGATATTTGCTGGACGAGGGTGAGCAGATACCTGTTGATGGAAGGCTCAAATATAGAGGAGTCAGCATAAAGGATTTGACGGAGGGGTTTCAAAAGGACAAAAGATACGGATTTGAAGAAGTTTGCTATTTTTTGCTTTTCGGCGACCTGCCAAACAAACAGCAGTATGAAATGATCAGCGCGGAGCTGGCAAAGGAAAGAGAGCTGCCTGAAGGATTTGTTGAGGAAATGATACTTAAATTCCCAAGCAAAGACATTATGAACAAGCTGGCTCGAAGTATTTTGGTGCTGTACTCATTTGACGATAATCCAGATGATTTGTCAATAGAGAATGTTGTAAACCAAAGCATAAAGCTGATAGCGCAAATGCCTCTTCTGGCTGCGTATGGATACATAGCACACAATCATTATCATTGCAATGGGTCGTTGTTTATAAACAGACCGGATCCAAAGCTTTCTACATCAGAGAATTTTCTGCACGTTTTAAGAAAAGACGGCAAATTCACAAGACTGGAGGCTGAGGTATTGGATTTGTGCATGGTTCTACATGCAGAGCATGGCGGCGGAAACAATTCCACCTTTACTACGCATGTAGTTTCATCCAGCGGAACAGACACATATTCATCAGTAGCGGCATCTATAGGCTCTCTAAAAGGGCCAAAGCATGGCGGGGCAAACATCAGAGTGATGAACATGATGGAAGATTTGATGGAAAAGGTGCAGGACTTTGGCTCGGAAGAACAGATAGAAGAATATTTGGTAAAAGTCCTGAAGAAAGAAGCCAATGACAAAAGCGGATTGATATATGGGTTTGGTCATGCAGTATATACGTTAAGCGATCCCAGAGCTATTATATTGAAGGCTAAAGCAAAAGAACTGGCAGAGGAAAGTGGAAACACAAATATATTCGAGCTATACGAAAGAGTAGAGAAGATAGTTCCTGAAGTATTTAAAAAGGTGAAAAAGAACGACAAGGTAGTATCTGCTAATGTGGACTTTTATTCGGGACTGGTATATAAAATGCTGAAGATACCAAAGGATTTGTACACGCCAATTTTTGCAATGTCAAGAATAGCTGGCTGGAGTGCACACAGAATAGAGGAGCTGGTATTTAAACCAAGGATTATGCGACCAGCATATAAAAACGTTTGTCCTTCCCAGAACTATTTGGATATCGAAGAAAGATAAAATTGAATTTTCAAATAACAGCCTATTATTAATGTAGGCTGTTTTGTTATACATTAATATATTACTGTTATGTTCATACTATATGAATTGATAAATAAAATCACTTATGGTATATTTATCGTATATTTATGGAGGGGTTTTGTTTGAAAATAGCAGAAGTAATAGTTGATGTTGCACACTCAAGTGTTGACAGGGTGTTCGACTACTATATAGGCTCTGATTATGCAGATGTTGAGATAGGCACTAGGGTATTAGTGCCTTTTAATAATAGAAAAATTGAAGGCGTTATTGTAGGAATAAAAAGCAGCACTGATGTGCCTTCAAATAAGATGAAAACCATAATTAAGCCGATGGATGAATTTCCGGTTCTGTCGGAAAGTCAACTGCAGCTGGCACTCTGGATGAAAAAGCAGTATTCTTGTTTATTGGTGCACTCGCTGCGAGTGATGATACCGGCACAGCTCAGAAGCGGCAAGGTGAATATTAAGCAGAATAAATATGTCAGTATAAATTTTGATATAGAAAATAAAGATGAGGTATTGGATAGCCTAAGCAGGAGCAAAAAGCAGAAACAGATAGTAGAGTACTTGATAGAAAAAAATGACGAAGTTATTTTATCGAACATCACCAAAGATTTAGGTGAATCTGCAAGCTCTATAAGGTCTTTGGAAGAGAAAGAGCTAATAACTGTACATAAAAAGCGTGTATTTAGAAAGCCAATGATAGAACTGGGCGAGAAAGACGACAAAAAGGTTGAATTGACGCAGGCACAAAACGATGCACTTTATAAAATAATAAATAACAAAAGCGAAAACAAAAAGTTTATAATACACGGAGTAACAGGCAGCGGAAAAACCGAGCTATATATGAGGCTCTGCAAGCAAATGCTGGACAAGGGCAAAGGTGTAATAATACTGGTTCCGGAGATATCATTGACCCCGCAGATGGTTTCTGTTTTTCGGTCAAGATTCAAAAACAAAGGTGCGGTGCTGCATAGCAAGCTATCTGCAGGTGAAAGACTGGATGAATGGGAAAGAATACATGCAGGTGACGCAAAGATAGTGATAGGTGCACGTTCTGCTGTGTTTGCACCCGTTGAAAACATGGGATTGATAGTGATAGATGAAGAGCATGAAACATCATATAAAAGCGAGACGCAGCCAAGATATGATGCGGTGGAAGTAGCTCAGTATAGATGTGTGCAAAATGACGCTGTCTTGCTTCTGGGGTCTGCAACACCCACAATCTCTAGATACTATATGGCAGAGCAGGGCGAATACAATCTACTGACTTTGCCCGAAAGAGTGGGAGACGCGCAGATGCCGGAAACATATATTGTGGACATGCGAGAGGAATTTAAGGCAAAGAACATGTCTATTATCAGCAGAAAGCTGAAGGCTAAACTGGAGGATTGCATAGGAAAAGGCGAGAAGGCGATATTGTTTCTTAATAGGCGCGGCTACTCCACCCATGTATCGTGCAGAGACTGTGGATATGTGGTGAAATGTGAACACTGCGATGTTACCATGACATATCATATGTCCGACAGCAGGCTGAGATGCCACTACTGCGGAATGGAGATGCAGCCGCCTGAAACGTGCCCGGAATGTGCAAGCAAGTATATAAAATACTTTGGCGGCGGAACGCAAAAAGTGGAAGATGAAATCAAAAAGCTATTTCCTAAAGTGAAGGTACTGCGGATGGATGCAGATACTACTGGCAGAAAGACATCACATATAGATATATTGAATGAATTCGAAAAAGAAGATGCACAGGTTTTGGTGGGCACACAGATGATAACTAAAGGACTGGATTTTCATGATGTGACTTTGGTGGGGGTGATAGCTGCGGATACATCGCTGTATGCCGGTGACTACAGAGCAGAGGAGAGAACGTTCCAGCTAGTAGCGCAGGTGGCAGGCAGGGCAGGCAGAGGCAGCAAGAAGGGCGATGTTGTGATACAGACATATTCGCCCGAGAATTTTGCTATAGTACATGCTGCAAATCACGACTATGAATCATTCTACAGCGAAGAGATAAAAATGCGGGAGATAAATCTTTATCCGCCATTTGCCTATTTTTCCAGATGGGTATTCATGAGCGAAGATGAGGAAGCAGCACAGTATGAGGCGGAAGACGCATTTAGAAGGATGAAAGAATATTTGGAGAAGGATTCGGACATAGCACAGAGCATAATATCCATGGATGTGGCACCAGCACAATATATAAAAATAAAGGGCCAGTATAGATATCAGCTATTAATAAAATATTACATGGATGAGTACGGAGAAAGAGCATTGACGTATTTCAGCTCTCTGGATGTCAAAGCCATGACTTTGGCACACATGACACTGGAAATAGACCCATTGAATATGGTATAATAATTAATTACAAAGGTATATAGGTTACCTAAAAACCTAAATAAACGCATGGGTATGAAAATGGCACTAAGAACTATATTAACAGATGAATCACCAAAGCTGAGAAAGATATCGAGAGAGCAAACCACTTTTGACGACAGACTGCATCAGCTTCTTGACGATATGAAAGAAACATTGGAATATGCCAACGGAGCAGGACTTGCAGCGGTGCAGGTGGGAATACTTCGCCGTATTGCAATAGTAGACATCGGAGAGGGCGTAATAGAGCTGATAAACCCTGTAGTGGTATCTACAGAGGGAGAACAGGAAGTGACCGAAGGATGCTTATCTGTAGTGGGCAAATGGGGCAGAACAATAAGACCTCTGAAAGCAAAAGTAAAGGCATATGACAGATACGGAAAAGAATTCGAAGTGGAAGGCGAAGGCCTTTTAGCTCTTGCACTGGTACACGAAATAGACCATCTTGACGGCAAGCTATACACAGACATTGTGATAGGCGAGCTGTGGGAGGAAGAAAAAGAATGAGAGTAGTTTTTATGGGTACTCCTGATTTTGCTATACCTTCATTAAAGGCTTTGCTTGAAGATGATGCATTCGATGTGGTGGCGGTGGTGACCCAGCCAGACAAACCAAGGGGTAGAAGCAAGAAACTGACATACTGTCCCACAAAAGAGTTTGCGCTGAAGCAAGGGCTGGAGGTATACTGCTTCGACAGAATCAGAAACAAGGAGAACATAGAAACGCTTGAAAAGCTGAAACCCGATTTTATGGTGACAGCAGCGTATGGGCAGATACTTTCCCAGAAGGTTTTGGATATACCAAAGATGGGATGCGTGAATGTCCACGGGTCACTTTTGCCTAAATACCGCGGAGCTGCTCCTATACAGTGGGCAGTAATAAACGGCGAAAAGCAGACTGGCATAACTACAATGCTGACAGAGCGCGGACTTGACTGCGGAGATATTCTGCTGAAAGAAACTGTGGATATCAAAGAGCAGGAAACGGCAGGGGAGCTATTTGACAGACTGGCTGTTTTGGGCGGCGAAGTATTGATTAAAACTTTGCATGGATTGGCAGACGGCAGCATAACTCCTAAAAAACAAAACGAAGAAGAAGCCACACATTTTCCTATGCTTCAAAAGCAGGATGGAGAAATACACTGGGACAAGACAGCAGGGCAAATCCATAATCTTATCAGAGGTGTAAACCCATGGCCGGGAGCCTACACTACATACAAGGATATGATTATAAAGATATGGTCCAGTCAAGTAGTAGAGGGCAAAGGAGAGTGCGGCGAAATAATAAAGGCAAAAGATGAACTTATAGTTGCCTGCAAAGAGGGAGCTATTAAAATATTGGAAATGCAGATACCTGGGAAGAAGAGAATGGCAGCAGAGCTAGTTTTGAGAGGATTTGAAATAGATGCTAAGGGAAAATTTGTTTGATGAAAGATAGATCGAGAAAAGCGGCGTTTGACGCATTCAATGACATTATAAAAAACAAATCCTATGGCAATCTTGTTTTGAAAAATTCATTTAATAATCTTAATCCGCAGGAAAAAAGATTTGCATCAAGGCTGGTATATGGCACGCTGGAGAAGATGATAACCATAGATTGGATTATCGACAACTATGTAAAAAAGCATGCACAGGCAACGATGAAGAATATTCTGAGGCTAGGTGTATATCAAATATACTATATGAATTCTGTTCCTTTGCATGCAGCATGCTCTACAAGTGTGGAGCTGGCGAAGTATGCAGGCAAAGGCGGGGCATCAGGGTTTATAAACGGAGTGCTCAGGAATGTAGCAAGAGACAAGGAAAATCTTAAGCTTCCGGATGATGATTTAAGCATAAAGTATTCCTGCCCAAAATGGATAGTAGACATGTGGATAAAGGATCTGGGAAAAGAACAGACAGTGGCTTTGCTTTCCTATGAAGATGACAAGGGCATAGTAATAAGGGCAAACTCTTTGAAGGATTACTCCAGTGAAAAGCTGGAGACTGAACTGAAAAAACGAGATATAGCATATGAAAAAGGCAAAATAATTTCAGACGCATATAGAGTGGATGCTGGATTTGAGGACATTGATATAGGTCTTTTTGATGAAGGCAAAATAGCCGTTCAGGATGAAGGATCTATGGTGATTGCGAAGATGGCTGTGGAAGACAAGCCGGAATTTGTGCTGGATGCGTGTGCTGCACCCGGCGGAAAAACAGCCGCTATGGCAAGCATTTATAGAGAAGGCAAATATATTGCAACGGATATTCACCCCCATAGGGTGGAGATAATGGAAAAGATGTTTGAGAGATTGGGCGTAGAAGCGAAAACATATAGGTTTGATGCCGCTGAAAAGCCGTTTGAAATTGAAGTTGACTGCCTGCTGGTGGATGCACCATGCTCCGGACTGGGAACGATGTTCAAGCAGCCGGATATAAAATACAATAAGACATATGAAGATATTAAAGAACTGGCAAAAACTCAGCTGAGAATATTAAACAACTGTGCAAAGTCAGTTTCTGCAGGTGGACATTTAATATACTCCACCTGTACGATATCAAAAAGAGAGAACCAAGACGTAGTGGAGAAATTCTTGAAAGAAAATGCAGACTTTGAAATTATAGAGCCAAAGGGCAATGATATACTTAAAAATGCATTTGATGGAACAGGCGTGCAGCTGATGCCAAATATACATGGTACATCTGGGTTTTACATAGCAAAGATGAAAAGAAAAATAGTATAAGTGAATTAGAAACGAGAAATAAATGAAAAAATCATTATTGGATTTTACAATAGATGAACTAAAAGATGAAATAAGTAGGCTGGACAGTAGCAAGTTTAGATATAAGCAGATATATAGCTGGCTTCAAAAAGGAGCAGGCTTTGATGATATGAGCAATGTCCCTAAAGACTTAAGGGAGAAGCTGGCTGAAGAATATACAACTGGTCATGCAGAAATATACACAAAGCTGGTTTCTGAAATAGATGGGACAATAAAGTATCTTTTCAAGCTGCATGATGGTGTACTTGTGGAAGGTGTGCTGATGCCATATGATTATGGCAATACTTTCTGTATGTCCACACAGGCAGGCTGCAGCATGGGCTGTACTTTTTGCTCATCTGCTATAGATAGCAAAACCAGAGACTTGACAGATGGTGATATGCTGGCACAGATAATTGCGGTGGTATTAGATATTGGCGGAGAGAGACCAATAAACAATATTGTAATGATGGGCAGCGGGGAACCTTTTGACAACTATGAAAATACTATAAGATTTTTGAAAAGAATTAACAGCGAAGATTCTTTGAATATTGGATACAGGAGCATATCATTGTCTACCTGTGGTTTGGTGGACAAGATGCAGGACTTTTCAAAGGAAAATATTCCTGTTACAATGTGCATATCGCTGCACGCAGGCAATGATGAAACCCGAAAAAAGATTATGCCTATTGCAAACAAATACACAATAGCACAGACAATCGATGCTGCTAAAGAATATTTTCATGCGACCGGCAGAAGAATAATAGTGGAATATGTGTTGATAGAAGGCGTGAACGACGACAAAAAGAATGCGGTAGATTTGGCTAGAGCTATAAGAGGGCTTAACTGCAATATAAACATAATAAGAATGAATGAAGGTAGAGAGGGATTTGCTTCCACAGATAAAAAAGCGGCATATAGATTTATAACAATGCTGGAGGATAACAATGTGAAAGCAACACTAAGAAGAAGCATGGGCTCAGATATAAACGGTGCATGCGGACAACTGCGACATAAAGTAATATCAGGGGAAGATTAATGCTTTTTACGAAGAAAAAAAAGAAAAGGTATATTGATGTAATCGGCGACAGCCACAAAGGCAGCGTTCGAAGCAACAATCAGGACTTTTTTTATACGCCTAAGCCTACAGACAAGATAAAGCTGGCTATAGTAGCGGATGGTATGGGCGGATACAAAGGCGGAGATGTTGCCAGCGAACTATGTGTGAATACCATTGTTCGGTATTTGAATAGAAAGTACAAAAAGAATATAGACATAGAAGAGCTGCTATATGAAAGTGTGTGTATAGCAAACATTGCTGTGTATGACAGGGCGAGTGAGAGCGAATACCTGAAGGGAATGGGCACGACACTGGTGATGGCTGCATTTTGCGATGATGCTGTGTATGTGCTGAATGTGGGCGACTCCAGAGCATATCATATTACATCAGATTATAAAGCGAAGCAGATAACAGATGACCATACTTTGGTACAGGAATATATTAATCTGGGGAAGATGTCCGAGGAAGAGGCGAGGAAGCACAACTATAGACACGTGATTACGAGAGCAATTGGTACGGATAAAAACGTGATGGTTGACCACTTCAAAGTGGACATGAAAGACGGCGATCATATTCTCCTGTGCTCTGACGGCATGTATGAATATATAGACATAGACATGATTGCGAAGATATTGGAAGCCTCATCTGACAGGAAGAGTGCAATAAGGACAATGATTGATATGTCAAACCAAGCAGGTGGATCGGATAACATTACAATAGTGATTGCGACAAGTAAGGAAAGTGAGTAGCTGGATGGAACAAAGGATAATAAACAGCAAGTATGCTATTCACTCCATAGTCGGCAAAGGCGGAATGGCCATAGTATACAAGGGAAAAAATATAGAGACCGATGAAGATGTCGCTGTAAAAATGCTTAAAGAAGAGTATTTGGACAATGCTGAATTTATCAGTATGTTTGAAAAAGAGGCAGAGATATCAAAAGTAGTGGACCATAAGAACGTGGTAAAGACTATTGATGTAGGAATCGACAAAGGCTGCCCGTATATGGTGATGGAATTTGTCCAGGGCAGGACACTGAAAGAATATATAAACATGAAAGGCGTATTGACAGAAAAAGAAGCCGTCAATATATCCTCGCAGATATGTGATGCAATTGCATGTGCGCATGAAAAAAAACTGGTGCACAGAGATATTAAATCGCAGAATATATTAATAGCAAAAGACGGAACTGTGAAAGTGGCAGACTTTGGTATAGCCAAAATGACGACTTCGGCAACTATGACCATGGGCGGATCCAATGTATTGGGCTCTGTACACTATATGTCCCCGGAGCAGGCAATGGGAAACGTGATAGATAAAACAACGGATATCTATTCGCTGGGAATAGTGATGTATGAAATGATGACAGGAACGCTGCCTTTTAAGGGAGACACTCCAGTTACTATTGCCCTAAAGCATGTGAATGAATCGCTGCCTTCGCCTATTGCGAAGAACCACAATATGTCTAAAGCGCTGGATAAGATAATAACGAAAGCTGCAAGCAGACTAAAAGACAGTAGATATCAGTCTGCAAGTGAACTGAAGCGTGATCTGGAATTGGCGGGGACAGACCCATATGGGGACTTTGTGGAGACAGCCGACGAAGCTGGAGAAACAAAAGAGATGCCTGTGATAAGGGCGGAGCAGATAAAAGAATATTTGGAAAATGCGGCAAAGGAGAAGCAAGAGCAAAAAGAAAATGCCAGCAAAGAAATAACAGACATCGGTTTGTATGAAACAAATAGCCTGAACCCTATAAATCAGGACACAATCCATGAAGGCATAGCTGTGGCGAAAATACGAAAAGTAGTCACATGGGTTGTTATAATGATATTGGTTATTGTAGGTGGGCTTCTGGGGCTCAGCAGATTTTTCAATAACCAGCAGGAAAAGGATAGAAACGACCAAAAATTCATGGTGCCCGATGTAGAACAGAAGCTGGCAGACGAGGCAACCAGAATAATTAAGCTTAATGGATTTGACTACACAATAGAATATGCGGCAAATGAAGAATATGCTGAAGGAGTCGTTATTTCTCAGTCTCCAAAAGGTGGACAGCTGGTGGACAACAGCATAGTAGTGAAGCTGACCATAAGCCAAGGACCGGAGCTCTTTGAAGTGCCTAATGTTTTGAACATTTCATTTACAGAGTCTATTGCAATTATAGAGGATGCAGGTTTTTCTGTAGGAGATGTTTCACAGGAGGTTTCGGACATTCCAAATGAATATGTAGTGCGTCAGGAGCCAAAGGCTGGGTCTGAAATACCTATTGGTGAAAAGATAAACATTTGGATAGCTACCCAGCAGGATACAACAATACCGATTATGCCAAATATAATAGGCAGAACACTGGTGGAAGCACAGTATTTGCTGGACAGTGTAGACGTAGATAAAGATAGAATAGATGTGATACCGGTAGACAGCGGATTTGAAAAAGATATCGTTATCTATCATGAACCTGAAATGGACACAGTGATAGATGATACACAAAGAATAGTGCTGTATGTGAGCAATGGCGAAGAAGAGAAATACAGCATCGAAAAACACTTCCTTCTATCACTGACGGCGCAGACAACTCAGATTAGGATAGAGTATATCGATGAAGGAGTGATACAGGTAGTATACAACAAGACACTGACAAAAGGTGACCATGATATAACGCTGACTTTATACACGAATACTCCCGGTGATAAAGAGATAATAATTTATTATGATGGGGTGGAAGCAAGGCGCGACAGAGCAACATTTGAGGTGCAGGATTGAATAAGGAAGATGAAAAAAACATCGGAAGAATTATACAGGGTATAGGCGGATTTTACACTGTTGTAGACGGTGATCAGAGGCACGTATGCAGAGCCAGAGGAAACTTCAGAGACAAGAAGATTACCCCGATGGTAGGTGATTATGTGGAATATAACCCTTCTACAGACGAGAGCTGCGGATATATAACGAGTATTATAGACAGAAAAAATCATCTGCTTAGGCCAATGGTGGCCAACATAGATATGCTGGTAATTGTTATATCACCAGAAAGTCCAAAGCCGGATTTTGGCTTGGTAGATATACTTTTGATTAATGCAGAGAAGATAGATGCGGATGTTTGCTTAGTGATTAACAAAGAAGATTTAAGCAAAGAATACACCGAGGAGATATTAAACCAATATAGGCATATTGAAAAGCGATTTGCAGTGAGTGCGAAAACCAAAAAGGGGATAAGCAAATTTGAAAAAGCAATAGAAGGAAAAACTATATGCTTTGCAGGTCAATCCGCTGTGGGTAAGTCGTCCATTTTGAACAGGCTGCTGCCGAATGTGGAGCTACAGACAGGTGAAGTGAGCGAAAAGACGCAAAGAGGAAAGCACACCACCAGACAGGCAGATTTGCTTGAATACAAAAACGGATATGTAGTGGACTCTCCGGGGTTTTCGATGCTGGAGCTGGAACTAGAAGACCCGGTGAATATAAAGGACTACTATCCTGATTTTCTCGAGTATGCCACAGGGTGTAAATTTAATGGATGTTTGCACTATACAGAGCCGGGATGTGCTGTGATTGAAGCAGTGGAGAAAGGCGAAATAGACAAAGACAGGCACGAGAGATACAAAAAAATATATGAGCAGATGAACGAAAGGTGGAGGAAAAGGTATGGTTAAGATATCGGCTTCCATATTAAAAGCTGATTTTACTCAACTGGGAAAAGTAGTGAAAGAACTGGAAAGCGCAAAGAGCGACTATATACATTTGGATGTGATGGATGGGTGCTTTGTGGATACTATTACTTTTGGCCCTAAGATGGTGGAAGACATAAAAAAGATAACCAGACTGCCTCTGGATGTTCACCTGATGATAACAAACCCCAAAAAGCATATAGAAAGCTTTGTAAAAGCAGGAGCTGACAACATAACAATACATCAGGAGGCTGCTGACAATTTGGCAGAGTGCCTAAACATAATAAAGAGCCAGGGCATAAAGGCATCTGTATCCATTAGGCCGGACACAGACATAATGACAATAGCGAGCGTTTTGCCGATGGCAGACATGATACTTGTGATGACTGTAGAGCCAGGGATGGGCGGACAGGAACTGATAGCAGAAACGCTGGACAAAGTGCGAGAGATGAAAAAGATGAAGACCCAAAATGGATATAAATATGATATAGAAGTAGATGGCGGAATAAACATGAAAACCAAAGATGCGGCAATAGAAGCCGGAGCAAATGTTTTGGTGGTGGGCTCAGCTATTACCGACACAAAAGATTATAAAAAAGCGATTAAAGAACTAAAGGGAATATAATGAACTGTTTAATAATATTAAATGGCAACATAATAAATAATGATGCAGCAAAAGAGGCAGTAAAAAATGCTGACTTGGTGATATGTGCAGACGGCGGAGCAAAATGGGCAAGCGAAACAAAGATAAAGGTAGATGCTGTGATAGGCGATTTTGACTCTGCAAGTACAGAAATTATTGATTTATATAGGAATACAGATACCAAGATAATTACAGCACCGGATGAAAAGGACGAAACGGACGGCGTGCTGGCGGTGGACTATGCGATATTGCGCGGAGCAGAGAGCGTCACAATACTAGGTGCGGCGGGGGGCAGGCTGGATCATCAGTTTGGAAACCTGATGTTACTAAAAAGACTGCAGGACTCGAAGTGCAGAGGCAGAATAATATTGGATGAAGGATATGCTGTGATGAGCAACAAATGCACCAAGATTGACTGCCGCATAGGAGACATAATATCAATCGTGCCATTTGACGGCGAGCTGGTGATAAATGAATCTGCTGGGCTGAAATATCCAATAGACAAGGGCACGAATTTCAAAAACGGATATCCTATAGGGCTGAGCAACATCGCAGTGGATGGTGAAGTGATTTTGGACATTACAGGCGGAACGGCACTGATATTCTGCTATAAAAAATAAACGTAAATACAGTTATTTATTTTCCAATTCGAAAAATGAACAAAGCATAATGCATCAAAATATATCTATTATAGTTTGCGGCATTTATTTAGAAAAAGATAAATTATTTGACAGCAAAATTTCTTGTGATATAATCTAATAGCAATAAATAAAGGAGTGCTTTTATGGCAGAGGGCGAAAAAACACTAGTGCTTAACAGAAAAGCACGACATGAATATTTTATTGATGAGACTTTTGAAGCTGGAATAGAGCTGAAAGGCTCTGAAGTGAAATCCTGCAGGATGGGAAAAGCGAACTTCAAAGATGGGTATATAAACATAAAGAACGGTGAGGCATATTTGGTGTCTTCGCATATATCCCCATATGAAAAAGGAAGTGCATATAACCCAGACCCAGACAGAGACAGAAGGCTGCTTCTGCATAAAAAGCAGATAGGCTATCTGAATGTGATGTCGCAAAAGGACGGAATGACCTTGATACCTCTGCGACTTTATCTGACCAAAGGGAAGGTGAAGCTGGAGATAGGCGTAGCGAGGGGCAAAAAGCTATACGACAAGCGCGACAGCAAGAAGGAAGCCGACGCAAAAAGACAAATGGACAGAGCGATGGCAAGAAATCAAAGATATTAATAACACGGGGGCGTACTGGTTTTCGACGGGGTCGGGGATCTATTGTAAGCGAGTCGCAGTTTCTCAAAATCTGCGCTAAAAAAGGTGAGATTAAATTTAAATGCAGAAAATAATAATCAAAATTTCGCATTAGCAGCTGCTTAATTAAGCCTGCCGCTCATATCCTGCAAGACTAGCATAACAGGGTAGAGCGTACAAAAATGCTGGTTGCGACTATCTAAGCTTTGCGATAGTCTAAGAAATATGAAGCTACTTACGGCTTTGGTTTGTCAAATTGGACTAGCTGTATAGGAAATTTTTCAATATGACTACACTCGTAGAAAGCGATAGAGTATCGGTTTCGGACAGGGGTTCGACTCCCCTCGCCTCCACCAAAAGATGATGAAA
>JBFLKU010000029.1:0-113476 GCA_040883315.1 Eubacteriales bacterium
GCTTTTCTCATTCAGCCTGTGTATCAGGTGGATAGAGCTGTCTATGCCAATTCCTATTATCAGCGGAAATGCCGCGATGCTGAAAACATTTATTTCTATATTAAGTATTGGAAGCAGCCCCAGAGTGGTGTACAGGGTCATCACCAGCGGAGTTACAGTCAGCAGAGCCAGCATTATTTTTCTGAAAAGCACAATGGATATTATCAGCACTATTGCAAAGCAGAAAATACTTATTTTAATAATGTCTTCTTTCACCAGCTCAGTTATTTCATTGAATACCGTCGGCATGCCTACAGGGTATCTGCCTGATGCTTCATATATCGCATCAATCAGCGGCTCGTATTCATCCCTTGCATACATGTTTACAGCAGGCACTATCTCTGCACGCACTCTGCCGTCCTTGCCTAAATAATTGCTCTTTATGCTCTCTGGCAGGTCATCTGTGGTCATCTCCTCAAGTGTGAATTCCCCAAAGACATCCATACCCATCTGCTGCAGCATAGCATCGAGGCGGGTGATAATATCCAGCTTGTATTCCATATCCTCGGGCATATAGTCGAATATGCTGTCTATTTGCTCGATATCTCCTCTTTGTGACAGCCTTTCTGTTATCTCCTGCAGCTCATCTTGGCTTTCTCCATATATGCTGATAGTGTCGGTATTGTAGTTGAATGATTTTTTCACCTCGTCTGCCCAATACAGGCTGTGTATGTTATCGGGGTATATTGCCGCCATATCGCTCTGTATGGTGGTGCCTTTCACATTGATAAACAGTCCGCCCAGCACAGCAATCATAATAATAAATACTATCCATGGTCTTTTTATCATAAATTCGCTTGTGCTTTTCAGCCAGCCAAGACGTATGCTTTTGGCGGATTTCTCATTGCTCTTTTTGTCAAATATAATTATTATTGCAGGCACTAATATCAGCATGCCGCCGCATAAACATACCAGCCCTATGGCGGAGACCACACCCATCTGCTCGAATGCACGGAATTTCGCGAAGGCAAATGAAGCAAATGCCAGTGCTGTGGTTACTGCGCCAAATATTATGGAGCTGCCTGTGGATTTGCTGGATATATCCACAGCTTCTTTTTTGTCTATGCCCTTTGCTCTCTCCTCCTGATAGCGTGTGAGCAGGTGAACTGCAAAGTCTATTCCCAGCCCCAGCAAAAGCAGGGCAAAGCTGACGGCGAACATATTTAGCGAGCCATATATTATATATGCAGCTGCCGCAGCCATCACTGCCCCCAGAACCAGCGGATAGATAGACAGAAGCGGCAGTTTCAGGCTTCTGAAAAACAGAATAAGCACCAGCAAAATCAAAACCAGAGTGACAGCCATAGTGCCAAAGAGCCCTTCGAATGCTACGGCATCTGATTCTATATCCTGTATAAATGCCCCGCCTGTAAGCCCGGAATCCAGAGCTGCAAATCTATCCTCTGATAGCAGCTGGTCTACTGTGCTGTTCACGCCGTCGTAAAAAGACTGCCTGGAGCCAAGAAAGTCTGTATTGTCCAGCCTAGGCTTTATTATCATCATGTAGTGGGTTTTGTCGTCATTCACTAGATACTCGGCAGTATCCTCCTGTGCATCCATCTGCCTCTCTATATCCTGCAGTGTTGTCTGTATGGCTATAAGGTCGCCGTTTTGCATAGCTGTGTCTATGTCGTCGTATATTTTTTTGTCTGCGTATGCCCATGCAAAGGGCATCATCTCGTCTGTATCCACCATATACA
The DNA here is from genome assembly GCA_040883315.1 of Eubacteriales bacterium. Classification (GTDB taxonomy): domain Bacteria; phylum Bacillota; class Clostridia; order Christensenellales; family UMGS416; genus JAFGUF01. The sequence goes on from JBFLKU010000029.1 coordinate 1,740, forward strand.
TGATGCTGTCTATGTATTCTTTGTCTTCCAGTTCATCTGCCAGCACGCTCAAGTATTGCTTTGCGGCTGCTTCAAATTCGCTGCCTGCTGTGCCGCCCTTTTGCTTTACAACCACCAGCACCTGGTCCTGCCCGTCGAAATACTTATTGAATTCTGTGGATGCCAATAGGCTTGGGCTGTCCTTTGGCAGCATCTCCTCCATGTTGGATATTATCTCTAGCTGGCTGATAGCCAGCAGAGAAAGTGCGAATATTGCAAGGCTGATTATAAGCCTTAATTTTGCTTTCATAATGCGCTCCTATTTTACTGTTTTTTTAAGCAAAAATTTCAAATTCTCCTCCAAATCATCCATGCTAAAGTCCAGATCTCCTGCTACTACTTTGTCTATCAGCTCGTGTACTCCCATTATCAGGTAGTAGGCAGTAAGTGATGGATCTAAAACATCTATCTTGCCGCTTTCCTTGCCCACTTTCAGCCATTCACATATAGGGCCGTGCATTTGATAAATATATTTTTTCTCCATGTTTTCTCTGCCTAGAAAGTTTATAAACCTGACTTTGTGTATCATGCGGAGAATTTTGATGTTCTTCCGCACATAGTCCACTATATAGGTCACCATATCATCAATATCCTTTGATTCGTGCCCCAATATACGGAAGGCTTCAAACCATTTGAAGACTGGTAAGAGCTGATGATCTATAAAATGCCAGACCAGATCGTCCTTTGACTCGAAGTGAACATAAAACGTACCCTTTGCCACGCCTGCTCGATTTGTGATGTCGCTGACTGTCACTTTGCTTACGCTTCTTTCCATAAACAGCTCTTTTGCAGCCTCGACGATGGCATTATGGGTGTCTTTTGCCTTTTGTGTTTTCATTTATTTCTCCTCCATATGTGCGCACAATGGATTTATGACCGTTAGTCATATTTTCATTATAAGGCTTTCTTCCGGTAAAAGAAATAGTCAATTGTTGTGCATTGGTCAGTTTCATCATTTTGCTTTTTCAAAAATTTAATAAAATATGGTATAATTATATATTACGTATGAGGAGGATATTTATTATTTTAATACAGTATATTACAAATGGAAACCGTATAGAATTTAAAAAACTGGAAGTTACTCAAACTTCTTTGTTTAAACCGAAAGCATTTGATGCATTCGATATCAATCTAATTGATTTGAGTACTGAATCTATATGGAAAAATGATGGTGATTACAAAGGAATAAATATTGGAAATGAAATTAATGATTTAAATATGATAATTAGTAATGGAACAAAATCAAAAATAATTATTTTGTTACCACAAAATTGTACTTTTAATTATGGGAAAGCTAGTAATGGTAAACTCGTTAAAAAAATAGCATTAAAGGATAATATAGGGACATTACAAAACATATTATTTAGAAATTTGGCATATGTTGGATGGGATCAGCATAGAAAACTTTTGCTATATGGACAAACACAGACTAAAATTAATAATGAGGTGGCCTATGCTGACTTCTCTTTTATCCAATTAAGTTTTCTTAATAAAGATAAAGTTAAACCAATAACATTTGATAGTTCTGGGAAGTATATTACAACAGTAGAAATGCATAAAAAAATATTAACTACATTAGATATAGGAAATTCCGAAGAAAAAATAATGAATTTTCTTACAGAAATTAATTTAATAAATGAAAAGGAAATAGAACCGGAATGGTTTAAAGATATAGAGAGATTAGACGACAAAGAACTAAATGAAGAAAAAAGTAAAATTGATATTCAAATTGATAGATTAAATAAAAAAAGAAATGATATAGAACTCAAGCTAGACAAGAATAAAAAAATAAAATCTATTCTTTATACAAATGGCAATGAACTAGCAAACCAGATTTTAGAGATACTTGAAGAAATATTAGAATGTGATTTAACTGAATTTGAAGATAAACATAAGGAAGATTTTAAAATAGAAAAAGATGATAATATTTTCATTGGAGAAATAAAGGGTGTAGGAAATAACGTTCAAAACAAGAATGTTTCTCAGCTTGATGTTCATGTTCAGGAGGAAATAGATGCTCGAAACGAAGAAGAATTAGAAAATATTAAAGTTAAAGGTATATTGATAATGAACACATTCCGAAATATTATACCTAATGAAAGAAAAAATATTAGCAAACAACAAGGTGACCTTGCAAAAAGAAATGGTTCATTAGTTATTACTACACTACAATTATTAGAATTATATGAAAAATATTTATCCGGTGAAATATCAAATAAAGACATATTAAATATTTTTAAAACCCAAATAGGTATACTAAAACTATAGTAAATCAAATGAATTTTAAATGACTATATGCTTATTATTACCATATTTTGTTTAGTAACAGCCCCATGTGGGTATATTAATAAATACAAATTAGATACAAATTACAGAGCAATTGATAGGGCGTTGGCAAATTGAGAGAGTACTTGAAAGCAGATGGAGGGTGCACTGATGAGATTTGTAACCGACAACAATTTTGCAAAAAAGCATGCAGAGGAACAATACAAAATAGCCGAAGACTACTATGAAAACGGTGAGTATGAGCTGGCTGTGAAGTATTTTAAGAATGCTGCCAAATCCGGACACGCAAAATCACAAAACAAGCTAGGCATATGCTACGCCACAGGCAGAGGAGTGGTGCAGAGCTATTATAATGCCCTGCAAAGCTATATGCAGGCGGCAGAGGCAGGATACGCTGGGGCAATACACAACGTCGGCCTTTGCTACTATCATGGCTACGGCGTAGAAAAATCCTACCCTACAGCTTTAGTATACTTCAGACAGGCTGCTGAAATGGGCTACGCAAAATCTCAATATAATCTCGCCTGCTGCTACTCCGAGGGCAAGGGAGTGCAAAAGGACGAAAAAACGGCATTTGAATGGTACAAAAGTGCCGCTAGCCAAGGCGACGCCAACGCACAGTATAGCCTAGGCGTGTGCTACCAAAACGGGCTGGGAACAGAGCCCGACTACAAAAAGGCAATAAAATGGTATGAAAACGCAGCAGAGAATGACGACGCAGTGGCAATGTATAACCTTGGCTGCATGTATAATATCGGCGGCGAAGCCGAGCAGGACGACGACATGGCACATGAATACTTCGCAAAATCTGCAGAGCTGGGATATGCTCCTGCAATGTATAATCTAGGAATGTGCTATGAACACGGCGTTGGGGTTGACGCGGACATGGATGTTGCATTAAAATGGTACAAAAAGGCAGCCGACCTAGGCGACGAACTGGCAGCCGAAAAACTGAATGAACTGGAGTAAGTACCATTATAAAAAAGAATAATACTCGCAAGAGAAAGAAAGTGAGCACAAAGGCAAGGCTGATTGATTTGGCTATTATAATTGTGCTGCTACTCACCGGGCTATACAGAGGGCCTGTGACAAGAAACTACAATGTAGAATCCGACAAAATACAAAACGAAATAACAATAGCTGTGGCGGCAGACCTGCACAATCAGTTTGTGGGCGAAGACCAGCAAAAGCTGATAAAAAGGCTGGAAAAGGCACAGCCGGATATCATACTGATGCCGGGAGACATGACCAACTCCCCTTATGCAATAGACGGCATGGTCAGCTTTATGAAGCAGGCGGCAGAGATAGCCCCCTGCTACTATGTGATAGGCAACCATGAATACTGGAGCGGTGAGTACCAGAAAATATTAGACATAGTGGAGCAAACAGGCGTGGTGGTGCTGCGCAGCGAGATGACACAGCTAGATATAGCGGGCAGCACAATAGAGCTATACGGAGTAGATGACTGGGATGCGAATATATGGGATGCCACATACAAAGAAAAAAACTGGGCTGCTCATCTGGATGAGATGTGGACAGAAAATGATGAAAACACCTTCAGAATATTGATGAGCCACCGCCCGGAGCGAGTGGAAGACTATAAAGAATATGAATACGACCTGATAGTATCCGGGCATGCCCACGGCGGACAGGTGCGGATTCCGTTTTTTTTAAATGGGCTGTATGCACCCGACCAAGGATGGTTCCCCAAATATGCAGGCGGCGAATACCAAATATCTGATGCCACCACAATGATTGTGAGCCGCGGCATATATAATTACCCCAATATGCCAAGAATATATAACCCATCGGAAATTGTTATAATAACAATTTCCGGAAACAATTAATAACCTAAAACTGCTATCACTTCCACATGCCTGCAAAATTTATTCGTAAGAATAAATGCAAGTGCTAGCAGGCTGGATGGCGTGGAATACACTAAAGCACAGTGGAAATCGTGATTATCACGATTTCCGGAAACAACTAAACTATCGAAACCAATATCATCTTCCACATGCCTGCAAAATTTATTCGTAAGAATAAATGCAAATGCTAGCAGGCTGGATGGCTTGGAATACACTAAAGCACAGAGGGAAATTGTTATAATAACAATTTCCGGAAACAATTAATAAACTAGGATAGCTATCATCTTCCACATGCCTGCAAAATTTATTCGTAAGAATAAATGCAAATGCTAGCAGGCTGGATAGAGTGGAATACACTAAAGCACAGTGGAAATCGTGATTATCACGATTTCCGAAAACAATTAATAAACTAAAACAACTATCACTCCCCCATGCCTGCAAAATTTATTCGCAAGAATAAATGCAAAAAGCTAGCAGACCGGATAAAAGACTTATAAGGCAAAAACATATGATAAAAATGAAAATAAAAGCAATAATTTTTGATTTGGATGGTGTTCTGCTTTTCACAGATGAATACCACTATCTTGCATGGAAAAAAATCGCAGATGGAATAGGCGTGTATTTTGATCGCAAAATAAACAACCGACTAAGGGGCGTCAGCAGAGAAGAGAGCCTGGAGATAATACTGGAGAATGATGCAAATCGATTTGACAGCTATGAAAAGAAGGCTTTTCTGAATGAAAAAAATGAATACTATAAAAAACTGCTGCAGAATATGACTCCAGATGATGTGGAGCCATTAGTGCGGGAAACCCTATCGAAAATTAAGCAAATGGGCTACAAAATAGCCATTGGCTCATCCAGCAAAAACACCAAATTCATATTAGAGAGAGTGGATATGCTGAATGTTTTTGATGCCATTTCGGACGGCACAAATATCACAAATTCCAAGCCTGACCCCGAGGTTTTCGTAAAAGCTGCACAGATGCTGGATGTGCCTGCCGAGCAGTGCTGCGTGATAGAGGACGCCGCTGTGGGCATACAGGCAGCTAAGGAAGCAGGCATGGTGGCTATCGGCATAGGCGACGCCAGAAACTACCCAGAGTGTGACTATAAAATAGACAGCTTAGCAGAGCTTATAGACATAATAACTAATTATTGACACATTGGAGGACATCATATGAAAGCATTAAAAACATTTTTGGCAGTACTGCTGACCATAGCCATCGTTTTGGTATCTATTTGCACGGTGGTCTCTGTGAATTCCAGAGTTGTGTTTGCAAATCCTCAGTTTTATAGGGTATATTTGCCAAAACTTGGCGTATATGATGCAGTGTATGATATTACGATGGATTATATCGTTAATCAGGCATTAGCGAGCGAAGGCCTGCACGGGCAGGAAGACATGATTTATGATGTGCTTACAGAGACCATTTCAAAGGAACAGTTCAGCGAATATCTGGGTCAGATGCTAGGCGATGCGCTGGATAGCATTGCATACAACAGAGGCGAAATGCACATGCCCATCAGGGACATTATAGATGATTTATTAGCTGCCATCGAAAACTCTTCTCAAATGGATGATATGGACGACGAGCAAAAAGAAATGGCGATGAATATAGTCAGAGATAAATTGTCTCTGCCTGATGGCGTGGACGATACTCTGCGGGAGTATCTTTACTACGGCTTTCAATATGACGAGCAGAAGATGGAAAAGATAGACTATGTGCTGGACGAGCAGGTGCATAGCTATGCAGTGCGGCTGACCAACACAGCAATACTTTCCTCCATTGTCTTAGCTCTGCTTATTGCATTATTATACTTGGTGTCGATGGATAAAAGAAACAGATTCCTAAAAATTCTCTCCGGCATAAATATATTTTATATTGTTATCTATTTCATAGTAATCGGCACTTTGATTACAGCACTGTGCTTGGTGCCAGTGTGGCTGCAGGCTGACAAAGACAGTATGCTAAATATGGTATCTACAGCTATCACTGATTTGGTGAAAAGCGTGCTGTATCTATCCATCATCGCAACTGTAATTTTGATTACACTAAAAATCATTTTCAAGCAGCTGATAAAGGCAAATAACACGAAAGCCCAAACTGCTATTTCCGAAAACGAGGATGATGCCTATTAAGAGAGACCCGCCTATACTTGAAATGAAAAATACCACCTTATAAAAGGTGGTATTTATTATATACAGTATTTTGCGTTTCTTGGCGTGCTGCTATTCTGCTGCTGCTTCCTCTGCTACTGCTGGTACTACCACTGCATCATCATCCACAGTTTCTTCCACGAATTTAGCACCGTGTGTTATAACACATACTTGTGACTCCATAGGAGACATAATCTCGATGTTTTTGTCCTTTGTGATATCTAAATCGCTTACAAGCACAGAATCACCGAGTTTGTATTTAGATACATCAACATCAACATGGTCTATCAAATGCTTCGGCAATGCCAAAATCTCTATTTCGTTCATTTGCTCCTGCAAAACTTCGTCCTTGCCGACAGATTCCTTATTCAAATAAATAATAGGCACATTTACTTTAATTTTTTCACCAGTTGTCAATGCCTGAAAATCCATATGAATTGTCTTGTATGTCAAAGTCTCTCTTTGAGATTCCTTGAAAATCGCCAGCTGTTCTTTGCCTTCAATATCCAAAAGCACCTGTGAACCCATAGACTGTGCCTTCATAAACTTCAGCACATCGATATGATCGATTTGAATACTTATCGGCTCTATATTATGCCCATATACCGTGGCAGGCACAAATCCACTCTCTCTGATTTTTTTTGCTTTTTGAGATAAATCTCTTTTCTTACATAACAATTTATATACTTCCATTGTTATCCTCCAATAAAATTTTTTATTATATCTATTATATCTTATACCCTAATTAGGAAAATTACAAATTTATTTCAATAATTAGCCTGCTTTGCGTCCATTTTCGCAGAGTATAAGGTGCATAAATATTTGCATATTCATGTCCCAAAAGAACCGCTAACAATATTCTAAATCAATGGTTTTACCAGCATACCAGGGCATATATTCGCTAGATTAATTTTATTGTATTCTACATTTGACTTTATGTTTTTTAATAATTATACTTAAATTATCAGCAATAAATAAATATACAACTAATGGAGGAATATATGGATAAGGATAATTCAGCTGCACTGCAAAACATTGAAGATGAATACAATAAACTGAATATAAAGAGAAATGATATAGAAATATGGGAAGACGGAATGCGAACCACCGGACAGAAGAATACTTTCGAATGGTGGTACACAGATGCGGAGTTTGAGGACGGCACTACAATTGTGGTGGTGTTTTTCACCAAGTTTGGCTTTGATGTGAAAGGCCCTGCCCACCCTACCGCTACAATAGATATCACATTGCCAGACGGCACCAAAATAATCCAGCAGGTGTGCGAGCAAAAAGGACAGGTGATAGATGCATCCCGCAAAATGTGCGATGTGAAGGTGAAAGAGAGCTACATAAAATATATAGATGGTGACTACGAGCTTCAGTATAAGGATGAAAAAATAGAATACCGTGCCCATATGAAATCGCTGCTTCCCATGTGGAGACCGGAGACTGGGCATATGTTTTTCGGGAAAAAGCAGGAGGTCTTTTTTGCATGGATGCCGGCTCAGCCATCCTGCAAAGTAGACGCCACCCTCTCGGTGGACGGCAAACAAAAAAACATAAAGGGCATAGGATACCACGACCACAACTGGGGAAATATATCCATGAACAAGGTGATGAACCACTGGTACTGGGGCAGAGCAAATATTGGCGGCTACACCATAATAACCAGTGATATAATATCCGAGAAAAAATATGGATATAAAAGGCTTCCTATTTTTATGATAGCAAAAGACGGAAAAATAATAGAAACGGATTTGACCAAAACAAAAGTAATCCGTCAGGATACATATCAGCACGAAGTAACAGGCAAATTCATGGATAATCATCTAACCTTTATCAATTATCATGATGGTGCAGAATATAAAGTGGAATTTATGCGGAAAAGAGATATCGTGGCTGCCAGCCTGCTAGAACAGCTGCCTAAATCCAAAAGATTTATCGCAAAACTAATAGGTGCAAACCCCACCTATGTGAGGATACTGGGCGATGTGCGGCTGACTATCACAAAGGACGGCAAATCCGATGTGATAGAGCATGAGGGGCTATGGGAACAGATGTTTTTCGGCAGCAATAAGCATGCCATAATAAATCCATAGCATAGAAATATATAAAATAAAAGACCCCTGTAAAGAGGTCATATTTTTATGCTTCTTTTTGCTTTTTCTCTTTAGGCTCTTTTTCTTTGTCAGTATCTTTCAGCCCTCTTTTGTTGTTTATAATCATTGCTATAATTGCACCAACAAAGATGAATATTGAAATGAACTGGGATGTAGAAAGAACGCCTACGCTTCCTCTATAGTCAGCTCTGAAGAATTCAATAACGCTTCTGAACACACTATAAAGTATCAGGTACAGAAGTCCCACGTTGCCCGGTCTTTTGTTTTTTCTGGCATATATCAGCAGTATTGCAGCTATTGTAAAATTGCTGATGCTGGAATATATCTGGGTCGGCACCAACGGCACATTAATAGGCGCGATGTTTGCCTCGTGAAAAATTATGTGAAATATAGACTCTGTCTCGCGACCATAGCAGCACCCTGCCCCTAGGCAGCCTATTCTGCCGAAGCCCTGTGCCAGTGCTATGGATGGCATAAACAAATCAAAGTGCTTTAGGAAGCTAATGCCTTTTTTCTTGCAGTATAAAAATGCTGAAAGTGCACCAAAGATGATGCCGCCGTACACTACAAATCCGCTTCCTGATAAAAGCAATCCAAATGGGTCACGCAAAAATGCCTTGAACTCCACTACCAAATACAGCAGCTTTGCTCCCAAAAAGCCAGTGATTATGGCTATAATCATTAAATTGAAAACCAGATCTCCATCCAGCCCTTGCTTTTTGCCTCTGTAGTCTGCCAGCAAAATAGCTGCCAGCAGCCCTATTGCTATCATCAGCCCATATCCGTGAACTGTGATTGGACCTACCTTAAATACCTCGTAAAACATATTGTCTCCTTGTTCTGTAACGCTTCGTTTATTGTATCATACTTTTTGCTAAATTTCATTATACACAGCAAATATGTTTTTTATATGTAAAAAGCTATTGACAAACAAAAAAATAAACATTATACTTAACATTGTTAATTAATTTAACTATGTTAAGTAATTATACTACTGTTAAAGGAGAGGCACATGGAGAAAAAATCTGTAAAGCAGCAGAGAGTGGAATCGTATTTTATAGATGCCGCAAAAAAGATAATAAAAGATGAAGGAGTGCACAGCGTGTCCGTTCGTAAAATAGCCGAGCTTTCCGGATATTCCTATGGCTCTATATATAATTATTATGCGGATTTAGATGAGCTATTATTTAATGTAAAAAACTCCATGATATACGATATGGTGGGCATTATGCAGGAATACGACAGCGACCGCAAGCCCAGCCTGCAGGATTTGAAAGAGGGCAACAGGCGATTTATCACCTACTTTATCGAGAACCCGAATGTATACGAATTTTTCTACACCTTCCCTATCAAAAAGCAGGGCAATACGCCCATGGATGATGTCAGCTTCGACGAAAACAGAACCAAAGCCTATATGGGATTTGTAGAGGATGGCATAATCACTATGGAGGAGCTGCCTACCGTCATCATGACTGTGATTTGCAGCATATTTGGGCTGCTTACCTTGTATTTCTCGTCCAACGGAATGACCAAGGAACAGGTGTATGAAAGCATCGACAACATAACAGAGAATTTATTAAAAGGAGATAAAAAATGAACATAGGTATTTTGATACATTCCGATACCGGCAACACATTGTCTGTGGCTCAGAGGATACAGGAGCAGCTAGAGAAAGACGGACATACAGCAAAAATAGAAAAAGTGACCGCTATAAAAGGCGATCCAAAAAACGGACTGCATTCCACATTATCCAGCATCCCCAAAATAGAGGGCTATGACAAAATAATAGTCGGCGCACCTATCAATGGGTTTGCACTGAGCAGAGCCATGAAAGAATATCTGGCTCTGCATGGTGAATTTCAAAACAAAGACGTAAACTGCTTTGTAACACAGCACTTCAAGCGATCGTTTCTGGGCGGAAACCAAGGCATAAAGTACATGCTAGGCACTATCAGGGCAAGAGGCGGCAAAATAAAAAGCACTGCAGTAGTCCACTGGTCATCATTAAAAAGAGATGCCGAAATAAAAGAAGCTATAGAAGCTATGGCTGACATATAGGAGGAAACATGAAAAAAGCATTAAAAACAGTACTGTTTGTTATACTCGGTATAATAGCGTTGGGGCTGGTTTTGGCGGGCTTCGGCACTCTTGGTCTAAAGGAAGCAACGGCACTGGAGATTGCGGCTATTGATTTATCACAGGTGCCCGACGGCAAATACGAGGGCAGCTATCAAAACGGTCGCTGGAGCAACGACGTGGAGGTGACGGTGAAGGACAGCAGCATAGAGGACATTCGGATTATAAAGTCTGGTAACTCATCGCAGATAGCTGTGCTGGAAGAGATATCAAATGCCGTGATTGAACAGCAAAAGGTGAATATAGACGCCGTATCCGGTGCCACAGCCACTACGAATTCTTTGCTGAAAGCTATAGAGAATGCATTTGAATAATAAAATTAAGCACAGGATTTATATCCTGTGTTTTTTTCATGGTGGCTTGTTCAGTATTCTTTAAGGCGTGCCATTGCATCATCTACTATTTTTCTGGTCTCTAAAAAATTATATGCACAGAAAACCAAAATTACAGCATTGGAAATAGAATCGAAAAGCCCATAAAACACATAAGATGCTGCCTCTTTTAGATAGCTATCTGCTGTTAATGCAGATTTATCAATCCCCATCTCGCTCAATGTATCATCTGACAAGCTTTCCAGCTCTACAGTGGCGTCCAGCTCTGCTACATACACTTCCATCTCGCTTATATCTGTAGTATCCTCTGTATACCACGGAAATAGTGCAAACTCAAGAACCATAAATATGGCTGCCAAAGCTGCTACTTTCAGGAATATGCTTTTCGTTTCATTTGTTGCCATGTCTATAGCGTCTGCAAAGCTGTGAGTAGAAATTACAGCTATAAGTGCAACCGCCTCGAATGTCATTATGACGAAATCCCAGACAAAAATATATGCGCCTACTATTCTGTAGCCATATATTAAACCAAAAGCTTTTATCCAAGGCAGAATTAACCTTGTAATAATGATTATAATAAGAACCTTAAGTGTATTTTTGAACAATCCTTTTGAAAACCAATTATCGCTTATGTCTCCATTGCACGCTTCAAAGGTATATGTGACAAAGGGACCCATCAGCAATATTATAAATATCATTTTAATAATAGCCGCACTGGTAGTATAGTCCATATACTCACCTGCAAATATCCCTGCCAGCATATACGGCACCATTCCTATTACCAGCGACAAAAGCAAAATCCATGGCTTTGTTAAAAGCGTCATAAGTGTTTTTCTTATTATCATTTTATCCCTCTTTGTAATAATACCCCCGCTTTCGCAGGGGCATATTTTCTATTTTATAGTTTTTACTATTTTTTTGGTTCTGTATCTTCTGGCTGCTCCGGTGCAGGCTCAGCTGATGCTGGCTCCTCCACAGTCTGCAGTGCAGTCTCTGTCACGTCTTCTGCATTGGCTGTGCCCTTTTGCTTGCCTAGGAATGACGGCAAATCCATGCCTGCCATTTCAAATAGCTCGTTCATAGGTGGGATAGACTTTGCCATGCCGGACAAGAAATTGGCTGTGGCAGGTGCTCCGCCTTTGCCGCCCATTGTGTCCCAAACGGTTACCTTATCTATCTTCAGGTTCTTAATAGCCTCCACCTGTACTCTTACCAGCTCTTCCAGCTTGTCAGCCACAATCAGCTTTACTGCTTGGTCTGCATTGCCGCCGGCTGCCTGCACTATTCGTCCGAAACCTTCAGCCTGCTTCATCAGTATTTCCTGAATACCACGAGCCTCTGCCTCCATCTTTGCGAACATAGCATCTGCTTCACCTTTTGCCATCAGTCTGGTTTTCTCGGCTTGGGCTGCTGCTGCTATCTCTGCCTGGCGTTTTGCTATCTCTGCAGATACGATGATATCAGCTTCTTTTGTTGCCTGCTCTCTGCGTGCTCTGGCAGTTTCTGATATTTGCTCTGCTTTGTATGATTCTTCCTGTGCCATAGCGTTTTGAACACGCTCTGCTGCAATAGCCTGACGCTCTGCCTCAGCCAGCTTTTCACGGCGGTTTGCCTCGGAATTGGCAACGGTGATTTTAGCCATGTTTTCACCTTCTACAGCTTTTGCATTTGCCTCTGCCACGCGGATACGCTGATCCTGCAATGCCACTGCTTCGCCGATAGAGCCGTCTCTTGTTTTCTCTGCCACGCTCTTTTTAGCGTCGTTGATGGCCTTTGCTGCTGCTTCTTTACCCAATGCTTCGATGTAGCCTGATTCATCCTTGATGTCGGTTACGTTAACGTTGATTAGGCGAAGACCGATTTTTTGCAGCTCGGATTCCACGTTGCGTGAAACTGCCGCTAGGAATTTATCACGGTCTGTGTTGATTTCTTCGATATCCATTGTAGCAACAACCAGACGCAGCTGACCAAATATAATATCCTTTGCAAGTTCCTCTATCTCATTTTGGCGAAGGCCCAGCAGACGCTCAGCAGCATTTTGCATGATGCCATTCTCTGTGGATATACCAACTGTGAAACGTGATGGAACGTCTATTCTGATGTTTTGCTTACTCAGCGCATTTGTCAGATTTACGTTGATGGATATTGGTGTCAGGCTCAGGAATTCATAGTGCTGAATGATAGGCCAGATAAAAGCCGCACCACCGTGAATACATTTGGCGCTCTTGTTTACGCCGCCTGATGTTCTGCCTACTTTACCGTAGATAACCAAGATTTTGTCGGAAGGACATTTTTTATATCTGGATAACAGTGATAAAAATGTTCCTAATAATAGTATAACAACTACTACTATTAATACTAATGTGTCCATGTAATAACCTCTTCTTTCATATAATAAATTTTATTTTATTCATCTATTGCTTTTACGACCAAAGTGGACAGCCCCACGATGCCAACCACCTGCACCATGTCGCCTGTGGCGTGCTTTTTGCCGTCGTTGGCTACAGCCGATGCCTCCACTAGCCTGTCCTGAATGACCACCTGCACCTTGCCCTTAAATCCGTTTTCTTTTAGCAATGGGATATACACCTCGGCAGTCTGACCTATGGCATTTTTATAGTCTATGTTTCCGCTGGACTGGAGCCTGGCTGTGATATAGAAAAGATAGCCAATAATAAACATAGCAAACAATCCTGCAAGCACTGCTATAAATATTGCAAGTGCTGTGTTCATGCCTTTGCCAAGGAGCACTATGCCCGTCCATGGGAAAACTGTGAGAAATGCGATAACAGTTCTGAAAGATACAAACCTGAAATCTGTATTCCCAAAATCTGCGGCGTCTGCATCTGTGCCGTCTGCGTGGAAATCCGCCGTGTCCATGTCGCCATCGATATCCATATCGCCATCGAAGTCTATGTCTCCGTCAGCGTCGCCCACGTCCACATCGCTGTCGCCGGTCAGCCCTATCACCGACAATATAAACTGAATGGCCAACACCAAAGTAGAAGGTATTGCCACATAATAAAAGAACTGCTCAAGGGTAGTAAGTGCTTCCCACCATGCTGACATAATCTCATCTCCTCTTACATAAAAAGTCGCTACGCCGATAATCTCCAATTTTATTTTAAATTGAGTTTTTATACAATATTATGGTCTATTGGCATATTGTATCATTATACCATAGTGAATATCCGCTTTCAATTCTGAAAGACTGATAATATGTGTCTATGTTATACAAAATTGTATTTGATTTGACAGGGAATTTTTTGGATTGATTTCATATGTTGCTTCTCAACATTCCTGTCAGTCCAAATATCTCCACGCGAAGAATGGCTCTTCAAGCATAAAATATCATATAATGCCAAATAAGATATGTTTTATTTACGACTGTTGCACAACAAATAGTTTAATGGTAAAATATATATAATGTTAAATTTTATTGATGTTTAACAATGTAAATCTCAAAATCAACTAATATTTTATTGGAGGAAAAATATGAGTACTAATAAAAAATTCGCGTTAAAATGTAGTGTTTGTGGCAATATTAATTTTGAATATGATGAAAAATTATACTCATCTATTACAGAGGCAAGTAAAGTAAAATGTACTATTTGCAACAAAGAATATTCAAAAAAAGAATTAGAAGATGCTAACTTGAATTTAATTAGAGAGGAAGTAATTGAGTTATCAAAAGATGAACTTAAAAGAGCTCTAAAGAATTCAGGATTCAAGATTAAATAAGGAGATAAAAATGTCATTTGATTGGCAAATTTCAGTTGGAGATATTATCGCATTTGTATCACTAATTGGTTCAATAATCATGTTTGTTCTTACTACAATTAAGCAAACCAAGAGTAAAAGTAATGCTGAGGGAGCAAGCTCTTTCAATGATGCTGCTAAGAAATATTACGAATTAATGGTAGATATTACACCAAAGCTTCTGAATAGAACTAAGGTAGAAGAAAAAAAGGAAAAAGCAGAATGCGATGCAGCTGTTGTTAGAACGGGTAAGTCAAAATGGGTGATTAAAATATTTAATAAAGGCAATTCTAATGCTAATAATGTCGCTTTTAAATATTTATCCGAAGACGGTCCCGCAATTATAGGCTCAGTTAAAGAAATTTTCCCAATTGAGTTAATTGAGCCACAAAAAAATGTAGACTATCATTTTATGGTATTTATGAGCACTAAAAGCTCTAGTTGGAAATATGAACTTACTTGGACAAATGATGATGGTACTCCAGGAAGCAAAAAAGGCGTAATAACCTTACCTCTAACATAATATTACAGTAAATTATCAAAATATGAACTGAGGGATTTTCAAGGGACAAGTCCCTTGAACAGGGCATGGGGCAGAGCCCCATAACAATCTTTCTTGGCTCTCGGTATGTTTTTTCAAAACATTCCTGTCGCCCAGCGTATTCCCTTTGGGAATTACTTGCCCTAATAACTATTCCTTAATCAAATCCTTCCAATACACATGTCCATATTCAAATTCATTAATCTTTACAAACCCGGTCTTTTCATACATGCCCACTGTGCCCCTATAGTGCTTTTGACTGAATCCATCTGCTTTTATAGGCAGTGCCATTATGGCATCAAAACCCTGATTTTTAAAATCCTGTATTGCCGCATCCAGCAGGCTTGATGCTACGCCCATGTTTCTGTATTCCGGATGAATAACATAGCATATCACTATGCCTACCTTTTTGTCGCCTACTACATCTGAAACATAAGGATGCAGCCGCTTGTAGCTGCTCCAGTGGTTGGCATTCAGCCAGCCGATGCACTTTTCACCTTCGTATGCCAAAAATCCCGTCATCTCGCCGGCATCTATTGCATCTATCGTTTCTTTTTTATTGGTCTCCCCTGTTCTTTGCTTCCAGTCGTCCATGTCTGTATCCAGATGATAGAACCTGCAGAAGCACGTAGAATAAAATGGCTCGTGGCTGAAATCCAGATTTTCATAATACTCCGCGAAATCTTTGCCCATGCCTTTTTTCACCTTTGTTATTTTTATATCCATAATTCCTCCTTATATGCCAATAAATTTCATAAGAAAATTATATCATAGATTTCATAATTCTATAATTAAAATACAATTTATTTCCATTTTTAGCTCCATTTTAACGTTTTTTATTAATAATTTATCATATTTCGTATATTATTTAATGTTTTATTTAAAATTATTATTGACAAACATAAATTGATGTTGTATGATTTGCTCATAAAGTTAATATTAACGAGAAATAAAAAACAAAAAATATAAGAGGAAAAAGCAAATGAACAATAAAAAAACAGGACGACTAACAGGAATACTCTTTATTGCTGCTACAGCAGCCGGAGTGGCAAGCCTTTCCTTCATCAGTGTGAAAGATGGAAATGACTTCGCCGCACAAATAAACCAAAACCCCAATACCTTGCTGGTTGGTGCATTCCTAATATTGCTGATGGGAATATTCTGCAGTGCAATTGCATTTTCCATCTATCCTATGCTCAGCAAACATAGCAAAGGTCTGGCAATAGGTGCCGCAGGGTTTCGCACAATAGAGGGCGGAATATTCATAGCATCTGCCGGCATTCTGGCAGCTATGGTGCCTGCTGCAGCATACAGCCAGGACGCAGCCGCCGTGCTGAGGATAGCACACGAAAGTGTTTCGGAAAACGCTGCCTTTGCATTCTGCGTAGGTGCACTGCTATACTACATCGGCTTCTACAAAACAAAGCTGGTTCCAAGATGGCTATCCATCTGGGGCATAGCAGCAATAATACTGCATTTCGGTGCAAATGTATCTGTCTTCTTCGGAGCAGAGTCATTCTCCACTGTAAATGTGATAATCAACATTCCTATAGCTATACAGGAAATGGTGCTGGCAGTATGGCTATTGATATTCGGCTTTAAAGAAGTGCCGGCACGCGAAAAAATAAACTAAAAAATATAAGTATATTCAGGAGGAAAAAGCATATGAAAATGCAAGAGAAAAAATTAAAGAAGTTTAACGTATATAAGAACATAACCAATGTACTTTTTATACTAACAGTGATATTGGGAGCATTATTTTTGGTGACATCCGTTTTAGCCACCAGTTTCCTATCCGTTTCAGGATACGATGTGATTGACATTGTCAGAAAGATTTTAACAGAAGTTAACCCGGAAGCACTAGCATTGATACCGAATAATTTCACCATACCGTATGGACTAATTATTACCGGAATAATAGCAGCTCTATTCAGTATGGCACTTACAGCCTATATCTTCAAAGCTGTGTCTATTATGTTTGGCAGAATAGTACAAGAAGAGACACCATTTACAGAAGGCGTGGTAAAAGGGCTAAAGCACATGGGAATAGCATTCTTTGTCTACACAGCAATTATATTTATAATCGGAATAATTGCAAGCACAGCTACAAACCACCCTATGAATATGAACATTGATATTACTATAAAATGGACTTACATCATGTTTGGTCTGCTTCTATTCTCACTAGGCGAGATATTTGAATTCGGAATGAATCTGCAAAACGACAGCGAAAGCATAGTATAAGGGAGTGATGAAATGATTATAGTACGTCTGGACAAAATGATGGCCGACCGAAAGATTTCATTAAATGAGCTTTCAGAGAAAGTAGGGCTTTCCAATGTGAATCTTTCTTTGCTGAAAACCGGCAAGGTGAAAGGGATCCGCTTCAATACACTGGATGCAATCTGCGAGACATTGGACTGTACACCAGGAGATATTTTGGAATACGAAAAGGAACTTTGAGTATTATAAAATATCGAAAACAATTATCAACAAAAATATCTATAGGCTACTCATGCCTGAATGGTTAATTCCTTGGAATTAACATCACATTAGTGATTGCAGGCTGAATAGCATAGATTTAGTAAAAAGCATAGTAGATATCCTAGAATATGAAAGAGAATCTTGAATGTTCTAGATATCACAAAACAATTATCAACAAAAACATCTATGGGCTACTCATGCCTGCATGGTTAATTCCCTGGAATTAACATCACATTAGTGATTGCAGACTGGATAGCACAGATTTAGCAAAAAGCTTACAGATATCCTATAGCATGTTCTAGATATCACAATAATGAAAAATGGTCCGTATGGAAAGCAATCTATACGGACCAAAAAATAAGAGGTAAAAAAATGAAAGAATCAAATAAACTAAGTCTGCAGAAGGCAGGCGGAATATCCATGATATACGCAGGACTGGCATACCTAGCGATGATAGTATATTTCCTAGGGATAATAGACTATACAAGCATCACAGATGCAGGCGAAAAAATACAGCTTTTTTCACAAAACCAAGCTGGCTTCTATGTAATATATCTGCTGGGCTATGTGATTTTCGGATTGGCTTTGGTGGTTATTTCCCTGTCACTATACGAAAAGCTAAAGCAATCATCCAGCATTACAAAAATTGCCGCAGTATATGGCATTATATGGGCAGCTCTTTTGATAGGAGCAGGCACAATATATAATAGAGGAATTGCAACTGCTGTGCAGATGTATGCCAGCGACCCAGCAGGCGCAATAGCGTTTTTGAATGCCACTGAAGCCACAGCACTTGGCATCAGCTTTTCAGACGGCGAAATACTGGGCGGCCTTTGGACACTGCTTATAAGCATTGCAGCAATGAAGGGAAAAATATTTAACAAGGCAATTAATTATTTGGGCTTGGTTGTGGGCACTGCAGGCATATTGTCAGTCATACCTGCTATCAACGAATTCGGAGGCACTGGAATATTTGGCATAGGTCAGATGATATGGTTTGTATGGGTTGGCATACTGATGCTAAAGGAAAAACAAGCATAGTCAATAAGCGAAAAGCCTGCAAAAGCAGGCTTTTTTTATACCGTTTATTGGTAGCAGAAATGGCTAAATCAGTTCAAAAAACCTCTCTCTGATTTCATATGCCGAGTATCTGAAAAGTACTATTAGAAAAAAATAAATAATAATAACTGCCCATACAAAGCCTGCGGTGTTTTCATAATATACTCCGTATTTAGCGTGACAATATATAGAGCCGACTATCTCAGATATAAGTATACCGAAAATAAATGTGAAAACCAGATATAGTAGATATATCATTCGAATTTTTATAGTTACTTCTCGAATTTCACCCTTTTCCCTTAACTTGCCATCTATGATTGCCCAAGATAAATTTCTGTGGCTCCAGCTTCGAGATATAATGAAACTGTCATGTCCGATTTTGCTTATGAAATCTAAATCAAAATCTCTAAACATGAAGGACCAATTCTCTAAGCAAAATGTAGAATTTTTAGCCAGAATATTTAGTATTTCATCTTTAGTTTTATTTGTAGTAAATGTGATTTTATCATATGGTATTAAAAACATTAATTCTGCACTCTATTCTTTATTAATTCTCTTCTCGTAGTCTGCTATAATGCTCTCTAGCTACTCTTTGCATTTTCCAGCACTTGCCCTGAATGCAAAAGGCACTACGCTGAATACTAGAAGAAGCATGATAGAATATGCATAGCCTGCTTTTCCCATTCCGCCAATAATCCATCTATAAATTGCTCCCATTGTGGCTACTATCAAAAGCAATATTATTAAAAAGAAAAATATAGCTGTAAAAAAGTTTATTCTAATTTTCAAATCTATGACTCGAAATTCACCCTCTTCACATATTTCTCCATCTATTATAGGCAAAGCAGAGCTTCTGTAATATATTAATTTTTTGATTGTAAATTTGCTGTCTTCTATACTTCCAACATATATCTTTTTGTTCTGTCCTTCTTCACCGTAAATATATGTTATTTCTCTCATTATTTCGATTATTTCACTTTTTTGCATCTTGGTTGTAATCTTGTATCTGTAGTATGGTAAAAATTTTATTAACCAGCTTTTTTGCCTATTATTCATCCTTACCATTTTCTTGCTCCTCTGCCTCCGCTTCGGCTTTTTGTCTCTCCTCCTCGTCCAGCTTCTCTCGCTCCTGCAGATAGTATCTCATGCTGTAGGTGAAAAGAAACGCCTGTGCAAACACATAGTAGACGCTGAGGCATGATATCAGGAATATGAAAATCAATGCCAAAAGCCTTGGCGGCAAATCAATGGTGGGCACTGCGTAGGCTATATCCCACCCTACATTATGGAAATATATCATGAATATCGCACTCACAATAATAGCCGGCGTCATAACAACAGTAGAGGTAAAATACATCTTCAGATAGTATCTGCTGCCTACAAAAAATGTATTAGGCAGGCTGTCTATAAATCTATCCTCTGCAATAACCGACGTGAGGCTGATTATCCAAAAAACTGCCCATGCGGAAAATGCCACTAAATAAAGTGCAAAGCCCAGATTTGGGACTGCAAAGAATAAAAATAACGCTATGAAAACAGCAAACAGAGTAAGAAATGCAAACAGGCTTTTCAAAAGTATTCTCCATGAATAGGAGAAAAATCTCCCCTGCGACCATGTTATCTTTTCATTTCCCGTCACTGCCTTATATACGTATCCATAAAGCGGCGGCAAAACAAAAATAGCCATCAAAATGTATGCAAATGGCGAAGCAAATGCATAAGTTCTGATAACTTCTCTAAAATTGGGAACATCATCTATTCGGGAATAGTCCCCGAGAAGAGTTAGTATAATTGACTGATAAACAGGGAAAACCGTGGCAAGCCCAATTATTACAGGAATAGTAAATCCCCAAAGCATTTTGGGATATTGCTTAATAGTCTCTATAGTTTTCTTCCACATAATCATCCACCCTTTTTATCTTTATCTATTTATATAATAGCAATATTTGCTATTATATTCAAGTTTTTGGAGCTATTTGTGGTATTATTTTTTTGAAATTCTTGATATCCTAAACATACGCCATAGATAATTATTAAGCAAATAAAAGGAATACAAAACATCTGTTTCTAATTTATATCATTTTATTTTTTCATGTATCTATATACGCTAGGCTCAGATATCCCCAGCTCCTGTGCCGTCTGCGCCACTGTGCCCTTCAGTAGGAATATTCCCTTTTTCTGCAGAGATTTTACTACGGCTGTTTTTTCCTCTACAGACATTCTGGATGGATGGATTCCCACCTTCTCTACAGCTCTTTTTATTTGATATGTGCAGTACTCGTCTACACTGCCATCCAGCCTCTCCTGCACGCTCTCGTCGCCTATTTTTTCCTCACTGAATGAAAGATGCTCATCTACGAATGCCTTTATGTGGTTGAGCATGCTTACATTTGTGTTTATGCACAGTGCACCGATAGGTTCGCCCTCTTCATCCTCTATTATCATAGTGGATGCACGTAGCACATCGCCATTGGCTGAATATACTTTGTAGTTGGAAAGGTATTTTCTACTCTTAAATTCACCGTCGATTATCATTTTAAGCAGCAGATCGGTGATAGAATCCCCCTCTTTTCTGCCGCTGATATGACCGTTTTTTATTGATATTATGGATTTTTTATAGTCGGATAAATCATGGAGTACAATTTCTGTGTTGCTACCGAAAATGTTTGACAAAAAATCAACCATTTTCATATATGGCTTTAGCTTGTCTACCATTTTTCTTTTCTCCTTAGTTGATGCATACCTATAAAAGGCTGCGTTCAACAGCCTTTTACAAAATATGCCCTACTTATATGCTACCATTTCTATCTCGATCTTTGCGCCTTTGGGTAGCGCGCCCACTTCAAATGCCGCTCTAGCAGGGCAGTCAGATTCAAAAAATTCTGCATATACTTCGTTCATCTTAACAAATTCATCAATACTGTTTAAATAAACTGTTGTTTTCACCACATCATCCAGGCTATAGCCGGCAGCCTTTAATATTGCCTCTGCATTTAGTATGCACTGCTTTGTTTGCTCCTGAATAGTAGAACCAATAAATTTGCCTGTGGCAGGGTGTATGGGCAGCTGACCGGACACAAAAAGGAATCCGTTTGCTTTGACTGCCTGAGAGTATGGACCAATTGCCCCTGGTGCATTTTCTGTTTTTATTATCTCTTTCATTTTGCCCTCCGATTGCAATTTAGTTCATCTGACTAATGCGTATGTCGTATTGTTCCTTGAACTGCTTCAGTACTTTTTCTATTGTTGATCTCTGTGTTGCCAGATTGAACCGAACAAAATTTTTGCCTGTATCTCTTCCAAACATTGTGCCCATGTTCACAGCCACCTTCACCTTTTTCACGAAGAAGTCTTTCAGTTCGCTTTCCTTGTATTTCAGAGCAGTGCAGTCCACCCACATCAGGTAGGTGCCCTCCATATTCGTGCACTTTATCTGGCTCATGTTCTGCTCTATGTATTTTTGCGCAAATTTAAAATTGCCTTCTATATATTCTATCTGCTCATCCAGCCACTTTTCGCCGTGCTCATATGCAGCAATAGTTGCCTCTATTCCGAATATATTTATGCCGCCTGCTCCTATGGAATTTTGAAAAGCTATCAGCTTCTTCTTCAGTTCCGCATTCTTTACTATAGCCACAGACGACTCCAGCCCAGCAATATTAAACGTCTTGCTAGGTGCCATCAGAGTGATTGTTC
Organism: Eubacteriales bacterium; assembly: GCA_040883315.1. Taxonomy (GTDB): domain Bacteria; phylum Bacillota; class Clostridia; order Christensenellales; family UMGS416; genus JAFGUF01. Next base: position 24,218 of record JBFLKU010000029.1, read on the forward strand.
TATCTGCTATTTCCTCAGAAAGCGTTGCCATTGGCGTGTGCACAAAATCTTTCAATATTAAATCCGAATGTATTTCGTCTGATATTATCAATATGTCGTTGTCCACGCAGATTTTGCCCAGCTCCAAAAGCTCCTCTTTTGTCCACACTCTGCCCACAGGGTTGTGCGGGCTGCAAAGTATTATCATCTTTGTGTCTGTGTCTATCTGGCCTTTTAGGGGTGCAAAATCCATGAAATATCTGCCGCCGTCCAGCACCAGATTGTTCTCTATCAGCTTTCTATTATTGTTGGTGACGGCAGAATAGAATGGAAAATAAACAGGGGGCTGAACTATTATTTTGTCACCCTCTTTTGTGAATGCGTGCACAGCCCAGTTGATGGCAGCCACTACGCCGGGTATGGCTACGATGTGGTCTTTTTCTATTTGCCAGCCGTGTCTTTTTTGCATCCAATTGATTATAGATGTATAAAACCTATCGCTTCTTCTGGTGTATCCGTATGCCCCGTGTTCTGCTCTTTTTTTTAGGGCCTCCACCACCTCTTTGGGGGCTTCAAAGTCTGAATCCGCCACCCACATAGGTGTGATATCACCTGCGCCAAAAATCTCCTCTAGGTAGTCCCATTTAATGGAGCATGTGCCGCGTCTATCGATAGGTTTATCAAAATTCATATGTGTTTCCTTTTTCTTCGGGAATAATCTGTAATAAGAATTTATTTACTTAATAATATTTTATCATCTACTGGCGAAAAATCAATGATTTTGTAAAAATATTCTTTATTTTAAGGAAAAATATTTACCAAATCCATGTTATTTGACATTATCGGCGATAAAACTGTATAATATCTGCATAATAAACGAAAGGCAGGTGAGCATTTTCTGAAATTACAAACTAAATATTCGAACAAAAATACAGTGAAAAGGAGGTGCACACCGTGTCCAAAAACGACCTGAACAGAACTGACAAACTCCATACAAAGTCTGCATAGTGGCAATGCTTTGTGTGGAGTATGAAAATATTGCCCGAGTGAATTAATTCACATGTAGGCTTTGTATCCTTATGAAACAAAATTTTTAAGGATTGGAGCCACGAAAGTGAAATATAAAAACGCAAATGATGTTCTGCCAAAGAGGCTTATAATCGAACTGCAAAGCTATGTTTGCGGTGAGATAATATACATCCCCAAGCCGGCTGAAAAACACAAAAAATGGGGCGAAGTATCAGGAGGCAGAAAATATATCATAGAACGAAATGAAAAAATCCGCAGCACTTTTAAAAAGCAGCGGAACATAGAAAAGCTGGCTGATGAATTTTCTTTGTCTACAGACAGCATAAAGAAAATAGTATATTCAAAATAATCTAGGGACTGCAATGCAGTCCCTTTTTGTATGTATTAATTATTTTTACGAATGTATATGCCGTGAAAGTGTATAAAAACTATATGTTAAGGTTTTTTCTTTTGAATATATAAGCTGATAGAGCGAATATGCACGCAGCCACAAAAAGAAGAACCAGCGACAATATTAAACCATAAGGAATATTATTGAGTATCTTGTTTGTATCTAGAAGTGTATATGGCGACATATATTTGAAGAACTCAACCCCGCTTCCAATCTCGGAAATAATCTTAAGCATTACAAACAGCACCGGTATGCCTGCCCCGAATGCCAGCGAATACTTGGCATCATTAAATATGCATGATGACAAAAAGCTGACAGACCCAACTGCAATGAGCAATAGCAGAGTGACTAAGTTTAAAACCAAGAAACTGCCAATTTCCAGATGCCCCGGCCACAGGATAGCGCATAGCACTACAATTATAGATGTAATAAATCCCAAGAGAGCAGTAGTAGAGAGAATAAAATATGCAGCCTGTGTTGTGATTATTTTTCCTCTGGTATTAGGTGTGGATAGCAAATATGCCATTGAGCCTTTGTCAACATGTCCAGCAACCAAAGAGTTCGCAGCTATAATGGTATATATCAGCGGAAAAACCAGCAGAATAAACCCATAAAAATAGCTTGCAAGGTATGTAGTCAAATTTGTTCCTAGTCCGTCAAAGCCAAAAGCTTTTACCATGCCTTCGGGCATCATGCTGAATACAGCCTGTATTGATGCTGCATCTTCCGGATTAAACATTGCTATTGCAGCAGATACATATATCATTATCATAAATAAGATAGCGGCAAAAGGAATCCAGTTAAATTTAATATTAGCTTTCAATAATGTGCTATTCATTTATTTATCCTCCTTTGAACTATAGTATTTCATAAAGGCGTTCTCCAGTGACATCTGCTGAGAATCCAGAGAAATAACATCACACTGCAGCAGCATTTTATAAAAATCCTTAAATGGATAAACTGTAGATATTTTCACCGTGTTCTCGTTAACCTTTTCCGACTCAAATTCACTTTTCAAGATGAAATCTACATCTTTGCTGCTTCCTAAAGTCACCAAATATGTTTTTGTCTTTTGAGCTATTAGTTCCTTTACATCTTCAATTGCAGCAATACGACCATCTTTAATAATTCCTACTCTGCTGCAGGATTTCTGCACCTCTTCGAAAATATGAGATGACATCAGTATGGTCTTTCCTTTTTTGTTTTCTTCGTCTATCAATTCAGAAAATTCAATCTGCATCAGTGGATCCAGCCCGCTTGTTGGTTCGTCCAGAATATATACATCCGGATCATGCATAAACGCAGCAATAATTCCTAGCTTTTGTTTCATTCCCTTGGACATCTTTTTAATTTTGCCGCTCGTATCCAAATCAAAGCGTTCTATAAGCGAATCCATACGAGTGAAATCCTTCATGCATCGCATATCGCCCATAAATTTCAAAAATTCTATGCCGTTCATTGAATCCAGCAGATTCATTTCACCCGGCAGATAGCCCACCATTTTTTGAATTTCGCAGGCATCTTTCCAGCAGTCGAGTCCGTTGATTCGGCAGCTGCCCTCAGCAGGGGCAACAAAGCCCAGAAGGCTTCTGATGGTTGTTGTTTTTCCTGCGCCGTTTGGCCCCAAATAGCCAAATACTTCACCCTTTTTCACACTGAATGTTACATCATAAATCCCCTTTTTGCTCGGATAGACATAATTCAAACCGTTTATCTCTATCATACTTCCCTCCTAATTTTTTTATATGCTTTGGCATTATGCCAATTACATCACCTATCATTTCGCTTTACTAGCCCATAAAAGTAAATCTCTCTAAGCTGAGTCTGCATTTGGGCATTGTTTTCAAATAGTTTCTTTTCATACGCTTCTTTTGCAAACTCATTGAATTTTTGGGTTACATACCAAATTACCTCAGTTGATAAATCAGGATTAATCTCGCCTTTTTCCTGGGCTTTTTTTATGTTGCTCAGATATCTGTTTTTTATTGCTTCCTGCTGATTATGAATATATTCCAAATCCATAATGTCGTTCATAAATTCTTCCGTCATCGAGGATGCAAATTCAATTCGCCATGCCGTTGTCAAATCTATTTTTTCCATGAAGGATATATCGCGTTTATTAATCTCATCAAATTTTGCAAAGCCTTCCTCTGTAAGCTGGTCTCTTATCTGAACTGCTAGCTCTGTCTTGTTCTTGAAAAATTTATAGAAAGTCATCTTGCTTACATTGGATTCTGTGCATATTTCCTCCACAGTTACACGCTTGACACCATATTTAAAAAATAATCTTTTTGCAGTATCTACAAGCGAATTATATTTTTCAGAATTCTCCATGATTGCTCCTTTTGTTTACGTTTTTATATTTACTTTACGTTATTTGTTCTAATATTATATTATCGTAAGGTAAATGTCAATATTTATTTTAACAAACCTTATATGGCATCTAACTGAGTGAGTAAACTTCGCCTATAGATAAACTTTACATATAATATCGTTTTTCATTTTGCTAGGCTATAACTGCAGCACAATACAGGGCGTGAGCGAAATGGAACAGGAAATATCAAACAAAAACTATATCAGCAAATCTAAATATGCATATGTTACATTCATCATCATCAACGACAGCTTTCTGCCGGGTGCTCTGATGTTTGCATATGGGCTGCGACAGCAAAAGACCGCCGCCAGCATAGTATGCCTAGTCAGTGGAAAGGTATCTCCCCAATGCGTGGAGGCACTTCATGCGATTTTTGACAAGGTGATAAATACAGACGAGGTGTATGTGCACCACAGAATGGGGCACGAGAGACAGGACAGACCATTTTTATTTTCTCGCTTCAATGCACTGCGTCTGGGCAAGGACGGCGACCTTCGGCAGGGCTACAAAAAAATAGTAGTATGCGACGCCGACCTTATGCCCATTAAGGACTATGACAGTTTATTTTCGCTGGATGTGCCTGCAGGCATAATAAACGAGAAAAAGCAAAATTGTGTGCAGAGCAAAGACAGAAAATACACTGTGGAGGACGCACAGAGCGGCAAATGGTGCTGGCATAGAAACTACGGCAGCATTTGCCCCCACGGACAGAAAATACCTATGCATATCACAAACCGCGTGAAAAGCGACTACGAAAACATGGGGGTTAATTCATCTTTGTGGGTTCTGGAGCCATCTATAGTGGAATATGAAATGATAATGGATGAGATAGCAAAACCGGAAACACGTGATATGATAAGCAAATTCAAATGGCCGGAGATGCAGTACGCCACTTTGCGATGGAGCGGGCTGTGGACAAGCGTGGACATAAAATACAGCAGCTTCAACGGATACCCGAATATAGAATCATTGTGCGGCACTCACTATGCAGGCACAAAGCCATGGAGATACAAGGACAAAAAGCAGCTGAAGCATTTCTTTTCCTATCCGGATTATTATATGTGGTACATGAAATATATACAGATGATGTGCGAATACAACGCACTTTTCCAATGCAGAAAGCTAAGTGCCCTGTACAAGGACATAGTTGATATATTCGAAAATTTGGCATGAAAAAAGGGGCTATGCAGCCCCTTTTAGTATTTCCTATTATTGTACACTATTTATAAAATCGAAAATCGCTTTTGCAACTTCATCCGGCATCTCGTAGTCTTCAAGTACTGTGTAGAAATAAACATCTACATAATAGTGCTCTGTTTCGCCGAATACGCCATATACATATGATCCGTCTCCTGAATCAAACTCATATATAAATGCATATCCTGCTTCATCTGCAATTGTGATGTCGCCATAATATGAATACTCAGGATACTCTGAGTATGTATCCAGCAGTGTTGTCATGTCGTTGGCGTATTCGTCGCTAGACTCTAGAACATCAATATAGAAATCATAGCCGCCGAAGCCAAATTCCACGCCGTAGCCCCATTCTTGTACGCCGTTTTGGTCTCCTACTTCGGCCCATTGGTCTGATAGCTCAACCTTCAGCATATTGGAATACATTTCTTCTTTTGTATATACCATGCCTGAGTCTCCGGTGATTTTAACAGAGTTTGTCATGTCGTGCAGCAGCTGCAGATCATCATCTGAAATATAGGTATTTATGCCGACACTTTCCTCCATATACTTATATGTATCAACTGTTAAAAATTCATTATCCAGCTCAAATATGCTGAATAGTCCGGAATAGTAGTAGTGAATGTTGTCTAAGCCTGTTGAAAGCGTACGATACTGAACCTGATAAACATCTACACCGTCTATAACCATTTTATCAGTCTTCACTATGTCCTCTGCAAGGAACAGGTATGTTGCCAAGATGTTCATCATTGTTTCGCTGTCGAAGCTAAACTCTTTAGGATAGTAATGATATGCTATGTACATATCCTTGCTATCGATATAGTATGCATTGTCTTGGTCTTCTAGTTCCATGTAGGTGCTTGGAATCTCGATGCTGAAACTGCCTGTATCTACAACAGCTGTAGATGCCAATATTTCCTCTAGCATAGAGCATGCTGTGGCAGAAAAAAGCATGGATAAAATCATCAAAAGCAAAATAATTTTCTTCATAATATTCTCCTCAAAAGTTGTTTGTATTTTATTTATATTCAAGTTTATCATTTGGCTATTTCTATGTCAAAGGGAAAATTACAATTATAAAATTTTATTTCTCTAAGTTTTTGTTTAAAAAAACAATACTTGTTCACACTTTATTCATATTTCTTTCGTAAAAATGAGAAATATAAGTATTATTATCTTGTTATAGGAAAAACAAGTGATAACCAGCTCTAATTTTCTTCCGTGATGTAGTTTGTATCTTTCACACTATCAATAAATAACTCTATAATCTATCTCATATGATATGAACTACATTTATATATTAAAAGCGAGAATTATTTCTCGCTTTTTGCTTATGATTCCAGTGCCTCGTTCAGCTGGGCTATTCGCTTTTTCTGAACACTATATATTATTATATATATCATCACATAAAGGAAAAAATATATTCCCCCATATATTAGAATTGCCTGAAGTTTGAAAGGAATCCAATTCGCTATTACTGCACAGGTGAGATGGCTGGTTATTGTTATTAAAAAGTGCAGAATAGTTTGGGTTCTAAGGCTCCACTTTTCCACGTCCCATATCACAGAGGATGCCCCGAATATGGCACCGATAAACATAGAAACAATATAGCTGACAGTATAGAAGCTCAGCCTGTATTCAGCAGGAGCCGGCAGCCCGTTTTGATCCTTCATAATATATGCTATAACCAATGCAAATGTTGCCCCTATTGCTATGCCGATAGGCACACCATATGCTGCTCTTTTAATAATTTCTTTTTTATAATTCATATTACACTCCAATCCCAAGATATTCCTTGATATTCTTCACTGACCTTCGGGATGCAAACTCCGCTGTGCCGTCCTTGAAAACCACGCTCAATGAGCCGTCTCCATCCATCTTCAGCTTTCGTATCAGCTTACCATTGGCGATGGATGAATTCGCTATTCTTATGAAGCCCATGCCTTTGTAGCTTTCTTCCAGCTCATAGAGCCTCTCTTTTAAATAATATTTCTCTCCGTTCAAAAGCCTGACAAACACCTTTTTACCCTCTGTATATATCAGCACTATTTCCTGCGGCTTTATCAGGGCTATCTCTTCCTTGCGGTATCCTATCAAAACATCAGGCTCCTCTTCGTGAAGATAGTCTATTGCCTTTTGTATTTTGCTCGTAAGCTTGCCTACGTGAAAATCAACCACATCTTCTTTTATGGATTCATCTATCTTTACATTTATCTTCACTTCATCCTCCGAATTATTGTGATCTCTCACATCTTTATTATATATTACTAAAAATTATTTTAAATAGCAATCGGCTATTCGGGCACTATTGGGGCATAGACGGCAATAAAAATTGATTATATATCTCATTGATTGTCAAAATGCCGCCCGGCAACAAATTCACATATTACTTTTTAGTAGATTATATCATAAACCACCATAAAATTGCTTTCATTCAGTCTAGTATTTGAAGACATGAAAAAACACCGAGCATCCTCGGTGTTTAGCAGCATATTCGATTAGTTAATATCTATTTGTTTCACTTTTTCTGTTTCTTCGATTTTGGGAATAGTGATTTTCAGCACGCCGTCTTCCAGCTTTGCGCTCACTTCATCCTGCTTCACATCGCCTAGGTATACATTCCTTGTCATTGAAACAGTCTTTCTTTCCTTATGGATGTAGTTCTTTTTCTCTTCATCCACTTTCTCTTCTCTTTTCACTTGAATGCAAAGAGTGTTTTCCCTCAACTCTACGCTGATTTCCTTTTTATCGACACCTGGCATGTCAGCCTCAATCAGGTAGTTTTCTCCGTCGTCTTGTACATCAATTTTGAATGTGTCTCTGGATAAATCTCTGGCTGGTGACCATATATCGCTAAAAAAGTCGTCGAGCATATTATTGAAATGATTGAGTTCTGCAGGTACTATTCTTCTGCTTCCACGGTTAAAAGGTATCATGTTTGTCATATTATTCAACTCCTTTTTTAATCTTTTTGTTAGCACTCTCACTAGGTGAGTGCCAACCACAACTATATTATACTCCATTTAGGTGCTGTGTCAAGGATTTTTGCAAAAATATTTGCATATTTTTAGATTTTTTTGCATCATAAAAGCCCTATGTAAATCATAGGGCTTTTAGTCGATTTTAGAAAGAAAAAGAATTTAGCTATTTATTACTTCACGCTTGTTCTCCACAAGCCGTGCAGGTTGCAGTATGAATATACGTCTGCTTCGCCTTTTGCACAGAATGTAGCTGCTGGTTTGTCGCCTGGTTTCAGGTGAAAACGCTCTACATGATTATCCTGAACCACTTCAATCCATTGGATGAAATGCTCGTCTGTCATTGGATGCTCCACTTCGCCTACTGTCACTTTCAGTTGGTCGCCCACTCTCTCCACCTTTGGCAGATGCTTTTCTACACCTGTGTCAGATGTCTTAATTTCCAGTTCCACCATTTCTTCGCCGCAGCAGACAATGTCTACTCCGCTGTCATAAAGTTTTGTTGCAATATTGCCGCAGTGTGGGCAGTACAAAAATTTTACATCTTCTTTTTTCATTGTTTTACCTCTTTTTTATTTTATTTATAATAGATAATACTATTTTGCTTTTTTGAAACATATAAGCCTTTTCAGGCAATATGCAAAAAAATTGAATCTTACGGAAGTTTGATTAATTGATTGTCTCTATTATTCCATATAATTATGAATAAAAATGTAATAATGTTACATAAGTGTGTTCCAACTAACTCGTGAAGGTAATAAAGCTCTGAAAAGCATAAATTTGCTCTACTAAAAAACAGCCCAATGGGCTGTTTTTATTAATTAACTATTTGATTCATCATCATGCAGCATATCGCTCCATCTGGCTTGCAGCTTCTGTTTATCTTTTTCTTCTAAAACCGGACGTCTAACCATATACATTTTATTAATATATACAATTATAAAAGCTGATACTATCCCAATTAGCGCCAATACTGCCAGAGCAATAACAACAATCAAAATCACATTACCAGTATTTATTCCAATGAAATAATGTTGGTTATCATTTTTCACCATAAAATATCCTATTAGACATCCTATAGTGAAAAATATAAATTGAATCAAAGACACTTTTAAGAAATTCTTAATACCTATTCTAAAGGCATTTTTTAGACCCTTCCCAAAATTCTCTTCTACCACAACCGTTACTGAGGCGATCGATAAATAAGAATAGCATATAATTGTAGATACTAAAAATACCGTGCCCAGCACTATATAGGCAGCAATAGAACCTCCGCCACTAAACATTAACATCAAAAATATCATAAACGCAATAAAATAAACTATATAGTATGGTAGCAACACTATAATACTGGTAACAAATATTTTCCACCAGTTCTTTTTAAGCCCGCGACTAATCCATCCTTTTTCCGCACTGACATTTTTAGCTACTTCATATATATAATTATATAAAACCGGAAAATAAATGAACTGTGCAAAGAACGCACAAAGAATGAACAAAAATCTCGATGCAGAAGTACTAAACAAAGCATTAATGTCGACATATGAAAATGAATTAAGCATAGGTTGATTTATAATTACCGGAATGTAGCAAAGCAATAATAATATTATAGGAATGATACATCCTAATATAATCATTGGATTTTTAAGAACTGTTTTAATTGAATCTTTTAGCATAAATTACCTCGAAAAAATATTTTTATCATTATATCATATTTTCCAGTATTAAGCAGTATTATTCTGGAAATATCTATATCTTATTATTGCAGTATATTGTCATTTGTTTGGTCAAAGAAAAATGTATCCGTTTTGTAATATGACTGAAGCAAATTTTCTATTTCCGGTCTTTTGTCAAATTTTATAGATATTGTTTCTTCGCTGTATTGCTCCTGAACATACAGCACAGTTTTAGAAATATGTATGTCTTGCCCTCTCTTTGTGCTCACCCAGCAGTCGCTGCCCTTTCCTTTTATGCTGTCCCAAGCATACTGGGTCTTTTTAAAATATCTGCATACATCTACACCATATATGCCAAATGCTATTCTATCAAAAGCGTACTTTGGTATATGATATGTCAGAAAAGCGAATCCAGCAAACAAAAACATCATGCTTAAAAACAATGGTGCAATCGCACTGATATTGTTATCATTTTTCATCTTGATGTGAAGAAGCAGCATGCCTACCCACATTATCATCCATACAATATATAATATGAAAGCTTCTGCAGCTTCCCTTTTGTGCTGAAAAAATCTCTTTCCCATGTATTCCACCTTTTATTTGCATCTAATCTGTATAGTCATTTGCAGTTATAAATAAAATATATCATTATTACGAGATAAAAACATCTACCCTGTTGTATTCATCATGCCTTCTATCTATAATCAAACCCATGCAATTATATCATATTTTTCCCATATTATGCAATGCAAGTAATTTGATGAATATTCAGAAAAGCAAGCTGAAATAGATATTTCAAAACAACAGCAAACTCATACTAACATTAATTTAGCTTTATTTTTTATATAATTATAATTTATACTTGACAATGGTGTATGTCATACACTATAATAGCATCAAGAGGTGATATAAATGGATAAAAACCCAATTGAAAGCTTGATGCAGGAGCTAAAAAGAGGCACTTTGGTGCTAGGGGTGCTTTCCCAGCTGAAAGAGCCGCTATACGGATATTCGCTGGTCAGCTCTCTTAGCGAAAAGGGAATGGAAATTGACAAAAACACCCTCTACCCTCTGCTTAGGAGGCTGGAGAGCCAAGAGCTTCTAATCAGCGAATGGAACGTGGAGGAGAGCCGTCCACGCAGATATTATAAGCTAAGCGACAAAGGACACAGCGTTTTAAAAGAGCTGGCTGTGGAGTGGGAGAACCTAAACGACACGATTAAAAAACTATTGGAGGATTAAAATGGATTTGATTAAAAAGTATATTTATGCCATTCAAAGAAGACTGCCGGCGCAGAACAAGGATGACATAGCAAAGGAAATTAATTCGCTGATATTCGACGAACTGGAAGGCAAATTCGGCAAGAAGGACGAATACACAGCAGAAGAGATTGAAAAAGTGATAAAGGAAATGGGGCACCCAAGCCAAGTAGCAGCCAGATACAGAGGCGACAAACAGCTACTGATAGGACCAGAGCTATACCCAGTGTACAAAATGGTTCTGGCAATAACAGGTGGATTCACAGCACTAGGGCTGGTAATCAGCTTTATAGTAAATGTGATAGAACAGGCAGTAGAAAAAGGTGCAACACTGGGGTTATTTATTTCCAACTTTGCAAATCTACTTTCAGGTGTATTTTCATCACTTTTAGGCATAGTAGGATTTATAACTATAATATTTGCTTTAGTGCAATACTACGGCAAATTCGAAAAAGATAGCATAGACATGTACGAGGACTGGAAGCCAAAAGACCTGCCGGATCTGCCGGAGCAAAGAGACAGAGTAAAAAGAATTGAACCAATACTAGGAATGTTCTTCATCACTGTTGGCTTCGTACTGCTAAACTACTATGTAATAGACGGCAACCTACCTATGACGATAAAAACGAATGAAAGCATAACTGTGCTGCCAATATTTAGCCTAGATGCACTTCGCCAATATCTGCCGCTGTGGAATCTATCGCTGATTTCATCCTTTGCACTGCAGGTGGTTCTGCTGGTTCGCGGCAAATGGACACTAGGCGAAAGACTATTCGAGCTGTCTATAGCACTGCTTGGCATAGTGATTACAGCCACCATGATAAACGGACCTATGATAATATCTACAGTAGAGATGGTGAAAGAATTCGGTGCCGCAGAATGGATAAGCACACTGGAACAATACTACTATACAGTGCTGAAAGTATTTTTGGGATTTGGAATATTTGGTGTTGTAGTTAATGTAATAAAAATAATTGTGCAGCAGGCACGCAAGGCAAATGTATAATTTCGAGAAAAGCTTTGCTTTCCTCGATAGTCTTACAAAGTGCAAAAAACTCAACTGCGTTTCGTGCGTTTTTGCACTTTGCGCTTTGTATGGTGCGAATGATATATTTTGTATAGAAAAACGGCAAATAATTGCCGTTTTTTAATTCTATAACACTATTTTATTCCTCAAACCATTCATCATCATCTACGTCATCTTCGATGTCTTCATCGTAGTCTTCCAGCACATATGCATCCTTGGATTCCAGCACTTCCATTGCCTCATCGAAATCTTCATCGCTTACAAATATCACTCTTTCTACTTCCAGCTTGTGGGTGTATGTGCTCTTTAGCAGCTGCCCGCCCTTGGTGCGCACACGGAAAGGTATATCCATCTCATCCAGCATGGATGCCACGTACATAAACTCTATGTTGTCTGTAAAGGTCTCCAGAACCACTTCATTTTTCAAAGGCTCTGTCACTGGTTTTTCTTCTTCGCTCTCTTGCTCCACTGGCAGCACATCCACCAAATCCACATCGCAGTCTGCACACTTTGTGAAGCCTTCTCTGTATTCATCTTTGCATTTTGGACAATATGGCATAAAATCACTTCCTTCTATTCAGGGTTGTTTTCCTGTATTTCAGCGTAAACGGATTCCACTATTTCTTTGGCTTTTTCCAAATTTTTGCCGTCCACAAATATGGTTTTGCCCATATAGCTAGTGCCAAAATAGATGGCAAGATAGTTGCCAATGTCCCTTTCCATAATACGATACGGAATATTTTCATTTTCCAGCTCGGATGTGATATAGACAAGCTCCACTTGATTATCAACAGTAGTTAGTGCCACTTCATCGGAAAGGCTTGGCTGAGGTTTCACTTTCCCGGCTTCCTCTTTCTGCACTTCTACCTCATATTCGTTCATCTCCGGATACTTATCTGCATAGTCTATCGGCACTTCTCCGTCTGCAGGCAGCTCGCCCACCAAAATAGTGTCGCAGTCTTCGCATACTGTAAAGCCGTCTCTATATTCACTTCTGCATTTTGGACAATATGGCATAAAACCAACCCCTTTACTTGTTGTTTAGCTTACCATATTATATTTATTTTTACAATGATTTTATAGCCTATTGATGCACCTCTGCGTCCTTTTTCAGCATGCGTATTCTTTTGCGGAATTTGCGGGATATCAGCAAAAATATCAGTCCCAGCACAATGCATAGCATTCCCATAATAAAATTTGTGCCTATTAAATTCGATGCACTATCCGATGACATATTACTAGCTGCAATAGCCACATTAGAGCAGCCTATGGCTATCTCTGCCATTGCCAGAGTCAACCAAAAGGTGTTTACTCTTTTGAAGTGCTTCATCTTGGATTCGATATCTGTATACATTTCGAATTCGCCATCCACTGCCTTTTTGCGCAAATACACCCAGCGCATATAGCTGGCAACGTGCTCCACGCCGCTTTCTTCCAGAAATCTGATATATGCCTTGCTCTCCTCTGAGCTTGCCAAATTCTCCAGAAGCTCCAGCCTGTATATGTATTTTCCCGGCTCGCCTTCGGAAAATGTATACCTGCCCCAGCTGTATCCATCCATATGCATGCCCTTTGCTGCCATTTTGTTCAGCCACTTCTCTTCATTCTCATAGTCCCAGTATAGTTTCCTTACAACGTGTTTCATCTTTTGTCCTCCCCTAGTATTTTTTTGCCGTTTGATACAAGCTCCTCAAGCCTTGATATTTCGTTTTGTACTATTAGTTTCCCCGTGTCGGTTATTTGATACTCTTTTTTTCTGGAATTTTTCTCGCCCTCCATAGGCTGTATCCATCCTTTTGAAACCGTGGTGTTTATGGCTCCGTACAGTGTGCCGGGACCTAAATCCACCCTGCCTCCGCTTATTTCTTTTACGTTCTGCATTATGCCGTAGCCGTGCAGCGGGCTATATAGGCTGAGCAAAATGTAGAATACTACCTCTGTTAATGCATTTTTATTTTCAGGCATATGCCACCTCCTCTTGTTACGTTTGTCGATATATCGGCTTACGTAGTATTATATCGGCAAGCGATATAGTTGTCAATATAAATTTTAATGTTTTTTTGCGAATTTTTTTTAGTATTTTAATGTTTTCCGTACAAAATATCAATATATTTGATATTTCAGCTTGACAATACTTTAATTATTTGATATGTTGTTAAAAAATATTAAATATATTGGAGATAAAGATGAAGATATTAAAATTAACGGGAAAAGTACTTTTAGGGATATTCTCCTTATTAATTATAGCAGTAGGTGTGTTTTTGGCTGTGAACGTAGACTTTTCAAATCCAGATGACCTGCAGACATTCCTAGACAATAAAAGCAGGAAACTAGATGTAGCCGGCATGGCATTTGCCCTGGTAGAGGGAGATGAGATGACGCAATTCTATTCATACGGCTATGCGGACATAGCGGAGCAAACCCCCATCACTGAGGACACCATTTTTCAAATGGCTTCCGTCTCAAAGACGGTGACAGGCACTGCGATAATGCAGCTTGCAGATGCAGGCAAAATAGATATTGATGAGGATATAAACACCTATCTGCCATTCGAGGTGCATAATCCGAATCACCCGGACGCAGCAATCACCACACGAATGCTGCTGACCCACACATCATCCATAATAGACAACTGGGATGTGTATGATTCATTCTACACCATCGATGCAGGCGGCGGCGACCCAACTATCAGCTTGGCAGAATTCAACGAAGGATATCTGACAGAAGACGGCGAATACTACGATGCCGCTATGAATTTTTCTCCTGATACACCCGGCACATACTATGAATACTCCAACTGCGGCTATGCACTGCTAGGATATATACTAGAGTGCGTGACAGGCACAGATTTCAATATTTACTGCAACGAAAATATATTCACCCCACTAGGCATGGACAGCACCAGATGGTTTTTGCACGAGACAGATTTAAGCAGGCTGGCAAAGCCACACGAGGGCGAAAATGCACTACCCTACTATAGCTTTGCAACATACCCGGACGGCTGCCTAAGAACATCCGCCAGCGACTACAGCAAATTCCTATCCATGTATATGAATGGCGGCAAGCTAGGCGGCGTGAGAATACTGGAGCAAAGCACAGTGGAGAATATGTTGAAACCACAGGTAGCTGATTTATATGAAAACCAAGGGCTGACGTGGGATTTGAAAGTGCCGGAGGAAATATTTATTAAATGCGATAGCTACGTATTCGGGCACAGCGGCGGCGACCCGGGAGTATCCACCATGGTGATGTTTAATCCAGAAACACAAAAGGCAGCTATTTTTCTGATAAACAGCGATGTGGAGCTGAAAGAGCTGATTACATACAGGCAGATAATCCAGCGCATGGTGGCGGAGATAGGATAATAAATGAACTAAAAGGAATATGGAGGCTTTGCCTCCATACCTCCATTTAAGGGACTAGTCCCTTAAAAATCCCAAAAATCTCATTCTATATGCCTATCTTTTTGTGCTCGCTTTATTTTTCCTTAATTGCTGATATAATATAAGTATAAGTGAAATATTTTAATATTAAGGAATGAGGTACAAAATGTTTAAAATATTTAAGAAGCAAAATAAAAAGGATAATCAACTGCCAAAATCTACGCAGCAGATACTAAGCGAGACATTTACCAACCTGATAGCTGCTTTTGATAAAGATGCAAAAAAACTTAGCCCGCCTGATTTTAATCTATGTCTTATTGAAATACTAGAAATGGAAGTGAACAACGGCGGATTCAATTTGTATTTCGTCAATTCATATGGCGGCTACATACAGCAAACTATCGATGCACTGGATACAATAGGCTCTAAAGTTTTTAAGGAAATTTTACAAAAGGCAAAAAAACTATATCCCAGCGATTCCATATCAGAAGACAGGTCGGAAAGAGTGGAGCTAATTATGGACTCAGAGGGACTTTTTGAAAAACTAGACAGAGAATTTTATGCAGCCTACAGCAAGGAAGACATACACCAGATGCTTTTAGATTATTATAATAAGCATAAAAAATAGCACATTAAAAGAGACCGTTTAAAACCGGTCTCTTTTTTCAATCTGTTTTTACATTCACTCCATCATACGTAAAGTATCTATCAAAGCTTTCCACTGTCAGCATATCCTCAAAAGACGTCGGCTGCATTTGCTCCAAGTCGTAGGGCAGCGTAATTTCACTTTGGTCATCTACAGACCAGCTGGCTACGCCGATAAATCCTCCGTCGTAGTATAATACACTTAAGTAAAGATTATTCATTAAAAGGTGTGATTTCACTATAAATAGCTTGCCGTCATCTGTCATAAAATATTTGTCTATGGATATGCTATCCGGTGCATTCATATTGCCAGTATGCACCAGCAGGTTTTTGTCCCCGTAGTATGTGATGTCCGTAAGCATAATTTCTTTGTCTCTTTCCACATAGTCATACATAATATTATTATAGCTATATGTTCTGCCCTCTTTGCTTATCTTGGTCACTACGTACAGCTGGTTTTCTGCGTCATCCGTCTCGGAATACGCCTCGTGTTCCCGATTATAGTTGAGGTATAGCCCTTCAATGATGCTGTCACATACTCTATAGTCCGCAAACTCCATATTCCAGTTATCGCTGTCCAGCTTATCCAGCCCTTCCTCCAGAAAGTTTATCATTTCTTTTGAAAGTGCCAGCATGTCAGCCAGCTTTTGCATGTCCGGGTCATCTGTGCCCTTTTCTTCTGTCGCCTGCTGCTGCGATGCATCGTCTGCCTGCTCAATGTCTTTAGTCTCGGCATTTTCGGTGATGCACGATGCCAGCAAAAGCATTATACATAAAATCAACAAAACTAATCTCTTCATATTCATCTACCTTTTTCTGCCTTTTCTGAAATTCTATCACTGTGTATTTGTTATGTCAAAGAAAATATAATATATCAAAAAGAGCCGACCGAAGCCAGCTCTATCTATAATATGTTTTGTTTGTGATTAGTCCAGTAAATCCTTTTCTATCTCTCTTTGCATTGCCTTGGTCAGCTCGTAGTCATCATTAACCGTATACATGAATATATCCGCATAGTAGTGCTCCGAAATAGCAAACACTCCGCTCACATATCCCACTCCTGAGCTTTCCTGCACGGAATTGTATGCCACCACCATACACGGCTCGCCATTCAAAAAATTCTCATCGATAATCGTATAGTCATCTCTATATGGCTGTCCTTGCAGGCTGTTCAAGATACTTCCTAAATCATTCGTATCCTCTGTCATCATCTCGCTGCACTGCATGTTAATAGAATTTTCTTTGTATTGATAGTATGCATATCTGCCATATGCGTCTTCGCTATAATCGCCATCCTCTGTCGAGTTTTCCCATGCATCAGAAAGTATGAACACAAATTTATCCAGCTTGTACTGGTTTATTTTCGTTTTCGGGAAATCCGGCGTATTGTCCTCTATTTTTATTGTGTTTGCAATCTTGTCAATCAGTCTTCGCTGTGAGCTGTCTATGTCGTTATTTATGCCCTCAGCCTCGCTAAGCGAATAGTATATATCAGCTACTACAAATCTATTGCTTAGCTCAAACAGCACAAAATCGCCGCTATAGTAATAGTGAATGCCGTCCTTGCCCACTTGCAGACATTTATAGCTCAGCTTTTTCGCTTCCCTGTCGTTTATCACTACGTCTTCCACCACTCCGTATTCGCCCTCGGGAAACCAATAGGCAAATACTAGAGGCATCATATCATCTAGCGTCATGCCATAGTCTTTGTTTAGATAATACCAGTCAACATGCAGCAAAGTCGACTCGCTAACATAGTAGGCATCTTCGCCATCTTCATAGTATTCCACGGATTTTGGCGTCTGTATAGTCAGGGTCTCATCCGTATATGTATTGGTGAAAAGCATGCTGTTGTCGCTGAAATGATTAATCGCAATAAAACTGCCAGCTATCAGCATAATAAAAACCACTATTTTGCTGCTTTTCTTTTTACCATTTCCATTGTTTTCATCGGTGTATCCGTAATTATAATTCTCGTCCATAGCTCTGTCCTCTTTATATATTAATTAGAATGATTTTATCATTTGTGTTAGTCAAAGTCAAAGATATCATCGCATTTTCATTTCTGGTTTCCAAACAGCATATCTATCATTGCCCGCTTTATCTCTTGAGTAGATGAATATTCATTAGAATACGGGGATATAGTAAACTGAATTATGTATTTTTCAGAAGTCGCTACTAGTTCATAGTCATGTTTAGAATAATACAGTTCAAATTCCTCCTCACCCATCTTGTAGTTCCCAATATAGTTATAAAAAACTGAATCATCGCGGTTTCCTACATGTTGAAAAATATAATCAATTCGTGCCCTATTATGATCAGTTATCAAATAACTGCGTATACTGGCTGACATTTCAGTATTATAAATGCTAATATCCTTGTTGCCGCTAAACATAAGACCAAACCAATACTCTGGAAGATTAAACTCTAAATCATAAAACTGTATGGTTATATTCTCAGCCGCCGGCATATCAGCAGTGTTATCGTCTACTTTTATCATATTAGTTATTTTATTGTAAAGCTCCAGCTGAATATCCTCAAAGTCCAACACTTCGCCTTCGCCACGCACCAATGTATTATACATATCAATAACTAAAAATCTGTCTTCCAGCTCAATCAAAGTACCAAGCCCCGCCATATAATAGGTATCATAATTAATCAGTGTCTTATAGATATAGTGCCTTTGCAGAGCGTTATATCCATCAATTTCCGCCGAGTATATTTCCGAGTATTCGCCGGGATACAAATCCTTGAATATCATATCCATCATTTGGTCTTGGTTGAACGCAAAGTCTTTGTGTATATAATAATAGTTTATAATGGGTTTTTCTGATGTTTCTCTGTAGTCATTACTATCTATAACCATAAAATTAAATGGCACACTAATGACTATATTATCATCTTTTACTTTTTTGTATATTAGGTTTGTGTTCTGCCCTACTAAAAGAAATATCAGAGCCAATACCAATAGTATCAGCAACATTACCAGCAATAGCCCAATGTCTATCTTCTTTTCTTCTTTATTTATGTTCTCTTCCATGTGCTTCTCCAATTTCTATCTTCTGCAAAAGTTTATTTATGCAAATTACATCTGTCAAAGAAAACATAAATAGATGTTTTTAGCTTTTGCAATATGTTTTTTA
The DNA here is from genome assembly GCA_040883315.1 of Eubacteriales bacterium. Taxonomy (GTDB): domain Bacteria; phylum Bacillota; class Clostridia; order Christensenellales; family UMGS416; genus JAFGUF01. The sequence continues at coordinate 43,297 of JBFLKU010000029.1, forward strand.
TCAAAATTGTGTCCAATAAGTTCTTTGTTTCTATTCCCCGAAAATCATCTCTAAAAGTGCCTGCTTTGGCACCTCATCCGCTATATAATCCAATTCATAGCTGTATAGCTTTATAATAAAATAGCATTTGTCAGAGACAGCCACTATCTCCTTTCCATTGTCTATGAAAACCGTAAATGGTTCTCCGTCCAGCATGTATTCGCCTATATATTCATCGTCGTTAACAAGGTCTATGTTTTCTTTTTTATTAATATAATATTCAGTTACAACGTTTTCTGTTTTCTGAACTGCATGCCCGATAAGCATAGCATATGAAAATTCATCATTATTAAAGCTTATATTCACTTTGCTGCTCATGAATACACTCCAATACCCAGGCAATGTAATATCCAGCCCTGCAAAGTTTACTACTGTATCGTCCGGTTCATGCATATTCGCAGTGTTGTCATGTATTTTTAGTGTGTCCATTATTTTATTATAAAAATCCAGTTGGATATCCTCCAGATTCATGGTTTCGCCCGTTTCTACATCCACTTTTTCATAAACATTGATCACTAGGAATCTATCTTCCAGCTCTATCAGCGTAGCCAGCCCTGCCACATAATAAAACCCCGAAATTTTCCCGCTATGGTCTAAATATATGTAATTATACTGAAGAGCATCATAGCCATCTAGCTTTCTTTTATAGATATCAGAATACTTCCATTCATCATAAAGAATGTCTTTCATCAGAACGTTCACTATTTGCTCTTTTGTCAGCCCATAGTCCTTGTGGATGTAATAATAATGTATGTATCCGTCATTTTCATCTTCCGCTGCTTCATTGCTCTCAATCACCTCATAGCTGTAGGGCACACTAATGCGTATATTATCATCTTTTACTTTTTTGCGAATTGGGTTTGTGTTTTCCCCTATTAAAATGAATATCAGAGCCAATACCAATAGTATTAGCAACATTACTAGCAATAGCCCAATGTCTATCTTCTTTTCTTCTTTATTTATGTTCTCTTCCATGTGCTTCTCCAATTTCTATCTTCTGTAAAAGTTTATCATCTGAAATCACATCTGTAAAGATAAAAAGAGCCGACCTATGCCAGCTCATTATTTTTATTATCCATCCATCTTTTTCATCATATCCATAGTCATATCCAGGTATTCTACCGCAGGCTGCTTAATGGATATCACAGCACCATCTGCATTTAGTGCATGGTTGATGGTATCCTCCACAAACTGTGCACGGGATAGAAAATCCTCATACAGTTTTTCATCGCCTTTATTTACTATAATCTCTGTCACTTTCCCATATAGCCTAGTCACCTCGTGTGTCCACATCTCTGCCAGTGCCTTGGGTGAAGCCGGACTGAAAAGCCCTTGTTCTATTCCCTTTAATATCAGCTTTTCATATATGCCGGAGAGCAGGTCTATAAAGTCGAATGCCATCTTCTGCACTATAGCGTCGCTGTCCTTATGGGCATAGATATTTATCAGCTCTTTCCAGTCGGAAAGTCTTTGTTTCTTGTAGTCATTCAGGCTGCTAAATACAGTATTCAGCAGATAAATCGTGTCGTTTTCCGTGCTCTGCAGCATGCTTTCATATAGCTTTACAATCTCCTTGAAAAACCTATTGGTTATCTCCTCCAAGACCTCTTTTTTGGATGCAAAGTGATGATAGAACCCGCCCTTGCTGCTGCCCGATCTTTCCACTATCTGCGCTATAGTAGCCTTTTCATATCCGTATTCGCCGAATATCTCCAAAGCCGCCTGAACTATTCTGTCCTTCAGATCCACAAAATCACCTCTTATATTGCTAGGCTCTTTTTGTTGAATATTATAACTCCCAGCGAATATAGAGCTGCCGATGCCAGCACCAGACACAGGCTGACTATCATTACATATTTGTTGTCATTCAGCACTTTGTCTGTGTTCAGCAAAGTATATATGCTGAAATATCTGAAAAAGTCCACCTTTTCACTGATGTCTGCCAGCATCTTGAACAAAACAAATGCTATCGGTATGCCTGCCCCGAATGCCAGGGATGCCTTTGAGTCGCTGAATATGCACGAAGCCAAAAAGCTGATGCTGCTGACTGCGAGTATAATAAAAAGTGTTACCATATTCAGCACCAAGAATCTGCCTATTTCCAGATGCCCCGGGAATATTGCCTCCGATAGCCCAATCAGCACGCCAACCATAAACGAAAGCATTGCAGTCAGGGATATTATCAAATATAGTGCCTGTGTCATTGCCACCTTTATTCGGGTGTTTGGTGTAGCCAAAATATAGGACATAGACCCTCTGTCTACGTGCTTGGCTATCAGATTGTTTGCAACTATGGATATATATATTATAGGAAAGACCAAAAGGATGAATCCATATAAGTACCCTGCCAAATATGTGGTCAGGTTGGTTCCCAACCCCACAAATCCAAAAGCCTTTATCATTCCCTCCGGCAGCATGTCAAACATTGCCTGCATTGCCGTTGCACTCTCCGGGTCGAACATTGCTATTGCTGTGGAAACATATATCATCAGCATGCCAACTATAAAAACAAAAATACCCCAGTTGGATTTCATATTGGTTTTAAATAATGTCCAGCTCATATTATGCCTCCTCATTTTCGTAGTACTTCATAAACATATTTTCCAATGTGATGTGCTCCACTTCCAGCGACTTTACATCGCACTTTGAAAGCAGTGCATAGAAATCATTAAATGGATATGATGCAGATATTTTCACTTTTGTCTCGCCCACTTTTTGCGTGTCGAATTTGCTATCCTCTATCAGCTTCATGTCCTTTTTCTTCCCTAGTGTCACCACAAATGTCTTGGTATTTACAGAGTCTAAATCCCCGATGTTTTGAATGGTTACAATTCTTCCATCTTTTATTATGCCTACTCTGTCGCAGGATCTCTGCACCTCTTCGAAAATATGCGAGGACATCAGTATAGTTTTCCCTCTGCTTTTCTCTTCCTTTATAAGCTCCATGAATACATTCTGCATCAGCGGATCCAATCCGCTGGTTGGCTCATCCAAAATATAAACTTTAGGGTCATGCATAAATGCAGCGATAATTCCAATTTTCTGTTTCATGCCCTTGGACATCTTCTTTATCTTGCCGCTGGCATCCAGATCGAATCTTTTTATCAGCTCTTCCTTTCGGCTGGTGTCCTTCATGCCTCTCATTTCGCCAAGGAATTTCAAAAATTCATTCCCCGTCATATAGTCCAGCATATTCATTTCGCCGGGAAGATACCCAACCATCTTTTGCAGCTCTGCGGCATTTTTTCTGCACTCCAGACCATTTACAACCGCACTTCCGCTTTCTGCATTGGCAAAGCCCATCAGCCCGCGTATGGTGGTAGTCTTGCCTGCGCCGTTTGGACCAAGATAGCCAAATACTTCGCCTTCAGCCACACCAAAGCTGACATCGAATATGCCCTTGCCGCTTTTGTATACCTGAGTCAGGTTGTCCACTTTTATCATATTACGCCCCCTTATCAGTGTCTTTTCCGTACCGACCGACCGTCGGTCTGTACATTCATGTTATTACAAGACATTTAATTTGTCAATAAAAAATACAGATTTTTTGCATTGAATAGATATTAAAATTAATAAATTTTTATGAATAATGAAATTTTATCCATAATAAGCATTGACATGTTTTGTCGATAGTGATATATTTTATTTATAGACCACCCGGTCTATAAACCGAAATAGTAAAGGAAAGTATAAAAAATGAACAAAAAATTGTGTGTTATTACCGGTGCTAATTCTGGAATAGGCAAGCAAGCCGCCATTCAAATGGCTGAAGCGGGATATCATGTGGTTATAGGATGCCGAAGCAAAGAACGCGGCGAAAAAGCCCTAGCAGAAATAAAGCAAACAAGCGGCAGCCAAGATGTAGACCTCATTTTAGTAGACCTGAGCCTGAAATCATCTACAAAGGATTTTGCTGATGAAATAATAAAAAAATATGACGCAGTTGATGTATTAATACACAACGCAGCTATTTTTGATATTTCGCAAAAGCAGGCTAACATCACCAGCGAGGGCTACGAAAGCGTATGGATGACCAACCATATTAATCCTATATATCTGACCGACCTTCTGCTGGACAACCTGAAAGCCAGCGAAAACGGCAGAGTGATTACCGTGTCATCCAAGGGACTTCTGGCTATGCCAAACCTGAAAGTAGACCTAGCAGACCCTGAATTTAAGAACAAAAAATTCAATATGACAAAGGCATACTACCAATCAAAAAGAGCTCAGGTTATGTTTACCTACTATCTGGCTGACAAGCTGAAAGACACAAACGTGACTGTCAACTGCGTACGCGTGACAGCCGTGAAGGTGGACATAAGCCGCCATCCAAATATCTCAGGCTTCACAAAATGGGTGTATGCGCAAAAGAGCAAACAGGCAATCTCGCCGGAAGATATGGCAAAGACCTATACTTATCTGGCAACGAGCGAGGATGTGAAGAATACTACAGGAAAATACTTTGATGAAAAGAACAAACAAGTAAAATCAAATAAGTATACCTATGAAAAAGAAAATATCGACGCAGTAATGGAACTGAGCGAAAAATACATAAAATAGAGAGGAGAACATACATGAACAATAAAATATTTTCAAAAAAAATCCTAACCATTGCTTTTGCAGTGCTGTCTATTGGCTTCATTGCTCTGATGGCTCTTAGCAAAGACTTCTTCCAATGGACATTTGCAAGGCATCAAAATGTGCTCAGCTGGTATATCCGACCGCTGTTTATCATTCCATTTTGCTTCTTCGCCTTTAAAAGAAGCGGACTAGGCATATCAATAACAGTATTCCTGATGCTTACCAGCATGTTCTGGTTCCCTGAGCCTGCAGTAATAAACGAACAGGTACGAGGATTTTTGGACATGGAAAAAGAATACCTGACCTCCGGCTGGACAGCAGCAAAGGTAGTGTTTGCGTTGGTGGTAGCCGGCTCTATGTCACTTCTGGCATTTGCATTCTGGAAAAGAAGCATTAAGCTGGGCATAGGCATAATGGTGGCTATAGCAGTAGGCAAGGTAGCATGGAGCGCAGTGGAGGGTGGCGACGCAGGACTGGCAGTTGTTGTTCCGGCATCTGTAGGGCTTGTATTATGCATAGTTTTAGTATATTATTTTGTTAGCCGCAGCAAGAGCAAGGCAAAAGAAAAAACTGCGAAATAGGTGATTTCTTATTAAAGAGAAAAAATTCAAAAGCAAAGATGAATTAATTGAAGCAACCTTGAATGAATTTTGTGAAAACGATTTTGAGAGTGCTTCTCTTAATCGTATTATAAAAAATGCGGGCATAAGCAAGGGAACATTCTACTACCATTTTGAAAACAAAGAGGCACTATACCTTTTCCTTTTGGAAAAAGGCGTAAGCGCAAAATGGAACTACATCAGCGAATATACAAAGTCAAACAAAGCAGATTTTTCGAAAATGGATATATTCGATAAGTTTCTCTATCAAGCAAGGGCAGGTGCACTCTTTGCAGACAAACACCCCAGGTATCACAAGCTGAGCAATATGCTAACCAAAGAGAAAGGCAATCCTATATACGAAAAAGCTCTTTCTCATCTGAAAACCAATACCAGTGACATTCTGGAGGGCATGGTGGCAGAAGCATATAAAAACAATGAGCTGGACACTAAATTCAGCAAGGAATTTTTAAGTCAGCTGCTAGCTCACCTGTTCAGCTATTTTGATGACATATTCGCAGACACCCAAGGAGATCTGCAGCATACGCTGGATACATTGGAAAGCTATGTAGAATTTATAAAATACGGTATAAAAAACAAAGAAGGCAATTGATATTCCTTCTTTTCTATATTAATCTCTACCTGCCAATATACATAAAATAAATCAGCGCCGCCACAAACACCAGCATGGCAGCAGTGACGACTATAGCGATGTGTTTCTTTGCCTTAATATATGCTTCGTACGCAGTGAAATCCATCCAGCATACTCCGTTCATCTTCTTTATTATGCCTTTATTCACAAGTGTTCCGATTACACTTTTGCCTATAGCTGTATTGCAGCCGGCTATCTGGGTTTCCTTGATGCCTCTATCCATAGAGTATGCGCCCGCTTTCGAAAAGCTTTTTACCACTCTTTTCTGCTCTTCCTCAAACCGCTGCATTATTCTTCTCTGTGCAAATCCCATTTCAGCATCTCCTTCTATATATTATTTTTTACAGGACAAAATGATTCTAACATATTCTGCCTTATCATTGTAGTATATTGCCACATTGTTTAATCAATCTATTATTTTATGCTGTTTTGTTATATTTCGCCTTTTTTTGATTATATTTAGTAGATAGATAGATTTTTATTTAGCAAGTAACTATAGATTCCTATAAATAAAGGAGTGATGCAAAAAATGAATATAGGAATACTCGTTTATTCATTAACCGGCAATACGCTTCAAGTGGCAGAGAAAGTGAAAGAAAAGCTAGAAGAGATTGGGCAAAATGTGGAGATAGCTCGAATTACGCTTTCCCAAAAAAGCCCCAACAGCCCTGCTCCCGTGAAGCTGGATAATGTGCCTGATTTGCTGGCATATGATAAATTAATAATAGGCTCCCCCATCAATGGGTTTTCTCTCAGTGCCCCTATGCGCGAATACCTGCAGAACCATGCAGACTTGAAGGGCAAAACAATAAACTGCTATGTCACGCAGCACTTTCGCCAGGCTGCCCTAGGCGGGAACCGCGGAATACGCCAGATGACAGATCTTTGCGAGGAAAAGGGAGCGAGAGTGCAGACCACAGCAATTGTTCACTGGTCTGCCCAAGACAGAGAAAGCCAAATAAAAGAAGCCGTTAAAAGACTAACAAGAATATAGCATTTGTAAAGCCGATATAAATATATCGGCTTTTTTATGTAAAATTTATAAAAATCCTAAAATTTCGACACAAGCCGACATGATTTATATTAATTATATGTTATAATATGCATAACTATGAAATATTTGAACGCATTTAAAAATACTTTAGCATAGGCTTGCTTGTGCAATAACTAATTTTTTCTTAATCACACTTTAGCTTGTATTTTTATTTGCAGAAAAGACCGCCGATGGCGGTCTTTTCATATATACTATTTTTTATCACATTTGATAATATAATATCCTTTGTCCTTGGCGATAGCATGGCATTCGCCGTATATCTCCTCCAAATGCTTCATGGCTGATGGTGCACCCTGCTTTTTCTGTATCACGCAGTAAAACCTGCCGCCTTCATTCAAATAGTTTATGCTTTCATCGAACCATTTGTAGTACACATCCTTGCCGGCACGTATAGGAGGATTGGTGACTATCATGTCGAATGTGCCCTCCACATTTTCAAAGCCGTCGCTTTGCAAAACCTCCACATCAGCCTGCTGTGCATTCTCTTTTGCCAGCTCCACTGCCCTTTGGTTGATATCGCACATCAGTGCATGGCAGCCGAATATCTTGCTGAGAGATATGCCCACCACGCCATAGCCGCAGCCAATATCCAAAACACTCTTCGGTGCCGCTTCCTTGGCTATGGTATTTATCAAAAGATTCGAACCAAAGTCCACAGCATGCTTGCTGAAAACTCCGTCCGCAGTCTTTAGGCGTATGGAATGCCTTCCTGCATTGTAGACCAGATTGTATGTTTTAAAATCCGACGTAGGGCTCTGCGTATAGTAATGCTCGCTTTGTTTTTTCTGCTGTTTTTCCATGTTATGCAGGTTCTACTTTCTGCCTATCATGTTGATAGCGCCCACTTTGCATGCCTTTTCGCATGCCCCGCAGCCTACGCATTTGTCGGGAAGTATCTTGTGTATCTCCTTCAGCTCGCCCTCCACAGCATCATATTTGCATGCCTTGAAGCACAGTGTGCAGCCTACACATTTGCCTTCTGATATAAATGCCACTTTTTGCTTTGTTTTGTCGTATGCTATGCATTCTCTTGGGCATTTTTCAGCGCATATTCCGCAGTTCACGCATTTTTCGTAGTCGATAACCGCCAAATCGTCCACCATCTCGATAGCACTTTGCGGGCAGTTTTTGGCACATATTCCGCAGCCTATGCAGCCTACTTTGCATGCATTTCGCACCTCAGCACCCTTGGCTGTGGCACGGCATTTTATTATAGTGGCAGCGGACACAGGAACAAGCCCGATGATGCCCCTTGGGCATATAGCTGCACATTTTCCGCAGGCTATGCAGCGCTCTCTATCCACTTGTGCTACGCCGTCTATCACGGTGATGGCATCTGTCGGGCACACCTTGGCACAATTGCCAAGACCCAAGCATGCGTATTTGCATGCCTTATATCCGTCTGCCAGCTGTGATGCTGCTGCACAGTCGTGTATGCCTTCATATGTGTATTTCAAAGTGGCATTTTCTATTGTGCCCTGGCAGCGTACTACTGCCACCAATGGCTCGGCACTGCCTGCCTCTACGCCCATTATTTTACCTAGGTTCTCCAGCTGCTCTGTGGAGCATACAGGACATCCGTTTATTGGTGCTCCGTTTTCTGCCACAGCCTTTGCAAAGCCGTCGCAGCCCGGATATCCGCATGCGCCGCAGTTGGCTCCCGGCAGTGCTTCACGCACCTGTGCAATCAGTGGATTGCCCTCTACAGCAAAGAATTTGGATGCTAGTGCCAGCATTACGCCCAGTATCAGTCCTAATGCTCCCACCACTCCTGCTGCTGATAATATATTAATTAACATTTATATATCTCCTTTTAAATGTAATCACCCTGCCAGCCCTTGGAATGCCATAAAGGCGATTGACAGAAGTCCTGCTGAAATCAATGCAATAGGGAAGCCTTTGAATGCCTCCGGTATGTCTGCATCTTCCAGTCTCTCTCTCACTCCAGCAAACAGTATCAATGCTATGGAAAAGCCAAGTGCGGCACCAACGCCGTTGAATAGGGATTCCACCAGAGTATATTCTTCCTGCATATTTATCAATACCACGCCCATTACTGCACAGTTGGTAGTAATCAACGGAAGATATACACCCAATGCAGAGTATAGAGCCGGGTTTGTTTTTTGTATCAGCATCTCAACAAACTGAACTAATGCTGCAATAACCAAGATGAATGCGATGGTCTGCAAAAACATCAAATCCGGAATTTCCTCAGCTGCTACGCCGAATTTCACCAGCCATGTGGGCACTAGAAATACCTTTTGCACAATCCATGTGAATACAGATGCCAATGCCATTACAAAAGTAACAGCGGCACTCATGCCTATGGCAGTCTCCAGCTTTTTGCTCATTCCAAGGAATGGGCATATTCCCAAAAATCTTGACAGAACAAAGTTGTTTACCAATGCTGCCGATATAACAATCATTACGATATTTTGAATACTATTCATGTTGCCCCCCTACTCTTTCACTGCCATTGCATTTATCAATGCAAGCAAAAGTCCAAGTGCTATAAATCCGCCGGGAGCTAGAATGAATATTAACGCCGGCTGATATGATGCCCCCAGCACCTGCACGCCGAATATTGAGCCGTTGCCCAGTATCTCTCTTACAGATGCCAAAAGTGTGAGTGCCAGCGTGAAGCCAAGCCCCATACCAAGACCATCCACTATAGATGCTACAGGGCCGTTCTTTGATGCGAATGCCTCTGCTCTAGCTAGGATGATGCAGTTTACAACTATCAATGGAATAAATAATCCAAGTGACTCATAAAGAGTGGGGATGTATGCTTCCATCAGCAGCTGCACTATTGTAACGAAGGTTGCTATAACAACTATGAAAGATGGTATACGTATCTTTTCAGGTATAAAACCCTTTATCAGAGAAATAACAAGGTTGGAGCCAACTAAAACAAATGTAGCTGCCAAGCCCATGCCTATTCCGTTGGTTGCAGATGTAGTAACAGCCAATGTAGGGCACATACCAAGCAAAAGCCTGAAAACAGGGTTTTCCTTAGTTATACCATTCATAAAAACTTTTCTGTAATTCATCAGCCTTGTACCTCCATTAGTTTCTGAGCCATATCAATTACTGCATCTATGCCTTTTATAACTGCACGAGATGTGATGGTCGCACCTGTCAGTGCATCAACGGCTTGGTCGCTTGCTGCGTCGTCCTTTGAAAGCACTGGCTTTTTCTTTCCTCTGAATTGATCTGTAAAGTCAGGCTTTGTGGCATTTGCACCCAGTCCTGCTGTTTCATTATGGCTGCCGATTACCACATTTGTGATGTGCATATCTGCACCTACGCCAACTATTATCTCCACGTCTCCGCCGTATCCTTTGGACAGAACGTTGATTACATATCCTGCAAATTCGCCTTCACGCTCTGCAATGAATACTTCCTTTACAGCAGCACCATCCGGTGAAACGAATTCCTGCCACTCTTCCTTGGGCACTTCCACAAAATCCGCACCCGGGTATGCTTTCTCTCTGGATAGCTGCAGCTGATACGCTCTCTGCTCTGCAATAGGCTCCTTTGTGTACATATATGTGACACCCAGCAAAAGCCCCAGAATAAATGTTATTAAAAATAGCTTTAGAGGCAGCTCAATATATTTACGCATTGCGTTTCACCTCCCCAAATATTTTTGGTTTTGTCAGTCTGTCAATCAGCGGTACGCACACATTCATCAGCAGTATTGAAAGGCTTACGCCCTCTGCTGAATTACTATAGAGCCTGATAAGCACGGTCATTATTCCGCAGCCTATTCCCATCATCAGCTGTCCCCTAGGTGTTACAGGAGATGTGGTGTAGTCTGTTGCCATGTATATAGCACCCAGCATCAGTCCGCCGCCCAAAAGGTGGGCAAGTGAAACCATGTAGTCCATGCCGCCCAGCAAAAATGAAAGAACGAAAACCGTTACCATATATGTGATTGGTATCCTCCAGCGGATAATGCGCTTTGCAAACAGATATATGCCGCCTGCAAGCAATGCAATTGCAGATGCTTCACCTATGCAGCCGGCAGCATTTCCCACTGCTAAATTCATCAAAAACGATCCGGATACAGCTTCGCCAGCCTTCAGCATAGCCATTGGTGTGGCAGATGATATAGTATCTACTGTACCGGGGTTCACCCATGTGGTCATAGCCACTGGCCAGCATGCCACCAAAAATACACGACCTGCAAGAGCCGGGTTCACAAAATTGTGTCCCAAGCCGCCAAAGGGCTGCTTAACTATTGCTATGGCAAAAACTGAGCCTAGAACAGCCACCCACCACGGCACGCCAACGGACAAATTCATGCCCAGAAGCAGACCGGTGACAGCTGCTGATAAATCCTTTATGCTGCCGGGTCTATTGAATGCCTTCAATATCACCCACTCTGTAAACACAGCAGAAAATGTTGCCAGCGCTATGATAAGCGCCGCCTTTGCACCGAAAAAGTATATTCCTACGCCGCATGCAGGCAAAAGGGCAATCAGAACATCAAACATAATATTCTGCGTGTCCTGCTTTGCAAATACGTGAGGCGACGATGAAACAAATAGTTTTGTACTCATATTAATTCTCTCCTTGGAAACTTTATAAATTCGATTTTCTGATGGCGTTTTTAGCCAGCCTGATAGACTGCATCAATCTACGCCTAGATGGGCAAATAAACGTGCATGCACCGCACTCTACGCAGTCCATGGCATTGTATTTCTTTGCCTCTGCAAACCTGCCTGCATCTGCTGCTGCCGATATTTGCAGCGGCACTAATTTCAGTGGGCATGCCTCTACGCAGCGTGCACACCTGATGCAGTTATTTATTTCATGAATTGTTGTTTCATCTTCGTTCAGTGCCAATATGCCTGATGTTCCTGCTATTACAGGAGCCTGTGTATCTGGCTGGGCTATTCCCATCATTGGTCCGCCGGATATCACCTTGGCTGTGTCGTCGCACAGACCGCCGCATGCATCGATGCACTGCTGGAATGTAGTGCCAAAGCGCACTATCAGATTCCTAGGCTCTTTTATGCATGTGCCTGTCACTGTGACTATTCTTTCTATTAATGGCATTCCTGTGGTAATTGATTTATAAATTGCGGCTAATGTGCCTACATTCAGCACGATTACGCCTATCTCCATAGGCAGACCGCCAGCCGGCACTCTTCTGCCTGTTAATGCGTGAATTAATTGCTTTTCTGCGCCCTGCGGATATTTAGGAGCCAGCGGAACGATTTTAATCTTTTCCTCGTTGTCTGCAAATGACTGCAGCAGCTCTATAGCGTCCTCTTTGTTGCTCTCTATGCCTATTATGCCCTCTTGCACGTCAAACATTTTGATAACAGTCTTCAAGCCCTCAATCACGTCCTGCGGATGCTCCAGCATCAGCCTGTGGTCGGCTGTCAGATACGGTTCGCACTCTGCTCCGTTTACTATTATATAGTCTATTTTGGCGTCCTTTGGAGGCATCAATTTGACATGAGTGGGGAATGTAGCACCGCCCATGCCCACAATACCCAAATCCTTTACTGCCTGAGCTATCTCTTCCTTGCTCATCTTATTGATATCTCTAGGCACTACAGTGTCTGCAACGGCTTCCTTGAAGTCGTTTTCTATCACCACTGCCAGCCTCTTTATGCCTGTTGGGTGCGGTCTGTTCTCCACCTTTATAACAGTACCAGAAACAGACGAGTGAACATTGGAACTGATAAAGCCATCGGCTTCACCGATTAGCTGTCCTTTTTTCACATAGTCGCCCTTTTGAACCAGCGGCTTTGCCTCCTTGCCAATGATTCTGGAAAGCGGTATAACCACTTCCTTTGGAGGCTCCAGCACCTTGGCTGCCTTATGCTCTGTTAGTGTTTTGCCATGATAAATGTGAGACAGTGGATGTACCCCGCCTTTGAAAGTCTTTTTTTTCACTTTTTTCTCTTCCTTACCATAAAATCTCCGCTTTGCGCCTATATGCACAAAGCAAATTTATTATAGCATAGTTTTTTTTAAAACTCTATAATTGTGAATTTGTTATCAAAGTGTTTAAATTATTGGAAGGGTGTGGGAGGTGTTAACATAAATATTATAGCAGAGTGGCTTCCTTTATATTAAAATCCTCCGTTTTGATTTGTGCTAATTATTTCTTTTAATTTCTCTATAGTTAAAGTATCATTTCTTCTTCTGTGTATCATTCTATGGCAATTAGAACATACTGGTACAACATTTTTTAATGCACTATCAATAAACATATTGGCATCTTGCTCTTCATATGTATATATTGGCTTTTGATGATGTATCTCTATGTATCCATCACCTCTAGCTCCATATTTAGCTTTAAAATCAAATTTACAAGCATCACATAAAATTACGCCATTATGCGTGTAATATTCTATCGCAATATTTCTTAGTTTAGCTGACCTTTCATATACTTTATTTCTTATTGTTTTTCTGCTTCCCTCATATACAAAAATATTTTCATCATATACTAAAGGTTTTCTTTTTCTCTCGATTGAATCTGTAATCTCTACTAATGTATCTTCTATATCTATATTTTCAAAATCATTGTCTATCAAATATTCGAAAATATCTTTGTTCTGTTCAATATACTCTTTCCCTTTTTCTGTAATAGTATGCGAACCATTCCTTTGCCCTTTAATCGTTGTATAGCCTAGTTGGTCGTCAAGTTTATGATGGGATACCAAATTCCTAACAATTTGGGTGAATCTTGCATCATTCCTACTTCCGTAGTTTTTTAAATCTTCTCCCGTTGGATTAATTAAATTTGATAATTCCAAAATCAAGTCACTAGTTTTTATATTCGGATTATTACTAATTACATACAAAGCCGGAATTACTAATTCTTTTTCAGAAACTCTAGACATTATCTTCTCCTTTAATAATTAGTTATCATCAAATGCTTAGCTTTCTTAGTGTTCCGATTCTGAAAACTAACTAGGTATTTTTTATCGAAAGAAATTATATTTAACCCTTTTTCACTATATAGGCTAAAAATAAAATCTGTATTTTTTATTACAAGCATAAATTTAGCTCTGCATTTATTTATTAAATAGTCTGCTAGTCTTTCCTGCTCTTTTTTCCCAAATGAATTTTGCGTATACGTACTGAAATCACTATCGTATGGAGGATCAAGGAAAATAAAATCATCTTCACTTGGAGCAAATTTATCTAAAAATTCTTCAAAGTCCAAATTTGAAATGTAAGTGTTTTGCAGAAAATTATTTAATTCTATCGAACTTATATAATCGATTTTCCTTTTAAAATTCTTATTGTTATATGAAATACCACCGTAAGGTACATTAAATTCTCCACAGCTATTGTATCTGAACATAGAAGCATAGCAGTATTCCCTGATAAAATAAAAAATAGCAGAAGAAAATTCTAATCCTAATGAATATGAGTCGCTATTATTATATAAGTGCCTTATGTACATATAATATGCACTTTTCACTGCACTTTCAATATTACTAATTATATCTTTTTCATTTAAGGATTTTTTTTGTGCTTCAATTTTTTTCATTCTAATTATTTTGCTAACAAAATTTCTATTTAACTCGCTTAAATAATTATTTTTATTTACCATCAATATTTTGTTCCACTGTTCTATCACTTCGTGAATATTCAAATCAACAAAATCAGAAATCCATAAAACGAGTTCATCTTCTCCAATATTGCAGTTGCGAAAGTCATTATATATATTGATTAATAATTGTTTGTATCTATCTATAATTATTGCACTTTTGCTAAAACCTTCATATATGATTTGTATATATGAAAAAAAATTCTCATTATTTTCTTTTACAAATTTATATAGCTGAATTAATTCTGTAGATTTATCATTTATGTACTTTTCATCAGAATCCATAGAAAAATAAACCGCTCCCGCACCTACAAAAGGTTCGAAATATCTATTATACTCATCTGGTATATTAGGTAAAATATGCTGAAGTTCAGCTTCTTTACCTCCAGCCCATTTAATGAAAGGACTTAATCTTCTAAAACTATAATTCTCTAGTACTTTTTGTTTTTGTATTTCCACTTTTATACCTTCTCAAATTATTTATCTCTAACATCAATATATAGTATATATGATATCACTATTAATACTATTATGCAATTTATGAATATTAATTTGCAAAAATATTTTTATGAATTTAGGGATACACAAGGGATGAAATCCCTTGTGCAGGTCGTAGGGCAGAGCCCTACACAAACAAAGCCCCATACATACACCCAGCCCCCTAACCCCTCCGTCTGATTTTATCATCCACCTCCCCTACAAGTGGAGGCTACTATATAATCAGTTTTAATTACATATCTATAACCTTCGTTGCTATCTTCTCTACAAAAACCCTGTCATGCTCTACGAATAACATAGTAGGTGCATGCTCCAGTATCAGTCCCTCTATCTGGCGGCGGGAGAGAATGTCGATGTAGTTCAGCGGCTCGTCCCACACATAAATATGCGCCTGCTGAGACAAACTCTTTGCCAGAAGCACCTGCTTTTTCTGCCCCTCGCTGTAGCTTTGCATGGGCTTTTCGAACATAGAACGAGGATAGCCAAATTTGCGAAGAATAGTCTTGAAAAGGCTCTGGTCTATGCCCTGCGATGCAGCATACTCCGTGAGGTCGCCATACAGATGCGACGTGTCCTGAGACACGGTAGATATTTTCAACCCACTGCCTACGGATATATGCCCGCTATGGCTGATATCCTCGCCTAGTATCAGCTTTATCAGGCTGGTTTTGCCGCAGCCGTTTTTGCCCAGCAATGCCACACGGTCGCCATTTAGTATATCCAGGCTTAAGTTTTCGAATACTTTCTTTTCGCCATAGCTGATGGACAGGTCATTTATTCGGACAAGATACTGGCTGTGATATCTGGTGCAGGCTATTTTCAGGTCGTCTGCACGCTCTATATTTTTCAGCAGCTGGGATTTCTCCTCTATGGCTCGCTCTTTCCGTGCCTGTGCCACCAAGGAGCGCTTCATCATCTTGGCGGATTGTGCCCCAACATGCCCACGGTCTGCCGGATGGTCGCCTATTCGCGTTGCCTCCACTTTGTCACTCCAGTTGGCGCTCTGCCGTGCGGACAGCTCCAGCCGCTTTATCTCCTTTTGCAGCTTTTGGTTCTGTGCCAGCTCGAAATTATCCTGCCGTTCTTTGTTCTGCTGCCATACGCTGTAGCTGCCCTTTGTGATGGTGATGTCGTTTTTATTGATGGATAGCACGTGGTCTATGCAATTATCCAGAAAGCTCTGGTCGTGGCTGACCAATATGAAGCCTTGCTTGCCCTTCAGATACTGGCTGACCACCTGCCTGCCTAGTACATCCAGATGGTTGGTAGGCTCGTCTATCAGCAGAAAATTATTATCCTCTATAAATAGAAGTGCCAGCATCACCTTTGTTCTCTCCCCCATGCTCAGAGATGAAAAAGGCTGATAGAGCAAGTCTTCTGTCAGCTGCAGCAGGTTTATCTCCTTTGCCAGCCGCCAGTATTCATAATTTGGCTTTATGCTCTCCACCACATCTATTGTAGTTCTTTCTGTGTCATGTATGTGGAATGGAAAATAATCGAATTTCAGCCTGCTGTATATTGTTCCTGTGTATTCATGCCGCCCCATCATCAGCTTCAGCAGCGTGGTTTTGCCTCTGCCGTTTCTGGATACTAATCCTAGCTTCCAGCTGGAGTCAATATTAAATGATACATTGGTGAAGACATTCTCGTATGTGCCTTCGTATGAAAATGATAAATTGTTTATGCTAATCATAAGCTACCTCCTGTGCAATTAAATGCAAAATAAAATGCCTGCAAGGAAAATCCTGCAGACATATGTAGCCTATTAAAATCACAAAGTTAATTGTGAGGCCCAATATTCGGCAAATAGAAAATTTCTGATAGTTCCTTGCATCTTCACTCAGTCTACAAACACCCTAATCGTTCTGTAACCTGAAATTTAGTTTTTTAGCAAGAAATTTTCTTCATTTCTATTTAGCGCCTCCTATTTGTTCCATGTGCACATTATATTATACATCCATGACCAAGTCAATGCTTTTACACGAAATTTAACAACTTTATTACGTAATCTTTAAATTTCTGTTAAAGTGCACAAGATATCGACGCCGAATTTCGTGCACTTTGCGCATTAGTCCGTCAATGGGTTGCCATGTGCATCTTCATTTATTTGCCCTGTTAGTATTTGGATAGATTCCACCAGGCTCCAAACCCACACGATAAATCCGCCCACGCCGCATGTGAGGCATGTGATTAATAGCTGTGTCAGCCCTCTACTGGTGTGCCCCAATATAAAGTTATGGATGCCCAGCGTGCCAAGCAGTATGCCGATGATGCCAACTACCAGTCTGGATTTTGAAAGCTCTCTTGTGCTCGTTCCAATGTTTTGATACGTGCCGCAGCTTTCACATTTGTTTTGGTTTTCGCCCATCTCTCTTCCGCAATTTCTGCAATACATAATATATCTCCTTTTTAGTCATATTCTTTTAATTTATCTTAACGATAATCGTATTATACTATAAAAGGTATTATTTTTCAAATAGTAGTGTTCAAAAACTCCAAATAAATATCCGAAAACCGCATTTTTATGTATGCGAGCAACGCTCTGTCCTTTTTCTCTAGGTCGCCGCTTTTCAGAGTATTTAGTATCATTTCTCTGTTTTTTGCGTGTTCTTTTTCGCTCAGCTGCTCATATCGGCGTATTTTTATTCTGCCTTGCTTTTCATATTTCAATATTTCTTCGTATACATCCTCTATCACTTCGCAGCCCAATACGTCCACCTCGCTATACACTGTCGCTACGTTTCTTATGCTGGTGTCATTTTCCAGAGCGTTATCCAGCTCCACTGTGTAAATATAACCCTTCACATCTTTGTAGAATTCCTTTAATGCGTCTTTGTGGGTCTCACCAAAGACCACTGTGCCTTCTTTATCAAATCCATATGTCAGCCACGCAAATTTTCTGACCCAAATATAAAGTAGTGCCATTTCTTTCTTGTCTGTCAGATATACGCAGTCTCGTTGCGATAATGAATTGTTTGTGTTAAAAGGATACAGTGTTTTCAGGTTTGGCACTATGGATCCATGGTAATATTTCATAAGTCCTCCTACTTAATATTTCAAAAGCCGATGTAATACACCGGCTTTTATATCTTATATTCTTATTTTAGATATTTCCACAGCTCTGGGAATTCGTCCAATAGCTCATATGCCTCTGTGATGTATTGAAGACTTAGTATTTCGTCCTCTGTCAGCTTGTGGCTCACATCATCTTTTCCAATGAATTTTATTTTGCCGCCGCTGCCATCTGAAATATTGTTTAGCACTTCAAGCAGATTGGCAGTCAGGGTGGTGCTTTCCTCTGGGTCGTATGGATCATATACTACTACATATATTTCTACAAACAATTTCCCGTCTCTATAGCTCTCTATTCTCCTATCTGATGTATCTATAGACCATTCCGAGCTTTCTCCGTCATAATAAAATTTCATTTTTTCAAAATATATTTTTTCTGTTTCAGGGAATCCAAAAATAGCCACAAGAAATAGCACTCCGTCATCATATCTTGCGATATATACACTGACAGATGTTTCTTCGCTTAGATTGCTAAAAAATCTATAGGATTTTGGAATTACTATGTCATTTTCATCATCTGAGTCTCTCACTACCTTTAATTTTGTTTTTAGGAATTTCATACGCTCGATTGCGTACTCGGTGTATTCATCCTCAATTTCTGCTTCCTTGTTTCTAACATCATCGTCAAGGACATATCCTTTCATTTCGCTGATTAGATTAATGGCTCCTTTGTAATCATTTTCAGCTACTTTTTCATCCGCTTGGGCAAATACATCATCTTTAAATTTCTGCTTTATTTCTGCAATCAATTCTTTTGCAGGTTCGCTGTCTCTTAGAAAGCTACGATATATTTTTTCCTCTGCCAATGCTTCTTCATACTCGCCGTTGTCCATATACTCTTTCATCACGGCGATTTCTGCTTCTGTAATATATCCAAAACATTCATCCACTTTTGCTTGTGCATCTTCGTAGTATAGTTCATCAAAGCTTTTTACGGATTTATACTTTTTATAGGCTTCTTCATATTTTTCCTTTGCATATAGTTCTTCACCTTCTCTGTATAGTCCTCTGTTTTTGGCATACTTTTCAATCTCTTTTATTTCATCTGTTTCTTCACTATAGAAAGTATTTAAATATTCTAAAAATCCTTCTTCATGTTGATCGTTGTTTATGTACTCATCGCTCAGTAAATCGTGAAAATCTCCTATAAAGCCAGTATCGATATTTTCGGCATAACTTTCGCTTATGTTCTGCATATATCCAATCAGGCTGTTGTCCGTGTCTTCACCGTTCAAAAATTTCTGCTGCTTTTCATCCAGCAGACGGAATATGCCATCATTCAGCTCTTCTTCTACCTTTTCATCTGAAAAGAACAAAAAGCTTTTGTGGTCTGTATATATGCTGTATGCATCTTCGTATTGTCCTGCATCCATTACCTGTGTAAAGTCATCGACTATAGCATTTTTGGTCAGAATTTCATAGGTGAAATATCCACCTACCGCAGATATCAAAAATGCTGCAGCAATCGAAATTATCAATACTACTTTCTTTTTCTTAGGTATCTCTTTTTTCACTTTCTTCTTGCACTCTGGGCACTTCTTTGCGTTCTCTTCCAGCTCCGCTCCACACTTCTTACAGTTCATTTGCTACCTCATTTCTGATTAAAATTTATTTCCATTTATAGATTATATAGTATTGTGGATTTATTCACAACTATAATTTACTATAAAGTCAATTAATGCCTCTGTCTGCACACTTTACTATATCCATTCTCGGTATACTTTTTTATATTTTTATATGATAAAATAAAATGCACAGAATATAGAAAAGGACAAATCATGAAAGAATACAACCAACTAACACCCATCGGTAAAAAAAGACGGCTGAAGAAGCTGGCAATAGATGTGCTGAAGCAATATGATATACATATACGTGCAGTGGTATTCCTAGCGGAGGAGACCAATGTTTTCTATAAAGTAGTAGACACAACAGGCAAAAAATACGCCCTTAAAATATTTCAGGAGGAATCCAGCACAATAGACGACAATCTGGCTGAAGTATTTCTGATAAATGAAATAAGCACAAAAACCGATATTAAAGTTCCTTCAGTTATAGCCTCCAAAAGCAATCAATCAATTACAGTGGTGGAAACAGACTGTTTTGATACGCCCAAAAGAGCTGCACTATACAGCTGGGTAAACGGCGTAGCATTGGATGGGCACGAAAGTGACCAGCTGTTTTATGCGCTAGGGCAGATGACAGCCAAGCTGCATGTCGCCACCAAGGATACTATTATCCCCAGCAGCATACACCCGAAAAAGTGGGACAAAGTTTTCTATTATAATGGCGAAGTCCCCGTTTACAAGGAAGAAAAATATCAAAAATATTTAAGCGATGAATATCACAGACTGATGGATTTTATTATTCCATTTCTGGATGAAGAGCTGCCAAAATACTATCTAGGTGCAAAGCCACAGCTTATACAAGGGGATTTGAACCCGTGGAATGTAAGGCTGCACGGCGGCGAGCTGCATCTGCTGGATTTTGAGGAGGCTATGTTTGCACTGCCAGTCCACGACATCGCAATCATGCTCTTTTACTATAAAAATGATGAAAAGTTTGACTATGAAAATGTAAAAAAGAATATATTCAGCGGCTACTCATCCATTGCACCCCTGCCGGAAATCTCAGAATACGATATCGATTTGCTGATTCTTGCTAGGTTTGTGAATTTTCTAAACTATGTTCTTTTAATTGAAGATGATCCCACAGAATACTGCACGACAAGGATAAAGCATATTCAAAACTTTATTGATAAGTATTTATAATGGTATTTAATTAATTTGCTATCTTTCTTCAAAAGATTACTTACAATGTGTTGCCATAATTGTCCTGCTTTGTTATTTGTTTTGGAAGTAGAAGGATACGGTTCACTTCGTGAAGCCTTCTCTCTTCTTTTTTATATGTAGTGCTTGGCACACATCGCTTTCACAGTTTTTTTAAAAACTGCTTGCGCAATGTGTCGCCATAATTGTCCTGCTTTTTTATTTGTTTTGGAAGTAGAAGGATAAGGGTCACTTCGTGAAACCTTCTCTCTTCTTTTTTATATGTAGTGCTTGGCACACATCACTTTCACAGTTTTTTTCAAAACTGTTTTCGAGATATGTCGCCATAATTGTCCTGCTTTTTTATTTGTTTTGGAAGTAGAAGGATAAGGTTCACTTCGTGAAGCCTTCTCCTTCTACTTCCTTTACATCATACATCACCAGAAAGGCATGCTCGTCTATTTCCTTTACTATGGAACGGAGCTTTGCAATCTGCGGCCTGCGAACAACGCAGAGGACTATCTGCTTTGCCTGCTTGCTGTATGCACCGTGCCCATATAGCATGGTCACTCCTCTGTCCATACGTGTGAGTATTGCCTGTGATATTTCTTCTGAAAAATCGGATATCACCATAAATGCCTTTGCAGAGTCTATACCCGTTTGCACATAGTCCATCACCTGTGCGGATATAAAAAGCGCAACCAATGCGTAAAGTCCCTTTAGCGGTGACAGGAAAACTACAGCTGCTGCCACTACCAAAAAGTCTATTACAAAAAGCACCCAGGCTATTCTGATATTGGGAAATTTGTCGTGTATAATCATCGCCATCAGGTCTGTGCCGCCTGTCGTGGCTCCTTCACGTATCACCAGACCAAGCCCCAGCCCAGCCAGTGCACCGCCGAACAAAGTGGACAGCAGAATATCCTCCTGCACCACGCCTATCCAGTCCGATGGCATTTTTATTATTTCGATAAAAAGCGAAAGAAACAGAGTGGATATTAATGATAGCATCATAAAGCGGACACCATGCTTTTTCCATCCGCCTAAAAATAGCGGTACGTTCAATATGAGCACCACCAATCCCACACGCCAGCCAAAAAGCGCATTCAGCAGAGTAGCAAATCCGGAAACTCCTCCCGGTGCTATTTCATTTGGTATGAAAAATATGCTGTA
Organism: Eubacteriales bacterium; assembly: GCA_040883315.1. Lineage (GTDB taxonomy): Bacteria > Bacillota > Clostridia > Christensenellales > UMGS416 > JAFGUF01. Next base: position 65,312 of record JBFLKU010000029.1, read on the forward strand.
TGATGCAGCCAGAAAAAACGTGCCCAAGACTATGAAAAACATAGTCTTCAAATTGAAAATCTTCTTTATTTGCTCCATATCCACCTCTTTTTATGCCTGCTGCTTACTTATATGCTTCTCCAGCTTTTTCTTCACTCTCTGCAGTGCGTTGTCTATGCTCTTCGGCGTTTTTTTCAAGGAGTCCGATATCTCCTTGTAGCTTCTGCCCTGCAGATATAGCTTCAGCACCTTTTTCTCCATAGTCGTCAGCTGCGTATCTATGGCATGCCGTATGTATTCTAGGTCCTCAGAGTGTATTATCTGCTCTTCGGGCTCATTGTTCTGCTCGGAAACCATAGTCTCCACCACCGTCATATCCGTGTTTTCATCAAAAAGCGGCTTGTCCAGCGACAGGTATGAATTCAGAGGATTGTGCTTTTGCCTTGTGGATGCCTTCACCGCCGTAATTATCTGCCTAGTAATACACAGGGTTGCAAAGGTTTTGAAGGATGCATTTTTGCCTTGGTCATAGTCCATTATCGCCTTGTACAGCCCTATCATGCCCTCCTGAATCAGGTCGTCCTTATCAGCCCCTATCAAAAAATACGGGCGGGATTTAGAGAGCACAAAATTCTTATATTTTTCCATTAAATATTCCAATGCGTCTTCGCTGGTTTTTGCATTAACAGCCAAATTTTCATCGGTCATTTTTTCATAGGCTAAAGTCATACATATAATAATATATCTTGCCGCACCTTTAGTCAACACCATCATATTTATACCATATAAAATAAAAAACATTGGCATACCGCATTGGAAAATGAGCAGCATTATACTAATTTAACATAAAAAAACAAACATCCTTAACACCTGCTTAACATAAAAATGATTTAATAATAAATATAATGAAACGGGGGCTAAGATGAAAGATATAGTATTGTTCTATTTTTCGGGCAGCGGCAATTCTTTGGTGGCTGCGCAGGAGATACAAAGGCGGTTTGCAAACGCAGTGCTTGTGCCTATTGCCTCGGCTATCAAAAGCGAGGAATATATACTCAAGACAAAAAAAGTCGGTTTTATATTCCCCTGCCATGGTTTCACCATTCCCATCCCCGTCAAAAGATTTCTGGAGAATCTCACATTCAAAAAGACTAAATATATTTTCGCCGTGGTCACTAGAGGCGGCACAGTGTTTTCAGGATTTGAATTAATAGAGAAAATACTGAAAAAGAAAAACAAAAAGCTAAGCAGCTCTTTTGTGATAGACATGCCAAACAACGACCCGAAATTCAAGGATTTCCAAGTGCCTACATACAAAATGGTAGAAAAATATCACACCGCCATGCAAAAGAAAATAGACATTATTGAAGATAGTGTAAAGTGCATGGAAACATATGCAGATGAAACAGATGGCATACGCCTATCCAAAAGTGCAGCAGTTAATAATTTTATGGAGAAGCTAGTCAGCCGCTCTGTGCACAGCATAGCACCCAAAACCAAAAAATATTTCTATGCCACGGCAGACTGCATAGGCTGCGGGCTGTGTGCCAAGATATGCCCATCCGGCAAAATATCGCTTAGTGACTTTATGCCTGCATGGAGCAAAAAAACAGACTGCTATATGTGCTATGCCTGCATGAATTTCTGCCCAATTGAGTGCATACAGATATACGATAAAATATATATGAAATCACACACTCTGGAAAACGGCAGATATCATCATCCTCATGTCACTGCGCAGGATATGGTTCTTCGGGATAGGTAGTTTGTATTTATGCTGGGGCTCTGTCCCGTACCCTGCCCAAGGTACTAGTCCTTTGGAAATCCCTATGGTAGATAACACTATGCTTTTTTCTTTCTGTTTTTTACTATATCTTCATAAATATTCTCTATTTCAATCTATGTAAATTTTACTTTACCATTTTTATTTTCATTGTTACGCAAAATACCATATGATATAATCTAGGTATTAATATCCATAATAGGAGATAAAAAATGAAAAGAGATAATTCAACGGGAAGAAAGAAGAATGTAGCATCTGGCACTGCCAGTGTTCATAAAAGAGGCAGCGGGCTAGGAAGCAGCAAGCCTATGGGAAACAAAACGGGATACGCCGACAGAAAACCATCTAGTAATAGCTCCAGCTCAAATTCATCAGGAGGATACACCAGCAGCTCTTCAGGCGGCGGATACACACGAAGCGGCGGCTCATTCAGCCTGAAGCGGATAATCACATTTGCTATAATCGCAATCATCGCCTACTTTGTGCTGAAGTCCTGCATGGGCATAGACCTGCTGGACAGTATCGAAGGCATGGATACAGGTGACAATTCACTATACGGCGACACATACACATCAAGCAATAGCAGCCAGTCAAACGACTATGTGCCATCCAATTCGTCACTGGACTACAGCGTGTCCAACGATGCACGTGATAAATACACCAAAATAGTGGGCGGCGGCAAGGACGAATTCACCATCATGGTGTATATGTGCGGCTCGGATTTGGAATCCCGAAGCGGCATGGCAACAGCCGACCTCAATGAAATGCTGCACTCGGATATATCCAAAAACATAAACCTAGTGGTGGAAACAGGCGGTGCTAGAACATGGAAAAACAGCACCATATCCAGCAGCACCAACCAAAGATATCAGGTTACAGCCGATGGGCTAAAAACTCTGGATGACAATGTGGGCAAAAAGAACATGACAGACCCTGACACATTGAAAGACTTTATAGAATACTGCGAGAAAAATTTTGAAGCAGATAGATACGCACTAATATTGTGGGATCACGGCGGCGGAAGCAACCAAGGATACGGACACGACGAATTCTATGGATCAACCACAATGACACTGGATGAAATACACGAAGCGCTAGGCGAGGCCGGAGTGAAATTTGACTTTGTTGGTTTTGATGCATGCCTGATGGCAACATACGAAACAGCCATCATGATGAACAATCACGCAGACTACCTAATAGCATCTGAAGAGACAGAGCCGGGCATCGGCTGGTACTATACAGACTGGCTGAATGACCTATCTGCAGACACATCTATGCCAACTGTTGAAATAGGAAAAAGCATAATCGACAGCTTCATAGAAAAATGCTACCAAGCATCGCCATACGACAAAACCACGCTCTCACTAATCGATTTGGCAGAGCTTGCCGGCACAGCTCCGGAGGCGTTCAATGCATTTGCATCCTCCACAGGGGAGCTGATAAACAGCGACGAATACAAAATAGTAGCAGATGCAAGAGGAAACAGCAGAGAGTATGGTGCACCTAACCAGCTAAACCAAATCGACCTGATCCATCTGGCACAAAACATAGGCACAGACGAGGCAGCAGAGCTGGTGGACGTGCTGGAAAACTGCATTAAATACAATAGAACATCATCCACCATCAGCAACTCAAACGGGCTATCCATATACTTCCCATACACCACCCTTTCGTCTATGGGCAGTATGATAAACACATATGAAAAGATAGGCATGGACGCAGCCTACACAGACTGCATCCGCGGCTTTGCCAGCCTAGAGGTGGGCGGACAGGCCATATCTTCCGGTTCATCCAGCCCATTCGGCTCCTTGCTAGGCTCATTTATGGGCAGCAGCGGCGGCGGCAGCGACCTGGTGGGAGACCTGCTGACATCATTTTTGGGCTCAGGGGATTTATCAGACATGCTGGGCGGCAGCGACACCAGCTGGGTGGATATGGACTCCATATTATCCAATAAAGATTTTTATCAGGATAATTATCTGGCGTCCGATGCACTGGAGCTAACGGAAAAGGACGGCATATATGTGCTGTCTATGACTGATGATGAATGGGACTTAATTCAAAATGTACAGCTGAATGTTTTCTTCGACGACGGCGAAGGCTACATAGACCTTGGCATGGACAATGTGCATACATTTGATGATGACGGCGACCTTATAATAGACTTCGACGGCACATGGCTGACACTGGATGGACATGTGGTAGCATACTACTTTATAGATGAAAAATACGAAGGTGACGATTATCTGATTACCGGCAGAGTGCCTGCCATGCTCAACGGAGAACTGGTGGATATCATTCTGGTATTCGACAGCAAAAAAGACAGCGGCGAAGTGCTGGGAGCAAGGCTGGTATACAGCGACGGCTCCATAGCCAAGGGCGTGATACCAATAGAGGACGGCGACGTAATTGATTTCATCTGCGACTACTACACATATGACGAGGAATTCAACGACAGCTATCTGCTGGGCGACCAAATGATAGTTTCCGGCGAAATCCAAGTGCGTGACATGGAGATAGAGCAATCCTCATATCTGGTGACATACATGCTGACAGATATCTACAACAACAGCTACTGGACACCAAGCGTGGCATCGGAATAAGCATCAAGCACGTATTGATATGACGGCATATTATATATGCGTAAACACTTCATAATAATATGTGTCCGAGACTTAAATTAATAATAGCAACAGATTACCTGCAATATACAGATGCAAAAGTAATCTGTTGTTTTCTAAAATTTTACTTATAAAGGGGAAAGAATATGACAATGACAAGATGTGAGCAAGCAGTACATTGCTTTTCTCAAAATTTCAACTGTGCTCAGGCTGTGCTGGGGGTATACTGCCAGGAGCTGGGGCTGGACAAAGAGACCGCATTGAAGCTGACATCAGGCTTTGGCGGCGGAATGCGCTGCGGCGAAGTATGCGGAGCTGTATCCGGTGCAGTGATGGCTATTGGGCTGAAATATGGATTTGGAACAGACAAAGACCCGGATAAAAAAGCAAAGACAAACGAGATGGTGATGAAATTCCACAAGCTATTTTCAGAAGAAAACGGCACTATTATCTGCAAGGATATCCTGACATATGACATAACAAAAAAAGAGGATATGGAGATCATACTAAAGGAAGACCTTTTCAACACTATTTGCCCGGATATGGTAGCAAGTGCTGTGGAGATACTGGAGGATATGCTGTAGGATGATTATTAATAAATTCTTCAAATCACTTAGAAGCCAGAGGAAAATGAATGCGTAATACTAATAAAAAGAAAGGCTGCTATACAATATTCTATTTTCTCATAATAGTCATTATAATTTTATTAACTTTTATGTCTGGCGAATCATTTATTGTTCTTTTTGTGCTAATAGTAAAAAGTATATTATCGGTTATATTATCTTATTTCATAGGAACAGCATTGCACGAACTAGGGCATTTAGTTTTTGGACTGATTGCAGGATACAAATTTGTTTCTTTTAAAATACTGTTTTTTAATTTTTATGATGAAAACAGTCGCATAAAATTCAGAGTTGAAGGATTTAGAAAATTTGCTGGCTATTGCTCTATGTTTCCCAAATATAAGCCTATTTATATATACTGGCTGTCGGTTTTTGGAGGTGCACTATTCAATCTTATTTCTGCAATAATATTTTTTATTATATGGCGCAATTCTGGTTTTAACAGCATTCTGTTCTCTAGCTTAGCCATTATCTCATTTCTGCTTTTCGCTTTTAATCTTTTACCGATAAAGAAAACTAATGAAGTATACTATGATGGCTGGATACTATGGACATTGTTATTTAATAGAAAAAGCAAAGAAGAATTTCTGGAACAAGTAAAATATGCAGACATGGTGAACAAAAATTTAAGACCAAGAGATTACGAACTCCAGCTAGACAAAACTAAACCCTTTAATTCATCATATATATCTGCCTTATATAGAAAATCACTAGACTTAGGCGATATAGAAACTATGCAATACTGCAGCAGCCAAATAGAAGAGAATTTTGACACATCTAGTGAAGTGTCACATGTAGTTTATTGCTATATCATCTGCTACACGGCATGCATTACAGGCAATATAGACAAGGCTAATGATTACTATAATAAAGTAAAAAATCGAATAGAAAATGACAATGATTGCAACGGTCTGCGGGTGAGAGCATACTATCAATACTATTCCAATAAAGAATATGAATACGCATATGAATTGTGCAAACAGGGAATTCTAGTTGTTGATAAATATGTACACCCTGGCATAGCAATGATGGAGAAGGATTTGCTTTTATCATTGAAGAAGAAAATAGAATTAGAAAAAAGCGAATATATAAATTTATAGATTATCTAAGGCACTTCATAAGGTGCCTTTATTTGTGCGATTTTTATAGTATACACTTTTATTTAATGACCATATAAAATATTTAATGTATAATCAATATATAACGAATAAGAAATGGATAGTGATATGCCAAGCAAAATAGCAATACTTATAGACAAAATAACAGACAAAGTAGACCCACGCATAGTGACAAAGATTAAAATGCAAAGCCCAGCAAGGAGCGGCAAGAACATAGAGCCGCCGAAAAGACTGGGCAAAAAATACGATGCACAGGTATATGAAGTGCAGGGCAGAAAATGCGTGAACATGAAATCCGCTGATGATGCCAAGCATCACATAATGTATTTCCACGGCGGAGCATATGCATCCGAGCCCAGCACAATGCACTGGCTGGCACTGGGGTGGATAATGGGCAAAATCCCCATTGAGGTGACTTTTGTAAACTATCCACTTTCCCCGGAATACACATGCGACCAGACAATAGACATGGCAGCGGAGGCATACAGTAGAGCGTTTTCAGAAGCCAATCAGGAGATAATACTGATGGGCGACTCTGCAGGCGGCGGGCTGGCATTGGCACTGGCACAGTATATAAATGCAAATGGTATCTCACCAAAGCCCAGCAAGCTTATTCTGCTGTCGCCTTGGCTGGATGTATCCATGGATGAGGATATTCCCGAGGAACTGCTAGAAGAAGATAAATTTCTCGATTTCTCCTCCCTGAAAATGGCAGGCGAAAGATACGCCGGCAGCGTGGGCACAAAGGACTATAGATGCTCACCCATATACGGCGACCTTACAGAAATAGCAGATATAGCACTATTTTCCGGCACCCACGATTTGCTTAATCTGCAGGCTAGAAAGCTGGCGGAGAAAATAGGCAGCGACACAAAAAAACTGCAATTTTATGAATACGAAGAAATGCCCCACGTATGGATGCTGATACCCATGCCAGAGGCAGAGGACGCCATGAATAAGGTGATTGAATTTATAGAAAAGTGATTATAATCCCTTTGCATGGCAAAGGAGGGAAAAATGAAAAAGCAAAGAAAAATATTTAAAAAAATATCTATAGCAGCCGCCTTATTAATCGTTATTATTTTGGCTGTATTCTACATATACACACTGGACTACTACAGAGCAGATGCAGACGTAGCGGAGAAGTATTCATCCAGCGAATACATGCTGGACGACACAAAAGACATGTATGTATTTAGCCCCAGTGAAGGCACAGACAAAAACATAGGGCTGATATTCTATCCCGGAGGCAAGGTGGAGGCACTGGCATATGCGCCGCTGCTGGATGCTATATCCCAGCAGGGCATAACATGCGTGATGGTGAAGATGCCCTTTAATCTTGCCGTTTTCGACATAAAGGCAGCTGAGAGAGTATATGATAAATTCCCGCAAATCAGCTCTTGGTATCTAGCCGGTCATTCGCTGGGCGGTGCAATGGCTAGCAGCTATGTGGAGGAAGGCTACGCAAAGCTGGACGGGCTGATACTGATGGGAGCATACCCTATAAACGATGCAGACATTGATACACTGGCTATATACGGCAGTGAAGACGTGAATCTAGACCTCGAAAAGCTCTCTTATACGGAAAATAAACATGAAATAGCCGGCGGCAATCACGCCTATTTCGGCAACTATGGCGAGCAAAAAGGCGACGGCAACGCATCTATCAGCAGGCAAAGCCAGCAGGAGCAGGCTGTGGATTTGATAACAGACTTCATCGCCAACACACAGGAATAAGGTGGCAAAATGGATAACAAAGTAATAGTAATAACCGGGAGCTCCAAGGGCATAGGGCACGGATTGGCAGAATGCTTTTTGAAGGCTGGGCACAGCGTAGTAATCACAGGAACTAGCCAAAAGTCCGTAGACGAAGCAGCAGCAAGTTTTGAAAAATACAGCGGAAAATTTATCGCCACAGTCTGCGACGTGACCAGCAAAGAGAGCGTAGAGGCACTGGTAAACACAGCGGACAAAGCCTATGGACGTATAGATATATGGATAAACAACGCAGGAATAACTCACTCATCCAAGTCCATTATGGAGCTGGAAGATGACGAGATAAAAAAAGTGGTGGATGTCAATTTATTGGGCATGATAAACGGAAGCCGTGCGGCTGGGAAATATATGCTGGCAAAAAAGAGCGGTTCAATATACAACATGGAAGGCCTGGGCAGCGACGGAAGAATAGCCAACGGCTCAGCATACTACGGCACTACTAAAAGAGCACTGAGATACTTCACCCGATGCCTAGCAAAGGAGATGGAAGGCACAGGCGTGATAGTGGGCAGGCTGTCCCCGGGCATGGCGCTGACACAGCTTCTGCTAAAAGATGTGGAGAATTCACCCAACAAAGAATCTACACTGAAGATATTTAAAATATTGGCTGATAAAGTGGAAGTGGTGACGGAATATCTGAGCAAAGAGGTGCTGAAAAACCAAAAGAATGGTGCATACATAGCTTGGCTTACTACGCCCAAGATTATGTATAGATTTATGTCAGCTCCTTTTACAAAGAGAGACCCATTTAAATAGAGATTTCATTGGTTTGTATCTATACAAACCAATTTTTTCGCTTGAAAAAGACAAACAGCGTAACGAATATCACCACAGACACTACCCAAAATGCCAGATAGCCCCAGCGGATATTCAGCTCCGGCATATAGCGGAAATTCATGCCGTAGACACTGGATAGGAAAGTAAGCGGAATGAAGATGACCGAGATTATGGTAAGGGTGGTCATTATTTTGTTCATTTTATTGCTGATATTGGAAAGAAAGATTTCATACAGTGCCATGGTCAGGTCTCTGTAGGTGGATATAGAGTCCATTATCTGCTTGATATTGTCCTTCACATCGTTCAAATAGTTCTTTTCTTCTTTGCTGAAAATTGCTTCCTCAATAATCAGCCCTTCTATTATATCTCTGATTGGCCAGATGGTGTTTTTCAGCTCCATCAAGTTTCGCCGCAGGGAGTATATCCTTTTGGACTGCTCCTGCATTGTATCATTTATTATGTCGTCTTCCAGCACTTCTATATTTTTATCTATCTCATCTATGGTAAAAAAGTATTGGTCTACTATGGCGTCTATCAGGCAATACAGCAGGTATGACGCACTGCTTTTGCGTATTCTGCCCTTGCTGTCTTCTATTCTATTGCGCACAAAGCCAAACATATCACCTTCAATTTCCTGAAAGGTAATTATCATATTGCCCTTTAGCAGGATGGATATCTGCTCGATACGAAAAAGCCTATCTGTTGAGCCTATTAATATGGTATTTAGAAGCACAAACAAATAGTCATTGTAATTGTCAAATTTCGGTCTGCTTCCAATGGTAACGATATCTTCCAAAATCAAAAAATCCAAATCAAGAATTTGACCTATTTTCTCTATTGTCTCCGTGTCATTTACGCCCACTATGTTTATCCAGTTTACTTTATGTGCTTCTATATTATGTATGTCTTCAACAGCTATATCCGAGCGGGTGAAATGATGCTCGTCATAGGTTATCAGCTCTATTCTGGAGCGTTCGCTCTTTTTGGTGCCTGTGTACACCACAGAGCCGGGCTGCGTATTGGCCTTTATTAGCTTTGATTTTAAGTTTATTGATTTCATTTTACTTCCCTTCTAGAAGATCAGCAGTCCTGAAAGATACGATCCAATGTTCAGTGCCAGCGACACCAGCAGTGCCTCCCATATCTTTTTGTCACTTAGCTTTGAAAAAATCAGCCCTTCAGATATCACCACCGCTACTTCCAGCGAATACAGCAGCAGATAATATCCCGACATTCCGACATAGCTGAAGTATATCAGCATAATAAAATTCAAAAGCGGATTAGTCAAAATATTCAAAAGCAGCACATAGTACATATATCTAGTATTGCGGTATATCGCAAAAACCAGCGTGCACTCCACAGCTATTGTAAGCAGCAGCGGCGGCAGAAGATATTTTACTATGGTAAATAGGCTATGGAGTATCTCCATCACTTTTTAGGCTTCACTATAGCACGGATTATGAAGAAAACAGCCACGCACACCAGCACGCCTACCACAACATATGCGGCTATCCACGGCATCGATTTGGCTATTTCTATTCCCTCAATTCCTGGCTCTGGTACTATATCAAAAAAATTCAGCATAATTATTGCTCCTGTTTATCATTTTGGTCATTTTGTAGTTTTTGTTTTTCCTCTTGCTTTTTTACCTTTTTTATCAGAGATACTGCCAATACTATCAATCCTACTATTAATCCAAGTATTATCAATGCTACCAAAAACACTGCAATTATTATAGGTCCACCTGCTGCATCTGCAGCCATTAGTATATTAAGCATTTTGTTCCCCTTTCAGCTCTTCTCTATATTTTCTGTTGTCGTTTCCTGTAGTCAGCAATATGCACAGTGCAGAGATTGCAATAGAAACTGCTATAACATATTTTATCACACCCTGCGGCATCAAGTAAACATAGGTGATGAATGTGCCTGACAAAAGTGCCAGCGTCGTCAGCCCGAATGCCAGCCCCTCGTACCCCTCCAGATATTGTGCTATGGCACACAGAGTGATTGGCATTGTCATATTAAAAAGCATTATGCCCAAAAGACAAAGCCACGGATTTACATTGAAAAATACCAGCAAAGGCAAAGAAAGCAAAAGTGCACCTGTGCCCGTCAGCCTTGCACCAATTCTGTCCCCGATAAATCCACCTATAAACTTGCCAAAGAATGAAGCAAAGGCAGACATCAGTACAAGCAAAGTAGTGCTCTTCCAAGGCATTGGTATGGAAAAACCCGTGTGTGCACGCACAGCGACAGAAACAAATATCAATGCTATCGCCAGGCTTATTGATATGCTTTTTGCATTCACTCTAAATTCGGATTTTTTCATGTTTATCTTGGCTGGGCTGCAGAAAAGATAAATCAGCACACCGGATACTGCCAGAAATGCTAGCGGAAATGCTATTGATATTCCGCCGCTGCCTGCCATAGTGCCCAGTGCCACGCCCCATGTACCCGACGACACAAAAACGCCGCTTCTGCTCATTTTGCCCTTTGCATTCACTAGGCTGTCTATTCCGCCGCCTACATGAAAAAATGCATTGCCCAGTGCCACCAGCACCAGAGCGATGTATATCTGTTTGGTAAATGCCAGCCCTACAATTGCTATTATCACGCCAATGAGAGCAGCAGGAAATTCCCTTTTGGTGTCGCAGACATATCCTACTATAAACTGCAGACCGAATGCTATTATATTATATATAAGAAACCAAATGGAAAGCTGCTGCAGGCTTTCTATGCCGCTTGACACAGTGGAAAACAGCACAAAAAAGCATGCGAAATCCACTGCAAAATGTGCGAATGTATGGATAGCCAATGAACGCCTGTGCATAGAATACCTCTTAATTATTTTTTATTTCTTTGCCCCAATATCTCTGTATGGCATCGATATCCTCTCTAGTGCATTGGAAAAAGAATCCGCCGGATAGCTTTGTCTGTCTTTTCTGTATTTTGTCCATCTCTTTGTTTTTGGGGTTTATACCTTTATAAAATTGTTCTTTGTCTGCTATTAGCATCAGCCCTATATATTCATATCCCAGCAAAACATCAAAGCCAGACCTAAAATCTATCTGCTCTATATACTTAATATCACTCCAATTGAATTCATTCTCTATATTGGCATCTGCTGTTTTATCGTATACGGTTATTTTGCTTTCATCATACTCGTGAAATTGATTTATGCTGATTAGATTAGTTGCACTGATATATTTTAACAGTCCAATAAGTGATCCCATGAAAACATAGAAAAGTATCCCAAAAAATACTACTAGTATCATACGTGCATTTTCTTCGCTTCCAAAAACGATTAATAGTATTATGTTAACAATCATTATAGAAGCAATAATAAAGAACATAGTTTTCCCACGTTTAAGAGATTTCTTTCTTTTTTCTGTAATCGAGCTAGTTCTCATATACACCTCTTAACGCAAGCTTATACTCGCTGATTATTTCATCATTATAGTATTTTTTTAATTCACTATATAGTTCCTTATAATATTCACAGAAAATAAGTTCTTTACTAATATTTTTCGGCATTTCTCCTTTTTGACGCAGCCATGCCTCTTTTTTCTTTCTGTCTTCTTTGGATAACTCCTTGCTAAAAATATAAAGCATTGGTAATTTTGAAGAAGGTGATACCTTTATATCTCCAATTTCATCCCACTTCATCGAGACTTTTCTTTTAGGGCTGCTATAAACTATGCCATATTCATCAATTATAATTTTGTGGTTTTTAATTCCCATAACGGCGAGCGGATAAATAAAAATCAAAATCCAAAAAACTGAAATGCCTAAGAATACATATAGTATGGTTGGATCCTCTATCATCACATCGATGCCTTCATTAATAGCAAGCAAAATAATTAATGCTGCAAAAATCGCAGGAACCATCGCCATCACAAGACCATATCTAAGTCCCCATCTCCTTGGTTTGCGTAAATCAAATTCCATTTTTACTCCTTCTATATATAAAAAGTATACTATTATTATCCGTTCCACATCTCCAATATATCCTGCATTAGGCCCTTTGCACTGCCTGCAGCAGGAAACTGGAGTATTTAATTATTTTACGTCAAATTTCATCACTTCGCCGCTTATCCACAAAGATACGTTTTCTGTTTTGAATTCTATAACACAATATTCTGGGTCGTCCACGCCTTTTTTATAGTGGTTTATAAACCAATCCAGCCATAGCTCAGCCTTCTTTGCCTTGTCCTCCACTATGTGCACTGTGCCGCATAATGTGATATTGTTGTTACCTTGGCGAATACACATGCTGGCAGCTGAGTTTTTCATCACGCTCTGGGCAAGATTTCCGCTGGTGTTGGAGCTGACATAACCGCCTAGAATATTTGCTGGCGCACAAAAAGAGCGAGTAGCTGCGTGTGGTTTGCCGTCCTGTGTTAGTATGGCGAGGGTGCACTCTCCACTGTCTTTCATTATGTCGTTTACTAATTTTATTGCATTTTGCTGATCCATCTTCTCCTCCATTTTTGATTTTATAGCTAAGTCATAGGAGAATTATATCATATTTCACTGTTTATTACATTATATTTAGACGTTCATTTTCATATCACAAAAGTGTTGTATATTACTAATAATAATGTATATTTTTAATATATTTACAATTGCTTAATAAATGCGTAATACACTTATGATAATATTTTACAAATAGATATATAAAGAGATAGAGATAGATAATAAATGATCTAGGTAGGGACAATGAAGCGCAAAATAATAAAGATATCACTTTTATGTTTGTTTATGATGTTGTTTTTTACAAAAGCAGCATCTGCATCAGATTTTACAATTTCATCAGACACGGATTTGGCATCCCTTTCACTAGGTGCAGGGGACTGCATTATTGTTCCCGATGATTCCAAAATAAAGCTGTATTCATCTGTATCAAATGCAGTATACAATATCAGCATTTGCTGCGGAGAAAATGTATCCCTAGAAATTGAAAACGTGAATATCACGTCCCCTAGCTGTGCCGTTTCCTTTGAAGACGGCAGCAGCTTTTTGAATTTCTGCGGCACAAATACTCTTCGCTCATCATCCACATACCCGGGAGTGATGGTATGCTACCCTACGGAGCTGACTATATCCGGCAGCGGAACATTGAATGCATACGGCGGCACAAGAGGCGCAGGCATCGGCGGCAGCGAAAACATAGGTGCTGTGACAAATGAAGCTATGCGAATAAACGCGGGAACTATAAACATAATATCCGGCACAATAAATGCATACGGCGGCAGCAGCGCGGCGGGCATTGGCGGCGGCGAGCAGGGCAACGGCACAATAATAAACATCTCCGGCGGTACAATATATGCAAAGCCCGGCACAAATGCAGCGGGCATTGGCGGCGGTGCTGTGGCGAAGAGCGGAATAATAAATATTTCAGGCGGCGACATAACTGCCAACGGCGACAACAGCGGCGCGGCAATAGGCTCAGGCAGTCTAATGGCTGTGGAGCAGATTAATATTTCAGGCGGCACCATCAGAGCGTACGGCGGCACATACTCAGCAGGCATCGGCGGAGGGTCGCAAAGCCCAGGTGGCGAGATTAATATTTCAGGCGGCAACATAACCGCAAGAGGAAACTACCGCGGTACAGCAATAGGAGCAGGATACTACGCCGACTGCGGCACGATAAAAATAACAGGCGGCGATATATATGCCTACACCATGTCGGGAACATACGCAGCTGCAATAGGCACCAGTCAGTTTGGATTGGGCGGAGATATAATAATAGAGGGCGGAAACATATATGCCAACGGCGGCAGCTACGGCGGAGCAGGCATCGGCAGCGGCAGGCAAAGCAGCTCTACGCCTGTGACCAGCATCACTATCTCAGGCGGCACCATAGAAGCATATTCCAGATATGCTGCTGCAATAGGCGGCGGGAGATTTGTATCTGATGCAGGCGAAATCACCATTACTGGCGGGCTGATTGCAGCATATGCCAGCGCAAGCGGATACAACGACGTTGGAGCATCCACCAGCAGCTATTCAGGAAGCATAAACATCAGTGGAGATGCTGCACTATTTCTAAAAACTAATTTATCATCAGATGTAATAACCAGTACCCACTCTCACTTCACGGATGAGACCATCGCAGGCAATATGGCATATGAATACTCTGTGCCTGCATCATGGACAGGCACAGCATACGCATGGCTGCCTACTTTGCTAGTGACATATGAAGCGGGAGAAAACGGAAATATTTGCGACTCAAAAGCTAGTGTGTCCCCCAGCAAACCAACTGAAAAGGTATTAAAAGGCAGAAGCCCAAAAGACGCACCGGATACCTTGCCCAATGAAAACTATGTGTTCACAGGCTGGAGCGACGGCAAAATAACATCTAAAGATTTAAAAAGCTTTATAATAAAATCACCCACCACTTTGGTGGCAGTATTCGCGCCGATCGGTGCTGACACGGTGGATATAGACATCGAAAATGCTACTCTGGAGCTGGACGACCTAGACACTGCAAACGACACAATTGAGCTGACTGCCGCAGTTTCGCCGGAGAATGCAGCAAACAAAAACATAATATGGCAAAGCAGCGATGACGCTATTGCAACTGTTGACAGTACAGGTTTTGTTACAGCTGTGTCATCCGGAATAGCCACCATCACAACTACTACAGAGGACGGTGGACACACCGACACCTGCACAATAACTGTGCTGCAGCATGTGACAGAAGTGACGCTGGACAAAGAAAAAGAAACCTATTATAGAAATACATCAGATATCCTAACCTGCAGCGTAGGACCATATGATGCGTTCGACAAATCTGTGACATGGTACTGCGACAAGCCGCAGGTGGTATCCTACACTGTACTGGATGATCATTCCATTCAGTTCACTGCTCTATCCCCCGGCACAGCCCATATATATGTGCAGACAAACGACATGAGCTATCAGGACATGTTTCAAATACATGTGAAGAACCCGGAAAACACATCCAAAATGAAGGCTGGGCTTTCCTGCGAGCTGCTAAACAGCAGCAAAAAAGCAATGAAGGGCTATACATTCACTTTGTATTCAGACCCTATATCGGCTGCAACAAATGTTTCCGGCAGAGTCTCCTTTGACGATATCGCCTACGATTATCACACACTGGTAATAGAGGATGATATGGGCAATGAAGTACGCAGATACGATTTGACATTCTCTACAGGCAATAAAACAGGCTACAGCATACTGGGCAGCGACATCGCACTGACATACACCGGCAACACCAAAAATATTCATCTGATATTTGAGCTTAACGATACCGGAAACGATGCGCCTCTTTCATATGCCGGCTTCACGGCTGCAAACCCTGAAACAGGAGACGACAGCACATGGCTGGAGACCATAATAAGCATAATATTGAATTTATTTAAAAATTAGCCTACGGACTGCATAGCAAAGAACTCTTTGCTTCACTATCTGCTTCAAATTTTTGGCCATTTGGCTGATACACTCTTTAATTTGAATAATTCCTGCGGTCTGGGCTATATGAAAAGAGCTGCTAATGCAGCTCTTTTGGTTTATACATGTAGTTTATCTTGCAAATCTAGAGCATGGGTACCTGTATCCCAGCCCTGAAGCCCACCATCATCAGCACTGCAAATACCACCGCCGATACTGCTGTGTATACAATAATTTCCCCCAGCGAGGTATCTATTACAAATCTCATTGTCATGAAGTAGAGTATAGCCTTCCACACGAGAAGCATAATAAATAGTGTACATATTACAAAGGCTGCAATTCCGCTTCCGTTGTTCACGCCCGGTGCTATAAGCAAAGTATTATACAACACTACGCACAATAAATTTGGCATATAGCTAAGTCCCCATGTAGATGATATCTGTGAGAACTTGATATCCTTTTTAAAGGCCTTCGAAAGCATCCAAAACAGTGCACATACTGCGAGCCAAGTGCCAATCGATAACGCAACCATCAGAATTATATTTGTGATGTTCAATTCTATTTCATATCTATCCTTATTGACATAATAGTATAGAATCGGTGCAATAATCGAGCCAGCAATTATCGTAGCTGCAACCACTGCAATGGAAGTGCTTTGTTTTTTTCTGTCATCGTCTTTATTGAAAACTCCAAGTGGAGCAAAAATCGTTTTGTACAAAATTTTCATCATTTATTTCACCGCCTATCCTATAATGCTGCTTAAAAAACCTGCAAATCCATTCCCTAATGCTGCCCATAGGGTGCCGGAAACGGAAACAGATATGAAGCATGCAGTTCTTAATGGCTTCTCAAAAAGAAACCTCTCCAATCGTGTCAGCGTCGGCTCTGCCACATTTCCCGACTCCATGACATTATATAGAAGCTTTTGCTTCAGCCCTACTGGTGGATTCACCTGTGTATCTATCGCTTTGATAATTTTTTCTAATTCTTTATCATTCATTTTTTCCATCACAACCTTCCAGCTTTGTGTATTCTCTTTTGAAAGATACCTTAGCCCTTTGAATAATTCCATCCACTGCCTTTGCAGACCTTCCAATCACTTTGGCTATCTCCTTCACGCTATAGCCGTCCATGTATTTCATAATCAGCACATAGCTGTATGTTGGGTTCATTTTTTTCATTATTTCCAGCAGGCACTCTCGCATTTCATTGCCGATAACAGCCTCTTCTATGTCTGCAGAGTCCGGATAGTCAGCCAATTCCTCTTCTGTGGATAACTCTATCTTTTCCCTGTATATTGTCCTTCTATAGTGTTCGCATAGCTTGTTTTTGGCTATGGAGCAAAACCAAGTACGTGAAGTGCTTCGGCGGTCAAATCTGCCCAGAGAAAGCCATGCGGCAGCAAAAGTATCCTGCACTATGTCCTCAGTCAGCTGGCTGTTGCCTGCAGTCCTTGAATAGACATATGAATAGACATACTCAAAATCCTGATTGTATAAATCGGTGAAGTATTCTTTCTCCTTATTCAAAAACATAAACCTCTATTCAACAGAAAACGTTCTTTCAAATATCTTTGAGTCACCATTGTAAAGCTCGAATATATATATTCCCTGCTCCACCTTTTCTCCGTCCAGCATATAGGATATCACTCCCTGCGGTCCTGTTTTAAGTACACCTGTCTCTTCCTTTATAGTCGTATCATCTTTTATCCATTTGCAGCTGTATTCAGAGCCCTGCGGACACTCCACAAAGTATACAGCAGCGTATAAATCATCGCCCTTTGGGATATCCGCTTTGTAGTCTTCCTGATATTTATTAAACGCATTTGATAAGACCAGATAAACATCATCGCCCTGTGCCTGTGCACTGTCGTTGTATGATTGGGTGTCTGCCATAGCTTTATCTGCCAGCATCATCCCCATTACAGGGCCATCTCCTTTATTTACAAGCAATAATCCCAGAAAAATTGCTGCAACTATAAAAATTGCTAAAACTGTTATTGTGGTTTTCTTTTTCATATCATATCTCCTATTCATATGGTTTTATTCACCGTAGTTTAGCTCATCCTGCCTGATGAACGAATACATGCCTGATGCAATAACTATTATAAGATATGCAGCCAGCAGTATTAGAGCCCAGTATACATAGTGCATTTCTGAATATCCATTTAATGCATTCATTATAAGTGCCGGCGAGAGCATGTATAGAATTTCCATTGTCTTATCAGCAAATCCGAATATTCCGCCAATGCTGTCCATAATCATTATAAAAAGCCTTGGCATCATCATTCCGCCAATAATCATCGCAGTAATCAGCGAGGTTTTGGACGACCTGAAAACTACAGAGAGCATCAGCCCCATCAGGCTGAATATCAGCAGAAAAGCAGTGAGCGGCAGAATATAGCGAAGGGTCATCAGCCCTAGCCCTATGTCGCCTGACATAGTCCAGTATACCAGCATCAGTATGAATACATACAGCAGTGCAAATATAAAGGAAATTATTAAGCTGGTTAAAATCTTACTTATATATAATTTCTTTTTTGTTATATCCGATGTAAGTATCAAATCCAGAAATTTAGATTCCCTTTCGCTGGATATGCCGTCATAATTAAATGCCAGTGCTACTATTGAGCCAAAGAAATTGAATGAGAATACCACAGCCATAAAGTGCATTGTCCCTGTAGATCTCACCTGCCCTACGCTGTCTGAGCCTAGGATAAACCAGAACTGAAAAAGCAAGAGAAACACAAGCATTATCAGCTGTCTCATTTTAACACTGCCTTTCAAATCTCTTTGCAGTAAAATAAATATATCTCTCAATTTATTGCACCCCCTACAATTCGATTGTAAAGTGCTTCTATGCCTTGCCGCCTGACGCCGAAAACTTTGATATTCTTTTCATGCAGGAATTGCAAAACGGACGGCACCTCGTGCCTTTCTATTTCAGCGATTAATAAATCTCCATCTGTTTCAAATAGCCTCTTTTGTGATTTCGATAAAAGCTCTTTGGTCTTTTTATCCATGCCCTCTGTTTCTATTTCATAGCAGCTGCTGCAAGCTCCCTGATAAAGAAGTTCGCCTTTTTCAATTACCGCTATTCTATGGCATAGATTCTCCAGCTCTATTAGAACATGCGAGGAAATAAAAATGGTACATCCGCTTTCATTTAATTCTCTTATTATTTCTCTCACCTGCTGCACAGCAGATTGGTCCAGTCCTGCTGTCGGCTCATCCAGCACAAGTATCTCCGGTGACCCAATTGTTGCAATCACTATTTGCAGCTTTCGCTGCTGCCCAGGGGAAAGGCTATTGATTTTCTTCGATAAATCAATATCTAGTTTTTCAGCGAATTTTTCGATGCTCTCTGCCTCGCTTTTTCTTAGCTTAGCGAAATATCGTATCGCTTCCCTTGCGGTCATATTGTCCCGAAACCTGACATTCTGCGGAAGAAAGCTTATGTGCTTTGGCGTCTCCATTGTTCCGCCGCTTGGCTTCATAAGCCCGCATAGTATCCTCATAAATGTAGTTTTGCCTGCTCCGTTTCTGCCGATAAATCCGAATATCTCACCCCGCCCTACGGAAATAGACAAATTGTTTAATGCTCTAAAGTCTCCAAAATATTTGCTTATATTGCAAGTATTTATTGCCGTATTCTCGTTCATTCCATCAACTCCTTCACCCTATTAGTTGCACGAAACGAGAAAATCCCCCGCTGAATCTACATATTATATTTATATTTTACCATATGATTCATAGAAAAATGACTGTTTTGGTTATGCTCAAAACAGTCATTCAGTATTTTTCATTTGCATTGTCAGCCTTGCTATTCGTATAGTGTATTTTCCACTGCTTTAATTATTTCTTCTGCGGTTTTATCACCAGAATAAGATAAAAATATAGCTTCACTCATATTTGCCATACATATCTCAACATGATTTTTATCGTCTGTAAAGAATTCTATATAAGTGATTTCATCAAAATAATCCGAACTAGCGTAACATATTTCATTTTCTTTGTCTTTAAACCTGATTCTCTCTCTTGTATCCATAGCAATGAATGTAATATAAGGGATTATTGATTTACTATATTCAATTTCATAATAAGCATATGATGACAAATCGTTAACTTCATCTATTTTAAAACATTGGTCAGCGTTATAATAGATAGGAACAAAAGGCGTAGGTATATAGCCACCATAAACTGTATTGTTGTAGTCTGTTTCAATCTGTTGTATATCGGCAAAACTGATAAAATTGGGTACTCTGCTCATATCTCTTTCTTCAAGAAAGATTAAATTAATAAAGCCGAAACCAAGATTAAATGTAAGAATTATCACTGTTACAAGAATTTCGGATATTAATGAAACTCTGTTCCTTTTTTGACATTGCTCCCAATATTCTTTCCTGCTGAAGAAAAAGTCATCCATTTTTTCTTCCAAGTCTTTTTTGCTGTTGTTTTCATACTGGCGTGTAAATAACATAAATAATAATGATATACCGCCAGTTGACATGCCTATACCAAAAAAGAGCATTGAAGGGATAAAAAACAAAAAGATTGGCGAAAAAGCAAAAAGGAATATCGGAAATATTATATACTCCTTATGTTTTTTCTCCTCTTTTTTTCGTTTTTCATTTATAAGTGTTTTGTCATGCATTGCAAAAAGCTTATCAGAGGGGTCATCTCCGCTTTCCGATTTAAATATCTTAAGATCAAATTCTTCTTTAATGCTTCCGAACGGAAATCGCGAGACTTGGTCTACAGCGATATACCAGCCTTCTGCTTCATACATATTTTTGATTTCATTCGTAAAATAGTCTTCCTCGTAAGCAACTATTCTATAATAAATTTCTTCTTCTGCACTCTCTTCAAACACAGCATAATGGCTGCGCATTTTTTTCAATATCAGTCCTTCTTTTGCCATATCGTGGAGCCAGCATTCGATTTTATCCGTGAATAGTATTCTATCAGGGAGTATTTTTATCACTTTTCTTGCCAATTATCTACCTCTTTTTTGTCTATTCGTACAGTGTCTTCTCCACTGCATCAATTATCTCTTGCGGGGTTTTGTTGCCCTTATATTTTATATGCAAAAACTCTGTTTCATTTATCATGCATATGTCCACAATCATGTCGCCAAACCAAGAGAACCCTACAAATGTTATTTTGTCAAAATGCTCTGAGGTAGTATGCTCTATTTCTCTTTTTACGCTATATTTTGTAGCTGTCATTTTCAGGCTGCGCTGCAGGCAGGCATTGTATGCCAGATACGGCACATATGGAACAATAGTTTTGCCATACTCAATATTATACTCTGCCAACGCTATGTTTTCGCCTTCTCCCTTTGCCACGCCCATCTCATCCGCTTTGTATGAAATAGGAACAAACGGGCTGACGATATATCCGCCGTAGGTAGGGTCTACTTCGGCTTTGTATGCCTGCTGTACATCCTCAAGACGTATAAAATTATTCACACTATCGAGATTAGTCTTTTTGATAAAAAGCACAGGAGACACTGCCAAAAGCACGGCATAAATGAATATAGCTGCCTTGAATGCAAACCTTACCAAAGCCCTCGTAATATTGGAAAACTGACCGCTGTCCCAGCTTTGCTTTCTCTCTATTTCTGCGCTCTCGTATTCGTCTATTCTCTTCTTTTCCTTTTTCTTTATCAATCCAAATATCAGAAATAGTGCTGCTATTGTCAAAAGCGTGCCGAATACATACAGCTCGTAGAAAAATATCAGGCTTAGAAACGCCAATACTGCCAGCACCTTGCTATTGTTTAGATAGGTTTTGTACTTCTTTTTATATCTTATTCTTTTTTGTTCTGTTCCTGATTGATTTTTCAGCACGGACATTGTATTTTCTATTTGTATTTCCGGATTTGCCTCAAAAACATAAAATTTCCACTTGCTAATAGATGACCCTATGCCAAAAAGCGAAACATCCTCTACCACCAATGTCCATTTATATTTTGGATATTCATCCACTACTATCTCGTCAAAATGATCTCTGTGAAAGTTCATAATACGGTATTGTTTTTCCTGAGGCTCGCCCTTTGCAAACACTGCGAAATATTTGCCCATTCCCTGCAGTATCAGTCCCTCTTTTGCCATCTCATTGAGCCAGCTCTCTATTCTTTCTGAATATACTATATTCACTGGCAGCTGTTTTATTACCTTTTTCATTTTTCTCTCCTTATATTTCCCCAAATATAATTACCGTTATTAAATGTTTTTTACTTATTTGTCCGTTGTATTTTCCACATACTTTGCATTATTCATTTTACTATATCTATCACAAAAAATATAGACATTAATACCAATAAATACATATCACTATTTTGCATTATATTAATTGAAAATTTTAATGTATCCTATATATAGGCACAAAAATAGCAAAGCTGCACTAAAAAGTACGGCTTTGCCATATGAATTTTGACTATAATTCAGACAGAGTTTTCATTCTATTCTTGTGGTTTGCTAAGCCCTGTAGCTACGTGCAGCTGGTGCTGCATTAGTGCCAATGAGAAGAAGCAAAGCAAGAACAGACCATGCACTGCGTACAGCACGCTCATGTCTGCATCGCCGGATAGTTTTGCTGTCTTTTTGCCCTTTGTATACAGCCAGAATATTGCATAGAAAGGAACTACAAAGAACATTGCTGCCTCTCTGCATGAATTCACTGTTTTGCCTTCAAGCTTTGCAATATCGTCTGATATAGATCTTACCCAGAACACTGCAAAAACGCCAAGTGTTACAACAGAAAGAATTATATTTAGTGCGATATTTTTCTTTATTATATCTTTGTCTTTTGTTTCAGGAGGCATAATGGCACAGAATGACCAAATCAGAATAGCCAGTCCAACATTCAAACATACCATAATCAGATATGGCAGCATGAACTTAAATGCCGCACTTTGCTGAATGATAAATATTATCTTGTTTACATTAAAACCAATAGATACGCCCAGTGAAAGTGTTGCGAAAATTGCCGAAAAAGTTATCGCTATGCTTTTTTTCAATGTGTAAATTCCTAGGAAGATATATGCCAATACCAAAGTAGCATATACCGACAAGAAAAGTAATAGAGATGTATCTAGCCCTGCTTGTGCATTGTAGATATCAATAACTGCCAATGTAACGCTGGTGATACTGGTGGCTGCTGCCAAGAAAGCCGGTATAAACAGGAACTTCATTGTTGTTGTGTCCATTGCTGTTATCACCAAAACAATCACCAAGATTAAAACCGCAAGCATTTCCACAAGAGATAAAATTAATTCAATATTCCAGTCAGATGGTTCCAGTGGTAAATCCAATTGGTTCTTTGCAAATACGATGTTGAAAAGCAGTGCTGCTAGTATGAAAGCTGTGGATACCAAAACTAAAATGACTAATACCTTTTTGCTATCGACTTTCTTTATTTCATTCTTTTCTAAAGTTGCCATGATTTCTCCTTTAAATATCTTATTTATTTTCTGTAAGATTTTTTCATATTATTATAACACAAATTTTGCCTAAATTAAATTTAATTTATAATACAAATGTTAATATTGTGAAGCATACACAATATTAGTATATTGTTAAAATATTCTTTTAATGGTATAATGTCTTTTAAATTGTGATTTGTAATTTAGGAGTAAAAAATGCCTCAAGAAATAAGAGAAAAAATAGTAGATGAAATCAAGCATAAAAAAGATTCTTTCGACAAAGTAAGAAACGCAAGAATTGAATATTCAAAACGCATGAGGAGAAGTGACAATTCATGGAGAATCAGTTTTTTTGTTTCAAATTTCTCAGCAATTTTCTTGTTTATCATTTCTATTTATGAAAGCGACAGTACAATTGCTTTGATTAGTGGTGCTTATTCAATATATATCATTCTTCTACAATATACTATTAATGAATTTAGATATCATGAAAAATATATTTTAGCAAGTAGAAATGAACTATTAATAGAGAAAAAGATTGCTAAACTAAAAAAACTTGTTAGAATTTCTTCTGATAAAGATAGTGATTATTTGGAAAAAAAATATAACAAAATTTGTGATAGTTACACAAAAGAATTGGAATATTTCCCAAATCATTCTTCTAGAGATTTTAAGCTAGCTAAAATCAGAAAAATTATTTCTGAAAATGAAAATGACAAACATAAAACTTTTTATCAATCAGGACTAAAAATAGTGAAATTAGCAATTAAGATATCTTCTTGCATCCTACCCTTTATGCAAATAACTATTTCTGTATTACTGATATTATGGTCTCTTAATAGAGGTATTTTTTGAAACGACAAGAGAGATATCATTTATATACTAAAATTCTAAAAACCTTAAAAAACAATTTCAGTCCAACTTTACATGCACAAGCTATGAGAAATGTCAATTTAGATAGATTTAATTTAGAAAACTTTGATAATTTACTTTTACATGATAATATTATTGCAAATGATTATTTGCGTAAATCTGATGGTACTTACAGGTCAAATTCCTATCTAATATCCCCGTATTTAATATGCTTACTTAATCTGCTATCATATGAAATCTATATTAAATACGGCAAGAGTGCTCACTCTTTCTTTAGTGGAGATTTTTCTAATTTCCAGTTCTTTTACAATGACTCATATGACCAATTTCAAAAAAGTTTACTCGCAACATATACCGAATACGATTATTTTATAAAAATTGATTTAAAGGATTTTTATAAAAATATTAAATTAGATTATCTCTCAAGCTTTAAAATTAATGAAATGCACAAAATTATTGAATTAATCAAATATTTGGGTTTGGACGAATTCCCAATCCTTCAAGACTGCGCAGGATTATCATATATTTCTACATGTATTATCTTAAACGAAATGGACAAAGAATTAAGCGTGTTTTTCGAAAGGATTTTCTCTCGTTATGAAATTTTCCGTTATTCAGATGATTTATATGTATTATATAAAAATGAAGTAGATTACGATTTAATAAAGAGCAATATCATAAAAATAATCAGTTCGTTTGGTTTTGAAATTAATGAGTCAAAATATCAAAATAGTACTAGCAATAAATTGCCCGAATACGTTTACCAACAACTTTATAATATTTTCATTAATGACATTCAATTAGACATACATTCCTTATTAGGAACTGATATGCAGATAATTGAAAGAATTAATATGTTTTTAATAAATCTTAACGCAATATCAACTTTTGATGAATATAACGAACAAGTTGAACAAAGCTTTTCTCTTGTTATTGGTGAAGACCCTAATAACAGTTTTAAAAAGAACCTATTCAACGAAATATTATATAATAAGAATATTTCTCAGTTTTTTTCTAATGAAATAATATTAGATACTATAAAAAGCATAAATATTAATGATAAAATCCATCTGGATCCTAGACGATTAACTCTTATCATTCTTTTTTGCAGAAACGAAGGAATTATAAAAAGATTATTGTTCAATATATATACAAAGCTTGAAAGTAAAGCCGAAAGCAATTCTGACATACTCTCTTTATTGACTTACATTTCACAAAGAAACTGTTCTCGAAAAACCTTAGAAAAGATCAAGATTAAAATCAAAAAAAGTCATGAAAACCTGAGTATATATATTGAAAAATACATAGATACTTTTTAAATATTTACTATTTCTACCTATTAAACCACGGCACCACCATAGACACCCGCTTCTGGTAGCTTTCGTATTCCGGATACTTTTTCAGCACGTGTTTTTCCATCATTGGTATGCTGATGAAAACAAAGAGCAGCGTTATTAAAAGTGCACCTGCTGCCGGCTTATAAAAATACTCCACTGTACCCATATACATTATGAATATTCCCCACCAAAACATAATCTCACCAAAATAATTTGGATGGCGGGAATATTTCCACAGCCCGGTTTCCATGCTGGTTTTTTCTTTATGCACTCTGAAATCCTTCATCTGCTTATCCGCTATCAGCTGAATTGCAGGACACAAGATGCAGATAGCAAAGCCGATATACAGTCGAACCCCTATATATACCTGATTAAATATTATATAGTATGCGGGTATCATCCCTAGATAAACCAAAATGGTAGGCATCATGTTTATGCCGCCGAAATTGATCAGCTGCCATATTTTCGGGTTGTCCTCCTTCAGCATCTCGTATCGCCAGTCCACATGATCCATTCCCTGCCAGTTGAGAGCCCAGTTGTATGTCAGACGCACTCCCCAAACCAAAATAGCCACCGCCAGCATAATATCTGCTGCGGCGAATGAGCCGCCTTTTTGGAATAGCCAAAATGCCAATATCACTATGGGTGCAACAGACCAGTATGGGTCGTATACGCTGGCGTTTTTCAGCAATACGCCAAATAGCCATACCACAATAGTGGCAGCTACATCAGCCAAAAATACAGACATCAAAAGCCCCATTCCCTCGAAAAGCCTGTGAACCAAATATCCAATGAATGCTGCCAAAATATAAATGACGGCTATAATCAAAATTGAAGTTTTCCTGCTAGGTTTATTTGCCAAAACAAATCCCCTTCCTACTCTTTTATATAATATTGTTTTTCTGCTTTTTTATCTTTAAAATCTATAAATTCTCTGTATTGTCTGTCGCCTTCGTAGCCCCATATCACAGCATTTGTGATATCCACCTCTATCAGCACTTCATTTTCCAGATGCGTATATGCATCGAATGAGTCTTTATAGTGCTTCTCAAATAGCTCTGCAAACCCATTATTTTGGCTATCCATAGGGTGCCCCATTTCATGTGCATGTCCCTCTATCTGCACATTGGAAAAGCAAAGGGCAACATTTTTGTTGCTCTTTATCTGCTGATATTTCAAAAAAGTTTTATCGGTCTGAAAATATATTTTTTCATTCATCACTATGCAGCTCATGGATCTGGCTGTCACCTTGTCATTTTCTGATGTTGCCAATACCATGATTTTTGCAGGCCGAATTGCATCAAAAAGCCGTCTCTTTGCTTCTGGAAAATCTATCTGCATCATTTTTCATCCTCGCTTATTTTTGTCTTTGGCTTGAATATAGCATCTGCTGATGTCATGCTTTTTCGCCTGTAGTTTTTTATCTCCTTAAAAAACTTTTCCTGTGAATTTATCTTTTTGCCCTTTTGTTCCACTCTCTTGTATGTGCCGTCGCTTTGCTGCACACGCATTTTTACATTGTCAGACATCATCAAATCCATTGCGTCCATCACTCTTTGCTTTATGTCGTCCTGCTCGATGGGGAAAAGGGTTTCTACACGTCTGTCCAGATTTCTAGGCATCCAGTCCGCCGATGAAAGATACACTTTCTCGTCTCCGCCAGCTGTGAAAATATACACCCTGTGGTGCTCCAGATATCTGCCCACAATGGACATTACCTCGATGTTTTCCGATAGTCCCTCTATCTTGGATCGCAGCCCGTTTATGCCGCGGATAATTAATCGGATTTTAACACCTGCCTGGGAAGCTTCATATAGCTTCTTTATTATGTCCTCGTCTATCAGTGCGTTCACCTTGGCTGTTATGCCGCTTGGCAGCATGTTTTGGGCGTTCTCTATTTCCCTGTCTATCATCTCGTTGAAAAAATTTCTGAGCCCTGTGGGAGCGACTCTGATTTTCCTGTATTGAGGCGGCAGGGAAAATCCCGTGAGCACATTGAAAAGCGCTGACATATCTGCAGCTATTGCAGGCTTTGCTGTGAATAGGCCAAAGTCTGTGTATAGCTTTGCCGTAGAGTCATTATAATTGCCTGTGCCTAGGTGTACATATCTTCTGATGCCGTCCTCTTCTTTCCTAACTATCAAAAGAGCTTTGCAGTGCACTTTCAGCCCAAGCAGCCCGTATATTACATGGCAGCCGGCTTCTTCCAGCTGTTTTGCCCATGCTATGTTGTTTTCTTCGTCGAATCTTGCCTTCAGTTCCACAAGCACTGTCACCTGCTTGCCTGCCTGTCCGGCTCTTATCAGGGCACTTACTATGGGGGAATTGCCGCTGACTCTATATAGTGTCTGCTTTATTGCCAGCACGTTTTTGTCATCTGCTGCCTGCTCAATCAGCCGCACAACCGGCTCGAACGATTCGTAGGGATGGTGAAGCAGAATGTCTCTTTCCTTTATAGCCTCAAATATATCTTCATTGTCCGCGATGCCAAGAGGCGGCTGGGGAGTGTTGCTGGCATATTTATAGTGGTTGTATTCGCTCTGCCCTGTGAAAGGGAACAGGAATGTCAAATCTAGAGGACCATCGATGAAGAAAATGTCCTTTTTCTGCACTTTCAGGTGGCCGGATAGAAACTCCATCAAATCCCTGCCAATGCCGCCCTCTGCAAAGTCCTTCATCACTTCCAGCCTGCACGGCTCGCCGTGTCTTCTTTTTTTCAGTGATTTTTCAATCTCCAGAAGCAAATCCTGTGCTTCCTCATCTATAAAAAGATCCCCGTTTCTGGTTATCTTGAAAAGCCCTATTTCACCTATTGTATACCCTTTGAAAAAAGCAGGCAGATGCATCAATATGGCATCTTCAATCAGCACATATTTTGCGCTGTCGCCTATCTTAATATATCTCGGCAGAATCGATGGTATCTGCACTATTGCATGCACTGTGTCTTCGCTGCCGGTCTGCTTCAGGCTGAGTGCTATATTTATCTTTTTGTTTGCAAGATGGGGAAATGGACGTGATGCGTCCACAGCCAAGGGTGTGAGAACCGGCTGCACTGTGTTTATGTAGTATTTATCCAGAATGGCCTTTTCGCCTGCGGACAAATCCTTCCCGCGGACTATTTGTATGCCCTCTTCTGTGCATCTATCCATCAGCTCGTGGTAGCATATATACTGGTCTTCGCTAAATTCATGAGCCTTCTCCAGCACAATATTCAGCTGCTCTGCTGGCAGAAGCCCTGTGATATCTGCACGGGTAACATCATATTCTATCTGCTGCTTCAATCCTGCTACACGCACCATAAAAAACTCATCTAGATTGGATGATGTAATAGCCAGAAACTTTAGTCTTTCGAAAAGCGGAATGCTTTTGTCCTGTGCTTCCTCCAGCACCCTATAATTGAAATCCAGCCATGTTAGCTCTCTATTTGTGAATATTTTCTTTGTGCTGCTCATAGTATTTCCCTCTATATCATTTAAATTATTATATCATATATTTTTACAGAAATGATAATTATAATAGATTATTTTCCTTGATTTAACCTGCTGCAATATTTGATGCATTTGTATTGAATTGGGCTGATATTTACTGTAATATATAACCATATAAATATATGAAGAGGTAAAATATGAATAAAAAAACCAAGCTGGCTATTTTTCACTTTGCAGCAATCGCACCTGCCATGTTTTTGGTGATGAAGGCACACTATGTTTACGATAATTATCCCCAACTGATAACATCGCTATTCTTTCCTGTCAATGAAAGTATTTGGGAGCACACCAAGCTTTTTGTGCTGCCTGTGATGGCAGTATTCCTGCTGGTATATGCCCTGTATGGTCGTAAATTCAAAAACTATATCCCATCCACTTTTCTATCCCTTATATACATGCCTCTGATTTCGTGTATCAGCTTTGGAATATATCTGATGATAGCAAAAGAGCACCACCCATCATCCGGAATCATTTTCTCCTGTGCTGTGCTGGCTATAGGCTTTATAGTATCTTACATAATGTCTATCAAGGAAAAGCTGATATCCAGAAAATCTTCAATGTCGATTATTTCAATGGTTGTAGTATTTATAGCAATTATGGCATTTTTCACATATTATCCTCCAAGGGCTGATTGGCTCAAATGGCTGTTTATGGACGGCGAGAACATGAGCTACGGCATACTAAAGTTTATCTGTCAAATTTTCTATTAAATCTATTAAGCACACTAAATCGGTGTGCTTTTTAATATCTTTCATATCATTTTTTCATCGTGCTCCAATTGTCCATATTGTGTACACAAAAAATTCATAAAGTTATGGTATGCTAACTATTGTATAATGAATAACCTCATATATATAACTTTTTTTGATAGTGGAGAAATCCATCGTGAAAAGAAAGGATGAAAAATGAAAAAGATAACAAAAATACTTTTTTTAGCCGTTGTGATACTGCTGGCTACACAGCCTAGCATTTTTGCGGCAGTAGATACAACATCGGGAGCAAGTGCCGCACCAAACCCAGCACCTGCACCGGCAAAACCTCCGGCACAATCCACCCCTCAGGAGCCTCAGACCATAGTGGACATGGCTCGTATATTGACTGCATTGGAGGCAACCGAGAGCATAATGCCCGATTCGGAGCTATATAGCATCAAGCTATTGATAGAGGAGCTATTTGCAGACCTAGTGACCGCAGACGCACCAAAGGCAGAGCTGCTTCTGGACTTTGCAGGCAGGAGAACTGACGAGGCGGCATACTTGCACAGCATAGGAAACGATACCCTGGCACTGGAGCTGTCAAAGCAATCTGTAGACCTGCTATCACAAGTTAATTCCACATTGGAAAGTGCAGCTAAAACAGACGTAGATGGCATATCCGACACTTTGCTGGGTGTATCTGCAATCGGCGAGAGAGTGGTAAGCCTGCTTAATCTGATGGCTATAACATTTGACGATGATGACCAATTGCTAAACGCTGTGGCATCTGCACAAGAGCAGATAGTGCATTCAATAGTGATTAATGCGGCAATGGCGGTGGGCGATGTATCATATGATAAGCAGTCAGTATTTGATTTTGCAATGGCAGCGTATTTAGCAGCACTAGAGCAAAAATCACCTGACCCTGTGCAATCTGCATTTGATGCACTGGTATTATCAGGGCTGCTGGAAAAGGAGCCTGTAGTGCAGTCAACGCCAAGCAGATATTATTATGATGATGACGACGATGACGATGATGACCACTATGAGTATGAATACGAACACGACGATGACGACTAATAAATGTTTTCTCCAAAGTATGAAAAGAAAGGGCGGCCCAATGGCTGTCCTTTCTCATATTATAGACTAGCAAAATAATCTGTGATATTATGAATTGAGAACACGAAAGGGCAAGGCTATGAAAAATAAACGAATTAACTACTTGGTGCAGTTAATATAATCTGATAGCAGATTGTGCCAAGATTTAATTATTTGCTGTCAGTTAATTGCACTGTTTTATGGCAATAAAATATAGGAGCAGTTAATATGAAATATGAAAAACTAAAACAAAAATGGATAGCAGAGGAGCAAAACGCATTCTACGGCTGGGATTTTTCCCACATAGCAGGTCGATACGAAGAAGGCAAGCTGCCGTGGGACTATAAAGAAATAGTATTGAAACATCTTGCAAATACCGATACTCTTCTGGACATGGGAACGGGCGGCGGCGAATTTCTTTTGTCACTGAATCATCCCTACAGCCTGACAAGCATCACTGAAGCCTACGAGCCAAATGTGCAGCTATGCAAAAACACCCTAGAGCCACTTGGCATAACGGTGGCACAGGTGTATGACGATACACTGCCTTTTGAAGATAGCAGCTTTGATATTGTGATAAATCGCCACGAATCATTTGATGCAGGTGAGGTGCACCGTATCTTGAAAAACAACAGTTTTTTCATCACCCAGCAAGTGGGCGGCATGAACAACGCAGATATATCCAAAAGGCTGTCTGATGATTATAATCCTCCCTATATACATCACAATCTGGCAAACAACATTAGCCAGATGAAAAAAGCTGGCTTTGAAATAGAATACGCAGACGAGTGCTTTATCACCACTAAGTTTTTTGATGTAGGTGCATTTGTGTATTTTGCCAAAATAATAGAGTGGGAATTCCCCGAATTTTCTGTTGAAAAGCATTTTGATAAATTATGCGAATTCCAAAGAGAAATAGAACAAAAAGGATATATCACCAGCACAGAGCACCGCTTTATAATAGCGGCAAAGAAAGCGGACTAGGGAAACAGAATATATTATAAAAGCCAAAGGATAAATTCCTTTGGCTTTGCTATTTTTATTTATGCATCTCTGTATCTTTTCAGCACCTTTATATTCAGGATGATAAACCCAGCCATAAACAAAAGTACAATTCCCAGATTGGGTGCAATGTCCCAAAATCCTTGGTTTCTCAGCATAACATCCCGCAGTGCCTGCGAACCATACGAGAGAGGGAAAATCTTCTCTATTGCTCTCATGAATCCCGATGCTTCGCGGATATTGAAGAGCCCGCTGAAAAGTATCTGTGGAATGATGATAATCGGGATAAACTGAAACAGCTGAAATTCATTTCTGGCAAACGCAGAAAGCAAAGTGCCCAGCGAAAGGGACGCAAACGCAATTCCTAAATTAGCAACCAAAACAAGCCCAAAATTATGATAGGTATTTATACGAAGCACATATATCATGAATACCTGTATCAAAACTGTCTGAATCAGAACAAAGAGCCCAAAGCCAAGAAAATACCCTATAACTATGTGTCTTCTTTTCACCGATGTAGCCATTATTTTTTCCAAAGTGCCGCTTATTCTCTCCCTTAAAAATGCTATACCCGAGAGCAAAAATACCAAGAAAAAAATGATGAATCCCATTATGCTGGGAGCAAGAAAATCGAATGTTTCATATTCTGTGTCCGTGTAGAAATTGTCCACCTCCGGCTGCTCGAATATCTTACCCGCCAGTGTAGATACATTTGCAGGCATAGACTGAAGGTTTGTATTTATTGAGTATTCTTTATACGCCTTTATCACAAGACCTGTGATAGATGGGTCTGTTCCCTCCACCACCACTTTCTCAGGCAGAAAATATCCATCGCTCTCGCCGGATAATATTCGCTCTACGGCTTCATCCTCGGTGGCTGCTATATGCACATCTGCTACATCCTTCATGCTATCTATTGCTTCATTATTCAGGCTGCCTGTATCCACTATGTCTACCTTTGCTATGGATACCTGTGCAGAAAGTATGAAATACAATATGCTTATTATCAATATAGGTGCAATTATCATAATGACCAACGTTCTCTTGTCGCCATTTATTTGGCGTATCACTCTGCCAGCTATTACAAGTATCTTTGTCATAAGGCTGCCTCCTTTTGTCTGTCGTCTTCTTTAGCACTTTCTATAAATATCTGCTCTATAGATGAAAGACCATATGCTTTTTTCATATCACCCGGAGTGCCGTTTTCCAATATCTTGCCGCCGCGCAGCAAAAGAAGCCTGCTGCATTTGTCTGCCTCGTCCATTGCATGGGTAGTAATTATTATGGTTTTGCCCCTATTTTGCCTTCTGTAGAATTCTGCCCAGAAAAGCTCCCTGAGCACAGGGTCTATCCCTACTGTCGGCTCATCAAGTATAATCACATCAGGGTCGCCTATCAGTGCGGCTATCAGCGAAAGTCTTCTTTTCATTCCGCCCGAATAATTTACCACCTTTTTGTCAGTATCCTTTTCCAGGTTTACCAGCTTAAAAAGCTGCCTAGCCTCCTGCAGAGCGCCCTTTTTCTTCATGCCCTTCAATCTGGCGAAAAACACCAAATTCTGCATGCCTGTAAGGTCTTCATATAGTGCATCCATCTGTGCCATGTATCCGATAGAGTCCATTAGGTCTATGTCCGGCATCTTTCTGCCCATTATCTCCAGATGCCCGGCATCCAGCCTGTGCATGCCCACAATGCATTTAATCAGTGTGGTCTTGCCGGAGCCTGACGGACCCAATACGCCCAGTATCTCGCCCTGCTCCACAGAAAAGCCGATGTTGTCCAAAACAATTTCTCTATCAAATTGTTTTTTGATGTCCGTGACCGTAATCACTTTTTGTGTCGTCATGCTATACGCCACCCTTCTAGTAAATTTTTTAAAAATATTTCAATATCACGTCTGATTCGTTCTTCGTCTTTCAGACGGTCATATTTATTTTTGCCTTTTGTGTCTTCTTGAGGCGATGAGGTATCCAGAAAAATATATCCCAGAATAAATCCTGTAATCTGAAATATTGCAATGTCTTCATCCAGTTTTTTTATCTCGCCCTTTTCCTGTGCCGCCGTCAGCAGCCTTCCCAGATATTTATGGATTATTGGCATCACCGCAGTTTTCAGCTGGCTAAGCAGATTTGGTCTGTGTATCAGCTCCGGCAGAAGTGCCTTCATAAATGGTATATTTGCTCCTATCACCTTTATTCTGTCAAAGATTATTTCTCCCATAATTATATCTATAGATGCGTCTTTCTTGTCCTCTAGTATCTGCTGCACTGGCTTTTCCAGCTTCGGCTGCATTATTTTTATCAGCATAGGTATCATGCTCTCTAGTATGCTTTCCTTGCTGGGAAAATAGGTGAATATAGTGCCTTCGCCTACTCCGGCATCCTTCGCAATATCCTTGGTCTTGGTTCTGCTGAATCCATTCTGAGAGAAATTCTTTATTGCAGCATTCATTATCTTTATCTCTTTGTCCGCTGCCTCTGCGGCATAGCCGTCCACCATTTTCTCTATATTATATTGTTCAAAGTCTGTCATAATATCTCTCCCTAATATATTGATTGAGCACTCACTCAGTTTACTCTTCTTCTCTGTTTTTGTCAATAACCTCTTTATTTCTGCATGAAAAAACAGATGGCTGCTTGCTCATCTGCTTATTGTTCTATTAATATTTTGCTTTTATTCTGCTGCCGGTTTGTATATCTCTTTTATATAATCCACAACATCAGCCCAAGACTTTGATTCCAGCTTTTTCATCAGCTCCTTTTCGTCCGCCGCCTCTGCCTTTTGTTCTATTTTCTTGATGTTGAAGCCTTCCTTCAGAATAGTCCCTCCCAGTACCAGCGATTTGACTGCATTCTGGGGGCATATATATGTGCATCTCATGCACCATGCACATTTTGTAGATGTTTTCATTCTGCCGTTTTTTATCCTTATGTTTCCCGTAGGGCAGCTATTTTGGCATAGCTTGCAGTCGGTGCAGCTTTTGTCGGCATACAGAGTCAGCCCAAACATCATTGCGCCGAATTTGAAAAGCTTGGCCGCTATAGCAGACATAGGCGCAAAATGCATCGCCCTTCTTTCCCCCGTACCATCTACAATATCCTCAGCTATTTTCTCCATCTTTATAGGCAGTGCTTTCATTAATAGCATGTCGATATCCTCACCTGCATTTACAAAATAATTTGACGGCATCGTGAGAATATCCTCATGATCCACATCAAATCCTTTTCTTGTCATCGCCTTTATGCATAGCTGTCTGCATGCTTTGTTTGCTTTTGCGTCGCCGCCTCCTGTCACGGATATAACACTAGCTTTTGTTCCCTGCACTTTTGGCAAGGTGCGAAGCCATCTGTATACCGGCGAAGGTGCATCGAATGAGTACACCGGATATATCAGCACCAGCCTTTTTATCCCTTCCACGGCTTTGTTCACATCCTCAAGCTTCTCTACCACTGATAAATCAAGCGTGCAAATACCGGCTTGCTTGTTTTTTTCATTTAGCTTTTCCATCAGTTTTTCGGCTGCCATCTTTGTGCCGCCTGTGCCTGAAAAATAAATAATTAAAATATCATTCATGTTAGTTCCCTATCTATCTTTTAGTTCTTTGTATATTTTATAAATCTCTATAAATTCCTGACTGCTGCCGCCCTTATCCGGATGATATTTTTTTGCCAGCTGTCTGAATCTAGCCTTTATATCCTCAATATCTGCAAAAGGAGATAAATTAAGCTTTGCAAAGGCATCTATTTCGTATGTGTCTGCAGGGCTGTAATAGGAATTTTTATATATTCTATAGTATACATTCCAATAGAATTCTTCTACCATTTCCTTATATTCCTGCTTGCTCATGCCTATTATCTGGTCTATTTTATACTTTGCATTGCTGCCCTGCCCCAGCCTAATATCAAAAAAATCACTCCACACCAAATCCGCCTGCATCTTCTCAGCACCATAAAGATGCTGCGAGCGAATTCTTATCTCTGCTTTTTTTAGATTTCTTATGGTTCTTTTTATCTTGTCAGAGCGTATTTTGTTCTCATCAGGCATATTCCCTCTTATAATTGTATTAGATAACATTTTACCATATTAGTTTAAATTCTGCGTTATTTTTTAGGTGAAAATTAGTTTTTATATAAAAAGGCAACAAAAAAAGAGCTTCCTAGGAAGCTCTTTTGCATTATTTATCGTTTTTAATATTTTGCTCAAGCTTTGCTATTCGCTTTCTAAGAACATCCTTAATGGCAAATCCCATAGCTCCCGTTAAGTCCATTTCCCCAAAATATACGCCAGGCAGCAGCGCAAATTTCAGCCAAGCATGCACTTCGGCTTTTCCGTTGTGGGATACTACTTTCACAAATTGAGGACCTGTCAAAAGCCCTCCCTTTTGCCATACTTCTTCGCCGCCTTTGATTTTCTTTTTAAATCCTTCGGCTTTCATTGTTTGCTCGACGACTTGATCGATTTCTTCTTTGCTGAATATAGTTTCAACAAAATTGATATATCTTGCCATAGTCTGCTCCTCTCTTGCATCTTGATGATACTATTATAAGCATGTTTGTAGATGTTTAAACTTTTTAACCAAAGTGTGTAATAATAATTTATTCATCTGTTATATGATGGATTGCTTGACGCATATATTATAAAAACACAGTCAGACAAAAAATATTTCTGAAGTTTGTGAAAAAAAATACAATTTCGTGATATTAGTCACATCATTCTTGTAAAATATGTGTATACTGTATTTATAAGCAATGTAGATAATTTAAAATTTATATAAAGAGGAGAACATATGAAAAAGCTACTAATAATAATTGTGGCAGCCGTGCTGGCACTATCAGCATGCACCGCAGCCAACACCCCACAGCCAACCGAGGAAGTGACATCCGCACCATCTCAAGAGCCAACTGCTGAACCTGCAGCAGAGCCTGTGGAGATATCCGTTATGATTCCATTTGGTTCACCTGCTCTATCAATGGCTGGGCTTCTGATAAACGAGCAAAGCCAAACTGGAGAATACAGCCTAGGTGAAAACGTCAGCTACAAAACAGAGATAGTAAACGGAGCTGACCCATTGGTGGCAGCATTCACCAGCCAAAGCCACGACGTGATAATCGCTCCTACAAATTTGGGTGCAAAATTTTACAATATGGGCATGCCATACATATATGCAGGCTCTGTGGTATACGGCAATCTATATCTGGCATCTACAGGCACTTTGGATAGCCTTGCAGATTTAGAGGACAAGGAAATAGTTGCCTTTTCACAAAACTCCACTCCTGATGTAGTGCTGCTGACTGTGCTGAAATATGCAGGAATAGAAAATGCAAATATCCGCTACGTAGGCAGCGTGGCAGAGGCACAGGGCGAGCTGCTGGCAGGCACAGCAGATGCTGCACTTTTGGCAGAGCCTATTTTAAGCGTGACAAAGACAAAGGCACAAATCAATATAATCGACCTGCAGCAGCAATGGTCCGAGCTGACCGGTGCACAAAGCTATCCGCAGGCAGGCATCTATATAAAATCTGAAATAGCAGAAAACTATCCCGATATAGTCAGTGCATTTTTGGATATTGTTAAAACATCTGTAGATGAAGCAAATAATTCTCCTGCGCAGACAGCAACAGATTTGGAAGCCATGGAGTTTGGCCTCCCTGCAAAAATAATCGAGTCTGCTATTCCAAACAGTCACTTGGTGTTTGAAACTGCACAAGAATCCAGAAAAGACCTAGAGTTCTATTTTGAAAAAATCATGGAGCTTAATCCTGCACTTGTAGGCGGGCAGCTGCCTGATGACGGATTCTATAATTAATCGATATTTTAAAAGGGCATTAATATGCCCTTTTATGATATAATCAAACAAAAGGAGAAACCGATGCATAGACACAAGAAAATAAGCAATAGAGCAAAGAGAATAAGTGCATTTGCAAGCATTGCATTTTTGTATGTGCTTTGGTATTTCATCAGCAAATATATAGATAGCCACATGCCCTACAATCTGATTCTGCCCAGCCCCAATCTGGTGGTGAAAAGGGTGATAGAGCTGCTCGGCAAATCATCCACCTATTCCATTATATCCAGCAGCTTTCTTAGGTTATTTATTGCTATAGTTTTTTCTTTCTTCTCAGCAGTAGTCATAGGCACTGCGGCTTCGTTAAGCCAGACTTTCGAGGCGTTTATGCGCCCATATGTCAGCAGCGTGCGGGCTATCCCCGTGGCATCTATGTTGATTGTCATTTTGCTGTGGATAGGCGCAAAAAATGCACCTATTGTAATATGTGCAATGGTCGTGTTCCCTGTGTTTTACGAGATGATATTAGAGAGTATAAAGAACATGGAGAAAAGCTTTGTAGAGGTTATCAGCCTAGACAGCAATTTCAGCTTCTTTGTATTCCGGAAAGTGTATCTGCCTGCCATTGCAAATAATCTTTTCATATCCTTTGTGCAATCCATCGGTCTGGGCTTCAAGGTGCTGGTGATGTCGGAGCTGATAGCATACACGGAAAACAGCATAGGCAAAAAAATATACACCTCTAAGCTAAACTTGGACATAGAAGGTGTATTTGCATGGACTATTATAATTATTTTTATCGTTATGATTATCGAGTGGGTTTTTCGCCGTGTCAAAAAAAGCTACGACCTATCCCAGAGCCAATAATCATTTGTTCTTTTCTACGTAATCTATTACGGCATCCATAGTCTTCTTGGATACCACATGCTCTATTCTGCATGCGTCATTTTCTGCTGTATCCTCATCTACGCCCAATGACATCATCAAATAATCCGTCAGGTAAATGTGGCGGTTTTTAATTCTGCTGGCTTCTTTTCTGCCCTTTTCAGTCAGAGTGATGTGCCCGTATGGCTCCTGAGATATAAGCCCCTCTTCTTTCAGCTTGTTTATGCCTCTATTTACGCTGGGCTTAGAATATCCTAATGTTTTTGCTATATCAATAGAACGAATGATTTCGCCCTGCAGGTCTATATTATAAATGACTTCTAAATACATTTCTTGTGATTCGTTGGTTTTCATCACATGCTCTCCTTTTTTCTATCTTAAAGTAACTTGTATAGTAAATATCATACAATATTTTTATTTAAAAGTAAATCTTATTGATTTTCAATGTTATTATACATATGTTATGGGCATATGTCAATATACTGCATTTGGTTGATGTTTTTATTCGCGAAACAGCATATGCAACTATTATTTGACGATTTCATAATATAAGTGTAAAATATGTAAGTAAAATTTTAAGTTTGGGAGAGCGTGAATGCAGCCTGCCTATAATATATCCAAAAGAAAAAAACTGAAAAATATTTTAGTAATCTCAGCCCTTTCACTGGCTTTGTTGCTGATAGTTCTTTTGATAGCTGCATCATTGGGAGGCGGCGAAAAACCGGAGACTACAAAACTATCTGCCGATAGCACTCCCACACCATTTGGCACCGAGGTGATCACTCCATTTTATACACCTACGCCAGTGCCCACAGTAAACCCTGCCACTGTAAATACCCCCGTTCCCACATTGGCACCTACGCCCACCATGGTTCCTATTGATACAAGCAAAATGTACAAAAAAGGCGACAGCGGGGATGACATTGTGATAATACAAACTATGCTGATGGAAATTGGACTAGATGTAGGAAGCGTGGACGGACAATTCGGCGATCAGCTGAAATCTGCAGTCAAGAATTTTCAGCTATATGTAGAGCTGGATAATGACGGCATTGCAGGGCCTACAACATTGACAAGAATGGTGAACAACTGGACTCAGTCCTTTCCTCTGCCATTAGCAGAAGAGCCTGTTTTATACGGTATAACAATAGGCATAGATGCGGGACACCAGCGCCACGGCAACGATGCACTAGAGCCAATATCACCAGACAGCACCCAAACAAAAAAGAAAACCTCATCCGGCACATCCGGCACATGGTCGGGCGTGGATGAGTATGTTATAAATCTGCAGGTGGCTCTGCGGCTGAAGCAGGAGCTTGAGGCATTGGGAGCAACCGTTGTTATGACCCGCGAAACACACGACGTGGATATATCCAATTCGGAGCGCGCCATAATGATGAATGAAGCCAAAGTGGACTGCTGGATAAGGATACATGCAAA
Organism: Eubacteriales bacterium; assembly: GCA_040883315.1. GTDB lineage: Bacteria > Bacillota > Clostridia > Christensenellales > UMGS416 > JAFGUF01. The sequence goes on from JBFLKU010000029.1 coordinate 105,438, forward strand.
CGGCAGCACCGACCCCGACCAAAAGGGAATGTTTATGCTGATACCGGAAGACGGCAGCATGGATACAGGCGATAAAAGAGTGTATACAAAAAGCCAAGAGCTGGCAAGCACTCTGCTAAAGACAACCATAGCATCTACAGGTGCCAGCAATGCAGGCATTACAAAGCGCAGCGACCTGGCAGGATTCAATTGGTCGCAAGTGCCAGTATTTCTGATAGAGATGGGGCACATGACAAACGAGGGCGAAGAGCGGCTTTTGATAAATAAACAGTACCAAAAAAGGATAGTCAGCGGACTTGTGGAAGGCTTTGTAGAATATTATAATAAGAATTAGTAAACGAGGTTTAGATGGATAGATTAAGCATATCAATAATTGCTGCTTTATTATTTGCAATTGCTTGTGGAGAGTTATCTAGACGAAAAAGTAGAAACATTATTCTTTGGGCTATACTTGGTTTTTTATTTGGATTTATACCACTTTTAATACTTGTCTTTATGGATGAAAAATCATATATTTTGCATGATGATCTTGTTTCTAATGAATCAAACTTTAAACCAGAGGGAATGCCAGAAATAAACTTTGATATCGAAAAAGATAGTGAGCCAAATAACATTCTTGAGCAGCAATATGCCAAAAGAGAAACCATGAGCAAAATAGTAAATATTATAATAATTGTAATCATTATAGTTGTTATAATTGCGGCATTTGTGCTAAAGCAATCGAATTCTTAAAATACATAAAAAATATAAATACACTTTATTTAATTACAAAACTACCACTAATTATTTATATAGTTAGTGTATTTCTATATTTATCCTTAAAATACTTAATTTAATTACATATTCTTTTATAACCATTGAGTTTAAAATTTAAAGTGCTATAATGATGTCGAATTTAATAGAGGGCTAGGTATATGCAATACTTAATTTATTTGCTGATACTCTGTGCAAAGGTTGTTGAAATCAGCATCGGGGTCACCCGAATCGTGCTGATAACAAGGGGCGAAAGACTGCTGGGAGCTATCCTTGGATTCTTTGAAGTGCTCATCTGGGTAATGCTGGTATCCACGGTTTTAAGGGATATCATCAACGACCCTGTGAAGGTGGTCATCTATGCTCTGGGCTTTGCAATTGGCAACTACGTCGGCTCTATGGTGGAGCAAAAGCTAGGCATAGGAAACGTACGCATAGAGGCGATAGTGAAAGAAGTGCATGGACAGGATTTAGTGAAAAAAATCCGTGCCCACGGATATGCTGTTACAGTGATAGAGGGAGAAGGCATGAACCATTCCCGAAATGTGCTGGTAATGAATATCCCCCGCAAGAACTACATGGAAGTTGTTAACATGATTAAAAACATGCAGTACAACGTAGTGATTACGGTAACAGACATAAAGCCTGTATTCGGCGGATATGGAATGCTGAGAAGATAGAAAGTAAATACTGTTTTGTCAGTAGTTTATATATATTTTAAAAAGAGACTGTTTTTTATTTGCCAGTCTCTTTTTTGCATCTTTCTATTTTTGCTTTCTATATGCCATATATAGTATTGTCCCCAACGACAGGGTGGCAATTACGCCAATCACTACAAAGGATGTCCCTAGACCATAAATGTCTCCCAGCTTTCCGGCTATTGGGAATAGCACAATCATATATACAGAAAACATCATGCTCTTTAGGGACAATATTGTGGCTCGCTGCTGGCTGGGTATCAGCTTATTTACATAATCCGTCACAGCTACAAATATCATGCCCTCCACTGCCGAGAGCACTACAAATGCATATGGCTCCAGCCCTATCACGCTCATGCCCCAAAACCCTGCTATGCCTAGTACTGCACCTATTTTCATTATTCCCTTTATAGACACTTTGCTCTCCAGCTTATGCGTCTGGGTAGCCAACACGGCGGCTGCTATGGAGCCTGCTGCCAAAATTAAGCCTATTTCAAATGTAGTGCTGCCTGCCATTTTCAGCTTGTTCTGCACATAGAAAAACTCAGTGGTATATAGCGCTGCAAACATCTCCGATGCCAGTATTATGCCCAGCACCCGTTTGTCGCTCTTTACCGCCCGGAAGCTATCTGCAATCTGGCTGAAAAATGTTTTTAGTATGCTTTGCTTTTTCTCCGCTCTGCCTATGGTAGGCTCCGTGAAGCCCAGAGATACTGCCAGAGAGATTACTCCCACTGCCAGAACTATTTTATACACGTTTTCATAGCTGAAAGCGGCCACATAGCCTGCTGCTACCATAGAGACTACACTGGCTATATTAAACAGAAATTCGCCTATGCCAGCTACCTTGATATAGTCTTTTTCTCTGCCTATCTCTTTCAGGCTGTCGTATACCAATGCCTCGCCAGCACCGGACTCTAGATTGTAGCTGAGTGCCGAGAAAACGAAAGCCACGGCAAAAGCCAGCGTCGAATTCCCCAGTATCATAATTAGAGTGCCCACAATGGCAGCCGCCCTGCCCAAGGTTCTGCTCACCTTTCTGCCGAATATATCCGCTATAGCGCCTGTGGGTATCTCCATTAAAAATGATGATATATGAAATACCGTCTCCATCAGTCCTATTTCAAAAAGAGAAAGCCCTTTGTATGCCAGATACAGCATCCATATTCCTCTGGTGAAATTAAGATTCGAAATAAAGTGAAAAACGTATTGTTTATTAATATTTTTTTCTAGTTTGTTTTTAAATTCCATGATTTACTCCCAATTAATTTTTTGCAATAAAAAAGCGGCTCGAAAGACCGCCTACACTAGTTGAAATATCATTCAGCTAAAAATAGGCAGACTCCTCCCTTGGAAGTTTTATATCATGTGAAATGCCCGACAATGAAGCCGGCAAAGCCAGAAGTATTAGGTTTTCATACACTTGGTTTTTCACTTCATCGTCTCCTCAAATTGATAGTTTGATTTTATCATGAGTACATTATACAGTCAAGTTCATCTGCAATATGTTGCATAGCTATGTTCTAGCGTATTTTTACTGCCTTTATTATTCTTCTAAGAATTCTTTTATATTAGCAACTATATCATCTGCTTCATAGTAGTGAATATAGTGCCCGCAATCATAATATACTATTTGTCCATCAACTTGCTCTGCATATTTTTCTGTAATCTCTATCCAATCTTCTGTTGTTTCAGTGCCATCAGATACCATAAACATGATTTTAATGTTAGGTATCTCCATATCTTTAATCTTTATAGCATTATCATAGGCATAGGTGCCTTCTATATAATAAATATTGTTAACAGCATTTTTATACATTAGGTACTTCTGTTGCATTATCTCTTCGTCATCCAGCTTGGCATTGTTCAGAGGATATAAAAAGCCAAAAGTTCTGTGGAGTCCCAGAAATTTTGCAACGTTTCCTACAGCAAAAATTCTACTAATCTTTTCATAGTCCATATTCATATAATGATCTGGCAAAGCCATGTCCAGACCAATAATGCTATTGATTTCATCAGGATACTTTTGAGCCCAGTATATTGCTTCTAATCCTGATATCGAATGGGGCAAAAGAACATATTCGCCCATAATACCTGCTAGTTCAAGTGCCTGCCTCGATTCGTCCACAATGGTATCAACATCTCTTGGAATATCACAGGCGTCAGAATATCCATATCCTGCTTTTTCAATAACTACAATCTGATATGAATCTGATAGTTTAGAATATAGAGGCTTGAAATCATACACTGGTGCAACAGTTGCCGAACCTGATAAGAAAACCAAAGTTGGCTTGTCATTTGCAACACCTTCGTAATATATGTGCATATTATGCCCATTTACTTCAACAATAACTCCATTTGGTGCTATTTTGTCTTGCTCCACTTTCAGCAAAAGATGATGAACTGCACTGTTTATAATCAATAATGTAACTAATGCAAATAGAATCATTAGAGGAACTTTAAATAGTTTTTTCATATAATTTCAATTTTTTTTTATAGTATATCAATTATACCATAAGAAATTATTAATTTCTCATTTTCCCCTTTACAATCCCGACAAAATATGTTATGTTTATGTAAACCCAAGTAAATTAGTCGGATATAGATTGGGAGTGAAAAATGGTTAGAATATCTACAAAGGGACGCTACGGACTAAACGCTGTGTTTGCTCTGGCAAATGCACAGGAAAACGAGCCCCTATCAATAAAACAAATATCAGAAGGCACCAGCGTGCCGCTGCCCTATTTGGAGCAGATATTAATAAAGCTGCGAAAAACAGGATACGTGGAAAGCACCCGCGGAGCAAAGGGAGGATATACACTGGCAAAGGAGCCAAAGGACATAAACGTGTATGACCTGCTTTTGATACTGGAAGGCGAAATATTCCCCATCCACTGCAAGCACGGTGCAAACTGCACACAAGGAGTGAAATCCCATTGCTGCGCAGGCGAAATAGTGTGGGAAAAAATAAACTCCGCAGTAAAAGAGGCGGTGGGCGGATACACAATACAGGACTTAATAGACGATTTTGAAAAATAATATTTACGAGGATACATGATGGAGAATAAACATATTTATATGGATCATGCGGCAACCACGCCCGTAAGAAAGGAAGTATTGGACGAGATGCTCCCGTACTTCACAGAAAATTTCGGCAATACTCTGAGCGTGCATGCCTATGGCAGAGACGCCAGACGAGCAGTGGACACAGCCCGTGAGCAGGTAGCAAAGGCAATAAACTGCAGCCCTGACCAAGTATACTTTACAGCGGGTGCTACAGAAAGCGACAACTGGGGAATAAAAGGATATGCCCATGCAAACAAAGCAAAAGGCAATCACATAATAACATCTCAGGTGGAGCACCACGCAGTACTGCATTCATGTGAAAAGCTGGAAAAGGAAGGATTTGAGGTGACATATCTGCCAGTGGACGAATACGGCAGAATTCGCATCGATGACCTGAAGGCAGCTATCACAGATAAAACAATATTGGTGACTATTATGTTTGCCAACAATGAAATCGGTACTATTATGCCTGTGAAGGAAATAGGCGCAGTGTGCAAGGAACACAACATTCCATTCCACTGCGATGCAGTGCAGGCTGTGGGCAAGGTGCCGATTGATGTGGAGGACATGAACATATCTATGATGGCAATGTCAGCCCATAAATTCTATGGTCCAAAAGGCGTGGGAGCCATGTACATACGCAAGGGCATCAAGCTGGAGCGGCTGATAGAGGGCGGAGCACACGAGAAAAACCGCCGTGCAGGCACATTAAACCACGTAGGAATAGTGGGAATGGGCAAGGCAATAGAGCTGGCTGTGGCTGAAATGGACGAAGAATGCGCCCGCCAGACCAAGCTGCGCGATGCACTGATTGAGGGCATGATAGCGCGTATACCAAATATTCAGCTAAATGGTCACCCCACAGAAAGACTTTGCAACAACGTAAATATGTCATATAGATTTGTAGAGGGCGAAGCACTGCTTTTGAGCCTTGATATGATGGGCATAGCCGTGTCATCAGGCTCTGCATGCACATCCGGGTCGCTGGATCCGTCTCATGTGCTGCTGGCAATTGGTCTGCCCCACGAAATAGCCCACGGAAGCGTCAGGTATTCGCTGGGCAGAATGTCAACAATGGACGAAGTAGAATACGCCATCGAGAGCATGGTGAAGATAGTAGAGCGACTGCGTGCTATGTCGCCTCTAGGATAAGGAGATATATAATGAGTGATATGTACAGCAAAAATGTAATGGATCATTTTGTTAATCCACGAAACGTAGGCGAGATGAAGGACGCCAGCGGCGTAGGAACAGTAGGCAATGCAAAATGCGGAGATATAATGCAATTTTATATCAAGGTGGAAGACGACAAGATTGTGGATGTTTCCTTTAAAACATTCGGCTGCGGCGCCGCCATAGCCACATCATCAGCTGCCACCGAGATGATAAAAGGCATGACAATAGACGAGGCACTGCACTTTACCAATAAAGCGGTAATCGAAAAGCTTGGCGGTCTGCCTCCTAGCAAAATCCACTGCTCAGTTTTGGCAGAGGAAGCACTGCACGAGGCAATAAAGGACTATAAAGAAAAGCAAGGCAAATAAGCCAGACTATTTATACAAATTAAGGCACACCTTAGGGTGTGTCTTTTTTATTTCATATGGAGGCTCTGCCTCTGCTTTCACAATTCTAAAGAATTGCTTTTGCCATCGTATTTCCTCCGGGAATTACTTGCCACCGTTCAAGGGACTAGTCCCTTGAAAATCCCACTTTTCGACTAAAAACTTTTATATTCATCAACAGCACTACTGATAAATTAAATATAGAATACATAAATTCAGCATTTCCACAATTTCATAAAAATGCTATAATGTAAAAAAATGTTTAAGGAGAAAAGTATGCCTTTCGGTCTAATAATATTAATTTCTAAGCTTGCACCAATTATTGTTTTTATAATAATTGCCACTCCCACTGTTTTAAGCATAATATGCTTTATAGTATCGATGGTATTATTCAAAAAGAATTCTTCACGTGCCAAGCAAGGGCAAAAGCCAAGGATAGTGTTGCCTATTTTGCTGCTGATTGCACAGTTTTTCTTGCTATTTCCTCTTTTCTCATATTTAATTTTTAACCTGCTAAAGCATTTCAATATACTTCTATTTATATGATACTAAATGGAACTACTTCCCAATTTCATCCGTCTAAACACTAACAAAGCAAAAGAGGTGTAATATGAAGAAAATAAAATTTTTTATTCCAATAATAGCTGCTGCTCTTATTTTTTCAGCATGCAGCCCATCCCCCGCAGTAGTAGACGGCAAAGACGAGCCAAGCGACGTGATGCTCTCTATTTCTGATGTTAGCTCCAAAAACGCCAACGACTCCCAAAACATACAGCTGCAGTTTAATCTGGATTTGCTGAAGCAATTATCTAAGGATAGCAAAAACACATTCTATTCGTCCTTCTCCATCAACCAGGCGCTCACAATGGCGTACTTCGGCGCTGGCGGCGAAACCCAGCAGGAGATAAAGGACGCCCTAGGCTACACCAGCCTGACAATAGAGGGCATAGCAGCATATCAAAAATATCTGCTGGATGTATACAAAGACAGCGGCGACACCACATTCTATTCCGCAAATTCCATGTGGATAGACAATGATATCATCGTGAAGAAAAACTATATCGATGCAATGATAGATAATTTTGATGCAGAGGTGGACGACATAGACCTGCAAAGTGCAAAAGCCCCGGACACACTGAACAAATGGATAGATAAAAAGACAAACGGCATGATAACAAAGCTATTTGAAAATCCATTCGACCCGCTTGCAAGAGTGGTGCTGATGAATGCAATATATTTCAAAGGTCAGTGGACTACTCCCTTCGATCCGAACAGAACCATGGAAAGGGAATTTAACGGACTAATCAAAACATCCACCGTGGATATGATGTATTCAGGCGAAGAAGTGCTAGGCAACGTAGGCGATGGCTATATGTCCATTTCTATGCCATACGGAGATGATGAAAGGTTCAGCATGGTAGCAGTTCTGCCAGATGGCGACATCGGTCAGTTCATAGATAGCTTATCGATAGGATCACTTAGCGAAATCCTATCTACATTCGAACCAAAGAATGAAGCAAAGGTATTCTTCCCAAAATTCGAAATGGAAGAGAAGGTGCTGCTCAATGACACATTGAAGGCATTAGGCATCAATTCTGCTTTCTATGATGGAGCAGATTTCGGCGAAATATCCGATACGGATCTTTACATAGACGAAGTGCTGCACAAAGCCAAGATAAAAGTGGACGAAGAAGGCACAGAGGCAGCTGCCGTGACAGGTATTGTTGTGAAAACTGAATCTATGCCGATTGATCAGTTCATTTTCGCAGCTGATAAGCCATTTCTATTTTTCATTATCGACAACCACAACGACAATGTGCTATTCACCGGCGTTGTATACGATTTGGAAAAATAAAATTATCTGCAAAAAAACAACCCCCAGTAAAACTGGGGGTTTTGCTCTAACGGGCGTAGCCCTGCAATAATAGCTGCGCCTAAAAGGCGTTTGTTGGTCTGGCAC
>JBFLKU010000030.1:0-17198 GCA_040883315.1 Eubacteriales bacterium
CCTTCGCCAGCTCTGTTTTTCCCACGCCTGTAGGCCCAAGGAATAGAAACGAGCCCAGCGGCTTGCTTTGGTCTTTCAGCCCTGCTCTACCGCGTATCACAGCATCGGCAACAGCTTCCACAGCCTCTTCCTGCCCTATAACACGCTTATGCAGAATTTTAGGCAGATTTATTATCTTGTCTTTTTCGCTTTCATTCAGCTTGGAAACAGGGATATTAGTCCACTTAGAAACAATTTCTGCAATCTCTTCTTCGGTCACTTCCTCCTTCATCATGGTCATCTCTCTTTGCTTTTGCCTTTCATGCTCCTGCTCCAGCTCCTTTTCCAGCTTTGGCATTGTGCCGTGCTGCAGGATAGCCAGCTTCTCCAGGTCATATACTCTTTGGGCTTCCTCAATCTCCAGCTTTGTTTTTTCAATCTGCTCTTTAATTGATTTTTCCTTGTTCATTTCCTGCTTTTCCAGCTCCCACTGCGCCTTCATGCTGTCTGCTTTTTCTTTCAGTTCGCTTATTTGTTCCTCCAGTACAGCCAGCCTTTCCTTAGATGCTTTGTCTTTTTCCTTGATTAATGCCTGCTTTTCTATTTCCAGCTGCATCAGTTTTCGCATTATCTCATCCAGCTCTGATGGCATAGAGTCGATTTCCGTTCTTATTAATGCAGCTGCTTCATCCATCAGGTCAATTGCCTTGTCCGGCAAAAATCTATCGTTGATATATCTGTGGGAAAGTACTGCACATGCCACTATTGCACTGTCTGTGATACGAACACCATGATGTATTTCAAATCTTTCCTTCAGTCCGCGAAGAATAGAAATCGTGTCCTCCACAGTCGGCTGCTCTATTAATATCGGCTGAAATCTTCTTTCCAGTGCACTGTCTTTTTCTATATATTGGCGATATTCGTCCAATGTGGTGGCGCCAACGCATCGCAGCTCGCCGCGTGCCAGCATAGGTTTCAAAAGATTGCCTGCATCCATCGCACCGTCTGTTTTGCCTGCTCCCACTATTGTGTGCAGCTCATCTATGAATAGAATTATCTCGCCGTCCGATTTGTGCACTTCATTCAGCACAGCCTTCAGGCGCTCTTCGAATTCGCCTCTGTATTTTGCCCCAGCTATCAATGCACCCATATCCAGCGCAAAGACTTTTTTGTTTTTTAGTCCTTCCGGCACATCACCATTTAGTATTCTCTGTGCCAGTCCTTCCACCACGGCAGTTTTGCCCACTCCGGGTTCGCCAATCAGCACAGGATTATTTTTTGTCCTTCTGGATAATATTCTTATAGCACGGCGAATCTCGCTGTCACGACCAATAACTGGGTCCAGCTTGCCGCTTCTGGCGTATTCCACCAGATCTCTTCCGTATTTGTTTAGTGCTTCATACTGCACTTCTGGGTTTGGACTTGTCACTCTATTATCCTCTCTTATAGTTTTTAGTACATTCAAAACTTTTTCCTTTGTAATATTGAAGAAATCTAGAAGTTCTGAATTAAATGTTCTCTTTTCCTCAAATAATGCCAGATATATATGCTCTAGACTCAAATATTCATCTTTAAAAGATTTTGCAATATCCTCTGCATTTATCAAAAGCTTATTTAGCCCTCTGGATGCATAAAGCTTCACATCGTCGCCCTCTATTCCCGGCATTCTTTCGATGTGTTCACGCAGTCTGTCCATGTAGGCTCGTATATCCACTTCCATATATGCTAAAACCTTTAGTATCAGGCTGTCTTCCACAGTTAGCAGACCATAATGCAAATGCTCCGATTCTATTTGCTGATGATTATTTTTGATAGCCATCTTCTGTGCATTCTCTATGGCTTCATTTGTTTTTTGCGTGTATTTTTCTGTATTCATAAGCAGCCTCCTTTGCTGATTGTTAGCACTCTCGTCTGTCGAGTGCTAATTAAATTATAGTACCAGTATATTTTTTTGTCAATAGTCCTAATAAAAATATATCTCAGGTATGTGACAACATTAAAAATATCTTATTTTTTTCAAAAATATTTCCAAATCCTCTTGACAGAGGAAAAAAACAGTGGTATCTTAAGTGTGTTAGCACTCGATGTTTATGAGTGCTAATAAACAGAAAGGTCGGTGAGTTATGGAATTTAGCGACAGACAATTAGCAATATTAAACGCTATTATACACGATTATATAGAGACAGCTATTCCAGTTGGCTCGCGTACAATAGCCAGAAAATATATGCCGGACATATCTTCGGCAACTATAAGAAATGAAATGAGCGACCTAGAGCACATGGGCATGCTGGTGCAGCCCCACACTTCGGCAGGTCGTATACCCTCTCAGCTGGCATACAGGCTGTATGTAAACAAGATTATTAAAGAGCATGACTTCGAGGGAATAGTCGATAATCATATAGCAAATGATTTCGAAAGGCTGAAGGGCGAAATGCTGCAGGTTGTTAAAAATGCTGCCAGACTTATCAGCATGAATACCAACTACACAGCGATAGCATTGACTCCGCAGCTTCGCAGAACCACGCTGAAGCGCATTCAGCTAATCCCCGTCACGAAGGGGCTTATGTTGATGGTTATAGTAACTGATGCCGCCCGAGTGAAGCAGAAGATGCTGCATATCCCCACCAATGTCAGCGAATCACTGATGGATGAATTATCATTTATTATATCAAAGAGATTTGCAGGCCAGGCAATCGCAGACATAGATCTAAATCTTTTGGATGGCATATCAGACGTTAAGCAAAATAATCCGGTGTTTTTCGACACTATTAATAATTATCTTAACGAGGTTATATTGCACAGTGACAGCTCAGATGTTGTGCTGGAAGGCGTTAAATGCATATTTGATTATCCCGAATACAGAGATATCACCCATGCAAAAAGGTTTTTCAACCTGCTGGACAGCAAAGAACTTCTGCAGAAGATACTTACAGATTCCACAAGGCGCGGAACCAACGTGATTATCGGCGGCGAAGACAATTACGAAGAACTGATAGATTTCTCGGTGGTAACCACCTGCTACAAAGTAGGACCCAGACCAATTGGCGCAATAGGCGTTATAGGCCCTGTGCGAATGGATTATCCAAAGGTAATAAGCGTGCTGGAACAAACAGGAAAAGCACTAAGCAATGTAATGACATCATATATTAATGAATAATTTTTATGAAAGGATTTTAACATGGCAGACAACAAAAAATCTCCCGTCGAAACAGAAGAAATAATCGATGCTAACGAGGAGATATTAGAGCAGGCAGAGGACGCAGCGGAATCCATTCCAGAGCAGGAAACACAAGCTGAGGAAGAGGACGCCAACGCAAAAAATAAAAAGAAAGAAAAAAAGCACAGCAAAACATATTCCCAAAAGGAAATGGATGCAGTAGCAGAAGAGCTTCTGAAAACAAAAAATGAAAGAGATGAATTTCTGCTGATGGCACAAAGACAAAAAGCTGAATTCGATAATTTCAGAAAGCGCTCCGAAAGCCAAAGACTAGAGGCAAATGGAAATGGCGTGCGTGACACAATCACAGCAATATTGCCAGTGGTTGACAACATGCAAAGAGCAATGACTCAATGTACCAGCATTCCGGATGATGACCCACTAAAGCAAGGAATATCTATGGTGTTTAAGCAGCTGGATGAAACATTGAAAAGCTTTGGTCTTGAAAAAATCGAAGCACTAGGCGAAGCATTCGACCACAATTTTCACCATGCAGTGGTAGAGGGCGAAGCGACAGAAGAATATCCGGCAGGCACAGTAATGGAAGTGCTGCAGGACGGATACAAAGTGAAAGAAAAAATAATCAGATACGCTATGGTAAAAGTAGCAAAGTAAGATTTTATATAAGAAAGGAAAACAATTATGTCAAAAATAATAGGTATTGATTTAGGTACAACAAACTCATGTGTAGCAGTTCTGGAGGGCGGCGAGCCAACTGTTATACCAAACGCAGAAGGCGCCAGAACCACTCCTTCTATAGTAGGATTCACAAAAGAAGGCGAAAGACTTGTTGGTCAGGTTGCTAAAAGACAAGCTATCACAAACCCAGACCACACAGTTATCTCCATAAAAAGAGAAATGGGCACAAACCACAAGGTGAAAATCGATGATAAATCATACAGCCCACAAGAAATATCAGCATTCATCCTGCAAAAGCTAAAGAGCGATGCAGAGGCATATCTAGGCGAAACAGTAACTCAAGCAGTTATCACAGTGCCTGCATATTTCTCCGATGCACAGCGCCAAGCCACAAAAGACGCAGGAAAAATAGCTGGACTAGAGGTTCAAAGAATCATAAATGAGCCAACAGCAGCTGCTCTGGCATATGGACTGGATAAAGAATCCAACCAAAAGATTTTGGTATATGACCTAGGCGGCGGAACATTCGACGTATCAATTTTGGAAATTGGTGACGGTGTATTCGAAGTTCTTTCTACAAACGGAAACAACAAACTAGGCGGTGACGACTTTGACCAACGCGTAATCGACTGGATGGTTGACGAATTTAAAAAGTCTGACGGAATCGACCTAGCTAAGGATAAAATGGCAAAGCAACGCCTAAAAGAAGCAGCTGAAAAAGCAAAAATCGAGCTTTCAGGTGTTACACAAACAAGCATTAACCTGCCCTTCATCACAGCAGATTCATCAGGACCAAAGCACCTTGACATGACATTGACACGTGCTAAATTCAACGAACTGACATCTGACTTGGTTGAAAAAACAGTAGGACCTACAAAGCAAGCTATCAAAGACTCCGGTCTATCAGCTGATGAAATACATCGCATCATCCTAGTTGGCGGATCTACACGTATACCGGCAGTGCAAGAGGCTGTTAAGCGCATAACAAACCAAGACCCATACAAAGGAATCAATCCGGACGAATGTGTTGCAATCGGTGCAGCTATCCAAGGCGGTGTGCTGGCAGGCGATGTTAAGGACGTATTGCTGCTGGACGTTACACCACTATCATTGGGTATAGAAACACTAGGCGGCGTATTCACAAAGCTGATTGAGAGAAACACAACTATCCCTACAAGGAAGTCTCAAATCTTCTCAACTGCTGCCAATAACCAGCCATCTGTTGATGTACATGTACTTCAAGGCGAAAGAGAAATGGCTGCCGGAAACAAAACACTTGGTCGTTTCCAACTGACAGGCATAGCTCCTGCTCCACGCGGAGTGCCACAAATCGAGGTTACGTTCGACATCGACGCAAATGGCATAGTTCACGTATCCGCAAAAGATTTAGGCACAGGCAACGAGCAAAAAGTTGTTATTACAGCATCTACAAATCTATCTGATGATGATATTGAAAAGGCTGTTAAAGAAGCTGAAAAATATGCAGAAGAAGACAAGAAAAACAAGGAAAAGGCAGACGTTAAAAACACTGCTGACCAAATGGTATATACAACAGAGAAAGCAATGGAAGACTTGGCAGACAAAATATCAGACTCTGATAAAGACAGGCTGAAAGCCGAAATAGACGCAGTAAATGCTGTGAAAGACGGCGACGATATCGAATCCATAAAGGGTGCAACAGATAGCCTATCCAAGGTGAGCCAGGAAATATTCGGAGCAGTATATCAGCAAGCTGCAGGAGCAGCAGGTGCTGGTGGAGCAGATGGATTTGACGACGGCAACTACGATGCGGGCAATGATGACGGATCAGTAGATGCAGACTATGAAGTAGTAGACGACGAGTAGCCAATCAAAACCAGATAGCCGACGGGCGATTCTGTTTAATATATAATAGGAAAAGGGTGTAATGCCCTTTTCCAAATTTTAATATAGGAATAAAATGTTGAAACAGCAAAAATAAGCTGATAATATAAGACAAAAAGAATTATTTTAAGGAGCTATTAATGGCAACTAAAAGAGATTATTATGAGATTTTGGGAGTAGACAAAAACGCAGACGAATCTCAGATAAAAAAAGCATATAGAAAATTAGCTATGAATCACCATCCCGACAGAAACCCAGGTGATAAAGTTGCTGAAGAGAAATTCAAGGAAGCCAGCGAAGCATATGAAGTGCTTTCCGACCCCAAAAAGCGTCAGCAGTACGATCAATTCGGGCACGCAGGTGCACAGGGCGGATTTGGCGGCGGAGGTTTCTCCGGCGATTTCAGCGGTTTCGGCGGATTTGAAGATATATTTGAAAATTTCTTCGGAGGCGGGTTTTCATCCTCATCAAGGAATAGAAATGCACCACGCCCCGGAAACAATTTGCGCTATAATATGAAGATTTCTTTTAAGGAATCTTATTTTGGCATCGAGAAAAAGGTGAGCTATAAGCGCAGCGAAAGCTGCTCTGCATGCAAAGGCACAGGCGCAAAGGACGGCAAGGAAATGTCCACCTGCGGCAGCTGCAACGGCACAGGACAGGTACACACCGTACGAAACACAATGCTGGGCAGGCAGACAGTTGTGCAGACATGCGGCCAATGCCACGGCACAGGCAAAATAATAAAAGTGCGCTGCGGAGACTGCGGAGGATCTGGCAGAGTGCAAAAAAACAAAACTGTGAACGTGAAAATCCCTGCAGGCATAGACAGCGGTCAATCCATAAAAATGCGTGGACTAGGCGAAGCTGGACACAACGGAGGCCCTATGGGAGATTTGCTGGTGTCCATCATGGTAGAGCCTCACAAGCTATATAAGCGCCACCAATTCGATTTGCATCTTGAAGTGCCTATATCTATAGTAGATGCAGCAATAGGCACAGAGATAGATGTGCCCCACTTTGACGGCAACTTCAATTTCACCATTCCCGAGGGAACGCAAAACGACGCCGTATTCAAGGTGAAGAACAAGGGGTTCAGCAGACTGAATTCCAGCAGACAAGGCGATTTATACATCCATGTGAAAGTTATAGTTCCGAGCAAGCTATCAAAGAGCCAGAAAGATATGCTTAAAGATATAGATAGCCAGCTGTCTGAAAAGCACTACAGCGAGATAAAAAGCTACAAAGATGACGCAAAAGCAATATAATAATATAGATTAAAACAGAAGCTAGTCTTCTGTTTTTTTATTATCCAATTATAGTTTTGCCGGTAAGCATTGTTTAAAAGTATAAAAAATACATTAAATATATAAATAAATACGTTTTAGCGAGGCACAAAGAATGGAAGAAACCAAAAAAATTAGTCCTCTAGTCAAAATGATTATATTGAGCTTATTGATATATATAGTATTAAGCAGCATATTTTTTGTCATCTCTTTTGCTATAGATAGAAGCGAAGATGAGGCAATAAAAACCCATGTTCTAAACCACGAAAACATTGTGACCCATGTGGAAAGAACCCTAGTAAGCGACAAAATAGAGATGGTTTCTTCGGATTTATTATATATTGCCGATACTCTAAGGATTGGCTATGAGAGAGACGATTTTGAGGATATCTCCAATGAATGGCTTGCATTTTCCGATAGACAGAGAATTTATGATCAAATCCGCTTTATTGATATTGACGGAAACGAAATAATCAGAATAAATCTGGATGCAAAAAACGGGCCTTATATCGTTGATAAATCATCACTTCAAAATAAAAAAGACAGATATTACTTCACCGAGTCTATCTCGCTGGATGAAAACTATATATACATATCGCAGCTGGATTTAAATATAGAAAATGATATTGTAGAAGAGCCAATAAAGCCTGTCATTCGATTTGCAATGCCTTTTTTTGATACTCACGGGAAGCTTCGGGGCATAGTAGTAATCAATTATCTTGCAGATGATTTGCTAAATCGGCTGGACGAAATATCGTCTACTAGTAACGGATATGTTTTCATGCTAAATTCCGACGGATACTGGATGTATAACAACGAAAGCCCTGAATACCAATGGACATTTATGTATGATGGTTTATCTGATATAAATTTTCAAAATGAATACCCTGAGGAATGGGACAAAATGCAGCGAAAAACCAGCAACAGCATAATATCAGAAAACGGAGTATTCACCTACAAAACCACTCTCGGCAATACTTCAATATTGCTAGGAGAAGATAAACACTATCATGTTGATGGATTAGAAAGCTGGAAAATCGTTTCATACATTCCGTCAAATTCTGAATATGGCACAGTATTCACAGAAAACTTTATCCAGTGCTCAATTTCTGTTATTAAGGATTATATAATCGTATACCCTATCACACTGCTTGTTTCATTGCTAATAGCATTTTTCGCAGTAGAGAACACCGAGAAAAGAAAAAGAATTAAATATTTCTCCGAATACGACACAATGACCAATGTATTAAACCGCCGTGCAGGATATGAAAAGCTAGGCTATATCTCCAAAACCCTAGACAAAAATCCATGCAGCATCAGCATATGCTTTATAGATATCAACGGGCTAAAAAGCGTAAACGACACCTTGGGACACGATGCAGGCGACGAGCTGATACTGACAGTTATCGACGAAATAAAGAAAAATATACGAGAGAATGATTTTATATCAAGGCTGGGGGGAGATGAATTCCTAGTGGTATTCACCAATGCAGACAAGAAAAAGGCAGAGAGCATATGGCAGAGAATAAAAGACGGACTGGACTATATAAACGAAAATGAAAGCAGAAAATATCTAGTTAGTGCCAGCCATGGCATAGAGACATTCAACTGCGAAAAAGACAAATATTTCGACACTATAATATCCAGCGCAGACGAAAAGATGTATGAGGAAAAGAAGCTGATAAAGAAAAGCATTCAGATTCTCAGGGCATAGCTCAAGATAATTTAATTGTTAATCGATATAATATTTTGTATAATAAATATATGAGTAAAACAGAAAAGATAGAGCTACTTTCACCAGCTGGCTCTTTTGACTCCCTTCGTCAGGCTGTGCACCAGGGTGCAGATGCCGTATATTTGGGAGGCACACTATATAGTGCCAGAGCATATGCAGGCAATTTTGATAAAGACCAATTGAAGGATGCAATAGACTTTGCACATCTTTATGGAGTCAAGGTATACATCACAGTAAACACAATGATATATGAGAATGAAGTAATCCAATTCAAAAAATATATTGAATATCTTGTATCGATAGGTGCAGATGCATTAATAATGCAGGATATAGGCATGGCAATATGGGCGATAAACACATTTAACATTCCAATCCATTCCTCCACCCAGATGCACAACTACTCCATCAGCAATGTAGAATTTCTAAAAAACACAGGATTCGACAGAGCTGTGCTGGCACGAGAGACGCATATAGATGACATCAAAAAATCATCCGCTATAATGGACACGGAAGTATTCGTGCACGGTGCACTTTGCATATCATACTCCGGGCAGTGCCTCTTCAGCGCATTCGAGCACCAGCGAAGCGGAAACCGCGGGCAGTGCGCACAAGCATGCAGAATGAAATATTCTCTTTATGCAGATGGCAAAAAGCTTGTAGGTGATAAATATCTGCTAAGCCCTAAAGATTTAGCACTGCTGGAAAATACAGATGAAATAATATCAGCAGGTGCAAAGTCTGTGAAGCTGGAAGGCAGAATGAAATCCCATGAATATGTGGGATTTATCACAAAAACCTATAGAAAAATCATAGATGGTTTTTATAGTGGCAGCCCATTCACACCCAGCAAAGATGATATTGACACTCTGCAAAGGCTTTTTAACAGAGGCTTTACCAGAGGATACACATTTGGACTGGACAACAAAGAACTGATGAGTACCAGCCGCCCCAATCACGCTGGCGTGTATATAGGCGACGTTATATCCGCAACTAGAGAATACATAACTATACGGCTGCACGACACCCTGAACCAAGGTGACGGCATAAAATTCGATAAAGCGGACAAAGGATTTGTTTGCAATAAAATATTTGTCGAAGGCATGCTGAAATCTTCCGCATATGCCAACCAAATAATAAAGCTGGAAAACAAAATAAACCTGCAGGGAAATGACAAACTTCTACTCACCAAGGATATATCCCTGTTAAAGGATTTAGGCGACTATCAAGAAAAGAAGATACCGGTAAATATTGAGGCAAAGTTTTTGCTTGGCAAGCCCTGCAAAATAAAAATAGTCGATTCAGACGGCAATTACGCAGAGTGCCAAGGCTCAGTTGCGGAACAAAGCATAAACGCACCTGCAAAGCAAGATGACATCGCCGCAAGCCTTTCCAAGCTGGGCGGCACAGCATATGAAGCAGACAATATACATATAGAAATGGATGAAAATATATTCATAAGCAAGAGCAGCATCAATCAGCTTCGCAGAGACGCAACAGAGCTATTAAATAAAAAGCGTACACAAACAATTAAGTATGAGAAATCAGACTACTCCCCTGCTTTTTCTGCTCCCCTGCTCTCCGGCTTTACGGTGAGCTGCACAGTAGAAAACAAAGAGCAGCTGAGCGCAGTGCTGAAGCACAACGTAGACAGAATATACATTCGCGACTATGATTTATATAATGAATATAAATCCAAGCATGATAATGTATATTATTTTATTAGCAGACTTAGTAAAAACGAAACCACATTTGAAAACGAGAAATTAGTAGTCTGTGACACAGGCGGCATTAAATATGCGGAGAACAATACTGTTATGTGCGACTATATGATGAATATATCAAACAGCAGCTCTCTGGCAGAAATGCACAAATGCAATATTCAAAGCGTTTGTCTTTCAGTTGAATTGAGTGATGAAAGCATAGAGGATATTGCCAAGAACTACTCCATAGCCTATGGTAGCACTCCAAAGGCAGAGATACTGGTATATGGCAGAGTACAGCTGATGGCAATGAAGCACTGCATTGTTGACACGCATCTGCCGTGTGGGGAATGCAAAAATTCCAACGTATATATAGAGGATATCAAGGGAAATAAATTCCCATTAAAGACTGATGAAAACTGCAGTAATTTTATATATTCAAAGGATGTGATAGATAAAGCAGACAAGATACCATACTATAAATCCATAGGAATTAGCGGAGTACGACTGGACTTTTTCGACGAAAGTGCTGACGAGATGAACGAAGTTTTAAGCAAAATCCTTTGCATGTAGACTATTTATGTAGTATACTGGACATCGCAAAAAATTAGAAAGTGAATTATATGAATTACAGATATATTTTATTTGATTTGGACGGCACAATAATCGACTCAAAAAATGGCGTAATAACCGCTGCAAAATTTGCTCTGGACAAAATGGGAGTTCCCGAAACAAAAATAGTAGATTTAGATAGAATGATCGGTCCTCCCCTAAAAAGTTCATTCGTAGACTTTTTCGGTTTGAAGGATGAATTTGCGGACGCAGCAGTAAAATATTTTAGAGAATTTTACAGAGAAAAAGCGATTTTTGACTATGAAGTATATGATGGAATGCTAGACGTTCTGAACATGCTGAAAAGAGAAGGATATATTCTGGCACTGGCCACATCAAAACCCACGGTTTTTGCAAAGCGGATACTGGAAAGAAGCAATATGCTTCATCTTTTCGATTCTATAATTGGTGCCAATCTGGACGACTCTAATTCAGACAAAGCACATATAATATCACAAGTAATTGATGAGCTTAATATCTATAACCTAGACCAAGCTGTCATGATTGGCGATCGGAAATATGACATCTATGGTGCAAATGCTGTTGGCATACGATCAATCGGCGTACTTTATAGCTATGGTACATTCGAAGAGATGCAGGAAGCAGGCGCAAGCTACGTGGTGAATACCGTTGAAGAGCTTGGAAATCTGCTATACAGCCTGAAAAGCGATGATTGAGAACAATATAAAATATCAAAACACCCTAGAAAATATCAGCCCCAAAATGCTGGATAGCTTTTGCGTAGGTTGGTCGAAGCCCTTGGACGGAGAGAAGATATTTGCAATATTAGAAAATAGCTATAAATTTTCTTTGGCAATGGATAATAAAAAGGTGGTAGGCTTTGTTCAGGCTATATCCGACAAAGTGAAATTTGCATTTATTCCAATGCTGGAAGTTTTGCCGGAATACCAAGGCAAAGGCATCGGAACAGAGCTGATGAAGAACATATTATCACAGCTAGAGTGCATCGACAATATAGACCTTATATGCGATGCAGAGCTACAGCCCTATTACGAAAAACTTGGTATGATGAAATACACCGGAATGGTAATTAGAAAATAATATTAAATCCTCTCATATGAGAGGATTTTTCATATTGTGATTATTTTTCTTTAATCTTTCTCAATGCCTCAACTAATGTCATCCCGCTGTATTCCTGTGCACTAATTATCTTAGCCTCCGCTGTGTTGTCTATAAACGCTCCCAATGCTACTCCCGGCAGTGCACTCTTCGGGTCATTTGGTGCCTGGCTGCCGCCCATATCCGTCCTGCACCAGCCCGGATCTACAAGGCTAAGTATCACATTCTTTCCCTTTAATTTGGTTTGCAGGTCAATTGTCACCTTGTCTAGCGCCGCCTTGCTGGCTGAATATCCTGCCTGCTCCGGCTCATTCTGTATGCCGCTGGTGGTGTTTATCACCCTGCCAAATCCCCTCTCCAGCATTTTGGGAATAAAGTGATAGCATATTTTCATAGGAGCTATGGTGTTTACCAAAAAGCTGATTTCATAGTCGCTCTCCGGCGTACTAAAATATTCAGGACGATATCCCGGCTGGATACCTGCATTATTAAATACTATGTCCACATCTGCTTTCAGCCCGTCTATCTCTGCAAGCATTTTATTTACAGAGTCCATATCAGAAAGCTCTGCTTCTATCTGAAATACTTCAACGCCCCTTTTTATAATCTCTTCTGCTATTTCATCTGTGCTGCTTCGTTTTCTGCTTTGAATTATCAAATTGCACCCATTTTCAGCCATGAAAAGTGCTAGCTCTTTGCCTATTCCCCTGCTCGCTCCTGTTATTAGTGCCCATCTTCCTTTTACATCTATCAAAATATGCCTCCGTATGTGCTTTTTTATTATTATATATTGGTATTGTTTTATAATCAAATATATTGCTATGGTATATTTATAATTTTCTATTAAATAACACTTGCCTAAGCAGCCTATTCTCTAATACTAAAAGATAAAGTAAAAAGCATTCCGCATGGAATGCTTTTATGGTGGAGGGGAACACTCAAATTACTAGGCACTCAGATGTATTTAAAGGCAAAATTACGGTAGTTTAGCTTAAAAATTATAAGGAGTGATAAAAAATGAAGACAAAAACGAAAAACGGGATTCAATATATTATGAAAAATGGAATATGGTATCCAAATCTTAGAGTTAAAGACAATATAGTATTAGGAAAATACGGAAAGAAGAAATTAAAATATTTAAAAGAAAACAGAAAAAGCCTATATGAATTTCTTTTATTAGAAGGCGAATTGTATTTCTACTGCAAATTAATTGAGGATAATGCTGTAGAAATGGAAGATATATTAATAAGGAAGTGCTTAAAAGATGGCTGTGGGCATATGATGGCTGCTGCAATGGCTGAGAAAATAGTATGCAACGATATTATATTTAATTAAAAGCGAAATTTGCATGGTATATATTATAAGGATGAGCACTGTTTGTGAGCATCCTTTCATAATAAAGACGGCAAACAATTCTTAGTTCATTCCTAGTCGATTTTGGCAAATGTAGCCATAGGTAATGAAGATAGATTGGGAAAGCATTTTATTATACTACCTACAGTCATTATTGCTCCTTTAGTTCTAGTAGTTCTTGACTTATATTTTTGTATCTCTTTTGGGGAACTATCTACAAAAACCGCTTCACAAATTAGTGCTATTGCTTCCATTTGCTGTTGTGAAGACTTTTCACGTTCTAACTTAGCCAATTGGGAATTTATGCTTATTTTATTAACTAACACTAAAGTCTCTACGTCCATATCGTTTATATCAGATGGATTTATTCTAATCATATAATCATTTCTATTGTTAACAGTTGGTTTTTTCACGTACTTTTACCCTCTTTCAAATTGTATGCAAATAGTTCTCGAAATATTCTTTTACGTCAAGCGGAAAATAATAGAGATAATTGTCTATAGCTTGTCCAACAATTTCTTCAATTTTTAAAAATGATAATAAATTTAACCTTTTGTAGTCTTCAGAAGAACAGCATGAAACACCAAACGACAAGTATGGTCTTTTTTGATTACCACGTCCTCTTGAGCATTCGTAATTTTCAAATATTGGGACAACTGTTATAAAATCATCCCAATCTTTCGGTGGCAAGGGATTCCTTTCTTTGTTAGAAGAATAAACTAAAGATTTTTTCGCTTTATATGCATCTAAAATTAAATTAGTTTTACTATTTTTTAGGTCTCTCATTTTTAAATCAGGTTCGTTTAAATCATTAGAAAGAACAGAACATTGTTTTTTGTAGCTCTCAGTTTTTTTATCGTAATATCTAAAGTGTGCCCTCATTTTTTCATTATTATTTATAGTTTGTCTAAAAACATTAATAAATTCATCACAAATCATCCGCAGATAACTATCAAAATCATTATACATATATTCTTCATTTTTATCAAATAATTCTTTTAACTGCTTATCCATGTTTTTGGTCTCATCTTCACCAAAGAAATGATCTACTAGCAGTTTATAAAAAGAGTATGCATTCTCAACATCATCAAGATCATAGGTTTCTTCTATCTGAATTAAAAAATTCCTTTTATGCATTTCTCTGTATAATGCAATTCTATCCGTCCAAGAATTAAGAAGGCATGAATATTGACTAATTAATTCAATTGTTTTACTATTCGGGAACATAAAGTCATCAATACTACTATAAGAATTAATAGGGATACACGCTTGTCTACTTGATGTTTTTATAGGATAAACTAAACTCTTATTTTTTATATCATCATCGCTTATATATAATGTATAATCATCTTTAAACTCACCAGCTACATTGCTTTGTCGCATTTTTATTTCTAATCTGTTAAAATCTAAATTAATATTATAAATTGAGTATCTATGTAAATCTTTGCCGTCATCTGCACTAGCATTATCTTTACCTATGCCAGTAACAAGAGTAAAAATAGATTTTTCATGATTATAAAAGTTTGTGATAGAATTTTTATGAATGTGTCCACAAACATGAATATCTGACCCTAGAAAATCTTTATTCAATAAGTTTACTAACAATTTATCTTCTTCTTCTACTTTAAGCCAATTTAGTGGATGGTGAGAAATAAATAAGGATAAATCCAATTCTTCATCATTATTTTTAAGATTATTATTGACTTTCTGATATTTGCTATTTAACTCTTGTAATTGATACGAACCAATAGATAGTTTTCTTTTATCAGTATTTCCACCTTTTCCGCTCGAACACCATGCAGTATTAGCTCTAACAAAGCAGATATTCGCTCCATTGATATTCAAGCATTCTACACCAAAAGTTTCTTCATAATTAATGGGATTAATTATTGAATCATTATTATCAAATATTTCTGCAATTTTATTTATCATTTCAATAAATATTTTATAAGGCATCATATGATAATCCCATGAATCTTTTTTAATATTAGTTAATTCACTTGTATCCCTATATGACTTAATTAACTCATCATCATATACATTGGTTTTTTTATCATGATTCCCAGGTACAATATGTATACTTATGAGCTTATCTTTCATTAAATCTTTAATCTTCTTAAAAAACTTAATTACTAAATTTTTGTTTTCTATATACA
Organism: Eubacteriales bacterium; assembly: GCA_040883315.1. GTDB lineage: Bacteria > Bacillota > Clostridia > Christensenellales > UMGS416 > JAFGUF01. The sequence continues at coordinate 15,622 of JBFLKU010000030.1, forward strand.
TCCCTTTATCTACGATGTCACCGCTGATAATCAATACTACTTCTGTAAATTCTTTGATTTGTTCCTCGATATCCTTAATAAGCCTTGTTATCCCCATTGACAAATCACCTTGATTTATATCTGCAATATGCAAATCAGACAAATGTAGAATAGTAAATTCTCTCAACCTATCCTCCTACTTTATAGTATATTTAAATACATATTATTCCTGATATTATATCACAATAATTTCTGTAATGCTACATTATTAGGAACCGATGCTATAATTAGTAAAAACCGTTTTTTAGTCTCTAGATTTTATTTCTGAATAATATATTTACAGTTTTACTGCTAATTAATCGGGAATAATGCTGTAGAGATTGAAGATATATTGATAAGAAAGTGTTTAAAAGATGACTGCGGACATGTAATTGCCGCTGTAATGGCTGAGAAAATTGTACTTAGTGAAATAATATTACTATAAATCTATATCTCTATTAAACTTGTTCTCATTTCACTATCTAGATAGCAATGTAATTAGTAACTACCTTAATGTATGATCCTGAATCATCGTCTTTATTGGATCATACATTAATTACTTAAAAATTGTGATAAATATTGTTGGTGGAAGAATATCATCTATGATAAAATTATATTTGAATAAATAATATGTTTATGTTGTTATATACACAATAATATCAATATATGGAGGTCTCTCTTAAATGTCAACAACTTCATTATACGTAGAATTAGTTATAATCGGAATGCAAACAATCACTTGGATGCTTCTCATTATAGATTGTATTGAGCATGGTATAATTAAATCTATTATTAGCTACTCAAATAATTTATTTTTAGCAATTGTATTTTTAAGTATATCATACGTTATTGGAATGATTTTTGATCGATTGGCTAATTTAATTTTCCAGAGACCAGAAAACAAAATCAGAAAAAAATCAGGATTACAAGCAAAAAGCAGCTTACTTGTTGATGAAACAAATAAAATGCAGGAACATCAGTCATATACTAGAAGTAAGTATCGTATATTAAGGTCTTCTTCTTTAAATATTTTTATAATATCTATTCTTGTAACATTCAATATTTTTTTTAATTACACAAAGAATTTTTATTTATTAGGTACGGTTCTCATAATAGGATTTATTTTAAGTGCATTATCAGTTTGGAGTACCATTGATACATTAAGGAATTTTTATAATAAAGCACGAGTAATAGAGTTACATAATAATCCAGGCAAATAACTCATTTTTCCAAAATAATCTATGAACCAAATAGGCTAATATGATTAGTCAATTAAAAGAGTTTTATTATGGAAAATAACTTTAATATGATATAATAATGCAGAATTCTATTTAAATTGATTTTTTCAGTATTAAAATTTTAAGTTCTATAACTACCACATAAAAACACAAATGGTATCTTCTGATTAAATTATTTAATTATCTAAACTCAATATTCTATATATGCAGGAGAATAAGAATTGCTGACGTGCCCCCCTAAAACAAGTCAGGGTTGAAAGTGAAGAATTACAGCTGATATAATAAAAAAAAGGAGAAAGAAAATGTCTAAAAAGAATTATA
>JBFLKU010000031.1:0-43341 GCA_040883315.1 Eubacteriales bacterium
GTAAATGATGCAGCTAAAACAATAACATACACACCACAGGCCGACTGGAACGGTGAGTTTGTTATAACATACAGAGTGACAGATGACGGAGGACTATTCGATACAGGCACAATAATAGTAACGGTGAACCCAGTGGGGGATGCACCGGTATTAAGCCCTGATTCATTCACTGTGAATGAAGATGAATTTACTGCATCCCAAGCTACACCATGGTACAGCATGGATGTGCTGGCAAACGATACTGACGTAGATGAGATAACAAATAGTGCGTTTGAAGACCTGCTGATTACAGCGGTGAATTTCATAGAAGATAATGTAAGGCTGGTAATATCAACGGACAAAAAGACAATTAATTTCCAATCTGATGAAGACTGGAATGGTGTAGTCAGCTTCACATATACTGTTACAGATGCATACGGTATATCAAGAACTGAGTCAGGGCAAATGACAGTGAACCAAGTGAATGATAATCCTGTGTCAGCAGATGATACAGCGTCAACCAATGAAGACACACCAATTACATTTAGCATAATCGCAAATGATTATGATGTGGATACGGACGCTGGACTTAACCAAACTCCTGGCGATGACAGCATTAGTATAAATGAATCTGATGTTTTGGGTGTTGCACATGGAAGCATATCACTGACAAACGGAGTGCTGACATATACACCTGATGAGAACTGGAACGGAGTGGAGACTCTCACCTATACACTGCTGGATGAACACGGAGGCACAGACACAGCAACTATAACCATTAATGTGGCTGCTGTGAATGACAATCCGCAGGCAAGCGACGACGGAGCAAGCCTGAACGAAGATGATACATTCTATGACATCTATCCGCTGGTAAATGACTATAATCCCGACAGCGATAATTCATTGAATGCTGTGCCGGATACAAGACCGCTGGAGATACAAAGCATTAATCTGGCAGGCATGCCTTCAGGGGCTGGTACAATAACAATTGTAGATGACCATCTGCACTATATACCTGATCCGAACTACGAAGGTACATTCACAATCAGCTATACATGCGTAAACGGAAATGGAGCCACAGACACAGCAGACATCACAATATATGTTCAACAGATATATGACGATCCTGTAGCAACTGATCATTCTGACAGTATGGATGAAGACGGAGTTTATTCATATGATATGGAAAGTTTGGTTAGTGACGTAGACGCAGGAACTACATTTACATTTACAATAATCACGAATGGTGCGCACGGAACTGCATCAATAGATGCAGCTACCCATGAGCTGACATACACTCCGGATGCAGACTATAACGGAGAAGACACTATAGAATATATGGTGCAGGATAATCAGCTGCTTTCAGATACAGCAACAATAACCATCACTATAAATCAAGTGAACGATGCACCTATCACCAATGATGATACGGCATCAAGCAATGAAGATGTTGCAGTTACAATAAATGTGCTGGCAAATGACAGCGATATAGACACGGATTTGGTTCTGAATGCAGTACCATCAGCCGAGAGAATAACGGTGAAGGAAGATGGATTTATAGGAGTGGATAACGGAACTGTTACAGTTTTGTCAAATGAAACATCAATACTATTTACACCGGATGCGAACTGGCATGGTACAGAGGTATTCACATATACATGTATCGATGTGACTGGAGTAGAAGTTCAGGCTGATGTGACTGTGACAATTGACCCTGTAAATGATGTTCCTGTGTTTAATAGATACAATACGACATTAAGTGAAGACACTAGCATATCCTATAGCGCTTCAACATTGATTTTTGATCCCGATATAGCGTCTGCCGGAGACTTAATAACGTTGATAGTGGTTACAGAGCCTACAAGAGGAACATTGGAGATAGACACAAACAACAAAGTGACATATACACCGGATGCAAACTTTAATGGAGATGATGCGTTTACAATTGAGGCGGAAGATTCACTAGGAGAATCATCAACAGAGACATTCAGAATGAATGTAACACAAGTGAATGATAAACCTGTAGCAAAAGGCGAAAGCGTATCAACAAATGAAGATACTAAGCTATCAATTAATGTTCTTGAAAATGATAGCGATATCGACATGAGGACAGGGCTTAATAAGTATCCATATCAAGAGAGCCTGGCTATTTATGAACTGGGAATAACTCAGCCTGAACATGGAAAAGTGACTGTGGATGGCACGATGTTGATATATGAGCCTGATAAAGACTATTATGGAATAGACAGTTTTGAATACAGTGTGATAGACAACAGCGGAGCCACTTCAAAAGCAGAAGTAGAAGTGCTGGTGAAGTCAGTTGTGGATATTCCTGTGCTGATAGGCTTTACGACACCGTATAAAGGCGATGCATACAAGAGCGGGTATGATTTACCAGTCGGATGGTACGTGGAGAATCCGGACAATCTAGAGCTTTTGTACAAACTAAGTTTCTTTGACGGAAGCAAGTGGATAGTGATAGGAGAAGGGCTGAGTGCAGAGGAATATAGCCACATAATAGAAGAGTATATTGTAGAAACCGACAAAGCACAATTTAGCGTATATGGTGTGATGACGGACGGCAAAAAAACAAACACGATATATTCTGATGTATTCATAGTGGATAACGCCGCACCTATCAACACAGAATATAGCGTATCGCAAACAGAAGGCTCGGGCGACCCACCTATTATGGTTACAGTAAAGAGCGGCGAGGACATGATAGAATTCGAGTACATGTATAGCCTGACTGAAGGTGGAGATAGAATTATTATAGACAATAATCAATTCTTGATTAACCCTGAAGACCAGGAAGTATTCCTATATGCATGTGATAAACTTGGCAATATGGCGTTAGTAGATTCAATACGATATGATTCATACAGCAGAAGGTTTACGAGAAGCTCAGGTGGCAGCGGTGCACCTATTGCTGCAGCAGCAGGACTTGCAGGAGCTATGATTATCTTGCTGATACTCGTGAGTGCAAAGAATATTAAGTTTGTATTCACCTATGCAGAGGGCAAGACGAAAACTATAAGCATGCTGAGAAGACATAAGGAAAGCGGAATAGATATAAAACTTAAAGAGAAAATGTTTGATGGAGCAATATCTGTAGACATGGCGATGAAGAAGAAACTGACGGAAAAAATGCTTGGCAGCAACGTTAGAGTATTCAAAGGAGGCGGCGAGCTGAAATTTGTACAGTTGCCCGAGAGGCACAGAGGAAGATTCACAGACAGAATAATCTAAAGCATAATATCCTGCTCTCAAATGAGAGCAGGATAAATTTATAGTAGGATAACTTGACATATAATTATTTAATGTTTATAATAATTAAAAATTTATTCGGTTTTTACCGTTTATAAATATAACAGACTGAGCAGGCAGTGAGCGATCATGTAGCCGGGTTTAATACAGCAGATATAATATGACATCTGTGGGACAGTAGTTAACAAATTACTATTCTATGGGTGTTTTTTAATACCCTAAGATATGTATTTAATCAAATTAAATATGTGAGGATTGGAAATTGGAAGAGAGAAGAAACATAAGTGAAGAAACTGAAAAAGTAGCTATGAGCGTTTCGAAAATAAGTATTTTGGTAAACGTTCTATTGAGTATATTCAAATTTTTTGCCGGTATTATTGCGCATTCAGGTGCAATGCTATCGGATGCCATACATTCAGCATCGGATGTTTTTAGCACAATTGTGGTGATGATAGGCATAAAGATGTCTGTGAAAGAGGCAGACAAAGAGCACCCCTATGGACATGAAAGAATGGAAAGCGTGGCTGCGATAGTGCTGGCAACTGTTTTGCTGATTACGGCAATAGGAATAGGCAAGACTGGAATTGATAAAATTGTTTCTGCCAACTATAAAGAAATTGCAATTCCGGGCATTTTGGCACTGGTGGCTGCTATAGTATCACTGATAGTGAAGGAAGCTATGTTTTGGTATACAAAGATACATGCAAAGCGGATAAACTCCGGTGCACTGATGGCTGATGCATGGCATCACAGATCTGATGCACTCTCTTCGGTTGGTGCATTTGCAGGTATACTAGGGGCTAGAATGGGAGTTGCAATTTTAGACCCTATAGCTAGTGTGATAATCTGTATATTTATTGGCAAGGCAGCATATGACATTTTCAGAGACGCAGTAGACAAGATGGTGGACAAAAAATGTGACGATGAAATGGAAGAAAAAATAAAAAAGGTTTCGCTGAATCAGGAGGGCGTGCTTAGCGTGTGCAGCCTAAAGACACGTATGTTTGGCAACAGAATATATGTGGATATAGAAATAGTGGCAGACAAAGAAAAAACACTGGAGCAGGCACACGAGATAGCAGACAAAGTTCACGATGAAATAGAAAAAGAATTTGTAGAAGTAAAGCATATTATGGTGCATGTAAACCCTAGTTAGACACTAATGGATATAATGGAGTGAAACGTGAAATTAAAAAGTTTTCTAAAACTAGTTGAAATAAGAACAAAAATAGCCAGCATTCTCCCTTTCTTTATAGGGATATCCTATGCATTGTATAGCTATGAGAAAATAAACATTCTTAATTCTGTGATAATGTTTTTTTCGATGATACTGCTGGATATGTCGGTAACAGCACTAAACAACTATTATGACTATAAGAAAGCTATTAAGAAAGAGGGCTACAGCTACGAGATACACAATCCACTAGTAGAGCAAAACATCAGCCCAAAAACTGCATTGGCTATAATTATATTAATGATATTTGTGTCGGCTGCTCTCGGAATATATTTGGTTTACCTAACTGATTATATTGTATTGCTTCTTGGCATGTTTTGCTTTGCAGTTGGAGTTTTATATTCCTATGGACCTATTCCCATTTCGAGGACTCCTTTTGGAGAAATATTTTCCGGCATAACAATGGGATTTTTTATTTCATTTATAACCATATATATAAATATTATAGATGAGAAAATAATCTCACTCTATATTGAAAACAGTATGCTTTTTGGAAGTATAGATATTGAATCAATGGTAAAGATTATACTTGTAACTATACCTGCAGTGCTATGCATAGGCAACATTATGTTAGCGAATAATATTTGCGATATTGAAGAAGACATAGAAAACAAAAGATACACACTTCCTGTGTTTATAGGGAGGAAGAAATCTGTATTAATCTTAAAAGTGATTACGTATATGAGCTATGCGGCTATTTTATTTGGTGTAATAGCCAAAGCTTTGCCCATGTATTCGCTGATTGTCTTTTTTACTATTGTTTTTGCCGCAAAGAATGCAAAGAAATTTGGAGAAAATCCAACAAAAAAAGATACATTCAAAATGATTGTTGTAAACTGTGTCATCATAAATGTATCTTTGATAATTTCTATTTTAGCTGGCGTAGCTATAAAAATGATTTTTTAATATAGTTCTTGTGCATCATCTATAACGGTGAAATCATCCATTTGGCCATCGGCGAATTCTATTTTTTCTCTAAGGTCTTCTGTTATGTATATTTTTTGGTCTTTGGTGATAAAAATTGCCCCAACATCATCAAATGAATTTATGAGCTCTAGACCATCTTTTATTCCCAAAAGCAAAACAGAAGTAGAAAGAGCATCTGCCATCTGCGAGTTTGGAGCGATGATTGATACCTGCTTAATATTTGTCTGAGCAGGGTAGCCGGTTTTGGTATTTAAAATGTGATGATATATCACACCTTCATATTCAAAAAATCTTTCATAGTCGCCGGATGAAACTATGGCGACATCATCTGCCGAAAGTGCTATCAGATATTCACCTCTGTCATCGAATGGATTTTGTATGCCTATTGAAAAATCGCTGCCGTCAGGTTTATTTCCTATCAGAAGAACATTACCCCCCAAATTAATAAATGCAGACTTCACACCGTTTTCCATAAGAAAGCTTTTCACTTCATCTGCTATTGTTCCTTTAGCGATTGCACCAAGGTTTATTATCATTCCGCTATCTTTTAGGAAGACATCATTATTGTCTGAAAGAATTATCTTTTTATAATTTATAAGACTTAGTGCTGCATCCAGCTCTTCGTCTGTAGGCACATGTCCGTAAGGTGGATCGATCGCCCATAAATCTATCAGAGGACCGGCCGTTACATCAAACAAACCATTTGTGAGCTCGCTGAATTTAATAGACTCTTCTATCACACTATATGTAATATCGCTGACAGATGAAGGCTCCTTACCAGCGTTTTCTTTAATGTTGTAAAGCTCGCTGCCCTCTATATGAACACTTAGAGTATCTTCCAAATCATGTATTAGACTGAAAGCGTCTGATATTAGGCTTTCATCTGCACTTTTTTCATTTTTATAGTAAAGCTTTATTTGAATTATTGTATCCAATGCGAATGTGTTGTCCGATACTATTGTGATATCGTTGCTGCAGGAAGACAAAAAAAATGCAGCTAATATTGCTAGTATTATTAACCTTATTCTTGTTTTCATATTTCTCCTTGTAGATTATCCTTATAATATAATTTAACTGGTCTGCCGATTTTTCCATACTCGAGCTTTGTCTTCAGCTGGCCATCATCGGCCATGTTTTCCAAATACCTTCTGACTGTAACTCTGGAAAGACCAATTTCTTCGGCTAGGCGCTCGGCAGAGAAACTGGTATTTATATTTTTTATGTAGTTTTCAATTTTTGTTAATGTAGACTCACTAATGCCTTTTGATGAAGTGGATTTTTTGATATGAGTGAGAGCACTTAAAGCTATATAGTCATCTACTTCTTTTTGGCTAAATTGTTTTTGGGAATTCAAAAAAAGTATTTTTTCTATCACTCTCTGGATTGCCAAGCTGAACCTTTCAAAATCCAGAGGGAGAATTAGATAGTCGCACACACCATATCGGAAAGCCTTTTGTATATTTTCTAGATCATTGTGATATGTAGCATATATTATTTCTATATTAATATTCTTTTCCCTTATCCATCCCAGAAGCCTTTGGCTTTGATCCTGCTGCTGACAGCAGGATGCTATCATGAAATCAAAATCATATTCCAGCAAAAGTTTTTGTGCAGTTTCTAAATTGTTTGTAGCCTTAATATAGCTGAAAGTATCGATTTTTTTCAGATACTCTTGAACGATATTGATTAAGCTTACATTGTCTATGCCGATTAAACATCTCATAAATACTTTGCTACCTACTATCAATTTATAATAATATTATATAGCAACACAATATTCATTGCAAATTAAGAAATTATAAGTAAAAGGCACTATTTGCATAGTGCCTTTAAATACTTAATTAAATGAAATATTATTTGCCGAATGCTTCATTGAATAGTTCAACGAAACCGTTAGCGTGAACTGAAACGCCTGCAACGCCATCAGCATAGCCTTCATCTGTTAATGCATATATATCTTGATTTTCAAGAACATATTGCTCTAATAATTCAGCTTGTTGATACCATTCCAATTCGCTTCCAGCTCCTGTCATGCCATATGCTTCTTTTAGTTGATCTTTTGATTGTGGTGTTTGTTTTTCACCATCAACTATGAAATATTTGGCTGTGTCATCACTATATTCACCTGCAAAGAATGCATCGAAATCAACAGCAACGATTGTTCCGTTAACTACGATAAACTCTGCTAGTTCTTGCCAGCCTTTGTCACCAACTGTACCTTTTGCTGTAACAACAGGTGTGTCGCCGTATGCGCCAGCTGGGATTGGGTCAGAAGCTAGAGCTTCCTCTACCAAAGTGAAGAACTCGATAACGTGAACAGAAACTGCTGCTCCGCCATCTGTTGTCAATGCGTCTGTATGACCTTCTTCGTCTGTATAGAATTCTTCAAATGCTGCTGGATCTTGGTTTTCTAGCAACCATGCTATAGCAGCGTCAGCTTGCTCATACCAGTATGATTGTGCTCCGCCGTATGCAACCATTCCGTATGTGCCTTCCTCAGAAAGAACTCTTTTGTCGCCTTTTGGTACGAAATTTGTTCCGCCCCAGTATGCGTCAACTATTTTGCCGCCTTCAACTGTTACAGTAACAAAATATGTCCATGAACCGCCGATTTCGTCTCTAGCAAAGTATACACCGTCTGCGTACATTGCTTCATCCATTGGTGCTTCTGTTGCGTCTTCTACTACTGGTGCAGCTGTTGGGTCTGCAGCAGGTTCGTCTTTTTTACATGCTGTAAAAGCTAAAGCTAATACAAGTGCAAGAATCACTATTAGAATCGTATGCTTTTTCATATCCTGATCTCCTTAGTTAATTTGTTTAACAAAACATATTATAATCTATTGTTAAGTTTTTAACAATTATTTGGACATAAATTTCTTTTAGTTCATTTAGTTTATAAGCAAATTTGAATTTTTTTTAACAATTTAGCCTTTTTGATTTACAGGCGTTATTTGCCCTTGATAAATTAAAAATTGATAGTATAATTGGTCGTGTTATGGTATTCTAAAATATATAGTAAGATGATTAATTTGAAGCTTTATAACATATAAATTTGACAAGGAGAGCGGCGCGATGAAAAAAGTGATAATTGTTGGAGGAAGCTATGCAGGCGTTAAAGCAGGCAAGACACTACATAAAATTTTCAAGAAAAATGATGATGTAGAAATCACATTAATTGATAAAAACCCCTTCCATACAATGATGACAGAGCTGCATGAAGTAGCAGGTCATAGAACAGAAGAGGATTCTATCAGAATCGATTTAAGAAAAATATTTAAAGGCAGAAAAGTAAAAATAGTAACTGATGAAGTAGATGGCTGCAGCTTTAATGAAAAGAAACTGATAGGGAAAAAGGGTGAATATAAGTTTGACTATTTAATTATTGCAATGGGCAGCCAAGCTAACTTCTTTGGTGTAAAGGGTGCAGACCAAAACTCGCATAAGCTATGGTCATATGAAGATGCATTGAAGCTGCGTGAGCATATAGAAAATATGTTCAAACTAGCATCGAGTGAAGAAAACGAAGCTGAAAGAAAGCGTTTGCTGACATTTGCTGTATGCGGCGGCGGATTTACAGGCGTCGAGATGGTGGGTGAGCTAGGTGAAGCAAAGAAACATCTATCCAGAGAATATGGAATAGATGAAAGTGAAGTGACAATATACAATATTGAAGCTATGCCTACGATTTTGAATATGCTGGATAGTGAAAAACTTATCAATAAAATTGAAAACAAGTATTATAAAAAACTTGGTATTACACTATTGAAAAATTCTCCTATTGTTGAAGTTAATAAAGACTCGTTCTTATTGAAAGATGGAACAGAGATACAAAGTCACACATTGATATGGACTGCTGGAATAATGTGTGTTGAAGATGCACAGGAGTTTTGCTTTGATAAAGGCAAAGGTGCAAGAATCTGCGTAAATGAATATATGCAGGCACTGAATGAAGGCAAGCCATGTGACGGAATATATGCAGCAGGCGACTGTGCATTCTATCAGGATGAAGATGGTGTTATGCCTCAAATAGTGGAAGCGGCAGAGCAGTCCGGTCATACAGCTGCAATGAACATTGGTGCGCAAATAAACGGAACTGATATGCACAAACATAAGCAAAACTATCATGGCTTCATGGTGTCTGTCGGTTCAAGACGTGCGGTGGCACAAACGGGCTTTTCATCCAGTGGATGGTTTGCAATGTTTATAAAACACTTTGTAAATGTATATTATCAGTTCTTAGTTGCTGGATTTATGCAGGTGTTTAATTACCTGAGACATGAAATATTTAATATCAAAAATAAGAGATCTTTTGTCGGTGGACATTTTTCAAAGAGAAATTCAAACTTCTGGCAGGTTCCTTTAAGAATTTGGCTAGGATTTATGTGGCTGACTGAGGGTGTTGTTAAGATAGCTGAAGGCTGGTTCAAAGAACCCAAAGTAGTAGAAACAGTCAACTTTTTGTCTGGATATACACCAGAGGCAGCAAACGGTGCAGCAGATGCTGTGACAGCAGCCAGCGGAGCAGCAGAAGCTGTGGTTGACACAGTGACAGCAGCTAGCGGAGCAGTGGCGGAGGCAGCACCGGATGTGGCAGAGGTAGCCATGAAGTTGCCGGGCATATTCCAATGGGTAGTAGATCATAAACCATCTGGATATGGCGAAGCATTAATAGGAGCTCCGAAATTCATGGTTTGGATAATGAACCACTGGGTAGCACCTATTGAAGTGCCTGTACAGATAATAATGGTTTTGGCAGAAATAATCATAGGACTTTGCTTCATGGGGGGGTTGTTTACTTTCCCAGCAGCTGTAGTAAGTGTTCTGTTTGCTATCGGAATATCATTGACAGGAATGGCAGACATTACGATGATGTGGTATTTCTTCGGTGGATTCGCAATAATGATGGGTGCAGGACGTGCATTCGGACTGGACTACTATGTGATGCCATGGCTGAAGAGATGGTGGAGCGGCACAAAATTTGCAAGCAAAAACTATCTGTATGTTAGCCATCTGGATGACGAATAATAGAAAACAATAAAGACTGATGAAAAAGAAAGAGATATTGATTTTTGCCATAATTTTTCTTATTGCAGCGGCGAGCATATTATTTCTAGAGCTAAAGCCCGCAAGCGAAAAGCGAACATTACTGATTACAGTAGATGGTGAAGAGTATAAAAGAATATCTATAGATACAGCTACAAACGCATCATTTTCCATTGAAACAGAGGATGGCTACAATAGTGTGGTTATCACAAATGGAGAGGTAGATGTGGTAGCTGCTGACTGCAAAAATCAGGTGTGTGTAAATACCAAAGAGGCAACGAAGGCAGGAGACTTAATCGTCTGCCTGCCTCATAAAGTAGTGATTGAAATACTGGAAGAGTGAATTCCATTGTTTTAACTACTAAACAGAAGGAAAAATGATGAAGAAAAAAAGTGCAAAGTATTTAACCGTGCTTGCAATGCTTATTACTATATCTTTAATGTTGAGCTATGTGGAGACATTTATACCCATTATACTTATACCGGGTGCCAAAATAGGTCTGCCAAACGTAGTGACTTTAATTGCCCTGATGACCTTAGGGTTTTGGGAAGCTTTGGCTATTACACTAGTAAGAACTACAATTTCAGCGCTTTTGTTTTCATCTATGATTTCACTGATATATTCTATAACGGGCGGTATACTAAGCTTGATTGTAATGTATACTCTTTATAGGATATTCAGCGATAAAATATCGCTGCAGGCTATCAGCATAACCGGAGCAATTACCCACAATTTAGGTCAGCTGGCAGTAGCTATGATCCTATTATCAACTCCGGGGCTGGCTGCATACCTGCCATGGCTTATAGTGATAGCCATACCCGCCGGAATAGTGGTGGGTGTAGCTGCGAAATATTTGATGAAGTACTTTAAATCTACATTGGCAATAAAGGTGGACGAATGAACGCATATTGGAAAGGCTTTCCTGAAATAGATGCAGAGCTGGATGAAGTAAAGCAATTCATGCTTAGCTCTATTGAGGATGCCATGCCTATAATAAAGGATCCAATAACTGAGATAATTGAAGCGGGGGGCAAAATGCTGAGACCTGCTTTGGTGGTTCTAGGTGCAGGATTTGGCAAATATAATAAGGATAGAATTGTTCCGATAGCTGCATGTGTAGAATTTTTGCATACTGCCACCTTGATACACGATGATGTAATTGATGAATCTAAGCTGCGAAGGGGAATAGAGAGCATACAAAGCAAATACTCCAAAGATGTGGCGGTGCTGCTGGGAGATTATATTTTTGCAAAGGTTTTTGATATATTGGTTGGTGATTACCCTGCGGAGATGCTCAAGAACCTATCCAAGAGCATATTACAGATATGTAAAGGCGAACTATCACAATATTCTAATAGATACAGCGATAATATAGAATTTGAGCAATACATTGAAATAATTGCAGGAAAGACAGCTGCACTTTTTTCTATGAGTTTATTTTCAGGAGCATACGAAGCTGAGGCGAAAAACTCCGTTATAAGACATCTTTCCAAGCTAGGCTACTGCATGGGCATGATGTTTCAGATAACCGACGACTGCCTAGACTATAAACATGACACTAATACTTTGGGAAAAAGTGCTGTTAACGATATTAAGCAAGGGTATATCACACTTCCGATGTTCTATGCATTGAAGAAAGATGATGATAACAAGCTGCATAAATTAGTTTTTGAAAGTGAATTATCAGAGAGCAATCTGCAGGATATAAGAAAATTGGTTATCGAACTCGACGGTGTAAAAACAGCAGAAGAGAAAGCCAAAGAGTATAGAGTAGACGCATATTCAGCACTTAAAAAGCTTAAGAAATCTAAAGAGAAGAAAGTTTTAGAATATATTATTAGTTCAATGATGGATAGAAGTTTTTAATATAACTTAATTAGCAAACAATAAAGGCACTGCAAGTGTCTTTTTCTTTTGTAATTTTTTTGAAAGTATTGTGAATAAATTAAGTTAAATATTGACTTTTCAGCTTCTTAAGACTATAATTCTATAAAACCAATAAAAATACTAGGAATATAAACAGTAGTTATTGAAAAGGAGCGAATATGGCTGATAAAAAATTACATTTTGATACTTTGCAGCTTCATGCTGGGCACACACCCGACACTGCCACAAATTCTAGAGCAGTACCTATTTACCAAACAACATCATATACATTTAATGATGCAAAGCACGCTGCTGATTTGTTTGACCTGAAAGACACAGGAAACATATATACTAGAATAATGAACCCAACAACAGACGTTTTAGAAAAAAGAATGGCGGCTCTGGAAGATGGAGTGGGAGCGGTAGTTGTATCATCTGGAATGGCAGCCATATCATATGCCATATTCAATGTAGCCAAAAGCGGCGACGAAATAATCGCAGCCAACACATTGTATGGCGGAACATATACGTTATTCAATGACAGATTCCCAAGCCAATACGGAATAAAGACAACATTAGTAGATCCTGATGATTTGGAAGAAATAAAGAGAAGCATAAATGAAAAAACCAAAGCGATATATTTGGAGACTATTGGCAACCCAAACATCAATATTCCTGACATTGAAGCAATAGCTAAAATTGCACATGAAAACTGTCTGCCTCTGATAGTAGACAATACATTTGGTACTCCATATCTTGTGAAGTTGAAAGATTTTGGAGTGGACGTAGTAGTGCATTCATTAACAAAATATATTGGCGGACACGGAACAAGCATAGGCGGTGCAATTATTGACTTAGGAACATTTGACTGGAAAAGCGGAAGATTTGAGGACTTTACAACTCCTGATAATACATATCATGGAATAGTATATGCAGATATTCCTCAAAACGCTGGATATATAACAAAAGCACGAGTACAGCTTTTGAGAGATACGGGAGCGTGCATCAGCCCGTTTAATGCATTCTTGCTATTGCAGGGGCTGGAAACACTAAGCCTGCGAGTAGAGAGACACTGCTCTAATGCAGAAAAAATAGCAGAATTTCTTGAAGACCATGATGAAGTAGAATGGGTAAACTACCCAAGGCTGGAGAGCAGCAAATATTATGATAGAGCACAAAAGTATCTGCCTAAAGGAGTTGGCGGCATTTTAACATTTGGAATAAAGGGCGGCCTAGACGTCGGGAAAAAATTTATGGAGTCGCTAGAGATATTTTCACTGCTGGCAAATGTAGCAGATGCAAAATCTTTGGTTATCCACCCAGCCAGCACAACCCACGCGCAGCTGTCTGAGGAGGCACTGAAAAAAACAGGCATATCGCCTGAAATGATAAGACTTTCTATAGGAATAGAAGACGTACGGGATTTGATTGCAGACCTTGAGCAGGCTCTGGAAAAATCTCGAAAGAAGGAGAAATAGAATGCCTGTAAAAATACCAGATTCTCTGCCGGCTACAAAAATTTTGACAGAAGAAAACATATTTGTAATGACAGAAAAAAGGGCAGCATCTCAGGATATTCGCCCGCTGAAAATTGCAATATTGAATTTAATGCCTACAAAGATAACTACGGAAACGCAGATATTGAGGCTGCTTGGCAACACCCCACTGCAGGTGGAGGTGACACTGCTTCAGACAGCCAGCTACAAATCCAGCAATACATCATCACAGCATCTTTCAGCATTCTATAGCACTTTTGATGAAATAAAGAATAAGAAATACGACGGATTGATAATTACGGGTGCGCCGGTGGAGCAGATGGAATTTACCGAGGTGGAATACTGGGGAGAGCTGAAGGAAATAATGGAGTGGAGCAAGCACAATGTTTTCTCTACACTGCATATTTGCTGGGCATCACAGGCAGGGCTTTTTTATCACTATGGAATAAAAAAACATGCGATAGATAAGAAAATATTCGGCGTATTCGAGCACGATATTTTGGAAGAACATAACAAGCTATTGAGAGGATTTGACGACGGATTCAAGGCACCTCACAGCAGACATACACAGGTGATGAGCACTGATATTTTGTCCTGTCCTCAGCTAAAGCTGCTGGCACACTCAAAGGAAGCGGGCGTTTTGATAGCAGAGAGCGTAGACGGAAGAAATGTGTTTGTATCGGGGCATCTGGAATATGACGCTCTGACACTGGATGCAGAATATAGGCGAGATTTGGACAAAGGACTAGAGATAGAAATACCTAAGAACTATTATCCAAATGATGATATTACACAAATACCAAAGCTGACATGGAGAGCTCATGCAAACCTATTGTTTGCAAACTGGCTGAATTACTATGTATATCAGGAGACTCCATATGACCTTAATAGTATTGAATAAAGGAGATACATATGAAAAAAATAGCAAAGAACATAACAGAGCTAGTGGGAAACACACCGCTAGTTGAAATATCAAAATTCTCAGGAGGCGCAAATGCGAAGATAGTTGCAAAGCTCGAGTCATTCAACCCTATGGGCTCTGTAAAGGACAGAATTGCATTGATGATGATAACAGAAGCCGAAAAGAAGGGGTTGCTGAAGAGAAACAGCATAATTGTGGAGGCTACCAGCGGAAACACAGGAATAGGCCTTGCATTTGTTGCAGCACAAAAAGGATATGAAGTGATTTTGACGATGCCTGAAACTATGAGTGTGGAAAGGCAGAAGCTGCTGAAGGCATTGGGCGCTAAGCTAGTGCTGACAGAAGGATCAAAGGGCATGAAGGGGGCTATTGCAAAGGCTGATGAGCTTTCGCAGACTATAGTGAATTCTTTTAGACCACAGCAATTTGAAAACCTTGCAAACCCAAAGGCACACTATGAAAAAACAGCAGAAGAGATATTCAGAGACACAGACGGAGATGTGGACATTTTGGTATGCGGAGTAGGCACAGGCGGCACTATAACGGGCACGGGCAAAAGGCTGAAAGAGCTGAAAAAAGATATCAAAGTAGTAGCTGTTGAGCCAAGCACATCAGCGGTGCTTTCCGGCAACCCGCCGGGACCGCACAAAATACAGGGAATAGGTGCAGGATTTATTCCGGATGTTATGGACACAGAAGTGATAGATGAAATAATTCAAGTAGAATACGAGCAGGCAGTATCTGCAGCCAGAAGCCTAGCTCAAGTTGAGGGAATACTGGTGGGCATCAGCTCCGGAGCAGCCGCAGCCGCAGCACTAGAGCTGGCAAAAAGAGACGAAAACAAGGGAAAGATAATAGTAGCTGTATTGCCAGACACTGGTGAAAGATATCTATCAACAGAGCTATTTGACCTGAGCTGACGGGGAGAAAAATGAAACTTTCGACAAAAGGAAGATATGCTCTTGAGGCTTTGGTGGTGTTGGGGGACAAAATAGACGAATATGATAACATTAGCTTAAAAGCTATATGCACGGAAACTGGGCTATCCAATAGATACTTGGATCAGCTTTTTAGAGAACTAAAAAATGATGAAATAGTATCTAGTAAAAAAGGCAAAAATGGCGGATACCAGCTGGCAAAGGCATCAGATGACATTACAGTGAAGGATATATTGACTTCTGTAGAGGGGTCTTTAGCGCCAGTGAAATGCATAGATAACAAGCCCTGCAGCAGAGGTAATAAGTGCATAGCTATCGATTTGTGGACAAACATACACGATGAAATAGAAGATGTGATATCAAATATTACTTTGAAATCACTGATAGATGACTACAGGGCGAACAAAGAGGAAAACGAGAAAAATGAAAATATCAACTAAGTCCAGATATGGCATAAGAATGCTTATTGATATGTACGAAAACATGAGCGAATCTCCAATGCGGCTGGCGGACATTGCACAGAGGCAGGAGGTATCCCAGCACTATTTAGAGCAGGTAGCATCGGATTTAAAAAGAGCAGGAATTATATATTCCGTTAAGGGGCCGCAGGGTGGATATTTTCTGTCAAAAGATGCAGATGAGATTATTATTGGAGATGTGATACGAATCCTTGAAGGTGATATTCTGTTGACAGATTCCCACATGCAGAATGATAGTATACTGCAGCAGACAATAAACAAATCCGTATATAATAAATTGAACAGCAGAATAAAAGATTTGGTAGACTCTATCTCTCTTAAAGGCCTGGTAGAAAGAAAATAGACAATTAATTTTATAAAAGTCCTGAACATATTCAGGATTTTTTTGCATAAAGAAATATATGATATAATAATAGGGTAAATTAATTTGATGGGAGAGCAGCATGAACTACAGAATGAACATTTCCTACGATGGCACCAAATACAAGGGATGGCAGCGCCAAAAAGACGCAAAAAGCACAATACAAGGGAAAATAGAGCAAACACTTTCTAAATATTTTGAAGAAGATATAAAAATAATAGGTGCCAGCAGAACGGACGCAGGAGTTCATGCAAAGATGCAGGTAGCAAATTTTGTATTGAAAAGCAAGATAGACACAGAAAAGGCAAGAATGGATATAAACAGCTATCTGCCTAGCGATATTGTGGTGAATGATATTTTATTTGCAGATGATAGGTTTCACAGCAGATTCAACGCCAAAAAAAAAGAATATGAATATACTATATGGAAAGCCGATGCAAAATATCCCCCACTTTTTAATAGAAAATATGTATACCATATTGATAGAATGGTGAATATTAAAAAGATGAGAGAAGCTGCGGAGATGTTTTTAGGCGAGCATGACTTCAAAGGATTCTCCAGTGACAAAACGAAAAAGGGAACTATAAGAAATATAGAAAGAATTGATATATCAGAAGATGAATTCATGATAAAGATAAATATCGTCGGTGACGGATTCTTATACAACATGATAAGAATAATTGTGGGCACTATGATAGAGATAGGAGCTGGCGAAAAAACGATTAAAATTATCGATGATGTATTCAAAACAAAAAATCGCGAGCTTGCTGGATATACTGTGCCGGCATGCGGACTGTTTTTGGGAAAGATTATTTACTAATTAGTTGCTGATATATATTTCGATTAACAATACGTTATGTTTTGTTCTCTGAATAATAGATTATTATGTAAATATAAGAATATATTTGGGAGGAAACTATGAGAAAAAAGCTTTTTATAATATTGTGTATCGTCTTATCAGTTTCTGCTATTTTATCAGGGTGCAAGAGAAATGATAGAGATTATGATGAACCGAAGAGCGGCGAGTCAGATGATCGTGAAGAAGAGAGCAATTCTTTTTTTGGATCTAAAGATGGGGATGCAGAAATAGAAGAGACTGAAATGATAGAACCTGAAGAGACTGAGAAATTGACGGCAGAGCCAACGGCAGCACCAGTGGAGCCAACAGTCGAGCCAACTACGAATTCTGATGAAGTGCAGTCTGGAGATATCATTTTCACGGGAAGAGAATCAATTGTATTTGAATCCTATGTGGAGGATGCTACTGGGAAAACAAATATGAAGGTGACGATGTCTGAAGGATTTATAAGAGTAGACATACCAGAACTCGATGCAACCGGAGTGATAAACACAAATGAAGATACGGGATTTGTATACTACAAATCAAATTTCGGTATGGTATCAATGAGCTTTTTTAATCTTGGTTCGGTGGATAGCATAAATCAGCTTAGTATGATATGCGAAAACATCGACGATGTGAAGAACCTAGAGAGAACTACACTAGATGGCAGAGAATGCATATATGGTGAGCTGGAGGATGACGGCGACACTCTGAAACTGTGGTATTCGCAGGAATATCATATTTTGCTTCAGTATATTATGGATTCATCAGACGGCATTTCCAAAATGAAGGTGACGTCAATAGAGGAATTTGATGGGGACATGAAAGTTTTTGATATGCCAGATGGGTGCATAGACCTTGGCACATACGATGCAGAGGGAGAGGCGTTCAGCGATATTGCAGAAGACCTAAGATAGAAACGAAATAATAAAAGCTGCTAAAATATGTTTGGCAGCTTTTTCATAATTGATCAAAATAAATTTATCAGCTTTTGCACCAGAGGCAAAACCGCGTAGTAGATAGGCGGAATAAAAATTGCAGGCAGCATATCGCCAACATTTATTTTCTTTATGTCCAATAGGTTGATGCCTATGCCGATGATCAATGCACCACCTACAGCTGTAAGCTCCTGCATTACTATGTCTGTCATGAAAGGTGCAACCACCGATGCACCCAAGGTGATGCCGCCCTGGAACAGAAGGATTACGATGGCAGACAAGCCAACGCCAAAGCCTAAAGTAGAAGCCAATACTATTGATACTATTCCGTCAAGAATTGATTTTGTGTAAAGCAATTCGTGATTGCCTGTCAAGCCCGACTGTATAGAGCCGAGTATGGTCATAGCACCTACGCAGTATATGAGAGTGGCTGTCACAAAACCTTCTGCTACAGTATTGCCAGAGCCGGAGAAACGCTCCTGTAGCTTGTTTCCTATCTTTTCAAGTCCGTCTTCTATGCCTATTGCTCTGCCTATGGATGCACCTAAGGCAAGGCTTATTACAAAAAGCACAGGGTTTTGCGTCTCTATTGCTGATATCACACCAATTGATACTACGCCAAGCCCGACAGCCTGCATGATTATCTTTTGTATTTTCTCGGGGATTGCATGCTTCAGCAGGCATCCTATAGCTGTGCCCGCAACTACAGCTATTACGTTTACTATTGTTCCTAGCATTTACTTGTACTCCTTCGTGAAATAGAAATTTTATTTATTATTTTATTTGAATTATTTATAGTTGAAATATTATTTGGATTCCGTTAATTAGGTATTTGATGCCAAATCCCACCAAGGCCAAAGACAAAACAAAGGCGACAGTTCTATATGCTTTTTCCGGCAGAAATCCTTTTGATTTTGCAACCAGACCGGAAACGAACATGTACCATGATAAATCTGCTATAAAATGACCTATTGCAAAAATTATTACACCGATATATCCGAATAGATTAAATGCTTCGTACAAAAGCACCATTCCTATAGTTGCCCACCAGATAATAAAGTAGGGATTTGTGAAAGATAGAAGCAGACCATCTGCCACTATTCGACCATCGCTGTTTTCCTTTGCTTCTTGGTCTATATTTACACCGACTTTGTTTTTGATTATTTCCAATACTCCGGATATTCCGAAAAATAGCAGCAAAATTCCGCCCAGTACAGATATTACGATAGCAGCTATAGTAGATGATAATATTTGATTTAGCCCTAAAAATATAAGAACTATTAGAGCGATTTCCAAGACTATGTGTCCTGCAATAGCCAGATATCCCGTCTTTATTCCTTTTTTAAGGCTTTGGTTTATTACATAAGCCAAAAGCGAACCCGGCATAACAGCACCGCTGTAGCCTATTAATATAGATTTCAAAAAAATTGCAGCCATCAAATATACCTTTCAAAATATTAGAACAATTCTAACACAAAAGGGATGATTTAAAAAGCGTTTTAGCGAAAATAACTTTAATACGCTAAACTAAATACATTATCAGCCTTACAAATCTTGTAAAAAGTTTATAATGTTTTTATGATTCAAAAAGTAAGATAAAATATGGTGATTGACGATTAATGATGTTATAATATTTTAGTATATAAATATGGCAGTACAAAACTAGGATGGGAAGGTGAAAAAAATGTATGGAGCTATAGAGGCCGGCGGAACAAAATTTGTATGTGCAGTGTTTGATAAAGAATTTAATATAATAACCAAGACAAAAATTGACACAAGAGAGCCGGAATATACAATGGGCGAGGTTATAAAGTTTTTTGCAGATAAAAATATTTCATCATTTGGGATAGGGTGCTTCGGTCCTGTTGAAATAAATCCCGATTCGGAAAAATACGGAACTATTTTAAACACTCCAAAAATAAAATGGAGAAACTATAATCTGATAGATGATTTGAAAAAATATTTTAATATTCCAATTAAGATAGATACTGATGTAAACGCAGCAGCATTAGGTGAATACAAAATGGGGCATGGCATAGGGAAAAGGAGCGTTCTCTACATTACCATAGGCACTGGAGTAGGTGCAGGGTTTGTTATTGAAGGTAAAACTTTGTATGGGCTTAGCCATCCGGAGATGGGACATGTTTTGGTGAGGCAAATGAAGGAAGATGAATTCGAGGGAAATTGCCCCACACATAAAAACTGCTTAGAAGGGCTGGTAAGCGGACCTGCGATAGAAAAAAGATACAACACAAAAGCGCATCTTTTAGGAAAAGACCACAAGGTGTGGGAGTATGTTGCCGACTACATAGGGCAGGCACTTATGACATATAATTTGATAATATCACCTGAGATAATATTGATAGGGGGCGGTGTCAGCCAGCAGGAGCAGCTCTTTGATAAGATTCGTACATCCTTTAAAAAGCATATGAACGGATACATAGACAACGAAGTATTAAATGGGTCTCTGGAAGACTATATTGTGTATCCCAAAAACGGACAGATGGCAGGGCTTTATGGTGCGGCACAGCTTTCGTCGGATGCATTTATTTCTGCTTTATCAGTGTAAACTAAAAGTAAATATTGGACATTTTTTGGGCTGCTAACAACATTTTAACAATATAGATACTCTATTGTTGATTTGTTTTGATACCATCAAATTAATAATTTTGATGGAGGAAATAGACAAAGAGGAATCTGAATCTGTGGTTCTGGATATATATGAGCAGCTGTATAAACATTATCTGGCAGACAAAGAGAATATTCCAGAGGGAAAACTGATTGAAATAAAATACGAAGATTTTGTTAAAAATCCTAAAGAGTATATACAAAGATCTAAAACTCGAAGCATATGAAACCGTAGAGAAAGATTTGCATGAGTATATAGATTCTAAGAGGAATTATCAGACAAACCCATTCAATAAGGATAATCTGAACATTAAAATAATAAATAAGAAAATGCGATTTTTCTTTAATCACTATGGATACGATGTGGAAAACTAAATAATTCTAAGACCTTGGTGATACACTAAGGCTTTTTATTGTAATATTTTGGCATGCATGATACAATACCAAGAAAAAATAAGGATTAATTATGTTGCTTAAAGGATTTAGATTTGGAATGATATTGCAGTTTGCTGTTGGACCGATAGCATTGTTTATATTTCAAGTTGCCGTAAATAGCTCTTTCATCACTGCATTTACAGGGTGTATAGGTGTGGCTTTGGTGGATATGCTGTATATAGTGTTGGCAATTCTAGGAATAGGCACATTGCTGGGAAAATACAGCGGAGTGAAAAATATACTAAAATATTTTGGTGGAATAGTATTGGTGATTTTCGGCTTAAGCATTTTTCTTAGTGCTATCGGCATATCGATATTGCCAAGTATATCAGCCGGAGCAGATATAAAGAATGTATTTCTAAAAAGCATAATCCTTACAATATCGAGCCCTCTGACTATCATATTCTGGGCAGGGGTATTTTCTGCAAAGCTAGCGGAAGAGAAAATAATCAAAAAGGATATGTATGTTTTTGGGATGGGAGCAGTATGCTCTACGCTTTTCTTCCTAACCTTAATTTCTGGAGTTGGTGTTTTTGCTAATTCGTTCCTAAATGACACACTACTGAAAATATTAAATAGTGTGGTAGGAATAATTATTATTTTATTTGGAATAAAAACGATGGTTAAAAAGCCTGTTGAAAATGCAGGCTAGTTCAAGAAATCCAATAACATTTTTATATATTTATCTGGTGTTTTCAGGCTAAGCTCACCATGAGAATTTTTATCAATAATAGTTAATGTACTATTATTGATAGTATCGTGTAAAAGCTGGGCAGATTTCTTCATAGCTGACAGTTCTTTTCCACCAACAATTATCAAAGTCTCTGCTTCGCTGTTTTTAATATTTTTAGGAATAGAATATGTACTATTGCTTATAGTCATATTAATCAATGATTCTTTGCTCATTTTGCAGCTGTCTTCATAATATTGCTCAAACATCTCTTCAGGAACATACAAAGCTTTGGCTTGATATTTTGAAAACCATTTTTGCTTAATTAATCCATAAGACATTCCGTACATTGGCTTAGCCATAGAAGCTACATATTGCATTGGACAAAACAGACCACTTTCAATTACTGCCTTATGTGCGATATTGACCTTTCTGGAGAGAACTTCGGCTGCTATCTGTGCACCTATTGAAAGGCCGCAAATGCAGTATAATTTCCCGTCTAGTTTATCATTGATATAGTTAACGATTTTATCCGCACATTCTTCGATGGATGTAAATGTGGTTTGGCTGTCATCTCCATGACCATCTATAGTAGGTGCTATTATAAAATAGTCATTTTTCAGAGCCTGAATGTGTGGCTTTAGTGACCACCATGATAATCCACCGCCGTGTAGAAGCATAATTGGCTTATTGCCTTTTGTTCCAAATTCTCTAAACTTCATAATACTCTTCTTTCTACTTGCACTAAATTGTATTTATATCAACTATATTTACGCCCATGCCATATAGGGCGAGTTCGGTGCTTTCTATTTTTTCTCTAGCATCTTTATTCCAGCAGGAATGCCCGTTTTTGAGCAAAGATATTTTAAATCCATTTTCTATACCACCCTTGCATGTGTGGTTTACACAGCCATGAGAAACCAGACCACCGACTAAAAGATCATTAATATTAGACTCTTTCAAAAAAGAAACTAGCTCTTGGTTAGTAAAAGCATTTCCCTTATCTTTATAGAAAAACTTATCCGATTTATCAACGGAAATATTGTCGTCTATTTCCCAATCTGCAGTATTTGGGACAAGCTGATTATTCTGATGCTGTACAAAGATAATTTGATTATTATTCGCTCTATATTTTTCTATAGTTTCATTTATGGTTTTGATGAATAGTTCTTTGCAATAAAGATTTCTGTTTGTCAGACCTTTCTGTATATCTATCAATAATAATGCTTTCATAATATACTCCATTTATTTAATGACCTCTATGCTTTTTCTGTATTATATCACTAAATAATAATATTTCATCCATTCTTTTTGAATTTTATTCATATCACTTGTGCTCTGATGTAAAATATGCTATTATGGTGTAATAATACACTAATAAACCGATATTACACCTAAAAAGAGGCAATTGAATGACAAAAGAGCAATTAATTAAACTGGTTTCCGAGAACATAAAGGTATTAAGAGCGGAGTATGATTATTCGCAGCAGGCAATGGCGAATGCGATAGGACTATCCAAAAAGACTCTGATTCAAGTGGAAAAAGAAAGGCTGCTTTTGAGCTGGACAGCTACTTGTGCCGCATGTGCTGTTTTTAAAAGCAGCAAGTTCCTCAATATGACTTTAGGCGGCGACCCTACAGCATTGGTGGAAGCAATGGCGCATAAGTATTGTTATACGGACAGCACAACAGTGGAAAGAGGGAATTTGTTTTGGGATATCCTTCAAAACAATGGCGAATATGTATTGGAGAAGAATATCATAAGTGAACATTACAGGATAATAGATGATAAAGGCAGACGACTTTTCAGTACTTTTGATTTGCAAAAAGCCAATGCCGTTTATGTAAAATATATTGAAAAAGGAGAAAATTAAAATGAGTAATACAAAAGAACAAAAGATAATAGCTATACTAAGATGGACTACTAGAATACTGGGACTGCTTATAGTGTTATTATTTGCTGTTTTCTTTATAGGAGAAGCAGATTTTTCAGAGCCTATACATCTGACAATTGCAGAGATATTTCTAATTTTATGCATTCCCGTCACATTAATTATTGGCATAATAATAGCATGGAAAAAAGAAATATTGGGGGGCATAATTATTGTGTTTTCAATACTTGCTTTCAATATAGTATCCATGATTTCAGAAGGATTTACATTTGAGCTTGAAATGGGACTATTTCTGTTTATTGGGCTTTTATATATTATATGCGGAGTTGCCGATAGAAGATTACAAAAATAAAACATTCCCAAGCCCTATTGCAGGGCTTTTTTTATTGCAAAAAAATTTGCCAATGATTGCAGTAATAAAGTGGATTGGTGATTTAAAAGCTAATTTTAAGATTTATTCTATTTTCATAATATAATGATCATTTTTCACAAAATAGTTCACATATATTCGGCGAAAAATAATAAAAAAATAAGATTTTCATATTAGATATTTTATAATTTATATGATATATTCATAATTAAGACAAAGGGGTAATTTTTATGAATACAAAAGCAATGAAAATTCTGATAGTAGATGATGATGCTGATATAAGGCAGATGCTGAGTATTTTGCTGGCTAATGACGGCTACAATACCGTACAGGCAGAGAACGGAATTCAGGCTATCGAAATGTTTAACGATAGTGTGGATTTGGTGCTTATGGATGTGATGATGCCAAGAATGGACGGCATAATGGCGTGCATTAAGCTGCGTGAAAAGAGCAATGTGCCTATTATCCTGCTTACCGCAAAAGATACAGATATGGATCAAATATTGGGGCTGGGTGCAGGAGCAGATGATTATATTTCTAAGCCTTTTTCACCGCCTATTTTATCCGCCAGAATAAGGACTTTGCTAAGAAGAAGCAATTCTTATGCTGCAAAGGATGAGCAGAACGTGATTAAAATAAGGAACCTAATGATAGATTTATCCCAGCATAAAGTTACAATTGAAGATGAGAGCCTGAAACTGACTCCCACAGAATTTGATATACTCTACCTTTTAATGAAAAACAAAGGAAGGGTATTTAGCATAGAGCAGATATACAGCATAATTTGGGATGAACCATATATGAAGTCATCCTCGAACACTGTGATGGTGCATATAAGGAAACTGAGAGAAAAAATAGAGAAGGATACTGCAAGTCCTGAGTATTTAAAGACGGAATGGGGTGTTGGCTATAAAATTGATTAGAAAAAGACGTGTAAGGCATAGACTCAGAAAGCAGATAATTAAAATACTTACAATATCTTTTTTGATAGTTTTTACGATAAAGATGGCTGGTACTTTCATTATATATCTATTAACAAGTGATGTAGTAGAAGCTGCGAATTTTGCAGAATATGCGTCTAAAAATATTTCAGAAGAAATAACAGATATTCAAGATGCAAAAAACTGGTCTGGATGGAGTAAGCAGAACCCAGTTTGGAAAGTGACTATTGTAGATGAAAACAGTAGCATTGTTTATCAAAACAATGATTATTTTTCATCCATCAATTTTTGGATTCCAATAAAAATGGATATAGAGAACCTAAATGGAGAGATAATATTAAGCTATGTTCCCGGCGAGAATACCCAGATATATTCAGACATTTTATCTATTGTAGATTGGCTCTTATTTTTTATAATATTCACTTTGATGTTTAAAAGAATAGAAAACTATACCTATGAAATAGCCGATGGTATAAGTATATTAGCGGGCGGAGAAATGAGACATAGAATACCGATTAAAAGCAGTAATGAGCTGACTATGATAGCATCTAATATAAATGAAATGGCATCAGCATTAAGCAGCCAAATGGAAGCAAAGAACAGAAGTGACAGAGAACGCGATGCCTTGATTACGAACTTAGCCCACGATATAAGAACCCCAATAACAATATTGGAGGGATATTTGTCTATGATGATAAATGACAATGACATATCGGAGCACAAGAGAAAAGAGTATTTGGAGATATCTTTAAATAAGTGCAACGAGTTATCATCAAGAGCGGATAATATATTTGAATATGTGAGGCTGAACAACAAAAGAGAGCAGCTCAGCTATAGTGAAGTGAAAGCCAAAAGCTATGTACTAAACCAGCTGGAGGAGATGTCCATGATATTATCAAGAGAAGGGTTTGGTGTGGAAGCTGATATTAAAATTGATCAAAACGATAGAATAAAAGTGGACACTCAGATTACACAAAGAGTTTTTGACAATATTCTCTCTAACATAATTAAGTATGCGGACAGCAGCAAAAATGTACTTTTTAAAGCCTATTCTGAAGAACATAGCGTAGTAATATGTTTTAAAAATAAATCTAAAGATATAATATCAATGGAGCCTGAAAGACTTTTTGAAAGAACCGTGTCAGGGGATTTATCCAGAAATGGCAAGAGCGAGGGGCTGGGGCTGGCTATATGCAAGCTGATAATGGAAATGCAAAACGGAAAGATAAAAGCTGAGATTATAGATGGTGATATTGAGTTTTCTATATATTTCTTAAAAATATAAATAATAGAATTAAGAAAATAATAAGGAACAGTGCAAACAAATATTAAGACATGGTCTGTATGATATGTTTTATTAGATTAAAGGAGAATCGGTGATGGCAAAAAAGAACAAGAAAAAAGGAAGAATAATATTATTCATAATATTAGCGATTGTAGCTCTGCTTGTAGTTGGGTTTAGATATAAAACTAAAAAAGCAAGCGAACTGACGCTGGGATACGAAGTGACAGAGGTGATGCAGCAGGACATCAGCACTATAGTACGAGGCAGCGGAACTGTGGAAGCACAAGACAAAATAGATGTGTATGCAACTGCAAATATAGTAATCAGTGAAGTGTATGTGGAGAATGGAGATGAAATAGTGCTAGGCACTCCAATTGCAAAGATTGATAAAGATGCATATCTAGATGCAGAGAAGGCAATGGAAGACAGCATTGAAAGCATAGACAATACTATAAGCTCCATGTATTCATCCAAGGGAAGCTCGGCAATTTATTCAACCGTAAAGGGCACTGTAAAGATTGTGAACGTAGAAGCGGAGCAAATGATTGAGGCTGTGATGAACAATGATGATTATCTTATGGTGATATCAGCGGACAACAACATTAAAATAGAGTTTGAAGTAGATGATACAAAAGGATATGAAGCAGGACAAAAACTGACAGTGAAATTTGACGACAAAACACAAGAGGCTACTATAACACAAGTCGATGATTTGGAGTCAAATATAAAAATTGTTTTTGAAGACAATAAGTATGCTGTGGGACAAACTGCAGACATATATGACGAAGCTGGAAACAAAATAGGAACAGGAGACATGCAGATAAATGTTCCCGTATATGTGAAAGGCGACGCCGGAATAGCGCGATATGTATACGTGAAAGAAAACCAAAGCGTATCCAGAGGAACAAAACTATTAAGTATTAAAGAAAACGATGCATCAGGAGAACTGATTGACCTAGCAAACCAAAGAGAAGAATTGGTGAAACAGTTGGAAAACATGAAACAAGAGCTGGAGGATATAGGACTTGGAAGTGATTATATAATATATTCTACTGGTGTGGGCATTGTAGATGAATTCAGCCTGACTCCATATATGACTGTGGCAGAGGGAATGAAAATAATGACTATACAAAGGACAAATCCTCTGATTATAAAGGTGGCTATAGATGAGCTGGATATTTCTAAAGTTCAGCTTGGACAGATAGTTGATTTGAAGTTTGAAGCACTTGACGGCGAAAAATATGAAGGCGTAGTAACCAAGATAAATTCTTTGGGTGAAGCTGTGAACGGAGTGACAAACTACACAATCACAGTGACGATAAAAGAAACCGGCAGCATTCTGATAGGAATGAGTGGCAATGCAAAGATAATTACTGAACAAAAGCAAGATGTGCTGGTGGTTCCTATTGATGCGGTACAGCTGATTAATGATGAATACTACGTAATATTAGGCAAAGATGCAAATATTAAAACAGTTGCTGACCACAAAATAAAGACAGGAATTAATGACGGAGCATATATTGAGGTGCTGGAAGGTCTAGAAGAAGGCGATACAGTGGCAGTTGAAAGAGAGCAGACACTAGAATTCCAAATGGGACCAAGTAGATAATGGACACAGGAACGAGGGAATAATGATTAACCTAAAGAATATAAAAAAGACCTACGTTATGGGCGAGAATATGGTACATGCTCTCAATGATGTGTCTGTTCATATAGGAAATGATGAATTTGTGTCTATAGTTGGTCCATCGGGAAGCGGGAAATCCACCTTGATGAACATTATAGGGTGCCTAGACGCAGCGGACGAGGGCGTATATGAATTTGAGGGATTGAACATAACAGACTATACGGAAAACCAGCTGAGTACACTAAGAAACAAAAAGATAGGATTCATATTTCAGCAGTTTAATCTGCTGATGAAACTGACAGCATATGAAAATGTAGAGCTGCCTCTGATATATCAAGGGCTAAGTGCTGCACAAAGAAAAGAACAGGTGATAGAAGCACTAGAGCATGTTAACCTAGTGGACAGAATGCACCACAGGCCAAATGAGCTATCCGGCGGGCAGCAGCAGCGTGTGGCTATTGCCAGAGCATTGGCTACAAGACCATCTTTGATATTGGCTGATGAACCTACAGGAAACTTAGACAGCCATACCGGCGGAGACATCATGAAGCTTTTGAAAGAGCTTCACAGTCAGGGCAATGCTATCGTATTGATTACTCATGATAATGATGTAGCCAAACAGGCACAGAGACGTATACATATAATTGACGGAAAAATTGACAGTGACAGCATGGTAGGAGGTGGCATCTAGTGAAATTTAATCAAGCACTAAAAATGGCACTAAGTGCCCTGAGATCGAACCTTGGCAGATCATTTCTTACGATGCTAGGTATAATAATTGGAGTATTTGCAGTTACAGTTCTTATATCAATTGTAGGCAGTGCAACAGATGAAATGGTGGATTCCATTGAGGGAATGGGTGCAGATTTGACGAATGCTATATGGGTGAGCCCCAAAAACACCTATGTAACAATTGATGATTTGCAGGTACTGCTGGAAAACGAGAACATAAAGGATGTAGCATCCAACACGTCGGGATACTCGGCAACCATTAAAGTGGGCACAGAAGTAGAAGATGCATCTATAACAGGAATCACAAGTAACTATGCGGAAATACAAGGACAGGAGCTGGCAAGAGGACGATTTCTGAGCGATTTGGATGTGGAGCTATATACTAACAAAGCTGTTATAGACCATGAGACTGCTATGGATTTATTTAAAACGGACTATTGCGTAGGTGCAAAAATAAGCATAGACGGAGCGGAATTTGAAATAGTAGGCGTTTTGAAAGAAAGTGCAAACAGCATGGGCACTGGCGGAGACAAATCCGTGAATATACCGATAACTACTGCACAGCGCATGTATAAGAATACGGAAATCACAAATATTACAGTGCAGGCAACATCTGCAGACACCGTGGATGCAGCCACAAAAGAGCTGAAAGAATATTCGCAAAAAATGCTGAAAGACGAAGACTATTTCGTGGTGTACAGCAACAGAGAATTTTTGGATATCCTAGATGATATTATGGGAACTATGTCAGCTGTTTTGGGCGGAATAGCCAGCATTTCTCTACTGGTGGGCGGAATAGGAATAATGAATATTATGCTGGTTTCTGTTACAGAACGTACAAGAGAAATAGGAATCAGAAAAGCAATAGGTGCCAAGAAAATGGACATATTAATCCAGTTTGTAATAGAAGCCATTGTCCTATGTGTAGCAGGCGGAATATTAGGGCTGCTGCTGGGATACGCAGGAATTGCAGTGGCTGGGCAGCTGATGGGCATAGCCGTTAAGATGACGGCATCGACCATATTACTGGCACTTGGATTCTCTGTGGTGGTGGGATTGATATTCGGAATATATCCTGCTAACAAAGCCTCTAACTTGCGACCGATAGAAGCCCTCAGATACGAGTAAACATCAAATGCCTCCTATAGAAAGGAGGCATTTTTGCTATTATTTCCATTCATTCCAATTGAAAAACAAATTCTATTACATTTCTCTAATTATAAATTTAATTATGCATAAAAATCATATTGAAAAAAGAAAATATACATGATATAATCAGAAAATGATTTCCGAAACCGGTTACGGAAACGTAAATAGACGGTTTTTTATGCAAAATTAATGAATATTAGCTAATTTATAAATATTAAGAATAATGCAAATCGGCTAAAATTTATTGATTATAAGGATCACTAATATATAAATATAGAAAAATAAAGCCAAGGGCACATCAAGTGCCTAAGCAATAAGGATATCACAAGAGTAAAAATAGATATGGACAGCAAGGCAGCTGATAAATAATAGGGAAAGAAATAATTATTTTATGTATTTCCTTAATTATTGTGTGATTTTGTAAAGTAGTAATATTGACATAAAGTAAATCTAAAGGAGCTAGGACAAATGAAGTTTGGTTATTTCGACGACAAGAACAGAGAGTATGTAATTACGGAGGCGTTGACGCCATATCCGTGGATTAACTATCTAGGTACAAAGGACTATTTTGTGCTTCACTCAAATACAGCTGGCGGATATAGCTTTTATAAAGACCCCAGGCTAATGAGACTGACAAGATATAGATATAACAATGTGCCTATTGACAATGAAGGAAAATATTTTTTCATTAAAGACCAAGATACAGTCTGGAACATAGGATATAAACCTACAAAGACAGAACTAGATAGCTATGAATGCAGACATGGAATAGGATATTCTAAAATAACAGGACAGAAAAACGGCTTGGAAGCATCTCAGCTGTCTTTTGTTCCAGTGGACTACAAAGGCGAAATTCACAAAATTACTTTGACAAACAATTCAGAGAAAGAAAAAACTGTTCAGTTATTTTCATATGTTGAATGGTGTCTTTGGGATGCATCAGATGACATGCTGAATTTCCAAAGAAACCTGAATATCGGCGAAGTAGAAATTGAAAATTCATGTATATACCACAAAACCGAATATAGAGAAAGACGTGATTATTACGCTTTCTACAATGTGAACAGCAAACTAGAGGGATTTGACACAGACAGAGAAAGTTTCATCGGCCTTTATAATGATATTTCATACCCTGATGTTGTGATGGCAGGGGAATCTAAAAACAGTGAAGCACATGGATGGTCTCCAATTGCTTCACATCATATTAAGATCACACTAAAGCCAAATGAGACAAAGAGCTTCGTGTTCAATTTAGGCTTTGTAGAAAATGAAAAAGACAATAAATTTATTGCTCCAAATGTTCTGAACAAAGAAAATGCATACAAAATGATGGAAATGTATGACACGGACGCAAAAGTGGACAAGGCATTTGAAGAACTGAAAGAATACTGGAATGTTCTGCTTGGCAAATATCAAGTAGAGACAGAAAGCTCTGAAGTGAATAGAATGGTAAACATATGGAACACATATCAGTGCATGGTCACATTTAATCTTTCAAGGTCTGCTTCGTATTTCGAATCCGGAGTAGGCAGAGGAATGGGCTTCAGGGATTCATCGCAGGATATTCTGGGCTTCGTTCACCAAATACCAGATAGAGCAAAAGAAAGAATACTGGACTTGGCTGCAACACAGCTGCAGGACGGCAGTGCCTATCACCAGTATCAGCCTCTAACCAAAAAAGGCAACGATGCAATAGGCTCTGGATTTAATGATGACCCATTGTGGCTGATTGGTGCAGTGTCTGCATATATAAAGGAAACAGGCGATTTTGATATTTTGAAAGAAGAGGTTGTATTTGAAAACAACGAGAATATAAAGGGAACACTTTTTGATCATATAGAAAAGTCATTTATGTTCACAGTGAATAATGTTGGACCAAACGGACTGCCTTTGATTGGACATGCGGACTGGAACGACTGCCTGAATCTGAACTGTTTTTCAGATACTCCAGGTGAGTCTTTCCAAATCACCAGTAACCATGACGATAAAACCGTAGCTGAATCTGTATTTATAGCTGGTTTATTTTCGTATGTTGGCAAGGACTACGTAGAGATATTGAAAAAGACAGGCAGAGACAAAAAGGCAGAGGAAGCACAAGCACATATTGATGCTATTAAAAAGGCAGTATGTGAAAAGGGATATGACGGAGAGTGGTATTTAAGAGCGTACGATGCGTTTGGGAATAAAGTTGGCTCTAAGGAAAATGAGGAAGGCAAAATATTTATTGAGCCTCAGGGAATGTGCATAATGGGCGAGATAGGAACAGACACAGATATGCCTATTAAGGCACTTGATAGTGCATGGGATAGGCTAGGCACACCATATGGAATGGTGCTAGTAAACCCATGCTACACAGAGTATCATTTGGAGCTGGGTGAGATATCATCTTATCCAGGTGGATACAAGGAAAACGCTGGCGTTTTCTGCCACAACAATCCATGGGTTGTTATTGCTGAGACGATTATGGGCAGAGGTGACAAAGCATACACTCTATATAAGCAAACAGCTCCTGCGTTTTTGGAAGATATCAGTGACAGGCACAGAACAGAGCCATACGTTTATTCACAGATGATATCCGGCAAAGATGCTTATATTCAGGGAGAGGCCAAAAACTCATGGTTAACGGGTGCATCAGCATGGAACTATGTAGCCATTACACAGCATATCCTTGGAGTGCGTCCGACATTTGAAGGGCTGCAGGTAGACCCATGCATTCCAGCAGAATGGGATGGCATAAAGGTATCTCGAGAATATCAAGGCACTCGCTACGAGATAGAGGTGCAAAACCCTGACGGACTAAACAAAGGGATTAGTAAGCTATTGGTTGACGGAGTGGAAGTGGAAGGCAATATCATTCCTGTAGCTAAGGGCAAAAAAACTGTTCAGGTAGTTGCGAAAATAGAAAAATAGGGTATTGGAGTGGCTGGCGGAAAATCAGCCACTCTTTCAAATACAATTTAATTGATGTAGTGATAATACTGTACCTCCAAAATAGATTTTCACTGCATCAAAAATTTTATGTTTAAGGAAAACAAGGAGATAAATATGAATTACGGCTATTTTGATGACGGAAATAGAGAATATATAATAACAAATCCCAAAACCCCTACTAAATGGATTAATTATGTTGGAGGGCTCAGCTTTGGCGGATTTGTGGACCATACAGGAGGCTCGTTGATATGCAAAGGCGACCCAGCAATAAACAGGATAACAAAATATATTCCACAGATGCCGGACAGCGAATTCAAAGGTGAAACTCTGTACGTGAGGCTGAAGACAAAGGATGGGTATAAGGTATTTTCACCTTTTTATGTGCCGACGCTGGATGAATATGAAAAGTATGAATGCCATGTAGGGCTAGGATATACAAAGATAATTTCTGAATTTTATTCTATCAGATGCGAAGTCACGATTTTTGTACCATTCGAATCAAAAAGAGTGATAAGAGACATAAAGGTGACTAATCTATCCAAAGAAAGCAAAGAAATTGATTTGATACCAGTTGTCGAATATACTCATTTTGAGGCATTAAAGCAATTCAACAATAACGACTGGGTGCCGCAGACTATGCAGTCTGAATGTGTGTATGAAGATGACGGACACAAAGTAGTATTTCAATATGCATTCATGAAAAAAGACACAGCAATGAATTATTACACATCAAACTACTCCATATCATCATTTGAA
Source organism: Eubacteriales bacterium (assembly GCA_040883315.1). GTDB lineage: Bacteria > Bacillota > Clostridia > Christensenellales > UMGS416 > JAFGUF01. The sequence goes on from JBFLKU010000031.1 coordinate 33,709, forward strand.
ACCGACAGAAAAATATTTCTAGGTAATGATGGATATGGAACATGGCAAGACCCAAAGAGCCTAGAAAAAGAAGAGTTTAGCAATTATGAAGCAAGACGCGGAGACAATGTGTGTGCTCTGATGCATCATTTGGGCAGCGTAAAGCCTAACGAAACCAAAAGAATAATTTTACAGCTGGGGCAGTGTGCGTCATATGAAGCAGAAAAGAGTGAGATAGCAAAATACAGAGATGAGAAAGCGATTGATGAGCAACTGCAAAAGCTGGGAGAATATTGGGACGAATACTTAAGCCACCTAAACGTACAAACACCAAATAAAGAATTTAACACTATGGTAAACATACATAATCCAAGACAGTGCTATATGACAAAGAACTGGTCTAGGTATTTGTCGTTGTATCAGCTGGGGCTGGGTGCTAGAGGAATAGGTTTCCGCGACAGCTCTCAGGACGTGCTTGGCGTGCTCGCAAGCATGAAAGATGAGGCAAGGGAGCTGATAGAAAAGCTGCTGAAGGTGCAGATGCGAGACGGCAGTTCAATGCATCAATTCAATCCGGTATCTATGATAGCAAATAGGGGAGATTCACAAGAGATGGAGGATAGGCCAGATTATTACGGAGACGACCATCTGTGGATAATATATAGTGTGTGTGAATATATAAAGGAAACCGGAGATTTTGAATTTCTTGAAAAAGAGATCGAATTTTATGATAAAGATAAACAGGAAAAGCCCATAGAGAGCGGTACGGTGATGGATCACATAGAGAGGGCGGTGAATTTCACCCGTAATAATCTAGGACAGCATGGGCTTCCTTTGCTGGGATTTGCCGATTGGAACGACCCGACAAACTTGCCTACAGGCGCGGAATCTATATTTATAGCAAATCAATACGGTGTGGCACTGAATCAACTATGTGACCTGTTTGAATATCTTGGCGATATGCAAAAGGTTCAGAAATACAGAGGCTACTACGAAGATATGAAAGAGACTGTGAATAAGACCTGCTGGGATGGAGAATGGTTTGTAAGATATTTCAACTTCGATGGTGAACCTATAGGTTCTGATAAAAATGCAGAAGGCAAAATATATACTAATGCACAGTCATGGTCTGTAATGTCTGGTTTTGCAGAAGAAACCAGAGCAAAAAAAGCACTCGATAGCGTAAATAAATACTTGAATACAGAGAACGGAATAAAGCTCTCTTATCCGGGATATGATAAATTTGACCCTAAAAAGGGAGGCATATCCACATATCCGCCAGGAGCAAAGGAAAACGGCGGAATATTCCTGCATTCAAATCCGTGGGTTATGATAGCTGAGACCATGGTGGGCAATGGAAAAAGAGCTGTAGAGTACTACAACCAGATAAACCCTGTGACTAAAAATGAAAAGATAGATGAATATGAGCTGGAGCCGTATGTCTATGCACAAAATATTCTGGGAAACGAGCACCCTCAGTTTGGGCTTGCTAGAAATAGTTGGCTCTCCGGGACAGCATCTTGGACATATCAAGCGGCTACGAAGTATATATTGGGTATTAAGCCTACATTTGGCGGGCTGATGATAAATCCGTGTATAGATCCGCAGTGGGATGGATTTAAGGCTATCAGAAAGTATAGGGGAACTACCTACAATATAGAGGTGGTAAACGAAAGTAAGGCATCTAAAGGTGTTAAAAAGATGATTGTGGACGGGGAGGAAGCAGAAGGAAATATAATTCCTATTTCACAAAGCAAAGAATGCAATGTCATGGTGATTATGTGATGTAAAAGTCAGTTTAATTTACAAAATTTCTTTCCTTAATTTTATGCGATGGGATACAAGAGGGAAAAGAGCTGTTAAAGATATTTAGCGGCTCTTTTTTATTTTTTTGTTGCAATTTTGATGGGATAGTATTATTATATGAGTATACTCATATGAGTGAACTCATATAAATCTATATATAGAAAGTGAAGAGTAAATATGGTACGAGTAACAGATGAGCAGAAGAAAAAAATAAGGCAGTCAATACTTGAGGTAGCACAAAAACATTTTACAGAGAAAGGCTATGACAAGACTATAACCAAAGATATTGCAAAAGAAGTGGGCATAGCGGAAGGCACCTTGTTTAACTATTTTGATACGAAAACTGAGATATTTTTGGAAGCTATGGCATCAGGATATTTAGTGGATGTAAATGCTAAAGACCAGATAAACTACAAAGATGGGATAGTAGATATTATGTATGACCTTGTTTATAAGACAATGAAGCATCTAATTAAAGTATCTAAAAAGGTAATTATAGAAATTGCCTCTGCTAGTCTTAGCCTAGCAAAACGAAAGCCTGAATTAATGAGGAGAATTATTCAGCTGGATTATAATATGATGGATGACTTGGCTGAGATATCAAGCAGGCTGATTGAAGAAAAAAGGCTAAAAAAAGCCGATCCTAAATTGTATGCAGAGGTCATATATGCTGCAGTTGTTGTGGAGATTATTTTGTATCTTTACGAAGATAAATTAACAGTAGAAGAAGTGCTTCAAAATGTAAAAGAAAAAATAAGATTTACATTGGAAGGGCATATTTTATAGATTTTAAAATTTTATAGGAGGTAATATATGTTCAAAAAATTACTTAAGACAAATGCAGACATGGTAAACAAAAAGCCAAAGATAGTGCTTATTGGTGCATTGATTATCACGATTATTGCGGGAATATTAGCAACCAATTTGTCTATGGAGCTAAACTGGATATCTTTAGCACCGGAGGGAAGCCCTGCTGTGCAGGAATATCAGGAAATTATGGAGGAATTTCCGTCTATGGATTCTATTATTGTTTTGGTGGAATCGGATGATTATGACATGCTACAGGAGGCTGCCAATGAAACAGCAGCTGAGCTGGATAAACTAGACGAATATGTTTATTCTGTGGTTTCAGGTGTGGATAGAGAATTTATGCTGGAAAATGCATTTATGTTTATGTCTACAGATGAAGTTAACATGATGAAGTATGTTTTTTCTGATGTAAATGCTGATAAAATGTATGAATTCATGTACTATATGATGAATGAAACTTCAAAAGAAATAGAGAATGGTAAGCTAAGCGATGAAGAGATGCAATATGCGGCTTCTACATTTATTGCGATGTCATCTATAATTGAGGAGACGAACAATTCCCTCAATGGAAAACAAAATAAGCAGGAGATGAATCATGCACTAGAGCAGTTTTTTGCAGGCAACTCTTTGCTGACTTCACCAGATGCAAAGATGGCGATGATGACAATTCAGCCAACTTTTGACATGATGGACGCTGAGCGAATAATCCCAGGAGTAAATGCTATTGAGAATGTTATTAAATCTGTAAATGATAAATATGAAAACGTTTCAATAAGAGACACGGGAATGCATATAGTTGCCAGAGACGAGATGGCAAGCATAGAGTCTGATTCGTATTTGACAACATTAATCAGCATAATACTTATTCTGGCACTTTTATATTTTTCATTCAGAATATGGGTAGCACCAATATTTGCAGTCACTCCGTTGCTATTTGGAATAGTATGGTCTATGGGAATAGCAGGGGTGATAATAGGCAGACTGAATATGATGACAGTGTTCGCTGTTGCCATGCTGCTGGGGCTGGGTGTTGACTATTCTATACATATATATTCATCCTACACAGAGAGAAGATCTAGAGGAATAGACAAAGAGACTGCAATAGAATATGCAATCTGCCACACTGGTCCATCTATCATAGTGGGCGCATTGACCACAGCAATAGCTTTTTTATCGCTGAATATAAGCAAGCTGAGAATACTTTCTGAGCTAGGTACAGTAATGGGAATAGGCATAATAACAACATTGGTTGCTGTATTTTGGATACTGCCAGCTCTAATAAAGGTGAAAAAAGAAAAAGAAGAGAGAATGAGAAAAATTCCCGGAGACTTCAAATTCATTGGAATTGTAGCAAAGGGAGTATATAAGGTAAAATATATTGTTTTGGCACTAATTGTACTTGGTGCAGTGTTTATGGGATACAAAGCGAGCAAAATAGAATTTGATATGAATATAATGAATATCGAACCGGAAGGCTTGGAATCTATAGAGCTGATGAACTATATGGTAGATAAATATGATATGTCATCAAATAGCTTTGCATTGCAGGTGGATACATTGGATGAAGTGTATGATCTGCATAAGCAATTTGAGCAAGCGCATAATGTATCGGAGGTAATTAGTGTAGCATCTATTCTGCCGAAAGTAGATGAGCAGAACGAGAAGATAAGAGAAACGGCAGACTTTAAAAAGGTGCTGGACAATCAGGTTGATTTAAGAGATATGGACAAAGCAGTGCTGCTGCAGTATATATCGATATATAAAGAAGCAATAGAAAAGTATGAAAAAGCGTGGCTGGGAAAGGACCTTCCTGTATTGCAAAAGAAAGACTTTGATAAAATAAAGCAGGAGATAGATGCACTGGAGAGCACATTAAAAAGTGATATAAAGACTGATAACATTAGATATGTTTCGCAAAGCATATATGACGGAATGAATGAAATAGGAAATAAGATGGTGATAGAAGATATTATTAAGCCGTCTGATTTGCCGGATGCATACAAGGCACAGTTTTTGAGCAAAGATGAGCAGAAATACTTGATAACAGTTTATCCCAATTTTGAGATATGGGATTCTCTAGGCAAGGAAAAAGGCGATGAATTTTTGGCTGAATTAGCTGCGATAGATCCAAGCATAACCGGAACCCCAATATTTATGATGGATTTATATAATGCAGTTGGTGACGAGCTAATGATAACTGGAATTGTATTGATTATAATTCTACTGACGATTCTGCTGGTGCACTTCAAATCTATCAAGTACACAATGCTTGCATTCCTGCCTCTTGCATTTACTTTGGTATATATGGTAGGCACAATGGCTTTTCTTAACATCAAATTCAATATGATAAATTTTCTAGTAATACTTTTGGTAATAGGTATAGGGCTGGACGATGGTGTACATGTTTTGCACCACTATAAAATGGGAGAACATGACATAAAAAGGCTTTTCTCAACAATCGGCAGAGCTATTCTTTTGACCACAGTAACCACCGTGTTTGGCTTTGGTTCACTTGGTTTTTCATCCTACAGAGGAATTGCAGGGCTTGGCATAGTGCTGGCTATAGGCGTGTCTATGGCACTAATATTCACGGTGATTATACTGCCTATTTTCCTGAAAGACGAGCAAGATATAAAGTAGAACAAGTTAATCAATAAAAAAATGACACATTGCAGGCTGCGGTGTGTCATTTTGCTTATACATTAATATTCGTGATTGTATACTTTTTTCACTTCCGTTTTGCCTCGAATTATAATTGCAAACAATGAAATTATCGTTATAATTCCTCCGCCAAGCGTGAGAAAAGGTATTGGAACAATTTCTGCCAGTGCACCTCCAATCAATCCAAAGATTGATCCGCTGAGGACTGTAAGTGCAAGGAAAGTGCCGTTGAACCTTGCGCGCATCTCGTTAGGAACGTAGTTCTGGGTGGAAGACATGCGCAGGTTATATGTTGTCACGGTCATTAACCCTGAAATGAAAGTGAAAAGCATCATAACGGGAAGCGGAAGGAACAAATATGAACCATCTACTACAGTCATAGTGAAAAATGCAAAAACTGCAACAGCATACTTTCTGTAGTCAGCTATTTTCTTTGTATAGTGATACGCACTTCCCAGAAGCCGTCCTGCCACCATTGGAATAATAATATATACATATTTATCTACGCCAAGGCCAGGAGACGCCTTGAAAAAAGGGAGGGCTAGGCTATAGCTCATTCCACCGGCGGATGTAAGCACTGTATAGAAAAGAACAATATAGAAAAGTCCTTTGTTATGCACCAAATATCTCATACCAATTATCAAATCTTTGAAGTATGATTTGATACTATATTTTTCCTTTAGCTTCTGCACATGGGATTCATCTACTTTTATCATAGTCTCGAATATTGCTGCTATTAAAAAGGTGAATGCATTAAACGCAAACAGAGGAGATGTTCCTACTGTTGTATATACTACAGGAGCCACAAAAAGCCCAAGCTGCGAAATGTTTCCTATAACTGCTGAAACCGAATATGCTTTTCTGTAGTTATCCTTTGTAATTAATAAAGGGAATAGGCTCTCATATGCTACCATATAAATGCTGTCAATTGTTCCTATTACAAAACACATCAGCAATATTACTGTGTAGTTTATATTATTCGAAATGTTGAAATATGCGATAACTGCATATAGTGCAGCAGAAATAAAATCCAGTGTATACATTGCTTTTCTTCTGGAGAATTTGTCCAAATAAGGACCTACAACAACTTTGGGTAAATTATAAAGTACCAGCGTTAGTGAATATAGAAAAATTGATTTGGTGTAATCTAAAACAAGCAATCCAATTGCAAAGCCTGATATTGAATTGCCAAGCATAGATATAAGAGAACCTACGGTCATGATGGTGAAATTTTTATTCCATAGTTTTGTTTTGATTTCCATACTGCTCCATAATACGATTTATATTTAGAATTCTGAAAATCATTCTATCATAATAAACACCTTCGTGCAACAAATTTGTACGAAGGTGTATTTAAATAATTATAGAATAGATGCAATTACTATTTCAATTGATTTTTTTCAGCCAAATCCCTACGCTTTTGCTTGTAGTTTTGATAGCTTCGCTTTAAATTAAATTCTTTCAAAAGATCAATTTGATCTAGTGGGTTCAGCTTGCGTTTCTCGTGGCTTTTGCTGCTCCATTCGTCCAATATTTTTTCATATTCAGCTACTACTTTTTCCAGAACATCATCCCAAGACATATATATTGTATCTCTGGCGTTTTTGCCCATAAGTTCTAAATCATATTTGCTGATAGCGTCGCTTAGCCCCAAGGCTATGTCTGATACTCTTTCTTCTGTTAATATACCATTAAATCCATCTGTTACACCTTCTGAGGAATTGCTGCCCTTTATCAAAAGTGATGCACATCCGCATGCAGCAGCTTCTCGCACCACTAGCGGTGCGTTATCATAAACCGAAGGAAAAACAAACAAATCGGAAGATGCATAGATTTTTCTCAGCTTCTCTCTGTCCATTACTTTGCCTGCAAACTTAACATCATTTTGTAAATTCAGCTTGGCTACCAGTGCTTCCAGCTTTGCCTTGTCTTCGCCGCTGCCAACAAAGAGCATAGAAAATTCCTTATTTCTTCTTTTTAGCGCACCTAATGCCTTCACTATTAAATTAATGTTTTTAAGGTAGTTCATTCTGCCGACAAACAGGAAGATAGGCTTGTCGGCTTTCAGTCCGTATTCATCTGCAATGGCTTGCCGCACTGATGGGTCGCTGTGTGTCACTGGCATATCACAGCCGTTTGGCATCACCAGAATTTCTCCTTTGTATCCATATTCTCTAAGGGTGTTTGCAGTGCCACTGCTGACTGTCCAAACATAGTCGCATCTCTCGTAAAAGGCAGCCACGTATTTTGCCACTAGCTCGCCCGGCAGATTGAAATTGATTTTTATCCTTTGGTTTACATCATCTTTAAACTTGGAATGAAACGTAGAAACATGAGGAAGACCTCTTTTTTTTGCTATCCTTTGAGCTAAAATGCCAGAGACGAACGGGCAGTGAGAATGAATCAAATCTACAGGGATTTCGCTTAGTTTTTTGTTTAGTTTGTACGAAATGGGCAGCCCGATTGTATACTGGTCTGCAATAATTGGCTTTGAGGATGGATACTCTATAATAGGGTATGGGAATGACTCCACGTCTCTTGATTTATCTCCGGGGACAATTACATATGATTTTCCATATTTCTCATTTATAATTTTTGCATAGTTTTGTGTGCATACTGCCACTCCATCAAACTGAGGAGAAAATGACTCGTTTGCTAGAGCTATGTTCATATTCTCATCTCCTTTTCCTGATTATATTAATAATATTTTTAATTCTTTTTTGCTAGATATATTATATCACAATATAAATTGAATGAATTACATTTAATCCAATATTCTTATACATCTTACATGAAATTGACATATCAGTTTCTTAGCATGATATATGAATATAGCTATGTTTATTTATTGGCACAAATATGGTATCATTAATATATATTTTATGAGAGAGATTACTATGAAAAAGCTTTCCTTATTTTTAGCAATATTAATGCTTGTGCTTATGTTTTCATCCTGCCATCAGCTGGATGTGCTTTTTGGCTCTGATAATGCAGAAGAATTTAGCGATGATTTACGGGAGAATATGCAGGGATTTTGGTTTCTTACGGGAATCAACGGAAATATCAATGAAGACATGAAGCAGCAAGGGATAGCGATGCAAGTGGAAGGCGAGATTTATAGCACCTATATAGGATTTGAAATAGAAGTACAAAATAAATATTTGGACATATCAGAAGATGACACTTTAAAATATTCAATTGGCGGTATGGAATCTCAGACAAACGTAATATTTGATAAAAAAGATGGATACACGTTGATGATATTGGAAAGTCTTGGAGACACACTGATTTTCGAGAAAACAAGCATTGATACATTTAATTTATACAAAGGAATGACCGATGCTTTACCAGAATTAATAAGGAATGGAAACACAGTGTATCTAAGTGAGAGTCTATCAGATGCGCAGCTTAGATTTTATGTTTCTGATATGTATTGGTTTGAGCTGTATTTTATGTGCTCAGATGGCTCCACTGCAGAGATGCTGGAAAATGACTTTATTCTGTATTCTGATGGTACGGGCATAGATGAATTTTCGGACAGCACAGAATATGTGACATGGGAAGTAGAAAGTGGATTTTTATATATATACTACGATGATGGCAGTATATTTTATGCACCTGTAGACTATGCATATGACGCAGCAACAGGCTATGTATATCTTTATTTGTACGACCAAAACGAAGGATACGAAGGCTGTGCATGGATATACTACAATTACATTGAGTAGTGAATATATTATGAAAAAACTATTCTTATTATTAGCAATATCTGTTTTATTTTTGTCATCATGCGGGAAGTATTTTGAAGATGATATTATTGAAACATATACTCCTACAATTGTGAAAGATGCCGTCAAAGATGATGAAGTGCTAAAGACATCAGAAACTCCAAATGAAGGATTTATATTTGATGATGCAAATCCAGACTATAGAGAAGCGATGCGCCAATGGGTGATATCGATTAGTGATTATGCTAAATCAAATAATCCTGATTTTATTATAGTGCCACAAAACTGCTCACCTCTTTTCACTTTTTCCGGCGAAACAGACGGACAGATAGCGAAGCATTTTATAGAAAAAATTGATGGTGCAGGGCAGGAATGTGTGTCGTTTGGCTATGATGACTTTAATAGGGAAACAGATGAAGAGGACAGAGAATATATATCTTCCATGTTGAATTTAGGCGTTGACAATGGGCTTAGTGTTCTTTCGGTGAATTATTGTACCTCTGAAAAAAAGAAAGAGCAGTCCTATAAATTTGATGATGAAAATGGGTATATCAGCTTTGTTTCTCCTAGCCTGGAGCTTAACTTCATTTATGAAGAAATAAAAAATCAGAACGAAAATGATATTATATCTTTGTATGATGCGAAAAAC
>JBFLKU010000032.1:0-15104 GCA_040883315.1 Eubacteriales bacterium
ATAATTCTTTTTAGACATTTTCTTTCTCCTTTTTTTTATTATATCAGCTGTAATTCTTCACTTTCAACCCTGACTTGTTTTAGGGGGGCACGTCAAAATGGTTATTCAATTCGAAAAAAGTATTTTCTAAATATGCTTTGTGTGCTTCTTTGATTAGTAGTCTATAAGGATAGAACATAAGACATGGCATGCCTGAAAAGGAATCTATAAATCTAGCGAGCATATCTTGTAGTGGTCTTATTTCCATTACATTGGTAAAAGAGAAACAGGGCATGTACTTTTCATCAGACGATACAAATTTTTCATAAAAAGCTACAGAGAAACCATTTACATTATCTGTGATGCTCCTAATTGCATTTGTATCTAAAAAAACAAGTTTATATTCACTCCCGTTAGGAAATACCATATATAGTATCCTCCATAAAAAAAGTATTAAAGGGACTAGTCCCTTTAACGGGGTTTGGGGCAGCGCCCCATTCTAAAACTCCCCATCATCCACATCTTCACTTTCATGCTCCACCTCGATGGTAGCATGGTATATGCCGTTATCAGAAAGGTATGCACGAATGCCTTTTTTAATGCTAGCAATTTCAGAAATAGGCATATCATCCGCCACTACTATGTGCATGGTCAGCAGGTTTTTCTCGCCATCCAGCGACCATATGTGCATGTGGTATGCGTCCTGCACATTGAATTTCTGCTCTATTTCATCCTTCAGCTGGTCTATGGATATGTGGGGAGGCACGCCCTGCAGGAATATTTTAATTATCTGTACAAGATTGCGAATAGCATTGTAGAGAACATATACTGTGATGCCGGCGGATAGAATGGGGTCTATTATAGGCACATCAAAAAACATTAATATTATGCTGGCAATCAATACAACTGCCCAGCCCAGCACATCCTCCAGAAGATGCCAAGACACGGTTTTTTGGTTTAGTGAGCTGCCTTTTTGCAGGCGAAGCATAGCCGCCAGATTTACTATAATGCCCACAATGGCAAACGCCAGCATGCCCTCTGCCACCACCGGCTCTGGTGCAAATATGCGGGGTATAGTTTTGGTCAGAACCAGTGCAGAGCCGCCCACCAGCACAAGGCTATTGATGACAGCCCCTAAAAGGGAAAATCGGGAATATCCGTAGCTGAATTTATCATCGGGCTTCTGTATGCTCTTTTTCTCGAAATACCATGCAAAGCCAAGAGAGAGCGAGTCCCCCAAATCGTGCAGTGCATCCGAGAGAATAGCCATGCTATTGGTCAGGATGCCTCCCACCACTTCCAGCAGTGTGAACCCGAAATTTAGAAAAAATGCAGTTTTTATATTTTTCTCACCATTTTCATGGGAATGGTCGTGATGGTGATGAGTCATTTGGTCTCCTTAATTGTCGAAGGTTATTTCTATTTCCATTTCTGCATCCGGCTTTGTCAGCACTTTTATAGTGGTGCCGTTTACAGTAGTGTATTCATCTATGTAGCCCTTGGCAAAGTAATGCTCGTAGTCGGGGTTCTCATAGTCCAGGGATTCCTCCATCAGGTCGTCATTGCCCTCAGCCTCAATCAGCGTGATGCCCCTGTGGCGGTCGTTGTTCATCACTTCATTATAATATATGTTGTCTTCGGTCATCACTTGGTCGTCTATGTACCATATGGCTATGCCGGAGTGATCCATATATTCGGTGATGCCTGCACCGTATTCATTGAAGTCTATATTTTCAATCAGATAATATCCCTTGCCGTCATCTATCTTTATCACGTTGTATTCATCGGTGCTCTGCCCATATAGGGTGTAAGTGCCGTCTTTGGATACTTCCTGCGGCTGAATGAAGCCCACGTATATTCTGCTCCATGCCATCATAGGGCTTGGTGTAGAGCCTAGCCTTTCGCCGGGGAGTCTATTGTTGTTGCCCTCGCTCATCAGTGCGTGGAAACCCAGCCCAATGGAGGAATAGTCCGTGTCGTAAAGATCCGGCAGCCCAAGCACGTGTGCTGTCTCGTGGCATGCTACGCCGATTGTGACGATATCGCTCCTGCCGTTTTCGTCCATGTCCAGCTCTCCGCAGATGATGTACTCCGCCAGATTCACTCCGTCTGCCTCGGTGAAGTAGTCTTCACTTATCCATATGCCTGCCATTTGGTTTTCGTCCATGCTGTATTCATTGGCTTCATAGCCTGCGGCAATCATGGTGATGGATAGTTCATTTGATAGTACTTCGCCGTCGCCGTTTTTGTCGTAGTCGCTGAAGTCTATGTATTTGTCCACCGCATCCAGCATCTCCACGAAGATATCGCTGCATACGTCATAATCCTTGTCGGAGCTTTCGGGGGTGAGATTTGGGTGCTTTCTATCTAGGGTGATAATTACTATTCCGTTGTTTTTCTCGCCGTAGCTTTCCTTGGCAGGCACTATTGCGAATGTGCCCTTGGACATCTCGTCGAAATAGGCTGCAACGCTGTCGGATCTGCCAAAGTAGAAATCTTCCCAGTCGCTCTCATCGGTATCCAGCTCTTGGTCACGGAAATTTATAAGTACGGTCAGCTGCGGAAGGGAGCTGAGCTGCGTGTGCTCCGGGATATCTTCATCGTCGCTGCTTGGCTTATCGTAGTCATCATATTCATCGTAATCATCGTCATATTCATCATCGTATTCATCGTCATAGTAGTCATCAAATAGATAGTCATCATAGAAAAAATATTCAAATACGAATATTCCGATGCCCACCAAAATGGCGACAATAATAACAATAAAAATAATTTTCAAAAAATTTCTCATATATTCTATCCTCTCAAAAACAGCCACATCTTTTTATATATAGTTATTTTACACTATTTAATTAAAAAATAATCAGTTTTTTGATAAATTTCCAAAATACTCTGAAAAATCTATGAAATGCAGGCAGCATAAATAAAGCTAGGTGATGCGAGATGCTGATTTGTGATGGAATTAGAGCTTCATTTGCACAGCGATGCTCATGCCGTTTTGCCCCACAAGGCTATTGGTGTAGTGCCCGGCACGGCACATGACGATATCCTTGAAATAATTAAGCGAGGAAACATAGTGGTATAGTTCCCTGTTGTAGCTTTCATCGGATTCTGTATACATAATAAAAATGATTTCAGGGTCTATTTTATCCAGATGCTTAAATACATTCTTGCAATAGGAAGGCACTGCCTTCTTCATGGATGTGCCTAGCACTTTCACTACGAAATTCATATCCTCCTGCACCTCAAATTCGAATTTGGCGTTCAGCAGGCTGCTGCCCACGGACACCACCTTTGGGCAGATGCCAGCATACTGCAGGAAATCCACAGTGTCGGCTATGCCGTATTGTTTGTAGTGCTTCATGCTGTTTTTTATGGTGGATGCTATGATATCTGCGCTAAGGTCTTTCTTTGCCAAGGCGGCTGCTTTCAGGGCGATGAACCCTACGCTGACGCACAGCTGATGGGAATCCAGCACCTGAATTTTGGCATTGGGGAATTGGGTGGATGCGTGGCAGGCACAGTCATAATTGCTGATTATTTTGCTGCCTGCTGTGATGCAGACTATCTCCATTTCCTGATTTATATATTTTTCAAAAATTTCCGCAAAATATTCAGGCCCCACACCCTTGAATTTGGGAGACTTTTTATTCTGCAGTATCCACTCTACAGTGTCGGAGACGTTCAGGTCGTATACTCTTTGGTAGTCTCCATCCAGTGCTATCCTGATGGGCAGCACCTCTATATCATAGCCCGCTGCAATATTCTGTGTAAGGTCGCTTATGGAATCCGTTACTATCATGGTTTTCATTTTTCTACCCCTATAGAATATTTCTTATCTATTTATGTTAATAATAAGTTATAAATCGGCACTTTAAACGGGCAAAGTACTATTTAGGGGCTTTGAGTGCAGTATTCGGCTATAATGTGCTAAAATTGATATTCTATTCGGTAGGACTATCAGATAATTTGAGAATTATGTCTTTTTTTGAGTTTTGTTTATAAAAGTATGCCTCATCTACAGATAATTCATTGAAATAAATGAATTCATCATTGGAGTCTGCATTATGTATATTCAAACCAATATCCATAGTTATTATTAGTTCATCATCTTTAAAAAAGCATAATATGTTTTCGCCTAAAGGAACATTAATTTTATTAATCAGCTTAAATGCCTTTTGGAACTCTTCAGATTGTTTTTGATCTACATAAGCGGATATTTCATTTTGGTTAAAATCGGATGACAGTATATATAAGGTATCCCATTCGAATGATGTTTCATTTGAGAAATATATATATTCAGAATCGGAATAATTATGCTCAAGATTGTATTTGAAATCATGTATCTCTAATGCTTTAATCTGATTCTCCTGTGTATTGTATGTATAGTCAAATGCGAATGAGAAAACACAAATACAATATACTAGGAATGAAGAGCAAGTGACTAACGTAATACCTGTATGTACTATTGCCTTTTCCGCATTATTTTTATATTTCTCCTTTAGCACTAATATATACCACAATATACACCAAAGCAAAACAGCAGATGTAGATACTATAATCATACTGATTAAATAAAGTATTTGCTGTGCCTTAAACAGCGACATATTTTCGAGCATATCACCAAAAGTATATAACGACATGAAGCATCTCAACAAAAATGCTGCTGCTGCGAATAGTGAACCTACAATTACTGTGATAATTAATGTCTTTTTCATTCAAAAACATAATCCTTCTTATTATAATTAACAATATATACTATTCTACCAGTAATATCTTAGAATGCAACTATTTTACTACATATGTATTACGGAAATGTTACGCGAAGCTTGATATACAATGCCGTATAAGAAAAACACAGATATTTATAATAAAAATTCCCCTTGCAAAAGCCGTAAAACAGGAATATAATTATTACGTGGTATGACCACGAAAAAAATATAAATAATAAGGGTGCATATGGCAAGGAAAAGCAGAAAACAGCAGTTTATAATGGCGATAGAGGAGAAGATACTATCCGGCGAATGGAAAGTGGGCGATAAAATACCCACGGAGCGTGAGCTGGTGGAGGAATTTGAAACCAGCAGAACTGTTGTGAATGCAGCCCTAGCAGAGCTGCAGCAGATAGGCTTTTTGGACATCAACCCACGCCAATGGACAAAGGTGGCGGACTACAAAAAGGACGGCAAGCTGGAGACACTGTATTCGCAGGTGCGATACAGCGGCGGGGCAGTGGACGCCAATGTGCTGCAGGGCATACTGGACGCCAGGCGGCTGGTGGAGGATGAAAGCACCAGACTGGCAGCAAAAAATGCAACGGATGCAGACATCGAGGAGCTATATGAGATAGTGAAGCTGGAAGAGAGCGCAAAAACACTGGAGGAGAAAACGGCACTGGATTTTAGATTTCACCATATGCTCTGCGTAGCCAGCGGCAACCCAGTTTACCCACTGATTCTAAACTCATTTCACCCAATAGGACAAAAATTTTTACAATTGTTTTATTCCATAATAGACGACAAATATCAAATATACAAAAGACACCTAAAAATAGTAGACGCGATAAAAAGCCGAGACGGAGATGCAGCGGCAGCCCAGCTGGATGTGCTGCTGGTAGAGGGCGAACAGATAATATTGAAATACGGAGGTATGCAAAATGAGTGAAGCGATAGCCACGCTGAAAACACCGGGCAACCTATCCCCCAGAGTGAAATTCCTACGGGATTACTTTTTTGAGGGAACAGATAGAGACTGGAATAACGAATTCAGGTGCTTTACTACAGGCACGGACTGGGATGTGCTATACGATGAAACCCCATACTATATAGTGCCTGAAACATTTGCATTCCATAAAACATTCACTGCATCTGCACTGCAGGCAGCTAGGGTGGTGCATGTGGATGATGAATTCTGGCAAAAGCCGCTGGTGGTGCGAAAGGCAGAATTTCTGGATAAGGTGATGACCGAGCACATGCCCTGCGTAATACTGGAGCAGGATCTTTTGGCAGGGGCAAATTTCAATACGTTTACATCCATGTGCCTGACAAAAAGCGAGCAGAAAAAAAGAGACAAGCTGCTAAACGGCAAAAACGGAGTGGCACGTGCTATGAAATGGTTCCACGACCATGGTTATGGCAATTCGGGAGCTACCAGCGGGCACATAATAGCAGACTATAAAAGAGTGCTGGAGATAGGATTTTCTGGAATATATAAAGAGCTGGAAGACATATACGACACACTGACTGAAAAAGAGAAAAAGACCCGAGAGGGTGCACAGATAGCGGCAATGATGATAGCCGCCAAAATGCCCAAAAAGCTGGCGGAAAAATACGCCCAAAAGTGCACAGAGGCAGCAGACGCACAAAAGGACAGCAAAAGAAAAGCAGAGCTTGTGCAGATGGCGGAAAACCTAGCCAATGTGCCGTGGAAGCCGGCAAAGGGATTTTACGAGGCAGTGCAGTCCCTATGGATGGCACACATGCTGATAATGAGCGATGAAAACTATCCGGGCCCAGGAGTATCATTCGGCAGGCTGGATCAGATACTTTATCCATACTACCAAGAATCAAAGAAAAAGGGCATGACAGACGAATTTGCCAAGGAGATATTGGGGTGTTTTTGGTTTCACTGCAATACTGTGTATGATGCACAGATACGAGTGGGCGCAAACCAAGGCATCACGGCAGGCTTTGGGCAGCTATTCAATCTATCGGGCATGGGAGCAGGCGGCAAGGACATGACCAACGAGCTGACATACCTGCTACTGGACATGATAGACGACATGAGCCCAATACTAGAGCCAAAGCCAAACGTACGCCTGCACCAAAACAGCCCTGATAAGCTGATGGATAAAGTAATCGACATGGTGCTTTCATCCCAAGGTGCACCGTTCCTTTTGAATTTTGACGAACGCTCCATGGCAGGCATGCTGAGGCAGGCAAAGATAGCCCACATGGAAGAATACATAAATGAAGACAATGTACACGAGTATGCATCAGTTGGCTGCCTAGAGAACACAATGGTGGGCAACGACAGATCCGGCACGGTGGACAACAACCTGAATCTATTGAAGGCTGTAGAGCTGGCAATGAACGACGGCAGGGACATGATACCATATGTGAATGAGATGACAGGAAAAGCCGAGCCTATAAAAAGAGACGGCATAGCAACAGGCACATTTGCAGACCTGAACACATGGGGAAAATTCTTTGAAGCATACAAAAAGCAGACTGCATACATAGTGAAAAAGATAGTGGATTTGTACGAGATGAGCGAAGCACTGCGGGCAGAGTTTGCACCTACGCCGTATCTTTCAACGCTGATAAGAGGCTGTGCAAAAAACAAAAAGGACATAACACAGGGCGGAGCCGAGATAAACACAACGACAATCGAGGCAGTGACATTTGCCACCACGGTGGACTCGCTGCTGGCAATAAAATACCTAGTATACGATAAGAAAATGTGCAGCCTAGAGCAGCTGACCAATGCACTAAAGGCAAACTGGGAAGGCAGCGAATATCTGCAGGCTGTGGCAAAAAACAAAGCACCAAAATACGGCAGAGACGAGCAAGAAGCGGACATGATGGCGCAAAAGGTGATGGACATCTGGACAGATGAAACATGGAAGCACAAGACCAAGAGCACAAACAGAATATTCCGCCCCGGCATGCTCAGCTGGAACTACTGGGTAGGCGACGGATTTGTGATGGCAGCCAGTGCAGACGGCAGAAAGCAAGGGCAATTTCTATCCAATGCAATATGCCCATCCAACGGCGCAGACACCAAAGGTCCAACAGCCAATGCCAACTCTGTGGGCGTGGCACTGGGAGGCAAGGCAGAGGTGGGCGACTACATGGGCTACAAAAATTCCCTGCCAAACGGAGCAAGCCACACCATCACATTCTCTGCATCTCTTTTGAAAAACAAGGAGAGCAAGGAGAAATTTAAGGCATACTTGAAAGGCTACATAAAAAACGGCGGCACTGCACTGCAGATAAATATCCTAGACAGCAATATGCTGAGGGATGCACAAAAGCATCCGGATGAATACAAGCATCTGCTAGTTCGCGTCACGGGATACAACGCATACTTTGCATCTATTGGCAGGGCACTGCAGGACGAGATAATAGCACGGCAAGAGCACCAGGGAATGTAGCATGAGAGAAGGCATGATACTGAACCTGCAGAGGATGAGCACGGAGGACGGCCCGGGCATACGCACCACGGTGTTTTTTAAAGGATGCACGCTGGCATGCAAATGGTGCCACAACCCAGAGAGCATAGACTTTGCAAGGGAGCTGGAATGGTTTGCTGTGAAATGCATTGGCTGCAATATGTGCATACAGAGCTGCAAAAACAGGGCAATTGCCATGACGGAGAGCGGACTGGTGCGGGACGAGGAACTATGCCAAAAGTGCCTGCAATGCGTGGAGACATGCCCAGCCAATGCCACAGAGACCAAGGGCGAGGTATGGACGAGCCAGCAGCTATTTGATGAGCTGATAAAGGACAGGGCGTATTTCGAGCATGGCGGCGGAGTGACGCTATCGGGTGGCGAAGTGCTGGCACAGGCGGACTTTGCAGCAGAAGTTTTGGGCATGCTGAAGGAGGCAGGCATACATACAGCGGTGGACACATGCGGGCACGTGAAGCGAGAGAGCATAGAAAAGGTGCTGGACGTGGCGGACATGTTTTTATACGACATAAAGGTGATGGATGCAGATGTGCACAGGCAATACACAGGGCAGGACAATACGAAAATATTGGATAACTATAGATGGCTCTCTGGAAGAATTAGAGAAGCTGGCAAGGTAAGGCTTTGGGTAAGAACGCCCTTGATTCCCTCTGTGACAGATACAGAGGGAAACGTGAGGGCAATAGCCGAAATGCTGGAGGAGAGTGGGGATGCACTGGAGAGATGGGAGCTATTGGCGTTCAACAACCTATGCGAGGCAAAATACGACAGGCTGAATAAAGAGTGGACATTCAAAGGAGTGAAAAAGCAATCCGATGAAAAGCTGCGGGAAATATCGAACATTCTGAAGGACTACAAGAAGCTGGATGGAAAAGCCCATGTGACGGGCACTGCATCGGCTGTGTGAGGTGGAAAATGAAATACATGACAGATGAAATGATTGAGCAATTCGGCAAAACATACAAAATAGCATTGATTGCCACAATAGATGAGCAGGGAGAGCCCCACATATCCTTTATCACCACCTTGATGGCGAAGGGACAGGCTGAGCTGACATCCGGCGAGTTTATAGGCGGGCTTTCCAAAAAATTCGCTGAGGAGCGAAAGAAAACGGGATTTCTGGTGATGAGCCTAGGCAAGCAATGGTGGAACGGCAGAGCCGAGTGGACGGGCAAAAGAATAAACGGCAAAGAATTTGAAAAATACAATGAAATACCCATGTTCCGCTACAATACATATTTCGGCATCCACACAGTGCACTACTACGACCTAGTGGATGTATCCCCAAAGCACGACCTGAAGATGGGAGGCATAGTGGCAAACGCCATTGCCAACCTGCTGGTGAAGGGCACATTCAAAAAGAGCGATGACCCGGAGGCACTGACTGCATGGGCATACAAGATGATGAAGGGCATAGGCACGCTGAAATTTATATCCTATATCGACGAGGAAGGATATCCTGTGGTTTACCCAATAGTGCAGGCACAGGCATGCGACCGCGGCAAGATAGTGATACCTGTCAATCCGTATGCAGAGGATATTATGAAAATACCCGAGGGTGCAAAGGTGGCGGTGATGGGCATGAACCTGGACATGGAGGACGTGCTGGTGAAGGGCACATACAGCGGAATACACAAAACAATGCTGGGCAAGATGGCATATGTGGACATCGAGAGAGTCTACAACAGCCTGCCGCCAAAGCATGGATACATATACCCTGTGATGAGCGATGGACTATAAAATCCCCTAATACGTAAAGTATTGATTATTTGCTATATATTTTTTGCGGAATATTTTTATTCCGCCTTTTTTATGGGTATTTTTATAGGCTGTATGATATAAAACGCACATTTCAGGATTACGATATTGTAATTTATGGTTAATAATGTTACGATGAATATTATGCAGAATTAGCATCATAAAATTGCATACAAACTACTCAAAAAAATAGAAAATGAGAGAGAAGAATTTATGATTAAAAAGACATTTGAAACCCTAAAGAAGAACCCAATTATTTTGCTATGGTTTGCAATACCATTTGTTTACACAACGGTGAATACGCTGCTTAATAGACAAGGGATGCTAGTTGGATTAAGCGAAATGATGAATGTACCTGCTGAAGAATGGTATACTATACTGCCAAAGATTTTAATCAGTATGGGAATTGCACTAGTTTATCAGGCATTATGGACATTTTTACTATATCCTGCAATCAGCAGATATATATACTGGACTGTAGATGAGAAGCCAAGAGAAAACTGGTTTGCAAGAAGCCTGAAAGGCTATTGGTGGAGATATTTTGTATTGCTTTTAATATATATGGCTGCAGCAATGGCGATTTCAGTACCGTTTATAATTATTATGGTTATTGTAGTAATTGCAACTAACACGGCGGGCGGTATGTTTATAGGATATGGAGCAATGATATTTATAATTATGCTAGTAGGTATTTTTTTCTATATAGGAACAGCTGCAGCATATGCAGAGGATAAATTCAATACGGCAGTTGGGAATTTATTTAGGGCAGGTGCAAAATATTTTTTTAGAGCAGTACCGATTTTTTTGTTGATGCTTATTCCGACAATGGTAACTTTGATTGCTATGGCTATATATGAAGTGCAAACAATACCAGATATTTTCATAATATTGTCATCTGCATGGGGAAGCATATTCTTAGCATTTATTTCTGTTTACTTTATGCACTGCTATATGGACTACAAGAAGAGCAAAGAAAAAATGGATATAACACAAGCACAGGAAATGGATAGTATGCTAACTAACTAATATAAATATGTATAACAAAGCACAGGACTTAGATTTTATTTGTGCATATTAGACTATCATAAAAAATGAAAATGAAAGAAAAGAATTAATGACTAAAAAGACATTTGAAACCCTAAAGAAGAACCCAATTATTTTGCTATGGTTTGCAATACCATTCGTTTGCGATGCGATTATAACATTATTAGAGAACGCAGGGAGTATATATAGTAGCAGTAGATTATATAGTTTCTCCATCTTCAAATCGAATTATTTTTCGCTTATTGGCTCAGTGATTCTAATTGTGGCTCTATTGACATGGTTGCTTTTGCTATATCCGGCAATCAGCAGATATATATACTGGACAGTAGATGAAAAGCCAAGAGAAAACTGGTTTGCAAGAAGCCTGAAAGGCTATTGGTGGAGACTTTTTGCGATGCAAATAATATACGCAGCATTTGTATTTGCGATATCATTGCCGATGATTATTTTATTGGGAATCATTAATTTGGCATTTGGAGGAATAAAAGTTTTTTTTATAGGTTATTGTGCTCGTGCTATTTTGTTTTTTATGGCAATTATTTTTTACTATATAGGAATAGCTGCAGCATATGCAGAGGATCAATTCGGCACTGCTATATCAAATATATTTAAAGCGGGGAAAAGATATTTTTTAGGGTCTTTGCCTCTATTACTGCGGATGATTGTTCCGATAATAATTATGGCAGCTGTTATTGTGATAAATGAGATGGAAAAAGCACTAAACATTTTTACCATAATAATATATATATGGGGATGGTTGTTCAACGCATTTTTTTCTGTTTACTGTATGCACTGCTATGTGGGCTACAAAAAGCATATGGAAAAGGTAGCACAAATCATGAATTTTGGGATAGAAGAAGTAAATGAATAAGTAAGAACGATTTGCTTTATAGGAGCAAGCTATGAGATACACAAAATCTTTAAAATACGCAATAAAATTCGATAAGCAGATGTGGGCGAAGATAGAGGAAATATACAGACGCAATTTTCCTAAAGCCTACGCTGTGATAACCCTGCGCAATGATATGGGGATGATAAAGGAAACTGTAGAATATGTATACGGATATGCCAAAAAGAACGCAGACAATATAAAATCCATCGCTCTATATGGGCAGCAGGGAGATATGACAGTGAGCATTACACTGCACACCAGCAAAAACACGAGCCCTACATCCATGGAGATAGATGCGGAGAATATTGACCCATCCATAAGGCGGGAAATCAATAAGATGATCCAACATATCAGAGTATTGCCTGCTAAGTTTAACAGAGCCTATATCATCATAAAAAGCGCATTTGCATTTTCTATATATATGCTGCTGGCAGAAGTGATAGCAGGGATAACAGGCAGGGAAGTGCTGGCTGCACTTCTGGCAACACTTGCAGCAATGCCTTTTTGGTTCATTGTGTTCATTTCTGACTATATAATAAAGAGAATGCAAACAGGCGACGAGTGGATACAATTCTGGGTGGATGAAAAGCACATTGAAAGGTATAAAAACACGCCGAGCTGGAAGCTGTGGCAATATATTATGATGATCATCATAGCACTGATGCCTATCGTCCTGCATTTTTTAATATATTAAAGAATGGAGTCAGATTTGAGCAGAAAAAGCAGAATACATAACCCTGAGCTTTTTCAGGGCATACATAAGAGCAAAAACTATTTCGAGGGATGGTATTTTAAGCATACCGATAGAGATGCAAAGGTGAACTTCAGCATTATCCCGGGCATAAACATGGAGAAAAATGAGAAATCTGCATTCATTCAGATAATAATAGGTCCTGAATACAGAAGCTACTTTATACCCTATGATTATAGTGAATTTTCCTACTGCGACCAGCCATTCGAGGTGCGAATAGGCAGGAATGTATTCTCGCTTGATGGCATTTCGCTGGATATTGACACGGAGAACATACAAATTTGTGGTAAAATAGAGTATAATAATATTACACCTATCGAATGCAGCCTGATGCAGCCCAATATAATGGGGTATTTCGGGTATTTAAAATTTATGCAGTGCAATCATGGGGTAATCAGCCTGAGCCACAATCTAAAAGGGAAAATAGAGCATGACGACAGGCAGATATCATTTGACGGCGGACGCGGATATATAGAGAAAGACTGGGGCTCTTCCTTCCCGCAGAAATACTGCTGGGTGCAGTGCAATCATTTCCCACAGGAGAGCACATCGCTGTTTTTCAGCTTTGCACATATTCCTTTTTTGGGCACTAGCTTCATGGGGTTTATATGCATACTGAAGGTGGGGGAGCGCCAATATAGATTTGCCACCTACAACAAAAGCAAGATGATGAAAATAGACTATGAAAACGACACCCTGATAGTGGAGATGAAAAGACACGACATGGTGATTAAAATACGGGCAAATGCCACAGAGGCACTGGCGCTGAAGGCACCAAAGCAGGGCAGGATGACGGATGAGATAAAGGAGACTCTGCAGGGCAATGTGGAGGTGGAGCTGGAAGAGGGCGGCAAAAAAATATATGAGGGAAAAAGCACAAACGGGGCTATGGACATAGTGGACATGTAGAAAAGCAAAAAAATTCATTAATAAACATAAAAATTTGCTATAATAGCATTATGGGATGGAAAGCGGTATATTTGATATATAAAAAATGCCGTTCAGGACATGTAGGGGAAAAATAAGGCATAGAGGTGCATGATGAAAGAGAAACAGATAGTCCACAGAAAGTCCCATAATATTCTGAAATTCAACATGGATTTTTGGAATGAAGTGAAGACCTTTGTAACGGAAAACTACAATAAGTATTCTGTGAAGATTGCGGCCTCTGATACGCAGGAGACTACATCGGATTTTGATGAGGCATACGAAAAAATATGCCAGTATACAGACAGCGTAAAGACTATTGAAATATCCGCAGAGGCAGAGGATGAAAAGCTGGATATAGAGATCGTGAATAGGCGAGGCGAATACTTCAAATACACAATAGACCTGGCAGCAGAATGCACAGATGACAAAAAAGCGAATAAAGTGATATGCTTTATGGATAGTATCAGCACGGGCGGCGATCTTTTTGCCTTTGCCATACTTTTGGCTTTTGGCATACTGGGCATTTTTATTATAAACTTTTTGTCCTTTGTATTCAGCAGCATAGATATAGGAATAGGGCTGAAGGTATTTATTGTTCTGTGTGTTTATCTGGTGCTTGGCATTTCCGGAATACTGTATATGAATGTGATGATAAACAAAACATGGAGTGTGCAGAGAATACAGTTTTGGACAAAATACAGAAGTATAGTACAATATAGACAGATGAGAAACATAGGATATACGTATGCAGCCATATCGCTGATTCTGGCGATTGCACTGTTCGTAGTGGGGTATTCAATACTATAGAAAGAAGCAGATGAAAAAATATGTGGTAGGGCACATATAAGAAATAGAAATAGATATAGATATATAGAGGTATAAAATGGGGAATAAGCATATAGTCAGTGATAATGGGAGCTTCATACTGAAGCTGAATTACGATTTTTGGAGCAAGATAGCAGAATTTGTAGAGAGCAGCTACGAAAAGCATTCTGTAGAGATTGCCTTAGATGGGGATGCCTATTTATTCAAAAGAATGGATGAAGCATATGAAAGCATATGCGAGCATACCGACGAAATAAAGAAGATAAAACTGGTGGCAAAAGACAATGAGGACATACTAAACATTGTCATAAAAAATTATAGAGATATAGGCGATATTCACACTGTGGAGCTATATGCAGAGTGCAGCACATTCGAGAAGGAAAACGGAGTGCGGATGAACATCATGGAAATGATGGAAACCCGCAAACTGAACTGCTGCGGCATAAGAATAGCCAGTGTGATTTTTGTTATGATTATAATGAATTTCTTAAGTGAAATTTTCATCCAAAACGATAGGGTAGCCTATCCTGTAATTACTAGCTTTTTAATAGCGCTAATATTTATGGTGGTGATATTCTGGGGTGCAGTTCCGCTGCTGCAGAGAGCCATATACGGAAAAAGCAAAATAAAGTTTCTAACCAATTATGAAAACATAGCAAAATATAATAAGATGAAAAAAGCAGAAATAATTATAAGCATCTTTTTGTTTATAATTGCCGTTGCACTTATGC
>JBFLKU010000033.1:0-20314 GCA_040883315.1 Eubacteriales bacterium
GAATGTAATAGCTTAAATATTGATGCAGTTATCCGAGTTAAAAAGAGTTATATTCTATCAGTTAAAGCAGTAAAAAGAATAACAAATAAAAAGGATTCCAGTCTTAAATGGTATGACAACGATTATCGGATTAAAGCAACTGAATCTATTTTTTATATGCCGGGAGTACAACATCCTTTGAGATATGTGAAGTTTGCTAAGAAGCATAAAAACGGTGATAGGTCACAGGTACTGATTATAACTACTGCAATGGATATGAACGAGAAAACTATTTACAGGATAATGAAAGCTCGCTTGAACATAGAAAACCGAGTATTCAATAACCTCAAGAATAATGCCAATCTGAATCATTGTTTTGTTCATGGTGGAAACGCACCAGAAGCAGTTCTTTATCTGATGTTTATTGCATCAAATCTGTTTCAATTATTTAAGGTACGACGATTGAAAAATCATATTTTAATTCAAAAGGAATTGGTACGGTTATTGCTTAAAGGATTGTATTTATTAGAAAAAGATGATAGCAAGATTCTGAACTCAGGATAGATAATTGAAAAATGAATAGTGCGCTTTTTCTGGCTCCTAAAACTGGGGTAAGGGGCATTATATTTATTTTCGCGCAAACTTATTAGTTATTTCCTCTTAATAGCAAAAATATGGTAAAATATAAATAGTTATTGAGTAAACGCGAAATCACTCGGTTTCTGAGCATCACGGACTTATAGATGTGCTGGCATATGATGCTCTAGCACTGAATGCTCCATTTATTAATGAATGTATTAACTTAAATATTGATGCAGTAATCCGAGTAAAAAAGAGGTATATTCTATCAGGTAAAAATGTAAAAAGAATAACAAATAAAAAAGATCATATCCATGCATGGTATGACAATGATTATCGAATTAAGGCATCTGAATCAATATTTTATATGACTGGAGTTGAACAACAATTAAGGCATATAAAGTTTGCGAAGAAACACAGAAATGGTGACAGATCACAAGTTTTGATAATTGCAACTGCTATGGATATGAGCGTCAAAACTGTTTACGGGATTATGAAAGCTCGCTGGAACATTGAGAACAGAGTATTTAATAATCTTAAGAATAATGCAAACCTTAACCATTGTTTTGTGCATGGCGGTAATGCGATTGAAGCTGTTCTTTATCTGATGTTTATGGCTTCAAACCTTTTTCAATTATTCAAGGTACGACGATTGAAAAATCATATTTTAATTCAAAAGGAATTGGTACGGTTATTGCTTAAAGGCTTATATTTTTATCGAAGCTGTAATGATTACATATTGGATACAGGGTGATTAGAACAAAACTAAATATTAAAACTTTGGAATTCTGAAAGCTGGGGTAAGGGGCACTATATTTATTTTTAGATTTTCAGCATAAATATTACCTCTCAACAGCAAAAATATGGTAAAATATTTATAACTGTTGCGCAAACACGAAATTGCTCTGTAGTTGATGAGTAAATGCGAAATTGCTCTATTATTATTTATATATTTTTTATTAGAACAGAGTATAATTTTTGTCCAACTTTTGGGAGCCAGCTCAGTCGTTTATTTTTGGCACACAAAAAGAGCATATCCGCACATATGTGCAAAAATATTTTTTAATACACATTTACATAATTTTTCATATCTATATAATGAAAACATAGAAATAAAAGGAGCGAAATGCCATGAATAACCTTGTTAATGTAAAAAAAAATGAAATAGCAGATATCAGTATTCTGAAAAGCAATTATAAGGTTTATCATACATCCTATAATGATTTTAGCCAAGGATTATTGAGTGTAGTGAGCGATGGCGTATATTCTTATAATAGCTCGAATATCCGAATTGATATGAACACTCTGGAATCGGAGGAGATTGAAGAGCTTGACAAAAAAGTGCATTCAATAATGGGTATAGATAACAAAAAGGAGAACCTTATAGTACTTGAGCAAGTTAAAAATGAAAAAAATAAGGAAGACTCTGAGCATTTTATCTGCCTTTATAATAATAAAAATAGAGTATTTACTCATCGCTTTGCGACCAATATAAGATTCGGGATTGTGGCAATAGCTATTCTTATGCATGTAAGTGAAGACGACAGATATATCTACACTATGGGCTATGTTCGCCATGATTCGCCTTCGCCATATGCAGTATGCCGGCTGGACACAAAAACAGGAGAATTTACTAACCTCTATGTCAATGAAAAAAAGGATGAAACACTTCGATTTGTGTGCGTATCTCCGGGAGACAAGTACATTGTAGTAGTACTAGGGTCTGGAAGGGCCATCTGCCTTGATATTAACTCGGGCAATGAATTATATTCTGATTACAACTACATATTCAGAAGCTACTATGGTGATAACTGCATAAGCTCACACACCGATACAGTGATGGCATTTACATCATTTGACCGTACAATATACGTATACGATTATATTAGCAGACAGATACTCTCCACTGTAAATATTTCAAATATAAATTCTTATGAATATGACAGGTCATCTGATCTTTCGCCTTATGAATCAGGCTATTACAGCATTAACCCGTATATCAACAGGAACTGTGACTACCTGTGCGTTGTATATATGGAGAAAAACGGAAGCAGAGTGTATGCCGATATAGTAAGGGCGTCCACACAAGAGGTTGTGCATAGGATATCTAATACACACCATCATTTTATAAGTGATTCGTTTATAGATCTGCTCAAAGAGTACAGTTTCCACGAAAGAGATATAAAAGAGATTAAATACAGGTACAGGAAAAACGTGGTATATAAAAACTATTCCCATATATCAGGGCTCTACATTGCCTACTCACCGGAATCCGGCTATATAGCGGCGGCAGGATACGAGCATGTCTTCAGACCGGTTATATGCTCATTTGATACAAAAAGTTTCGAAATGAAGAAAGTTATCTACGGCAATGAGTATGTTATTCAGGCAATACGAATCCATCAAAACAAGCTTACAGTATACGCAAGCACGATACACAGCTATTCAACAGTAAACAGGTGGAATATTGAGACCGGCGTGCTGGAGGATAAGCATAAATCGTATAATAAAGATAAAGTCCCGACACCGGAGAGATTCGTTTTTTATGGAAAAAAGTATCAGGTTAAGCTCATTAATGACGACAGGAATATAAGAATAAGAGATATTCACGGCAATGATATAGCATTGATTTCGTCGCCGGAGGCGAGGCGATTTATCAACTTCCAGTATTCTAATAATCCCGATGCAATATATACAAAGGACGACACTGCTTCTGTCTACAGATGGGATATTAGAAAGATAACCGAGCCCGGCTACCGCCCTTTCCTAGCTGCCACTGATGTTGGGGAATATCAGCATCCAAAGCATCATATAAACGAGAGCGCCAACGGAAGATACCTGGCAATTAAGGGCAAGGATTACTTATATGACACTGTAGAAGAAAAGAAACTATTCAGATATAAAGACATTCTTGATTATAAAGAAGAAGCATATGTTGATAACGATTTGCGCTTCATAATGACAGGAAGTGACGCAATGACCGTTCATGTTAGGGCAGGCACCACCAACGAAACGCTGGAGGATATCCATTTTCTTTCAAACGGGCGCTTTGTAATAGAGACAAGGCCCGAAAAGGCTGCGCCGAACGGATGGATACACACCAATTGCCCGAATGATTTGAATATATATGTCAAATATAACGACGGCACAACAGAAGTGCTAAACCCCGGCAGCAAAATGCGAAATGATTACCTGATGAAATACAGCCGCAGAGACATGGTACGCGATATCGTTTTCAAAAATGAAAAATATATAGCTCATCAGAAAATGATTGAGGACAGGACAGAATGGGAAATGCAGAAGGAGAAGAACCAGAGCCAGAGCCAGATGCTAATGCTGGAACAGCAGAAGTTATAGATTGCAGGCAAAAAGGAGCAAAATGTGGAACTGATAGAGCTAAGACATGTTACAAGAAAGCACTTCTGCAGGGAAACTGTGGATATAACGGACATGCTTTTCGTGCTGCTTTCGCTGAGCAGCTCAGATATAGAGGAGATATTCGGCGGAGAAGAGGAGCAAAAGCAGAAAATGCTGGAGGCGGTCTCAGAATATAAAAAAGATGGTAATACTATTCCTCAGTCTGCGCTGACCGGAGCTATCTGCGGAAAGAAAGACGGCGCATTTACGGATATTGACCTGCTGGAATACGTGCTGTCAGAAGACAGTGAATTTTCAGATACCATTAAAAAGAACGGTGTTAATACTGATCTGATAATGGAAAAAATCACTTTGCAAAAAAACAAACTGTCTCAAAAAGCGCAGAATATATCTATTAAAAATGACTTTGAAGCCATGTGCGAAAACATGACAAGAAAAGCTGAAGAGGGATTGTATGGACACCTGACAGGGAGGGGCGCTGAGATTTCAGCGATAGAAAACATACTGCTTCGCAAAGATAAAGCGAATGTTATACTAACAGGCGATGCAGGCGTAGGGAAAACAGCCCTGGTCGAATTGCTGGTAAAAAACAGCGTAACTAATAAAAACTCGCTGCTTAGCAAATACACATTTTATAATCTGGATATTACGGATTTGGTTAGCGGAACCGCATACAGAGGAGAGCTGGAGCAAAAAATGGCAAAGATGCTCGACCTTGCCGCACGGGAAGGAGACGCCGTTTTTTTTATTGACGAAATACACAGAATAAATCAAGCATCCGACGGAATAAGCAGCGGCTCTCAGATTGGAGAAATACTGAAGCCTTACCTTTCAAAGGACAATTTGCGGATAATCGGCGCGTCAACTACAGAGGAATACCAAAGGTATATTGCACGCAGCCCGGCGCTAATGAGGCGGTTTCAGCAGATAAAGATAGATGAACTCTCAGGTGAAGCGCTAACCAATGTTTTGAGAAGCTGCGCAAAATCCTTGAGCGAATACCACGGAATAAAAATAGAGGATGATATAGTAAGATTTGCTAAAGAAATTACAGATGAATATGTTAAGAACAGATACCAGCCGGACAAGGCGAAAGAATTAATAGACAGCGCATGTGTGTTGGCGGCAAAATCAGGAAGTGCAGCGATTGACGAATCCCATATAATCGATACACTTTCATCATCTTCCGGAATACCGAAGCATATACTCAACAAGAAAGTGGCCAGCGCCGCGGCAATTGCGGAGAAAATAAAGGCGAAAATATTCGGGCAGGATAAGCAGGTGGATGTGGTTACAGACACCATAATGGTAAAGATGGCGGGATTCAAAAAAAGCGATTCGCCTCTAGCAGCATTCTTGTTTGCAGGTGACAGCGGAGTCGGCAAGACCTACCTCGCAGGTATATTGGCGGAGGAAATATTGTCGGATAAAAGCGCACTTTCGGTAATTGACATGGCTGAATACAGCGAACGCCACAGCGTAAGCAAGCTGGTGGGCTCACCTCCGGGGTATGTAAACAGCGAGCAGGAGGGCGTGCTCTGCAAGGCGCTATCAAGGAATTCATTTTCAATCATTCTATTTGATGAAATTGAAAAGGCATCAGCAGAGGTTTATAAACTGCTGCTGGGCATGATGGATACAGGGCGAATAAAGAGCGGAATAGGAACGGAATACAATGCTGATAACGCTATACTCATCTTTACAACAAATGCCGTAACTACAAAGAAAATTAACAGGCATACTATTGGATTTGCCGGCAGCGGCGAAACGGAAGCCTCCATTATGGATGAACTCAAGGATGTATTTCCGGTTGAATTTCTAGGCAGGATTGATGACATCATCATGTTTAATAAGCTGGAAAACGATGACTACAGGAAGATAATTATATATAATATAGACAATCTGGTAAATTCATTTGCGCAGAAGGGAATAAAAATAATTGGAAACACACAAAGTGCTGCAGAATATGTTTTGAGCCGATTCAACCTTAAAGAGATGGGTGTTCGAGCAGTAATGGAGATAGTAAGAAAGAAAATTACCGCACCTATAGTTAGCAAGATGGCATTACACCCTGATGAGGACATTGAAATTGATATAAACGAGATTATCGCGCAGCAAAGAGAATCATACTAATTGAAATAAGCCATACGGAGAGCATTATGAGTGAAATAATTAAGCAGGAAAATAAACTAGCAATATGCAGCAATCAGCTTATCACATATGCTGACATCATATCTCATACTTTCTGGATGGAGACACCCGCAAGCACTGTGCTTTCTAACAAGTACTATTTTGTAAACCAAACACCTCTTCAAGAATCGGATGAAAACAAGCACAGGTTATATGTCACTGACATACATGAGAGGCTGACTAACGAACACCTTTTTACAATGAAAAACACACTCTCAAGCCTGAAAATGGTAAAAAGCGCAGACAGCCGCAAAGACCTGATGATACTTTTTAGTTACTCATCACGTACTAGCACAATAATGGCATTCACTAGTGCGGGCGCAAAAATGGAAATGAAAGAAATCCCGTTAAAGATAAATGGCAGCAATCTATATACATTTAATGATTTCAGATATCCGATTCAGTACAAAAATATGGTATATTTCATTAATGAAAAAGGTGAACTATTAAGGCTCAGCCTAGATGAAGATCTGATAGATGAATGCGGCATAAGCAATATAGAATCCTTTACTGTAGATATCCGGCACAATAGGATAATCTGCTGCAACACCGAAGAGCGCAGGATAATAACAATTGACCTTGAAACGAATGAGAGAAAAACATACGAGAACATCTCCGGGTCGCAATACCATGTCGATCCGGTGCCTGCATATGTGCCGGAGAAGCTCTTTATAACCTTATATGGCAAGTTCTACTACTATGATATAGAAAAGGCAGAAATAATCACCCATCTCAGTCTGGACGATATAAAGCATAAAATACCGAGCATCAATAAAAGAGCGCTGAAATCAGAACACGACGGAAGGATTTACTATGTCCAGTCAAGCAATGACGACAGGTATTACGCGTTTATTTTCGACTCAACGTATAATTACATATTTGCTGTTTATGATTCGAAGACCGAGAATATAGTACTGGATTTAAATATGAAAATGGAAAATGGCATGCCGGAATACGTAAAGGTCGCGATGGGCAGATACAATTTCTCCGATTTAGCAATTGAAATGCTCTCTGATGTTTTCGAGCCCTGTGCTCTGGAGGCCATCGAAAGGCGGGCTGGAAGCAGCCTTTATCAGGGCAGCCGCATAGATGGCAATATATTAGAGTGCAGATTTGCAAACCAACACTTTTTAGGTGTGTACCACGACTCAATATACCAGCTTGATATGGAACACATGAGCATGAAAACAATAGACCTTGATACTGAATTTCCTGATATTAAAAGGCATAGTACTCAGAGAATAGACGGCTGCGTAATGTGTGAGCCAAAGGGGCAAAAAAGAGACAATTATAAGTTTATTCTATACGACTTGGCGGGCAGAAAAGAACATGATTCAAAATCTATCGAATGCTCAGGAGCCGGAATGAGCCTGGAGAAATGCAGAAGCCGACGCTTTCCCTGCGTAAAAAAAAATAGCACCTATTACATCAAAAATGATTTATCGCTGATTGTAGCTGCAAACAGGAACAGAAAGCTTGATATTATTACAAGCGCTGAAACGGTTCTGGACATTACAGAAGACTACATACTTAGAAAATCGGAAAACGGATACAAACTCTTCATCTACAGCAGAGACGGCGGAACGGTTAAGTATATCACACTGAAGGATAAACTCTATAGTGCTTCCTTTTCCGAAAAGGCGGGACACATAAATGTATTCTATTATAGCGGGATGAAAATGGAAAGGTATAATTTTCTCAATATAGCTAAAGCAATGCCTGAGCCGGAAATTACCATGCCTTTAATAGATTTACCCTATACTTTCCGCATGGATAAATTCAGGGAGAGCGCAGACGGCAGATACATATATAATATTTACCTGCCGGAAGAAACAAGTGACTATAAGAGATTTATGTATATATATGATACCGAGGAGCAGAAGTGCATATATGACAATGTAATAGACTATGGTGAGGACCATGTCTATCGAATTGATGCAATAGAAGAAAAAATGCGCTTTATGACACTGCTACCTGATGACTGGCTGAATAAACTGATATTTGTCAATCCTTTCACTATGGAGCTGCTAGCAAAGGTGTACTTTTTTGTGGAGGGGAAATTCCTGATAAAAATATTTACAAACGGCAAAGAGAGCAATTATTTCTATACTAATGCCGATGAGATGGTTAAAGTATTTTCAAAAAAATCCGATGGAACAGCCGTGCTTTTAGAAAGCGGCGACAAGCGTCGGAAAGAATACCTTAGCCTGAATAACAACCGTCAGAAAGCCCGCGACAGAATCCTCAATCCAGAAAAATTTGCTATGGATGAGAAGACGGCGCAAAGGCTGCTGGAGTATTCAAAAGATAAGTTATTATTAGAAATCAGGGCTCTTTTAGAGTAGTTTCTTTTGCCCATTCGATCAGCTATGTGCATTTATGTGCATTTATGTGATAAAATGCACATTTACATATTTTATATATTCTCTATAATTAAAGTATATAAGGCGGAAGGCTTAAGAATATTTATCCGGGCAGTGCAATTATAATAGCCAGGCATTCAAATTAAGCTATGCTAATTAAATCTAAGCTTATCTATGCAAAGCGAAAAAAACGGAGGATAACATGGACTTACAGTACAAAATGGTGCACAAGGAGCTGGAAAATTATTTAAGGAACTGGGGCAGCAACAGAAAAAAAACTGAAGCCCAGAAGATTATGTACCCTAAAAGAATACGAAAGGATATGCTGGGCAATAAGGTAATCGATGAAAAAACTGACTGTATACGGCTGCTTAAAGAGGACGGATGGGACGGCGAATATGTGGGCAGCATGGCTCCCCAGAGCGCAAGGGAATACTACTGGAATAGGGACAGCCAGGTGCATCCGCCTATCAGGGACCTGCTTAGAATCGGATTATTCTTTCATGAGGATTTTTACCGTACCCTCATCCTGATAATAAAAAGCGACTGCGAGAAATACATATATAACTGCCTTGTAAGGGACGGTCTGGACGGTGGGGTTTATTCAATTACACTTATTGAGAATATTAAAATAGATAATAAATACCTGGTGGATTACGCCTTTGACATAAAGAAGAGAATAAATTTCGATGATTTATATAATTTATTTCAGGAACACAATAATTATGCAGCTGAAAACGGATACGACAGAAATACATTTGAGTCCCTTATTATGGATATAGTTGTAAACAAAGTGCAGGCGTATTCGCTCTTGAGCGAATATGTTGAAAAGTTTGCAGCAGAAAGGACTAAGGAAAACCATGTAGTCGCGGATGTAAGCTTTACGGATAAGGAGCAATACTACAAGCTGAAGCAAAGATGGACAGAGCTTAAAAATTCAATAGAACAGCTGCTTTTGCAGCAGGATGAAATAAGGGAGAGAAACTGCAAAATCAAAACAAACTGGTCAAAATCTTTCGGTGAGATGAAAATAGAGCAGGATACGCTGCTGAATATAAAAGAAAAGCTTGAATACCTGATAAACCTGAAGGAGAGCAATATGGGAAAATCCTACGAGGAGATTATTCAATTGGTAGAGGCTACAATAGAGGAAAAACGAAAAGAGCTGATGGAGGAGAGGAAGAAAATAGAGTTTTTGATATCCTCGGCCAAAATGCTGGACCAGAAGGAGCTACTTGCCAGAATAGGCGGCAGCGGCATGAGCTTCACAGACCAGATGAACCTGGAAAATAAAATAAAGACGATGCAGAAATCACTATACTGGAAGGTATTCAAGCTTACGCACCCGGACAAGACAAAGCATGAGAATTTTACAGAAGAGCAGCGCAGAGAACTCGAAAGCCTGTTTAAAAGCATCGGGAACCTGAAAGAAACGCATAACCTGGACGTTATGGAAACAATGGCCCTGATGGAGAGTATACTTAGAAAAGTCGAGAGGATATGGAGCAGCATGGGAGTCAATGCGGATGATTTTGATATGGATATCCTGGATTCAGATCCAGCTGAGATAATAAAGAAGCTGGAAGTAAAACTGGAATGCCTGGAAGATGAAGAAGCGAAAATAAGGAATGAAATATTCATACTTCTCAATGACAGCGAGATTAACGCAATGGAGATTGTCCTTGCCAATGAGGAAACATCACGGATGGAAGCACTTAGATATAAGGACAGGATAAGTAAGCTGAAGCAGGAGATAAAGAGCTATAAAGAAACTGTTACCGCGCTTTTTGATGAAGAAACAGCAGAGCTGGCATGCACTGCATAATACACAAGGCGGCCAGTGATAGAATCATAAATTGGAGGATAGGCGGATGAAGCTAATGAATGCTTTTATGTGGTTTGGGCAGGACTATATTACGAAAGCACTGTTTTTGCTCGTACTGATTATTGTAAACAGTACTGAACGCAGGATTCGGGATAAATACGACAAAGATAATTTTCTGCAGAAAATTTCTATCGGGTTTCATATTGTGGCAGGGATAATTACATTTTCGCTAGGTGTAAAGGCCAGCGCTATAGTATACATGATTATAAGCTTTCTTCTTGCGACCAGGCTAATTGTAATGTATATCTTATTGCCTGCAAATAGAGCCTTAAGCCCTATAATCAAAAAGGCGGGGATATGGATGGGGGCAACAACGAATAACAGCGCAAAAATCCATAGGATATTAAAAAGATCGGGCAACCTACCTGTTTCTCTAAAGATAATGGCCTACAATGCCTTGGGCCAAATCGGCGACAGAGAAAGCATGAAGTTTATAAATCATCCTAATGAGATTAATTTTTCCTTCAATGAGGAGCTATATAAATCCGTTATATATGCTTATGCAAAAATCTATGATGAAACCGCTGAATCAATGCTGCGGCGCGAGATGACAAACAATATCGGCTCGGACAAATTCAAGATAGCTGCTGAGGCTATGATAAAGCATAAAAGAAATGAAGTAATAAATTGTCTTAAAGATTGCCTTTTAGCTCCAGCTGAAACCCGGCTTTATATTATAAAAAAACTGAACGAAATGGGAGTAAACGAATATAATCAGCTAGTTAAAGGGGATGATGAAGACTTTTTCAGGATGCTTAATGAGCCTTCTCTTGACAGGGCTGAAATGATAAAAAACAGAAATAAAAATAAATACGAGCTGCCTGTAGATAAGGATACGTTAAGAAAATATGATTACTTCATAAAGGACGAAGCAGGCAAAAAGGAATTTTTGAGTGAGATAATAAATAACACCGGTTATAACAGAAATGAGTATGAAAGAGAAATAGAGTTTATTCTTTCATTGGGCGATGAGCTCTCACTAAATATGCTTTACATGGAGCTGGCCTCCGGCGACAGGTATTTCGCTGCGCTTTTTGACAGCCTCGCGATAATAAATAGAGAAAAAACTGCCGATTACGCTGTAATTGCCTATTTCAGTATGTATACAAATGTTTGTGATATAGCAGGAAAAATAAAGAACACAGGCATAAAAAAATATGATAACACTATTAAGTGCGATAAAGGGGACTGCTTCAGAATCGTAAATGATAAAAATATTGATAATACAATCATAGGCAGCATCGCTGCAAAGAATAAGGCATTTAATTATGAAATTGATTTATTCTATTATTATACAAGCGATATTGCGGAAAAAGGAAGAAGAATAGATGAATACTTCCAATCGCGAAATCATAGCAGGCTGGAAGAGGTTTTATCCTACGATTTTGAATTTGCATCTGATTACCTGCTGGACAGGCTGCATGCGCTTACTGATTCCGAGTTTTATGATATCTATGATTTTTACAAAGAAAATAATGACATGCGTCCGGACGGCCAGCTGCTAAGCAGAATAATCAATGGCAGTGTCTTTAAAAGCATGGATGAGAAAAAATTTGAGTATCTGAAATGGTTCTTTGAGAACGACTACGATAATATATCTGCGCGCTGTTTAGAATATTTAGGTTATCTGGATGACCACTATCTGTATAAAATTGCCGGATTTTACATAAAAGGCAGTGACACGCGCATTTTAGGGGAAGTGCTCTCGAGGGTTATATCCGCGCCGTCATACAGAAAAAACTTTATAGCTGCGAGCCTTAATAAAATGAATATCAGCGAATACGCCGATATAATAACAGGCAGCATTGATGACTACAGCAGGATAATAAACAGCGGGAAATTTGACAATAAAAAGCTTTTGGCAAATGCTGAAAAAACATTGGAAGAAAAATCGTATGTTACTATAAATTCAGATGGCAGCGTATCTGACATGCCGGAGTATGAATACAAGATGGAAATTATGCATTTTCGGCATTTGCTGGAGGGCGGGGACATAGTGGAAACCATAGAAAAAATGATAATGGGCAATCTAGGGCAGACAGAAAAAATAAAATTCTGCGCTTCGAAATTATATGACATCGGCAAAAAACACTGGGCAGAAATATTTTTATTTGATAACAACAGTATATACAACTCAAAGATTAATATTAATGCTATTGTGGAGCATGAAGATAAACTTAATGTAATAGACATTCTAAAAATTTTCAATTTCTATAATTTCAAAAGAGAGATGGCGATGGCGTTTCAGAATAGCCAATCAGTACTAAAGAATCTTCAAGTAGAATCATATATTCCTAAAAGCCATATTGATAATGCAGGTAGTCATACGGATTATGAAGAAAACGCATATACAAGTACAGAGCATGAAGAT
Source organism: Eubacteriales bacterium (assembly GCA_040883315.1). Classification (GTDB taxonomy): domain Bacteria; phylum Bacillota; class Clostridia; order Christensenellales; family UMGS416; genus JAFGUF01. Next base: position 12,746 of record JBFLKU010000033.1, read on the forward strand.
TATTGGGATTGGAATACAAACCCTAAGCGAGGGATGCATTATGACTCTAATGAAGATTATAGTCATCATACGGACATACATGAATCACATGAGGATAGAATTGTGGGGGACAGATATGTAGATGTAGATATTGATGAATTTATCAAATTAGATTTTTAAAAAAGGAATGAGGTAAGAATATAGATTGGATTAGTGATATAGGTTTGTTTATGCGGTTTGCACAGAATTTTTTGACCAGACTGTTATTTGCAATTATTGTGATAATTACCCTTGTTTACACACCACATGAACGGAGGGAAAAGCAGGATAAAGGTGAAGAGAAATATTATAAAAGTAATGCGAAGCTTGATGATCTAATGCCAGTTATCTTTTTTGTTATTTTTGGGTTGGTTATCTTAGCATTATTTATACCTCAAAAGACAAGCTATTGGATTTTTTTTGTTATTTCTATATTAGCATTATTATATACCCTAGCTTCTAATTTACTATATAATGAAAACATAATTAAAAAAAATCAAGAGAAAATAAAAAATAATAAATCAGCATTTAAGAGGCATATTAGATATTTGGCAAAGAAAAGGCGTGTTTTGCACTTAATGGAGTTTGTTTGTGATAAAAGCCAAAGCCGTAAGGAATTTGCTATAAGCCAACTTGACAAAGTTTTGAATGAACATAACTCAGAAATTTTATTAGATGCATTGGATCAAGAAAACTTAAATATTTTATAATATTCATTGAATAAAATTGATCAAATGAATATAGAATGTAAATACAAATTGAAAAAATTAATAATTAATGAAAATAAGGAAATTAGAAAGAAATCTTGTGAATTGTTATTAAAGCAAGGGGAGCCTCAGTGGATGGAGGCCTTTAGAGATAGCTTTGAAATCGTAAATCTAGTTAAAATAGAGGATCCAGAAGCAGATAGTTTACTGGAAGAGGTTTTGTTTAGAAAAGAATTTGTAGAGAAGCTGACTAAAGAACTTTACAATATTGATGAGCAAAAGCTGGAAAGAGTTTTTGCCACAATGTTTTCTAAAACTTCTATGACTGATACTGACACAGAACTTAAGGCAAATATAGCTCAAGTATTAAAATAACATGGCAATACTCGACTAGTAAGGGGAGTGATTGAGTTATTATGTAAAAATTATTCTTTACAGTCAGTTCCTGCAGATGTAATAAATTTTCTAATAGATGGTTTAGAAATAAAAGAAGATAAAAGTATAATGAATTTACTATTATTACTTATAAAAAAAGATGAAATAAAAACCAAAAACTTTAAAAAGATTTTTGAAATACTAATACAGCTAAATAATTATGATGAGATAGAGCCAATAATAAACGATATGATTAGCGATTTGAATCTGGAAGCGGCAATTGCAGATACAATTATGAAACACTTGGTAAGTGTAACAAATAATAAAGCAAGCAATAGACGATATTTCGAATTATTATTAAATATGTATGAAAAATCTAAGTCTAATATTATAAGTAGAATTAAGCAGATTTCTTTGCATGATTTTAGGCAAATTTTTATTGGAAATGATATTAGGCTAATACCGATAATTTGTGAATATATGGATTTTGAAAATGGTTATAATCATTCCACCAGACAGGATTATGCAAAAAAAAATATAAGAATTGCTAAGGTAAATAAAAATAGACAAATAATAAGTGAGAATATATATAAAAAAATTGTTATCCCTCATAGTGATTACGCTCCTGCGAAGCATAGTGATAGAATGACCAGTTCTGATTGCCGAGAACATGAGGATGAACATCATATTGGGATGCATAAAGATGTTGGTGTAGGAATCAACAAAAAATTATTGGACTTTTAAAGGATTGATAAATATGTATAGGTATAATAAAGAAGAAAACCAACCAAACTTTATGATAATCCCATCCATGTCTTGTCCAGCAGCGTGCAAATACTGCTTTGGACCTAATATAGGCCCGACTATGGATACAAAGAGAGCAGAAGAAGTAATTGAATATGTTAGAAAAGTATCGGAAGAGCTAAAACTTCAAAAAGTTTATATTACTTTTCATGGAGGAGAACCGCTATGTGCTGGTCATGAAGTGATAGAAAATCTAATTTCTAATATGAAAAACAGGATTCATAATGTATCATTTAGCATTCAAAGCAATCTATGGTTTTTGGATGATGAATATTGTAAGTTATTCAAGAAATACGATGTAAATGTAGGCACTTCTCTAGATGGACCTAAGGAAATTAATGATGCACAGCGTGGAGAAGGATATTACGATAAGACAATGGAAAGCATAAAATTGGCAAACAAGTATGGTATAGATGTAGGATGCATAGCTACATTTACATCGAAAACTATACATAAATGGAGAGAAGTGTTTGATTTTTTTCTGGATACGAACTTAAGTTTCTCTGTTCATCCGTCGGTTTCATCTATTAAGGAAAGCTCAGATTTATCTGTTTCACCAGATGAATATACACTACTAATAAAAGAAATGATGGACTATTATCTTGAGAATTATCATGATGTATCAATAGGTACTTTAAATCAATATTGCAGAGGGGTTTCAAGCGGTGAAGGGCATGTGTGTACATTTAAAGACTGCTTTGGTATGTTTTTTGCAATTGACCCTAATGGAGATATTTTTTCATGCCAAAGATTTGCCGGACAAAAAGAATACAGCATGGGTAACATTTCAGATAGTCCCTCGTTTGCGGAGCTGGTACAAAGCCCGGCAGCACAGAACTTTATAAAAAGAGAAATGGCAATAAAAGAGGAATGCGGTGAATGTGACCACTATAGTTATTGCAAAGGCGGCTGTGCTTATAATGCTATAAATAACTCAGATAATAATAGTAGTAAAGACCCATATTGTGAAGCATATAAGGAATTTTATTCTCATATAAAGGAAAAGCTTTTTGAAGAAATGATTTCAGAGGGGAATGTACAGGCAATTGATAAATATGGTACTGCACCAAAAGGGAATCCGCTATATAGAAAAGGCAAAGTAATTGAATTAACAAAAGTTGATTCACACCCAATGCTAGTTGCACGAAATGCAAAGCGCATTTTAGCAGCATATGAACTGGGCAAATGTAACGATATAAATAAAGTTGCTAATAAGCTGGTGAAAATGGGAATAAGCAAGACTTCGGAGTCGGCATACTATTCGCTTAAAAACCTGTATAATAGCTTAATGTCAGCAAAATCATTGTATAAATTGTATCTTCATATTACCTGGGATTGTCAGCTGACGTGTACTCACTGCTATGCTGTGAATAATGAAAGAGTGGAAATGAATGCAGATGATGTATTAAAAATAATTGTTGACGCCAAGAAATGCGGATTTAAGGAGGTTGTTATAACTGGTGGAGAGCCATTGATGCATCCTAACAGAACAGAACTATTAAAACAGCTTAGGATTTTAAGAAAAAAGGATGATTTAATTCCAATCGTTTTGCGTTCAAACTTCGCCATGGAATTATCAGATGATGATTTTTTAATGATTACAAATGCATTTGATGAGGTTGTAATTAGTATTGATGGAGATGAAGCATACCATGATGCAAGAAGAGGCAGTGGCACATATAAGTGTACTGTCGACAATATTGAAAGATATATATGCTGGTGTAAAGAAAATCAAGTAGACATACCCAAGATTGGAATCTCTGCATCAATTAATAATGATCAAGCGAATCAAAAAATCGGAGCAAGTCTTAAGCAATTGGCAAAAAAGCTTGGAGTAAATTATAAATTCCGCCCTATTTTACCTTTGGGGAGAGCGACAAACAGTGGATTGGAAATACAGCCGTTTAAAGGGTATATTTCTCCACTGGATTTAGTGGAGAGTGGTTTTCAGCCTATATCTTCATGCGGAATGGGGCAGAATCTATATGTTGAGCCTTCAGGAGAGGCCTTTCCGTGTTATGCATATCACAAGCCTCATTCGTTCCTAGGCAATGTAATTAGTGAAGGACTACAGCAAATAATTGAGGGCGAGAAATTTAAAAATTTAGCTAGTTATAATGTAGATACGAATGAGCAATGTAAAACCTGCGAGTATAGATATTTGTGTGGTGGTGCGTGCAGGGCATGGAGTGGTGAAGCTGGACAGTATGATTTTGATGCTGCACCTATCCATTGTGAATCTTTAAAGAATAGAGCAAAGGAGCTTTACAGTATTTCAATGGAATATTTATCATTATAACTAATAGATATGACAAACAAAAAATCTGTCATACACTCATCTAACATTAATATCCACTGAAATCTTACATTCATCTAACAACTGACTTGGTAATCCAGACACTAGTGGCAAAACTGGCTGAGAAAGACGCTAAAGGCAATTGGAGTGTGGCAGAAAAGGCATAAAAAATCACTACAGACAGTAGTGTAAATTTGAGACAATGGGGTTCGACAACTGGCAGTCATGAGGTCACGGGTTCGACTCCCGTATTCTCCACCAAACAACCACAATTTATAGTGGTTGTTTTCTTATATAAGCACTATATATAGTATGGGCAGGGTTGTCATACACTTCATCTAACATTTCGGTCAGAGAAATCTAACATAAATCTAACATTCAATATTTTCCAGTTGGTATTTTTGGGATCATTATCATCTAACATTGATAGAAAATTTATAGAATATCTAAATAACATATAATAAATATTCTCTTATTGCATGGCCTCTTGAATTAATTCAAGTTTATGTATTAGTTCATTATATGTAATGATATTAATATCACGTAGTTCTCTTCTAAATAGTTCAAAACTACGTTTTTCATCTTTATCAAAGTTTGAATTGTCACCAGTAATTATATAGCAGCTTGGCTCGTATCCTTCATAATAAATGCAGTCCTCTGTACTTTTACCTTTTATTGCGTAGTATTCTTTCATAAAAGAATCTCTTTGTGTCTTTATCTGAACAATTGAACCGAGTAAATCTTTACTTGGTGCATACACTCCTGAACGATAAGATGTTTTATCTATAAGCCGAGACAAAGGAGTTTTAATTTCCACAATACCGCAATTGTTTTCGCCGTACTTGTATAGAAAATCTCCAACATTACCATTGATGTTTGTTATTGCTTTTCCGCCAAAATAAGGCTGACTTTGAATGATTTGACCCATTAAAGGAATAACAGAGAAGAGGATATGGGGATTCTGTTTAAAAGTAGTTTGCCAGAATTCTTCATTAGCATTAGTGAGATTTTGTTTCAAGTAAGCAGTATTTATTAAATTGCACCGTAAACTATAATATAGTTGGTTGCTCTTTTCTGTTGATATACTATCACTAATTGCTGAGACATCAAAGTTATCACTATTTATTAAATCTGCAATAAATTTTGAGTCTATTTCTTTTTCCGAGAGCTTTTTTATTATCTCATTAATTGAAGGGCTTTTCTTTAGCAGAGCCACGATTTCTTCGATTTCAGGATCTGCTAATTCATCATCGATTATTAATGTTTTTTTGCTGTTAAACAATTCATACCCTTTTTCTGCGTAAGTTTTTTTTAGTTCCATACAATAGTTAATCATTAGTTCCAAGCGACTTGAATTAAGCCCCACTTTGAAATATTCATTTTTTCTTAATTGATTTAAAGAAAGTGTATTGTGATTCTCCCATTGATCTTTTTGAGACTTCTTTTGAACAATAATTTCGCCTTTTACTGATTTACTACTGTCATTATGATTATTGATTATCTGAGGTACAAAAACATATCTAAATGTACTATTTGAATCTAGCACTACTCCATTAGCTGTAGCTACATCTCGAGCTTGCTGATTAAATGTTAATTTAACTATTTGCATATCATCCTCCCAATTACTTATTAATTTTACCATAAAATATATAATATGAAAATGATATGATGTTGGTCTATTACTTGTATCATTTGATAATGCAAAAAATCCACCGAGTAAAATATTACTCAATGGATTTTCAATAGTATTGTTTTATCCTAAATTACTAAGCAGCGCAGCCAAAGTTCTTTTCTGCAGCTCTGGATCACTGGTTATTCGCTTTATTATATCATCATCTATTCCTTTATCATTTGACATAGCTTCATCTATAACATCTTCTCCATAAAAGTCTTTAGCTATTGTCATGGTCAAGTTGGCTCTGCGTTCATCTTCAATATGTGAATAGGTGTTTAATAGAGTATCAGCTTTAGCATGTCCGGTATCACCTTGAACTGACTTGGCATCACCACAGCTAGCTCTTAGTTTATATGTAGAACTTGAGTGACGGATTTCGTGAAAGGTAAGAGGCGGAAAACCCAATCCGCTTTCCTTCTGCCATTTCTTAAACCACTTTGTACATAGGTTTACTTCCAGTGGCATTCCGGTATCTAATGCAAAAACCAGATTATAATCGTTATACTCACTTCCATAAAAATCAGCCCATTTTGAGCTGATTGAATAGTTATTAATGCTTATTTCGTTGCTTAAATTATTAAGGGATTACATATCCAGCATTATGTAAAAAGTTAATTGCTTCTGTATCAGTCTTACAAAAATTAATAAAATCATTTATATGTTCATTTGTTTTATTTAGCGTTATAAAATTTATATCATAATAATATTTATATTTACCACTTTGGACGTTTTCATACGTAGGCTCAACGTCATCAATTATTACTCCTTTGACTTCCGTATATTCATCAATCTGCCCAATTAACATACCTGTTATTCCTTGTGGATATTCGTTAAGTAGTCCTTGTGGTTTAAACATATACACATGTGATATTTCTTCAAATACAACACTTTCGGAATCCATTTCAAATATTGAAATTACTTTTAGCATCAAGCTTTCATCCACAGATAATACTTGTATTGTATTTTGTGAACCACCTACAGTTGCCCAGCTAGAAATTTTTCTTTCAAATATTTTATTGATTTGCTCTGAAGATAAATTAGTTACTGGATTAGTATTGCTGACAACCAGAGCCAAACCTACTCTACATAATTTAATTAGCGATAAATCTGCTAATTCCTCTTCGTCTTCTGTTAATTCTCTTGTTATTATTCCAATATCATATTCCTCGTTTATACATGAAATCACAATGTCCGAATTCCCGTTTTGCTCTAGTTCAATAGTAACATGTGGATACTGTGTTTGATATATAGCTATAAGATAATCAATATTTTTACGAGCAGATGATGGTACGGAAATCTTTATTGTAATATTTTCAGGTACGGGAGTAATATCAGCAGACATTGTTTTATAATCACTAATTACATCATTATTTTGAGTAATAATACCATCTATAGTATTAGTATTTTTACTACCACTATTTGTACATCCACTAAGAACTAAAAGAAAAATCATTAATATGATTGTTTTTTTCATAATATTCCCTTTCATAATATGTTTTAACTGTTAATTTAATTATTATTTTTAATCATGTAAATCATTTTAAATCAATTTTATCAAATATACATAGCAACTGCTGATATATTTTAAAGTCAGCAGTGACCTGCCCCAAATAATGCTACAGACTTGAAAGTGAATTTTCACAGCTGTTAAGGTCGTTAGTCCATCTAGTAACGGGAGCAGGAGGCTTATAATC